>NZ_QORT01000001.1:0-1234262 GCF_023337675.1 Parasaccharibacter sp. TMW 2.1891 | reverse complement strand
AACCTGAAGGTCGTAGGTTCAAATCCTACCCCCGCATCCATACCCACAAAATCAGAAACAACCACATAGCCATGGTCCTCCCGTGGGTCCACACGTTCCCCAACCATCTGTCACGAATAAAGGGAACAGACTCCACGAGAGGATATAACCATCCTCATGTGAGAATCGATATCTTGTGTGCTGTGGATGCAAAGAACCACAGCATCTTGTGTTTCTGAAACCTGATTCTCTGGCTTATAGAAAACTTTAATAACGTCAATAACTGGCTGTTTTTGTAGCTCTTTACGTATTTTTGCCGGGAGAGAGGGAATTCAGGTCGCATCTTTCTGTTGAAAGTGAGAAGAGTTCTCATCTAACGTCATTCATGAAGCAACTCGCAGAGAGAGGGAGAGGCCTCATGAACATCATTCAGATTGCCGAACGGCGTGACACCATCCATGACGCTTCCATGAAGACACTGGCGCGGGAGGAGCAGACAGCCCTGTGGGCCCTGCGGTATCTGCTGGGGCCGAGCTGCTGGCGGCGCTCCATGTCTCTGTCTGGGCTTCTGGGGCAGGAGGCAGAGCGCCTTCAGGAGCGGTTCAAGGCGCTTTTTCTTCATGCTGTCTGTGCAACCGCAGCCTTGGAATATTCGGCCACGGAGGAACATCTCCTGAACATTCTGTCAGATATGCAGAATGCTCCGGAGGAGCAGACTCTACATTCTGAGCTGGGCGAAGCGCTGATGCATCTTGGGCAGGCTCTGGCTGCTTATGGGTACTGGCTCCCCGTGCGCAAGAGGATGCAGTCTGTGGCCGAGAGGATGCCAATGCCGGCCTTGGCTCAGGATAACTATCCGGAAATGCTGGAAGCAGCGGAATAAGCAGTTTTCGGAACGATGCCGTGGGCTCCGTGCTTATTCTGTCTTGAAACCATGAGTATGGCAGTGTTTTTATACGGGTTTCTCGTTACAGACAGCCGGAGCCGATGTTGGAAGTACAGTCTATCACTTTCCCTGAGGGGATGACCCTTCAGTGTGGGGAGAAGATCGCTCCGCTGGATATTGCCTATCAGACATATGGTGAGCTTTCTCCCACAAGGGATAATGCCATCGTCATATGTCATGCTTTTACCGGCGACCAGTATGTGGCCAGCCCGCATCCCGTTACGGGGAAGCCGGGCTGGTGGTCCCGTATGGTCGGTCCCGGTTTGCCTATCGATACGGACCGTTTCTTTGTCATCTGTGCCAACGTGCTGGGTGGCTGTATGGGGACCACCGGCCCCACAACGGTACGGGCCGGGACAGAGCGGCCATGGGGGAAGGATTTTCCTCCAATCACCATGCACGATATTGTGGCCGCTCAGGTAAAGCTGGTAGACCATTTTGGCATTGACAGGCTTTTTGCTGTCATTGGTGGCTCCATGGGTGGGATGCAGACATTGACATGGGCCACGGATTATCCAGATCGCGTCTTTGCTGCCATGCCGATTGCAACATCGCCGTTTCAGTCAGCCCAGAACATTGCGTTCAACGAGGTCAGTCGTCAGGCCATTTATGGTGATCCGGACTGGCACGGGGGGGATTATCAGGCCCATGGCGTCATCCCGGCCCGTGGTCTGGCCGTGGCCAGAATGGTTGGCCATATCACCTATCTTTCGGAAGAAGCCCTGACCAGGAAGTTCGGGCGGGAAATCCGTCCCGGCACCATGCCGGCCCCCCATGATCCACTGGCTGCCCTCCCTTTTGGGGGCATGTTCCAGGTGGAAAGTTACCTGCGCTACCAAGGGTCCAACTTTACGCGCCGCTTTGATGCCCATTCGTATCTGAGTATTTCGAGGGCCATGGATTTTTTCGATCTGGGCAGCGAGCATGGAGGCAGTCTTTCGGAGGCGTTCCGAGGCGTGACAACCCGTTTCTGTATTGTGTCTTTCAGTTCTGACTGGCTGTTTCCGACATCCCGTTCCCGGACACTGGTTCGGGCCATCACCCAGGCAGGAGGGCATGTGTCTTTCGTGGAAATAGACAGTGACCGGGGGCATGATGCGTTTCTTCTGGAAGAGCCGGATTTTGACAGAACGGTTCGTGGGTTTCTGAATGGAATGGCCCGTCAGGCCGGTCTGGCTGAGGGAGACCATCATCATGCGCTTTGATCAGGAGTTGATTGCCGCCATGGTGGCCCCCCATAGCCGGGTGCTGGATATCGGGTGTGGCGACGGAAGCCTGATTGGCCACCTGTCCAGGGAGAAGAATTGCGACGCCCAAGGGCTGGAGCTGGACATGAAAGCGGTCACGCAGTCGGTAGCCCATGGTCTGCCCGTCATGCATGGTGATGCCGATGTGGTGCTGGCTGATTATCCTGATGGAACGTTTGATTACGTCGTTCTGCAAAGGACGCTTCAGGCAGTGGACTGTCCACGGGATGTCCTGAGGCACATGCTGAGGATAGGTCGGCTGGCGCTGGTCTCTTTTCCCAATTTTGGACATTGGCGGCTGCGCTGGCATCTGTTGCGGACGGGGCGGATGCCGATGACATCCGTCTGGCCTACCCCTTGGTATGAAACGCCGAACATCCATCCCTGTACGATCTATGATTTCTTTGCATTGTGTGAGGAAGACGGGTACGAGGTCTGTCAGTGGATGGTCGTGAACGGAAACCGTCAGTCCCGTCTGGCAGGGTGTTCGCCCCATCTGGCCAATCTGTTCGGGGAGCAGGGACTGTTTCTTCTTCGCCGCAAAAGTGAACAGAAATAGAATTCACGGAGACGTTATAAGGCAGTTTGCAGGCCCTAACGATCTGTTTTCATTGTTTTTTATGGAAACAGAGGTAGCCTGCCTTTTTTGCGAAATAAGGTCATAAAAAGACATCGTCTTTTTCCTCTTGTTATAAGACAAATAGAGTCCTATTTTTGGGCGGGACGAGCGGAACGCCTCAGGAAAGAGGGGTTCAGGCGTTTATTTTATGCGGTGTTGCCAGATCAGAGTGCTGGAGTAACGCCGGTTTTGAGGAAGAATCATGAGCAGTTTCAAAGCGCTCGGTCTGGCGGCCCCGATTTTGCAGGCGCTGGACGGAGAGGGCTACACCACGCCAACCCCCATTCAGGCTGGGGCAATTCCCCATCTCATGGAGGGACGGGATCTTCTCGGTCTGGCGCAGACAGGAACGGGCAAAACAGCAGCATTTGCTCTGCCCATCCTCCATTATCTTCTGGAACATCCCCGCAAGGCGGCCCCCCGTAGTGCGCGTGTTCTGGTGCTGGCCCCGACGCGGGAACTTGTGGCGCAGATTGCCGACAATTTTGCCGCCTATGCCCGGCACATGAAATTCTCCCATGCGGTGATCTTCGGTGGCGTGGGGCAGAACCGGCAGGTGGAAGCCATGAAGCGTGGCGTTGATGTCATGGTGGCGGCCCCCGGCCGTCTGCTGGACCTCGTCGGGCAGGGGCATATCGATCTTTCCACGCTGGAGATTGTCGTGCTGGATGAGGCAGACCGCATGCTGGACATGGGGTTTGTTCATGACATCCGTCGCATTGTGGCCCGTCTCCCGGAGAAGCGACAGACATTGCTGTTCTCGGCGACCATGCCGCCATCCATTCGTGAGCTGGCCCATTCCCTGCTGAATGACCCTGAAACTGTTCAGGTCACGCCGGAATCCAGTACGGTGGATCGCATCCGGCAGGCTGTCCTGTTCGTGGATTCCACAGCGAAGAAAGAAGCCCTGATGATGCTGGTCAATAATGACCGTGTCGTGCGGGCCGTTGTTTTTACGCTGATGAAGCATGAAGCCAACAAGGTGGCGGAATATCTCAGCAAGAATGGGATCCCGGCAGCCGCCATTCATGGGAACAAGTCGCAGGGGGCCCGGGAGCGTGCCATGCAGGGCTTCCGCGATGGCAGTGTCCGCGTGCTGGTCGCTACGGACATTGCCGCTCGTGGCATTGATGTGGATGAGGTCTCTCACGTCTTCAATTATGACCTGCCAAATGTGCCGGAAGCTTACGTCCACCGTATCGGTCGGACGGCCCGTGCTGGTCGGGATGGCTGGGCCGTGTCCCTTTGTGATGCCGAACAGCGTGCCTGGTTGCGGGATATTGAGAAGCGTATCGGCAAGAACGTGCCGGTGATTACGGATCACCCATACCATTCCACAGAGGCCCAGAACTCGACTCTGCCACCGCCTGTGCTGGGTGGTGGACGTGGCGGCCGGGGAGGGCGTGGCGGTAGCGGCGGTGGACGTGGTCGTTCCTCACGGCCGCAGACGTCCTCCCGCCCTGCTGCTGGTGGGCGGGCAGCCCCCGGAGCCAGAAGGCGGCGTTCCTCCTGATTCTTCTGTCAGTCATGTTCCAGATGAGAAACAGCCCCGTGTCATGCGGGGCTGTTTCTGTATGGAGTGCAGGATAAAGTGCAGGGCAGATTCGTCAGTCCGGCAGAAGGAGACGTCATGATGGTTGAAAAAACAGGAAAGCCGGTTGATCTGGTCTGGGGCCATGGAGCCCGGAAGATTGAGGTCTTTCTGGAACCAACCTGTCCTTTCTGTGTGCGTGCTTCCAGAAAGCTCATGCCGCTTCTGGAGCATGTGGGGGAGGACAGGCTGACGCTTCAGGTGCATCTTCATTCCCAGCCGTGGCATCTGTTTTCGGGCATTCTGGTCCGGTGCATTCTTGCTGCGGCGACCCTGCCTGATGGCCGGGATACGGCCTGGCAGACAGTGCGGACGATCGGTGATCACAGGGAAGAGTTCGAGTTTTCCCATCATTGTGAAGGGCCGAACATGCAGACCACGCCCGACGATCTGATCAGCCGGCTTGAGGGTCATACCCGTCTCAATCTGGCAGTGCCTTTTCGCCTTCCCAGCGTGACGGATGCCATGAAAGCCCATGCCCGTTACGCACGGCAGCACGGCATTCATGTTTCACCAACTGTCATGCTGGATGGAAAGGTGGATGACCGTTTTCAGAGCGGGCAGTCCGTCGAGGAATGGGTGGCCCTTCTGAAGTGAGATGGGGCTGCCGGAGGCTGTATGGTCATTACGCAGTCTTCATGGGGCAGCAACATGGGCCACATGCGGCGTAGTGTAATGACGGGGAACGGGTGATCTGTTCAGGGAGACATGGAATGAAACGTGTGGGTATTTTGCTGGTCATGGGATGGCTGGGGGTTGTTGGCCCGGTGAGTTCTGCCGGGGCGCAGATGTTTTTCGGCCATGTGCAGCAGATCAGTGATGTGCGGGACCGGAACGGGTCTTACGTGGGGAGCATCGACGGGGACGGAACCCTGCGGGACCGTAATGGTTCTTCCATTGGCAGCCTTGAGCAGGATGGCCTCATCCGTGACCGGAACGGTGCGTCTTTCGGCAGTATGGAGGATGATGGAACCGTGCGTGACCGGAATGGCTCGTCTGTCGGCAGTCTGGATGATGATGGAACCGTGCGGGACCGGAACGGGTCTTACGTGGGGAGTATCGACAGGGACGGTACCCTGCGTGACCGTAATGGTTCGTCCGTTGGTAGTATTGATAAGGATCGTCTGGGGGAACAGCTCTCCAGGGAAGACCGGACGACGGGTGCTCTGATCCTGCTGCACCGTCTGCCCCGGTAAGCCGTGTCACACCATCAGCAGGCCAGCCCTGCATGAAGTGCACTTGTTGTCCGGTTGGCAAACTTTCACCGTGAAGACGGGGCGGTGACGCCCCTCTCCAACAGGGGATAACAGACCCTGTCCCGGCAGGGTCTTCATAATGAAAGGCTGGAAACATGCCGACAACAGCATCTCATGAGCACAAGGCACCTCATGCCAGCAGCTCTCTGCATGAGCTGGCCCGCAAGGCCATCCATACACCGAAGCTGCTGACAAAGGATGAGATCATCCGACTGGCAGATCATGTTCTGAAGAGTGGTGAGCACGCCACGGACGCAGAACGTGACATCGCCCGGAAGGCTCACCACAATCCCGAAGGGCTGGAAGCCTCCCACATCACGGCTCTGGGCAGACGGGCCGAACACGATCACCGGGGCTGACTGGTTCCATACGTGAAGACTGTCACGGGCCTGCCATTCCCTGAGGGAGGGCAGGCTTTTTTTGATGCTTTCAAGGGGCAGTCGAGGCCCCCGGCTGAGCCCCCGTAGTGCCTGCCTGACCGGCCTCAAAGAGGAGGTCAGCACGAAAGACACGCCCCAACGGACCGGTTTCCATCAGGCGTTGAAAGATGATCTTGTGAGAAGTCTGCCTTATGGCGGATGGGGTGAACTCCTAACCTCTGATCCTTTCTTTTTCCTTAAATTAAAAAAATGCCCTGAAAACAGCCAGTTATGAGAATGTTCTTTTTCTCCCTCTTTCATTTTTTCCCTCTATAGCGCAAGAATGAAGTAAGGACAGAGAATGGGATGTTAAGGATATATGGCCCGGCGTTTATACAAGCTGACAGACAAAGCCATTCAATCGCTACCAGAGGGGAATCATAGCGATGGTGGAAATCTGTATATCCGTATCCGGGTGAAGGGTGATCTTGTGCATCGTTTCTGGAACATTCGTTACAAAAGCCCGGCTACAGGCCGTATCAGAGAAATGGGTATCGGCTCATTTGAAATATGCAGTTTGCGGGAAGCTAGGCAGAAGGCCTTTCATGCCCGGAAGCTCATTGCCGATGGTGTGGACCCGCTGGAAGAACGGCAAAGCGAACAAGCAGAGCATTTGCGCCGGGTAGGTAAGACATTTGCCTATGCCGTGCAGGCTTACCTTCAGCGCCAAAAAGTAAAATGGAGAGACCCCAAAGCTCCTTCTGCATTTCTCAACACGCTAGAGCAATACGCCTTCCCGATTATAGGCCAAAAGCCCGTTGCGGCCATCTCACAGAATGATGTGTTAGCCGTTCTGCTTCCTATTTGGGAAAGCAAAACAGAAACGGCCCGGCGCATCCGTAACCGCATAGAACAAGTCTTAGATTATGCGACTGCCCTGCATTGGCGGGAAGGTGACAATCCGGCCCGATGGAACGGCCCCCTTGCTCATATCCTGCCAGAACCAGCTAAGCTGATACGGGATCGTAAGCAGCCACATTATGCCCTGACAGTTGAGCTATTGGGGCAGGCCATCAAACACCTTGAGCACGTGGGAAGTGTTGGCGCTCTGGCTGTTCGTTTCTGTGCCTTTACGGTTTGCCGTTCTGGAGAGGTGCGTGGGGCCCGCTGGCAGGAAATTAACCTAACGGACGCCGTATGGACGATCCCGGCGCACCGTATGAAAGCTGGCAAGGAACACCGTGTGCCTCTTTCCCATGCGGCTATGTCAGTGCTGGAATTAGCTAAGCCTCTTTATGATGGGCGCATGGATGCTTTGGTTTTCCCCAATAACAAAGGTGCGGCTCTTTCTGATGTGGCTTTAAGTAAGGCTCTCAAGAACGCTGCATACCCCCTGACAGGGGATAGGAAAGCGACCGTCCACGGGATGCGGTCCACGTTTCGGGATTGGGTGGCAGAAGAAACAGAGTATGACGCTACAGCGGCAGAACTAGCCCTTGCCCATACGGTAGGTAGTACAGTCGAGCGGGCCTATCGCCGGGGGGATATGTTCGCTAAGCGCCGGGCATTGATGGAGGCGTGGGCTGAAAGACTATCTTTCAAAGTAAATGTGTGATGGTCACACATGACGCTTAAATGCATACCCGTTCCACTCTGGATTGCGTAAAATATTATGTAACATAAAATGTTACAAAGGGCGGTCTGTATCCGGGTGGGATACACCTGTAAATATGAAAATAGGTTATATATTCTTCAGAGACACACTTTTTGCTTACAAAAAGGCCTTGAACTTTCGAGATGGGCGGGAAATAATCATTTTGTAACTCACAGCAAGAAAGGCAAAAAACTTGATGCATCAACTCCCTACATATCTTTCCCCTAAGCAGTTCTGTGAAATGTACAGCGTGAGCGCTGCTACCCTGTATCGCATGATTGCAGATGGGAAGATTGAGGCCCGCAAGATTGGCCGTGTGACCCGTATTTCCCTAGAGGATGCAAAGAACTTCTTTGCTTCTTGCCCCAAGATGGAGACACGGGGAAAATATAACAGGTCATAAAAAGAAACCGCTGCCAGAACCAACCAGCAGCGGCCTCTTGCTCTATTTTGCCGAAACGATCTTTACTTGGCGGTATAACTGTTTCGGCAAATGGGCACCCATACAAAGATTTAAAAGGAAGTGCCTATGCGGAAGCATATACGGCAAGCGTACCTTAGCGCAAACAAAAATGAGAGTCTGTTTCAGGGGGTAAGAACTGCCCTGCCAGCTCATACCCTAGCGATATTGTCCCGGCTTGCGCCCGGCGGGTATGTCAAAAGTGGCGAATATGTAGCCCTTTCTCCCTTACGGGCTGACAGGCATGTCGGTTCCTTCAAGTTCAACATCCGTAAGGGTATTGGGGCAGACTTTGCCACCGGATGGAAAGGTGATCTGATTGATCTAGCCGCCGCTCTCTCTGGAGGCAGTAAGCTGGAAGGGGCACGCAATCTTGCCCGGATGATGGGGATGGAGGTGTCAGGTCATGACTGACATATTCCGTCCACTCACTGATGAAGAAAAACACGGCCACCGGTTAGTGGGTGGTAGTTGCTTAGACGCTCATAGAAAGCCGCCCATGCACTTTACGCCTGTTCCGGTGTCTTTAGAGCATAGTGCAGCTATACCGCATCCTAGGACGTATAAACAGGCGCCTGTTACGGGGTTTTATTGCTATGATGATGGTGACGGCCTAACAGGCTTTGCCACCTTCCGCTACGATCCTCCCAATGCCCGCAAGCAGTTTGGCTGGCTGACATATGGCAAGCTAGAAGGGGAAGACCTGCCACGCTGGCATTTCCGGGCACCGCCACCGCCGCGGATGCTGTACAATCTCCCTGACCTGCTTGGAAAAGCGGGTGCGCCTGTTCTGGTTGTCGAGGGAGAGAAAGCCGCCAATAAAGCCGCTCTTGCGGAAAGCTGGCAGGGCTATGCTGTGACAACCTCATCCGGTGGGGCAGAAGGGGCACACAAAAGCGACTGGAGCCCGCTGGCAGGCAGAGAGGTACTGATAGCCCCTGACAATGACATCGCCGGGCAGGCTTACGCTCATGCCGTGGCAGAGTTAGCCAGGCAAGCAGGGGCACTGACAGTCCAGATCATCCGGTGGCCTGATTATTTTCCTAAAGGGTGGGATATTGCCGATGCCCTGCCAGTCCCTGAACAGAAGCACGTAACAGGGAGGGCGGCATAATGGCTGATTTGCCTGATGATTTAGTGCAGGCCGGTGCCATAATCGAAGAGGCTCTAAGCGCTGGATACCTTCCAGATGATAGCTTTATGGCAGAGCTCATGCGCAAAGTTGCCAACCAAGAGCTAACAAACGAACAGGCCCTAGAGCACACCATAAACCGTCATCCAGACTTACAGGGTGTCTTTCGCTTTAATGAACTGACACTGCAATACGTCATCACCAAAGAGCTGCCACAGCTCTCATCTGTTTCTCTGCCCGTTGCCCAGGCGGGCAGTTTTCCCATCCTGCTAGAAAAGTACCATGTCCAGCTAATCGGTGCGTGGATGCGCCGCTTTGGCCTGAAAGCCAACAAGGACACGCTGGAAGCCCTTGTGATGGTGAGTGCCAACCATCACACCTATAACCCCATCAGGGCTTATCTGGAGGGCTTGCAGTGGGATGGCACAGAACGTCTTTCCAGCTTATGGGCGCGTTCTTTCTCTTTGGAGAATACGGCTTACCTGCAAGAGATTGGCAGGCGCTGGATGGTGGCAGCCATTGGCCGGGCTCTGGCTACAGGGCATAAGCCCTACAAGTTCGACTGGCTGCCCGTTCTGATAGGCGGACAGGGAAACGGGAAAAGCACTTTCTCTGCCATTCTCTTTGGAGAGTGGAATAAAGAAGGCTTGCCCGCCAATCTGGCAGACAAGGACGCCAAGCAGGAACTGCAAGGCGTTTGGGGGGTAGAGCTATCGGAATTAACGTCTCTAAGGCGTTCAGAGAATGAGGCTATCAAAGCCTTTCTTAGTGCTATGGTAGATAAGTATCGTCCTAGCTATGGGCGTACATTGCAGACTTATCCACGCCGATGCGTCTTTATTGGCACGACCAATGAGCAAGAGTTTCTGACAGACGGAACAGGTAACCGCCGCTTCATGCCCATTAACGTAGGCTCACACTGCCTTGACTTTGGCTGGCTAGCAGAAAACAGGGACCAGCTTTGGGCAGAGGCTTACCAGCTTTTTTGTTATGACCCCGCCTTTGAGACTTGTGAGCCCTCATACCTGAAAGAAGAAATTGAACAAATCAGACGGGAAAGCATGGTCAGCGACATTCTGGAAGAATCTGTCATTAACCTCATCGAGGGCGATACCCTGCCCGATGCAGACGGTAAAGGAGGCTTTACGGTAGCCAGCATCATCAGAGCGCTTTCGTTGCCTATGACCCGTGTAATGGAAATGAGAGTTTCTAATATCCTGCGTAATTTAGGGGGTGAGAAACAGCGGCAACGGACAGGCAAAGGACGCTTCTATGTCTGGCAATTCAACCATATGGTTACGGGCTGAAAGATAGCATCACATCTTCCAAGCCGCTAAAGGGCAGGGCGATCCTTCGTTCTGTCCTTTTTTTTTGTGCATTTATTATGCTGCCTTAATATTAATTTTCTGTAACTGATTATTTTTTTATATATTTTACCTAAAAAGGTTAGGCCGGTTAGGCCAGTTAGGACAGCCCTAGAGAAAGCTGGCTTATAGCTGGCCTAACATTGGCCTAACTGGTCTAACCTTTTAATATTTGCATATCGTTGGCCCAACTATGGCCCAACTATGGCCCAACTGGCCTAACCTCTCTGAATTAGATTCAAATAAAGATATATTAAGGGCGTTTTGATAGTGTTTCAGTTTGGTTTCCAGTTTTAAGGCCCTAACCATCCTATTTTAGGTCTTGACTGTCTTACTGTTTTATTGCAGGCGCGTGCGCGCACGTACTGTTCACTTAAGTATGTGATGCCCGGCTCTAAGGCGTGCATGAGCCTGTTGGTTTTGTCGGATGTAGGCACTGCCACTTGATAAAAAATCATCAACAATCAAAAGGCGGGCTGGTCTTGCGCGTGTGTGGACGTGTCCATTCTGTCCAGATAAGCGGATAGATTCACGGCCTTGTAAAAGGCGGTCTTTCCCCTCTATTGTTACATGTAACGGGAGGAAGCTATGGCATCGACAACCAGAAGTCATGAACGTGTCCGCAAGCATCGGGCAGTGATGAAGCGGGCCGGTATGCGCCCTGTTCAACTTTGGGTGCCTGATACAAGGCGTCCTGATTTCACCCGCGAAGCATCGCGACAAGCGCGGTTGATACGGGCTTGCGATGAAAAGCGGGGCGATGATATGGCTTTCTCTGAGCTAGCCGCTGCCCAGATTGAGGGCTGGGAATGAGGCGGGGCGATCTGGTCACGGTTGCCTTGCAGGGAGACCTTGGCAAGCCTCGTCCAGCTCTAATTATTCAGGCAGACAGCTACCATGAGACGGCCAGTGTCGTTATTTTGCCCGTAACAAGCACCATACAGGACGCCCCCTTGTTGCGGCTGACAGTAGAGCCAGATGGCGTTAATGGTCTGAAGAAGATGTCCAGCATCATGATTGATAAGCCATCGACCATACAGCGCGGGAAAGTAGGCCCTGCGTTTGGGCGGCTTCATGATTATCAGATGGTGGAGATTACGCGTCTGTTGGCTGTATTTCTGGGAATGGCTTAGGGCATTTCCCGCGTGGTGCTCTCACATGTGGGAGGCGGTTACGCTTCAGGGACAGAATCGGAAACTGTCATGCGTTTGCATGAAGTATGGTCTAAAGTAAGGACTGGAAAAGAGGTTTACCCCAAAAGGCGCAGGAAACTGCCATTTTTTGAGGTTCTTATGGCGGATGGGGTGGGATTCGAACCCACGGTACGCTTCCACGCACGCTGGTTTTCAAGACCAGTTCCTTAAACCGCTCGGACACCCATCCGTTCTGCCTTCCCATGGAGAAGGCAGGCACGGCCCCTGATACTGATTCACCCGTTGGGCGTCAAGCTGTGAAGCTGCGCCCGTTTCAAAAGGATGGGGCCAGACATTACTCTCCATCTTCTCTCAGTGTTGCGAATTTCGCCTTCATGGTCGCATTCCCCCGTGTGAGCCGCTTGATCGTGACGTCCTGCGCCTTGTCGTTGGCCAGACGCAGGTTGTTGTCTGACTTCAGGAGATTGTCCTTGATCTTCTGAAGATGGGAGATGGATTTGTCTATCTCTTCAACGGCTGTGTTGAACTGTTTGTGTGCGAGGTCATAGTTGCGGGCGAAGCCGGTCTTGAACGTCTCCAGCTTCTCCTCAAAGTTGGTCACGTCGATATTCTGCTGGCGTGTCAGTTCCAGCTCCCGCTTGTAGGTCAGCGCATTGGTGGAGGCATTGCGGAGCAGGGAGATGATCTGAAGGAAGAACTGCGGGCGGATGACGTACATCTTCGGGTAGCGGTGGGACACGTCCACGATGCCCGTATTGTACAGTTCGCTCTCGGGTTCCAGCAGGGAGACAAGCACGGCATATTCGCATTTCTTCTCCGTGCGGTCCTTGTCCAGTTCTTTCAGGAAGTCTTCATTCTTCTTTTTGGTGGCGGTGCTGTCAGCCTCGTTCTTCATCTCGAACATGATGGAGATGATTTCCGTTCCGCCTTCATCCGCATCCCGGAAGATGTAGTCCCCCTTGCTGCCGGAGCGGGCGTCATTGTCCTTCTCGAAATAGGCCCGTGGGAAAGCCATCGCCCGTGCCCGGTTGAACTCCACCTCGCAATGCTGCTCCAGCGTCTCACCGACCATCTTGGTAGAGAGGCGGGCCTTCATGTCTTTCAGCCGTTCGATGTGGTCATCACGGTCCTTCAGCTGAAGTTCGTAATGCTCCTTCAGCTGGGAGGCGGCGAGAGTATTTTTCAGCTCCATCTCTTTCAGTGTGTTTTGCAGGGTGTCCCGCTCCTTCTGGACAGCCTCAACCGCTTTCGTGACGGCCAGTTCCTTTTCCGCCGTACCGGCGGCCAGTCGGGCCTGAAGCTGATGGATCTCCGTCTCCCTGGCCTGCACGGCTTCCTGCAGCTGGGCTTTCCTTTCAGCTTCAGCAAGACGGGTGGCCGTCTGCTGGTCCGTTTCGTGTCGTTCAATCTGACTTTTCAGGGCCTGTATTTCAGCATCACGGGCATGGAGGGCCTGATGCATTTCCTGCTCATGGGCAAATTTGACCCGTTCTGCGGCAAGCTGCTCTTCCCGTGCCGCCGCTTCCAGTTTTTCCTGTACCTGCCGGGCAAACTCCTTGTCCCGCACCTGTTTGACGATGTCGGCATAGCCTGCATTGTCGAGTGAAAATGATTTATGGCAGTGGGGGCAGGTGATGTCGTGTGTGGCCATGATGGAAACTCTTTCAGGATTGTGGAAGGTAGTTGGGAGACAGTTTTCTGATAGTTGGAGAGAAGGGAAGCAGGCCGGCTCATTACGGAGTGGCCTTGCTTGATCCCCGCAAGGGCGGGGAACATATTTTTAATGGAACCAATAAGGTGATCGGCTATCGGTTCATCCCCGCAAGGGCGAGGATTGGATTGTTTGTAATCTAATTTTGCTGGATGACAAGAGATTCCTTATAAATTGATCAGCTATCTTGTTATTTTATGGATAAAAGGAGGCAGATAGAAACGGTAGGGTAAAAAAGTGAGCTGAGGGCAGTTATCCTGCCTTCTGCCGAGACGGGAAAAGCTTGACGGAACTCCAGAGAGGCCGTAAAGGCGTAGGAAGTTTACGGACACGTCACTCCGCGAGGGTTCGCGCAGTGGCGCGTTTGTCATGGAATTAAGGATAGCCCGTGTTCGAGCAGCTCTCTGGCAGAATGTCGAAAGTTTTCGAAGGTCTTTCCCGCGGGGAGAGGCTTTCGGAGGGTGACGTCACCGAGGCCATGCGCGAGGTCCGTCTGGCCATGCTGGAGGCCGATGTGGCCCTGCCGGTGGTGCGTAGCTTCGTCAGCAAGGTGAAGGAGCGTGCTGTCGGCGGTGAGGTGCTGGATGGCGTCTCGCCCGGTCAGGCTGTGGCGAAGATCGTCAATGATGCGCTGATCGAGGCTCTGGGTGGTGCTGGTGCGGTGCCGCTGAACCTGTCGGCTCCGGCCCCAATTCCTTATCTTCTGGTCGGCCTTCAGGGGGCGGGCAAGACCACGACTGCCGGTAAGCTGGCCCTCCGTCTCGCCAGCCGTGAGCGGAAGAAGGTGCTGCTCGCCAGTCTGGACGTGCAGCGTCCGGCGGCCCAGCTCCAGCTTCAGCAGATCGCCGAGCAGGTGGGCGGACGCACGAATGGGCTGGTCACCTCCCTGCCGATCGAACAGGGGCAGGGGCCTGTCGAGATCGCCCGCCGTGCGCTGGATGCAGGGCGCCGTGAAGGCTTCGACATCGTCATTCTCGACACCGCAGGGCGTCTGGCCATTGACGAGGCCCTGATGGATGAGGTCCGTCAGGTTCGTGACGTGGCGAAGCCTGTGGAGACACTGCTGGTCGTCGATGCCATGACCGGGCAGGACGCCGTCAATACCGCACAGTCCTTCAAGGACCAGATCGGCCTGACCGGCGTCATCATGAGCCGCATGGATGGTGATGCCCGTGGTGGTGCCGCCCTCTCCATGAAGGCGGTGACAGGAGAGCCCATCAAGTTCACCGGGTCCGGTGAGAAGATGGAGGCTCTCGAAGAGTTTCATCCCGAGCGTGTTGCCGGGCGCATTCTGGGGCTGGGCGATGTCGCCGGGCTGGTGGAAAAGGCGTCCGAGCAGCTCGATCAGGAAGAAGGTGAGCGTGTTGCCAAGCGGATGCTCGCCGGCAAGTTTGATCTGAATGACTATGTCTCGCAGATCAATCAGATCAATCGCCTTGGCTCTATTTCCGGCATTCTTGGTATGCTGCCGGGCATGGGCAAGCTGAAGGATAAGCTGGCGGGGAAGGATCTGGACACGTCCATCTTCAACCGTCACAAGGCGATCATTTCCTCCATGACAGCGCAGGAGCGCAGCGCACCGGAGATCATCAAGGCGTCACGCAAGAAGCGTATCGCCCTTGGGTCCGGCACGAGCGTTCCGGAGGTCAACCGGCTGCTCAAGCAGTTCAGTGAGATGTCCACCATGATGAAGCGGCTCAACAAGATGGGCGGCCTGTCTGGTCTGATGCGTGGCATGGGGGGTGCCGGTGGTCTGGGCGATATGTTCAAGGGGATGGGAGGTCCGGGAGGCCGTCCACCTTTTGGCTGAGTGTCCTCTTGGCTGTCTGTCTTTTTGTAATGTTCTGATGATGCAGGAGTTGTTATGAGCCTGAAGATCCGTCTGTCCCGCGCAGGTGCGAAGAAGCGTCCGTACTACCACATTGTGGTTGCCGACAGCCGCAGCCCGCGCGATGGCCGTTTTGTTGAGAAGGTGGGTGCCTACAACCCGATGCTGCCGTCCGACCACGCCGACCGCGTGCGCCTGAATGACGAGCGCATCAAGCACTGGCTGGAGCAGGGTGCCCAGGCAACCGACCGTGTGGCCCGTTTCCTCGGCCATGCCGGTCTGGCACCGAAGCCGGCCTTCCGTGAGCAGCCCAAGAAGTCTGCTCCGAAGAAGAAGGCCCAGGAGCGTGCTGCCAAGGCTGCTGAAGCCGCCAAGGCAGCCGAGGCCTGATCAGGCCTGAGCGGGAGATTTCTTCTTGTCACACCGTCCTTCACATCAGGATGTTCTGGTCGCCACGATAGGGCGTCCGCATGGCGTGCGGGGGCTCGTGCGCCTGCACCCGGCAACGGAGCATCCCGAGACGCTCGAGGAACTCGGGCCTCTTCATGATGAGACGGGCAGCGTGTGGCAGATACGCTGGAAGGCACCGGGCATTGCTGCCGTCCTGGGACAGGACGGACAGCCCCTGCCGGACCGGACGGCGGCAGAAAAGCTGGTGAACCGTAAGCTCTATGTTGCCCGTGAGGCTCTGCCGGAGGTGGAAGAGGACGAGTTCTATCATATCGACCTGATCGGTATGGAAGCCGTCCTTGCTTCCGGGGAGACTGTGGGGCGTGTTGTCAGTGTCCATGACTATGGGGCTGGCACCAGTCTGGAGCTGGAAGCGGGGCAGCTGATTCCTTTCACCATGGCCTGCGTGCCGGAGGTGGACATGAAGGCGAAACGCCTCGTGGTCGTCCCGCCGGAAGCCGTGGAAGTGGAAGGGGATCTGGCTGGTGAGGTGGAAGTCCGCTCATGACATGGCAGGCTGACATCCTGACCCTCTTCCCGGAGATGTTCCCCGGTCCGCTGGGCTGCTCCCTTGCGGGGCGTGCCCTGGAGCGGAACCTGTGGGCCTGTAGAACGCATGACCTCCGTCCGTTCGGGCGGGGTGTGCACAAGGCCCTGGATGATGCGCCATTTGGCGGGGGCGCAGGGATGGTCATGCGGCCGGACGTGCTGGATGACGCCCTGACCAGCGTGAGGCAGACAGATGATGGCCGCCCGGTGATCTATCCGACACCACGGGGCCATCGTCTGGAGCAGAAGGATATTGCACGGTACGTTCAGGGAGAGGGCGTTGTCATTCTCTGTGGACGGTTTGAAGGGGTTGATGAGCGGGTGCTGGAGAAACATGCGGTCGAACAGGTCTGCATGGGGGATTTTGTCCTTTCCGGGGGAGAAATACCGGCACTGGCACTCCTTGATGGCTGTGTGAGACTTCTGCCGGGTGTGATGGGGTCAGCCCTGAGCGGGGAGGAGGAAAGCTTCTCTGCCGGACTGCTGGAATACCCCCAGTACACGCGGCCTGCCACATGGGAGGGGAGGGATGTCCCGCCCGTCCTGCTTTCTGGCAATCATGGGGAGATCGCCCGCTGGCGAGATGAGGAATCCATCGCTGTGACCCGTACACGTCGCCCGGACCTCTGGGCCATGTATGAACAGCAGCAACAGAGTTGAGTTTTTTTCGGGAGTTTGAAGCATGAACATCATTCAGCAGTACGAGGCGCGCGAAATGGAGCGTCTTTCCGCCATTCGCAGCGTTCCTGAATTCGCCGCCGGTGATACCGTGCGTGTTGGCGTGCGCGTTGTTGAAGGTACACGCGAACGTGTACAGGTCTTCGAGGGTGTGGTGATTGCCCGCTCAAACCGTGGCCTGGGCAGCAGCTTCACGGTGCGCAAGGTCTCCAACGGTGAGGGTGTGGAGCGTGTTTTCCCGCTTTTCTCCCCGACGATTGCTGATATTACGGTTGTTCGCCGTGGTAAGGTCCGTCGTGCGAAGCTATACTACCTCCGTGGCCGCTCCGGTAAGTCCGCCCGTATTGCCGAGCGTCCGCGTGATGTCAAAAAGGAGGGCTGATTTTCAGCTCTCATAAGGAGATGAGAGAGAATGCAGAATCCGGTTACCCCTAGAACTTTGTATGACAAGATCTGGGACGATCATGTGGTGAAAGCCCTTGAGGACGGAACGAGCCTTCTCTACATCGACCGCCACCTCCTCCATGAGGTGACCAGCCCGCAGGCCTTCGAGAGTCTGCGGGCCGCAGGGCGCCCGGTGCGGCGTCCTGATGCCACGATGGCCGTGGCAGACCACAACGTCCCGACCTCCGACCGCTCCCAGCCGGTGGAAGACCCGCAGAGCCGCCTCCAGATCGAAACGCTGGAAGCGAACGTCAAGGAGTTCGGCGTTCCCTATTTCCCATTGCGGTCCCGCCAGCAGGGCATCGTGCATGTTGTCGGACCGGAGCAGGGCGTCTCCCTGCCGGGCATGACGATCGTCTGTGGAGACAGTCATACTTCCACGCATGGGGCCTTTGGCTCGCTGGCGTTCGGCATTGGCACGTCCGAGGTGGAACATGTCCTGGCCACCCAGACCCTGCTTCAGAAGCGCAGCAAGAACATGCGCGTGCGAGTCGAGGGTGAGATTGCTCCCGGCGTGACAGCCAAGGACATCATGCTCAGCATCATCGGCCGTATCGGTACGGCAGGCGGCACCGGTCATGTGATCGAGTTTGCCGGCTCGGCCATTCGCAAGCTGGACATGGCCGGACGCATGACGCTCTGCAACATGTCCATCGAGGCTGGCGCCCGTGCCGGTATGGTGGCCCCGGATGAGACGACGTTTGAGTATGTCAGGGGGCGTCCTTTTGCGCCGCAGGGTGAGGCTTTCGAGCAGGCCGTGGCGTACTGGAAGACCCTCGCCACGGATGAAGGTGCCCACTTTGATGAGGAAGTGGTGCTGGATGCTGCCGAGATCAGCCCGTCCGTCACATGGGGCACCAGCCCCGAGGATGTCCTGCCCATTACCGGCACCGTGCCTCGTCCCGAAGATTTTGCCGACCCGGCCAAGGCCGAGCGCATCCGCCGCACACTGGCCTATATGGGGCTGGAAGCGGGTCAGAAGATTGCCGGTACGCCGGTGGATGTCGTTTTCATCGGGTCCTGCACGAACAGCCGCATTGAGGACCTCCGGGCTGCTGCGGCCGTGCTGAAAGGCCGCAAGGTGGCAGACGGCGTACGGGCCATGGTCGTGCCGGGTTCCGGTCTGGTCCGTCATGCGGCGGAGCAGGAAGGGCTGGACAGGATTTTCCGTGATGCCGGTTTTGAATGGCGTGAGGCGGGCTGCTCCATGTGTCTGGGCATGAATCCCGACAGGTTGAGTGCCGGGCAGCGTTCTGCTTCCACTTCCAACCGTAATTTTGAGGGGCGTCAGGGGCCGGATGGCCGCACCCATCTCTGTTCTCCGACAATGGCTGCTGCGGCTGCCGTGACGGGGACACTGTGCGATGCACGGGACCTGCTGGAGCCGACAATGGCAGAAGGAGCCGCCTGATCATGGAAAAATTCACCCGTCTGACAAGCGTTGCTGCCGCCCTGCCACAGGAGAACGTGGATACGGACCAGATCATCCCGGCCCGTTTCCTCAAGACCATCCGCCGAACAGGCCTGGGCGAGCATCTTTTTGCAGGCCAGCGTTACGATGCTGATGGCCGGGAAAATCCGGACTTCGTGCTCAACAAGCCGGCCTATCGCAAGGCTGGCATCCTGATCACGCTGGATAATCTTGGCTGCGGGTCATCCCGTGAGCACGCCCCCTGGGCCTTGCTGGATTTCGGCATACGCTGCGTGATCGCTCCCAGCTTTGCGGACATTTTTTACAACAACTGTTTCAAGAACGGCATCCTGCCGATCCGTCTTCCCCGTGAGCAGTGTCTTGCCCTGATGGAGGATGCCAGCCACGGCGAGAATGCCCGCCTGACGGTTGATCTGGAAAAGCAGGAAATCCATCGCCCGGATGGTGAGGTCGTGTCTTTCGAGATGGACCCGTTCCGTCGCCAGGTTCTTCTGGAAGGGCTGGATGATGTGGCCCAGACACTGAAGAACCATGAGCAGGCCATCCGTGAGTTTGAGGCCCGTCCATCCCGTGCCTGGGTGCCGTCCACGAAACAGCCGGGTCGCCCGCAGAGTGTCATTGGTAGCAAGGGAGAGCAGGCATGAGCGCAAGACAGAAAATCCTGCTGCTGCCGGGTGACGGCATCGGCCCGGAGATCATGGAGCAGGCCGTCAGGATCATCGACTGGCTGAAGGCCGAACGTGGCCTCGATGTTGACCTGTCGGAAGACCTCGTCGGTGGGGCCTCATTGGCGAAGCATGATCTGCCCATCCGGGATGAGGTGATCGCCAAGGCCAAGGCTGCTGATGCCGTACTGTTCGGCTCTGTCGGTGATCCTGCGTGGAAGGACGTGCCGTTTGACCGTCGGCCGGAGGTGGCCATCCTGCGCCTCCGCAAGGAGCTGAACCTGTACGCCAACCTGCGTCCGGCCAAGCTGTTCGACCCGCTGCTTTCCGCCTCTGCGCTGAAGCCGGACGTCGTGCGTGGGCTGGACCTGATGATCGTACGGGAGACGGTCGGTGGCGTCTATTTCGGGGAGCCTCGTGGAATCGAGACCCTGCCGGATGGCACGAAGCGTGGCGTGAATACGGAAGTCTATACGACCGCCGAGATCGAACGTGTGGCCCGTGTGGCTTTCGACCTCGCCCGTCTGCGCAGTGGCCGTGTCTGCTCCGTGGAGAAAGGCAACGTCATGGAGAGCGGCCTGCTCTGGCGTGAGGTGGTCACGGACCTGCACAAGCGTGAGTATTCCGATGTGACGCTGACGCACATGCTGGCGGATAACTGTGCCATGCAGCTCGTGCGTGATCCTCGCCAGTTTGACGTGATGGTCACGGGCAACCTCTTTGGCGATCTTCTGTCAGACCTCGCCTCCATGCTGACCGGGTCTCTGGGGATGCTGCCTTCTGCCACGCTGGGCACGCCGGAAGGGTCGGACAGGCAGGCTGCCCTGTATGAGCCGATTCATGGCAGTGCGCCGGATATTGCCGGGAAGGGCATTGCCAATCCGCTGGCACAGATCCTGTCTCTGGCCATGATGTTGCGTTACTCGCTGGATCGTGGTGCGGATTCCGAGCTGATCGAGCAGGCCGTTTCCAACGTTCTGGCTTCCGGGCTGCGGACGGCGGACATCGCTGCTGCTGGTGAGAGCCGTGTCAGCACGGCGGAGATGGGAGAAGCCGTGCTGAAGGAACTTCAGAAACTCGCCTGATCTCCGGGTGATTGTGCTATGAACTGCCATGCGCCCGCCTGTGTCTCACGGGCGGGCGTTTTTTTGAGATGTAAGAGGAACGACATGTCACTCGCTGCCGAACGGATGGGGCGTATCCTGCCAAGCCAGACCATCGCCATCACGCAGAAGGCCAGAGCCCTGAAAGCGGAAGGGCGGGATGTCATCAGCCTGTCTGCTGGTGAGCCGGATTTTGATACGCCTGATTTCATCAAGAAGGCAGCGATCGAGGCCCTCCAGCGTGGCGAGACGAAATATACCGACGTTGCCGGCACGCCGGCTCTCCGCAAGGCCGTGGCAGAACGGCTGAATGCTGATTTCGGTCTGGATTACCGGCCGGAGGAAATCTGCGTGTCCACGGGTGGCAAGCAGGTCATCTATAATGCGATGGTGGCAACGCTGAATGCGGGGGACGAGGTTGTCATCCCCGCTCCGGCCTGGGTGTCCTACCCGGACATCGTGCAGCTGGCGGATGGCAAGCCGGTCATCGTGCCGACCACGCCCGAGACGGGCTTCCGCCTGACAGCCGAACAGCTCAGCAGGGCCATCACGCCCCGGACCCGCTGGCTGGTGCTGAATTCTCCCTGCAATCCGACAGGCAGTGCCTATTCCCGGGATGAGCTGAAGGCCCTGACGGATGTCCTGCTGGAGCATCCGCAGGTCTGGATTCTGACGGACGACATTTATGCGAAGCTGACCTATGAGGGGCGGGAAGCCTGCACGGTCGTGCAGGTGGAACCCCGCCTGCGGGAACGGACCCTGACGATGAATGGCGTCAGCAAGGCCTATGCCATGACGGGCTGGCGCATCGGCTTTTCTGCCGCCCCCGTATCCCTGACAAAGGAGCTGATCAAGCTGCAGGGGCAGAGTACAAGCAATGCCTGCTCCATCGCCCAGGCCGCCGCTCTGGCTGCCGTGTCCGGTCCGCAGGATTTCATTGGCGAGATGGTGGCTGTTTATCAGAAGCGGCGTGATCTTGTGGTGGATGCCCTTTCTGCGGTTCCGGGTCTCTCCTGTGCCCGGCCGGAAGGGGCTTTTTATGTGTTCGTGTCCGTACAGCAGCTTCTGGGCAGGCGCACGGCAGGCGGGCATGTGCTGGAAAGTGACGAAGATTTCGTCAAGGCCATGCTGGAGGAGGTCGGGGTGGCCGCCGTTCATGGCACGGCCTTCCTGTTGCCGGGTTATTTCCGGGTGTCCTACGCCACCAGCACGGAGCTTCTGGAAGAAGCCTGCCGCCGCATTGCCCGTTTCTGTGGAGGGCTGGCCTGATGTTCAGACCGTCCCGGCGTCTCGCCACATTGCCCACGCCAGCGACGATCGCCATGGCGGCCCGTGCCCGTGAACTGAAAGCGCAGGGCAAACCGGTCATTTCTCTGGCTCTGGGGCAGCCTGATTTTCCATCTCCTGCGGCAGCTCTTGATGGAGCCGTGGCGGAAGTGAAGGCTGGCCATACCGGCTATCCGCCCATTCCGGGGCAGAAGCCGCTGCTGGAGGCCGTTGCCGGGAAGTTCCGGCGGGATAACGGGCTGGACGTCTCGCTGGACCAGCTCATGGTCTGCAATGGTGGCAAGCAGGCCATTTTCAATGCGTTCATGGCCTCGCTTGATGATGGGGATGAGGTCATCGTTCCAGCACCATACTGGGTCAGCTATCCGCTCATTGCCCGGATGTTCGGTGGCGTGCCGGTGGAGATTGCCTGCCGGGAGGAAGACGGTTTCCGGCCCCAGGCCGAGGCCATCCGCAAGGCCATCACGCCCCGGACCCGCTGGCTCGTGCTGAATTTCCCCAACAATCCGACCGGTGCCATTCTGGAGCGGGACGATCTGGAGGCCATTGCCGCCGTCCTGCGGGAAGCTCCGCATGTCATGGTAATGAGCGACGAGATTTATGAGCACCTGACCTTTGATGGCAGGCATCATCTCTCCCTGCTCAATGTCGCTCCGGACCTTGCCGACCGTATCCTCATCATCAATGGCATGAGCAAGGCTTATGCCATGACAGGCTGGCGGGTCGGGTTTGCCTGCGGCCCGGTGCCTCTCATCAGGGCGATGATCAAGGTGCAGGGCAATACGACATCAGGCATCTGCACGCTGGCACAGGGTGGTTCCGTGGCAGCCCTGAAAGAGGATATTGCCGGGGTTCAGGCCATGCGTGAGACCTACGAACGGCGGCGTGGGCTTGTGATTGATGCCTTGCGGCGAATCGAGGGGCTGAGCTGTGCCCTGCCGCAGGGTGCTTTTTATGCCTATCCGGGGCTGTCTGCCCTGATCGGGCGGAAATCTGCCGGGGGGCGTCTGCTGAGTGATGACGTGGCCTTTGCGGAGGCCCTGCTGGAGGAGGCTCACGTGGCAACCGTGCCGGGTTCAGCCTTCGGCTATGGGCCGCATCTGCGCCTGTCCTTTGCGGCGTCTGACGAGGAACTGGAAGAAGCCTGCCGGCGGCTGGCGGGCTTCGTGCAGGGAATCACGGACTGACAGAGACGGGGGCCATGTCTGCTGCTGGCAAAGAATGGCCCCCCCCCCCTCCGTTTTCAGGGACGCTGGTTCCACTCATTCAGGAGGGTGATGACGGATTGCGGAGCCATCTGGCGGGCCGAACCGAGGGCGAGGGTGCCGTCAGGGTTCAGCAGGCGGCCCTGGGGTGTGAGGATCAGGACCGTCGGGACGGCCTTGATGGTCACGCCATACTGCTGGGCCAGCTCCATGTTGGTATCAAGATGCCCGACATTGACGGGGACGATCACGAAGTGCTCGTCCAGCCACTGGCTGACGGAGGGAACGGCAAAGATGCCTGCAAGAATGCGGCAGTCCGGGCACCAGTTCCCTCCGAAATCCAGAAGGACACGCCGGTTGGTTCTGGCGGCGGTCAGGAAGGCTTCATGAACCTGTTTGGCAGCCAGGTCAGCTGGCGGGTAAGGCTCATGGGCGGGAGTGATGGTGGTCATTCTGCTGATGTCTGGCAGGGGAGCGGGTGCTGTTGGGGCTGGGCTGGCACCCTGCGCAACACCGGAGGAGAGGAGAAGGCCCATACCGGCAAGAGCCAGGGCGGAGTGGTAAAAACGCATGATCTCTCCTGAGACAGTGGGTTTGTGAAGAATTCGTTCCCTATTGTTAGCGGCAAGGTAACAACAGGACGTTAAACAGGCGGTGGACGCCGAGCTTTTCTTGATAAGCCATGAGGTCATGAATTAGGGTAGAATCTTGGGTTTGATAAGGCGATGGTGTGCTTGTGGTGAGACGGAAACGGCCAATTTTTTATACTGCTTCCCGCAAGGAGGTTTCAGTCCTTTCGACATTGGGGCGGATGGTCGTTCTGCTTGGGCTTACCTGTGGCCTGCTGCTGGTGGTCAGGTTCTACCAGCCTGCAACCCGTCTCATGCAACATGCTGTCAGCACGGCATTGTGGCAGCGGCTTTATGGTCTGTTTCATGTCGAAACGGCCTTGGGGCGTGAGCAGTTGATCCTGATCGGAATCGTCCTTTCCTGTTTCCTGCTTGCCCTGCTGATACAGCTTCTGGCCCTGTGGCTCATGAATTGGGTCCGCCGTCGTTAGGAGCCTTTCAGTGGGGAACGGATGAAGGCGGCCGAAGCGACGCAGAGCCACGAGAGGATAAGTAGCGTCCCCCCTGTCGGAGCCAGCCGTGCCGGGAACAGGATCCCGAAGCCATGCAGCGTGACAGGGATGCTGAACAGGCTGGTCCCCAGTGCCAGCCCCGTGCAGCCGAAGGCGAGGCGTTGCGGGTGGAGGTAGCGGCTGGCCGGTGTCAGGGCACAGAGGGCGATGCCGTGCCAGAGGGCAATATCAGCAGCCATGTGCATCATGCTTCTGCCATTGGGGACAGGAAAGACCGTATCTGGCAGATGCGTGGCCGCAGCCTGACAGGCAACGGCCAGACTGGCATAGAGGGCTCCGAGACTGAACAGGCCTCTCAGCAGGAAGGCAGTTCGGGAAGAAATTGCCCTGTCATGATTCTGCATATTGATTATAACCCGGCTGAAAAGGAGATGCGGGCATTGTCTCAGCTGCCCGAGAGGATGAGAAGGGGGAACGTCGTATGAAATTTCGTTTTGTGGTTTGTGCAGGGCTGCTGTCTCTGGGGGGGTGTGGTCTCACGCCGCCTTCAGCTCCGCGGGTTCCGCCTTTGCCAAAGGGCCCTGTCACGCCCGTACCGAAGCTGGCTGCCGATGATGCCGTGCTGTTGCAGCAGATCAACCTGCGTGCTGCCTATATGAAGGCTGCGACCGATCTGGCTGCGTTGCATAGTGGTGATGAGCTCATCAAGGGGTTTGCGGCCCAACAGTCCAAGGATTACGACAAACTGCATGCTGATGCCCAGAAGGTGGCAACAGCCCATACGCTTTTATTGGTCGAGACGCAGTCTGGCATACAGCAGAAGCGTCTGGCCACGCTGGGCCGGTCATACGGGCGGCCTTTTGACAGGGCTCTGCTTTATGCGTTGACCCATGCTTCCACGGCACGGGAGAGGGCTGCGCTGGCACAGGCTAAAAAAAGTGGCAGCACGGCAGACATGAAAAGTCTGGCAGGAACAGCGCTGGACCTTCTAAACCGCAGCCAGGAACAGGGCCTGGGTCTGATTCGCCGGTGACGCACTTTGGCGTCATGGGGGCTGATGCGCCCTCCTGTAATATGGCAGAAATTTGTCATATTTTTGACGTTTTATTGATGGTGTGTTAAAGGGCTAGTATTGAGAGTAAAAGACCTATCCTGATACCTTTCTGTACAAATGCCGTACCGGTTCTTGTCTTCCTGAGAGCAGGTGATGCTCCTGATGTACAGGAAAAAGGAAGAGGTTTTTCTGTTGTGACATATCATCAGGATCGACGAACCAGGACATGCAGAACGATTCGCCTTTGACTGAGAATTCTCTTCGCAAGGCTCTGGAAAAAATGGGGGGCGGGCCAGCTGCCGTAGAGGCCGGAGATGGGGCACCGGGCCATGGTTACAGGGGCCATTCTGCGCCCCGTGGCCGATCTGCTCAGCAGGTGGGGCGCCGCCGTCGCTTTTCCGGGGATGATACGGTTGTTGTGGAGCATCAGTCACTGGGGCGCCCTACGCAGAAGAGGGCTGCGAATCGTGTGATGGCTGCCTCAGAGGCCGGGCAGGAGCAGGAAAGGCTGAAGCAGAGCCTGCAAAGGGAAAGGCGTCGGGTTCATGATGTAGAGGCTGAGCTTGCTACGTTGAACAAGCGGATTCAGGCCGTGAATACCCAGATGACACATCTGCGCCTCCAGGTGGAGGAAGGCAGGAAGGCTCTCCAGCAGCGTGATGAGAGCATCCTGCGCCTGCGGGCCGAGCTGCATCAGGCCCGGGAGCATCAGGCACGTCGTGCTGCCAGCCCGACCAGGGCAAAGCCAGCCGCCCCTGCGGAGGTGGATGACGAGGGCCAGAAACCTGTGCAATGGTGGGTGGACTGATCAACCATGCCATGATGACTGCACGTTCTTCTGCCATGGCTGGGTTTCCGGCAGCCGGAATGGGGGCAGCGATGGTCGACAGGATATGGCACGGGGGGGAATGGCAGACGGCACATCCCCTCAAGATCGTTCATGTTGGGGACTTTTTTTTCAGCCTGAAGAAAAAGGCGCCGACCCAGTTCAGTGTGGGGGGGAAACTCTCCAATGGCCTGATACGGAATGGCCATCACGTCATCAATTTTCCTTACAGGGATGTTGCACGCTCCGGTGGCTGGTTTGGCAGCCGCAAGATGGGCCGCCATCATCTTTTCCGGGCGCTGAAGGAATTCGTGGCGTTCAGTGCGCCTGACATTCTTCTGCTGGGGCATGGGTACATGATTCCCCCTTTCGTCATTGAGGAGCTGCGTCAGCAGCAGCCCGGCATGACAGTGGTGCAGTGGAATGTTGATGCCCTGTTCGTGGAGAGCAATGCCAAAGACTTTGCGGCCCGGCATCAGGTGGTGGATGCCAGTTTCATCTCCACGGCAGGGCCGGTTGTCCGGCAGGTGGTAGGGGAGAAGGGGCATGTTGGGTATCTTCCCAACCCGGTGGATCGCAGTGTCGAACGGGGACAGGCTTTTGCGCTGTCATATCCGGAAGCGGATGTTTTCTATTCCTGCGGGAATCCAGCTCGGTTGCGGACCATTTGTGGACGGGACTGGAATATGGAGGAATTTTGCGAGACGCTGGAGGAGCGCTTGCCCCCGTCGGTGCGTTTTGCTTATGCGGGGGTCCGTCGGCAGCCTTATGCCAGTGGAGCTGCTTATTCCCTTTTGCTGGAGCAGACAGCGATGGGGCTGAATATCAGCCGCAGGGCAGATTATTATCTCTACAGTTCAGACCGTCTTGCACAGATGATCGGCAACGGCCAGCTTGTCTTCATGGAGCGGCAGACAGGTTTCGACCGTATCTTCTCTGATCAGGAGATGGCCTTCTTCAGCAGTCTTGATGAACTGGTGGAGCTTGTCAGCCAGTACCACAAGGCGCCGACCCTTCGTAAGGATGCCGCCCGGGCGGGATGGCAGCGCTATCATGCTCTTTTCAATGAGTGCGCCGTGGCCGATTATATCATCGGCCAGACGCTGGGCACTCTGCCGGAAGAAGCCCATGCGTGGCGTCATTTGACCAACCTGTGAGGGAGAGGATTCCGGTTTCAGGAACTTTGTGTGATCCTGAAATCGGAGAACAGGGTTGTCCATCCGGCCAGCTCTTCTTCTTTTGAGCAGGTGTCCGGTGTTTTTGTGTTGGCGAAGATCATGCGCTGATCGGCGGTGGTAGCATCACCGAAATTGACGAACATGACCTTGAAGTCCAGCGCAGGATAGCGGGCAGCCAAGGCCTCTACCAGAGCTGTGAAATTGGCAGTGGCTGTATGGGCAGGACGATGCTGCCCGCCATAAAGATGACCATCCCGCCAGCTGCGGATGAACAGCACACGCCGGGACTGCCGGCAGAGCGTGTCAATTTCCTGGATCATGCCATGGAAACGGTGCCGTAAAAGAGGCAGCTGCTCATGGAATTTTTCTACGCTGGCCGGTTCTTCTTCCGGCTTGTCCAAACAGTTGTGGTAGGTGATCAGCGTGTCCCGGCAGCGCAGGGCCTTGTGATGGCCATAGAGGCAGTTGGTGGAAAGCAGCCCGGCAAAACTATTCTGGAAGAGTGAGACCAGAGTGTGGAATGGCACAAGAAACTGGTCGAAAAGACCAGGGCCAGGGCGGCCGAAGTATCTGTTGAGGGCCTGATTGACTGTCTCATCCCCACCCAGAGAGATGATGCTGTCAAACTGCAGGCTTTCTCCGCCCGGTTCGGGAGAGGGGCGTGAAAGGGCTGCGGCGATTTCTTCACGGAACTCGAACATCTGCTCGTCGGTCCGCCAAGGGTGGCGGTAGAGCGGTTCATGGCGGATGGCATCATGGATGGCCTGGTTCCTCATGGCCAGCTCATGATTGCCGTGGCTGTGGGAGGGAAGGGTGTTCAACCCGCCTCTCAGATAGAAGAGCTGGCCACGTTCCGGGCTGAGGTGCTGTGCCAGGCCGCCATAGCCTGCCCGGAGAAAACGCTGGGTGTGTTCAACATGCTCTTCCCCGTATTTCTCGAACCGGACATCCAGATACCCAACGTGGGACAGGGCCTTTGCGTGATAGCCAACGCAGAAGGCCTGATGCATGGGGGCAATGAAAGGATCCTCTGGCGTGCCGCTGCCGGAGGAAATGTCATTGTCGATCTCTATGGTGATTTCCGGCATGAAATTGATGTGGCCATAGCGTTCAATGGCCTCAATCCAGGGCAGCTCCCAGCCGAAGACGGTAGGGAAGCAGTCATCCTCCAGGATAAGGATCCAGTCGCACCGTTTTTCTTCCTTGAGGTACCAGAGGACACGGTTGCGGTTCCACGAGATGCCCTTGTTGCGCCCGGTGACACAGGGAACATTCAGCTCCTTCAGCATGTCGGGCGTACCATCGGTGGAGCCATCATCCGCAACGACAAATTCGAATGTCGTGCGGGTATGACGGCGGATGCTGGCGATGACCTCCTTCAGGATGGCCTTGCGGTTATAGGTAATGATGCCGATGCCCAGTTTCCCGGCCATGAAATGCCTCGCCAGTCTGTCATTGAGTGAAAGGGAAGATGAAACCTGCTGTACCGGGTACCGGGGCCCTAGGGAAAGGCCCTCAGCACATCCCCGAGCAGCCGCCGGAAATCTTCTGCGTATGGGCCATCCCATCCTGTCCATGGTTTGGGGAAGCCGGAGAAATGCACGGCAAAGGGATTGGCCAGCCCGTCATCGTAAATTTTCTTCCACTCTGCCGGGAGGGTCTCACTGGCCTCGACACAGCCCGGCCCCCAGCAGACATTCCAGTTCTGGTGGATGAAATGGACCTTGCCATAGAAGATGCGGTTGAGGATGTCCTGGTCGCTCATCCAGAACAGAGTGCTGCACAGGTGGCCACATTCTTCCGCCTGCGCCTGGCTGATCTCGGCAATGTTGAAGACAAGAACGCCATTCTGGAAGTAATTGTTCGAGTCCAGCACACCAAGGGCCCCGCAGTGATAGTCTACCAGCGGGGGGCCCCCAGCAATGGCCTGCGGCAGGCGGAAACCGTTGGTCTGGGCCGGGATGAGGAGCAGGTCCCGCGTTGCACCGATCTGCGCCGTGGCGGGGATGCTGTAATAAAGCAGGCTGGGGCAGGCCCGCAGCAGTATGTCATCGCTCAGATAGACAATGCGGGAAAAATTGGCGAACAGGGTTGGCACAGCAAGGCTGTAGAATGTCGTGCGGTCTGTCGTGTCGAGATAGGCCGGGTTGTATGTCTGCATCCATTCGGAGACATCCACGAAGTGGATCTGGGAGCGTCTGCCATCAAAAAGACGCCGGCCTGCTGTCATGGTTTCCTCCGGCAGGCCCTCATGCAGCATGTAGAGGGCAAGCCTCACTCCTGGCAGAAGGTTGTTGATCCCGGAGAGGATGGTAGCATACGCATTGGGTGCACTGTGCTCTGTCAGAGGCAAAGCGACAGGAATGAATTCTGCAGGTGGTGGAAGAACGGTTTGCATAAACAGGCCAGATTATTTAACAGACTCCTGTAGATAATAGGAGCATCCTGAAGGGTAGGCAACATGATGCTGGAAGGGCATGGGGTGGTAAAGGTGGCTTTTCATTATCTGGAGACAGCACATCAGGGTTGGCTGGCTGTCCGGCGCAAGGATCATGGAATCTGCCATGTCCGTTCCGACGAGATGACACGCCGGGATGAGGATGGTGAACCTCTTTATGTTCCCCTGCTGGCGATGACGCTTTCCGACCAGCCAGATTACGTCTTTCTTGTCATGGGCCCGGAAGGTGGGGAGCCTCCGCTCCTCTGGATCAGGCATTTCTCTTACAGGGGGGCCGTGCTGCCCTTCCGCCGTGTCGATATCGTGGGGCATGAGGGGCGCATAGGACTGCGGAACCTCCTGCGGTCCAGCCTGTGCTGTACAGCCCAGCCCTGGAACAGTCAGGGAGGTGTCAATGAGTTTCTTGGGGACTGCAGCCATCTGATGGGCTGGGAGCAGTTCCAGCTGCATGAGGTTGCGGCAACAGAGGAACTGCAACGCCTGGGCGAGGACATGGCTGCCCATTTCAGGATGTTCCCTTCAGCGGATGATCTGGAGCAGCTGATAGACACATATGAGGGGAGCCATCTGGTCTGGCTGCTGGATGCCATGATGCCGGTGGCGGCCTGGTCTGCTGTCCGTGAGGTGGGGCAGAGGCTGCTGGAGCGGCCTTCCCTGCGTGAGGCCCTGCTCCGTCAGGCGGGGAGCAGTCCGTGGAGGGATGGTTGGCAGTGTCTTGCCCGTTGGCTTGAGGACAGGGAGAGCTATCCTGCAGCCGAACGGGGCTGCCCGCTGGGGGATGACGTGCTGACATGGGGGCAGGCGGACGCACCGGCTGGCTTCATCCATGCAACCCTGCATGCGGCCCGGGCCAGCGTGAAGCCACGCAAGCGGGTCTGCATGATGTCCACGATCCGTAATGAAGGTATCTATGTTCTGGAATGGATCGCCTATCATCGGAGCATAGGGGTCGAGCATTTCTTCATTTACAGCAACGACAACAATGATCGCTCGGACCTGCTTCTGAAGGCCCTGCATGATGAGGGGGTCATCACCTTCATCGAGAATCCCGTCCAGCCAGGGATGTCCGCCCAGACGAAGGCTTACGGGCACGGGTTGAACGTGCTGCCGAACATTCTGGATTATGAGTGGTGCTTCATTCTGGATGGAGATGAGTTCATCACGCTGGCACCATCCTACCGGACGGTGGGTGAGTATCTTCAGGGCTTCTCCCGCTGGGAGAGTGATGCCATCGCCCTGAACTGGAAGTTCGTGGCTTCCGAGGTCAACCGGGATGGGCTGGCGGACCTGGTCCGGCCGTTGACACAGCGGAATCGTGACATTGTCTCCCGTGGTGGGATCGGTGAGGGCTGGCGGCTGGTCAAATCTGCCGTGCGGCCCGGTCGGGCCATACAGTCCCGGCCGCATCATCCGGTCTGGCTGCAGGCAGACAGATTCACATACAGGCTGTCAGATGGGTCCATTCACAGTTACCGCAATCCACCACCCGGCATCGGGGCGGACCCTGCTTTTGCTGACGGCGGTCATTATGAAGATATTTACATCTCCCATTACTACTACAAGTCGATCATTGAATGGGTCTGGAAATATGCCCGGAACAGCGGGCTGGACGGTGCCATGTCCTTCGGTGTGGAGCGGTACGCCGACTATTGGGCCAATGCCTTCATTTGCCAGATGAATGACCCGCATGAGGGGCAGAATGAAAATGTCCTGAACCGTGCTGATGGACTGCTGGAAGAAATGGTGAAGCTGCGGAGCATCACCGCCATCGCACAGGCCGAGAACATCGTGCGCGAAACCTGGCAGGAGCGGCTCCTGGCCCTGCTGGACATGGTGGAGGAAGCTGACGTGGCCTCCCGCCTGAAGGAGGAGTGGCGTTATGTCCTTGATCCTCTGGCGGAGGAGCGGCTCGGCAGCATTCCGCTGCATCAGGTGTAACAGGGAAGGGCCCTCCAGGACTTGGAGGGCCCTTTGTTCATGGGGCGTGCAGGGGGCTGCCTGTCTGGCGCCAGTTACTGCACATGCTCGTGGAATTGCGCTGCACGCAGGTGGCTGCGGTTATAGTCCAGTTCGCTGTGATTCAGCTGAAGGCCGATCTCCATGGAGTAGGGGCTGATCTGCGGATTGTTGCCTGTCGGCACATCAATGAACCGCAGTGGCGTGCTGCTGTGGCTGACAGAGACGGTTGGAGGCAGCTTCACTGTTTCGGTAAAGACTTTTTTGTCCACGATGGCCCCATCCTGAAGGATGGCCACGAAATAGGGAACCGTCACACTGTCGCTGCTGGTGGCAGGGCCACGCTCCAGCTGGAGGTTCAGGCTGACACGAACACGGGTCATGGGCCGTTTCTGTGCATCCTGCGGGCCAGTACGGCAGTCTCCCTGAACACCCAGAATGTGGGTGGAGGTCAGGCGGTGGGCGGCATCAAGCCCTTTTCCATCATAAGTGATGCGGTCCGCCACCTGGCCGGGAACATCGAACTTGGGGCAGGCCGGAGCGAAGGTATGGGTGGTATCCGCCTCCTCGCACCCGCTGAGAAAACCAGCCAGCATGAGGGAGCCGAGGCCCGCTGCAAGGCGGGGAAAGATGCGGGATGAGGGGGAGAATGCAGGCATCGGACTCAGAAAACTCCACAAGAAAATGGCGCAGGACATTGCAGCAGACGGCAATACGGACGATATAGAGGCCCAGAATGGTGGTGCAGGATAGCCCATGACCTTGCATGGAGCACCACCGGACCGTTCAATATCGTATCGTTCATCGCCTGCCTGGGGAAGATTATGTCAGAACAGACGACGCCTGTAACCTCCAACTCTGCCGTCCCCGGAGCAGATTCGGCCACTGGCAAGCCGCCACTGAAGATTCTGCTGGCTGGACCACGCGGTTTCTGTGCCGGGGTGGATCGTGCCATTCGGGTGGTCGAGGAGGCTCTGCGCCGTTATGGGGCACCCGTCTATGTCCGCCATGAGATCGTGCATAATCGCACTGTCGTGGAAGGGCTGGAAGCCAAAGGTGCCATCTTTGTCGAGGAGCTGGATGAGGTGCCAGAGGATGGTCACGTCGTGTTTTCAGCCCACGGCGTGCCCAAATCCGTTCCGGCAGAGGCGCAGCGCCGCAATCTGCTGTACCTGGATGCGACATGCCCGCTTGTCTCCAAAGTGCATCGTGAGGCTGAGCGTCATTTCGCCGGGGGTGGCCCGGAGCAGCGCCATATCCTGATGATCGGTCATGCCGGGCATCCTGAGGTGGTCGGCACCATGGGGCAGCTGCCGCCAGGGGCTGTTACGCTGATCAATGATGCGAAAGAAGCGGCCGAGGTCCAGCCGAAGGACGTGGACCGTCTGGCCTTCATCACGCAGACGACCCTGTCCGTCGATGACACGGCAGAAATCGTGGACATCCTGCGGTCCCGTTTTCCCAACATCGTGGGGCCCCGCCGGGAGGACATCTGCTACGCCACGACAAACCGTCAGATGGCCGTGAAGGAACTGGCTGCGGAGTGTGATCTGGTCATCGTCATCGGCTCACCGAATTCTTCCAACTCGCAGCGTCTGCGGGAGGTGGCCGAGCGGTCTCTGGCCAAGCGGGCCCTGCTGGTGCCAAAGGTTTCCGACATGGACTGGAATGAGCTGGAGGGTGTCAGGACGCTTGGCATGAGTGCCGGTGCGTCCGCTCCGGAGAGCCTTGTGCAGGAAATGATAGAGCAGCTTTCTGCCCGTTATGACGTGACAATCGAGGAGCGTATCGTGAAGGAGGAAAACATCAATTTCCGCCTTCCCCATCCGCTTTCGGATGCGGTCTGATCGTTCATGGCGGTTTATACGGACCTCCAGGAAGGGGACTTGCGGGGCTTCCTGTCACTTTATGACATAGGGGAGCTTCGCTCTTTCACCGGGATTGCGGAAGGAATAGAGAACAGCAATTTTCTGGTGAAAACCACTCAGGGGCGCTTCATCCTGACGCTGTTTGAAAAACGCATGAAACCGGAGGAGCTCCCGTGGTTTCTTGGGCTGATGGCGCACCTGGCGGGAGAGGGGATAGCCTGTCCGCAGCCTGTCGTGGCGAAAGACGGGGTGGCTCTGCGCCAGCTGGCAGGTCGGCCTGCCATTCTGGTCAGTTTTCTGGAGGGGCAGTCTCTGGAGGTGGTAACCCCGCAGGCCTGTGAGCAGGTCGGGCGGAGTCTGGCACGTCTGCATGAAGCCGGGCTGGGTTACAGGGCCGAGAGGGCCAATGCTCTGGCACCGGAAGGTTGGGTTGAGCTGTTCTCCCGGTGTACGGATGGTGGTGATGAGGCGGTGAAAGCCCTGATGGCGGAGGTCCGCACAGCTCTTTCAGCGCTTGTGGCAGCGTGGCCGGAGGCCGGGTCCCTGCCTCGTGGGCAGATTCATGCTGACCTGTTCATGGATAATGTCTTTTTCCAGAATGGTCATCTCTCTGGCATCATTGATTTCTATTTCGCCTGTACGGACTTTCTTGCTTATGACCTGGCCATCTGTCTGAATGCCTGGTGTTTTGAGGACGAACGTCATTACCGGGAGGACAGGGCTGAGGCACTTTTGCGCGGGTATGAACAGGTTCGCCCGCTGAATGCTGCCGAACATCAGGCCCTGCCGATTCTGTGCCAGGGAGCGGCCATGCGGTTTCTGCTTACACGTCTGTATGATTGGGTGCATACGCCAGAGGGGGCTTTGGTAACCAAAAAAGACCCTTGGGCCTATCAGAGACGGCTGCATCATTTCCGGAAGGCAGACCATGTCTGACAGGGCGGAGAAAGGGGACGCAGCTCCCAGCACGCAGGTGGATATCTGGACGGATGGAGGCTGCAAGCCCAATCCTGGGCCAGGTGGCTGGGGTATCCTGTTCCGTTGTCAGGGTCATGAGCGCACCATGAAAGGCGGGGCGGCGGAAACGACCAACAACCGCATGGAGCTTACGGCGGCTGCCGTTGCTCTGGAAACGCTGACACGCCCCTGTGTGGTCAATCTTTACACGGACAGTGAGTATCTGCGGAATGGCATCACCCGGTGGCATACGGGCTGGGTACGGCGCAACTGGCGCAATGCATCGGGAGACCCTGTGGCCAACATGGATTTGTGGCGGCGTATCCTGGAGGCAGCCAAGCGGCATCAGGTGGACTGGCACTGGGTAAAAGGTCATTCCGGGCATGCAGAAAATGATCTGGTCGATCAGCTGGCGACTGAAGGGCGGGAAGAGCTGGAAGCCGGTTCTGCTGCCGGGGATTGACGGTATTCGGAAGATTCTTGCCGAGAAATCTTTTCTGGGGCTTTACCTGCCGGGGGAGATTGGCTAGACAGGCTCCAGCTGATCCCGAATAGCTCAGTTGGTAGAGCAAGCGACTGTTAATCGCTGGGTCGTAGGTTCGAGTCCTACTTCGGGAGCCAGCCTTTCATTCAGGTCCGGGCCATATGGCTGCGGGCCTTTTCTGTATCCGGAGCGGATACGGGTGAAATTATTTTCTAATTTGCTGAAAAAAGGGGCTTTACCTGCCGGAGGAGATTGGCTAGATAGGCTCCAGCTGATCCCGAATAGCTCAGTTGGTAGAGCAAGCGACTGTTAATCGCTGGGTCGTAGGTTCGAGTCCTACTTCGGGAGCCAGCCTTTCATTCAGGTCCGGGCCGTATGGCTGCGGGCCTTTTTCATGCTTCCCATAAAATAAAACAGCATGTTGTGGTTCTGCCAGTTTCTGTCTTATCGTATGATAGGGGCGTGGAATAATGCATGATTGAAGGGCACGAACAGAGCATGACAGGCACCGTACAGACGCAGGGTTCGCAGAGCATCAATTATGCGACGGTGACATGGGACCAGCTGCATCGGGATGCCCGCCTTCTGGCCACGGAGCTGATGCGCAAATATCGTCCGTTTCGTGGCATTGTGGCCATCACGAGGGGAGGGCTGATTCCAGCGGCCATTCTGGGGCGGGAGCTGGGATGCCGTCTGATCGAGAGCGTGTCTGTCGTCAGTTATGCAGGTGAGGCAGGAACCCAGCAGGAACCAAAGCTGCTGAAAGCCCCGGAAGCCGCAGGTGATGGGGAAGGGTTCCTGATCGTGGATGATCTTGTGGATTCGGGGGTGACGGCCCGTTATGTGCGGGAGATGCTGCCCAAAGCTGTTTTTGCCTGTTTGTATGCCAAGCCGGATGGGCGGCCCTGTACCGATCATTTCGTGACAGAAGTGCCGCAGGATACGTGGGTTCTCTTCCCATGGGACATGGCGCCGCAGTTTGTTGCGCCACTGAACCGCAGTCACAAGGCGTAATTTTTTGAAAAAACACTTTTTTCATGCAAGAAAGTCCCTTGCCTGTACGGTGAAGTCCCTTTAAGAAGGCATCACGTCGTCGGGGCGTGGCGCAGCCTGGTAGCGCGCCTGTTTTGGGTACAGGAGGCCCCCGGTTCGAGTCCGGGCGCCCCGACCACGTCATGCAGCAAGGCAGGAGCGCCCTTAGCTCAGCTGGATAGAGCAACAGCCTTCTAAGCTGTGGGTCGCTGGTTCGAATCCAGCAGGGCGCACCATTATGCCGCCTTGTAGTGTCGCTCCGTTGCAGAGTAGTCTCCCTATAAAATATCCGTTGGGCTCATGTAGTTCTGGCCTGTCGCCTGCATGCAGGTGCGGGTGGTGGATGTGCGTTACATAGTAAAATCTGTCCATAATGTGCTTCTGGCTGCCCTGAAGAGGAAGCGGGACGTGATGGCGCGTAAGCATATTGTTATCTGGAGAAGAGATGGAGGTGCGAGGGAAGGTTGAAGCAGGGACGTGGTGGTCTATTATCATTATGTTTTTTTTATTTAGTACATTATTCTTTACTGTTTTTTTGTTAACAAATTTCTTTCATGAAAGGGGATGTTTACATTTTTTCTGCCCTGTTATAATTTGCTTCATAACCTGATGTAATGAGGTGTTACCATGAGTGAGAATCGTTTGCAGCGTCTTTGGGTCATGGACTGGTTCGGTCATGTGATCGATCAGCCTTCAGAGGGTGGTCCACTGATCCGCGATTATCTTTCTCCGGGGGCTTATCCGGACACGTTTGTATTGTCTTCCTGGCCGCTGAAAACGCCGGCCCGTGTCATGTTCCGCCATACGTCGAGCGTTGCCCAGAACCTGCCGGATGCCCAGTTTGTGGCTGCAGGTGAGAATCTGGTCGCTCTTGAAGACCAGGATTCCGGCACGTTCTTCTCGATCAATCCGCGCAATAACGATACACACTGGAATTCTCCGGCTGTTTATGACTGGGAGCGCTTCATCCTTCTGACCAAGGAGATGCTGGATGGCTTTGCCGTCCTCCAGGATCGTTCTTATGGTGAGGTGCAGATGAGCGGGCATCCGGTTCCTGCTCTGGTATGGCCTTCCGTTGCTGAGAATATCGGCAATTTCGCCTGGCTGGGTGGGTTTGCATTCTCCATCACGCGCAATCTGGAGAATCTGGCCAAGATTGGTGCGACTGCGCCGGGTAAATCTGTGGATGTGACCCTGGTCAGCCCGCATGGTGATATTGCCAAGCTGTCCATTGTTCGTTCAGAGAAAGAACTGTAAGAAATTTCGTCCCATCCCTCCTGCGAGGGATGGGATTTTTTACGTTAGACAGAACTGTCATTTGCGAGCAGAGAGTTTCAGGCGAAGAAGTCTCAAGTGGATTTGATGCTGTTTTTGGGGAAATGAGTGATGTCCGGGGACGTTTTGCCTTACTCATTTGATAAAGTCTGGTTCATGGACTGTTTCGGGCACGTTTTGTGCTATGCGCCGTATCGTAAGGTGCTGGCGCGGGTTCCGTTACAGGGTTCTTTTCTGAGTGGGTTCGTGTCAGGTCCCTGTCCTTTTCCTAATAATTTCATACCGCAGTGGCGTAATATTTTTAACAGCCTGGTTGAGTTGCCTCCGTTCAGGATATGCCCACAGGATGGGGGGCTGGTAGCCTTACATAATGAAAAGACAGGTCATTACCTCAGCATAAATCCGTCGAACAACAAGACTGCTTTTTCTCCGGTTATCGCCGACTGGGAGCTGTTCTGCCCTCTTCAGTACGATGTTTATGTGGGGCTGCTCGTTGTTACGGACCCCGGCATGGCCGAGATTTTCTGTGAAAATGACGAACGGGAGGTTTCGGGGCTTTATTTTCTGGGGCCGGGTGACAATAAGCCGTTTGTTGCCAGTTTTGATAGAAAACGCATTGGTTTTCTGGAGAACCTTTCTACATTTGCGAGAATAGGTCGCCTGAAAAAGGGAGAGACTGCAAAGTTCCTTTTCAGGGGATTTATATCCGGGAAAGAGTACACCATGCGCATCACGCGCCTTAAAGAGATAGCGTTCTGAGGGGCATCATGTTTGTTTCCCGCTACAATACTTATCTGGCCGTTATCGATCGTGAGATCGTACAGAAATTTTTATGCACCTATTACGAGGATGATGCCCCACCGGCTGCAACAGAAGACGATATTGAGACTGCGGGGTTTGAGGTTCATCGGCAGGTTGTTACGCGCGTTGGATTTTACAGGAAGGGGCAGGGCTACCTTTCTGCCAGACCGGATCTGTCCAACGGGTACAGCAATGTCATGCAGGATCGTGAGACGTTTCGCCTGATTGATCCTTCAATCCTACCACCTCCTGTGCCGGAAATGCCAGAAGAAGCCCACATTGCTCACAAAATCCACCAGATTGGCATTTTCCCCAAAGAACCGGGCGTCTATCCGGAAGCATTCATAGAGAACAGAAATAACATTGTCGCCCTGAATCAGAATTATACATTCTATTTCTGGTCGGAAGGTGGCTATTATGACATCGAGGAATTCATACAGAAGCACTATGGTGAGGAAATACTGAAATATTACAGGGCTATAAGTCCTGATTATCTGGCTGCCAGAGCTGACTTTTTCCGCTACCTGTGCCTGTACGCCATCGGTGGCGTGTATCTCGATCTAAAAACCGCCATGTCATATCCTTTGGACTTGGTCGTGAGGCCGGAAGACCGGTTTCTGCTGTCATTCTGGTGCCATGGTGCCCGTCCGCATACGGAAATCGAGCACATCCCGTATGGCGAGTACGAACAGTATTACATCATCTGTGCCGCGGGTCATCCGCTGATGCGCCGTATCATACAGCAGGTCCTGTGCAGTATTGCCCTCTACAAACGTCCCATTCATGGGACAGGGGCTTATGGCATCCTGCGGGTTACAGGGCCTCTGCTTTATTCAATGATCGTGCATGAATACCGTGACCGGTATGAAGATATTGTGAGGCAGATTCACAGTTTCTCCAACGGGATCGAATATACCATCTTTGATGATAACATGGCCCATCATGAACATGTGGGGAAGGATACGCATTACAGCCGGAGGGAGTCGAACATCATCAACTCCGAGATGCTGATCTGATCCTTGTGTGACGATGTGATGTAGAGGAGATGGTGCCCGTGACGATGATTCAACCTGTGCGCCGTATTTCCAGAGGCCTGCGGATGCTGCTGGCCGGGATTGGCCTTTCTCTTTCATTTTGCGGTGGCGTGACGGGCGCCAGAGCCGATGATTACTCCCTGTCATCTCAGGACAGCATTTTCTTGAGTGATCTGGAGCATCGAACCTTCAACTGGTTCTGGGAGACGGCCAATCCCAGGAATGGTCTGGTGCCGGACCGTGCTCCCCTGCCACATGGGGCTGCCAGTATTGCCAGTGTAGGATTTGGTCTGACAGCTTATGGTATCGGGGTGGAGCGGGGTTATATCACACGGCAGCAGGCCGTGGAGCGGACCCTCCTGACCTTGCGGTTTCTGGCGGCGTTGCCACAGGGTGATGAGGCCAGCGGTACGGCAGGAACCCACGGCTTCTTCTATCATTTTCTGGACCCGGAGACGGGGCTGCGGGTGGCAGACTGGTCGGAGCTATCCAGCATAGATACGGCACTGCTGATGGGCGGTGTTCTGTTTGCACAGTCCTATTATGACAGGTCCGACAGGCAGGAAGCTGAAATCCGGACACTGGCCGAGACATTATACGGTCGGGTGGACTGGCAGTGGATGACCGGTGGCAAAAGCCCTTGGCTGAGCATGGGGTGGATGCCGCCGGGTCATTTCCTGTCTTCACAGTGGACAGGATATAATGAAGGGCTGATGCTGTACCTGCTGGCTCTTGGGTCTCCGACACATGCCCTGCCTGCTGAAACGTGGGACCGCTGGACGGAAACTCACAAGGGGCAGCAGGGGAGTTTTTATGGGCGTGACCTGCTCAATTTTGCTCCCCTGTTCGGGCATCAGTATAGTGAATGTTGGGTAGATTTCCGCGATATTCTGGATAAGGCAAGTCGGCAGCGTGGTTATAACTACTTCCAGAACAGCCAGAGAGCGGTCTACGCACAGCGGGAGTATGCCCGCCAGAATCCGGGACATTGGAAGGATTATGGTTCAGACATCTGGGGGTTGACGGCTTCGGATGGACCGGGGGATGCCTACAGGGATGTTGATGGTCAGCGGCGTCATTTTCTGGCGTACAGCGCCCGTGGGGCCGGACGGGATTATGTGTTGGATGACGGCACGATTGCGCCTACGGCAGCAGGTGGGTCTGTAGCTTTTGCGCCAGAAATTGCCTTGCCGGCACTTCAGGCCATGAAGGCCCGATACGGCAGTCGGGTTTATAACCAGTACGGTTTTCTTGATGCATTCAATCCCAGTTTTTCTGATGGGAAGGACGGTTTCTGGGTTGATGGTCAGCAGCTCGGGATTGACCAGGGGCCCATCCTGCTGATGACCGAAAACCTTCGTAGCGGGCTGGTCTGGAATGTCATGAAGAAGAACCCGTTCCTGCAAAGGGGACTTCAGCAGGCAGGATTTGAAAAACGTTAGTCCGCCCTGTCAGACGAGTTTTATGGACTCTTCCAGCAGGGAGGAGGCTGATAGTGGCCTGATCCCTGCTGAGGCCTGCTGTATGATGAAGGTTTCAAATCCAGCCCGTACAGCATGACGGGCTGAGGCCAGAACGCAGACATCCAGCGCCACGCCGCACAGAAAAACCCGTGTGACGCCAAGGCCGTTCAGCAGGTCTGTCAGGCCAGTGCTGCGTCCGCTATCGTCATGAAAAGCAGAGTTTGAGTCCGCATCGGTTGCTGTTCCTTTGCGGATGATATGGGTAATGCGTCGCTGGTCCAACCCCTCTACCATTGCAGCGCCGTCTGTCCCGGCAATGCAATGGGCAGGCCATGGGCCGTTCTGCTCTTTGAAGGAACAATGGCCCATGGGGTGCCAATCCTGGGAAGCGACGACGGCCCTGAAATTCAGATGGCTGAGGCCATTGATGGCGTGCAGAAGGTCATGCCCGCCGGGAACGGGGAGGGCGCCGCCGGGCATGAAGTCATTCTGCATGTCGATGATCAGCAGTGCATCTTGGGCGCTTATGCCATGAGGCAGCAGGATGTGGCTGTTCATGCTTTGCCAGAGGGTTTCATACGGGTGACCAGAAGCTGGTTGATGCGGAAACGTTCGACATCCACCACCTCAAAACGGAAACCGGCCACCTCGACACGGTCTGCCTTGCGGGCCATACGGCGCAGACGATGGGTGATGAAACCGGCAATGGTGTCAAACTCGGAATTGTCATGGAAGAGGGGGATATCCAGCTCCCGGATAACATCCAGAATGGGAGCGGCTCCGTCGATGAGCCATGAATCAGCATCACGGCGGACGATGGCCTGCTCTTCAAAAGGATTGGCCAGTCCATCCATCAGGGCACCCATGATGTCCTTGTACGTGATCAGTCCGACAACCAGCCCATATTCATTGAAGATGAGCGCGAAACCGGCGCCATGCGTATCAAATTGGGCCAGTGTCTCCCACAGGTTCAGCGTATCGGGCAGGGAGAGGACATCCCGGCGCATGTTGAATATCTGTTTGGGAGGGGCCTTCTGCGGGTCGGTCAGTGTGGTGGGTTCATCAACAACAGCGACCAACACATCTTCCGCACGGATGGAGCCGACAACCCTGTCCAGCGATCCATCGCAGAACGGGTAACGGGAATAGGGGCGGACCCGCACCTTGTCGCGCTGGCTCTCCAGACTTTCATTGACATCCAGATAAACGATTTCGTCCCGAGGTGTCATTGCAGATGTCACGGAACGGTTTTGCAGGGCCATGACATTCTGGATCATCTGATGTTCCTGCTCCAGAAGAACGCCGGAGGCCGTGCCTGCGGCAAGAATGGCCCGGAGATCTTCTGGCGTGACGGCCTCTACCGTGGCCGTGGCCGGGATGCGCAGCAACCTCAGTATCAGGTCGGCAATATGGGAGAAAAGCCATACGGCTGGATAGAGGAGCTTGAGGATGAGGGCAGGGAACCAGCCTACGGCCAGAGCAATCCTGTCCGGTGCGTTCATGGCCGTGCGCTTTGGCAGAAGGTCAGCAAAGAGAACGAACAGCCCGGTGACAAGGATGAAGGAGCTGAAAGAGCCGACCTTGTCTGCCAGAGGTGCCGACAGGCCCAGATGGTGCAGGCCCTCGGCGAAAGGTTCACTCAGCAGGGCATCTCCCACCACACCGCCCAGAATACCGACGGCATTGAGGCAGATCTGTATGGCTGTCATGACCTGCCCGCTATTGCGTCGGAGGCGCAGAAAAGCACGGGCCCTTTTGTCGCCTTCTTCAGCCAGGGCACGCATGCGGGTTTCCCGTGCTGCGGCGAATGAGATTTCAGACAGGGAGATGAGAATGGAGACACCGATGAGTACGACCGTAACGAGGAGGCCGACAATCAGCATGATGAAGGGATGATGACTGGATGATGTGGTGGGCATGCGTTCTCTCTATGGCCACCCCGCCAGGGCCAAGGCGGCAATTATCGGCGGTATGATAATGCAGTTGGGGCAGGTTTCAATTGCTTTGTGTGAGGAGGATGGAAAATAAATTTATCATGCCGGGGTAGTAACGTTCAAAAATCCTGTCTCTTCTGCAGGGGGCAGACCATTTTGAGGAAGCATCTTGGAAATTATTACGAAACCCTTTATAAGATCGAAGGTTTGATTCAATGAGGTTGTGATGAGTACCTTTCCAATAGTTGTTTCATTTGACAAAAAATATTTGATACCGGCTCTTGTCACAATCAAGTCCATACTTGACCATTGCTCAGATACCAGCAGGATCGAGTTTTTTGTTTTATATCGGAATCTCGATACGACACTCATACGGCTCACAGAACAGGTTGTTGCCTCTTTTGGAAGCGTCATATCATTCATTGACTGTTCGTCTTTCATGGAAAGCCTGAATTTTGCCAATAATGAAAATCGGCCACTGGAGACTTATGTTCCTTTATTCATCCCGACGATTTTCAAGGGATATGAGAAGGTTCTGAGCATTGATGTTGACATGCTGGTGCGGGATGATGTGTTGAAAATCATCAACGAGATCCCTCAGAATAAAAAATTGGGAGGGGTTCGCTGTCTGATCCGTAATCATAGAAAATATGAAGATTTTGGAGATTTCAATAAATTCAGCCGTAACATGCTGGGAATAAACAACCCTTATTTTTATGTAAATAGCGGTCTCATTCTTTTCAATATGGACGCCATAACAGATGCAGATGCAGCTTACTGCATAGAGTGCATCAAGAAGAAATGGCTTTTTTATGATGAGTCAATACTCAATCATGTCTTTAAAGATTCTCTTCATCATTTCAGCCAGAGCTGGAACCTGTATGCAGAATATCTTCATACAAATTATCTTGAGTTTGAATATAGTATGCAGGAGCAGGTGAAGAAGGCGCAGGAGGATGCGTCAATTATCCATTATGTCGCTGATACCAAGCCCTGGGATCATCCGGCTCCTGACACGACTGATAAATACAGGCTGGAATATCGTGCCCTGGTGGCGGCGGTGAAGGATGAAATCAGGAATATCTTGCCCAGGACCATCTGTGGCGTCATGTGGAACAGGGTTGACAGAGCCTGACGGATGAATCCGGGGCTTATGTGAAGGGGAAAATTGGGGCGGTCCGGTCCGCAGGTATCTGTCAGTGTCCCGCCCCTCAGGGGTGGCGGGACACGGTTTTATTCAGGGCTGGCAGCCCAGCGTATTCATGTATTCTTTCATCCGTTCTACTTTCTCTTCTGAAGAGAAGCCCCAGAAATGAATGAGGCCAAGGCGCCTGTCATGCGTGGGGCCCTGATAGGCGGTGAATGACGTCAGGGCATTGGAATTGACCCCGTTCGTCTTGATGGCCAGATAGTTATAGGCCTCTTGGTCGGCCCAGCCATTGAATGAGCGCCCGAATTTGAAGACCAGATTGGTAACCAGATGGCGGATCTCATTGATGAAACGGCGGATTGTATCACTTTCCGTATTGGGGAAAAGGATTGTTCCCCCGTTGATGCCTGGTGTGAAGCGCCCCGGAATATCATCCATCGAGAACAGGGAGGATCCCACTGGAATGTGGGATTGTATCGGATGGAACTCTTCAGCCGGCGAACATATCTTGCCGCTTGAAAGACCACGGATCAGCAGGGGTTCCAGAGGATTGTCTATGATGATGTCCGGGTCCAGATACAGGAGCGGCTGATAACCTGCAAAAGTTTCCTTGTCCGTTATTTCGTATTTGGAGCAGACAAAGGAAAGGAAGTCCTGTGGGTACAGGTTGTGAATGATGAGGTTATCCGTATATTCTTTTTTCCCTTCAAAAAGATTGTCTATGTAGGCTTGGTCCTTGTCTGTCATGAGGATGATCGGCCCGGTGAATTTCCCCATTTTCCGCAGTGATACAACGCACATCTTGCATTGCTGCATGACGGATTCTTTATTGTAAGCCGTGATATAGACGGCAGGATTGTAGAAATAGAGCGTTTCACGCTTCCATCCGTCAAAATAGAGCGTGATGTTGTATTTGTTCCAGTATCTGAAAAGCTGATATCGCATGTCGACATCAAAATGGTTGATCTTCAGTTTGAAGACGTCAACGGCCTCGATGTCTTTCCCATCAATGATTGTCTGTGTTTTGGGAATGACCCACCTGTTGGTGAGGAGGTGCCTCAGTATGTCAATTTCTCTCTGCGAAAGCAGCAGGAAGCCTTCCCAGAAGGAGGGATGTTCCCTGGAAAAAGAAAGTGTATGACAGTCAAAGCACAGGAAAAGCCCGTTCTTGTCCCGCAGGTTCCAGACACGGACGTCAGAATTGAAGGTTATTTCGATATCGTCGACATGATAGGGGGCAATCTCTTCGCCCTGTGGGATGAATGTATAATTTGCGCCGACATCATCTTCGTGAAGTTCAAGAGCGAAAGCGTCGGTAGGGAAGTGGTCCTCCAGTTTGGAGCAATAAAGGGCTTTACTTGTGGCATCCTGTCGAACGATCTGGAAATCCCATGTTAGAAAATACCTTTTTTCACCCACTGTGTTAACCTCCGGAAACTCTTGGCGAAATTCCATATAGAAGGGACCTGTAGGAAAGTCTATCCATTTGATGCTATTTTAAATAAGTATTAGGCATAAATCATAAATAAGAAAATAACTTTTTCTTGAGTAAATAAAATACAAGAAATTGCCATGTAAGGCATTTTTCTCAATTTGATAAAAATGAAATAGATTTATAATAAAATAATTAATAGTTTAATCAAAATTTTAACTTTTTTCACTTCATATTTCACCGTTGTGGCAGGCTTTATTTTTATTGTACTTTGCAAGCCTGCCCCTTGATGTCTGCTTCAGTCTGTCTCGGCCAGCCCGACCATGCCGCGCCACTCCATTTCATCAAGCGTGCGAATGTTCAGCTCGTGGGCTTTTTTGGCTTTGGAGCCAGCTTTTTCTCCCAGTACGACCAGTGTCGTGCGACGGGAGACGCTGTCTGTCACCTGTGCGCCCAGACGTTCGGCAATGGCCTTGGCTTCGGCTCGGGACATGGTGGTGAGAGACCCCGTGAACACCATGACCTGACCAGCCAGAGGCGCTGGACCCTCATCATCAGCATCAGGACCGGTCTCCTCGCTGATGGTCAGGGAGGGGGTGAGATCATCCAGCGCAGCCCGGTTATGTTCCTCATCGAAGAAGGCGGCAACTTCTTCAGCAATGGCAGGGCCGATGCCCATGATGGCACTCAGGGCGGTCCGTTCTTCGCTTTCGGGCCTGATGGCTGCCAGCATCGCCGTATGCCAGACGGGAAAGCTCTGGTAGTGGCGGGCCAGAAGCTGGGCATTGCGCTCGCCAATGCGCCGGATGCCGAGCGCGTAGATGAAGCGGGGGAGGCTGATGGTCCGGCGGTCTTCAATGGCCTGAAGCAGGTTGTCGACCGACTGTGCCCCCCAGCCTTCCAGTTTCTGGAGGCGGTCCCGATGCTCGTGCAGGCGGAAAATGTCTCCCGGCCGCTGGACAAGCCCGAGGTCATGAAAACTGCGGATGCTGCGCTCTCCCAGCCCGTCAATGTCAAACGCTTTGCGGGAGACGAAATGGATGAGCCTTTCGACCGTCTGGGCCGGGCAGGTCAGGCCCCCGGAGCAGCGGCGGACCGCTTCATTGCCGATGCGTTCGGCATGGGCGTGGCAGACGGGGCAGTGATCGGGAAAATGGAAGGGGGCGGCCCGGTCCTGCCGGTCTGCATCCACGACGCCCAGTACCTGCGGGATGACATCCCCGGCTCGCTGGATGCGCACGAGGTCGCCGGGGCGGACATCCAGACGGCGGATTTCATCTTCATTATGCAGGGTGGCCCGGGATACGATGACACCGCCGACATTGATGGGTTCCAGATGCGCCACGGGGGTGAGGGCACCAGTCCGCCCCACCTGAATTTCAATCTCATTCAGTCGGGTGATGGCCTGTTCCGCCGGGAACTTCCATGCAATGGCCCAACGAGGGGCACGGCCTACAAAACCAAGGCGTGTCTGAAGGTCTATGGCGTCAATCTTGAAGACGATGCCATCAATGTCATAATCAAGGTCAGGCCGTTCCCTGGCCAGGGTCTCCACATAGGCAGGCACGTCACTGGCATGGTTTATGGCCCGGGAGAGTGGATTGACAGTGAATCCCCATGTTTTCAGCTGGTCCAGCCAGTCCGAATGGGTCTTGACGGTTATGCCGGTATTGTAACCCAGCCCGTAGGCGAACAGCCCCAGAGGGCGGCGGGCTGTGACAGAGGCGTCCAGCTGGCGGAGCGACCCGGCTGCGGCATTGCGTGGATTGGCAAAGGGCTTTTCGCCCCGCTCTTCCTGCTGTCTGTTGAGAGCCAGGAAGTCGGCCCGGCTCATGAAGATTTCGCCCCGGATTTCCAGCAGGTCAGGAAAAGGAGCGGGCAGGGTCTGGGGAATGGAGCTGATGGTCCGCACGTTGGCGGTGACATCCTCACCCGTCGTGCCATCGCCCCGGGTCGTGGCAACCGTCAGCTGGCCTTTTTCGTAGGTCAGGCTGATGGAAAGGCCGTCAATCTTGGGTTCGGCCACAAATTTCAGCCCGTCCGTCTGGGCCTCGTCAAGCCCGAGAAACCGGCCGATCCGGCTGACGAACTGGGTGAACTCCTCCTCGCTGAAGACGTTGTCCAGCGAGAGCATGGGGGCACGGTGCTTCACTTTGCCAAAGGCCGGATTGGGAGCAGCTCCGACCTGTGAGGAGACACCATCCCTGCGCTTCAGTTCCGGATGGCGGGCCTCCAGCATGACCAGCTCCAGCCGGGCATTGTCATACTCGGCATCGGAGACTTCGGGGTTGTCCTGTCCATGATAGGCTTCGTTCCAGCGGGCGATCTTTTCTTCCAGTTCGGCATGACGCTGGGCGGGGGTGGGGGTTCCGGTCATTTTTCTGCAGGTCCAAGAAGGCTGTCTGCCGCAGCACGGGCGGCATCGGTTACGGTGTCGCCAGCGAGCATGCGGGCCAGCTCCTCACGGCGTTCCTCATCTGTCAGCGGGGTGGCACTGGTCTGTGTCTGGTTGTTGACGACCTGCTTGGCAATGCGGAGCTGATGGTCTCCATAGGCCGCCACCTGCGGGCTGTGGGTGATGGCCAGCACCTGGACATCCCGTGCCACACGGTTCAGGCGTTCGCCAATGGCCGAGGCCGTGGCTCCGCCGACACCGGAATCCACTTCGTCGAAGACCAGCGTCGTGAGGGAGGAGCGGCCCGCCAGCACGACCTTGAGGGCCAGCATGAGGCGGGAGAGTTCCCCGCCGGATGCCACCTTGCCGAGCGGTCCCGGTGGCTGGCCGGGATTGGCGGCGATGAGGAAGGCCACCTGTTCCATGCCATGGCGGTTCCACTGCTCGGCAGGCAGAGGGGCCAGCTCGACGATGAAACGTGCCCGCTCCAGCTTGAGGGGGACCAGCTCGGCCATGACCCGTTTCTCGATCTGACGGGCGGCCTTGCTGCGGGCCGCACCCAGCTCCTGCGCAGCGGCTTCATAGGCGGCCCGGCTCTCACGGACCTGATCTTCCAGCCGGGCCAGGGCCTCTGCGCTGGAATCAATGCTGGCCAGCCGCTGGTTCAGCGTCTCGAGGAAGGAGGGCAGTTCACTGACGCTGATCTTGTGCTTGCGGGCTTCGGCCCTCAGGGTGAAAAGCCGTTCTTCCGTCTCTTCCAGCAGGCGGAAATCTACCGTGGTATCGACGGCCAGACGGGAGAGCAGGGTTTCGGCCTCGGCCAGATATTCCTCGGCCTTTTCCAGGGCCGTAAGGGCTTCCTGTGCCTGTTCCTGCTGGGCGGAGGGTGTTTCCTGCTCCTCGCTCTGTGCCCGGTCCAGTGGGGAGGGAAGCAGCCGGGAAAGGGCACGGTTGGCCGAACGGAGGGCATTGGCCGGTGTGGACGTCCGGCGGTCCCGGGGGGTCAGTTCGGCAAGGGCGGCAGCAACGGCCTCGCCCCGGCGTTCATCCTGCTGGAGCCGGACCCGCAGGGCGGCAAGCTCGTCCTCCTCGCCTTCTCGGGGAGCAAGGGCAGTAAGGTCTTCCGTGATCTGCCGCAGCCAGTCTTCTTCCTTGCTGGCCTCTTCAACATCCTTCCGGGCCTTGTTCAGGCTGCGCAGGGCGTTCTGCCAGTCATCCCAGCAGCGGGCGACCTGCTGGCGGAGCTGCTGTGGCACACCAAAAGCATCCAGAAGGGTCTGGTGGGCACTCTGGTTTGCCAGTCCCATCTGCTCATGCTGGCCCTGTATCTCCACGAGCAGCGAGGCCACTTCCCGCAGGACACTGATGCCGATGGGCTGGTCGCAGATATAGGCACGGGAGCGCCCCTCTTTCGTGACGATCCGTCGCAATACCAGAGGTTCGCCTTCTTCGATGGAGGCGATGTCCTTGTTGTGAAGCAGGCCATAGACGGGATGCCCCTTGTGCAGCTCGAAAACGGCCGTCACGCTGCTCTGGGTCGCTCCAGCACGGATGATGCGGCTGCTGGTCCGCTCCCCCAGGGCGAGGCCGAGACTGTCCAGCAGGATGGACTTGCCAGCCCCGGTTTCTCCCGTCAGGGCTGTCAGACCACCATGGAAGGGGAGGTCCAGTTTTTCTATCAGAACGACATCACGGATGGAGAGATGTGTCAGCATGGGTGCAGCCTCCAGAACCGGCAGAAGCAGTCGGATTGGGCTTCTGTTGTGGTTTGCAGAAAATGCGGTGTCCGATAGTCAGAAAGAAACAGGCCCAGTGCAAGAGGCTGCACGGGCCGGACAAGGGCAAACGATGTGAAGTCGGAAGATTCCGGCTCCACATGCTGCTTTTCAGTAATGGTTACGGCATGCAGGTCACAATATCCCAGAGGGGGTTACCGTGTTTTCTTTCCGCCAGCCTGCTGGTTGGCGCCTGGGGCTGCCGTTGATGGTACCGGGGGAATCTCGACGGAGGCCACCGGCGCCGACTGTGTTGTGGACACAGGCTGCACGATGACGGAATCCGGGGAAACAGGTGCCTTGGCCTGCACAGGCGGTGCCGCACCGTCACGGTGTTTTCTTGAGCGCCTCTCATGCTTTTTCTGGGCATGGGACGGCTTGGGCAGCTGCGGCGTGAGCTGATGGTTGTATTTCAGCTTGTTGTAGGCGAGGCGGTACCAGCGGCTGTCAGGCGCATTATAGCCGAGGACAGCTGCTGCCTGACGGGCTTCATCAGGCAATCCCAGGGCCAGATTGACCTCAACCAGACGTTCCAGCGCTTCCGGCACATGGTTGGTGGTCTGGAAGTCCTGGATGACCCGCTGGTAACGGCCATAAGCTGCCTGATAGTCTTTTTCCCGCTGATAGTAACGGCCCACATACATCTCCTTGCCGGCCAGATGGTCACGGCAGAGGTCGATCTTCAGCTGGGCATCCCGGGCGTAAGAGGTCTGGGGGAAGCGGGTGATGACTTCCTGAAGAGCATCCATGGCTTCCAGCGTGCCGAGCTGGTCACGGGACACATCACCGATCTGCTCATAATAGCACAGGCCCCGCAGATAGTAGGCGTAGGCAGCATCCGGGCTTGTAGGGTGGAGCTGGAGATAGCGCTCCAGCTGCTGGACGGACAGCGCATACTCACCCTGAAGGTAGTAAGCGTAGCCTTCCATCAGTTCGGCACTGCCCGTATAGCCGGAATAGGGGAAATTCTGCTGGAGAAGCTCGAATTCACTGCTGGCCAGCTTGTAATGCCCGCCATGAAGAGCGTCGATCCCGTAGTTGTAGAGGGTCTCGGCATCCGCCGTGCGTGGCAGCTTTGCCTGTATGTCGGCGTCGGAGCTGGAGCAGCCCGAAAGAAGGGCAAGTCCGAGCAATGCCGGGGCCCCAAGGGCAGGGAGACGGAAACGGGATGGGATCATGTGGAATTTCAGGATGCTGCTGACCATGATTTTCTTATAGCATGGGAGTGTTCAGGGGAAAGGGGGTTCTTGCTCTCTGGCCTGATATTCTCAGCCGGGAGAGGGCATGACAGGCGGGCTGCCATCGGAGAACCGCCAGTTTTCGGTGGACGCAAAAAGAGCATGCAGAAGCTGGCTGTTCAGCGCATGGCCTGTCCTGTGTCCCTCAAAACGGGCTGAAAGCCGGAACCCGGTACAGTACAGGTCGCCTACCGTATCCAGCATCTTGTGGCGGACACATTCATTATCGAACCGTAGTCCGCCGGGGTTCAGGACACGATCATGCTGGATGACCAGCGCATTGTCGAGTGATCCGCCTAATGCCAGTCCCTGCGCCTGGAGGGCGTCAATATCCTGATGGTTTACGAAGGTCCGGCAGGGAGCGATTTCTTGGGCGAATGTCTCTTGGGACAAGACCATCTGGAACGACTGCTGCCCGATGGCAGGGGCGGGGAAGTCGATGTTGACGGAGAGGTCGAGTGTGTCGGGCTGATGGGCGGGGAGAAGGCTGGCATGAGCACCGTGCCGCCCTTCCACATGAACTGGGCGAAGCACTTCAATGCTGCGGCGGGGGGCCGCCTGGCCGCTGCGGCCAGCTTCCTCAAGAAGAGACATGAATCTTCTGGAGCATCCATCCAGAATGGGTAGTTCCGGCCCATCCAGCTGGATCAGAAGGTTGTCCACTTCGCAGGCATGAAGAGCAGCCATGAGATGCTCTATGGTAGCGACTGTCAGCCCCGGTGTAAGGGGAGAAGCGGCCACCGTGGCCAGAGGGCTGGAAATGATGCAGTCATGCGTCAGGCGGAAGGCGGGGGTGTCTGCCATATCCAGCCGCTGGAGCCTGATGCCTGTATCCGGCGCTGCCGGGACAAGGCGGACCGTGGCAGGCCTGCCACTGTGGAGGCCCCACCCCTGGCAATGGACGGCCTGCTCCAGTGTGGTCTGTGCCTGCTGTAGGTGGGCTGTATTCTGGAGGGGCGGCTGATGAGGCCGACAGCATGTGGTCTCTGGCATGAGGGCAGGTGCTCGGGCATGGGCGACCTTACCCGGTGAGGCAGGACGCTTTCCCCCATGGGGGAGGTGGATGAAGCCCCCTGCCCGCAGGGGAACCGGGGCTTTAATCAGACCCGGTTACTTCGGGCCACGGCGCAGATAGGTGGGAATGCTCAGCTCGTCATCCTCGGCAGGTGGGGTGACGCTGTCATGCTGCGGTTTCCGCTCATCAGTCGCAGCGTGTGTATCCCGGCGCTCCTGTTCTGGCGAAGGACGGGTACGGAAGAAGCGGCTGAACAGCCCACCGCCCGTTTGCCCGGTCTCCTCCCGTGGGCGGATCGGCTCCGATACCGTGGGGGCAGAAGCCTGCTGGTTCGGGCCGAGATGAGGGTCGTAATTGGGAAGAGGCGATGCCTCCCCGGCTGGCTGGCCTGCTCCTTCGGGGGCAGGGTCGTGTTCCGGGGCTTCTTCGTTCTGCCCGGTGTCTCCTGCGGAGGCAGTTGGATGCTCCGCTGCCTGGTCCGTGTCCGGTGTGTGGGCCACGGTTTCAGCGGGGGCATGAGGCTGGACTTCGACCGGTTCCTCCTCGGAGGCTTCATGGCGTCTCCGGCCATTCAGCCCCGTGGCGATCACGGAAACCTGCACCTTGCCTTTCATGTTCTCATTGACGACGAAACCGCTGTTGATTTCTTCGTCTTCGCAGTTTGCCGTCTCACGGATGAGATTCATGATCTGGTTATAGGCCAGCAGGCTCATGTCCGGACCGAGCGTGACGTTGACAAGAAGTGCCCGTGCCCCGGCAATGGTGGTTTCCTCCAGCAGCGGGTTGGAAATGGCCCGCTCGGCGGCGGTGATGGCCCAGTCTTCACCATCTTCCTCGGCCGATGCCATGCCAATGCCCATCATGGCCTTGCCCATGCCACTCATGACGGTACGGACATCGGCAAAGTCAAGATTCTGATACCCGGCTTCCACCATTAGGTCCGTCACGCTGCGGACACCACTGTACAGGACGTCATCCGCCATGGCGAAGGCTTCGACCAGCGAGGTTGTCAGCGAGGCGCTGCCGAAGAGGTTCTGGTTGGGGATGACCAGCAGCGTGTCCACGTATTTTTCCAGCTCGGCAATACCGGCTGCGGCAGCCCGGCTACGGCGGGAGCCTTCAAAATCGAAGGGTTTGGAGACGACGCCGATTGTCAGGGCACCGACTTCATGGGCGATCCGTGCCACGACGGGGGCTGCTCCCGTGCCGGTGCCGCCACCCATTCCGGCCGTGACGAATACGAGATCAACCCCTTCCAGATGCTGGCGGATTTCATCTTCTACTTCCTCGGCTGACTGGCGGCCGACTTCCGGCTTGGCTCCGGCCCCCAGGCCACGCGTGAGGGTCGGGCCGAGCTGGAGGCGCGTTTCAGCCTTGGAGAGAGCCAGCTGCTGGGCATCGGTGTTGGCGGCGATGAAAGTCACTCCACGCAGCTTGCCGTCGATCATGTTGTTGACGGCGTTGACCCCGCCACCACCAACCCCGATGACAGTGATGCGCGGGGGACTGACAGCACTAACACCAGGGGTCGTTGGGGTCAGGTTCAGTGACATAACGGTCTCGCTTCGGCCAGGGTGGACATTATAGATTGGTCTTTGGAAGACAGATTTACGGGCAGGGTAGCATCTGGAGAGAAATATGTAATGCTAAATATCGGGTATTGTGCCTGTTTATGACTTCCGGCGCAGGAAATTGGCAAAGCGCCAGGCAATGCCTCGTGGGGCTGCTTCATGTTCCGCAAGGCAGAAGCGGTCTCTGGCCCCGGCTGCCCAGGCGAGAAGACCGGCGGCGGTGGAGAATCCCGCCCATATGGAGGGATGATCCGATTCCGGCAGTCCCCGTATGGTGGCTGGAGACCGGACCTGCACAGGCCGGTTCAGGATCTCGGCAGCCACGGCATCAATGCCGTTCAGCAGGGCGCCTCCGCCCGTCAGGATGACACGTCCTTCCGCCGGGCGCCCGAGGCCGGCACCGTCCAGCTCGTAGCGGAGCATTTCCAGCGTTTCCTCGACACGGGGGGCGATGGCCCGGACCAGATCGGCCCGGGTGATCTGCCGGACAATGTTGCGATGTGAGACAGGCAGGGCGATGGGAATGGATGTGTCATCAGCCGAGGCATAGGCGACCCCGTAAAGGGTTTTGAGCCGTTCTGCTGTTTCAAGCTGGATGGACAGGGATTGAGCAATGTCCCGGGTGATGTGATCGCCGCCAACCCTGATATGCCGTGTATAGAGCACCCGCCCACGGGCGAAGACGGCAAGGGTTGTCGTGCCCGCTCCCATGTCAACGACGGTCACCCCGAGGTCACGCTCATCATGGTCCAGCACAGCAAGGCCGGAGGCAATGGGGTTGGACAGCAGGTCCACGGCCCGCAGCTCGGCCTTGCGCAGGACAGCATCCAGCGTGTGGAGGGCACTCGTCTGGGCATCCACGATGTGGAACTTGCCCACCAGTCTCTCGCAGCGTTGCCCGCAGGGGTTGAGGACCGTGAGGGTCTCATCGATATTGAAACCCAGCGGCATGGCCTGGACGATCCTGCGGTCATGCTCGGTTGCCTCGTGGCGGGCCTGCCCATAGAGGTGGAGAATGTCGTCCTCGGTCACCTCACGCCCGTTGGAGGCCAGAAAGGTATCCACGTGATAGCTGCGGGGGGTTCCGCAGGCGAGATTGACGGTCACATCCCTGATGCGGCGGCTGATTTTCCGTTCGGCATCGCCCACTGTCGCCCGGATGACACGCTCCAGCTGGATGGTGTCCACGATGGCCCCGGAATTCACTCCTTCGGAGCGTCGCCAGCCCCAGCTCAGGACACGCAGACCACCATTTTTCAGTCCCTGGCCAATCAGGCAGGTGGTTTTGGTGGAGCCAATGTCCAGAACGGCCTTGAGCCCCGGCGTCCAGACAAAGCCCTGCTGTTCTTCTGACGGGAGAATGGGAAGAACGGCCCGCTTCTGCTGGGGAGCGGGCGGATAATGCCGGGACGGTGAAACGGAACGGGACATAGGGATCAGTTTTCAGATGGCGGCGTTGCAGGCGGAGCCTCCTGATCGGCTCCCTGAGGCGTGGCAGGGTGAATGACCATACGGTCGGATAGCCGCATGTCAATGGTTTTCAGGGGGCGGTCCAGGAGCTGGTAATCGTTCTGGTAATCATGCAGACGGGAGAGAGCGGCGCTTTCTGCTCCCTCCGGGAGCATGAGGGTCGTACCGTTCTGCATGAGGATGTTCCAGCGCCGCTGCCCGATGCGGATGAGGGCCAGCGTATGGCTGTTGATATCGGGAAACTGGTCGAGCAGGGTGATGATGGCATTTGCCTCCAGGTTGGCACCTGCGCCGACAACAAGGGGAAGCTTGCGGAAGACCGAACTGTTTTTGGCTGTCAGTTCCTGACGTGAGACAGTGTCTCCTTTCTGGTTGATAAGGACGAAATGGCCTTCCATCTGCCAGATGGCGATGGGATTCTTTTCCTCCACGGTGATGTTGATCGTGTCCGGCAGGTGGCGCTCGACCGTGGAATGCTCGATGAAAGGCAGCTCATCAATGCGCTGGCGTGCCGCCTCCACGGAGAAGCTGAAAAGCGAGTGGTTCAGGCCTGTCCCCAGCGCCTCCATGATGTCGCTCTCATCCGTCAGGCGCCGCCCCGTGATGACGATGTGCTGGATCTTCAGCGGGTCCAGCGCAGACAGGCGGGTGCGCAGGCTGTCTGCCAGCCTGTGTCCCCCCTGGCTGCTCCAGGCCAGCCAGCCAGCTCCAGCCATCAGGAAACAGACGAGCCCCAGAATGCTGAGCCGCCGCAGGATGGCCTTCTGCCGCTGCCAGAAGAGGGACATGCTGGAGGGGCGGTCCCCGTAAGGGTCCACGGGGGCCTGGGGGCGTTTCCTGAAGAAGGACATCATGGGCCGTCAGCGGGCTCAGGCTGGGGCACCGGATGGAGGGAGAGGGGCTCCGCCCGCCCCAGGGCATCCATCACCAGCCAGTGGCAGAGCAGGGGATAGCTCACCCCACGGGCGGCGGCCTGTTCTGGCAGCAGGGATGTGGCCGTCATGCCCGGCTGGGTGTTGACCTCCAGAATGACGAGTTCGCCCTTATCACCATCATAGCGGTAGTCGGTCCGGCTGGCGCCCCGGCATCCCAGTGCCTGATGGGCCCTCCGGGCCAGTGTGAGGGCCTGGTCCGTGATGTCTGCTGGCAGGGGAGCGGGGATGACATGGCGGGAGCCATTGGCCTGATATTTGGCCGCAAAATCGTAGAAACCACCGCTCTCTGGCGTGAGGATTTCCGTAACGGCGAGGGCCTCGTCGCCCAGTACCGCAACGGTCAGCTCACGCCCGGGGATGAAACGCTCGGCCAGAATCTGGGGGCCGAAGGTCCATGACCCGGCAATGGCATGGCGTTTTGCGGCATCATCTTCATGGAGAATATGGACACCGACGGATGAGCCTTCCGCCACGGGCTTCAGAACGTAGGGGGCCGGCAGGGGGGCCCGTTCCTTCAGTTCGTCTGGCGTGATGAGGCAGCCTTCTGCAACGGGGAGACCGGCGGCCTGAAGGGCCATGCGGGTGCTGGCCTTGTTCATGGCGATGGCAGAAGCCAGAATCCCGGAATGGGTATAGGGCAGGCCCAGCCATTCCAGAACGCCCTGAATGGCCCCGTCTTCCCCGCCAGGACCGTGCAGGGCATTGAAGACGGCATCCGGTTTGCAGGCTTTCAGGGCCTCGATGGTGGCGGTGATGTCCGGCCCGGCATCAATGGCATGGACATGGTGCCCGGCCTGTTTCAGGGCCTCCATGACGGCCCTGCCGCTGGACAGGCTGACGCTGCGCTCGCTGGAGGTTCCTCCCATCAGAACGGCGATGGAAAGAGGTGTGGGTGTGGGAAGAATGGTCTTGTCTGTCATGCCCGGATGTTTCCTTGTCAGGAAGGGGAGGCGGGAGAAAGGGAACGGCCCAGCCGTCTGATCTCCCAGTGCAGGGTGATGCCGCTGCTGTCCAGCACACGGGCACGGACCATCTCGCCCAGCTCTTCCAGCTCCGTGCTGGTGGCGTCGCCCGTATTGAGCATGAAATTGCAGTGCTTCTCGCTGATCTGTGCGCCACCGTGCCGCAGCCCCCGGCATCCGGCGGCATCGATCAGCTCCCAGGCCCTGTGTCCTTCGGGGTTGCGGAAGGTGGAGCCGCCTGTCCGGGCCCGCAGGGGCTGGCTGGCCTCACGGCTGGCCCGCATTTCCTGCATTGTCTGCTGGATGGTGGCGGGGTCTTCCGCACCGTGGGCTTTCAGGCGGGCACGCAGCACGATGCTGCCTTCCGGCAGGGAGCTGTGACGGTACCGCATCTCCAGTGCCGGGGCGGGCAGACGCTGGATGGTGCCCTCACGGGTGAGGATTTCCACCCAGTCGAGCAGGGTGGAGAGGTCACCCCCATAGGCTCCGGCATTCATGCAGACGGCTCCACCAATGGAGCCGGGAATGGTGGAGAGGAAGGCGAAACCGGCCATGCCTGCCTGCGCCGCCGTTTCTGCCACGCTGCTGTCCAGTGCGGCGGCTCCGGCGATCAGCCCGTCTCCATCCGTTTCAATGTTGGCAAAACCACCGGCCAGACGGATGGTCAGCCCGGGCAGCCCTCCATCACGGATGATGACGTTTGAGCAGGCTCCAAGGACCGTCACGGGCAGGTCGGACGGGCACTGGCGCAGGGCCGTGGCGAGGTCTTCGGCATCCTGCGGCACGAAGAGCCAGTCGGCGGCCCCGCCCGTGCGGAACCAGCTGCGGGCGGCCAGCGGGGCCTGTTCCTTCAGCCGTCCCCGTGCCTGCTGGAAAGGTGCAGCCGTGGTCATGGTGCGTCCTTTCTGAGGCTGTCCAGCTGCTCGGGGAGGGCCTGTGCCCAGTGGGTGATGGACCCTGCCCCCAGACAGAGGACATAGTCACCCGGCACGGCCACGTCGGCGATGACGCTGGCCAGATCATCCGGCGAGGCGAGGGACAGGACATGGCGGTGCCCACGGTCCCGCAGCCCTTCGACGAGCTGATCCCGTCCGATGCCCTCGATCGGGTTTTCTCCGGCGGCATAAACGTCCGCCACGATGACGGTGTCCGCATCATTCATGCAGGTGCAGAAATCATTGAACAGTGCACTGAGGCGGGAATAGCGGTGCGGCTGGATGACGGCAATGACATGCCCGGCACCGGCCTGCCGGGCCGCTTTCAGCACGGCGGCAATTTCAACGGGATGATGGCCGTAATCATCAATGATCTTCACGTCATTCCATGTGCCGGTCAGGGTGAAGCGACGCTGCACGCCCCGGAAGCCGCCAAGCGCATCGGCGATGACATGATCGGGGATTTCCATTTCCTGCGCCACGGCGATGGCCGCCACGGCATTGAGGACATTGTGGTGCCCGAACATGGGCAGATGGAACGGTCCGGCCAGACGCTGGCTGCTGGTCGTCCTGTCCGTGATGGTGACGTTGAAGGTCACGCCCTGGCTGTCCGTGCCGGTGATTTCCGCCCGGACATCCGCCTGCGGGCTGAAACCATAGGTGACGACGCGGTGATCGGAGAGCTGGGGGATCATCTGCTGCACCCGGGGATGATCCACGCAAAGGACGGCGAAGCCGTAGAAGGGGATGTTGGAGACGAACTGCCGGTATCCGGCCTCCATCGCCTCATCGGAGCCCCAGTGATCCAGATGCTCGGGGTCCATGTTGGTGACAACAGCAATGATGGCAGGGAGACGGAGGAAGGAGCCATCGCTCTCATCCGCTTCCACGACCATCCAGTCGCCGGACCCCATGCGGGTATTCGTGCCGTAGGCCTCGATGATGCCACCATTGATGACGGTCGGGTCCAGCTTGGCCTGTTCCAGCACGCAGGCCACGAGGCTGGTCGTGGTGGTCTTGCCGTGTGTCCCCCCGATGGCCACGGCCCAGCGCAGGCGCATCAGCTCTGCCAGCATCTCCGCCCGCCGGACGACGGGGATGAGCCGGGCACGGGCGGCCATGACCTCCGGATTGTCCCGTTTTACGGCGGTGGAGATGACGACGACCCGTGCTTCCCCCAGATTGGCCTCATCATGGCCGATATGAACGTGGATGCCTGATTTCCGCAGACGCTTCACGTTGGCATTCTCGGCAATGTCGGACCCCTGAACCTTGTAGCCGAGCATGTGCAGCACCTCGGCAATGCCGGACATGCCGATGCCGCCAATGCCAACGAAGTGGATCAGACCAAGGTTGAGAGGTAATGCACGCATCAGGGGAACTCCGGCGGGGGTGGGATGAAGGGAGGGCAGATAATCAGGCTTTGATGGTCGTTTCAACCAGATCAGCCAGTTTTTCGGCAGCACGGCGCTGCTGGAGATTGCGGGCGCCTTCCGCAGCCCGTGCCAGCTCGTCAGGATGGCTGAAGAGGTGGGTCAGGTGCGTGCAGAGTGCTGATGAGGAGAAGTCACGCTGCCGGACCATCCAGCCACCACCGGCCCGTTCCATTGCCTGTGCGTTGACACCCTGCTCATCAGAGGCGGCAATGGGCAGCGGGACAAGGATGGAAGGGCGGCCTGCCATGGCCAGCTCCGCAATGGATGAACCACCGGCCCGCCCGATGACGAGATGGGCTTTCTTCAGTTCAGCTGCCACATCCTCGATGAAAGGCGTGACCGTGGCCTTTATGCCGACCTGCGCATAGATGCCGGACAGGGCAGGGACCATCTCCTCATGGGCCTGCTGGGTTACATGCAGCCGGGTCCGCAGCCCAGGGGGCAGGTTGCACAGGGCCTGCGGCACGATGGAGCTGAAAATCTGTGCCCCCAGTGATCCACCCCAGACAAGCAGATGGATCGGCTCCTCGCTGAACAGGCTCGGGCTGACATAGGGTTCATCGGCCAGAGCTTCGATGGCAGGGCGGACTGGCATCCCTGTCTGCATGACCTTCCGGCCTGCGGGCAGACGGGCCACCCGGGGGTAGGATGTGGCAATGGCATCGCTGAACCGGGCGAGGAGGGCATTGGCCTGCCCGAGGATGGCATTGCCTTCATGGATGATGAGGGCAGGGCGTTTACCCAGACGCAGGCGACTGCCGAGAAGGGGAGGAATGGAAGGATAGCCGCCAAAGCCGACTACGGCGGCGGGCCGGTATCTGGCAACAATCTGGCGCCCGCCAAGGCAGCTCCAGAGAAGCTGGCCGATCCCCTTGAGTTTGTCGATGGGCTTTTTACCAGCCACGCCACTGCTTTTGAGGACATAGCGGGGGCTGTCCGCAAATACGCTCAGTCCGGCCCTGCTGTTGCGGGCATCCGTTACGAGGATGGTCTGGTGACCACGGCGCTGGAGTTCTGCCCCCAGTGCCTCAGCCGGGAAGAAGTGCCCCCCGGTACCGCCGGCGGCAATGAGAATTGGTGCTTGTTTCATCAGATGTGATCCTTCCGGGATGACATGGTCAGACGTGGGGCTGTTTCAGCAGGGGATGGCGGCGGCGTAAAGGGGCCTTCCTCTACACGGTGGCGGGTCAGTGCCAGGGCCATGCCGATGGTCAGGGCAACGGAAAGGGCCGAGCTGCCCCCGTAGGAGATGAAAGGCAGTGTCATGCCCTTTGTGGGGATCAGATGCAGGGAGGAGCCCATGTTGACAAAGGCCTGAAGGCCGAAGCCGGTGATCAGGCCGCTGGCAGAGAGAATGATGTAGGGTTTCTTTTCTTCCAGCAGGCGGTTGAGAGTGGAGAAAACCAGCATGGTGAAAACGGCAATGATGAACAGGCACATCACGAAGCCATATTCCTCTCCGGCAACGGAGAAGACGAAGTCGGCATGGGCATCGGGCAGCAGGTCCTTTACCCGGCCTTCACCCGGTCCCCGGCCCAGCAGTCCCCCATTGCCAAAAGCCCGCATGGAGGTATCGATCTGGTAATGGTCCCCCACATCAGGATGCAGGAAGCGCTGCACGCGGGAATGGACGTGCTCGAACACCATATAGGCTATCCCGAACGCTCCAAGCGCTGCCGAGACCAGTATGCCGAATACGATGATGGGCAGGCCGTCGATGAAGAGCTGGGTGATGAAGACCATGCTGATGACCGAGAGCATCCCGATATCCGGCTGGGCCTGAAGCAGGGCTGCAATGACGAGATAGACCCCGCATGCCACCAGTCGCCCCGGGAACCGCCAGCCATTGGAAAGTCTCAGCGTATGACGGAGGCTCAGCAGCAGGCCGGTCACGACGGCAAAGCAGGGTTTCAGGAATTCAGAAGGCTGGACGGACATGAGGGGCAGGGCGATCCAGCGTCTGGCCCCCTTGATCTCCATGCCGTGAACAAGCGTCATGAATGTGGCGCCCAGTGCCACGATCCCCCCCATGACGGCAATCCGCCCGATCGTGCGGGGGGTCAGCCGGGATGTCACGACGACGACGGCACTGGCAAGGGCCAGAAAGACCACCTGCTTGAGGATGAACATGTTCCGGGAGGCCCCGATGCGGTGAGCCACGGCGGGGCTGGCAGCCAGCATGAGGATGTACCCCAGGGCGACCAGTATTCCGACGCAGCTCAGGCTGACATGATCAAGGCTACGCCACCACTGGGCCTTCCGGGAGCTGTCTGACCTGTCGGAGAGTGCCATGATGTTTCAGTCCTCCCCGCAGAGGCTGCGGGCCAGTGTGGCAAAGGCCGTTCCCCGTTCCTCGAAATTGCGGAACTGGTCAAAACTGGCACAGGCCGGGGACAGGAGTATGGGCATGGCCTCGTGTGTCCGGGCATGGTCCCAGGCGGCCCGTGTTGCCTGCTCCAGCGTTCCGCTGATCTCGAAAGGAACATCATGGGCTGTCAGGGTTCTGGCCAGCAATGGGGCATCCTGCCCGATGAGGAAGGCACGGCGCACATGGCCGAACAGTGGTGCCAGACTCTCGATTCCTCCTTCTTTGGCCATGCCTCCGGCAATCCAGAGGCTTTTGGGGAAGGCTTTTAGTGCATGGTAGCTGGCTTCCGCATTTGTGGCCTTGCTGTCGTTGATGAAGCTGATTCCATCAGCCTGCGCCACGAGCTGGAGGCGGTGGTCCAGCCCGGTGAAGCTTCTGATGCCCTCGGCAATCTGTTCCTCGGAGAGGCCAAGATGGCGGGCGATGGCCCGGCAGGTCTCTATGTTCTGGGCATTGTGCTGTCCAGGCAGAAAGGGGGCGTCTGTTTCTGGAACAGGCTGGGTGATCGAGAGTGTCCGTACCGTCACGCCCTGCCGCTCAAGCCGCTGGTGCAGTCCGTCCGCCCAGGAGGCCTTTTCGCCCAGAATGGCAAGGTCGCCTGCGGTCATGTTGTCAAAGACATGCGCCTTGGCATCCAGATAGCCCTGCATGGAGCCGTGCCTGTCCAGATGGTCCGGTGTCAGGTTGAGCAGGGCAGCGGCACAGGCGTGATAGTCCTTCAGCCGTTCCAGCATGTAGGACGACATTTCAATGACATAGACGCCGTCATCCCCCAGAGCGGGCAGGGCGAGAGAGGCCGTGCCAAAATTGCCGCCACAGCAGGCCGGGATGCCGGCCTGTGTGAGAATGTGGGTCAGCAGGGCCGTGGTCGTGGATTTGCCATTTGTACCCGTGATGGAGACGAACCGCGCGCGTGATCCTGCCTTGCGAGCCACCTGCCAGAGCAGTTCTGCATCGGAGAGGATCGGCACATGCTGCTCCCGTGCCAGCAGGGCAGCAGGGTGTGGCCGGGGCAGATGGTGCGGGATGCCCGGCGAGAGGATCAGGGCATCCATGCCGGTGAGGTCAGTCAGGGGCGCCAGTGTCAGGCGGGGATGTGAGGACAGGGGAGCTGGGAGCTCCGGCCTGCTGTCATCCCAGGCCTGTACGGTTGCTCCCATATCCAGCAGGGCCTGCACGACGGCAGCACCGTTGCGGCCCAGCCCGCAGACAGCATGATGCTGCCCGGTCAGGAGTGTTGCAGGCCATTTCTGGGGGGGAGGAAAGGGCAGGACAGTCATCAGCGCAGCTTCAGTGTGGCCAGACCACACAGCCCCAGAATGATGGCAATGATCCAGAAACGGACGACAATTTTCGGCTCCTGCCAGCCTTTCTTTTCAAAATGATGGTGCAGCGGTGCCATGAGGAAGATGCGCTTCCCCGTGCGGCGGAACCAGAAGACCTGGATGATGACGGAGATCGTTTCCACCACGAACAGGCCCCCCACGAGGCAGAGCACCAGCTCATGCTTTACAGCCACGGCCACGGCCCCCAGGGCACCGCCCAGTGCCAGAGACCCGGTATCTCCCATGAAGACCTCTGCCGGTGGAGCATTGAACCAGAGAAAACCCAGTCCGGCTCCGATCAGGGCGGCGCAGAAGATGCTCAGCTCCCCCGTGCCGGGAACATGATGGAGCTGGAGATAGTCGGCAAAGACATGGTTGCCGACCAGATAGGCGATCAGGGCGAAGACGAGGGCGGCGATGATGGAGGGCACCGTGGCCAGCCCGTCCAGCCCGTCCGTCAGGTTCACGGCATTGCCGAAACCCGTGATCGTCACCATGGCGAAGAGCGGGAAAATGTAGCCCAGATGCAGCACGAAGGTCTTGGCGAAAGGAAAGGCCACGGCATTGCGCAGGTCCGGTGGTGTCAGGGCTTCCATGGCAATCCCGGCAAGGCATGAGATCAGGAATTCCCCGCCCAGCCGTATTTTTTTGGAGACCCCTTTGCTGTTGCCCTTGGCCAGTTTGAGATAGTCATCCGCAAAGCCTATGGCGCCAAACCCCAGGGTCGTGAGGAGAACAGCCCATACAAACCCGTCAAACAGGTCCGCCCAGAGCAGGGTGGAGCAGGTCAGGGAAAACAGGATGAGACCACCGCCCATGGTGGGGGTACCGGCTTTCTCCAGTATATGCCGTTCCGGCCCGAGGGTCCGTATGGGCTGCCCTTGCCGCTGGATGCGTTTGAGCTGGGCAATGAAGGGCTTGCCGAGCAGCAGGGAGATCACCAGTGCCGTCAGGCAGGCGCATCCGGCCCGGAAGGTCATGTAATGCAGCAGGTTGAGAAGGCCGCCATGGGAGGAAGAAGGTGCAGCAAGAAGGTTGAAGAGCATCAGGCGGACTCTGGGGCGTGTGTGGTGGTGGACATGGGCTGCTCCAGCAGCGCAATGAGGGCACGCATGTTACTGCCCAGGCTTCCCTTCACGAGCAGCACATCCCCTTTTTGCAGGGCAGGGTGCAGCAGGGAGGCAAGCTGGACTGAATTTTCAGCATATCCTCCCTGTAGGGAAGGAGGAAGGGCCTCGTAAAGGGATTTCATGTGCGGGCCGCAACAGAATGTCAGAATGTCATGCTTCATTAATGGTTCAGCCAGAGCCCGGTGTTCGGCTTCGGCAAACTGGCCCAGCTCCCTGATGTCGCCCAGGGCGGCCAGATGGCGTCTGGCGGGCATGAGGGCGAGCGTGTCCAGGGCTGCACGGACACTGGGGCCGGAAGCATTGTAGCTCTCATCCAGCAGGGTGATGCCGCCGGGCAACAGGCGCTGCTGGCCCCGTCCGGCTTCCGGCTGGAAATGGCGCAGGGCCTCGGCTCCGGCTTTCGGGTCCAGCCCCAGCGCAGCGATGGCCCCAAGAGCCAATGCGGCATTGCGGGCCAGATGGGGGCCGGGGGCCGCCAGCCTCACGTCGGTGTCGCCCCGTGGTGTGGTCAGATGGAACTGGCTGCCGTCTGCCGTGCAGGTGAGGTCTGTTATCCGGATGGTGGCGCTGGGTGTCACGCCTGCCTGCCAGAGCGAAACACCTGTCGGCAGGGCCTGCTTCAGGCGGGCAAGCCCCTGTGAGGCCTCCGGGCAGAGGGCCGTGCCGGATGACGGAAGGGCGGCAAAGAGGGCCGCCTTTTCGTCCGCAATGGCGTCGATGCTGCCCATATGCCCCAGATGGGCGCTGCCAATGGTGGTTATGAGGCCAATATCCGGGCGTATCTGGGCGGCGAGCGGGGCGATCTCGCCGGGGTGGTTCATGCCCACCTCGCTGATGCAGAAGGCGGCTTCTTCTGGCAGGCGGGCGAGTGTCAGAGGCACGCCCCAGTGGTTGTTGAAGGACGCCACGGAAGCATGGACCTGCCCGTAAGGTGCAAGAGCCGTGGCCAGCATGTTCTTGGTGGTTGTTTTTCCCACGCTGCCTGTAACGGCGATGACCCTGCCGCTGAACTGTGCCCGCCTGTAGCGGCCCAGAGCTTCCAGCCCTTGCATGGTGTCATCGACCTTCAACAGGCGGGGATCATCCGTCAGACCGGCCGTGCTGATGGCGGCCTCATCATGGGCCATCACGCAGCTGGCTCCAGCCTCCAGGGCCTGCCTCATATAGCGGTGTCCGTCTGAATTATGGCCGATCAGGGCGATGAAGAGGTCACCGTGTTTCAGGGTGCGGGTATCGATGCAGACGCCGTGGACCTTCACGTCACCGGCAAGCTGCCCTCCCGTGGCGGCCTGAAGGTCCTTGCGGGTCCAGAGGATGGTTGTATCGGGCATCAGGCAAGCTCCCTGGCGAGTGCGGCCGTGATGGTACGGTCATCGAACGGATGTATTTCCCCCTTGATGATCTGGCCTGTTTCATGCCCTTTCCCGGCGATGAGCAGGACATCGCCTTTCTTCAGACCTTCCAGAGCGGTACGGATGGCCTGCCGACGGTCGCCAATTTCTTGTGCCTGCGGGGCTGTGGCGAGAATTTCGGCCCGGATGGTGGCCGGGTCCTCGCTGCGGGGGTTGTCATCCGTAATGATGACTTCATCGGCCAGATGGGCGGCGATCTGTCCCATGAGAGGGCGCTTGCCCCTGTCACGGTCCCCGCCCGCACCGAAGACCACGACCAGCCGCCCGCTGGTGTGGGGACGCAGGCTGAGCAGGACGTGCTCCAGCGCATCCGGCGTGTGAGCATAATCCACGTAGGCGCAGGCTCCATTTGGCAGGTGGGCGACCGGCTCACAACGGCCGGGCACGCCCTTCAGGTGCGGCAGGAGGGCAATGATGGATTCAGCTTCTTCATCCCGTTCCCAGCAGAGGGCGGCAGCCAGCAGGGCATTTTCTGCCTGAAAACGTCCCGGGAGTGGAAAGTGGAGTGCTGGCAGGGTACGGCCATGCAGCTGGAGTGTCAGGTCCATGCCCTGCGGGGTGGGTGTGGCCTCAAGAATTCGGATGGTCTCGCCTGTTGTGCCAATCGTGCGGAGGTCCAGTTTCCGGCGGGTGGCAATGTCACGGAGGGCCTCTCTGCTTTCGGCATCCATGTCGCTGTTGATGACGGCCCGGCCCCCTTCGGGCAGCAGCGTTTCAAAGAGATGCAGCTTGGCCTGCCGGTAGGCTTCCAGCGTGTGGTGATAGTCCAGATGGTCTCGGGTCAGGTTGGAAAAAGCGGCGGCCGTGATGGCAACGCCGTCCAGCCGGTGCTGCTGGAGGCCATGGGATGAGGCCTCCAGCGCTACATGGGTGATGCCATGCACCTGCAGGGCTGCCAGAGTGTTGGCAAGGGTGACGGCATCCGGTGTGGTCAGGGGGGGGAGTGATGGCAATGCCACGTCACTGATGAGCCCCAGAGTACCGAGGCTTGCAGCCTTCTGGTGACGCAGCTGGCAGAGCTGGCGGAAGAAATCTGCCGTGCTGCTTTTGCCGTTTGTTCCCGTGATGGCGGCAATATGGTCAGGCTGGGCCCCTGCCAGCAGTGCAGCAGACCGGGCCAGGAAACGGGCCGGGTCGGGCAGGGTGATGATGAGGGCCGTGTGGCCGTTTTCCGTCTGCTCTGGCAGATGATGCTGGCCTGGGGAAGCGGCGAGGACGATTGCGGCGGCCCCTTCTGCGATGGCCAGAGGAATGAAGGTCCGTCCGTCCTGTTTCGTGCCCTTCAGCGCCACGAAGAGGCAGCCGGGGCGAGCTTCCCGGCTATCGGCGGTGATGCTGGAAATGTCCGGGTCTCTGGTGAGGTCTCTGGCAAGACCATGATGGCGGAGCAGGGAGGACAGTTTCATGACGGAGACCTTTGAGAAGGGGCGGTGAGGGTTCAGTGGCTGTGATGGGCCCCGTGTTTGGTGGCCAGTCGGTTGACGGTGACAGCCCCGGGGTCATTGCCCGGGCCGAGTGGATGGCGGACACCGGGGGGGACGGGCGGAGAGAGAGACAGGGCGAGCTGGTCGTCAACCTGCTGGGCTTTGGTCGGCTCCAGCGGGAAGAGGCCCAGCATGGGGGCGGTGCGTGTCACGATTCTGGAAAATGTCGGAGCAGCAATCCAGCCAGCAGTCGTCCAGCCATGTGTTTCTGCCGTCCCTTGTGGGGCATCCAGCATGACATAAAGGGCATATTTGGGATCATTCATAGGGAACATGCCTGTAAAGGCCGTGATGTTGACATGTTTCAGATACCCCCCGTGGGCGCCGATCTTTTCTGCTGTCCCGGTCTTTCCACCAACGATGTAGCCGGGGCTTTCCGCTTTTTTCCCGATGCCCTTGGTAACGACGAGGCGCAGGATTCGGCGGAGCAGCTCTGAATTCTTGGTGGAGATCAGATGCGGCCCCTTCTGCTCTTCCGCCATGACGACATCATCATTGAGATGCTCACGGGCCAGCAGGGTGGGTGTGACAAGATACCCCCCGTTGCCGGTACAGGCGGTCCCGCGGACAATGGCCAGCGGCGATTCTGCCACGCCATGGCCAAAGCCGACCGTCATGACCGTGGTTTCGCCCCAATTCTTGAGGGACGGGACCAGCGGGCGTCCTGCCTCGGGCAGCTCAACGGGAACACGGTCCAGAAATCCCATGTTTTTCAGCCATTCATGCTGGCGGTCCCGCCCGACATCCAGGGCGATATGAGCTGAGGCCGGGTTGGAGGAATAGGCCATGACAGAGGGCAGCGCCAGCCACGGGGCGAAGTGGTCCGTCTTGAGGTCGGAAATCTTGAAGCGGCCGACGTGGATGGGAATGGTGGAGAACTGGTCCCAGGGGTGGGCCACGCCAAGCTCCAACGCCATGGCGGCTGTCTGAAGTTTGAAGGTGGACCCTGGTTCATACATGCCGGTAACGGCCCGGTTGAATCGGGCATCGTCTGCCGCATGGGCAAAATCGTTGGCGTCATAATCGGGGAGACTGACCATGGCCAGGATTTCCCCGGTATGGACGTCCATCAGGATGGCGGAAGCCCCTATGGCCCGGAAACGCAGCTTGGCGTCATTCAGCTCATCCCGCACGGCAGCCTGCACGCGGGCATCGATGGAAAGACGGAGCGGTGCATGGTCTCCCAGAAGGCGCTGGTTGAAGAATTTCTCCACCCCGGCAATGCCATGATTGTCAATGTCAACGCTACCAAGGATCTGCGCTGCCACGTTCCCCAGAGGATAATGGCGCTGCTCGCCATTTTCGAAATAGATGCCGGGGATGCCAAGATTGTTGATGGCCAGCTCGTCTGTCGGGGCGATGTTGCGGGCGAGGTAGACGAACTGTTTTTTCTGTTTCAGGCGGCGGATGGTCTCTGCCATGTTGAGGTTGGGCAGGATCGTATGGAGGCTTCGGGCAACATCTTCAGGCTCGATGATTTCCATGGGATTGGCATAGACCTGCACGACAGGCAGCGACAGTGCCAGAGGCTGCCCATTCCGGTCCACGATGCTGGCCCGTCTGATGTTGGGCAGGACGAACCCATTGCCTGCCATGGCTTTGGGGTCCGGATGGGGGATGTCCGGTATGGTGCTGCCGACCTGGTTGGGCAGAGGGGCCATGGGGGCCAGAATGGTTGCAAACAGCGCCTTTACGGCCACGCCACCATAAAGGAACAGGAAACCCATGCCGAGATAGACCAGCCTGTTGCGGCTTTTTTCCAGCCAGCTCATGGGGTTTCGTCTGCGTTCGTCCCACCGGGCCCACAGACGTCTCAACAGGGACGGCTTTCCGGGTGGCCCGTCCTTATGGTCTGATCCAGGCTGGTTGGTCTTGCGGGACGGTCTGGAGGCCATGGGGCGCGGGCTCGGCATAGGAAAGGAAGGAACACAGGCGGAAGCCGCCAAAGGGTCAGTCTGTCAGAGGAACAGGGGGCGGAAGAGGGGCAGGCTCGTCTGCCGGGGCCGAGACTGTGTGGATTCCGCTCATGTGGCCGTGCTTGGCAGACTGGTGGACAGGGTGCCAGGCCACATCCTCCGTGGGTTCGCTGCGGGAATGGTCGGGCACGGCATGGGCCTTCCTGCGGGTCTGGCCCGTCGCACTATCCGCCGGGGCATGGAGACGATGCCGGGGCATGGCGTCTCCATCCGACCCGCTCAGGAGCGCCAGGCTTCGCTCAAGCTGGCGGTCTGCTTCACCCGTGTCATCCTTGTGGATGCGAGGATGGGAGGGTCTGCGTTCTGCGTGGTCGGTACTGGCCACGACATCACGTACTGGCCGGGGCGTTGTGGCAGGCGCCGCCGTGGCCTGATGTGCCGGGGCCGTGAGGGATGCCAGCTCTCTCTGGGCCTGTCCCCGCCCCGGGGCCATGGGGATGATGCGATGATCAATGGCGGGAAGACGCTTCCGCAGGTCTGCCAGCTGCACGAACTGAGTGGGGTCGACCTGGCTCATCTCCGGCAGAACCCGCTGCGCCAGGGCGCTGAGCCGGTCCGGCTGGTTCAGCAGAGCCCACTGGGTGCGCAGAATGGCTGTCTGCTGCTGGATGCGGCGGGTATCTTCAATGGTTTTCCTGATATCCTGGTTTAGTACGAGGGTTTCATGCTTCTTCGTGTAGAGGAAGAGGCCGGAACCAGCCGCCATGACGGCACAGAGCAGGGTGACAAAACGGATCATGCGGAAGCTCCATGAGCGGGAAGGCGTCGCAGGGCACGCAGGCGTGCGCTGCGGGAGCGGGGGTTGAGATTCAGTTCCTGATCGGACGGTGTACGGGGCCGTGTATGCAGGAGTTCAAAAGACGGGGCTTCTGTCTGCTGCATGGCAAGAGGGGTATGACGGGATGGACCAGCCATGCGGCCAGCCAGCCGGGCGAGGGCCCGTTTCGTCATGCGGTCCTCCAGCGAATGGAAGGTCACGATGCAGAAGATCCCGCCCGGTGCGAGGAGGCCCGGTGCGGTTTCCAGCGTACGTTCCAGTTCGCCCAGCTCATCATTCACGGCAATGCGGATCGCCTGGAAACTGCGGGTAGCAGGGTCGAAATTGGGACGTTCTTTCGGGACGGCTTTGCGGATGATGTCGGCCAGTTGCCCCGTCGTCTGGATCGGGCCGCTCTGGCGGGCCTCGATGATGGCCCGGGCGACACGGCGGGAGCGGCGTTCTTCTCCATAATGGTAGAGGATGTCGGCGAGAGCCTGCTCTTTCTCACCATTGACGATATCCGCCGCACTCAGGCCATCGGTGCTCATGCGCATGTCCAGCGGGCCATCATGACGGAAGGAAAATCCCCGCTCTTCCTGATCCAGCTGGAAGGAGGACACGCCGAGATCCAGCACGATCCCATTGAAGGGACCATGATGACCGGCCAGCTCTTTCATGGCGCTGAAGGTTCCCTGGTGGAGATGCAGCCGCCCCTCCGAGGCTGCCATGAGAGGCTGCCCGCGTTTTATGGCATCGGGGTCACGGTCAATCGCATGGACAGTGCAGGAGGCCGAGCGGAGCAGGGCCCGGCTGTAGCCACCCCCGCCGAAGGTGCCATCCAGATACACGCCTCCATCCTGCGGGGCCAGTGTGTCCAGCACTTCTGGCAGCATGACAGGGAAGTGTCCCTCCCGCTGCATGTCCTCAGCAATCTGATGGGCGTGGGTCACGGTGCGGTCTTCTCCCTGTTTTCGGAGCGTTTACGCTGGCCGAGTTCCCGTGTGCGGCTGCGAGCCTGCCTGCGGCGTTCTTCGGCAAGGCTGGGATTCCATATCTGGAACACACGCCCCAGCCCCATGAAGCTGACATCATCTTCCAGTCCGGCATGGTCTTTCAGGGAGCGGGGGAGGCTGACACGGCCTTCCCTGTCGCAGTCCAGCGGGTAGGCATCGGCATAGAGGCTGGTCGCCAGGTCATCATGGTCGGCCGAGAAGGGGTCATACTCATCAAGAGCGCCGGAAAAAGCGAAAAAGGCAGAGGCGGACCAGCATTCCAGGCAGTCATGAAGGTGGGATGGCCTGATGATCATCAGGGCCTCTCCGGGGCGGGCCTGTTCCCGCAGGGCATTCCGGAATGGTGAGGGAATGGAAATGCGTCCTTTGGCATCAACACGGCTGGCATGGGTACCGAGAAACATGGTCATGGTCTGCAATGTCCCTCCTTCCCTGCCTGCCATGGTGGACACATGTCCGCACCTTCATAGTGGGATTTCATGGGGTATCATGGGATTTTATGGGACGTCAAAGTTTTATTATAAAAAATGGCACAGGGATGCGGTTTTATTGTGTAGATATGGGCAGGGGTGTCTTTTTGTTAATAAAGTAAATAATTGGTATATTCTTCATTACCATCATGGAAGCGGGGCAGGTGGGCAGAATGGCTGGAAGAGGATGGCAGTGAAGAGGCCTGGCCCTGTACGTCAGCCTTGTGTGTCGGAGCGTCATGAAGGCTCTGGTTGCAGTATCCAGATGCCGTTTTCTGGGGGGCTTGCAGTAATGAAGGAGCCAGATGGTCTGTAAGCCGGGTTCTGTCCTGCCTCATACATGGTGAGGCGGGGCGATCATTCCTCTGGGATGTGTTTTGCAACACACCTCACGCAACCAACCCGAATGACAGGGCAGGACCCCTCAGCCACGGATGTGGCCCGTCATTCCTATTCGGTCTTGCTCCCGGTGGGGTTTACCATGACCGCCGCTGTTGCCAGCCGCGCGGTGCGCTCTTACCGCACCGTTTCACCCTTGTCCGCATTTTCCCACCATGACGGGGAGAAAACCGGCGGACGGTACTGTTTCTGTGGCACTGTCCCTGGGGTCACCCCCGCCGGCCGTTAGCCGGCACCGTCTTCCTGTGGAGCCCGGACTTTCCTCCATGTCCCGCAGGGGACACAGCGATCGCCCGACCATCTGGCTGGGGGCGTTATGCCGCTTGCCGTGTGGCGGGTCAAGCGGCGGTGGCAGGGAGGCCCGTTCAGGGGGTGAGGGGATGATACATGTCAGGTGAACCGGCGTCGGTCATGATGCTCTGGCCAGCACGGTCTACCCGGACATGGAAGAGAAGCTCTGCTGACGGCGTGTCGCCGGGGCAGCCATTCCCATGCCGTCCCAGGACGTCGATCGTGGGGGTGTTCACACTGCCATCACCATTGACGACCATGACAAGGCAGCGCCGGGGCAGAGGGGTCAGCCTCTTGCGGGTGATGATGGTCCGCAGATGTTCGACAAGGGCGGTATTATCGAACCAGCTCAGCTTGCTGAAGGTGAACTGGTCATAGAGGTTGTCCAGCACACCAGTCCTGACGAACAGGAACATGAGCAGGAAGGTCGGGACCAGCACGACAAGCCGTCGGATGATGTGCTGCTTCAGGGAGCGGGGTGGCCTCGGGCGGCGGCGGCCGAGACGGGGAGGGGTAGTTGGTTCGGTCATGATGGGTCTGCCCCGTGGTCATGGTGGAGACTGCGATGCCTGAACAGGCAAAACCGCCCTGCCGGCAGGGGCAGGGCGGTCTGTAAAGCTGTATGCGGATAGGCCGGTCCTGATCCGGGGAGGATCAGTCTGCCATGTCCTCGTGCCAGGCATCGCCCGTCGTGGCGATGAAGCGGCGTGCTTCTTCCGGCCCGTAGGACCCGGCGGCGTAATGGGCCATCGGAACCTTGTTGGCGGCCCATGTTTTCAGTGTCGGTTCGACCCATGCCCATGCGGCTTCCACTTCATCACGACGGATGAAGAGGGCCGGATAGCCACGGACGGCATCCAGCATGAGGCGCTCGTAGGAATCCGGAATGAGGGAGCCGTCGGCTGGAGCGAATTTGCCGGACATGGTGCCGTGCTGAAGCTCAAACCCGGCGGCAGAAGGGTTCTTGATGTTCAGGGCCAGCCCGAAACCTTCATCCGGCTGGAGGCGGATGACCAGGCGGTTGGTGGCGGCAGAGGTGCCAAACAGGGCGGAAGCAGACTTCCGGAACGTCACCACGACTTCGCTCACCTTTTTGGTCGAACGCTTGGCTGTGCGGATGTAGAAAGGAACATCTTTCCAGCGTGGTGTATCGACATAGGCCCGCATGACGGCGTAGGTCTCGGTGTGGCTGTCTTCGCCCAGCTCTTCCAGATAGCCCGGAACGGGTTTGCCGTTCATGTCCCCTTTGACGTACTGGGCACGGACCGTCTCGCTGGCCACCTTGTCCTCCGGGATGGGACGCAGGGCCTTCAGAACGTTCACCTTGGCATCACGGACAGTATCTGCCTCAAGGTCAGCCGGGGCTTCCATGGCGCAGAGGCTGAGGACCTGGAGCAGATGGTTCTGGATCATGTCCCGCAGGGCCCCGGATGTGTCGTAATAGGCAGCACGGCCTTCCACGCCCACGGTCTCGGCGGCGGTGATCTGGATGCTCTGGATGTGCTCGGCAGACCAGACGGCGCTGAAGAGCGGGTTGGCGAAGCGCAGGGCGATAATGTCCTGCACGGTTTCCTTGCCCAGATAATGGTCGATGCGGAAAATCTGCCCTTCTTCGAAGAAGCGGCTCACACCGTCATTGATGGCTCTGGCGGAGGCACTGTCTGTACCGATTGGTTTTTCCAGCACGACACGGGAGTGCGGGGTGATGAAGCCGAAGCGGTGGAGGTTCTCGCTGATGGCCTCGAAGAGCTGGGGGGCCGTGGAGTAGTAGAAGACACGGATGCGGTCGGCCGGTGACTGGTCCAGGACAGCCTTCAGGTCGTCCCAGTTATGGTCGCTCTTCGTGCCGTCCAGCGTGACGTAATGAATTTTCTTGAGGAAACGCTCGATCAGCGCCTCATCCTTGTGCTGGGCGGGGAGGAAGGTTTCCAGAGCCTCACGGGCACGGGTGATGTAGTCCTCGCGGGACAGTGAGGAGCGGGCAGTCCCGATGATGCGGGCTTCTTCTGGAACATGTCCGATGCGGAGCTGGTTGTAGAGAGCTGGAAGCAGTTTGCGCATCGTCAGATCGCCCGTGGCGCCGAAGATGACGTAGTCAAACGGTGCGGTCTGCTGAGAGTGGGCCATGGTGAGGCGTACCTTTTCTGTCTGGAAACTCGGGTGAGGCATCAGTCTGCCTCCGGTCTTGTTTCTGACCTCCTTTTAGAGCCTGTCCGATGTCCCGTTCAAGCCATAACAGGATGGATGGAAGAGCGGCCGGGAGCGGGGGCGTGCTTCAGGTCATGCAGGCAGGGCGGCAGATGGCAGGATGCTGCGGAAGGACGTGACGGCAGAGGATTGGGCCTTATGTAATGGCATGTTCACATTTGCGTTTTTCCGTCTTTGTGGCTTTTCTGGCAGTGAATATGGGCTGTCTGTCATTCATATGGGCGGGAAGGGGAAGTGCCTTTCCGCTGGATGGTATTGACCACGGCCATGAGGGAGCGATAAGCCGCCCAGAAGAACCGGCATCCGGGCAGATTTGAGGAGTATGGTGTATGGATATGGGAAATGGTGATGAAGGTACCGTGACAGGCGGCATTGCGGTTGATCGTCTGCGGTCCATTATTGACCGTGTCGAACGTCTGGAAGAAGAGCGCAAGGCACTTGGGTCTGACATCCGCGATGTGTTCACGGAGGCAAAATCGGCCGGGTTTGATGTCAAGGTCATCAAACAGCTGATCAAGCTGCGCAAGCAGGAGCCTGCCGAGGTGGAGGAGCAGGAGACCCTGCTGGACATCTACCGCCGTGCGCTGGGCATGTAAGCAGATCACGTCTCTGACGTATGGAGAAAAGAGAGCCTTTCCCTTCTGGTTCCTGCGGCCAGAGGGGAAAGGCTTTTTTTGCGTGTCTGATGGTCAGTCGGGGAGCGTCAGATGGGTTTTGCAGGCCTGCTGGAGGACGGTGATGAAGTGATGGATGAGTGGCGGCTGCTCCCCCGTCCGTATGCCGATGGCCAGCGTGGCATGAGGGGCGGGGCGGGCGATCCTGTGGAAGGTCACGCCGCCTGTATGGAGCTGGTGGAGCGACTGGGGAACGATGGAGACCCCCAGCCCGGCAGCCACAAGTGGGATGGTCCCGGCAATCTGGGGGGCCTGTTGCCCGAGGGATGGGGTAACACCGGCGTCCCGGTAGGCCGCCAGGATGGCATCAAAGAAGCCTGGCCCCAGCTCACGGGGGAAGATGATGAGTGGTTCCGTCGCCAGGCGGCTGAGATGTATTTCCGGCAGGCTGGTGAAGGGGTGGCCTTTGGGCAGGGCGATCAATGTCGGCTCATCCAGCAGGGGGATGACCTTCACGTTGGCCTGATCTGGCACGGGAGGGCGCAGGATCGTGATGTCCATGCGGTAGGAGAGCAGGGCTTCGCAGAGGGCGGGAGTATTGCTTTCTTCCAGGGACAGGGTCACGCCCGGTGCAATTGTGCTGAACTGCCGGATGGCAAAGGGGATGCTGGGCAGCAGCGGTACGGCTCCGGCCAGCCCGATGCGGAGGTGGCCTTTCTTGCCCTGGGCCAGCCCGTGGGCATCTTCAATGAACTGGCGGCGCAGGTCGAGGATCAGCCGTGCATGGGGCAGGAGGGTCAGCCCGGCTTCTGTCAGGCTTACCCCACGAGGCTGGCGGCGAAAGAGTGACACGCCCAGAGAGCTCTCCAGGCGACGGATCTGCTGGCTGAGTGGTGGCTGTTCCATGCCCAGTTTTTCAGCCGCTTTGGTGATGTTGCCGGTTTCGGCGATGGTGACGAAATAGCGGAAATGTCGGATATCCATGACCCATATATAAAATGTATGGAGACAATGGGAACTATATATTTGTCTGAATTCATCTCCTGCCTTACAGAAAGGACCATTCACAACACAGGGGGCAATATGACTCGACCTTCAGGTGTAAAGCCAAACCGTCTTTTCCAGACATCCACGATGGCAGCTCTGCTGGACGCTGTTTACGATGGTGAAATGACGTTGGGTGAGCTGGTCCAGCATGGTGATTTCGGCCTGGGGACGTTTGATGCCCTGGATGGCGAAATGATTGTGACGGAAGGTGAGGTCCGCCAGTTCCGCTCCGAGGGGATTGCCTCCGGTACGACAGCGGATATGAAAACGCCTTTCGCCTGTGTGACCTATTTCGAGCCGGAAAAGACGGTCACCATCGACCGGCCGATGGGTAAAGAGGAGTTCGAGGAGCTTGTCGACGGGCTGATCGACAATCCCAATCTTTTCGGGGCTGTCCGTTTTACGGGTGAGTTCGAGAAGGTCGATACCCGGACCGTTTTCTGCCAGCACAAGCCCTATCCGGGGATGCTGGAAGTGGTGGCCAAGCAGCCTACCTTCAGCATGGGAGAGATTAGCGGGGTGATGCTGGGTTTCCGTACGCCGCCCTACATGCAGGGGATCAATGTGGCAGGGTATCACCTCCATGTTCTCAGCGATGACCGCAAGCATGGCGGCCATGTGACGAATTATCGTGTGAAATCCGGCAAGCTGGAAGTTGCCCGCATGTCCGATCTGGAGATTTCTCTGCCGAAGACGGAAGAATTTGCCAAGGCAGACCTTCAGCCCGCTGGCCTGCATGAGGCCATCCGCACGGCAGAGGGTGGCTGAGGGGCCGGTCGCTCTCTTCGGTCACATTATGATTACACGGCCCGTCTGGTATTTTCAGGGCGGGCATGATCAGGAAAAAACATCATGACACAGAAAAAATCTCACAAGGCAGCACAGACAGCCGCCGATCTGATCGTCCGCAATCTTGAGGCTCATGGCGTTGATCACATTGTTGGCATCCCGGGTGCCAAGATCGACCGTCTTTTCGAGGCGCTGGAAGACTCTCCCATTCGTACGATCGTTGCCCGGCATGAGCAGAATGCCGTCTTCATGGCCGGAGGTATCGGCCGCATCACGGGGCGGGCTGGTGTGGCCATTGCCACATCAGGCCCGGGTGTGTCCAATCTGGCAACGGGTCTGGCCACGGCAACGTCCGAAGGTGACCCGGTACTGACGATCGGTGGAGCTGTCGGTCGTGCCGACCTGCTGAAGCTGACCCATCAGAGCATGGATACGGTCAGCATGCTGCGCCCGGTGACGAAGTACAGCGCCGAGATCGGTGCTCCAGCGGCCACGTCGGAGGTCATCGGCAATGCGTTCCGTGCGGCTGAGAGCCCCCGGCAGGGTGGCGTGTTCGTCAGCGTACCGATGGATGTCCTGAATTCCGAGATCACGGAAGATTATCCGGTGATGGGCAACCGTAATGCCGTCAAGGCCGGTCCTGCACCGGAAGACGTCATCAAGGAGGCTGCCGCTGCCCTGAAGAAGGCCAAGAAGCCGGTCGTCCTGCTGGGCATGAAGGCCAGCAAGCCGGAGAATGCCGAGGCCATCCGTGCTTTCGTCAAGCAGACGAACCTTCCGGTTGTTGGTACCTATCAGGCTGCTGGCGCTGTTTCCAAGGATCTGGTCTCCCGTTTCGGTGGCCGTGTCGGTCTCTTCCACAACCAGTATGGTGATTACCTGCTGGATGAGGCTGATCTGGTCGTGGCCATCGGTTACAACCCGATCGAATATGATCCGTGCCTGTGGAACAGGAAATCAGCCCGCCCGATCATCAATATCGATGTTGTTCCGGCCCAGCTGGACAATGCTTTCAATCCCGAGATCGAGCTGATCGGCTCCATCGCCCTGAGCGTGCAGCACCTGACCAGGGAGACAGGCGCCCTGACATCCGGCGCTGCGCTGGACAAGATTCTGGAGGTTTATCGTGCCTCCCAGAAATCTGCCTTTGCCAAGGCCAAGAGCACCCAGCAGGGGATGCTCCATCCGCTTGAGATCATCAAGGTGATGGAAGATTTCGTGGCGCAGGACATCACGATCTGTCTGGACATGGGGTCCTTCCACATCTGGCATGCCCGTTTCCTTGAGGTCTTCCGTGCCCGCCAGATGCTGATCAGCAATGGCCAGCAGACGATGGGCGTGGCTCTCCCATGGGCCATGTCTGCCAGCATCGTGAACCCGGCCCAGAAGGTCATTTCCGTCTCCGGTGACGGCAGCTTCATGATGTCCTCCATGGACCTTGAGACCGCCGTTCGCCTGAAGAGCAACCTGATCCACATCATCTGGGTGGACCAGCACTTCAACATGGTCCGTATTCAGGAAGAGAAGAAGTACGGGCGTGATGCTGCCGTGGCCTTTGGCCCGATCGATTTTGCTGCTTTTGCCCGTTCTTTTGGCGCCAAGGGCATCAACGTCAATAGTGTGGACAGCCTGAAGGCTGCCCTGCGTGAAGGAATGGAAACGCAGGGACCGGTGGTCATCGCCGTGCCGGTTGATTATGCCGACAACCCGGCCCTGATGAACCCTCTGCCGGAGCTGAGCAAATAAGATAGCTCGCACTTCTGCTGAAGCAGAAGGGTGGATGAGGAGAGGGGCGTCATGGACGCCCCTTTTTTCTGAGGGTTATTCAATTAATTGATAATAAGTATCATTTTAAAAAATTGTATTTCTTCTATTTAAATGAGATTTTTTGCAGTAGAGATTGTCAGTCACGTTTTGTTTTATTGTTGAGTAGGTGATATTTTTTTATAAGCGCCCATTATGAAGATAGGTTTATTTATTCCCTGTTACATGGATGCCTTCTATCCCCAGACGGGTATTGCCACGCTGGAATTGCTGGAAAAGCTGGGGCAGGAAGTTGAGTATCCCATGGACCAGACCTGTTGTGGTCAGCCCATGGCGAATTCCGGGTGCAACCGTGATGCCAAAGAGACGGAAGCTCTCTTTATCCGCAATTTCTCGAAATATGATGTGATTGTCTCCCCCTCAGGGAGTTGCGTGCATCATATCCGGGACAATTTTGATGCCATTGAGCAGACGGATGAGGTCCGGCATGTGCGCAAGAACACATATGAGCTTGTCGAGTTCATTCATGATGTTCTGAAGGTGCGTGAATTCCCGTGGGCGGAGTTCCCTCACAAGGTCGGGCTGCATAACAGCTGCGCCACATTGCGGTCCCTGCGGACGGCCAGCATGTCCGAGCTGGGCGAGCCGTTTTTCTCCAAACCCAAGACCCTTCTTTCCGCCGTGAAGGGCATTTCCTTTGCTGCACCACGACGCCCGGATGAATGTTGTGGCTTCGGTGGCACCTATTCCGTGACGGAAGAGGCCGTCTCTGCCCGCATGGGGTTGGACAAGGTGACGGATCATCATGATGCCGGTGCGGAGTATATCGTCTCTGCCGACACGTCCTGCATGATGCACCAGCAGGGCTGCGCCGAGCGCAATGGCGTGCCCATCCGCTTCATCCATATTGCTGAAATTCTGAATGGAGCGAGGGCATGAGCAACAGACCGGTCCCTCACGCCAAACTGGCGGCGGAGTTTCTGGAGGATGAGCCGCATCGTCATTTTCATGATGAACGCTTGTGGGACATGCGCCAGAAGCGTGACGAGCAGATGCACATCATGCCGGAATGGCAGGAGCTGCGGGAGCAGGCATCCCGGCTGAAGGAACATACGCTGGCCCATCTGCCCCAGTATCTGGAGCAGTTTGAGGAGAATGCCCGCCGCAATGGCATCCATGTCCACTGGGCCAGGGATGGTGCGGAACATAACCGCATCGTGGAGAAGATTCTCAAGGATCACGGCCACTCATCCATCATCAAGAGCAAGTCGATGATTACCGATGAGTGCGAGATGCGGGAGTATCTGGAGCCAAAGGGCGTCAGCGTGACGGAGACGGACCTTGGCGAACGCATCCAGCAGCTGGACAACCAGCTGCCCAGCCATGTGGTTGTTCCGGCTGTCCAGAAGCTGACAACGGATGTGGCGAAGACCTTCGCCAAATATTACAATACCGACCCGAACATTGATGACCCGCACGCTCTGGCGGAGGCGCAGCGCAATGCGGCTCGTCCGGTCCTGCTGAGTGGCGATACGGGCATGACGGGGGGCAACTTCCTTGTGGCGGAGACGGGCAGCTTTGTCGTCTGCACCAATGAGGGGAATGCGGACCTCAGTGCCAATCTGCCCAACCTGCATATTGCCACGCTGGGGATTGAACGTCTGGTCCCCCGCATGGCGGACCTTGGCGTGTTCATCCGCCTTCTGTCCCGCAGTGCGCTCGGCTCACCGATCACCCAGTACACGACCCATTTCCGCAGGCCGAAGAAGGGCGGGGAGATGCATGTCATCCTCGTGGATAATGGCCGGTCCGAACGGCTGGGGATGGATGATTTCTGGACCTCTCTGAAGTGCATCCGCTGTGGGGCCTGCATGAATACCTGCCCGGTCTATCGCCGGTCTGGTGGGCAGTCTTACGGGTCCGTCTATTCCGGGCCGATCGGGGCGATCATTGACCCGACCTTCAACGCCAGAAAATTCAGCACGCTGCCCTTCGCCTCCACGATGAATGGAAGCTGTACCAATGTCTGTCCGGTCAAGATCGACATCCACGAGCAACTCTACAAATGGCGGCGTGTTCTGGCAGAACGGCATGAAATTCCGTTCGTCAAACGGGAGATCATGAAGATAGCGGGGCGGCTGCTGGCCCAGCCGGCCATGTACCGTCTGGCCATCAGCGGGACGGAGGTTGCCCTGAAGACCATGCCTCGTTTCGTGCTGTACAATTATCTGAATCCGTGGGGCAAACATCGGGAGCTGCCTCATCCGGTGAAGGAGACATTCCACAGCTGGTATAAGAAAAACCGTCTGAACAGGACCAAGGCACAGCATGAGGAGACACAGGCATGAGTGACGAGACGATGAGTGCCCGTGATGTCATCATGCAGCGTCTGAAGGAAAAGAAGTCTCCGCAGGAGGGGGCCTATCCGTTGCCGCCAGTCGTGACATTGGGGGATCAGGATGCCAGCCCGGAACGGTTCGAGGCCAGTCTGGCCCTGATGGGCGGCAGGATGCTGCCTTTGCAGGATGGAGAAGGGATTGAGCAGGCCATCAGGCGCACATTCCCGGAGATGCGCAATCTCTGCACCGCCGTACCAGAGGTGGAAGGGACGCTGCGGATTGAAGACCTGGAAACGCACGAACAGGCCGACAAGGTTGATGTCATGGTCGTGCGGGCTGCTTTTGGTGTGGCGGAAACGGGTGGCGTCTTCCTGAGCGAGGTGGAGCTGAAAGACCATCTGGCCGATGTCCACCTGGCGCAGCATCTGATCGTCCTGCTCTCGAAGGATGAGCTGGTGGGCAACATGCACAATGCCTATCAGCAACGTTCCGAATTTCGGACGGCAGGGTATGGCGTGCTGATGAGTGGCCCTTCCGCCACGGCTGACATTCAGGGCGTCCTGATCCGTGGGGCGCAGGGTGTGAGGAGCCTGTCCGTCATCTGGGCCTGACGGCTTCCGGGAACAGGATACAGCAAAGGCCGTGCGATACCTTGTCGTACGGCCCTTTTTATTGGGGGGACTTAGAGACCTTCGTTGCGGGAGGCCGTTACACGGTCCTGAAGATGGCGCAGCAGTTCCGGCAGGCCGTCCCGGCTGACGCCTGAAAGTAGGTGAACTTCTGCACCAGAAGCAGCTTCTAGAGCAGCCTTTCGCTCCTCGATTTCTTCCGGCAGCAGGGCGTCACATTTGTTCAGGACGAGAACCTCCGGCTTGGCTGCCAGCCCCTCATCATAGGCCTTCAGTTCCTTACGGATGAGCTTCCAGTTTTGGACGCAGTTTTCATCCGTCCCATCAACCAGATGGATCAGGACGGCACAGCGTTCCACATGGCCGAGGAAGCGGTCACCCAGACCCGTTCCTTCGCTGGCACCTTCAATGAGGCCGGGAATGTCGGCAATGACGAATTCTTCCACGGCATTGAGGCGCACGACGCCAAGCTGTGGATGCAGGGTCGTGAAGGGATAATCCGCAATCTTGGGGCGGGCACGGGAGGCCACCGAGAGCAGGGTGGACTTGCCCGCATTGGGCAGGCCGACAAGCCCGACATCGGCAATCAGCTTCAGCCGGAGCCAGACCCAGCGTTCCTCCCCGGGGAAGCCCTTGTCGGCCCGGCGTGGGGCACGGTTGGTGCTGCTCTTGTAATGGGCGTTGCCCAGGCCACCATCGCCACCCTGACAGAGCAGGACGGTCTTGTTTTCCTCATCAAGGTCCGCCAGCAGGGTCTCACGGTCTTCATCGAAGATCTGCGTGCCGATGGGAACATCAATGATGACATCATCCGCTCCCGCCCCGGTCCTGTTGGAGCCAGCCCCGTTGCCACCCTTGCGGGCACGGAAGTGCTGCGTGTAGCGGAAGTCGATCAGCGTGTTGAGGCTCGGCACGGCACGGAAATAGATGTGGCCACCCCGGCCACCGTCACCGCCATCCGGCCCACCGAATTCGATGTACTTTTCCCGGCGGAAGGCGACAACGCCATCTCCTCCATCACCGGAGCGGACATAGATTTTGGCTTGGTCAAGAAACTTCATGGGAAGGCCGCCACAGCAAGGGGGAGGGGAAAGGGACAGGAAGAAAAAAGGCCGGCACCACTGATGGAGCCGACCCTTCTTCATGCTCTGTGCCCGTCAGGGCAGGCAGAGTGCGTTATTCGGCAGCTTCTGCCAGGGCAACGGAAACGTGCACCTTGCCACCAGCACGACGCTGGAAGCGCACGCGGCCATCAACCAGTGAGAAGAGGGTGTGGTCACGCCCCATGCCAACGTTCTCACCCGGGTGCACCTTGGTGCCACGCTGACGGATGATGATGTTGCCGGCGATGACGCTCTGGCCACCGAACTTCTTCACACCAAGACGGCGGCCCGCACTGTCGCGTCCGTTACGGCTGGAACCACCTGCTTTTTTTTGTGCCATGACTGTGTCTCCTTAGGAACGGGCGAAATTACGCAGCGTTGATTGCGGTAATGCGCAGAACGGTGACCGGCTGACGATGGCCGTTCTTGCGACGGCTGTTCTGACGGCGGCGCTTCTTGAAGATGATGACGGTCGGCAGACGGTCCTGTGCGATGACCTCGGCGGTCACGCTGGCACCCTCGACCAGAGGGGCACCGATCTTCGTGCCAGCCTCACCACCGACCATCAGAACGTCGGAGAAGGTGACTGTGCTGCCAGCCTCGGCATCCAGCTTCTCAACCTTCAGGATGGCGTCCTTGGCGACGCGGTACTGTTTCCCGCCCGTGCGGATGACTGCAAACATGCAAAACTCTCTTTATGTTACCGAAGCCTCTGGCCGTATTCCTTCCTTTCTGCAAAAGGAGGATGGCCTGCTCGCTTTTTGTCATTGGTTCAGACGGTGCCCCGCCAGCAGCGGAAAACCGTAGGAACAGAGGGGTTCTGTACTGCTTTTCTCCTGCACCGTCAATAAAAAAGCAGGATTTGTGGCGGGAAGGCGGGATGGAAGAGGGCTGCCTCTTGCCAATCCTGTAAAATCCCGCCATAACACCGGCCATCAGCTGGTGATGGTGGGCGCTGCCCCTGTTCCATTCCAGTTCCCCGGAGAGGTGCCAGAGTGGTCGATTGGGGCGGTCTCGAAAACCGTTGAGCGTGCAAGCGTTCCGAGGGTTCGAATCCCTCTCTCTCCGCCATGATGATTGTTCCCTTTGCATGTAAACTTTCGGTGCCGGGCGTTGTTCACCGGCAGGCTGGCCTGTGGCCTGATAGCCCGTTAGTTTGATGCCCCGTAAGATATGGACTGCCTCCTTCAGACTGGTTTACGGAGGTCATGGTCCCAAACCGGGGCCTTTGGGAGAGAACAACATGCAGATATCCGTACTGATGATCGGTACCGTCGCCATGGCTATCGTGGCGTTTCTGGCGGCCGGGTTGGGGTATTTGCTGGCCATGAGGCGGGCCGGGTTGAAGATATCTGATCTTGCCATGCAGGTCCGGCAGATGGAGGTGGCTTTCCAGCAGGCCAGTGACCGGCATGACAGGGACGGAGCGGAGCTTGTCCAGCTCAGGAACAGGCTTCATGACACGGAGCTTGCGGACAATACGGCCCGCACGCAGCTGCGCAATGCCCATGAGACGGTCCAGCGGCTGGATGCGGCCCTGACGGAACGGGGCGGACAGTATGAGGCCCTCCTCCAGAAATATGGCATGCTTGAAAAAGAGCATGTGGAAATCAGGACGACGCTGGAGCGGAAAGAGGAACATTTCCGGGAGCAGATGCAGCAGCTTGGCGAAGCCAGGCAGTCGCTGGGGAAAGAGTTCGAAAATCTGGCCAACAGGATATTCGAGGAAAAAGGTAAGAGCTTCGCTGATGCCAGTCAGGTCAGTCTGTCGTCCATGCTGAAGCCGTTCCGGGAGCAGATCGAAGGGTTTCAGAAGCGGGTCAATGAGGTGCATGATGCGTCCCTCCAGGGGAACAGCACCCTCAAGGCGGAGATCAGGAAGGTTCTGGAGATCGGCCTGAAGATGAGTCAGGAGGCCACCAACCTGACATCAGCCCTGAAGGGGGATTCGCAGCAGCGTGGTGCCTGGGGGGAGGCGCAGCTTCGCCGGACCCTGGAGATGAGCGGTCTTGTGGAAGAAGCCCATTATGAGGTCCAGAGTTCCTTCCGGGATGCGGAGGGGCGGCAGAAACAGACGGACTATCTGATCCGGCTGCCCGAAGGCAAACACATCATCATCGACAGCAAGGTGTCGCTGAATGCCTATGACCGGGCCGTGGCGGCGGAGAGCCAGACGGAGCACGAGGCCGCTCTCAGGGAGCATGTGAAATCCGTCCGCCGGCACATGGATGATCTGGCCTCCAAGGATTACACGAACCTGATCGGGATGCGCAGTCCCGGTTTTGTCCTCATGTTCATGCCGATCGAGCCGGCCTACATCAGTGCCCTGAAGGCGGACCGGGACCTGTTTGACTATGGGTACAGGAAGGGCATCGTGCTGGTGTCCCACACGACACTCATTCCCATCCTGCGGACGGTCGCCAATCTGTGGATGATCGAACGGAGCAACCGGGAAGCCCGTGAGATCAGCGAGAAGGCAGGGGACATCTACAATTCGGTATGCCTTGTGGCCGAAAGGCTGAATAAGCTGGGCGGAAGCCTGAACACGGCAAGCAACCATTATAACGGTGCCGTCAGGGCCTTGGCCGGGCAGCAGGGTCTGTATGGCCGGGTGGACCGTTTCAGGCAGCTTTCAGCCAAGGTCAGCAAAAACCTGCCCCGGCTGGAGGCGGCTCATATGGATTTTGAAACGGAACGTCTGGGCCTGATCGTGGAGCCAGTGGAAGATGATACCGGACAGCCGGTACCAGTGACCGGTCCCTGAACACGCCGCCCTTACTGGAAGAGGGACAGGATGTTCTGTGACTGGCCATTGGAGATGGAAAGGGACTTGATGCCGAGGGACTGTTTGGTCTGGAGAGATGTCAGTTTGGCAGACTCGGCAGACATGTCAGCATCCGTCAGCGCACCGGATGCTGCCGTGAGGGAATCGGACGATTTCTGCCCATAGGCACTCATGGAGTTGATGAGCTGCATGTTGGCGCCAAGGTCGGATGTGACGTTGGTCATCGCCTGGATGGCGTTCTGCGTGATCTGGATCATTCTGGGAAGACGCTGTGCCGTGGCCGCCGCATTGAAACCGTCGCTGATGCGGGCACCGTCAGGAGTGGCCGTCAGGAAGTTGTTCACGGTGGGGTCTTCCCCAGGCATTGCGCTGCCAGGTGTCATGCCGAACAGTTCCGTCATGATGTGGCCGATCCCGTAACCGGTCGTGAGGCCGATCATGTAGCCGTAGCTGTTCAGTGTCTGCGTGTCTCCCTGGAGGCTGGTGACAAAGGTCAGGCTGTTGGAGGTAATGCCCATTCCGTCCCCCGTGCCGCTCAGCGTGCCGCCGGAAAGAAGATTGACGCCTTTCACCGTGGCGTTTCGGGCGATGGTGTCGATGCTTTTCATGTAACCTGTCAGCTCTTTGTTGAGCTGGCCGAGAGATGATTCATTGCCGATGTTGTTGCCAACGGTTGTCACGGCATTCTGGACATTCTGAAGAACCTTGATGATGCTGTTGGCCGCAGAGTTGGTAGCGCTGAGAACCTGGGAGGCATAGCTTAACCCGTCATTGACAGCACTTTGTCCTGCAATGTCCCCGCCAATCTGGGAGGCAATGCCGAAAGCGGCTGGATTGTCGGAGGCATTGGCCACTTTCTTGCCAGTGGAAACAGCGTTTTCCGTGTGGGCCAGATCCGTCTGTGTCGTGTTCAGTGTTTCCAGGGCAGCCAAGGAAGACTGGTTGGTGTTGATGGAAAGACTCATGGCCCTTTCTCCCAGTTCATTAAGCGGAACCAACGGACATCTGCTGGCGGATGCAAGGAAACACGAAAATTTTACAAGCTTCTTAAATTTTGAATGAAAAATGGTTCTTCACTTGTTTTATGAAAGTCACATTAGAGCGCCATTAAGATTCATCATGTTGAGAGCTGATTGTTTATAATAGAGCAATATGAGTAATGTTTTAATTATATGAGATGGATTTCATGGCGACATGTCGTGAAAATGGCATATGTGCATCTCAACTTCATGAGCCAAGGACCGTCAGGATGACATGGGTTTCTTCCGGTCCGGTATTGTGAAACCAGTGCTCCATGTCCACGAGAATAATGGCCATCCAGCTGGTGGCAGGTGAAAATGGCGCGGGCAGGCGGTGGATTCAGAGGACAGTTCTGTAAGTATATGTTTCTGTCATTCTGTCTTTCATGAGGTTGTTCTGTTTTTTCATCGTGTCCATCGCACGAGTGTCTGCTTCTGTTCCCCCAGCCCTTCAATGCCAAGCCGCATTTCGTCACCTTCCTGCAACCACAGGGGCGGCTTGTGTCCCATCCCGACACCGGGCGGTGTTCCGGTGGCAATGATGTCGCCGGGCAGGAGCGTCATGTACCGGCTGAGATAGGCGATGATCTCACGGACAGAGAAGATCATGGTGGCTGTCGAGCCGTCCTGGCGACGGGTTCCGTTCACGTCCAGCCAGAGGCGCAGGTTCTGCGGATCAGCGATCTCATCAGCCGTGACAAGGAAGGGGCCGACAGGTCCGAAATTGTCGCAGCCCTTGCCCTTGTCCCATTGTGAGGACTGCATCTGGAAACTGCGTTCTGACACATCATTGACGATGCAGTAGCCTGCCACATGCTCCAGAGCCTTTGCTTCCGTCACATGGCGGGCTGTGCTGCCGATGACGATGCCGAGCTCGACTTCCCAGTCCACTTGTGAAGCATGGGGCGGGATGGGGATGTCGTCATGGGCACCGCAAAGGGCGGAAGGAGCTTTCAGAAAGACGATCGGTTCCTGCGGGATGGGAAGACCGGCTTCTTCGGCATGATCGGCATAGTTCAGGCCAATGCAGACGCATTTGGAGACATGGCTGATGGGCACGCCGAACCGGGGAGAGCCTTCCACGGCTGGCAGGGTCGCTGCATCAATGGCTGCCACCTGAGCAAGGGATTGTGGGGAGAGGCGCTCCGGCGTCAGGTCACTCCAGAGTCCCGAAAGGTCACGCAGTGTACCGGAACTGTCGATCAGTCCGGGCTTTTCAGAGCCGGGGCGGCCATAGCGGCAGAGTTTTGTCATGACGGGGTTTTTCCTGAGGGGTGCGGGGTGGTCATCCGCTCCAGTTTTTCAACGATTTTTCCGCATCGTTGCGTGAAGGCTTCCCGGCTGTAATGCTGTTCGATGTAACGTTTTGCAGCTTTGCCGTAGTCGTTCAGCAGGGCCGGGTTCTGAAAAATTTCTGCCAGCGTGTCGCAGAAGGTTTCAGGAATCCTGTCAGGTTGCAGCAGGAATCCTGTCTGACCGGGCTGGACGCTGTTGCGCATTTCCCCGACCGGTGTCGCCATGACAGGCAGGCTCATGTTCATGGCCTCATGGGCAGCCAGACACATGCCCTCATAACGTGAGGGCTGTGCGTAAAGCTGGAGCGTGCGGAGAAAGGCCGGAACATCCGTCTGGAAACCTTTCAGTGAGACGTGGTTTTCCAGCCCGTGCTGCCGGATGAGGGTTTCAAGCTCCGCCCGCTGGGGGCCATCGCCTGCAAAGGACAGGTGCACGAGGTCTGCCCACTGGGGATGACGTGCGCGGAACAGGGCCAGACCTTCGATGAGCAGGGGATAGTTTTTCACCTCATGCAGTCGCCCCGTGCTGCCGATGTGCAGAGGTGTCCCGCCATTCCAGTCCGGGGCCGGGTGGTTTTCGGGGGCGGCCACGTAAAGAGGCCAGGACGTGATTTTCTCCGGCGGAATGTTCATTTTTTCCCGAAGGAAACGGGCCACATAAGCGGAATCTGCAACCCATAGCCGGGTAATGCGACGGCCTGCCGTGGTGGTGAAACGGATGCTGGCACTGTTCTTCCAGCTGACAACGGGAATATTGAGGAGTGCTCCGGCCAGCTGGCCCAGCAGTGTGGCCCGGCTCAGGGAGGTCCAGATGATGTCGGGCCGGTTCCGGCGGAGCAGGCGCAGGAGACGGATCAGCGTGAGGAAGAAACTGCGGCGCCGGCTGTCCAGAAGATGGTAGGGGATTCCGGCCTGTTCCAGATGAGGAGCTGCCCCCATGTCCCGAGGCTCGCAGGCGGTGACATCCACCTGATGGCCGAACTGTTCGAGGGTTTTTACGATATCCGGGATGGCAAATTCAGCCCCACCCGTTTCCAGGCTTGTGACAACATAATGGATCTTCATGGAGACGGCAGAACCTCGGACAAGGGCAGGGAGGCAGAAGTCTGGCTGCCCACAGGCGGGAGATCAAGCCCTTTGCGGGTGGCCTGCGTATGAATCCTCATCATGGGGCAGGGGGATGGGGCCTTCACCACGGAAGGGCTTGCTGGCATCCAGAAAATTCTCGTTTGTCCGCAAGGTGTGTTCGATCACCACAAGATGGGCCAGGGCACGGGTTATTTCCAGCCGGATGATGGCCTCATGGTCCTGTGTGTCCAGCTCACGCAGGCGGCGTATGGCGGCCCGGGTCAGGCGGGCTGCCCGGTCATGCCGGCGGGATGAGTGTTCAATGTAATAGAGAACCAGCGTGATGGGGCGGCGGGCGCTTTCCGGCAGATACTCACGGTTGAGCAACCCTCGCAGGCGGATGATGTTCAGCCCGAGTGTCAGGGTAGCCAGCGTACCCTGAATACCGGCCTCCACAAGGGGGGACAGGGTGGTGGCGTGGCTGAGAAGGCGAGAGAAGCGGTCCGTACTGTGGCCAATCCATGCGCTGATCTGCGGTGTGCTGCTCAGGCTGGCAAGATTGCGCAGCTCCCGCAGTGTGGCACGGCGCAGCCGGAATTCTTCGGCCTTGCGGTTGAAAGGCAGGATGCTGCGGAAGATCAGCACGGCCGTTACACCTGCAAGGATGATGGCGAGGTTGGTGTTGTAGAATTTCGTCTCGTCAATGACATGATGATTCTGGATGCCCAGCATCAGGGGCATCAGCAGGTTGAAGGCCGAGGCTGCCGGGGCTGTGGCGGGGTTGGCCCGGGCTAACCCTCCGATCATCATCACGCAGGACAGGATGAGCACCAGAGGTTCATATGTCGTGACCATAGGAATGAAGATGAAGCAGAGCAGCCAGGCCACGCACCAGCCTACCGCAAGCCCTTTGAGGAATTTGATTGTTCCCAGTACGGGGTCTTCCTTTGTGGCGAAAAGGCCGCAGATCAGGGCCGTGATGCTGATGAGTGTGTTGCCATTGGACCATGCCGTGATTTCATAAATGAAGGATGTGACCAGAATGGTCAGCGCCGCACGGAACCCGTTATTGAAGGCAAGTCGCCCGTCCCGGTGCGTATGGCGCTGGAACTGGAAATGGTCACCACGCACACTGTGCGTGCTGGCGTGATATTCCGTGATGGCTTCTTCCAGATCACCGATCAGATCCCCAAGGGATGAGAACAGAATACGTTCATCCAGTGCGGAATCAGTAATGATGGTGGTCTTGTCCCGTAGAGGGGTTAGTGGGCCAGAGGTGGAGATGATCTTTTGCCGGTGCGGGGTTGCATAACGGCGGCAGATGTCCCGGAGGTGCTGGAGCTCGGCGAGAAGTTCCGAGATTTCGGCTTCCTGGGGCAGGCGGCTGGAGAAGTCCTTCAGAAAATGCCGGAACGCCCGTGCCACCGTGTCAAAATCCTGATGGTTGGAGGAGAGCAGCTCCAACCGTGTAGCCATACCGAAACTGCGGGAGAGCAGGGCAGATACGGCGGCCAGGGCGGCACGGGCATGGTCGCCTTCATGACCATGCGCACCCATTTCCAGTTCCGCAAATTCGATCTGGTCGTTGATGGAGAGGATGGTGCCGAACAGCTTGCGGGCTTCTGTCAGGGCGCCGGTGTCCCTCTGGAGAATATGGTGGAGGGTGTCGGCCACCAGTGTTAGGGCCGATTCCAGTTTCTGCCGTATCTTGAGATGGGCTACACGGTCCTGGTTGAAGGCGAAGAGAAGCCCGATGAAGGCCTCACACAGCACGCCGAGGATGATGTAACTGGCACGGGATACGGCAAACATGAAGATGCTGCCCGTATGCGGGACGACATCCATGCAGATGATGGCGCAGGTGTAGCCGGAGAGAACCAGCGCATAGGAGCGGAAGTTGCTGACAAAGGTGGCCAGCCCGCTGCAGAGGCCAATCCACAGGGCAATGATCGGGAAAAACAGCCAGGGAGCCTGCGGATATATGCCGACGAAGATCAGGGCCGCCACACCGCCAGCCAATGTTCCTATGATGCGCCAACGGGCTTTGGAGAGGCTTTCTCCTCGTGTCAGCTGCGCTACGGACCAGACCGTCATGGGGGCCCAGATGGGACTGTCCAGCTCCAGCCAAAGAGCGATCCCCAGAGACAGACAGGCTGCAATGGTAGTCCGCAGGGCGAAGAGAAATCCATCCAGAGACGGGGTGAAGATCCAGTAGAAAAAGGACGGGGTCCTGAAGTTCAGAAAACGGGTGATCATTGCGCATCCAGTGGCTTTCAGGACGGGAGATTACTGCCCTTTACGCATGGATGCGAGGGGTCACACTTATAATTGAACAAAAATATCGGAATGATTTCAGAGGGAATATTTTTTTCATTATCATGGAATATTTCTCTTTTTTGTTTAAAGGAAAAATAGTAAAACTTTTCTGAAAATTCTGCTGAAGACTTGTAGCTGCAAAGGTTATTCAATGACGGACAATACTCAGGCTGAAGGAACTCAGACGGCCCCGAATGAAGAGCGCAGAAAGCTGCTGGAGCTGACGACTGATATTGTCGTCGCAAAGTTGACTGGTTCCGATGTCTCTGCTGACAGCCTGCCGGGACTGATCCGCCAGGTTTATGAGGCACTTGCCGGGCAGGGGGGAGAAAGTGGTGACGTGGCGGAGCAGACCCGGCAGCAGCCGGCCGTGCCCGTGCGCAAGTCCGTCTACCCTGATTATATCGTCTGTCTGGAAGACGGAAAGAAGCTGAAGATGCTGAAGCGGCACCTGAAGAGCACGTATGACATGACGCCGGACCAGTATCGGGAGAAGTGGGGTCTGCCTGCGGATTACCCGATGGTGGCGCCAGCCTATGCTGCACGGCGGTCCGAGCTGGCCAGAACGATTGGGCTCGGGCGTAATATTGGTGTCTCAGCCGAGAATAAACGGGATAATGGCAGTAAAAACTGAAACCGTTTATTAACATCAATCTGAAAAAAAGCCGGGCGTAAACCCGGCTTTTTTCATAGTAGAGCATTTTTTCTTGACGTTTCTGGCGTCCTATTGTCACTCTTCGGAAGAATGATCAGTGACGGAGAGTTTGGATGACACGCTCGGAATTTGTCGCTTTACTGACCTCCCGCCTGGAGGGTATTTCCAGAGATAAGGTTGATCAGGCTGTTGATGGGATATTTTCCCGTATCGCTTCTGGCCTTGCAGCAGGGAACAGGGCCGAACTGCGTGGCATAGGCAGTTTTGGAACACGCCAGCACACTGCCCACCAGGGACGGAACCCGAGAACGGGTCAGTCCGTGGCTGTCAGGGCGAAGCGTGTTCCTTTTTTCCGGGCTGGAAAAGACCTGCGCGAGAGGGTCAATCAGCCGAAGAAATGAACGGCTCTGCGCTATGTGAGGGGGTTTCTTTCCCCGTACGGGCCGTATTGAGTTCTTCCAGCAGGAAGTCCCGGAAGACTGAAATCCTTTTGGAGCTTCTCAGCTCTTCCGGATAGACAAAGAACGCCTCTGCCAGCGGGCCGTGCACATCTGGGAGGATACGGACAAGGTTAGGATGGGCGGAAGCCGTGTAGAAGGGCAGGGTTCCGATGCCGTTGCCCTGCGCAATGGCCATGCCGACCGCCGCAATGTTGTTGACGGCAAGGCGGACCTTGGGGTGGAGGATGATTTTGTCCTTCACGAGCCGTTCAATCAGCCAGTTTACATGGGGCAGGGGAAGGTGCCAGCCAGCAAAGCCGATCAGATTGTGGTCGGCTAGGTCCTTCAGCGTGGTGGGGGTGCCGTGCTCTTCCAGATACTCCCGGCTGGCATAGATGGGCATGTGAAAACTGGCCAGGTGACGTTGGATGAGGTCGGGCTGGGTAGGAGGATGGAGACGGATGGCGACATCAGCTTCCCGCATGCTCAGGTCAAGATCGGAATCCTCAAGCAGGAGCGTGACTTCCACATGGGGATGACGTTCCATGAAGTGATGGAGACGGGGTGTCAGCCAAGAGAGGCCAAAGCCTGATGTGGTCGTGACCTTGATCTTCCCGGCCGCTTTCTCCCTGTTTTCACTCAGGAAAGCTTGGGTCAGGGCTAGTTTGGAGAAGACCTCCCGGGCCGTGCGGTGGAGCACCTCGCCCTGTTCGGTCAGGATAAGCCCACGGGCGTGGCGATGGAAGAGAGGTACGCCCAGTACGTCTTCCAGTGCAGAAATCTGCCGGGAGACAGCAGACTGGCTCAGGTTGAGACGATCACCGGCATGAGTGAAGGAGCCGGCTTCCGCCACGGTATGAAAGATACGGAGTTTGTCCCAGTCCATTTTCTGATTCCCGTACGCCCCTTCGCAATAATCATGGCCAGCTCTGCTCATAACGCCCCGCATCGTAACCTTAACCGTCTATCTATTTCATGAAAAATTCCCGAAAAGAAACGATCGGTCAAGGGCAGAATGCCTCTAAAGTTGGTTATATTTTCGTTAAATGAAGATGAAAGGCCATGAAAAGGATAGAGTTTAGTCCATTTTAGCTAGTGTTGACTGATAGAGGGCAGATCATCTTTCAGCAAGGCGAAAATGAGAGATGGTCTGCCCCTGTGCAGGTCTGTCAGGCACCATATTTTTTTTCGGCAAGGTAACGTTCCGCTTCCAGAGCGGCCATGCAGCCCGTACCGGCAGCCGTGACAGCCTGACGGTACGTCTTGTCCTGAATGTCGCCGGCTGCGAAGATGCCGGGAATGGACGTTGAGGCAGTTCCCGGCTGGGTTGTGATGTAGCCTTCTTCATCACAGAGGACTTCATGCCGGAAGGGGCCTGTGCTGGGGCTGTGGCCGATGGCCACAAACACGCCATCCACGGCGAGACGCTCCGTTTTCGTGTTATCCTGCGTGTCTGTCAGTTCAAGGGCCGTCACGACGGCGGGTGAACCTTCACCGATGATTTCGCGGACAGCCCGGTTCCAGTGAACTTTGATCTTGGGATTGTCATGCAGGCGCTTCTGGAGGATGCGTTCGGCTTTCAGGCTGTCACGCCGGTGGATGAGATGCACGGTAGAGGCGTGGTGGGTCAGATAGAGGGCTTCTTCCACGGCCGTATTGCCCCCGCCTATGACGGCAACGTCCTTGCCACGGTAGAAGAAGCCGTCGCAGGTTGCACAGGCAGACACGCCAGCACCTTGATATTTTTTTTCAGAGTCGAGACCAAGCCACTTGGCCTGGGCGCCCGTGGCAATGACGACCGTACGTGCCAGGAACAGGTCGCCAGAATCCCCTTTCAGGTGGAAATAGCCTTCTGCATCAGGGCCCTGCTTGAGGGAGGCTTTCGTGATGAGGTCATAGAGCAGCTTCGTCCCGACATGTTCAGCCTGTTCCCGCATCTGTTCCATGAGCCATGGCCCCTGGACAGGTTGTGCAAAACCGGGAAAATTTTCGATTTCATCCGTGATGGTCAGCTGGCCACCGGGCTGCATGCCGGTAACCAGAAGAGGCTGCATGCCAGCCCGGGCGGCATAGATGGCTGCTGTATAGCCTGCCGGTCCGGCCCCGACGATCAGCATGTCGGTATGATGTGTCTCTGCCATTGAAAGCTCCGTGGTAAAGGGATCATCTTCCCGGCTAGGGGGATGAGAGGAATGGTTTCGAAGGGGCGGGGTGATCTTAGGTCCGCTACGGGCTGGAGGATAACAGATATAGTATATGAAAGATTTCGGTAAAAATAATTATCTTGCGGAGAAACGAAATATTATTTCTCTTTTCCATGGGAAGAGTTTTCACATAAGAAAGATCAGTCTATACAGGCGGGGATAACCCCCTGCGGATGAGCCCGTTCCCCATCCGGGCCGCATGGGGGTTCTGTGAGCAGAGTTGCTGGAAACCATATGAGCATTGCAGACCTTGATGAGATTGACCGCAGTATCCTGGCGGAGCTCCAGCAGGATGGCCGTGTTACCAATGTGGAGCTGGCCCGACGGGTGGGAATTTCTGCGCCGCCCTGTCTGCGTCGTGTCAGGCGGCTGGAGGAGATGGGGCTCATCCAAGGCTATCATGCGACGCTGGCTCCGGCGATGCTGGGTTGGTCCATCACATTTTTTGTTCTGGTCGGGCTGGACAGCCAGAAAGGTGCCGTGCTGGCAGAGTTCGAGGCCCTGGTCGCAGAATGGCCGGAAACGCAGGAATGCCACATGATCCGGGGAGGGGAGGATTTCCTCCTCCGTCTCATGGCCCGGGATGCGGAACATCAGAATCGTCTGACACGGGACCTGATCGAGGTAACGCACGTCGTACGGGTACAGACTTTCCAGGTCATCAGGACAAGCTGTGAGAGAGCCGGCGTTCCGCTCTAGGAGCGGATCATGCTGAAACCTGTCCGCTTTTTCAGGCGCTGGATGCCATTGCATATCCTGTTCTGCTGTGCGGCTCTGGGGCTCATGGTGCGGCTTTTTCTGGCTGCTGAAGTACCTCTCATACCTGATGAGGCCTATTACTGGCTCTGGTCCCGCCATATGCAGGCAGGGTATCTGGACCATCCCTTCATGGTGGCGTTGTGGATTCGGCTGGGAACCCTCTTGTGGGGGGATACGCCGTTTGGCGTACGGTTCTGTGGTCTGGTCGGTTTTGTCTGTGCCAACATATGGCTTTTTCTGGCCGCCCGTCGTTTTTTCCCTTCTCGTGACAGGGTGGGAGTTCGGGCGATTCTACTGTTGAATGTGACCCTGATGGCGTCTGTGGGGCTTGTTCCGGCCACGCCAGATGTCCCTCTGTTTGTTTTCCTTTGTCTGATGTTATGGGCTTTGTCTGGAGCCTTGCAGTCCCATGGGGCGGCAGCCTGTGGCTGGTGGGTGCTGTGCGGTATTGGTCTTGGTCTGGCAGCCGATTCCAAATACACGGCTCTTCTGCCGGGGCTCGGTCTGGCGGGGTTTGTTCTGTTTGGCGGCCGGGGGGCTTGGCGTATGGCCGGCCCCTGGTTGGGGGGAGGGGCAGCAGCCCTCATGGTGCTGCCAACCCTGGTCTGGAATGAAAGGCATGGCTGGGCGGGTCTGCTGAAACAGGGCGGACGGGCTTCGTACTGGCATCCTGAACGGGCCGGGCAGTTTCTGGGGGAACTGCTGGCGGGGCAGCTGGCCCTGTTGACCCCTTGGGTTGCTGTCCTGTGTTTCATGGGGCTATGGCGTGCCCGCCATGGGCAGCATGTGCTGTTGTGGCTGTCCGCTCCTGCGCTGCTGCTGTTTCTGGTGAATGTGACGGGAGAGCGTGTCCAGCCCAATTGGGTCTGGGTGCTGTATCCAGCCCTTATCCTGGCCGGGGCCGCTTATGCGGGTCGGCTCAGGGGAGCCTGTATGACGGGGGGCATCTGCACGGTTCTGGTCTATGCTCAGTGTCTGACGGGATGGTTGCCACTGCCCCCGCATATGGATCCCATCGCAAGGTTGGGGGCAGGTTGGAGTGATCTGGCAGCAGCGGTCGCAGAAGAGGCCGAAAAGGCAGGGATTTCATGTCTGGCAACGGACGATTATGCCCTGGCCTCAATTCTGGCGTTTCAGAAACCGCAAGGTCTTGCGGTGCTGGGAAAGGATTCCCGATGGGGCTATGTGGCAGGGCTTCCTCATGAGACGGTCAGGACGGTCCTGTATCTGAAGGATGGCCGGTATGGACCGGTGCCCGCAGGCGGCTGGGCCGTATGGCGGAAGGACAGGAAGCGGCCTGTAAGGGTCTATCTGCTGGAAAAACGGCACGACCTTTCCGGCTGGATCGTGCAGCGGCCTTGATGGGCGGCATGAAGGCAGACATGAAAAAAGCCATCCGAACATGGATGGCTTTCTCATTCGTACAAATACGAACAGGCTGACTTCAGAAGCCCTCGCGCTCCAGGCGCTTGCGCTCCATCTTGCGGGCGCGACGCACGGCCTCGGCAACCTCGCGGGCGCGGCGCTCGGACGGCTTTTCAAAGTGGCGACGGAGCTTCATCTCACGGAAGACGCCTTCGCGCTGCATTTTCTTCTTGAGGGCTTTCAGCGCCTGGTCAACATTATTATCACGAACGAGAACCTGCACGGTGTCGTCATCTCCTTTGGGGTTCTGATCCTTCCCGAGCGGTGTCTGTAGCATCACCCATTGAAGGACGCGGATCCGATTACAGTGTGAAGTGGCCTATCATACTCCAAAACGACAGACAATAGTTTCTGATGGGCATAAAGGGTGGAGGCCCTCTTTATCTGTGGATTATTTCGCCTGTCTGATGGTTCCTCATGGCTGGTGGGCGTATGGTGCATGTGGATGAGTGTGTGGTGAACAGGAGGAGGACGGGATGGGGGTACAGAATGACAGGCGTACCATGGTGGATGCGCACCTGTATCTGCGTGAAAATTCCATCAGGCAGTCCTTTGAGGGGCTCCTGGCCCTCTGGCGGTCCCTGTCCGCTGCTTGTGAAGGAGGGCTCGACTCTCACGGTCTGGGGCCTGCCCATTACCGGATCATGTTTTTTCTGGGCAGCCATGGCGGATTGCTGCCCAGTGAGCTGTGCAGGCGGCTTGGCATTACCAAACAGTCGCTGGGTCGGGCTCTTGGCGAGCTGAAAGCGAAAAAACTGGTCGAGCAGAAACAGGATGAAGGGGACCGGAGGAAGCGGCCCGTTTTTCTGACAGATGAGGGCAGACAGCTTGAGGCAGAACTTTTTGCTGCCATTCGCACTGTCCTGACACGGGCATACAGGCAGGTTGACGGAGCCGCTGTTGATGGGTTCCGCAGGGTCTTGCATGTTGCCGAATATGGCGGGCCGTTCTCGGAGGGGGGATAAGAAAAGGGGAGGAGCCGAACAAAGACTCTTCCCCTTCATGGAAAGGATTTTTCAGCCCGTTAGCCCGTCACCAGGCTGCTGGACGGATGGATCAGGGCATCGAGTTGCCGACGCCCCCATTGCCGGTGCCCTGGCCACTCATCGGGCCGGCACCCATGCCACCATTTCCCAGTCCGCCGAAGGTGCTGCCCATGCTGCTCATCGGGTTGTAGCGGCCCACATTGCCCAGCAGCTCCCGCAGAACAGAAATATGCGTGCCCGGTGTCGGTGTAGCTCCGCCTGCCATGGAGACACGGATGGCATCATGCCTGTCCAGCACGTTCATCTTGCGGAGAACGCCAGCATTGTCGAAATTCAGGACCAGGACCTGCTGCTTGTCCACAACCGGATGAGCCAGCGGCACGAGGTCCTTCGTCATGGAAATGTAGATCCATGTATTGTCATTGAAGGTTGCATGGGCTGTCGGAGAGCCCAGTATGCTCAGGGCATCATTCTGGGTGCTGGAGTTGAGGACCAGCTGGTCATAATCCAGTTTCTCGATCAGCGCCCCGCGCGGGATGGGCGGCGGGCTGATGGCCTCACAGCCGCTGAGCATCAGCACCCCACCGGCCAGAAGGCCTGTCCAGCAACGGCGTCGCAGTGCCATGAAGCGGGCCAGACGGGGGAAGGGGGAGCTCTTGTCCGGGGTGGAGGCAGTAGAGAAGCTGGTCATGAAGGGCAAACTGTCCTGATGATATGCGGGCAAGCCATACGTGCTCTTTCCGGTGCCTCAGAGAGGGCAGCATGTCAATCTTTTTCGTGGATTGTCGGGCTGTGGCTGTCCGGCAGCAGTTTAGGCTTGACTTCATGGCGTCAGCCCCTTCTGAAAGAGGCACCCTGGTAAATTATCGTGAGGTCATGATGTCATCTGGAGGCAGAGCAGACGCCGGAACACAGCCAGAAGAAAGGATTGCGCCAGAGTTCTCGCGCCGCATTCCACTGGCAAAGACGGGCCGCCCTCTTGAAGAGCATGTGGAGGCCAATGCTGAGGAGAGGGAAGGTCTGCGGAAGCGCTTTGGTCTTCTGTCTTTGAAGGAGCTGTCCTGCACTTTTGCGCTGAGGCGGGGGGCGGAGAATATCGTACTGGCGGAAGGTCATATCCGGGCGGAGGTGGAGCAGGCCTGCATCATCACGGGTGAACCGGTGAAAGAGGTGATCGACGAGCCGTTCAGTCTACGTTTCGTCCCGGTTTCCGAGATGCCTGATGAAGAGGATATCGATATTGAGGCTCTGCTTCAGGAAGATGCCGATGATGTTCCTTATGATGGCCGCATGATTGATCTGGGCGAGGCTGCGGCAGAACAGCTGGCCCTCTGCCTGACTCCTTATCCGCGGCGGGCAGGAGCAGGGCTGGAGCAGTTCGTGGAGGTCACACCGTCTGATGATGAGCTGGATGCACGGCCCGGCGCAGCCCGGGAAAATCCTTTTGACGTGCTGAAAAAACTCAGGAAGGAGCCGTGAAGGAGTGGTAATCTTTCCGCCTTTCTGGTAAAGGCGGGGAGTAAGGAGCGATGCCGTAGTGGCATTGATGCTTGCAGAGAGATGCTCTCTCTGCTAGAGCCCCACGCCTGAGCACCGTGGCTTATGGCGGTGGTGAAGACCTAATGAGATTTCTCTGGCTTGAGGCCGCGCCGTGCGGTAGCAGAAGCCGGATACGCAACCCAGTGAGAGGCAGATACCCATGGCCGTCCCTAAGAGAAAGACTACGCCGTCCCGTCGTGGCATGCGTCGCAGCCATCAGGCTCTTCGTGTTGAGGCGCATGCTGAATGCGCCAACTGTGGCGAGATGAAGCGCCCGCATCATGTGTGCAGCCATTGTGGCCATTATGATGGCCGTGAGGTTGTCAGTGCAGAGGGCCGTGCGCTGAAGACAGCCGTTCGCGCCTGATTGCCCGTATCCTGAGGGATACTGCCGCCCCGGGCTTCCGGTCCGGGGTTGCATTTTCGTGCATCCTGCCTGAGCAGGAAAAACAAGGAATTTCTGGGGGCTGCACTCATGACGGAGGCGTCTGGCGTCAGAGCTGAGGGTGGAGTCGAAAAGCAGGCTGCACAATCCCCGGCTCCTTTTACTCTGGCCGTTGATGCCATGGGGGGAGATAACGCCCCCGAGATCGTTCTTGCGGGACTGGAGATGACGGCCATCCGTCACCCGGACATCCGGATTCTTCTCATAGGTGATGAGAAGGTCCTGAACGCATCACTCGCAAATTATCCCAAACTTTCTGGAATCTGCACCGTGCGCCATGCGCCGGAAAGCATTCCCATGGAGATGAAACCCACTGCGGCGCTTCGCGTGCGGGGATCCTCCATGCGGGTCGCCATGGAGGCTGTTGCCTCTGGTGAGGCTCGTGGCGTCGTGTCCGCCGGGAACAGTGGTGCGATGCTTGCATTGGCAAAGATCATCGTAAAAGCCCTGCCCGGTATTTCTCGCCCGGCCATGGCGGCTGTCCAGCCATCCGCCCGTGGTGATGTCGTCATGCTCGATCTGGGTGCGAATATCGTATGCGATGCCCGCAATCTGGTCGAATTCGCCATCATGGGGGAGGCCTTCGCACAGGCGGCCCTGTCCCTCAAGGCGCCCAGCATCGGGCTGCTCAATGTTGGTTCGGAAGAGCTGAAGGGCGATGAACGCCTGAAGCAGGCTGCCGAGCGCCTTCGGGACAGTGTGTTGTCTGACCGTTTCCACGGTTTTGTGGAGGGGCATGACATTACCGCCGGTGTGACCGATGTTGTCGTGACGGATGGTTTTACGGGCAATGTGGCACTGAAGACTGGTGAAGGGGCGCTGAAGCTGGCTTTCGGGTTGCTCAGGAGCGTGTTCATGAGTAGCTGGTTGACCCGGATCGGCTACCTTCTGGTCCGCCCCGGTCTGCGCCGCATGAAGGAATGGATCGATCCCAGCCGCTATAATGGCGCCGTTTTTGTGGGGCTGAATGGCATCGTGGTGAAGTCACATGGTGGGGCAGATGCCGAGGGTTTCGCCTCTGCGGTGGATGTTGCCGTGGATGCGGTGGAAAACAGGCTGAATGACAAGATCCGCCATCGTCTGGATCAGCTCGGCATGTTGGGGCAGTCTGGAGAAAGCAGAGAGCAGGAGTGACGTCTTCCATGGCGCAGGATAAACAGGTCCGGGGAGCGGCAGCGGGTGCCCGTCTGACAGGTGTCGGCAGTGCCCTTCCGCAGCGTGCTTTCAGCAATGAGGAGCTGGCTGCCGAATTCAGACTTGATACGTCGGATGAGTGGATCAGGACCAGGACCGGAATCCGTCAGCGGCATATTGTGTCTGGCGATGAATCCGCCGTATCCCTTGCGCATCTGGCAGCCCAGCGGGCGCTGGAACATGCTGGCAGAACAGCAGATGATGTGGATGCCGTCATCGTGGCAACATCAACGCCGGATCAGGTATTCCCTTCCGTTGCCGTACGTGTTCAGGCGGCTCTGGGCATGGAACGTGGTTTCGGGTTTGACGTCAGCGCAGCCTGCTCTGGTTTCGTGTATGCGTTGACAGTGGCTGATTCTATGATCCGCTCCGGTCAGGTCAGGCGTGCCATGGTGATCGGTGTGGAGGTATTTTCCCGTCTTCTGGACTGGGAAGACCGTTCCACCTGTGTGCTGTTCGGGGATGGCGCTGGTGCGGTCCTGCTCGAGGCAGGCGCAGGTGAGGGAGAGGGTATCCTGTCCACGCATCTTCACGCAGATGGCCGTCTTGGTGATCTGCTCTATGTTGATGGTGCCGTTGGCTGCGCGTCTGGCAAGGTGGCGTTGAAAATGCATGGGCGGGAGGTGTTCCGTCATGCTGTCGTCAACCTTGCTGCTGCTGTTGATGAAGCGCTGGAGACAAACGGTCTCAAGGGCACGGACATCCAGTGGCTGGTGCCGCATCAGGCGAATCTGCGGATCATTGATGGCATGGCCAAGAAGCTTGCCCTGCCGTCGGATCGCGTCGTGGTGACGGTAGACAGGCACGCCAACACGTCGGCGGCATCAATCCCTCTTGCTCTGGATGAAGCGGTCCGGGATGGGCGGATCAGGCAGGGCGATCTGGTCCTCATGGAGGCCCTTGGTGGTGGCCTTACATGGGGGTCTGCTCTGGTGAGAATGTAAGGCCTTTCCAGGCGGAATCAGCGCTTCTGAAACTCCCCTGATTTATATGCAGGGGAGTTCGTTTTTTCAGTGTGCTAATCAGATGGCTCGTGATACCTTTTCCCATTATGGAGACAATTGCACGCGCTGATCTGATAGAGCTCCTCCAGGAGGAGCATGGCTTTTCCCGGCAGCAGGCTACCCTGTTTCTGGAGAAAATGTTTGAGCTGTTCATCCAGACTCTTGAGCAGGGCAAGTCGCTGAAGATCAGCGGCTTCGGTACGTTCGCTGTACGGGATAAAGCAACCCGTCTGGGGCGGAATCCCCTGACAGGGAAAGAGGCCATCATCTCGGCCCGGCGTGTGCCGTTCTTCCGGCCATCCCGTCTTCTGCGGGACAGCGTCAATGGCAGACCATCAGCTCAGGATGCCCATCAATGATGTCCACTGATTCATCTCAGCCTCAGCATGGGGGCTTGAGGACAGCCATCAGCGTTGCAGGGGAGCTGGGGCTGCCTCTGTACCGTCTGCATTCATGGGAAAGTCTTTATCCTGTTTTCAGGGTAAAGCAGGGTGAAGACGGGCAGAGTTATTACGATGAGCAGGCTGTCACGGTCGTGCGCAATATCGCCCGGCTCCTTTATCAGGATGGTGCCAGAAGCCATGAGATTGTTCCATTGCTGAAGCGTGAGGGGATCATCAGTGATGGCACGCCGCTTTCCGTCTCGGGCGGGGCGGAGACAGCTGGTCACGGCGAAACCTCTTCACCTGACCAGCTGAAGGAGTTGCAGAAGGAAAACAGAACGCTCAGCGATCGTCTTGAGGAGTTTGGTCAGATTGCGCTGTCCCTCAAGACGCTGGAAGATGAGAATGCTTCCCTGAAGGAAGCGCTGGAGCAGTCCCGGTCTGCCCCGCAGCCTCAGAAGGACGCAAAGGGTGGTTATGTTGCAGAGCTGGAAGAAGAGAATCTGGCTTTGCAGGAAACGGTTGAGCGTCTGACGGCGGAGATGGGCACGTATCAGCAGGCGGTTGCCGATGGGAAGGAGCAGCGGCTCCAGCTGGAGACGCTGCGATCAGAGCTTGCCGGGTTGCGGGCGGAGCGTGACAGGGCGTCGGCCCTGCATGAGGAGCTTGAGGCCGTACGGGCGGACATCAGGCGTCTTGAAACCGAGAACGGGGCGCTGCGTGCGGCTGGGCAGAAGCAGCGTGAAACGGAAGCCACTCAGGGACGTGTTCTGGAAGAGCGTAACGCCGAGTTGCAGAAAACTGTTGATCGCCTGATGGCTGAAGCCAGAGAGCATCAGAAAGAGGCAGAATCCCGGAAGGAACGTTTGAGCCAGCTGGAAGGGCTGCGGGTCAAGCTGGCCGACATGCAGGTCGAACATGGGCGGATACAGACCCTGAGCAGGGAGCTGGAAGAAGCCCGTGCTGAGGCAGAACGGTGCCGGGGGCTGGAAGCTGAAATCGAGACACTGCACAGGGCTGCCATGGAGCAGCAGACAGCGGGTCAGGCCAGACAGCAGGAACTGGAAAAGCAGGCTGTGTCTCTGCGGGAAACTGTTGATCGGCTGAAAGCTGACGCCAGAAAACAGGTGCTGGCAGAAGAAGCCAGACGGAATGAGGTGCAGGCTCTTCAGGGGCAGTTGAAAACCCTGCAGGCAGAGCATGAGCAGGTGCAGACCTTGCAGTCGGAAGGCGCTGCCCAGCAGAAACAGCTTGCCAGTCGTCTGGAGGCTGTAGGGGCAGAGCGGCAGGAGCTTGTGCGGAAGCTGGAACAGTCTGTTCTGATCATGCAGTCCCTTGAGGATGAAAATGTCCGTCTCAAGCGTTCCCTGAAAGAGAGTGAGGAAAAATTGGCAGCACAGGCTGTCATCGTTGGCAGGGTGGAGCATCTTGAAGCGGAAAATGGCGAGCTGAAGCAGGCGCAGGCCGGGTTTGCCGGTGAGCGTGAACGCCATGCCGAGGCAGTGGAACGTATCCGTACCCTTGAGGGGGAAGGCGTTGTCCTGCAACAGAAGCTGACAGCCCAGGATATGGAAAACCGTCTCCAGGTCCGGCGGAAGGATGAGCTGGACAGGCTGCTGCATGATCTTCTCGGCGAGCTGGCCGAGATGAAAAAAACCCTTACCCTCTGAAAAAATATTAAAAAAAAGCCCCGGGCCATTGCAGGAATGGGCCGGGGCTGCTAGAGCTTCCTCACCGCAGGACGACGGGCAGTAGCGCAGTCTGGTAGCGCATCAGTCTGGGGGACTGGGGGTCGTGGGTTCGAATCCCGCCTGCCCGACCATCTCCTGCGGTTCACTCCCTCACAATATGTCCCGTACGCTGGCCAGAAACCTTGTTGCTGGTCCAGAGTGTCCAGAGCAGGTGCAGGGCTGCCATGATGGCTGGTCCGATGAACAGGCCCATCAGCTGCCATGTTTCCGCACCGCCCAGAATACCCATCAACACCCAGAGGAATGGGACTTTCGTGCTGCCGCCTATCAAGACAGGGCGAATGAAGTGGTCTGCCACGAACAGCACGACGGCACCAATCAGCCAGACGATGGCGGCAGCCAGCATGCTACCCTTGAAGGCGATCAGCAGGCATACGCCTGTCACGGCGATCCAGCCGAGCAGAGGGACCATGGCCGCAATGGCTGTCGCCAGCCCGAAGATGAGCGGCTGTGGGGCCCCGGCAACCACGTAGCACACGCCCATGATGGCCCCTTCACCCAGCCCGACCAGAACCAGGCCGGAAACCGTGCCATGAATGGAAGCAACAATCTGTCGTGCAAGGCTTTCTCCCTGCGCTCCGAAGAGACGCTGCGAGCCGATCATGCATTTCCGGATGATGCTGTCGCCATCTTTCAGCAGGAAGAAAAGTGTCAGCATGGAGAAGCCGAACAGGATTCCCCGGTGCAGGACTTCCGAACCGAACTGTTTGCCCACGGCCATGCCATGTCCCAGATTCAGGGAATGGAACAAATCGTTCAGGGCATCAGGATTGCTGAGATGCTCGGTCCAGAGGGCGGTGGCCGGTCCGGAAGCCACTGGCAGGTGGTCCAGCCAGGCGGGGGCCGGCAGCCCCTGATGGCGGATCGTATCAAGCCACAGGAAAGCCGAATGGATTTCGTCAGCCGTCTTGATGCTGATGAAGGAAACAGGGACGAGGAAGATCAGCGCCAGTACACCGGTAAAGAGCAGGGGAAGCCATATCGTGTGGCCGAACCGCCTTGTCGAGCGTTTGTATAGCGGCCAGAGGGCAATGGCGAAGATGCCGCCCCAGAGGAGAGCTGGCAGCATGTGTCTGAGTGTCCAGAGGGCTGCCAGCACGAAAAACAGTGCCAGAAAACCACGGGCCCGTTTCTGTAGGGTCTTGGAGGGCGGAGAGAGCCGCAGCGGTTGGGTGGTTCTGTGGTGTGGATGGGTCATGGTGCGTGGTGTCTCGGTCAGCGTGCCAGAATGGAATGAAGCAGCCACATCAGTGGGCTGGTCTGGAAAGGGTGGTCATGTGGGGTCACCCGTGTAAAGTTTCTGCCAGAATCAGACTATCCTGCTTATCGAACATCCCAAGTCGAAGGAAAAGGTCCAGAAGGACAAGATTAACGTTAAATTTGAAATCGTCTGTGTCCCGGACCAGCTGGAAGACGTTTCCGACAGGCATGAGATGGAAGGATTCCACTTCACCATCATTGGCCTGGGGAACGAAATCTTCCGGGAGCATGAGATCGTAACAGTAAAGCCGGTCGCGTCGCAGCCCCTCCGGACGTGTCATGGCGTAATGGAGCGTGCTGGCGTGGCGGGCGTGGCGGGCAAGGGCGGTGGGGATGGAGGCTTCTTCTCCGGCTTCCTTGACGAGTGTTTCCTCTGGGGTGAGGCCGCTGCTCATCCCGCCGGCAACCAGATGGTCGAGTTTGCCTGGGTCCAGCCGTTTCTGTGGGCTGCGGCGGGCAACCCAGAGGTGCAGCCCCGTTTTTTTCTGGACAAGGCCATTCATGTGGACACCAGAAGCTTCTACACCAAAAACCGGGATCAGAGCCCGGTCAATCTGCCCGATGATTGTTCCATCAGGTGAGCGGACATCAAACCATTCATGGAAGGGCACATAGCGTTCCTGCTCGGCCAGCATGTGGCTTATCTGGGACAGCCCCTGTCCATCGGGCAGGGTGATGTGCCCGTCCCCTATTTCCAGCAGGCCCATCTCGGCAGGAGCGGCCAGCCAGCCAAGGCAGGCAGGGTCGACCAGACCGATGGACAGGCCGTCATGCAGCAGGGGGATGCGCCCCGCCGGGAGGGTGACATTGCGGCACCGCTCAATATGGCGGAGAAAGGGAGCGGCAGCGGAGGACAGCATGGGTTCTCTCTGATGTTCATTCATGATGGCACGGAGGACGGACAGCAGCGGAGAGCCTGCCTGTCTCTGGGGCATCATTCAATTGGCAAAGGCTGGCAGGATGGGAAGGACCGTGTAAAAGCTCCTCCGGCAACAATGCCAGACATGGCAGCAGATCATCTATCAGGTTTTTATGACATCAACAAAGATCGGACACCTGCCTTTGCGGGCTTTCTGGCGGCTGGTTCGCCCGGCTTCCCTGAGGAGCTGGTTTCTGCGCTTCTTCTGTTCCTGTGTTCTGCTGGTCGTAGAGAGTGTGACGGCCGTTGCCACACCCTGGCTGTTCAGCGACATGGTGGCCCGGCTTTCGGGGAAGGAAGCGGTCATGGCGGCGGTCATGGCCCTGCTGGCGTCCTATACGGTCCTGCGCATGGCAGGTGCTCTGGCCGGGCCGTTGCGCAGCCTGCTCATGGTGCCGGTGAGGACGGCCCTGCGGGAGCGGATCAGCCTGCTGGGGCTGGAGCATGTCCATCAGCTGGGGGCCCGGTTCCATCAGCAGCGGCAGACAGGTGCGCTGACCCGTATCATCGATCGTGGCGCTGATGCTGCCAGCATGATCGTTGACATGACCTTCTCCAACGTCATGCCGAACCTTCTGGGGCTGGCCCTGACTTTTCTGGTCGTCTTGCGCGTTTTTGATGGCTGGTACCTGGTGCTGCTGTGTGCCACGCTGATCCTCTATTCCGCTGTTTCTTTCCTGTTTACCCGCTGGCGGATGCAGGCCAGACGGGAGCGCAATCAGGCGAACAACCATGCACATCGGCATCTGGTGGACAGTCTGCTCAATGCGGACATTGTCCGCATGTTCGGCAATGCCGCCCATGAATGCAGACGGCAGGAGGGGGCCTGGCAGGCGCTGCGCACGGCCGAGGCCCGTTTGCAGGGGCTTGTTGGAGGTTCCCAGGCCATTCGCAACAGTCTGATTGCCCTCGCCACGGCTGTATTGCTGGGGATGGCCATACGGGATATTCATGCGCATCGACTCGGTGTTGCACAATTCGTGTTGATGGGCACGTATCTCCGGAGTGTTTATGCCTCGGTCGGGGCGTTGAATTATGTTGGTGCAGGCTGGCGCAATGCCCGTGTCGACATGGAAGCCTATCTGGAGCTGATGGGGCTGATACCAGAGATACAGTCTCCGCCAGCGCCTGTCCCCCTGCCTGCCGGACAGGCACATGGCGTGACGCTGGACATGCAGCATGTTTCTTTCGGATATGACCCGGAGCGGCTGATCCTGCGTCATGTCAGTTTCACGCTGGCGGCAGGGAAAATGCTCGCCATTGTCGGGCGGAGCGGGTCCGGAAAGTCCACAGTGGCGAAGCTCGTCAGCCGGCTGTATGACCCGCTGGAAGGAACCGTGCGAATGGAAGGTGTGCCACTTTCGGCACTGTCGCTTGATGCCCTGCGGGGGCAGATCGGCGTGGTGGCGCAGGAGACCTCACTCTTCAATGCCACGATTGCCGAGAATATTGCTTACGGGCGGGCAGGGGCCAGCATGGTGGAGGTCAGGCAGGCAGCCGAGGCGGCCCAGCTTGGTCCTTTTGTGGACAGTCTGCCGGACGGGTTCGATACACTGGTCGGTGAGCGGGGGGTGCGGCTGTCGGGCGGGGAGAGGCAGAGAATGGCGATTGCCCGTGTCATCCTGCGCAATCCCCGTCTGCTTGTGCTGGATGAAGCCACCAGTGCCCTGGACAGTCGGACGGAAGAGGCCATCCAGAAAGAGCTGGAGAGCCTTTCCTCTGGCAGGACAACGCTCGTGATCGCCCATCGTCTCTCCACGATACAGAGGGCAGACCATATCCTTGTGATGGAGAACGGAGAGGTGGCGGAAGAGGGAACCCATCGCCAGCTGTTGGAAAAAGGTGGCATTTATGCAGGAATGTGGAGATTGCAGGCAAGAAGGGGTTCCGTTGAAAGTCATTCGGATGTAGAGGGGTAGCGGGCTGCTTCTGTCGGTATGAAAGGCAGGAAAGACTTGACGTATCAGCGTCAGTAAGTCATAAGCCCGCCTTATTTACGGAACATGCAGGTCTGCCTTGCGGCCCTGCGTATCACAGTATCGAGGAAGTTCTATGTCTCGCCGTTGCCATGTCACGGGCAAAGGGGTACTGACGGGCAATAACGTCAGCCACGCCAACAACAAGTCCCGTCGCCGTTTCCTGCCGAACCTTCAGGAAGCCACGCTCCTGTCCGATATTCTCGAGGCTCCGGTGCGTATGCGCCTTTCCGCCAAGGGGATCCGTACGGTCGAGCATAATGGCGGGCTTGATTCCTTCCTGCTGGGCACACCGAACCGGAAACTGACGCCAGAAGCTCTGGTCATCAAGCGTCGCATCCTGCGTGTGCAGGAGCGCAAGGCTGCCCAGTCAGCTGCCTGATCAGGCAGCTGAAGCCCGTTCTCTCCGCAGGACGGGCGGCTGTTCCGGGGTGGCTCTGCCGGGGTAGTCTGTTTTTCTGGTATTCATACAGGGCCTGATGAGGGTGCCCCGGCGCAGGCGGTGGCACCTTTCCTTGCATTTTGGAGGTTTCCCGTGACCGACGACAGCGTTCAGGGCGCGAAGTCCGCTCTCTCAAAGATTCGCAACATCGGTATTACCGCTCACATTGATGCCGGTAAGACGACAACAACAGAGCGTATGCTCTATTACACCGGTATGTCCCATCGTATCGGTGAAGTGCATGACGGGAACACCACAACCGACTACATGGAGCAGGAGCGTGAGCGCGGCATCACCATCACGTCTGCTGCCGTGACCTGCGAGTGGGACGGCCACCGCATCAACATCATCGACACCCCGGGCCATATCGACTTCAACATCGAGGTGAACCGTTCCCTCCGTGTGCTCGATGGCGCCATCTTCGTGATTGAAGGTGTGGCTGGCGTGCAGCCGCAGTCCGAGACCAACTGGCGTCTGGCTGACCGCTACAACGTGCCCCGCATCATCTTCATCAACAAGCTGGACCGTACCGGTGCCGACTTCGACTACGCCTTCAGCACACTGAAGGAGAAGCTGGACATCGTGGCCATTCCGCTTCAGCTGCCGATCGGCTCTGAAGAGAACATGGTCGGTGTGGTGGACCTGGTGGAAATGCGTGCCATCGTCTGGGAAGGCGGTGAGCTGGGCGCCAAGTTCCACTATGAAGAGATTCCGGCCGACATGAAGGAGCGTGCCGAGGAAGCCCGCCAGAACCTGCTCGATACCGCCCTGAGCGTCGATACCGCCGCCATGGAAGAGTATTTCGAGAAGGGTGAGGTGGATGTCGCAACCCTGAAACGCTGCATCAAGAAGGGCACCATCGCTGGTGAGTTCCGTCCTGTGCTGTGCGGTACGGCCTTCAAGAACAAGGGTGTGCAGCCGCTTCTGGATGCCGTGGTTGATTATCTGCCAGCACCGGACGAAGTCGAGGGCATCCGTATTGCTCCGCCGGAAGACAAGGAAGTTGACGAGAGCTTCCTGCCGATCATCCCGGTGGACCCGGAAGGTAAATTTGCTGGTCTGGCCTTCAAGATCATCTCCGACAAGTACGGTACACTAACCTTCGTCCGTGTCTATCGTGGCGTGCTGAACACGGGTGACACCGTATTGAATACCACCAAGGGCACGAAGGAACGCGTTGGCCGCATGTTCCAGATGCACGCTGACAAGCGTCAGGAAGTGAAGTCTGTTGGTGCTGGTGATATTGCTGCCTTCGTTGGTCTGAAAGACACCGTGACAGGTGACACGCTGGCCGATGCAGCTGATCCGGTCATTCTGGAGCGCATGCAGTTCCCGGTTCCGGTGATCGACATTTCTGTCGAGCCGAAGACCAAGGACGCCGTCGAGAAGATGACGCTGGCTCTCCAGAAGCTGACAGCCGAAGATCCGTCCCTGCATCTGCGGACAGACCAGGAAACGGGTCAGACCATTCTTTCCGGTATGGGTGAGCTGCATCTGGACATCATCGTGGACCGTCTGCGCCGTGAATATGGCGTTGATGCCAACATCGGTGCCCCGCAGGTTGCTTATCGTGAGACGATTACCCAGTCTCACACCGAGACCTACACCCACAAGAAGCAGTCCGGTGGTTCCGGTCAGTTCGCTGAGGTGAAGATCACCTTCGAGCCGCTGACGGAGAAGGGTGCCGAGGAGATTCTGTTCGAGAACAAGATCGTCGGTGGTGCCGTGCCGAAGGAATATATCCCGGCTGTCGAAAAGGGCGTGCGCATGCAGTCCACGACGGGTGTGCTGGCTGGCTTCGATACGGTGGGCTTCAAGTTCACTCTGGAAGACGGTAAGTACCACGACGTTGACTCTTCGGCCCTGGCCTTCGAAATCGCTGCCAAGGCCTGCTTCCGTGAAGGTATGAAGAAGGCCGGTCCGGTCATTCTGGAGCCGATCATGGATGTGGAGATCACCACGCCGAACGATCACGTCGGTGACGTGGTGGGTGACCTCAACCGTCGTCGTGGTATCATCCAGAACCAGGAGACCTCGGGTTCCACGGTTCTGATCCGCTCCCAGGTGCCGCTGAAGGAAATGTTCGGGTACATTTCCCATCTGCGTTCTGCCACGAAGGGCCGTGCGTCCTTCACCATGCAGTTCCACCACTACGAGCCGGTGCCTCGTAACGTGCAGGATGAGATCATCGCAGAGCGTAGCTGATACGTTCCCTGCTGACTGTTCTGTGAGGGAGGCCCTCCGCCAGCGTGCTGGCGGGGGGTTTTCTTTTTGCGTCTGCTTGACAGGTATTATGGGATCGTGTTTTTGAGAGGGAACGGTGATGGATTGCCACCGGGTTCCTTGTGGGCCGAACCGCCACCCGGTTGCCGGGGAAGGCTGATGATTCCTGCCAACAGAATCCCTCGCAGTGATCGGTGAGGGTGCGTTAGGGGGAATTTGTCATGTTGTTTTTCCAGAAAAGCGTTTCTTTTTTGTCCCGTCTGTTTCAGTGGTTCTGTGTACTGGTACCGCTGGCAGTTGTGGTGGGCAGTTTTTGCGCTCTTTTCCTCTGGATGCTGGAATGGGTGACGCAATACCGGTTTGACCATCCTGACATTCTCTATGGATTGCCTGTCGCCGGTGTGGCCGTGGCCCTGTCCTATTACTGGTGGGGCGGTCGTGCAGGAGGCGGTAATAATCTCATCCTTGATGAAATCCACAAACCTTCGGAAGGGGTACCGCTGCGCATGGCCCCGCTTGTGTTCATCGGGACAGTGGTCAGTCACCTTTTTGGGGCATCCGTGGGGCGTGAAGGCACTGCCGTGCAGATGGGTGGAAGTCTGGCCAGCAGTTTTGCCCGACTGTTCCGGCTGGACAGCCGCAACACGAGCATTCTGCTGACAGCTGGTGTAGCCTCCGGCCTTGGCGCCGTGTATGGCACGCCCATCACGGGGGCGGTCTTTGGCCTGGAAGTCCTGACCCTTGGTACGTTGGATTATTCTGCCCTGCTGCCTGTGGCTGTTACGTCCATCATTGCGGACTGGACATGCCATCAATGGGGGATACATCATGCGGTCTATTCCGTTACATTCAGGGGATTGGCAGCCCCAGGGCAGACGCCTTTCCATGTTGATGCCCTGCTGTGGGTAAAGGTTGCTGTGGCGGCTGTGGCTTTCGGGTTTGCCAGCCGTGCCTTTGCAGAGGGTGTGTACAGGCTTGGTCCGGTCATCAAGAAAATCTGTCCGACACCCTGGTTGCAGCCAGCCATTGGCGGTGTCGTGACCATTCTGCTGGTCTGGCTGCTGGGAACACGGGATTATCTGGGCCTTGGTGTCGTGGCACCGGAGGCGGGCGGAGCGTCCATCGTCAACTTTTTCAGCACGACCCATTATGAGTGGAGCTGGCTGCTGAAGCTGGTTTTCACAGTCCTGGCTCTTGCCACAGGCTACAAGGGAGGAGAGGTTACGCCTCTATTCTTTGTAGGAGCTGGACTGGGAAATGCCCTTGCACCGGTGCTCGGTGTGCCTGGTGATCTTCTGGCCGGTGTGGGGATGGTGGCCGTGTTCGGTGGAGCCGTCAATACGCCTCTGGCCTGTACGGTCATGGGGGTGGAGCTGTTTGGTGGGACGAACATTGTCTATTACGCCACGGGCTGTTTCATCGCCTATCTCTGCTCAGGGCATACGGGGATTTACCTGTCCCAGAAAGTGGGGGTGCCCAAAATATGGCGACCTGATTTTGTCCCTGGTATAGCGCTGCGCCGTACGAGGGAAGGTATCTGGACAGAAGACTGAACGTCTCCAGAATGGATGGAGAGGAACGTGGGAAGAGTGTGGATCATCTCCGTTTTGCAAGTCTGTGAGGATAGAAAAAGGGCCTCTTTCCACTGGGAAAGAGGCCCTTTTTCATGGTCGTGTTTCGCCTGATGGAGGAATGTCAGCCGAAGCAGTGATTGGCGTGCATGATGGCCACGCCGACCTCCCGGAGCAGGTCGAAGGCGTTTTGCAGTGGCTGGAATATCTCCCGATGCTCACGGGCAAAGCCCTGTGCCACAGCAGCGCCACCCGGTTCACCGAAATCGAGATCGGCAATGCTGGGGGCCGTGATGGGGAAGAGGTCATCCAGCAGGCGGAGAGCCCGTGGCACATCAAGACACAGGATGAGTGTCGTGATGGCTTCCCGTGTCAGAGTACCACGGGGACCGAAATAGGGGATGTGTGTTCCCAGGGTCCAGATGCGGTCCATCAGAGCAAAGCGGATGACGTGCAGGAGCTTTTCATCCACATCCATGCGAGGGGCTTCAGGCCATGCAGAGCGCAGGGCGATATCTTCCCTCTGGATGCGCCGGAACAGGGCCGGGACGCTCTTCCAGAATTCCAGCTCCTCAAGGTCACGGGCAATGTTGAGGAAATGGACCCGATCATCAGCATTGTCGCAGTCCGCAGCCCGGTTCAGCCATGTACCGGGGTCCAGCTGATGGATGGTGGCCCGGAGGACATCAAGGTCTGAATGGTTCAGAGCCTGGGAGGCAAAATCCATAAGCTGGCGGAAGCGGGGCGAGCTGTGACGCAACCGTTCAAACTGCTCTGTATGGCGGCGGGCAGCACTGCCGAGACCATGCAGGACATTGGCCCACCAGCCCAGCTGCTGGAGAATGGCATTGTTGGGGATGGCCCGGATCTGGCTTGGATGGGTTATGCGTGTTACCCGTGCTGTATCGGACTGACGTGCAGAGGGGCGGGAGCCGGTCTTGTCCACCAGCGCAGGGCCGAAGGCGCTGAGGAGGGCGGTATAGCCCGGGTCGTTCACCAGGTCACCCATCTTCAGGGCGATGGTGGAGAAGAAGTCCATGGCGAAATCGGGTTTGCTGAAAAGTGGATCATTCAGCTTGTCAGCCGCAATGGGCTCGCCCTGGGCTGCCACGAATTCAGCCAGTGTTGCAATGGTGGAGGCCGCCAGCCTGTCCGTACCGAAGGCGAGGTAGCCGTCCCCTCCCTGAAACGCAGCTTCAACCCGGCTTGTAATGCCCGCCTTGTGCAGCGCCTGCCTTGTGTTGGCCGGAGAGAAATATTCCAGACGCTCTTTCAGGCTGAAAGGATGGGCACCGCGGCCAATGCTTTCACCATGGGTATCGAACATGGTCAGGGCGATGTCTTCCAGCCCATGTTCTTTCATCAGCTCCAGTGTCCGCAGGCGCAGGCGTTCCACCATGGGGCCGGCCGCCAGCTGGCCGACATAACGCCCGGAATCCGAATAACCGAACTGGAGGGACAGGCGCCCATTGGCCCGGAGATAGGCCCGCCAGTGTGGTGAGCGGAAGGCTTCCTCCAGAATCTCGGCACCGTTCTCCAGAGCCGTTTCCGTTTCGAAGAGTGGGGAAATCTCGATCTGGTCATCACGGATGCCAAAGAGCCGGGCCAGCCACAGCGTGGCCAGCAGGGTGTAGCCGCTTTCCGTCTCGGCAATCAGGAAGCGGATGGGGGAACCGGAATCCACATGTTTGAGGATTTGCGCCATCGTCATCATCAGGCGTGAGGCGGCACTGGGCTCTACCAGCAGGGCCCCGAAATCGATGGCCAGCGGCTTGAGGTCATCCATGGCGGCATCAATATGGGAGAGAAGCGCCCGACGATGGAAAGGCAGGGTCGGATCATCTGTCAGGCCCAGCCTTGTACGGGCCACGTTGTAAATCTGGGCTGCATTGAGGCGGGTATGGATGTGGGACAGTCCAAGCCCGTGATTGAGGAACCCCGTGCGCATGACATCCAGCCGATGGGCTTTTTCACCATCCAGCCGGGCTGCCTCCTCACGGAAGAGAGGGCGTAGCTCATCAGCATTGAGCAGGGCCGTTTCCCGCAGGTCGATGAGGACATGGGCGAAGCGGGCGATGTCTTCCGGTTTCATGGTCTGGCCGGGGACAGAGCGGGGGCAGATGTCACGCTGCTTTTGCGTGGCGGCAAGGGCTTCGGCCACACGCCGGCTCAGCACACCTTCTTTCAGCCCGATCTGTTCCAGTCCTTCAAGCAGACGTTCCAGCTGGGCAATCTTGAGGCCAAGACGGATGCGGATGGTATCCCACCAGCCAATGTCATTGCGGCCATCCGTATCGAACCCGACCCAGCTGGCCAGCCGGACAGGGGCAGGGGTCAGCTCGTTGGCTTCAGGCCAGCGGCGACGGGCTGTCTGGAGGATCTCCATGGTAAGGCTGTCCAGCGCATCCCGCCCACGGGTGATGGCAGCCAAGGCAAGAGACTGTTCTTCATCCAGTGTTGGAGGCGCACTGCGGCGATGCGTCGGCAGGGTGGGAACAGGGCAGGACGGATCCTCCGCCCGGCGGGCCAGAAGTTCGTACACATCATTGGCCAGAGCGAAGGTGGGATGAGCGGTGAAGACAGCAGCAAAACCGGTGACGGAGAGGTCATCCGGTGTCCGTGCCTGTGCGACAAGCTGCTCGGCGACCTTGCGCAGCCGGGGCTCCGGCGGGCATTCGGCTCCGTCATGCTCCAGCCCCACATACCGGCGCAGGGCGTCGGCCCGGGTCATGAAGTTGCGGTCCCGTAACAGACGTACGGTCTGACCGATTGCTTCCAGACCATTTTCCGTACCTGCCTTTTTCGCAAGGGAAATGATCAGGTTGGAAAAATCATGCGGAGAGTATGTCAGCGCAGTGGTGCAGGATTCAATCAGTTCAGCAGGCGATGCGTCAGTCTGGGAGGCGCAATCTGGCATGGGGAACAGTCTCGCTTGTCTTGGTCTCATATGGGCCGGGAACGGTGTGGCTCCATCGCCGGCGTGATCGTTCCTGTATAGGCTCAATTGTGATAAAGCGCCAAGTCTTGTTAATAAGAAGTGCTTTCTGTTCGGCCTGCCTGAAGTTGGCAGGAGGGCGGCAACCAACGGTCATGCAGGAGGGCAGTCCATCGTCATGTTTCTTCCGGTGAGGAAAAACGGGGCCTCTCTCTGGGCAGGCCTGTTGCTGGTGGGGACGTCCGTGCTGGCTGTCATCAGCCGTCTGAGCGTCTGGCAGAAGCTGTTTGGCCCCTCACTCTGGCTGGAAATGCTGCGGGCTGGCAGCCAGGCGGGTGTCGTGGGGGGGCTTGCAGACTGGTTTGCCGTTACGGCCCTGTTCCGGCATCCTCTTGGGCTTCCCATACCGCATACGGCCATCCTGCCACAGAGAAAGGCCCAGCTGGGGGATGCGCTGGGCCGTTTCATGGCTGAGCATTTCCTGACAGAAGAAGAAATGCTGCGCCTGCTGGAAGGTGCCGATCTGCCAGCGGCCTTGGCCCGTCTTCTTCAGAAAAAGGAGACGGAAGAGGTTCTGCTGCGTCACCTTCGTGGTCTGGCCCCGGCGGTGCTGGAGCGCATCGGGGATGGGCGGGGAGGCTCTTTTCTGGTCACCCTCTTTCCGACCCTAATGAAAAGGGATGACGTTACGGCACTTGTCATCCGTGCCCTGAGAGCCATGGTGGATGAGGATATCCATCAGGAAGTCTTTTCTTTCTTTCTGGCGCAGTTCAAGGAGTTGGTCAGCACGAAGGAGGATGACCTGCACCGGTTTGTGGAGAGGCGGGTGCGTGAGCAGGGGGGGCGGCTGGTTGGCTGGGCCATCGGAGCCTCGGTGGCCACGCAGGTGCTGACAGCCCTGAAGGCGGAGCTGGGCCGGGTGGACCCCATGGATTCCGATATCCGGCATGGGTTTACACGCTGGGTAAAACGGAAAATCCAGGATCTGGACGATGACCCGGAGAGCGCCCGTCAGCTCATGGGCAGCATCACGTCTTTTTTCGCACACGAGAGTGTGAAGGAATGGGGTGGCGGTTTGTGGCGGCGGCTCTGCCTGATGGTGGAGGAAGATAGTCGGCGGGATGATGGGTTGAGTACGCAGGCACTGCGGACTGCCTACCAGCAGCTGACGGGGACGCTCCTGCAAAGGACAGACCTGGCCAGCCAGCTGGACAGGGCGGTCCGGCAGGCTATCGTGAAATCCCTGCCGCAGATGCGGAAGAATGTAGCGGGGATGATTGCCCGTGTTATCGGACGCTGGGATGCCAGGAGCCTGTCAGCCCGGCTGGAGGCTGGTATCGGGAAAGATCTGGCCTATATTCGTGTCAATGGCACTGTCGTCGGCTTTGTGATAGGTGCCGTGCTGGAGGGGCTGCTTGTCTGTCTTGTTCCGTGATTGGGTATTTTTTAACAAAATATGAAAAACGCTTTATCCTGGCGGCACATAAGGCTTGACCATCGGGAAAATATGGGTCACTCCCTTGAATGGGGACCTGTTGGGTCTTAAATAGAGAATCATTGATATAGGATGTAGGTTTTTCATTGTGCTGAGACTGTCCAAACTGGCTGATTATGCGACCGTTGTTCTCGTGCGTCTTGGTGTGCGTGGTGATCTGGCCACGGCAGCGTCTTTGGCGCAGGAGACGGGGGTGCCAGAGCCAACAGTTGCCAAACTGTTGAAAGGGCTGGCAGCAGGTGGGCTGGTTGTCTCTTTCCGTGGTGCCCGGGGCGGCTATCGCTTGGCCGAGGAGCTGGCCGACATCTCCGTGGCCCGGGTCATCAGCGTGGTGGATGGTCCCATCTGCGTGACAGCCTGCTGTGATGGCAAGGAATGTGCACATGGTGAGACCTGCGGTCTGTCTGGGCAGTGGGATATGGTCAATGCAGCGGTCCGGCAGGCCTTGGAGACCATCACTCTGGCCGATATGGCCAACCCCGATCTGAAATTCGATCCGTCCTCTGCCACATCGGTGGAAGCGACAATGCATAGGCCTGAGGAACAGGGAGAATGTCATGCCGGCTGTGTCAGAAACCCGTGAAGCGGTCGAGAAACTGGCAAAGTCCAATTACGAATGGGGCTTTGAGACCAATGTGGAGATGGACCTCGCCCCGAAGGGGCTGAATGAGGACATCGTCCGGCTGATTTCTGCCCGCAAGAAAGAGCCGCAGTGGATGCTGGACTGGCGGCTGAAGGCCTTCCGTGCCTGGCAGGACATGAGCGAACCGGACTGGGCGAAGATCAAGCATCCGCCGATCGACTATCAGGACGCCCATTACTTCGCCCAGCCGAAGAAGAAATCAGGCCCGAAGAGCCTTGATGAGGTCGATCCCGAACTGCTCAGGACATATGAGAAGCTCGGCATCCCCCTGCATGAGCAGGAAATGCTGGCCGGCGTGGAAGGGGCAGGGCAGAAGACACCCGTTGCTGTTGATGCGGTGTTTGACAGCGTGTCCGTGGCCACGACCTTCCGCAAGACCCTGGCCGAGGCCGGGGTGATTTTCTGCCCGATTTCCGAAGCCATCATCGAGCATCCCGAGCTGGTGAAGAAATACCTGGGCACGGTCGTGCCAGTGGCGGACAATTTCTTCTCGGCCCTGAACTCGGCCGTCTTTACCGATGGTTCCTTCGTGTACGTGCCCAAGGGGGTGCGTTGCCCGATGGAGCTGTCCACCTATTTCCGCATCAATGCCCGCAATACGGGGCAGTTTGAGCGGACGCTGATCATTGCCGAGGACCAGGCCACTGTTTCCTATCTGGAAGGCTGCACGGCCCCGCAGCGTGATGAGAACCAGCTTCATGCCGCCGTGGTCGAGCTGGTGGCGATGGAAGATGCCTTCATCAAATATTCCACGGTGCAGAACTGGTACCCGGGGGATGAGAACGGCAAGGGCGGCATCTACAACTTCGTGACCAAGCGGGGCATCTGCAAAGGTGATCGTGCCCGCATCTCATGGACACAGGTCGAAACCGGTTCTGCCATCACGTGGAAGTATCCGTCCTGCATTCTGGCGGGGAAGGGTTCTGTTGGTGAGTTCTATTCCGTTGCGGTGACGAATGGACATCAGCAGGCCGATACGGGTACGAAGATGATCCATCTCGCCCCGGATACACGGTCCACCATCGTGGCGAAGACCATATCCGCCGGACAGTCGGACAGCACCTATCGTGGGCTTGTCCGGATGCAGCCCAAGGCTCGCAACGGTCGGAACTTCACGCAGTGTGACAGCCTGCTGATCGGTGACCAGTGCGGTGCCCATACGGTGCCTTACATCGAGAGCCGCAACATGAGTGCGCGCATCGAGCATGAGGCGACGACATCCAAGATTTCCGAGGACCAGCTCTTCTACTGCCGGTCCCGTGGTTTTTCAGAAGAAGAAGCCGTTGGCCTGATCGTGAACGGTTTCTGCCGGGAAGTCCTCAAGGAACTTCCGATGGAATTTGCTGTGGAAGCACAGAAGCTGCTTCAGATCAGCCTGGAAGGGAGCGTTGGTTGAGCTATGAGTGATTTTCTGAAGATTGAGGGGCTGAAGGCCCAGATCGATGCTGACGGCACCCCCAAGGAAATTCTGAAGGGTCTGGACCTCACGATCCCCAAGGGAGAGGTTCACGCCATCATGGGGCCGAACGGTTCTGGCAAGTCCACGCTCTCCTATGTTCTGGCGGGGCGTGAGGATTACGAGGTGACGGGTGGTTCCGCCCATTTCAAGGGGCAGGACCTGCTGGAGCTGGAGCCGGAAGAACGTGCGGCACTGGGTGTGTTTCTGGCCTTTCAGTCCCCGGTGGAACTGCCCGGTGTCAACAACGCCAACTTCCTGCGGACGGCAGTAAACGCCGTGCGCAAGGCCCGTGGTGAGGAGGAGCTGGATGCCGTGTCCTTCCTCAAGCTGGCACGGGAGGAAACCAGCCGCCTTTCCATGTCCGGCGAGATGCTCAAGCGGGCCGTGAATGTCGGCTTCTCCGGTGGTGAGAAGAAGCGCAACGAGGTGCTCCAGATGCGCCTGCTCAAGCCTTCTCTGGCCATTCTGGACGAGACGGACAGCGGGCTGGACATCGATGCGCTGCGTATCGTGGCGGAGGGTGTGAACTCTCTGCGTGGGCCGGACTTCTCATCACTGGTGATTACCCATCACCAGCGTCTGCTGGAATATATCGTGCCGGACCGTGTGCATGTCATGGCGCACGGACGCATCATCCATAGTGGCGGCCCGGAAGTGGCAACACTGCTGGAAAAACAGGGCTACAAACAGTTTCTTGAGGCGGCAGCGTGAGTGAGAACAGTGCAGCAGCCTGGCAGGCCCTGACGGGGCGTGCCGGAGAGCGTGCAGCCCTGCTGGGAGCGGAAGGGCTGCCAACACGTCGGGTGGAGGCATGGCATTACACGCCACTCCAGTCCCTGAACGGGATTGCCTGGCAGGAGGCTCCAGCCCTTGAAGCCGCCACCGTGAAGCAGCGTGTGGAAGGCCTGAACCTGCCAGAGCATGATGGCCTGCTGGTCTTTGCCAATGGCCGGTTCTGCAAGGAGCTGTCCCACCTGCCAGACTGCATGGACGTGCAGGAATATGGTGACGGTTCTGCCGTGCAGCCGCTGCTGGCGGGGCGTTTCTCTGCCGGTCTGAATGCGGCCCTCCGTCAGCCGGGGGCACGGCTTCATGTTCCGGCCGGGACGGATGCCGGGCTGATCGTCATGGTCAGCCTGACGGAAGGGGATGGCGTGTCCACCCATCTTCATCACAGTGTCACGCTGGATGAGGGGGCGCAGCTGACCCTGCTGGATGTCCAGCTTGGCACGGGGCAGTATCTGACCAATCCGCAGGTGGATGTCCATTGTGCGGACAAGGCGCATCTCAGCCACATCACGCAGCAGGCTGAAAGCCATGAGGCCGCCCGTCTGGCCATTGTCGGGGCCCGTGTGGGTGAGCGTGGCAATTATGACAGCTTCACGCTCAATCAGGGGGGCGTGCTGGCCCGTCAGGAAGTCGTCACCCAGCTGTCTGGCCCGTTCAGCAACACGAACGTCAATGCGATCCAGCTTGTCGATGGTGCCCGGCTGAATGACCTGTCTTCCATGATCCATCATGCGTCACCGGACTGCACGTCCCGCCAGACGGTGCGGAGCGTGCTGTCGGAAAACGGACAGGGTGTCTTCCAGGGGAAGATTCTGGTGGACCGGATCGCCCAGAAGACTGATGGCTACCAGATGAACCAGGCCCTGCTCCTGTCCGAAAAGGCACAGATGAACAGCAAGCCGGAGCTTGAGATTTACGCTGATGACGTCAAGTGCAGCCACGGTGCGACCGTCGGTGCGCTGGATGAGGACCAGCTTTTCTATCTCCGTTCCCGTGGGGTCCAGGAGGAGCAGGCCCGTGACATGCTGGTTCAGGCCTTCCTTCTGGAAACGGTGGAACTGGTGGAGCATGAAAGCCTGCGGGACTATCTGCTGAAAGCGTTGCCCGGCCATGTCTGATAACGTGCGTGCCCGCTTCCCCATTCTGTCCGAAACGGCTCATGGCCGTCCGCTGGTCTTTCTGGACAGCGCAGCCTCTGCCCAGAAGCCGGACTGTGTCATCGAGGCGATGAGCGAAGCGGCACGGCACTGTTACGCCAATATCCATCGTGGTCTGTATGACATGAGCGAGCGGACCACGCAGGCTTATGAAGCCGTGCGTGATGATGTGGCCCGGTTCCTCAATGCGGCGGACCGGCGGGAGATCGTGTTTACCAAGAACAGCACGGAGGGCCTCAATCTGCTGGCCCATTCGCTGGGCAGCCAGCTTAGGCCCGGGCAGGCCGTGCTGATCTCCGCTCTGGAGCACCATGCCAACATCGTGCCGTGGCTCATGCTGCGGGACAGGCTGGGCATCGAGCTGCGTGTGGCCCCCATCAATGCGGATGGGGACATCGATCTTGCCGCTTATGAAGAGCTGCTGGGTGATGGCCGTGTTGCGCTGGTTTCCGTCACGCACATGTCCAACGTGCTGGGGACCATCACGCCCGTGAAAAAGCTGGCGGAGCTGGCCCACAGGCACGGGGCGAAAGTCATCGTGGATGGCTCCCAGTCCATCGTCCATCGCAGGGTGGACGTGCAGGCTCTGGGGGCGGATTTCTTCGTCTTTACCGGCCACAAGCTTTATGGGCCTACGGGTGTCGGCATCCTCTGGGGCAGGCTGCCCCTGCTGGAGGAGATGCCGCCTTTTCTGGGGGGAGGGGACATGATCCGCTCCGTCTCGTTCGAGAAGGCAAGCTGGGCCGATGCGCCGTACAAATTCGAGGCTGGCACGCCCGCCATTCTGGAAGTGCTGGGTCTGGGAGCCGCCATCCGTTTCGTGGAGGAGCTGGGGGCAGACGTGATTGAAGCACATGAGCGTGATCTGGTCTCTTATGCCCAGAAGGTGCTTGAAAAGACGGATGGTGTGAGCATCATGGGAAACCCGGTGGAGCGGGGCGGTGTCTTCTCACTTCAGGTGGAGGGGGCACACCCGCATGATCTTGCCGTGCTGCTGGATCAGCAGGGCATTGCCGTCCGGGCCGGGCAGCATTGTGCTGAACCGCTGATGCAGGAGCTGGGCGTGCAGGCAACCGCCAGAGCCAGTTTTGCCATTTATACGACACGTGACGAGATAGACGCTCTGGCCCACGGCATTGAGCGTGCGCGTGCCTTACTTGCGTGAGGATGTCATGACAGAAACAGACGAGCTGAAGAGCAGAGATGAGGCGGTTTCTTCCGCTGTGGAAGAGAACGTTCCCGCCGGGCCGTCTGTTCCGACACGGGAGCAGGCCTATGCGGGGCAGGAGGAGCTTGTTCCACCCCCCGTGGATGCGCCGCCACAGCAGGATGAGGTCATCGCCGCCATCGAGACCGTCTTTGACCCGGAGATTCCGGTCAACGTCTACGAGCTGGGGCTGATTTACGCCATCGACCTGCATGATGACGGGCGTGTGGATATTGAGATGTCCCTCACGGCCCCGAATTGCCCAAGTGCGCAGGAGCTGCCCCAGATGGTGCGTTATGCCGTGCTGTCCGTTCCGACCGTGCGGGAAGTGACCGTCAAGGTGGTCTGGGATCCGCCGTGGGACATGAGCCGGATGAGCGACAATGCCCGTCTTGCCCTGAACATGTTCTGAGCCTGAATGAACACGCTGGAAACTGAAGATCGGGAGGGTACCCTCATGACAGATACTGCCCCCAAACGCAGCCTGCCACCTCTGATGACCATGACGGATCGGGCCGCCGCCCGCCTGAAGACCCTGTATGAGGGAGCCGAGAAGGGAAAGTTCCTGCGCATCAGCGTGGGCAAGCGTGGCTGTTCCGGCATGTCCTACGAGATGAATTTCGTGTCGGAAGTCCAGAAAGGGGACGAGCGGATCGAGGATCATGGGCTGACCCTGCTGGTGGACAGCAAGGCGACGCTCTTCCTGATCGGCACGGTCATGGACTATGAGGTGAAGGAGCTGGAATCAGGCTTCACCTTCACCAACCCCAATGAGAAGGGCCGCTGTGGCTGCGGGGAGAGTTTCCACGTCTGACTGATGGAAGCGAGCGCAACGTGATGAAGCGGAGGGGAGATCATCCCTTCCGCTTTTTTTCGGCCTTGCGGATGCGTTTCGGATCTCTGGAAAGAACCAGCACGGTCTCGACATCCGTGGACCAGAGAAACTGGTCAATCACGGTCCATGACAGCACGGCAAAACCGGCCTGTTTCAGGGCGGGGAGTTCCTTTTCCAGCGCAGCCGGATTGCAGCTGACATAGACCACATCCTGCACTTTTGAGCGCAGCAGGGAGGCCAGCTGTTTGCCTGAGCCAGCATAGGGCGGGTCCAGCACGACAACACGGGCCTGATTCAGTTCAGGCGGCAGGAGAGGCTGGCGATTCAGATCACGCCCGGAGCCTTCCGCACGGCTGCCGTGGGTGGCGGCACGGAGGGAGGCGATGGCCGCCCTGTCGCCCTCATAGGCCTGCACGAAACCGTGCTGTGCCAGTGGGAAGGTCAGGGTTCCGCATCCAGCATACAGCTCGATGATCCGGTCCTTCCGGTTCAGTGGCGGCAGACCGGCAAGAACGGCCTCACGGATGGCCTGCTCACCTTCCTGGCTGGCCTGAAGAAAACTGGCTGGCGGGGGCGAGACCCTGACACCGCCAAAATGATGGAAGACCGGCCCCGTCTGTGCAGCCGTTTCCATCACCCTGCCGGGAGCCGGACGCCATGTGATGCGTGGAATTCCATGCTCCCGTGCAAAAGCGGCCAGTTTCTCCCTGTCAGAACCACTCAGGGGAGCGGGTGTCTCCAGTGTCAGGTCCGGGCCGCTGTCCAGAAGGTTGATGGCCAGACTGCCACGCCCTGTCAGGGCACCAAGGGAGGAGAGGCACTCACGGAGCGGAGGAAGCAGCTTCAGCAGTTCCGGGCGGATGAGGGGACATTCCGTCATGTCCACCGGGTCGCCACCCCGTTGATGAAGCCCGAGAATGATGCCGCCCGGTACCCTTTGCAGGGCCACGTCCAGCCGCTGGCGGCTGTGAGGGGGCGTCTGGTACAGGGCGGGTTCTGGCAGGTCCGTAAAGCCGCTTCTGTTCAGGGCACGCTGGACCTGATCCTTTTTCCACTCCAGCAGGGCGGTCTGGTCCATGTGCTGGAGGGCACAGCCGCCGCAGAGGTCGGACAGGGAGCAGGGCGCTTCTACCCGATGGGGGGATGTGCTTTCCCGCTCCAGAAGTTCCGCTTCGCCGTCATGGAATCGCAGATGCAGTTGCTCGCCCGGCAGGGTTCCGGGAATGTACCAGGCCCGCCCCTCATGACGCACCATCCCGTCTCCCGAACGGCCGAGCTGTTCGACAGTGGCGTGAATCTGCGTGGACGTTTCCATCATGAGTCGGACGGATCACGTGGTTCCGGCAGGAAGCTGACCTTCATGAAAGCAGGTACATTCTCGCCAAAGCCATCCTGCATCCCGTTCTTTTCCGGTACGGGCGGCAGCAGTTCGGCTCGGCCGGACCGCTTGTGGTCATGCTTGCGGGCTTCCGGCAGAGGATCACGCTCCGGCTGCTTCCTGCGGGCCGGACGGTCTTCCTGCTTCGGTTCGGCAGTTTTCCTGTTTCTGCCATTCCGCTGCTGACCCTTGCTCTCATCCTTGGCGGAGGCAGGGGAGGCATCCTCCTCTCCACGCCATTCAAGATGGCGGAAGCCTTTTACAGTCAGCGGCTCGATCGTCTTGCCCGTCAGGCTCTCGACGGCCTCGAGCAGCTTATGCTCATCAGGTGTGGCCAGACTGTAGGCCTTGCCTTCCTTGCCGGCACGGCCCGTGCGGCCAATACGGTGGACGTAATCTTCCGCATTGAAAGGCAGGTCATAGTTGAAGACATGGGACAGCCCGCCAATGTCAATGCCACGGGCCGCCACGTCGGAGCAGACGAGAATCTGGAGATCACCTGTGCGGAAGCGCTCAAGGGTTTCGAAACGCAGGTCCTGCGTCAGGTCGCCATGCAGGTGGCCGACAGAGAATTTCTGCCGTGTCAGATGGCGTTCCAGTGTGTCCACGTCACGCTTGCGGTTGCAGAAGATGATGGCGTTCTGCACGTCATCCTGCCGCAGCAGGGCGCAGAGGGCACGGCTCTTGTCCTTCTTCTCCACGACCAGCAGGCCCTCGGTAATGGTGCTGGCAACGGAGGACTGGCGGGCGACGGTGATTTCCTTGGGACTGTTCAGGAAATTGTCGGCCAGACGGCGGATCTCCGGAGCCATGGTGGCGGAGAAGAAAAGGGTCTGGCGCCGTCTGGGCAGCAGGCTCACGATGCGCTCAATATCGGGAATGAAGCCCATGTCCAGCATACGGTCGGCCTCATCAATGACGAGAAGGTCAGTCTGCGTCATCAGCAGTCCGCCCCGTTCGAACATGTCGAGCAGCCGCCCCGGGGTGGCGATGAGGACGTCCACGCCACGGTTGAGCAGTTCCTTCTGCTCGTTCATCTTGCCGCCACCGATCAGCAGGGCGTGGGTGAGGCGCAGATGCGCCCCGTACTGCTTGAAGTTCTCGGCAACCTGGAGGGCAAGCTCACGGGTGGGTTCCAGAATGAGCGAACGGGGCATCCTGGCCCGGGCTCGGGATTTGGAGAGCTTCTCCAGCATCGGCAGGGTGAAGGAGGCCGTCTTGCCGGTGCCAGTCTGCGCCACGCCAAGGACGTCACGCCCGGTCAGAATCTCTGGCACGGCCTGCGCCTGGATGGGCGTGGGATGAGTATAGCCCATTTCCTCCACGGCCCGGAGGATCGGTTCGGAAAGACCAAGATCGCTGAAGAGGATACGGCTTTCCGAGCCGGTCTCTGTGGGTGTTTCCTCAGCTGGTTTTTCTGCCTGCGGCTCAGCCGTTTCTGCTTCAGCCTTCTTCGCTCTTTTCCGGCGAGGCTTGGCTGGTGTGGCGGATGCCTTGTCTTCCGTTCCGGCTGGTGCGGCGCTGCCTGCCGTGGTTTCGACCGTTTCTTCAGCAGCTTTCCGACGGGTGGAAGGGCGGCGTGTTGGAGGGGTAGCCGACTCTTCGTGGTCGTCCACGGTTCCCGTGGCCGGTGTGGCTTCGGCCGTCTTTTTGCGGCGTGTGCGAGGCGTTGCCGGTTTTTTTTCCGGGACGTCGGCTTTGGCAGTTTCTGTTTCGGCTGTTTTTCTGGTGCGGGTAGTCGCCCTGCGTTTGCGTGCGGGGGGAGCTTCCTCACTCCCGGCAGCTGCTGTGGGGTCTGCCGGGGCAGATGCTTCCTCAGCAGTGGCAGCCTTGCGGCGGGTGCCCTTTACTGTTTTCTTTGCCGGAGTGGAGGCGCTGCTTTCTGTCGCCTCATCTGGGGAGGGAGCATCTTCTGGCGTGGGTTTCACGCTGCGGCGGCGCGTCGTGCGCTTGGGTTTCTCGGCAGGCTCCGCAGCTTCAGCAGCCGGGGCTGTCTCATCAGCAGCCGTGGCGGCTGGAGTCGTGGCTTTCTTCCTGGTACCGGCTGTCGTGCTGCGGCGTCGCGTGGTTGGCTTGCGGGCGGCAGTGGTGGTGTCATCCTGCACAGTATCGTCCGCTGGCTGTTCCGTCCCGGTTTCTGTCCCGGTGCGGGGTGTCTTCGTGCGGGGAGTGGACGTTTTCCGCACGCGGCTGGTGCTGCTGCGGGTCTTGGACGGACCAGAGGATGGTTTACTGCTCAAATGACTCTCGGAATGTTTCTGTTACAGGGCAGGCTGCCCGGCAGCCTGTCGGGCAGATGAAAGGCAACCGGAGAGGAAGGGTATCAGCCTCTCCGGTTCGTTAATATCCGTTATCGTCAAATGCCGTTTTTGGCAAGGTAATAGGCGGTCGCTCACAGTGAAGAGAGCTGGATGTCAGGCGCCGCCACCAAGAGCACCGGCGATGATGGCGATGATGCCTGCCAGCGCCATGAGGGCTGCCCGCCGATGCAGGGAGCTGAAAAGCTGCGGCTGAGGGCGGATGGCACGCCGTGCTGCCCGCAGTGGGCCGAAAAGCATGCTCAGGAAAATGACGATCATCACCAGCCCGCAGAAGGCCATGAGGTGGAACGGCCAAGGCAGATAGGCGCCTGCATGGATGATGAGGGCGATTCCGCTGAGGACAGCCACAGGGACGACGTGGCAGAGCGCCTTGAGATAACGGCCATAGGTCTGAAGCAGAACCGTGTTGGCCTGCTGTGCTTCCAGCAGGCGGACGCTGCGGCGGGACTGGAGGCAGAAGATGGCGCCACCGACCCAGTAGGTGATGCAGAGGAGATGCAGGGCGAGGATGAGCCCCCAGAGAATGGAACTGGTCATGGTCAATCCGTAACGTGTAACTGAGTGATTGGCCACGTCTTATAGAGGGAAGATTCCATTATGTCCTGTTTTCCGTATCAGGCAGCCCTGTCGCAGGCTCTTCTGGCTCCTGAGGATACACGGCGGATGGATCATGCCATGGCATCGACTCTGCCTGTAATCATGGAGAGAGCTGGCATGATGGCTGCCCGGGCTGTCTGCCAGCATGTCCGGCCCTGCCGGGTTCTGGTGGCCTGTGGGCCAGGGAACAATGGGGGCGATGGCCATGTGCTGGCCCGTCATCTGGCTGAGCGTGGCTGGCCTGTGTCCGTGGCGGTGCTGCATCCGCCTGAGCCTGACAGTCTGGCTGACAGGATGGCAAAGCGCTGGCATGGGCCGGTGGTGGCTTTCACGCAGGAGGAGGCCCGACGGGCTGATCTGGTGATTGATGCCGTATTCGGTGCTGGCATGAACCGGTCCCTGCCGGAATGTGTCGAAGATTTCTTTGCTGCGGCACGGCAGATCATTGCCATTGACGTTCCATCTGGTCTGGACGGCGCTACAGGGGCGTGTTCGGGGCGTGTGGCAGCCTGCCGGATGACCATTGCCCTGATCCGCAAAAGGCCGGGCCATCTGCTGGAACCAGGGCGGTCGCTCTGTGGTGAGGTTGTCTGCGTCGATCTGGCGGCGCCTGCCGCTGCCATGATCCAGATGGAGAGTGTCCGGCTGTGGGAGAATGCACCGGGTTTATGGCGGCTCCCGGCGCAGAGGCCTGGGGACCACAAATACAGACGGGGCGTGGTAAGCATCTGTGGTGGTGCTGCCATGCACGGTGCCGCCTTGTTTGCGTTCGAGGCAGCCCGGCATGTCGGTGCCGGGCTTGTCCGCCTTACGGTGCCAGCCGAGGCTGCCACGCTGTACCGACTCGCTTCACCGGCTGCTATTGTGGATGCACAGCCCATGGAGCAGGCGCTGGAGGATGAGCGTCGGCACGTCTGGGTCTGTGGCCCCGGCCTGTGTCCGGAGGAGGTGGAGCGGACACTGCCATGCCTTCAGAAGTCTGGCCGAACAATCGTGGCTGATGCCGGTGCGCTGTCATGGGCGGCCGGGCATCCCGAGCGACTGAAGGGGGTTTCCGTCATGACGCCGCACATGGGTGAGTTTTCCCGCCTTTTCGGGCAGATGGAGGGGAGCCGTCTGGAGGTTGCACGGCGGGCTGCAGCCCGGTTGGGTGTCGTGGTTGTTCTGAAGGGAGCCGATACGGTCATTGCGGCTCCGGATGGCCGTTCGTCCATCAACGTCCACGCTACGCCAGCTCTGGCCATTGCCGGGGCAGGGGATGTACTGAGTGGGCTTGTCGGGGCCTTTCTCGCCGCAGGGCTGCCTGCCTGGGAGGCTGCTGCTGCGGCTGTCTGGGTTCATGGTGAGGCAGGACGGCGTGCTGCCCGCAGGAAAGCAGGCTGGATCGTACCGGAAGACCTTTTTGGAGAGCTGGGGGCGGCCCGGCATGCGGCTTCCAAGAGGCCTGAAGGGGACAGTGTGTGCGTGAGGGCAGAATAACAGGATCGCCCATGGCAGAAATGACATCTTTGCAAAGAGAAACCCTTGCCGATGCCTGTCTCATGCGCTAAATCCGCAGACTGATGAAGGGTCCGTGCCTGCCTGTCAGGGGGTGCGGATGCTGGAGAACAGGTCGTATGGTTCATGCGGGCGTGGTGAAATTGGTAGACACGCCAGATTTAGGTTCTGGTGGCGCAAGCTGTGGGGGTTCAAGTCCCTCCGCCCGCACCAAGGCAGTCTCCTCCTGAGTACAACAATGTCGATGATCCCCTTGTCATAGAGAAGGAATAGCGGTTTCATGCAGGTTACGCCCACACTCACCGAAGGCCTGAAGCGGTCCTTCACCGTAGTTATTCCCGCTGCTGACCTGCAGGGCCGTTGCGATGCCCGTCTGGCTGAAGTGGCTCGTGATGTGAAGCTTCCCGGCTTCCGCCCGGGCAAGGTTCCGGCCTCCGTCGTCAAGCAGCGCTTTGGTGAATCCGTCCAGGCGGAAGTGACGGAAAAGCTGGTGCAGGAGAGCGTGAAGTCCCTGCTGGAAGAGCGTGACATCCGCCCGGCCATGCAGCCGAAGGTTGAGATCGTTTCTGGTGGAACTGAGGGCAAGCCCTTCGAATTCACGCTGGAGATGGAAATCCTGCCGGAAATCCCGACCCCGGACATGGCAGGCACGAAGCTGACCCGCTACAGTGCCAAGGTTGCTGATGAGGTTGTGGACAAGGCTCTGGCCGAGGTTGCCCAGCGCAACCGCAAGTTCGAGACGGTGGATGAGAACCGTCCGGCTGGCAAGGGTGATGTGCTGAACGTCAATTTCGTTGGCAAGAAGGATGGCGTGCCGTTTGATGGTGGCACGGCCGGGGATGTCAATGTCGAGATTGGCGGTGCTGGTTTCATCCCCGGTTTTGCCGAGCAGATGGAAGGCATGAAGCCGGGTGAGGAACGCACGATCACGGTGACCTTCCCGGAGAATTACCAGGCCAAGGAGCTCGCTGGTCAGGAGGCTACATTCGAGATCAAGGCTAATGCGCTGAAGAAGCCGGTCGATCCGACGATTGATGATGAGTTTGCCAAGTCTCTGGGGCTGGAGAGCGTCGAGCAGATGCGCAAGCTGATTGCCGAGCAGGCAGAGGGCGAGTACAAGCAGCTTTCCCGTATGCGCATCAAGCGGGACCTGCTGGACATCCTGTCCGAGAAGGTTGACTTTGAGGCACCGCAGAGCATGGTGGATGCCGAGTTTGGCCAGATCTGGAGCCGTATCGAGGCTGAGCGCAAGAATGGCAGCCTTGATGAGAAGGATGCTGCCAAGGATGAGGAAACCCTGCGGGCCGACTATCGCAGGATTGCCGAGCGCCGTGTGAAGCTGGGTCTGCTTCTGGCCGAGCTTGGCCGCAAGCAGGACATCCAGGTCTCGCAGGAAGAGCTGCTCTCTGCCATGCAGCAGGAGGCTCGCCGTTACCCGGGGCAGGAGCAGGCCGTGTTCGAGTTCTTTACGAAGAATCCTCAGGCCATCGATACCCTGCGCGGGCCAATCCTTGAGGATAAGGTCGTCGATTATCTGATCGAGCTGGCTGAAGTGACCGACAAGGAAGTGACGGCAGAGGAACTGGCCAACATTCCGGATGCTGACTGATTGCTGCATCTGAGGAAGGAAGGGGCAGCAGCCGCTGCCCCTTTTTTTTGCTCTTGGCAGGAAGATTCCTCTGATATTAGTCCATTCTGTGCGAAGACACGGGCAAAGAGGGTGTGCTAGGCTAGGGGGAGTTGTAAAGGAAAATACCTATGGGCATTGAAGACCGTAATCCTCTGGACGTGTTCAATAACACTCTTGTTCCAATGGTGGTGGAGCAGACCTCAAGGGGTGAGCGCTCTTTCGACATCTATTCCCGGCTTTTGCAGGAGCGTATCATTTTTCTGACAGGCCCGGTCTATGACCAGGTCTCGTCTCTGATCTGTGCGCAGCTGCTCTATCTTGAGAGTGTCAGCCCGACCAAGGAAATCTCTTTCTATATCAACAGCCCTGGTGGGGTCGTTTCTGCCGGTCTGGCGATGTACGACACCATGCAGTATATCCGTTCACCGGTCAGCACGGTCTGTATCGGTCAGGCTGCGTCCATGGGGTCACTGCTGTTGGCTGCCGGTGAGGCGGGCCGCCGTTTCTGCCTGCCCAATGCCCGTGTCATGGTCCACCAGCCTTCCGGTGGAGCGCAGGGGCAGGCTTCGGACATCGAAATTCAGGCCCGTGAAATCCTGCATATCCGTCGCCGGCTGAATGAGATCTACCGTGAGCATACAGGGCGTGCGCTGGAGGAAATCGAGGAGGCGCTGGAGCGTGACCGTTATCTCTCTGCTGCGGAGGCCAAGGAGTTCGGGCTGGTGGATGAGGTTGTGACACGTCATCCCGCGGAGAAGAAAAGGGCCTGATCTGATTGTTGAACAGGGCATTCAGGGGTCTGAACATACCCGTCTCCCATACGGGTTTGAGGAGCTGTAATGAGCGGAAAAGATAGCGATTCAAAGAATACGCTTTATTGTTCATTCTGTGGGAAATCCCAGCATGAGGTGAAGAAACTCATTGCCGGGCCAACCGTATTCATCTGTAATGAATGTGTTGAACTGTGCACGGACATCATCCGTGAGGAACGGAACACAGGCCCTGTGACCAGTGGTGAAGGGGTGCCAACTCCACGGGAAATCTGCCAGATACTCAATGATTATGTCATTGGCCAGAGTGAAGCCAAGAAGGTGCTTTCGGTGGCTGTGCATAATCATTACAAGCGGCTGGAGCAGTCCGAAAAGGCTGGTGATGTCGAGATCGGCAAGGCCAACATCATGCTGATCGGTCCGACGGGAACGGGGAAGACCCTGCTGGCCCAGACACTGGCCCGCATTCTGGACGTTCCCTTCACCATGGCCGATGCCACGACACTGACAGAAGCTGGCTATGTGGGAGAGGATGTCGAGAACATCATCCTCAAGCTGCTTCAGGCCTGTGACTATAATGTTGAACGTGCCCAGCGTGGCATTGTCTATATTGATGAGATCGACAAGATTTCCCGCAAGGCGGAGAATCCGTCCATCACCCGGGATGTCTCTGGTGAAGGCGTGCAGCAGGCTCTGCTGAAGCTGATGGAAGGCACGGTGGCCTCCGTTCCTCCGCAGGGAGGGCGCAAGCATCCGCAGCAGGAGTTCGTGCAGGTCGATACGACCAACATGCTCTTCATCTGTGGCGGGGCCTTTGCCGGGCTGGACAAGGTCATCAGTGCCCGTGGCAAGGGCAGTGGCATTGGTTTTGGGGCGGATGTGCGCTCCGAGGATGACCGCAAGCTGGGAGATATCCTCAAGGATATCGAGCCGGAAGACCTCATGAAATACGGCCTGATTCCGGAATTCATTGGCCGTCTGCCGGTCATCGCCACGCTGAATGACCTTGATGAGGCCGCTCTCGTCCAGATTCTGACAGAGCCGAAAAATGCTCTGGTCAAGCAGTATCAGCGTCTCTTCCAGATGGAAGGGGTGGAGCTGGAGTTTGAGGAAGAGGCCATCAAGGGGATTGCTGCCCGTGCCATCGAGCGGCAGACCGGGGCCCGGGGTCTGCGTTCCATCATGGAAAAAATCCTGATGGAAACGATGTTTGACCTTCCAGGCCGGAAGAATGTCGACAAGGTTGTCGTCACCCGGGATGTGGCGGAAGGCCGTGCAGAGCCTGTCTATGTTCATGGCCAGCAGGCTGAGGAAGAAAAACAGGCGGACTGAAAGAGGCGGATGCTGGCAGATTTCCATCATCTGCCAGCGCTTCGCAGCGCCAGGGGTATTGTCCCTTGTGCCTTGATACCCCACATAGAGATACAGAATGAAAGAGCCCCTTGCCGTGCCACTTTTTCAGGGCGGCGGGGGTTTGATCGTCCGTTATGGAGATCCTGAAGCATGAGTGACGAAAAGAAACCAAAGACAGCCCGCCGCAAGACTGCTGCCAAGGATGCCGACAAGGGTAGCGTCGCCCGGACGCGGCGTACGGCTTCCACGTCTGCTACCCGTAAAGATGGAGAGGCCAAGGCTTCTGCGGCTCCTCGCAGGAAGGCTGCGTCCTCCAAGGCTGAAAGCGGCAAGGCTACAGTGGCCGTTCAGTCGCCCCGGAAGGAAGCGCCTGTCATGCCGGTGCTGCCCCTGCGGAATATTGTCGTCTTCCCACACATGATTGTTCCACTCTTTGTGGGACGTGAGAAATCAATCCATGCTCTGGAGCAGATGCCGGAGGATGTCCGTGAGATCATTCTCGTGTCCCAGAAAGATGTGGGCAAAGATGAGCCGACTGTTGATGATGTGTTCCGCATCGGGACGGTTGCCAGCGTCCTCCAGCTTCTGAAATTGCCCGATGGTACGGTGAAGGTTCTGGTGGAAGGGCTGCGCCGTGTCCGTCTTGTTGGCCTGAAGGAGCAGGATGGCTATTTTCAGAGCTCTGTGGAAGACCTTCCTGATGAGCTGGGTGCCCGTGGTGGGGAACGTGAAGCTCTGGCCCGTTCTGCCGTAAAACGGTTTGAGGATTATGCCCGGCTGAACAAGAAGGTGGCGCCGGAGGTACTGGCCTCGGTCAGCCATCTGGAGGATCCGTCCCGTCTGGCGGATACGATTGCCAGCCACCTCAACCTGCGGATTCCGGAACGGCAGGAGCTGCTGGAAACCCTCTCCGTGGAGGAGAGGCTGGAGCGTGTCTTTGCGGGGATGGAAGCGGAAATAGACGTTCTTCAGGTGGAGAAGCGTATCCGCAGCCGTGTGAAGAAGCAGATGGAGAAAACCCAGCGGGAGTATTATCTGAATGAGCAGATGAAGGCCATTCAGAAAGAACTGGGTGAAGGCGAGGATGGCCGTGACGAACTTGCCGAGATCGAAGAGAAGATCGAAACGCAGGGGCTAAGCCAGGAAGCCAGGGAGAAGGCCCGTGGCGAGCTGAAAAAGCTGCGGAGCATGAGCCCCATGTCTGCCGAGGGCACAGTGGTCCGCAGTTATCTGGACTGGCTGGTCAGCCTGCCATGGAAGAAACGCTCCAAACTGGCAAAATCCCTCCAGAAGGCGGAAGACGTTCTTGAGGCTGATCACTATGGGTTGGAGAAGATCAAGGAACGTGTCCTCGAGTATCTGGCCGTCCAGAGCCGTGCGAAGAAGCTGAAGGGGCCGATCCTCTGTCTGGTTGGCCCTCCGGGTGTTGGCAAGACCTCTCTGGCACGGTCCATCGCCAGGGCGACAGGGCGGAAATATGTCCGCATTTCCCTTGGGGGGATGAAGGATGAATCCGAGATACGTGGTCACAGACGGACCTATATCGGTGCCATGCCGGGCAAGATTGTCCAGGGTATCAAGAAGGCCGGGGTGAGCAATCCACTCTTCCTGCTGGATGAGGTGGACAAGCTGGGGTCGGACTGGCGGGGGGATCCGTCTTCCGCCCTGCTGGAGGTGCTGGACCCGGAACAGAACAACACGTTCGGGGACCATTATCTCGAGGTGGAATATGATCTTTCTGACATCATGTTCATCGCCACGGCCAATTCTCTCGACATGCCCCAGCCGTTGCTGGACCGCATGGAGATCATCCGCCTTTCTGGATATACGGAACAGGAGAAGCTGGAGATCGCCAAGAGGCATCTGCTGGCCAAGCAGGCGAAAGAGCATAATCTGAAGCCTGGTGAATGGCACGTGACAGACGAGGCTCTTCTGGCGCTTATCCGGTCTTATACACGGGAAGCCGGGGTGCGCAGTCTGGAGAGGATGATCGCCCGTCTGGCGCGTAAGGCCGTGCGTGAGATTCTGTCTGGCAAGGTGAAAAAGATCGAGGTGACGCCAGAGACGCTGGAGGTTTATGCCGGTGTCCCACGTTACCGTCATGGTGAGGCTGATCAGGAGGATCAGATCGGTATCGTGACGGGCCTGGCCTGGACACAGGTTGGCGGAGAGATCCTGACCATCGAGAGCCTGACCATGCCGGGCAAGGGCACGATCCGTCATACCGGCAAGCTTGGTGATGTGATGAAGGAGAGCGTGTCTGCGGCTTTCTCCTATGTGAAGTCCCGTGCCGAGACATTCGGTATCGACCCGGCCGTGCTTGAGAAAACGGACATTCACGTGCACCTGCCAGAGGGGGCCGTGCCGAAGGATGGCCCTTCTGCGGGTTCAGCGCTGACCACGTCTCTCGTCAGTGTGCTGACACGTATCCCGGTCCGGCATGATGTTGCCATGACGGGGGAGGTGACCCTGCGTGGCCGTGTGTTGGAGATTGGTGGGTTGAAGGAGAAGCTGCTCGCAGCTCTGCGGGCTGGCATCAAGACGGTTCTCATCCCGGAAATGAATGTCAAAGACCTGGCTGAGATTCCTGAAAATGTGAAAGAAGGGTTACAGATCATTCCCGTCCAGCATATGGATGAAGTGCTGAATATTGCCTTGACAGAGCCGCCGAAGGCTTTGGTAGCGGGGCAGATGGCGGGCAGGAGTGCCAAGAAAGTGAACGGGGAAGGAATTTCTCGCTCAATTCAACATTAAGTAAGGGTATTCTTGGCTTCAGGCTGTTGACGCGGACGAAAACCGCTTCATAGTGCAGGTGTAAATCGCAATATGTGATTCTGGCCTCTTTGCGAGGCTGTCTCACCAAACGTTGAAAGGCTTACCATGGAGAAACCTCTGAACAAGCAGGAACTCATTGCTTCCGTTGCCGAGGCCGCTGATCTTCCCAAGGCGAAGGCTGGTGATGTCGTGGATGCCGTGTTCGGCACCATCGAGAAGACCTTGGCCAAGGGGCAGGAAGTTCGCCTGGTAGGCTTTGGCAGCTTCGTGACAGCCACCCGCAAGGCTGCCAAGGGCCGCAACCCGCGTACGGGTGAAGAGATCGACATTCCGGCTTCCACGTCCGTGCGTTTCAAGCCGGGCAAGGGCCTGAAGGATGCCGTCAGCAAGTAAGCTGGCATCGTGGAAACGGGGAAGATAATTTTCTGAAAAAAAATGAGAATTCCCCGTTGCGCTCCGTGAGGCTTTTGCCTATAAACCGGGGCGGGCAATTAGCTCAGCGGTAGAGCGTCTCGTTTACACCGAGAGGGTCGGCGGTTCGATCCCGTCATTGCCCACCATCTTACATTCAAGTTTTTTTATGACCTGGCGTTTCGAATATCATGAAACGCTGGCATCCACTTCCGATCTCTGTCGGGAACGGGCTGAAGCCGGCGAAGAAGACAGGCTGGCCGTTGTGGCAGAGCGACAGAGCGCAGCCCGGGGAAGCCGGGGGCGTAGCTGGCAGAGTGGCGAGGGAAATCTGGCATTTTCCTTTCTTTTCCGTTTTTCCGAAAATCAGGCCATGCGGGCGGTTCTGCCCTATATGGTGGCTCTGGCCCTTCGTGATGGGCTCGTGGCCGCAGCGGATCTGTCGGGGGAGGCTTCAGCCTCGCTATGGCTGAAATGGCCGAACGATCTTCTGCTTTCAGGCCGGAAAATGGCAGGTATTCTGATTGAAACCGGTTTTCTGGCAGCCGGGGGAAAGGGGCTGCCCTGTTGGGCGGTCATAGGCATGGGGGCCAATCTGCGGCAGTGTCCGGTCGTGGAAGGCCGGACACTCGCAGCCCTTTCCGAGGTCTGCTCTCCGCCGGATGCCCAGGCCTGCGCCCAGGCCATCGTGCGAGCGTTCGATGGATGGATGGAACGCTGGCAGCGTGAGGGCAACGGTGTGATCTGGGAGAGCTGGATGGAGCGTGCTCATCCTCTGGGTACTCGACTGATCCTTCGAAGACATGGTAGGGAAGTAGCAGGACAATTCGCCGGGCTTGATGCGCAGGGACATCTTCTGCTCGCACTGGACGATGGTGGCATGACCTCGGTCGTGACGGGTGATGTGATCTGTGAGTAAGGGAGGGGATGTGCTGCTCGTCATTGATGCTGGCAATACAAATGTGGTTTTTGCCGTTCATGATGGCGAAGCATGGGTAGGACGCTGGCGCATCTCGACGGATGATCGCAGAACGGCGGATGAATATGCCGTCTGGCTGCTGGCCTTGATGGAACGGGCAGGTCTGGGTCCGGATTGTGTAACGCAGGCCATTATCGGGACGGTGGTTCCGGCTGCGTTGTATGATCTGCGGCGCCTGTGCCGTAGCTGGCTGCATGTGGAGCCTCTTGTGGCCAATCATGAGCTGGACTGGAACATGGATGTGCTGGTGGATACGCCGGCAGAGCTTGGGGCTGACCGCCTGCTGAACGGCCTTGCCGCCCGGCAGCTTTACGGCGGGGGCCCGCTGGTTGTTGTGGATTTTGGTACGGCGACAACCTTCGATGTTGTCGATGCTCAGGGCCGCTATTGCGGTGGAGCGATTGCACCGGGGGTCAATCTCTCGATGGATGCCCTGCATCAGGCAGCGGCCCGTCTGCCCCGTGTCAGTGTTGGCCGGCCGGTGGAAGCAATAGGCCGCAGCACAAGTGTTGCGATGCGATCAGGCCTCTTCTGGGGGTATGTAGGTCTGGTCGAAGGGATTGTTCACCGCATTGCCGGTGAGATGGATGGACGTCCCCGGGTTGTGGCGACGGGCGGTCTGGCTCCTCTCTTCTCCGAGGGGACAACGTTATTTGATGAAGTGGCACCCGACCTGACGCTGGAGGGACTGCGCCTCCTGGCCGGGCAGAACAGGGACCGTTTCATCACCGATTTTTCCGGGCAACAGGCCCATACCGCCTTCGGGCACCCTGATAATTCTTGAACAGGAACTGATGCGTTTATGACAGACCAGAAGAGTGATTTTGCCTTCCTTCCCTTGGGAGGGACGGGCGAGATCGGCATGAATTTCAACCTGTACCGCCTGCGCGAAAATGGTGAGGAACACTGGCTGGCCATCGATTGTGGCATCGGCTTCTCCGGCAATGATACGCCGGAAGCCGACGTGCTGATGTCCGATCCGACCTTCATCGCAGAACGGAAAGACAGTCTGCACGGGCTGGTCATTACCCACGCCCATGAGGACCATGTGGGGGCTGTAGCCCACCTCTGGCGGCAGATGCGCTGTCCTGTCTACGCCACGCCGTTCACGGCAGCCGTGCTGCGGCGCAAGCTGAGCGAGGCGAACCTTCAGAACCAGGTTGTCATCCACATCATCATGCCGGGTTCCCGGTTTGAGGTCGGGCCGTTCGATCTCCAGTTCATCCCGGTAACCCACTCCATTGTGGAAGCCCAGTCCGTCGCCATTCGCAGTCCGTATGGCATTGTCATTCATACCGGGGACTGGAAGCTGGACCCGACTCCGCTTGTCGGCCCCGTGACGGACGAGGATGCCTTCCGTGCATTGGGTGATGAAGGCGTGTTGGCCATGGTGGGTGACAGCACCAATGTCATGAAGGAGGGGCGGTCCCAGTCTGAGGCGGATGTCCGTGTCGGCCTGACGGAAATGATCGCCGGGCTGGAAGGACGTGTGGCCGTGACGTGCTTCGCCAGCAACGTGGCCCGTGTGGAGAGCATTGCCAAGGCTGCGCTCGCTTCTGGCCGTGAGGTGATGGTGGTGGGACGCTCCCTGCGCAATCTGGAGGCCGCCGCCCGGGAATGTGGCTACTTTGCCGATCTGCCGCCTTTCCTGACGGAATATGACATCAAGGATGTTCCTGATGAAAACCTGCTGATGATCATTACGGGGAGCCAGGGTGAGGCCCGCTCCGCCCTGTCTCGTATCGCCTGTGATACCCATTCCACCATTTCCCTGGGGGAAGGGGACACGGTGATTTACAGCTCCCGTGTCATCCCGGGGAATGAGCAGGCCGTCATGACGGTGCAGGACAATCTGACACGCCGTGGCGTGACCGTGCTGACGGACAAGGATGGCATGGTGCATACATCCGGCCATGCAACGGGTGGGGATATCCGTCATCTCTACAGCCTTGTTCGCCCCCGTTACAGCATTCCCACCCATGGGGAATGGCGCCATCTGACAGCCCACGGGGCTTTGGCCCGTGAGGCCGGTGCTGAGGCCGTGCTGCTGGAGGATGGTGACATCCTCAATCTGGGGCCGGGGCCGGTCGAGGTGGTCGATACGGCTCCGACGGGCCTTCTGGCTCTGGATGGTGACCGCCTTCTGCCCATGACGGGCGGTGTGCTGGCGGCCCGTCGCCGGATGCTCTTCAATGGCGTGGTGCTGGCCAGCTTTGCCGTGGATGATGAGGGTTATGTCATTGGCGAACCACGCATCAGTGCACCAGGTCTTCTGGAGCGGGATGACCCTGAAAGCACCCGCATCCGTGAAGAATTCGCCTATGCCATTGATGAGATTCCTGATGAATTCCGTCAGGACGATCAGGCCTTCCGGGATGTGGCCCGCACAGCCCTGCGGCGGGCACTCGGCCGCAAGCTGCGGAAGCGTCCGCTGGTTGATGTCCATCTCCTGCGCGTCTGAGGGAAAAAGAACATGCGGTTAAGTCAGGCATTCCAGCCTACTCTGAAAGAAGTCCCCGCCGAGGCGCAGATTGCCTCACACCGGCTGATGCTGCGGGCGGGGCTTGTGCGGCAGACATCCTCGGGCATCTATACGTGGCTGCCCGCCGGGCTGCGTGTCCTGCGGAACATCGCCACCATCGTGCGGCAGGAGCAGGACCGGATTGGCGGACAGGAAATCCTGATGCCGACCGTTCAGTCCGCCGATCTGTGGCGGCGTTCCGGCCGTTATGATGCGTACGGACCGGAGATGCTGCGTCTTGAGGACCGGCACGGGCGTGAGATGCTTTACGGCCCGACCAATGAGGAAATGGTGACGGACCTTTTCGGCAGCACGGTGAAATCCTACCGTGAGCTGCCGAAGATGCTCTACCACATCCAGTGGAAGTTCAGGGACGAGGTCCGCCCCCGCTTCGGCGTGATGCGTGGCCGTGAGTTCTACATGAAGGACGGTTACAGTTTCGACCTGTCCTATGAGGATGCGGTGAGCAGCTATTACCGCATCATGCTGTCCTACCTGAAGATTTTCCGCCGTCTTGGTGTGCAGGCCGTGCCGATGGCGGCCGATACGGGGCCGATTGGTGGCGAGCTGAGCCATGAGTTCCTCGTTCTTGCTCCGACAGGGGAGAGTGAGGTCTTCTATGATGCTGGCTGGGACGAGATTGACTGGGACAGCATCGGCCTGGACCCGCAGAAGGAGGAAGACCTTCAGAAACTCCGTGAGATCGTGAAGACGACCTATTCCGCCACGGATGAAAAACATGACCTTTCCGCCTGGGAGGCTGTGCCGGAAGACCGCCGTCGTGGTGGCCGGGGCATCGAGGTCGGCCACATCTTCTATTTCGGCACGAAATATACCGAATCCATGGGTGTGGAAGTGAGCGGTGCCGATGGTGCGCCCCTGCATCCGCACATGGGGTCCTATGGCATCGGGGTGTCCCGTCTGGTCGGAGCCATCATCGAGGCGTCTCATGATGAAGCCGGGATCATCTGGCCGGAAGAGGTGGCTCCCTATCGGGCGGTTCTGCTCAACCTCCGCCCTGGTGATGAGCTGTGCGACCAGCTCTGTGAAACCATCTACAGCCGTGACCCGGAAGGGCTGCTCTATGATGACCGGTCCGACCGTGCCGGGGTGAAATTCAATGATGCCGACCTGATGGGCCATCCGTGGCAGATCATCGTTGGTCCCCGTGGGGCCAAGGCGGGCATGGTGGAGCTGAAGCACCGTGCCTCCGGCGAACGCAGCGAACTGCCTCTTGATGAAGCTCTGGCGAAACTGGGGCTTGGCTGAGCATGTTCGGGCGGTTTGAGCGAACGGTTGCCCTGCGTTATCTGAGGGCCCGCAAGGGGGAGCGTTTTGCGTCGGTCATTGCGCTGTTCTCCCTTGTCGGCATCTCTCTGGGGGTGGCGACGCTCATCATCGTCATGGCCGTGATGAACGGCTTCAAGGCCGACCTCATGGGCCGGATTCTCGGCCTGCATGGAGACCTGAATGTCTATGCCTATGGGCAGGTCATCCGGGACTACAAGGATGATGCCGCATTGATCCGCAGGGTGCCCGGCGTGACGCAGGTCCTGCCCATGACGCAAGGCACGGTCCTTGCGGAGGCGGGGCGTTATTCCACCGGGGCGATGCTGGAAGGGCTGGCACAGGAGGACCTGCGGAACTGGAAGGCTCTCAGCGATGGAATCATGGAAGGCAGTCTGGATGACTTCCAAGGGGATTCCGCCGTTGCCGTGGGGGTCACGCTGGCCGAGCGGGCCGGGCTGCATGTCGGTTCGTCGCTGACCATTCTCTCGCCCAACGGGCAGGCCACGCCATTCGGCACGATGCCACGGGTGCGGAAGCTGCATGTGGCCCTGATCTTCGATGCCAACTGGAATGACTACAACAGCAACATCATTCTCATGCCGCTGGCAGCCTCCCAGAAATTCCTGATGATGGGAGACGGGGTCTCGCTGATGCAGGTCAGCACCTCCGACCCGCTGAATGTCAGGCCGGTCAGCCGCCAGATCACGGAGGCCTTGAATGATCCCCGTCTTCAGGTGCTGGACTGGACACAGAGTGCCAACGGTTTTCTGGATGCCGTGACGGTAGAACAGAACGTGATGTTCCTCATCCTTACGCTCATCATTCTGGTGGCGGCCTTCAACGTGATCTCCTCGCTCATCATGATGGTCAAGGACAAGACACGGGACATCGCCGTCCTGCGGACTTTCGGAGCCAGCCGGGGCAGCGTGATGCGCATTTTCCTCATGTGCGGAGCGTCTGTTGGCGTCGTGGGGACCGTGGTGGGGACGGGGCTGGGCATCTGCTTCGCCCTGAACATCGAGCGGATCCGTCACGTTCTGGAATCCCTGACGGGCACGGACCTGTTCAATCCTGAGGTCTATTTCCTAGCCCGGCTGCCGGCCCGTCTGGTCTGGTCGCAGGTTGTGGAAGTCGCCGTGCTGTCGCTGGCCCTGTCCCTGCTGGCCACGCTGTATCCCTCATGGCGTGCGGCGAAGACCGACCCGGTGGAGGCCCTGCGTCATGAGTGACACGAAACAGACCACGGTTCTGACGCTTGAGAAGCTGGGGCGGTCCTTCCGTTCCGGGGATGAAGAACTGCACATTCTCCGGGAGGCTGATCTTTCTCTGAAAAGTGGTGAGCTGGTTGCCCTCGTGGCCCCGAGCGGCACGGGCAAGTCCACGCTGCTGCATCTGGCTGGCCTTCTGGAACGCCCCGACAGGGGAGAGGTTCTTATCAGGGAGAAGGCCACATCCAGACTGGGCGAGGCGGGACGGACGGCCTTGCGGCGGGATGAAATCGGCTTCGTGTATCAGTTCCATCATCTGCTGCGGGAATTCACGGCCGTGGAGAATGTCATGCTGCCCCAGCTTGCGGCAGGCGTGAAACCTGCCGAGGCCCGGAAGCGGGCAGAAGACCTGCTGGTCCGTTTTGGGCTGTCCCATCGGCTGGAGGCTCTGCCGGGACGCATGTCCGGTGGGGAGCAGCAGCGTACGGCCATCGCCCGTGCGCTGGCGAACCGGCCCAGCCTGCTGCTGGCTGATGAGCCGACGGGCAATCTGGATACGAAAACCGCCGATCTCGTCTTCGCCGAGCTGATGCGTGTGGTGCGGGAAGAGGGCGTGGCGGCTTTGATCGCCACCCATAATGAGGCTCTGGCGGCGGCGATGGACCGTACCGTCACGCTGGATGAAGGGCGGATCGTTCCTTTTCAGGGGTAGGGCGTTTTCTGTTCCGCCCCGGCGCGGGGGCGTGGTAAATGGGCGGCATGTCCTATGCCAGCTTTGTCCATCTCCGTAATCACTCCGCCTATTCCCTCAGCCAGGGGGCGATTCGTGTCTCCGAGCTTGTGGAGCTGGCCAAAAAGAATGCCATGCCCGCCGTCGCCCTGACGGACAGCGGCAACATGTTTGGCGGTCTGGAATTTTCCCAGAGCTGCCGCAAGGCCGGTGTGCAGCCCATCATCGGGTGCCAGCTGGCCCTGCCGTCAGCTTCGGGCAGGCCCGGTGTCCCGGCGGAACCGCTGGTCGTTCTGGCCCGGACGGAAGAAGGGCTGGAGAATCTTCAGTATCTTTCCACGCAGGGCTTCCTGAATGGGGATTCGGCAGACCCGTCCATGCCGCTGGACGTGCTGTGCAGCCGTGCCGGTGGGCTGTTCCTGTTGACGGGTGGCAACCGGGGGCCGATCAACCGGCTCCTGCTGGGGGAGCAGAGGGCTGCGGCGAAGCAGATGCTCGAGCGTCTCAGGGAGGCCTTTGGGGGGTATGTGGCCGTCGAGATCAACCGGCTGGATGAAGCTGGTGAGGAGATCACGGAGCCGCAGCTGATCGCTCTGGCCGATGAGCTGGACCTCCCGCTTGTGGCGACCAATGAATGTTTCTTTCCCCGACCGGAACTGCATGAGGCGCACGATGCGCTGCTCTGCATCGCCCAGGGGCGTACCATGGCGGAGGAAGACCGCTGGCGTGTTTCCCGTCAGGCATGGTTCAAGACTCCGGATGAAATGCGGAAGCTCTTCCATGACCTGCCGGAGGCCTGCGACAATACGCTGGTGATCGCCCGTCACTGTGCCGTGGCGGTGAATACCCGTAAGCCGCTCCTGCCTGTCTGTCCGAAAGTTCGTGAAGGCAGCACGGAAGAGGAAACCCTGCGGGCCATGGCGCAGGAAGGGCTGGAGAAACGTCTGGCTGTCATGAAGGATGGGGAGAACCGTCGGGCCGAGTACGAGGAGCGGCTGGAGACCGAGCTGAAAATCATAGCCGATATGGGCTTCCCCGGTTACTTCCTCATCGTGGCGGACTTCATCCAGTGGGCCAAGGCGCATGACATTCCGGTGGGTCCGGGGCGTGGGTCCGGTGCTGGATCACTGGTAGCCTATGCGCTGACCATCACGGATATTGATCCCATTCCGTTCGGGCTGCTTTTCGAGCGGTTCCTGAATCCCGAACGTGTATCCATGCCGGACTTTGATATCGATTTCTGTCAGGACCGGCGGGATGAGGTCATCCGCTACGTGCGGAATGAATATGGCCACGAGCGTGTGGCGCAGATCATCACCTTCGGGAAACTCCAGGCCAAGGCGGCCGTGCGGGACGTAGGGCGTGTGCTGGGTCTACCTTATGGCATGGTCAACCGTGTGGCGGAGCTGATCCCCAACAATCCGGCCAAACCGACACCACTGGCCCAGGCCATTGAGGAAGAACCCCGGCTTCAGGAGATGCGGGACACGGATGAGATGATCCGCCGCCTGCTGGAGATCGCCCTTCAGCTGGAGGGATTGTACCGCCACGCCTCGACCCATGCGGCCGGTGTGGTGATCGGGGACCGTGATCTTGTGGAGCTTGTGCCTCTCTACCGCGATCCACGAAGTGAGATGCTGGTCACCCAGTACAACATGAAGTTTGTGGAGCAGGCCGGGCTGGTCAAGTTCGACTTTCTGGGGCTGACGACCCTGACCATTCTCAAGCGGGGGGTCGATTTCCTGCGGGAGCTGGGGGAAGAGGTGGACCTCTCTCATATTCCGCTGGATGACAAGAAAACCTTCGAGATGATGGCCCGGGGAGACACGGCGGGTGTGTTCCAGTTCGAAGGGGCGGGCATGAGGGACATGCTCAAGCAGATGGCTGCCAGCCGTCTGGAAGACCTGATTGCCGGCGTGTCGCTCTACCGCCCCGGCCCGATGGAAAACATTCCTGAATATTGCCGCCGCAAGCATGGGGCACCGTGGGAGCCGCCTCACGAGGAAATCCGCCCGATTCTGGAAGAGACCTACGGCATCATGGTCTATCAGGAACAGGTGATGCAGATTGCCCAGAAGATGGCGGGCTACAGCCTTGGCGGGGCCGACCTGCTGCGGCGGGCCATGGGCAAGAAGATCGCCTCGGAGATGGAGAAACAGCGGGCCATTTTCTGCGAAGGGGCTACGAAGAGGGGCATCCCTGCCGAGAAAGCCGAAGAGGTGTTCGACCTCATGGCCAAATTCGCCAATTATGGCTTCAACAAGTCTCATGCTGCCGCTTATGCCTTCGTGTCCTATCAGACGGCCTGGATGAAGGCGAACCATCCTGTTCCCTTCCTGGCAGGCTGCATGTCTCTGGCACGGGAAAAGACGGAAAAGCTGGCGGCTCTCTGCCAGGAAGCCAGACGCATGGGGATCCCTGTCCTGCCGGTGGACATCAATAAATCCCAGGCCGATTTTTCCATCGAGAGGATGGAGGACGGGCAGCTGGGCATCCGCTACGCTCTGGCAGCGGTCAAGCGGGTTGGCTTCGTGGCTATGGAAGGGCTGGTGCAGGACCGTGGAGAAAAGCCGTTCTGCGATCTCACCGATTTTGCCGAACGGTGTGATTCCCGGCACATCAACAAGATACAGATGGAGAGTCTGGCCAAGGCAGGTGCGTTCGATAGTCTGGAGCCAGACCGTCACACCGTGTTTGCCAGTGCGGAGATCATCCTGCGGCGGGCGCAGTCCCGGGCGCAGGAGAAGGAAGTGGGACAGGCCGGTCTGTTCGGTGGGGGTGTCGATAGCAGCCTGCGGGAGGTCCTGCGGTTGAAGAAGGTCCGTCCCTGGCCGGATTTTGAGCGTCTCTCTCATGAGGCCGGGGTAATCGGGTTCCATATGAGTGCCCATCCGCTGGATGCTTACAGGCAGGTGCTGCGCCGACTGGGGATCACGCCTGCTCTCCAGCTGGAGAGCAGGGCGCATCAGGGTGTATCACGTGTTTCCATTGCGGGCTGTGTGGTGGACAAGAAGGAGCGTCCCACCAAGACCGGCAAGAAGATGGCATGGGTCACCCTGACGGATGCCAGCGGTGGCTGCGAAGTCACGTTATTTTCGGAAACATTGCAGAGTTGCCGGGACATGCTTGTGGCTGGGCAGGCTGTCCTGGTGCAGGCGGAGCTGAAATTGGATGGAGATGCCCTGCGTATCACGGCCAATAGCGTGCAGGACCTGGAAACAGCCGCAGCCAATGAGCAGGGAGAGCTGCGTATCTGGATTGATGATGAGGCAGCTCTGGCCCCCCTTCATGACATGCTGGCAGAGGTCAGGGGCGGGCGGGGGCGTGTCGTGCTGTTGCCTACTCTTGAGGAGACGCAGGCGATTGAGATCAGGCTGCCGGGTTTCTATCGTGTCACACCCCGTCTGGCGGAGCAGATGCACACACTGGAAGGAATCAGAAAGCTGGAACAGGCCTGAAACAGAAAGCCCCGCCTGTCAGGGCGGGGCGCTGTGGCATCAGAAGGGGATGGGAAGTTCGACACCATTGACCTTGACGGTGCCATTCTTCACGACGATGTGCCAGCCAACATGGTGGTCGGGCTCTCTGGCGCTCATGAAGCGGGCAATGAGCAGGGCGGCTTTGAGTTCTGTCGGGGCTACCCTGTTGACCCGATCGATCATTTCGCCGATCCGCCCAATGGAAAGGTGAACATCCGCCTTGAGGTTTTTTGTTCCTTCACCTGCCACGACCGTGCCCGTTCCAGTCACATCGCTGCCGTTGATGACGGTCTGGAACCTGTTGATGGTCAGATGATAGGGGGGCTGGGCTGCTGGTGTGAAGCTGACATCGCCAGACAGGGTCGGTGGCAGCAGGATGGCGCCGGGGGAATGAAGACCACTGGCATCAAACACGACATGAATGGTCGGTGTGGTGCTGAGGACATTCACATGTGCCGAGCTGGCGGTGGAGACCCGGTCTGGCCGGGTCATGGTGATGCCGCTCCAGTGCAGTTCCGGCAGGGTGTTTTTCACCTCTTCCACTTCGGGCAGAGGCTGTGTGGAGCAGACATCCGTCATGCCACGGTGATAGGCTGTCAGGGCAGCATAGGCGACCGCCGCATTGAGGCGGGTCAGGGCGGCCTCATCCATTTTCTGTTTATGGTCAACAGCCGTGGCGGAGACGACCGAGATGCGGTGCTGCGTGCCTGTCAGCTCGGCTTTCATGCCCTGGATGGTTACGCCATGGCCGGTCCTGATGACCTGGCCGGGAGAATAGGTAAAACAGTCCGCCGAAAGGTGCGGCAGCGTATCGGCCGCTGCCGTGGGCAGGAGGGACTGGCTGCTCAATGCCAGCAGGGAGAGGCCGGCTGCTGCGGCCGGCGTGCGGAAAGGACGGGCAGGATGATGTCGCATGATGTTTTTGAGAGTGGCGGAGTCCGGGGCGCCTGACAATGGGGGAGAGGAAAATTATCCTCTCCGTCCCTGCCGGGCAGAGCGTGGGGCAAAAAGGGCTGTCAGCTGGGCTACCATGGTGTCCCCCAGGTCTTCGGCTGAACTGATGGTTACGCTGTTGGCGTAATATCGTGTGACGTCATGACCGATGCCAATGGCCAGCAGTTCCCCGGATGGATCATTTTCCAGCTGATGGATGACACGGTGCAGATGCAGGTCCAGATATTCTGGCCCATTGGCGGAGGAGGTACTGTCATCGACTGGTGCGCCATCGGAAATCACCATGAGGATACGACGATGTTCCGGACGGTGTTTCAGGCGTTTCCATGCCCAGAGAAGGGCCTCGCCATCGATGTTCTCTTTCAGCAGGCCTTCCCGCAGCATGAGGCCGATGTTGCGGCGTGCCCGCCGCCATGGCGTGTCTGCCGATTTGTAGATGATATGGCGTAGATCATTCAACCGTCCCGGTTTTGGTGGCCTGCCGTCCTGTGTCCATTTCACACGACTTTCTCCGCCCTTCCATGTCCGTGTGGTGAACCCGAGAACCTCGACCTTGATGCCGCAACGTTCCAGCGTGCGGGCCAGAATGTCCCCACAGATGGCCGCTGTCGTGATGGGACGGCCCCGCATGGAGCCTGAATTGTCGATCAGCAGTGTGACGGTCGTGTCCCGGAAGTCGATCTTGCCTTCCTGCTTGTAGGAGAGTGGCAGGGAGGGGTTGCTGATGATGCGGGGCAGACGGGCTGCATCAAGGATGCCGTCTTCCTGATCGAAATGCCAGCGACGCTGCTGCTGGGCCAGCAGCTTCCGTTGCAGTCGATGGGCCAGACGGGAAACAAAACCTTGCGTCTGCTGGAGCTGCTCATCCAGTCTTTCACGGAGCAGGTCCAGCTCGGCCGGGTCGCAGAGATCGCTCGCATGGACCTCTTCGTCAAATTCCTGCGTATAGGCCTGATAGCCCCCAAGCCCCTTTACGGGACAGGGCCGTTCCTCTTCCGGCTGGGCAGAAGGACCTGCTGGCTGTTCGTATCCATTTTCACCCTCTGTCAGGATGGTTTCCATCTCATCAGAGGACAGACCTTCCGGGTTTGCTGATTCGTCGGAATCGTCGCTCAGGGCTGCCTGGGCATCTTCAGCCGTGCTGTCTTCTTCTTCCTGCCCGTCCGGGTCAGGGGCAGAGGATTCGCCACTTTCTGTCTGGTCGTCCTGGCTCTGCCCACGGGATTTTGAAGGGTCCGGCTCTTCTTCGGTTTCGCCTGTCTCCTTCAAGGTAAGAACATGCACGAAACGCTGGGAGGCTTCATTGAAGAGTGTCTGGTCGTTTTGCACGTCAGCCAGACGGGCCAGAGCCTCACGGGCCTTGGGGGTAAGGGACTGGCGCCATGCGGCCAATGCCGGCCCGGTCATGCTTTCCGGCAGTTTGCGGCCAGAGAGGGCCTCCCGTGTCAGCAGTTCCAGTGCGAGCGGCATGGGCATGTCGTCCTGCACAATCATTTTTGCGCTGTTGAGGGCATGAAGCCGCCGCCCCAGATAGTCTTCCAGATTGGCCTGCACCCCGGCCATGTGGCGGGCCCCATAGACCTCACAACGGGCCTGCTCCATGCCATCGGTGATGGTCTGGGTCTGGGCATCGGGGATGGTGATGCGTTTTTCCGGGTCGTGGTGACGCTGGCGCAGGGCCACGGCATCGGTGGCCCCCCGGATATAGGTCTTGTCCTCGGGAGTGAGAGCCGCACGCTCCAGAGAAGCCAGAGCGGGTGTCATGGGAACATCCTGATGACCACTCAGGGCGCGCTGCGTGGCAAAAGTTGCCTTGCGGAAGAGTTCGTGCGGATCGGACATGAGACTTAACCCAGCGGCGAGGCGTTGAAGCAGCGCTGATAATATTCAGCCACGATGCTGCGTTCGGCTTCATCACATTTGTTGAGGAAACTCAGGCGGAACGCGAAGGGAACATCATTGAAGATCGTGATGTTTTCTGCCCAGGAGAGGACCGTCCGGGGGGAGATGACGGTGGAGATGTCCCCGTTCATGAAACCGGCACGGCTCAGGTCGGCCAGTTCCACCATCTGGCCGATGAGGGTCTCCTCCAGAGCATCGCCCATCTTGGCCTTGATGATGCGGATTTCCTGTTCCTTGGGCAGGTAATTCAGGGAGGTGACAATGTTCCAGCGGTCCATCTGGCCCTGGTTGATCTGCTGGGTGCCGTGATACAGCCCTGTTGTATCGCCCAGCCCGACCGTGTTGGCCGTGGCGAAGAGGCGGAAAGACGGATGTGGGTGGATGACGCGGTTCTGGTCCAGCAGGGTCAGGGCCCCGTTGGCTTCCAGCACGCGCTGGATGACGAACATCACATCGGGCCGTCCGGCATCATATTCGTCAAAGATCAGGCTGCATGGATTCTGGAGACACCATGGCAGCAGACCTTCACGGAATTCCGTGACCTGCTTGCCATCTTCCAGCGTGATGGCGTCCTTGCCGATGAGGTCGATGCGGGAGATGTGACTGTCGAGATTGATGCGGACGCAGGGCCAGTTCAGCCGTGCGGCGATCTGGTCGATATGGGAGGATTTTCCGGTCCCGTGAAAGCCCTGCACCAGAACACGGCGGTTATGCATGAAACCGGCCAGAATGGCCCGGGTCGTATCCCGGTCGAACTGGTAGGCGGAGTCGATCTCGGGGACATGGTCCGTCTTCTGTGACCAGACAGGGACTTCGAGATCAAGGTCGAGCCCAAACAGCTTCCGGGCAGATTTCAGGCTGTCAGGTGTCTGGGGCAGTGTCTCGGAGAGGGACTGTGCTGAAGGGAGAGCCATGACATGATTCCTGTCACTAAGTAGGGTGGTACATGGAAGACCGAATGAGTGTCTATCCTATTAAGGACTCTACAGGTACGATTACACAATCACCCGGTCATGAAAAGATGCAGGGAAGGCAAGGCAGCTATCCGGCTCCGGCTGTTGCCTGCTCAGTGCTGTTGGCAAAATGGTCCCGCAATGTGGCGTAGGCCGTTCCGATGACCTTGAAGCGTTCTTCCGCTCTTGGGTCGTCCCTGTTGGCATCAGGGTGATAACGGCGGGCCAGGACACGGTAGCGGGTCTTGATGATTTCAAGCGTGGTCGGCCATTCAAGATCAAGCTGGGCCAGGGGCTCACGTAGGGCTGGCGGGGCCTGCCGTCTCGTTTCGGTTGCCCGGGAAGGGCGACGGTGCCGGTTCAGGATGTCCAGAGGGTCATGCAGATCATCCAGTGTGAAGGAAGCCCGTGCCGAATCGTTGCCTGGCGTGCCCATCTTCCATGAAGGGCGCTGCCAGGAGGTATCTTCCCGCAGGTGGCGTTCGATCTGCCCTGGCGTCATGCCCCGGTAATAGTCCCAGCTGGCATTGTACTGGCGGACATGCTCCAGGCAGAACCAGTAATAGCTGCGCAGGTTGTCCCGCCCCCGGGGGGCCCGGTACCCTGCCGGCCTGTCACAGTCCGGGTGGTCGCAGCATTGCTGGGGGGCGTCCGGGTCCGGTGCGAAGGCTTTGTGTCTGGATGGTTTGCATTGCATGATGGACGATATGGGGAGAGGTCTGGCATGGATGCAAGCATCCTTTTCCTGGTGGGGAAAGATTCCTGTTATGGGCAGGACAGATGGAACCTGTAACTCCGTGGATGAGCGTGGAAGAAAACCGATGAAAAGAGTCGACCGCATGAGGGCAGTACTGGAGGAGGCCCTGAGCCCGTCCATACTGGAGATACGGGATGACAGTGCACGCCACCGGCATCATGCAGCCATGCGTACCCAGGCCCAGGAAAGCCGGGGGCCGGAGCAGGTGGGCGAGACGCATTATCATCTGCATGTCGTCAGCCGCCGCTTTGACGGGATGAAGACCCTGGCCCGACACAGGCTTGTGAATGACCTGCTGGCCGGGGAGTTCCAGACGGGCCTTCATGCCCTCTCCCTGTCTCTGGAAGGGGAGAGCCAGCCATGAAGCGCATGATGGCAGGCAGCCTGCTGTTCTGGGCCGGCATGGTGGCGGCTCCGTTGGCTGTTTCTGGTCTCACGGGGTGTGCCACATCAGGCTATGATCATCTTGTCACGAATGACAGGCACGATATCCGTCGGGTGGAGACCTATCTCAACGGGTTGTCGTCCCTCCAGGCGTCATTTGTGCAGGATGGCCCGGCCCAGCAGCAGGGGGATGGACATTTCACCTATGTGCCCGGACGGTTCGAGATGGTGTATGAGGTTCCTCATGCCATGAGGGCCGTGGCCCGTGATGGTCGGTTTGTCCTCCGGAATGCTGATAATGGTGCCGTGACGCACCTCTCTCTCAAGCGGAATCCGCTCGGACTTCTGCTCCGTCATCCTGTCAGTTTTGACAGGGATGTTCAGGTGACGAATGTCTCCCGTGGGACAGAATCGCTCCAGCTTTCCGTGGCAGAGGCTGACAATCCTTCCCAAGGGCTGCTGACCCTCCAGTTTTCTGACGTGCGTGGCCATCTGACCCTTGTTGGCATACAGGGGGTGGATGCCCGTCACCATCATTTTGGTCTCTCCCTGTTTGACGTGCAGGAGAACCAGCCTGTTTCCGAAAGCAGCTTCAGTCTGCCAGAGTAGCAGCTGGATGGATCACAGGGCCGAACAGTGCCGTCCAGCTTTTCAGCAGGGCTCTGTCGGCATCTTCCATCTGTAGGGCTGGGTTGAAGCGTTGCAGGCTGGTCACGCCATAGTCCCGGATGCCGCAGGGGATGATCCCGTCAAAGTCACTGAGTCGTGGCGAGACATTCAGTGAAATTCCGTGCCAGCTGACCCAGCGTGTGACACGGATTCCCAGAGCGGCGATCTTGGTTTCCAGCCCGCTTTCCCTATCGAAACACCAGACGCCGATACGGCCTTCCCGGGTGAAGGCGTCAATTCCCAGCTCCTGAAGGCTCATGATGAGCCAGCGTTCCAGCAGCTGGACGAAGGCCCGTATGTCCCGTGCGGGGAGGGGGCCGTGCGGCTGCGTGAGGTCCAGCATGACATAGGCGATGCGTTGTCCGGGACCGTGATAGGTCCACTGGCCACCCCGTCCGGCTTCGAACGTTGGATAGCCCTGAGAGTTGATGAGGTCTTCAGCCCTGGCAGAGGTTCCGGCAGTATAGAGGGGGGGGTGTTCTGTCAGCCAGATACGTTGGGGGGCCTGCTGATGGTGGATGGCCTCTACCTGCTGGCGCATGAAGGACAGGGCTTCGGGATATGGGCAGATTTTTTTATCCGCCTGCCAGATAATTTCTTTATAAAACCGTGTCATGACCATTGCCCTCCCTGTTCTGATGGGCTATAGGCCATTTCACCGAAGCGGTCACGCCTCATACGAGGGAAAACGGGACTGCTGATCACGGAGCGGCCGTGGCGGAATGGTAGACGCGCAAGCTTGAGGTGCTTGTGGGGGAAACCCCGTGGAAGTTCGAGTCTTCTCGGCCGCACCATATTTCTTCTGCAATTTGAGGATATGGTCCGTAACATGGGTTCCACCGTGTTACGTCTTTTTCATGAAAAACTGATTGTTGGCATCGGGATGGCCCCTGTATCGAAGATGTACTTTAGGTTACATCTTGCGTGGCGGCCTGTTTACCTGTGAGCAGCCGCCTTGTGCCGAGATTGATGGATGAGTGCTCTGTCGGATGATGGAAGGCAGGGCAGACAGACCGAGAGAGAGCCGAGATGATCAAGCCATTGAAAAAAGCCGTTCTGCCTGTTGCAGGTCTGGGGACACGCTTCCTGCCAGCAACAAAGGCCATGCCAAAAGAAATGCTGCCCGTCGTGGACAAGCCACTTATCCAGTACGCTATTGATGAGGCCCGTGCTGCCGGCATTGAGGAGTTCTGTCTGGTTACGGCCCGTGGCAAGGACAATCTGATTGATTATTTTGATATTGCCTACGAGCTTGAAAGTACCCTGAAAGAGCGGAAAAAGACGTCCGCCATCAAGGCTCTGGAAAGCAGCAGTGTGGAGGCTGGTTCACTGGTGGCTGTGCGCCAGCAGAATCCTCTGGGGCTTGGTCATGCCATCTGGTGCGCCCGCAACTTCATCGGGAATGACCCGTTCGCCATTCTTCTGCCGGATGACATCGTTCAGGGTGGGCGCAGCTGTGTGGCCCAGCTGGCTGATGTCTACCATCAGACAGGGGGAAATGTGGTTGCTGTGGATGAGGTCCCCCGGGAGTGGACGGACCGCTACGGTATTCTGAAAATTGGCGAGGATGATGGGCGCAAGGTGGAGGTCAAGGGACTGGTTGAAAAGCCCGCTCCGGCAGATGCTCCTTCCAATCTTGCCATCATTGGCCGGTATGTCCTGACAGCTGACGTGCTCAAGCCACTGTCCGCTCTGAAAACCGGCGTGGGTGGTGAAGTGCAGCTGACGGATGCCATGGCCGAGATGATCGGCAAGGTGCCGTTCCATGGTCTGCGTTATGAAGGCACGCGGTTTGACTGTGGCAGCAAGCTGGGCTTCCTCGAGGCGCAGGTTGCTCTGGCGCTCCAGCGTGAAGATCTGGAAGATGACGTGCGTGCCTTCCTGAAGAAATATGCCTGAGAGGATGTGAGCTCATGACGGGATTCAAGCATCATTTTGAGCCGACCAGCCTGCGGGAATACGATATTCGCGGCATTGTGGGGAAAACCCTTCATGCCGAGGATGCCTATGCGCTGGGCCGTGTTTTTGCGAGCATGATCCGCCGGGACGGTGGGAGCGTGGTGACGGTGGGCTATGATGGCCGCCTGTCATCGCCGGAACTGGAGGAGGCACTGGTCCGTGGTGCCGTGGATTCCGGTGTGACGGTGCGCCGTGTCGGGCGTGGGCCGACCCCGATGCTGTATTATGCGGCTGTCACGGGGGAGTCTGACGGTGCCATCATGGTGACGGGCAGCCACAATCCACCGGATCATAATGGCTTCAAGATGATGTTGAAGGGCAAGCCGTTTTTTGGCGAGCAAATCCGTGAGGTTGGCCGTCTGGCCGCAGCGGGTGACGTCGTGCCCAAGGCAGAAGGGAAGGTCGAGACGATTGATCCTTCTGAAGCCTATATTGAGCGTCTTCTCAAGGATTATGACGGGGAGCGGCCGCTGAAGGTCGTGTGGGACAATGGCAACTCCGCTGCTGGTGAGGTGCTGACCCGCCTGGTGAAGAAGCTGCCTGGTGAGCATACGGTCCTGTACCCTGAAATTGATGGGACCTTTCCAAATCATCATCCAGACCCGACCGTCGAGGGGAACCTGCAGGATCTGATCAGGACCGTCCGTGAGAAAAAAGCGGATATTGGCGTGGCCTTTGATGGCGATGCCGACCGGGTTGGCGTCGTGGATGGCAAGGGAGAGATTCTCTGGGGGGATCAGATTCTCGTTCTGCTGGCCCGTGACGTGCTGAAGAAACACCCGGGAGCGACCATCATTGCAGACGTCAAGGCCAGTCAGGTGCTGTTTGATGAAGTTGGCAAGGCTGGTGGTGAGCCTCTGATGTGGCGGACCGGGCACTCCCTCATCAAGAGCAAGATGGCCGAGACGTCGTCCCCTCTGGCGGGTGAGATGTCCGGGCATATCTTTTTTGCCGATAAGTGGTATGGATTCGATGATGCCCTCTATGGGGCGATCCGTGTTCTTGGGATCGTCGCCCGTCTGCCCGGTACTCTGGCAGACATGCGGGAGGCCCTGCCACAGATGGTCAACACGCCGGAGCTGCGCTTCCCTTGTGATGACACCCGCAAGTTTGATGTCATCAAGGAAGTGGCCGAGCGCCTGAAGAAGGAAGGGGCGGATGTGTCTTCCGTGGATGGCGTGCGTGTGAATACGCCTGATGGCTGGTGGCTGCTTCGTGCTTCCAATACGCAGGCGGTTCTTGTCGGGCGTATTGAGGCGCAGTCTCATGAGGGGCTGGCTCGCCTGAAGAAGGCGTTTGTCAGTCAGCTGGAGGCCTCTGGGCTTCAGGCGCCGGATTTTGACGCTGCCGCTGCCGGACACTGAGACCTCGGGGGAAGCACCGCCATCTCGTTTCTGAGGATGGCGGTGCTCTGAGAAAAGGTGGACTGGCTTTGCAGAAGTAAATGGCTTGGGCGGAATGTGCTGGACTGGCTCATTCCGCCCAATTGCGTTTCATGCGGGGAGGAAGTGGCGTCGGGTGGTGGCTTTCTGTGTGGGCGCTGTTTTGCTGGGCTCCGGTTTGTCCATTCTCCCTTCTGTGATGCCTGTGCCCTGCCCATCACGCAGGAGGAGATGGCCGAGCGTGGGATGCTTTGTGCAGACTGTGAAAGGTCTCCACCGCCATGGCACAGGGCACGGGCGGCTTTTCTGTATGAAGGACAGGCCCGCAGCCTTGTCATGGGACTGAAATATGGAAGCCGGACAGAACATGCTGCAGCTCTGGCCCATTTCATGGCTCGGGCAGGGGGGGACCTGATAGGACCGGATGTGGTGCTTGTGCCTGTTCCTGTGCATCGTGGGCGTTTGTGGCAGCGTGGATATAATCAGGCGGCCCTGATGGCCATGGCCCTTGCCCGACGGGGAGGGCTTGCCTGCTATCCAGATGCGCTGCAACGGCGGTTCAGGACTGCATCTCTCGCAGGGCTCTCCCGGCAGGGGAGGCGGAGGCAGATGGCGGGAGCTGTCACGCTGCGGCCCCGTTACTGGAGTTTGCTGCGTGGGCGCCGGGTCGTGCTGGTTGATGATATCCTGACAACAGGGGCTACGGCAGAGGTCTGTGTAAAAGCATTGCTTGAGCATGGCTGCCTTTCCGTGGATATTCTTGTGGCAGCCCGGGTGACACTGGCATGACATCCGGCTTTGAGACCAGAAAGGATTGTTACATGCCAAAAGTTGAAATCTACACGCAGCCAGGGTGCCCTTACTGTGTCCGGGCCATCAGCCTGCTTCAGTCCAAGGATGTTCCCTTTGAGGAAATCCATGCCCCTCGTGGTTCTGCGGAGCGGGAAACAGCCCGGGAACGTTCAGGAGGAGGGACGACAGTGCCGCAGATTTTCATTGGCGGCAAAGCGGTAGGAGGGTGCAGTGAGCTCATGCAGCTGGAGCAGGATGGACAGCTTGATGCCTTGCTGGGCCGCGGCTAGGGCGTTGTTCGCCGCTGTTCTTGTTCTTGCTGGGGGTGTGATGGTCACGGTATCCCGTGCGCAGGCTCAGGCGGCATCCAGTCTGGTCGGGACATGGCTGGTAGAGGAAAAAGACGGCATTTTCAGTATTGCGCCCTGTCCGTCGGATGCCAGCCGTCTATGCGGCTGGCTGGTGGGCATGGATTATACGGAGGCCGAGCCGGAAAAGGATGTCTGGGGACGTTCGGAATGTGGGCTCGAGATCATCAGCAACATGAAGCGCCGCAAGAATGGACAGTGGCATGGGACGATTCTGGACCCGAGGAGCGGGCGGACCTACCAGGCGATCATGTGGCAGGGGAAGGGAGATACTCTCAAGCTGCGTGGCTATGTAGGGCTGAGTCTGTTTGGTGAAACGCAGACATGGAGCCGCATTGCGGCCCCGGTGATCGGCAGGCAGTGCCGCATGAAGATAAACTGATTGATTTTCCAGTCATTTTTCTTCCTATGATGAATGGCTCTTATGGAGAGAGGCCTTTTTTGGTAGCGTTGGCCCGTTCTTCCCGTAGGGGCAAAGTTGAAGGAGAGTAATACGTTATGTCACAGAGTCTTTCCCGGCGCCGGTTTACTCTGGCGCTTGCTGGATTAGGGGCCGCCACGGCCCTGTCGCCTCTGCGGGCAGCCCAGGCCCAGAAGGGGCCGTTGCCCCGTATCCTGTGCTTTGTTGGTGGTTATACGGAGCATGGTCCTCCGGGGGGAGCTGGTAACGGCAAGGGAATCTCTGTCTTCGAGATGGACCGTGATACCGGGTTTCTGACACCGGTTGCCACGTTCATGGACATTCCCAGCCCATCCTTCATTACGTTGAGCCGCAACCGGAAGTTCCTGTACGCTCTCAGCGAGATCAATGATTACGACAAGGCTGGCAGTGGCTCTGTGACGGCATTCTCCGTGGATACCCGCAATGGGACACTGGCCAAGATCAACACTGTCAGCTCCGGTGGTGCTGTCCCGGCCCATCTGAGTGTCCATCCATCCGGGAAGTATCTGCTCGTTGCCAATTACATGGGTGGCAGTGTGGCTGTCCTGCCCATCCATGCTGATGGGTCACTGGGCAAGGCTACGGATGTGGTCCACAACAGCGGGCCGAAGCAGCCGGAACGGGCGGCAGACAATCCGGAAGGCAATTTTGCCATTTCCGATCATTCCAGTGCCCATCCGCACATGATTGCGACCGATCCGAGCGGTGCGTTCGTTCTGGTGGATGATGCCGGGCTGGACCGTGTCTATGTCTGGAAGCTGGACCTGGCCACAGGCAAGCTCATCCCGGCACAGAAGCCGTTCTACGACATGGAACCGGGTTCTGCCCCCCGTCACTTCGTGTTCGATCATTCGGGCCGTGTGCTGTACAACCTCTGTGAGCAGAACTCCAAGGTCGTGGTGTCCAAGTTTGATCCGCAGACAGGCGCCATCACGCAGATTCAGTCCGTCAGCACCGTGACCTCCCACTTCCGCGGGTCCACGCTGGCTGCGGAAATCCTGATCGCTGAGAGCGGGCGGTTTGTCTATGTTTCCAACCGTCTGGGTGACTCCCTGGCGGTCTTCTCCGTTGGCATGGATGGCACGCTGACGCTGGAGGATGAGGTCTGGATGCATGCCGACTATGGCCGTGCCATGATGTTCGACCCGAGCGGCTCATTCCTGTTCTGTGCCAACCAGCGCTCTGACTCCGTCACGGCTTTCCGTGTGGATCGTGAGACCGGCAAGCCTGTCTTCATGAACCACTTTACCGCCGTCGGCAGCCCGACGACGTTTGCCTTCATGGTGGCGGATTCCTGAGAGGTCTCTTCCCTCGTGAAGTAGAAAAGGCGCCTGTTTGTGGCGCCTTTTCTTTTGGTAGTGTCAGTCTTTCTGGAAGAGGGCGATGTAATTGATGCTGGTATCGTGGCTCTCCTGCCAGTGTGGCGGCCGGAAGGACAGCCCCTTGAGGTCCAGCAGGCGTAGCCCGACCTGCCGGGCCATGCTGTCCAGTTCTGTCGGACGGATGAATTTTTTCCAGTCATGGGTACCGACAGGGAGAAGGCGCAGCACATATTCCGCCCCCAGCTTGGCCATGAGGAATGAGCGCAGACTGCGGTCCATGGTGGAAATGGCGACATACCCGCCCGGCTTTGCCAGGCCTGATAGCAGGGAGAGAAAGACTTGCGGGTCCCGTACATGTTCAATGATCTCCAGGGCAGAGATCACGTCAAATTGCCGACCTTCCTCAAGAAGGGTTTCGGCACTGCTGCATAGATAGTGCAGGGGGGCGGCCTGCGGCGGCAGGGGGTGAAGGGCGACGTGTGCCCGGGCGGCCTGTATGCCGTCTTCGCTGGCATCAACGCCCAGAGTATCAAAACCAAGCGTGGCGAAGCGCTCACTCGCCAGTCCGGCACCGCAGCCAATATCCAGCAGGGTTGGCAGTTCGGGGAGATGGAAAAGCGAGGCAGGCAGATGCCGGACAATCCAGGAGGTGCGCAGAGGGTTCATGGCATGGAGCGGGGCCATGGGTCCTTTCGGGTTCCACCAGTCTTTGGCCAGTGCACTGAACTGAATTATTTCATCATTGATAACAGATGATGTTCCGTTACCTGCTCCGTTGGATGATGATGGTGATGAAACAGACATTCTTGGCGGTCCTCCCGGCTTTCATGGTGCTTTTCTGCCATGTTGTGGCTAGACGCGAAAGGGCAGGAGAGCTATGTGGAACGGATATTTATGTGATGCTAGCCTTATTGTTGGAGCTTTCTCCCCGATGTCCATACACGACTGTTCGGATGATGTAACACGGTCTGCGCCCCGCACGGTCGTGATGAAATTTGGCGGGACGTCCGTCAAGGATCTGGAGCGCATCCGCATCGTGGCTGAGAAGGTCCGGAAGGAGAGAGCCAGAGGACAGCGCATTGCGGTTGTCGTCTCTGCCATGTCGGGCGTGACCAACCAGATGGTGGATTATTGCCGCTCGCTGGATGCACAGGCTGATCCGGCGGAATATGACGCTGTTGTGGCGTCTGGCGAGCAGGTGACGAGCGGTCTGCTTGCCATTGCTTTGGGGGCGCTGGGTGTGCCGGCCCGTTCTTTCCAGGGGTGGCAGATTCCCTTGCTGACGGATGAAGCCCATGGCTGCGCCGCCATCGAGGATGTAGATGGGCGTGCCCTGCGGGAATGCATGGATGAAGGTATCGTGCCCGTGATCGCCGGGTTCCAGGGAGTGGATGCCAGAGGCCGTATTGCAACACTGGGCCGTGGTGGCTCCGATACGTCCGCCGTTGCGCTGGCGGCTGCCATCAGGGCGGACCAGTGTGACATCTATACGGATGTGGATGGCATTTACACGACCGACCCAAGGATTGTTAAGCAGGCCCGCCGTCTCGAGCGGATCACTTATGAGGAAATGCTGGAGCTGGCATCCGTAGGTGCCAAGGTTCTCCAGACCCGCAGCGTGGGGCTGGCCATGCGGGAAAAGGTGCATGTGCGTGTCCTGTCCTCTTTTGTGGAGACGGATGACAGCAGCGGAACCATTGTAGTGGATGAGGACGAAAGCGTGGAAAAGAAGCTGGTGACCGGTATTGCGTATTCCATGGATGATGCGAAGATCACCATCCGACAGGTACCTGACGAGCCGGGCATTGCGGCAAGAATCTTCGAACCTCTTTCCGCTGCAGGGCTGAATGTGGACATGATCGTCCAGAGCATCGGTGCGGATCGCAGCACGAACATGACTTTCACGGTCAGCAAGGGGGATGAGAGCCGGGCCTGCCAGATTTTGGAGGCAATGCGTGCCGAGATCGGTTTTGGCGGGTTGAGCACATCCCAGAATGTCGTGAAGATCAGCGTGGTCGGCGTGGGGATGCGGTCCAATACGGGCGTGGCCACCACCATGTTCCGGACACTCGCCGAGAAAGGGATCAACATTCAGGTCATTTCCACCAGCGAGATCAAGATTTCCGTTCTGATCGATGCAGAATATATGGAGCTGGCCATGCGGGCGCTGCACACCGCCTATGGGCTTGATGCCTCCGAGGGAGCACAGGCATGAGCGGGGAAGCAAACGCACGCGAGACGCTGGACCAGCTCTGGAAACCGGGATGTGATTTCCTGGGCAGTCGGTATGCCATTCTGGGCGGGGCCATGTCCTGGGTCAGTGAACGGAATCTGGTATCGGCCATTTCCAACGCAGGCGGCTTTGGTGTGATTGCCTGCGGTGCGATGGAGCCAGAGCGGCTTGAGGAAGAGATCGTTGCCACGCAGGCGCTGACAGACAAGCCTTTTGGCGTCAATCTCATCACCATGCATCCGAAGCTGGATGCGCTGGTGGATGTCTGTCTGGCCCACAAGGTGACCCACGTCGTGCTGGCTGGTGGTGTTCCGACCGGTGCGACCATCCGCCGGGTGCGGGATGGCGGCGCCAGGGTCATGGGGTTTGCTCCGGCGCTGGCTCTGGGCAAGCGGCTCGTGAAGCTGGGGATTGAGGCTCTGGTCATTGAGGGATCCGAGGCGGGCGGTCATGTCGGCCCGGTTTCCCTGAATGTTCTGGCGCAGGAAATCCTGCCCAACATCACGGAAGTGCCCGTTTTCGTTGCGGGTGGCCTTGGCCGTGGTGATGCCGTCCTGTCCTATCTGGAGCAGGGGGCAGCCGGTGGCCAGTTCGGGACAGTGTTTGCAGCCTCCCGGGAAAGCATCGCCCATGAGCGTTTCAAGGAGGCCTTCCGTCGGGGTAATGCCCGTGATGCCGTGATGTCCGTGCAGCTGGATGAGCGCTTTCCTGTCATTCCCGTGCGTGGCTTGGCCAATGCAGCTACGCGCCATTTCATGACCCATCAGGCGGATGTGATCGAGCGTTTCCGCAAAGGAGAGATCGAGCGGGAAGCTGCCCAGCTGGAAATCGAACATTTCTGGGCTGGGGCTCTGCGCCGGGCCGTCATTGAAGGTGACGTGGAAAACGGATCCATGATGGCCGGGCAGTCTGTCGGCATGGTCAAGGAGATCCGCCCGGTAGCGGATATCATCACCACGCTGGTGGATCAGGCTGTAGAAGCCCTCCAGAAGCGTGAGAAACGCCTCCATGCGGCGGTTGCACGGTAACGGCAGGATACTGGACAGACAGCGCTGTGTTCGGACTGGAGCTCTGGTCAGATGAGGAAGAGGGGTGACGTGATGGACGATAAAGCAGGGCAGAATATGGCCGGTCAGTCATCGGCCACTCTGGGAGCTCGCCTGATGGCCCGACGCAAAGAGTTGGGCTGGAGGCTTGAGGATGTCGAGGCTTACCTGAAGGTAAGACTTGCAACACTTCAGGCTATTGAAGGCGGGCGTTATGCCGAGCTGCCAGACAAGGTCTATGCCCTTGGTTTCATCAAGAGCTATGCCCGTCTCCTGGGGATGGAGAGCGAGGAGTTCATGCAGCAGGCCAGGCAGGAGCTGTCGTCTCTTGCGCCGCCACGTCAGAGCGTCCATCTGGTTCTTCCCGGCCCTCAGGAAGGACGTTCAGCCGGTCTCTGGGTGTTGTTGGCTGTTGGTCTGGTGGTGATCGCCGGGGGATATGCCGGGTGGTATCACTTCTCTTCCCATGGGCAGCTGGCTTCGTCCGTTCTGCCGTCCCATCTGGCAGAGACTGGTGAAACGCCAGCGGCTGCGGTACCGCCTGTTGCCTCACAGCCGACTGTTCCGTCTCCAGCAGCCGGGCAGTCTGCCACGGCGCAGCCCACAGCACCGGTTCTGTCTTCTGGTGCCCAGGGGGCGGCCACGGGGGCAGGGGATACTCCGAAAGATACGCCTGATCTGCCGCCAGCGCCGGAGGCTGTTTCTCCTTCTGCTACGGCCATGCCTTCTACTGTTGATGCAGCGGGTAATGAGGTGCTTCACAATGAGGGTGATCACCCGGCCGGTTCGTCTTCTGGTGACAGTGTGACGGGGAATGCCCCGTCTGCCATGGAGACATCGAAGGCCCAGTCCCCGCAGCCGACGCCAGCGCAGCAGGCTCCTGCTCCGAGTCAGGAAGCAGCTGACAGAGTTGCAATACTGGCCCGGGAAGACAGCTGGGTGCAGGTTACGGATGCCTCTGGCAAGGTTCTGCTGGTTCGTGTGCTGAAGAAGGGAGAGAGCTGGCAGGGGACTGCTGGTGAAACCTATCGTGTGACGAGCGGCAATGCCGGGGGTGTTGTTTTTCAGGCGGGGAATGTTGTAAGCGCTCCCCTAGGGCTGCGTGGCAGGGTTGTCCGTAACGTGACGGTCGATGCAGCATCTGTGGAGCAGGGCCATTATGGTTACGGTTCCCTGGCCACCGGGGCCGGTGAGGTGCCGGGACCGGCGGACAAGCGCAGCCAATAAAATTCTGTGACCGTCCATGAGGCGGTCACGTTTATCATGGGTCAGTCCAGTCAGGACCCGGAGAGGTTATTGATGAGCAGTTTACGTCCCTATCAGCATATTGAACGCCGTAAATCACGGAAGATCTATGTTGGTAATGTTGCCGTTGGTGGCGATGCACCTGTTTCGGTGCAGACCATGACCAACACGCTGACAACGGATATCGAAGGAACGATTGCTCAGATCCGCAAGGCCGAAATGGCCGGTGTGGATATCGTCCGTGTATCCTGTCCCGATGAGGCCAGCACGAAGGCCCTGAAAACCATTGTGGAAGAAGTCAATGCGCCGATCGTGGCGGACATTCACTTCCATTACAAACGGGCTATCGAGGCAGCGGCGGCCGGTGCGGCCTGCCTGCGCATCAATCCGGGTAACATTGGCAGTGCCGATCGTGTGCGTGAGGTCGTCAAGGCAGCGCGTGATCATGGCTGCTCCATCCGTATTGGCGTCAATGCTGGGTCTCTGGAGCGGCATCTGCTGGAGAAATATGGCGAGCCGAAGCCGGAAGCACTGGTGGAAAGTGCGCTGGAACATGCGAAGATTCTGGAAGATCATGACTTCCATGAATTCAAGATCAGCGTGAAGGCTTCTGATGTTTTCATGGCCGTGGCGGCCTACAAGCAGCTGGCAGAATGCTGTGACCATCCGCTGCATATCGGCATTACGGAGGCTGGCTCCAAGCGGGCGGGGACGGTGAAGTCTGCCCTCGGGCTGGGCAATCTGCTCTGGGCTGGTGTGGGTGACACGATGCGCGTTTCCCTCTCTGCTCCTCCAGAAGAAGAGGTGCTGGTGGGCTGGGACATTCTCAAATCGCTCGGCCTGCGTCACCGTGGTGTGAAGATCATTTCCTGTCCGTCCTGTGCCCGTCAGGGTTTCAATGTGGTGGATACGGTCCAGACGCTGGAGGACCGTCTTCAGCACATCAAGACACCGCTGACACTTTCCATCATCGGCTGTGTGGTTAACGGGCCTGGTGAGGCGCTGATGACGGACATCGGTGTGACAGGTGGCGGGTCTGGTCGGCACATGGTCTATGCAGCGGGCAAGCAGGACCATACCATGCCGGCTGAGAACATGATCGACCATATCGTGGAGCTGGTGGAAGCCCGTGTGGCTGCCATTGAGGCCGGAACGGCCGAGAAGGCAGCGCACTGATGGCACGGTTTCAGCCGCCACGGGGGACGAGGGATCTGCTGGGCGAGGAGATGCGTCGCCACCAGCATGTTGTTGGTACGGGCAGGACGGTCTTCCGCCGTTATGGTTTCAGCCAGTGGGCCACCCCCATTTTTGAGGACACCCATGTTTTTGCCCGCTCTCTGGGGGAAAGCTCGGATGTTGTTTCCAAGGAAATGTATACGTTCGAGGATCGGGGAGGGGAGAGCCTGACCCTGCGTCCGGAGGGAACGGCGGGTGTGGCTCGTGCGCTGGTTTCCAATGCGCTGACACAGGCCCTGCCACAGAAGATTTTCTATACGGGCCCAATGTTCCGCTATGAACGGCCGCAGAAAGGGCGCTTCCGTCAGTTCCATCAGATCGGTGCGGAGCTGATCGGTGCGGAAAGTGCCTTCCGTGATGCCGAGATCATCGCCATGGCTCGGGACTTTCTGGTCTCGCTTGGTCTGGCGGATGATCTGCGTCTGGAGCTGAACACGCTGGGTGACAAGGCCAGCCGCATGGCATGGCGGGAGGCTCTGGTGGCCTATTTCCGCCAGCATGAGGATCGCCTTTCCGAGGACAGCCGGTCACGGCTTGAAATCAACCCGCTGCGGATTCTGGACAGCAAGGCAGAGCAGGACAGGGCCCTTCTGGCCGATGCACCAGCTTTTGATGACTATCTCAATGAGGAATCCCGTACATTCTGGGAGGAGCTGAAGGCTGGTCTGAAGGCTTTCGGCGTCTCTTTCGTGGAGAATCCCCGAATTGTTCGTGGGCTGGATTATTACAGCCATACCGTATTCGAGTTTGTTACGGACAAGCTTGGTGCGCAGGGGACCGTTCTGGCCGGTGGCCGGTATGAGGGGCTGGTTGAAGAAATGGGCGGCCCTGCCGTGCCCTGCATCGGCTGGGCCGCTGGTGTTGAACGTCTCGCCGCTCTGATTGATGCTCCGGCTGAGGAGGTCAGTGATGTGGCCATCCTGCCGATGGGGGAAGCTGCCCTGCTCAAGGCCGCTTCCATTTCCCGGGCGTTGCGGGATGGTGGTCTGGCTGTCTCGATCGAGACACGGGGCAACATGAAGAAACGCATGGACCGTGTTGTGCAGTCCGGGGCGACACATGCGCTCTTCCTGGGGGATGATGATCTGGCACGGGATGTCGTGCAGCTGCGTCATCTGGCATCACGGGAACAGGAAGAAGTGCCCGTGACGGACATCCTTGTTATCCTGGAGCGTGCCCGAGCCTCATGAGTGCGGCTATGGAGCATAAGCTGGAGCAGATCATTGCCCGCTTTGAGGAAATGCAGGCAATGATGGCCTCTGGTGAGGCCAGTGGAGACGAGTTTGTCCGTCTTTCCCGGGACTATGCTGCCATGGAAAAACCTGTGGCAGCCATCCGGGCGTGGCAGGCTGCTCAGAAGCGTCAGAAAGAGGCGCAGGCTCTGGTGCAGGACCCGGAGATGAAGGAGCTTGCCCAGCTTGAGCTGGAAGAGGTCGAGGCCGTGATGCCCGCTCTGGAGCAGGCCATGCAGCTGGCGCTTCTGCCTCGGGATGATGCTGATGAACGGAGCGCCATTCTGGAGGTCCGCCCCGCTGCCGGTGGGGATGAAGCAGCGCTGTTTGCGGCAGAACTCTTCGAGGCCTATCGTCGGTTTGCCGAGAGCAATGGCTGGCGTTTCGAGGTCATGTCCCTGACGGAAAGTGAGCTTTCTGGCATCCGGGAAGGCATGGCCACCATTACAGGGCGAGGCGTGTTTGCCCGTTTCAAATATGAGTCCGGCGTGCATCGTGTCCAGCGTGTCCCGGCGACAGAAAGCCAGGGACGCATCCATACATCTACCGTTACCGTTGCTGTGCTGCCGGAAGCGGAAGAGGTTGATGTGCAGGTGAATGAAGAAGACTTGCGGATTGATGTGTTCCGGGCCTCCGGTGCAGGGGGACAGCATGTGAACAAGACGGAGAGTGCTGTCCGTATCACGCATCTGCCGACAGGTGTTGTCGTGGCCATGCAGGAAGAAAAAAGTCAGCACCGCAACAAGGCCAAGGCCATGCAGATTCTGCGGGCCCGCCTGTATGAGGCGGAACGGCAGAAGGCGCATGACAGCAGGGCAGCCGACCGTAGATCCCAGGTTGGTACAGGAGACCGGTCTGAACGGATAAGAACCTACAACTTCCCCCAGGGGCGGGTGACAGATCACCGCATCAATCTTACTCTGTACAAGATTGATCAGGTCATGGGTGGCGAGTTTGACGAGATTGTCAGCGCCCTGACTCACCATGAGCAGATGGCCCTGCTGGCGGCGGAAATCGGCAGTTCCTGACAAGTCCCCTGGGCAGGGTGATCAGCTGTTGGAGGAGAGGCAGCGGGAGGAGTTGCCGTTGTGGTGATCGGTAGCAGCCGGATCGTTTTCATCCATCAGGAAGAAATCTCGGAAATTTTCGCTACCCACGGCTTCGAAATAATGGCCGTCCGGATTATGGAGGACACCATCTCCACTCACGTCCCGTGTTTCGGCCTTGCCATCATGCATGACGGTAACGGTGCCGCAAAGAGTATAGGGAATATCAACACGGCCCATAGGCAGAGGGATCACGGCACTATCATCAGCATGGGCGAGGTCAAGGTGGAATATCGCTGCCAGATGACCATTGAGATAGAGGCGTGTCGACTCTGACACCTCATTGGGCGCACGTCCGTCATGAACGGTGAAACTGCCCCCCGTTGGTCCATCCGGCATGGGCCCGACAGTTTCACCCTTTGCGGCTGGCAGCATCAGGATGCCGAGGCAGAGTGAAACAGGCAGGGAGCGCAGGAAACGGGCTATGGTCATCGTCTGGTTTTCCTGGATGATGGGAGGCGACAGGTCAGGGAATGAAATTCATGCGTAAAATAGACCTTTTGCAGCAGGCCGGGGAGAGGCTTTTTCAGGCCGGGATTGAAGAGGCAGCATTCGAGGCTCGCTTGCTGCTCTGCTGGGCCTGCGGGTGGACCCGGATGGAGCTGATGCAGCATGACGAGATTCCGGCCGAGGGTGTGGACCGCTTTCAGCGTGCCATTCAGCGCCGCAGCCAGCGGGAGCCGGTTGCCTTCATTACCGGGGAGCAGGGCTTCTGGACACTGGATTTTCATGTCTCGCCGGAGACATTGATCCCCCGGGGCGATAGTGAGACCCTGCTGGAAGCGCTGCTGGACCATAAGCCGGATCGTCAGTCTGTCAGATCCATTCTGGACCTTGGAACGGGCACAGGCTGCCTGCTTCTGTCTGCTCTGAGTGAATATCCACGAGCCTGGGGGTTGGGTGTGGATATTGCTCCCGCCGCCGCCGCCCTTGCCCGACGGAATGCAGGCCGCAATGGCCTGTCGGACCGGGTGGCTTTTATGGCGGGAGACTGGGCTGCTGCGGTGGGAGGGCGTTTTGATGTCGTGTTGTCCAATCCTCCCTATATTGAACATGCGGACATGGCCCATCTGATGCCTGATGTTGCGGCATATGAACCGCATCGGGCTCTGGATGGGGGAGATGATGGCTTGGTGGCCTATCGCATCCTGTGCCGGAGCCTGCCACATCTGCTTATGCCGAACGGGTGTGCCGTGCTGGAGCTGGGGATGGGACAGGCAGATGCTGTCACAGAACTGGCCGAGGCGGAAGGACTTGCGGTGCTGGAGTGCCGGAAGGACCTGGGAGGTGTGGAGCGTGCCCTGGTGCTTGCCTTTTCTTAGGAAAGCAGTTGGCTTATGGGCTGATGCCTGATAGATTGCCGCAGGAAGATACAGGGGATGGACAGCGTTACGGTGATGGCTGTCGGTCAGGCGGTAAAGTGTCGTTTCCTCTGGGAGTGATGTTTCTTCGGACAATATGGGAAGAAACGGCAGATTGGCTGCTGAAGGCGCCATTGTGACAAGATTGCAGGTTTGAAAATATGAAGCGAATGAGGAACCGTCATCATCGTTCAGGCGGCGGTGGAGGAGCATCCCGTGGCAATAATGGTCAGATTCCTCTGAACCGGAACCATGTTTTTGAGAGCAACGGGCCTGATCTGCGCATTCGTGGCACTGCCCAGCAGCTGTTCGAAAAATATCTTCAGCTGGGTCGTGATGCCACCGGTACCGGGGACCGGGTGCAGGCGGAAGCCTATTTCCAGCATGCCGAGCATTATTTTCGTATGCTCAATGCCATGAATCAGGCAGCTCAGGCGGCCCAGCAGGAGCGTGCCGAACGGCAGCGCAATTATGAGCAGACACGTCAGGAGCGCCGGGAACGTCAGGAGCATGAGGACGAGGCGGCAGCTCCGGCCCCGGTGAGTGAGCGTCGTCCGTCCGAGCGTCGTCGTCGTGCTGAAAAGCGTGATGAAGAGGCCGAGCAGGACAGCGAGGACTGAGGCCACTTTCCCGACCGTACGGCACCAAGAGAGGGCGGGTTGGCTCAGGTCAACCTGCTTTCTTTTTATGAGGCTGTCAGTGTTCTGAAATTATGGGGAAGATACCTGCCAGCACCAGATGCACGGCATCCGCAACGGCTCATTCAGCAAATTTTCAGGGGATGGGAGAAGGGAAGATGGTAGCGGCGGACGGATTTGAACCGCCGACCAAGGGATTATGATTCCCCTGCTCTACCGCTGAGCTACGCCGCCATCATGTCCTTCAGGAGGCATCTGCCTTCCGATGAAGGTGCTTTTATGGCAGGCAGATGAGGAAGTCAACAGGGAGGTGGGCTATCATCATGTTTTTTTGTTCTTTTCTATTCACTTCCTGAGGCGAGGCTGTCATTTTTCGCTGACAGCCTGTTACACCTTCAGTCAGAGGGCTTTTCCTTTTGTCCCAGCATTTCACAAACATCCTCTTTGCGTTCAGCAATGCGCTTTCCTGGTTGCCACCTGCGATCGTATCGATCCTGATGCTCGTGATCGTTGGTCTGACAGCGTTTTATGCCGGACATGGGGCGAGTGCGCTGATCCTGCGTATTCCTGGTACACGCAGCGGGGCGATGATCCGCAACACCGTCAGCGTGTTGCGTCGGCCCATGCAGGTCATGGTTACATTGCTGGTCCTTCTGGCAGCGCTGCCAGCGGCCACGGGCTTTTCATATGAGGAGGAGCAGAATCTCAGGCTGTTCTTTTTCTTTCTGCTGATTCTGGTTTTCGGCTTTTCTCTCATCAGCATGTTCCGCCTGATGTCAGAGGCATATCTGAATCGTCTGGCACGGTTGGATTATGCGGATGACATCATGGCCCGTGCTCATCAGACACAGATCAAGGTGCTGCGGCGGCTTGGAGAGATTCTCATTGGCCTTGTGACGGTTGCTTCGGCCCTGATGCTTTTTCCGTCTGTCAAACAGTATGGTGTGTCCCTTTTTGCTTCTGCCGGAGCGGCCTCGCTGATTGTTGGTCTCTCGGCGCGGGGACTTCTGACGAACCTGATAGCGGGGGTGCAGATCGCCATCACCCAGCCCATCCGGATGGAGGATCTGGTCGTCATCAATGGTGACTGGTGTTGGGTGGAGGAAATCACGGCAACGTATGTCGTGCTGCGTGTCTGGGACTGGCGACGCCATATCGTGCCCATTTCCTATTTTCTTGAAAATCGCTTTGAAAATTGGACGCACAACTCGGCCGCCATAACCGGCGTCGTGTTTCTCTGGCTTGATTATGATGCCCCAATGGATGAAATCCGGGATATGCTGAGGGAGATCGTGCGAAGCTGCCCGCTCTGGGATGGCAAGGTGTTCGATGCCCAGGTGTCGGATTGCACAGATCAGGCCATGTCGGTCCGTGTCATTGCCAGTGCCCGCAATGCCATGCAGAGCTGGGATCTGCGTTGTGACATTCGGGAAAAAGCCATTGCCCGCATCCGGGCGGAGTTCCCGCAGGCGCTGCCACGGCGGCGTGTTGCGTTCGTTTCGCCGGAAACAGGGGCAAAACTGGATGTGACAGACCCGGATACCCTTTTGTCTCCTCCAGTACATCGCCCGCCACCGGGCAGTTACATGGGGCCCGGTAGCAGGGCCGATGGGCGTAGATAGTGTGGCGAAGGAGGGTCCCCCATCAGTCTCGGGCAAGTCAGGACTGATGGGGGCGGTATTATTCTGCTGAGGCTGACGGATTGGCCATGCGGGAGTTGTGATACCCGTAGAAGCGATAGGTCAGCGCACCGATCAGGAAGTAGGTGACCAGCAGAATGACGGGAACAGGATTGCCGCCCAGCAGGGCGTGGATCATGTTGAAGATCAGTGGCAGGATCATGATCAGGCAGAAAATGATCCCCAGAACAGGCGTAAGGCCAATCCAGAATCCCCGGATACGGATTCCTCCCAGTGGCACGCTGAAGGGGCGCCGGGTATCGGCAGCATAATTGCGCTGCCAGATGACCGTAAAGCAGACCATGGCGAAGGCCAGTGCCGTCCCGAGGGAAACGAGATCGCTGATGATGTCGATGGGCAGGGTGGCTGTCATCAGGGCAATGATGGCCCCCATGATGAATGTCCCACGGGCTGGTGTGCGGTAGCGTTTGTGGATCCTGCTAAAGACGGACGGGATGAGCCCGTCCCGCCCGGTGGTCAGCAGGATGCGGGACTGACCATACATCAGGCCCAGCAGGACGGAAGAAAGGCCGATGGTGGCGCCGCCATTCACCAGCAGGGCCAGCCACGGTTTGCCCATGGCCTGTGTGGCAACGGCCAGGGGGTCAGCCACATTCAGCTTGCTGTAGGGCACGATTCCCAGCAGTACGGCTGCTACGGCAACATAGATCAGCGTGCAGATCAGCAGGCTGCCAATGATGCCGATGGGAATGTCACGTGTTGGATTGCGGGCCTCTGATGAAGCAGTGGAAACGGCTTCGAACCCTCCATAGGCAAAGAATATGATGGAGGCTGCCCGGAAGATGCCAGCCACACCAAAGTGGAAATGGGCCTGGGCCGGTGGAATGAAGGGGAACCAGTTGGCCGGGGTGATGTAACTGACACCGATGATGAGGAAGAGGAACAGGACACCAATTTTCAGGGCGACAACGAGAGAGTTGAAGCGGGCGGATTCTTCAACACCACGGGCCAGCAGGGCGGTTACCAGCAACACGGAGATGAAGCCGATCAGGTCCAGCCGGAATCCGGCTGTCAGCGCTGTTCCTTCGGAGCCGGGCACCGGCTGAAGGCTTGTCTGTGTCAGCCAGACTGGCAGATGGATGTTGAAAATGCCCAGCAGGGAGTTCATGTAGCCCGAAAGACCAGCCGCTACAGCGGTGCAGGATATGCCGTATTCAAGCAGCATCAGCCAGCTGACATTCCATGCTGCCCGTTCTCCCATGGAGATGTAGGCATAGGAGTAGGAGGAGCCGGATACCGGGAAGGTGGAAGAGAGCTCCCCATAACAGAAAGCCGTGAAGAGACAGGCTGCCGCCGCTACAAGGAAGGAGAGCAGCACGGCAGGTCCGGCATATTCAGCCGCCGCCGTACCCGTCATGACATAGACGCCCGCCCCAACGGTCGTTCCGACCCCCATGAGCAGAAGCTGCGTGGCTGTCAGACTTCTTTTGAGCGTGACGGAATCATTTTCTGCCGTGATCTGGCTCATGGTCTTGCGCCGTGGATCACGACGCCTGGCGGAGGAGGAGGAACGTTTACGCATAAAGAGGGTGGATCATCCAGAAATAGACAGCGGACTTGATGGATGGGCAGGTTGCCCCTGCGGCCATCCTCGCCTCGTAATCGGAAATGGAAACCATGCAGCAGCCTGCGCCCTTCAGGATGGAGGCTGCTTCATGGTCGAGTTATGCCGTCCATAGAACAGATAGGTCGCAAAACCCAGCCCTGTATAGAGGATGAAGAAGGCCAGCGGGATGATGTTACCCTGCAGGGTGACGTGCAGTATGTTCAGCCCCAGGGGAACAATCATGCAGAGGCAGAAGAAAATGCCCAGCATGGGCGTGATGCCCAGCCAGATCCCCCGGATGCGGATTCCTCCGAGTGGCACCTGGAAGGGCCGGTGTGTCTCCGGTGCCCTGTTGCGTTGCCAGATGACAGTGAAGCAGACGATGCTGAAGGCCAGTGTGGTGCCAATGCAGAGCAGATCCCCCAGCAGTGCGATGGGCATGGTGGCGCTCATCAGCCCCAGGATGAGGCCCAGCAGCAGCGTGGCCAGCCATGGTGTCCTGAAGCGTGGATGCACGACGCTGAAGATGCCCGGTAGAAGTCCGTCATGGCTGATGGCGTGGACCATGCGGGAAATTGCATAAAGCAGACCGATAAGAACGGAGAACAGCCCGACCGTGGCCCCTGCATTGATGAGAAAGGCCATCCACGGCTGATTCATGAGGCCCGTTGCGATGGCCAGAGGGTCTGGCACATCCAGCATCTGATAGGGCGCAATGCCCAGCAGTACGGCCGCCACGGTGACATAAACCAACGTACAGATGATGAGACTGCCGATGATGCCTATGGGCACATCCCTGGTGGGGTTGCGGGCTTCTGCCGCTGCGGTGGAGACGGTTTCGAAACCACCATAGGCAAAGAAGATGATCGAGGCAGCCCGGAAGATGCCAGCCACGCCGAAATGGAAATTCCCTTCCGAAGGCGGGATGAATGGGTGCCAGTAGGCAGGATGGAGATAGAACAGGCCAACCCCGACAAACAGTGCCAGCACGCCGATCTTGATGCTGACGAAGGCCGTGTTGAACCGTGCTGCGACCTCAATCCCACGGGTCAGGACCAGGCTGATGAACAGCATGACAACCAAGCCGATCAGGTTGAAGCTGGGATGAAAGGCCAGCAGGCCGGTACTTGAATGAGGGATGGACTGAAAGGTTGTCTGGGAAATGACAGCCGGGAGATGGATGCCGAACCCACTGAGCAGGGATGTCAGGTAGCCCGAAAAGCCGGCCGCCACGGCGGTACCGGCAATGCCATATTCCAGTATGAGCAGCCAGCCGGTCACCCACGCCATTTTCTCGCCCATGGAGAGATAGGCATAAGCATAGGCTGACCCGGAGACAGGGAAGGTGGAGGCCAGCTCCCCATAACAGAGTGCCGTGAACAGGCACGCCGCAGCGGCAATCAGGAAAGAGAGAAGGACGGAAGGCCCGGCATACTCTGCTGCCGCCGTCCCCGTGATGACGTACACGCCCGCTCCAATGGCGGTCCCCACGCCCATGAGCAGGAGCTGCGTGGCGCCAAGGCTGCGCTTGAAGTTATGCTGTTCACCAGCGGACTGTATCTGGGAGAGGGTCTTGCGGCGCGCCTTGTTCATGGCGTGGTCAGCTGGGGCATGAGTGTCACGATTCCTGCATAACGGGGCTGGAACGGTATGATACCGGAATGTTTTTATTCATGACTCCTTGGAAAGCCTTTGTAAATTATGCTTGCGGAGTTTTTCTGTGCTCAGGGGTGAAAATGGAGAAGGCAGACGCTGCCAAGGCCGGCAAGGATGCAGTAAATGCCGAATCCTGTCAGGGTGTGCCGGTTGTCATCATGGAAGAAGCGCAGCAGGAGCCGGGAGCAGATGAGGGCCGTTACGCCAGCCACGACAGCGCCAATGAGGGACTGCGTGATCATGCTGCTGGAGAGATGGACATGGCGGAGCTGCCAGGCCTCTTTGGCCGTGGCTGCCAGAATGATCGGCTGGGCCATGAGCAGGGAAAAGCGTGTCGCTGTCAGATGGTCCAGTCCCCGCATCAGCCCACCATTAATGGTGGCACCGGAGCGTGATAGCCCGGGGAACAGGGCTAGACATTGCCAGAGGCCGATGATGAGGGCATCTTTCCAGGAGAGTTCCTGTGTCTGGTAGGCATTGTCCTGTTCATGCCGGAGGGCCCGGCGGCGCATGATCTCCGTCAGGATGAGCAGCAGGCCGTTGAGGGTCAGGAATCCTGCCACCATGAGCGGATTGGCAAAAACGAGCCGCAGGTGATGCTCAAACAGTCCGCCCATGATGACGGCTGGTATTGTGGCCACGACAAGCAGGCTGCACAGGTGGATCGCCTTGTTGCGGGTTCTGGCTGTTCTGCGGGGGGAGAAGAGGCCGAGCAGGATAGCCCGCCAGTCCCCCCAGAAGACATGCGCCAGAGCCACCAGCGTGCCGACATGCAGCATGGTCAGAAAGGGCAGGAAGGTCGGGCTGTGTTCATCCAGCGACCAGTGAAGGATTCCGGGCAGAAGGACGGCATGGCCAAGGCTGCTGACAGGGAAGGGTTCCGTGATGCCCTGGATGATGGCGAGGATGAAGGCCTGGAGATCTGTCATGCGGAACCATGGTCTGTCTGGAGGTGGGGGAGATTGAGGAAAAGCCGTGACGGATGCTGGTGGGAAAGTCCCATCTATGGTAGCGGTAACGTTCTGTTGTTTTTCATGAAATCAGCTTCTCCGGTCGCAAGGCTAGCAGACTGGGGCGTGAATTTCGAGGTATCTATGTGGGCGATCCTTAAAGGGCGTGGCGGAGCATTCATTGCCAGCAGCTGTGTTCTTCTGGCAGCCGGCGGGTTCGTTGCCTATGGGCTGGGCCTGCTGGAGGGGCCGGATCGCCACATGACAGGCTATCATGCGACATTCAGTTCCGCGAATGGTCTGGATGAGGGGGCTGACGTGGACCTTGGCGGTGTAACCGTGGGGCGTGTGCGTTCCATCACGCTAAATCCGGAAACCGCCATCGTGGACGTGCAGTTTGCCGTACGGGATGATCTGAAGCTCCCGCAGGATACGGCTGTGGCCATTGCGGCACCGACCATTGGCGGGGACAATGCCCTTCAGCTGCTGCCCGGCAAGGCAGGGCAGACATTGCCGGCTGGTGCCACCATTCTGGATGCCCACCCCCTGCTGTCTCTGGAGCAGCAGATCAGCAATTACATATTTGGTGCGGGCAGGCTTTAGGCTGTGTTTTCCCGCCGGGCGGCAAAGGACCGGCGGGGTCTGTCCCGGTTGTTGCCTGCCTCAGTCGTTGGTCGGGTAGGACGCCAGCAGGCGCCGCTGCTTCAGCCAGGAGCGGAGCATCCCCAGAATGCCGGAACTTTTCCAGCCTTCTTTCTTTTTTGCAGCACCGATGAGGAAGGCCTGCCGGTAATGGTAGATCTGGGTGCGGTAGGCCTCTGTCAGAGTCGTGCGCCGGTCCCAGATATGGATGGCCTCTGACCCGACCCCATTGATCTCGATGATCTGAAAATCTTCCCCACGCTTCAGAGCTTCTGGTGAAGCCATCTTGAGGTCGATCCGGCCGAAATGGAAGTCCGGTATGTCCAGCATGATGGCGTTGATGCGTTCCGTGAGTGCCGGAGTGATGTCCGGCCTCCCATTCCGGAAGATGGACCCCTTGCAGTGATTTCCGGCAAAAACCAGTGACAGCGTTTCTCCGGCGGGCAGAATCTCGGTTTCACGGCCACTGATACGGGGCAGATAGAGCTGTGGCACCTGTCGCATCCGGGGGTCGGCCATGATGAGCTCCTTGAGTGTGGAGCGACCATTGCCAGTCAGGACAGGGGCTTCCTTGTAAGTGAGGGAGGTGATGCGGCCGACAGGCTCATCAGGATGACGGATATAGAAGATGCCTGCTTCCATCGGGTAGGTGATGAGCTGCTGCACCATCAGGGCCACACCCGCCGGGAAGAGTGGCAGCACCTCGTGGAGCATGGCCAGGGAGGTGATCAGCCTCACTCCCGTACCGTTACAGCCGATGTCAGGCTTGAGCACGACCGGGAAGTCGATCCCCATTTCCTTCATGGCGGCCAGCACATCCCGGGCTGCATCAGCTCCGTTATGAATGATCCGATACGGGGCAATGGCCTCTCGGGCCGTGGGGCCGACCATGTCCAGAATGGAGCTTTTGCTCTCGCCACAGAGGCCACCTGTTTCGATACGGGGATTGGCAGCCGTGGAGATGCTGAGGTCTCCATGACGTAACCCCATGAGAATCCAGTAGATGACGATGGGGGTATAGAAAATGCTGTCGGGCCAGAACTCGAAGAGGGACAGCGTCTTGTGATGGGAAGAAGGTGCTGTCATGGACTATGTGTTCCTACGTTGCAGGTGGCTGATGAAACGTCCCATCAGGAAAATGCAGAGGATGAAGCCGATGATTCCCGCCCAGCGCCAGCCACCCTGATGCGCCAGAAGCCACCCGCCAACATGCAGTGCCAGCAGGAAGAGCAGGCTTGTCCAGACCAGCGTTGCGCCGATGGCCGTCAGGGCGAAGGCCAGAAAGGGCGCACGGAAGAAACCGCAGGCCGTATAGAGCGGCAGGCGGCTGCCTGGAACAAAGCGGGAAATGGCCACAACCCCTATGATGTTGCGGGAGAACCACCGTTTTGCCTGCTCCTCGCTGGGGAGGGTCAGGAAACGGCGCAGGAACGTCCATCGGCTTCCTGCCAGACCGAGGGCATAAAGGCCCATGTCACCCAGGGCCACCCCGGCATAAAGGCTGCCAAGTGCCAGAGGGATGGAAATCTGGTTTCCTTTGGACGCAATGGCCGCCAGGACGGTTGCAACATCTTCCAGGATAAAGGTACCAAGGATGACAGAAAAGGCTTTCAGCCAGACAGGCTGGGACGCCATGATAGCGCTGATACGGATCACAAAGAACGGTCCTGGCTGTGGTTGGCGGGACTGTGCCATGAAATGCGTCTGTCCGCAATCGGCAGTGCCGGGTATATCGGGGCGTTCCTTTGGATGATGAAGGGGAGATCAGGCGTGATGGGAAGTGGAATGATGAAGAGGCGTCATTTTCTGGCTGCCACGGCAGGAGGGTTGATGATGGGCGGTCTGCCTGCCTGGGCAGGTGGTCGGGCGGTGGCCTCTCGGGGGACGGCCGATTATGCAGCGTTCCTGGGAGGTGTGCGGCAGCAGGCCCTGTCGGCTGGTGTGCCGTCGGCTATTGTGGAGCAGTCCCTTGCGCTGGCTCAGGCCCCCAATCAGGAGGTTTTGCGGCTGGACCGGCACCAGCCGGAATTTACCCTGACATGGGCGCAGTACCGTGCACGTGTGATCTCGTCTGCCCGGGAAGAAAAAGGGCGGCAGGCCTGGCAGAGGGTGCGGGGGACACTGTCGCCTTTGGGGCAGACGCTGGGCTGTGATGACAACGCCATCATGGGCATATGGGGGCTGGAATCAGGGTTTGGAGAGCATCAGGGCCGTTTTAATGTCATCGAGGCCTTGGCCACTCTGGCCTTTGATGGCAGGCGGGCTGCCTTTTTCCGTAGCGAGCTGATCAAGGCCATGCAGATATTGGCTCAGGGGGCCATCAGTCCGGCCAGCATGCTTGGCAGCTATGCCGGTGCCATGGGGCAGCCTCAGTTCATGCCGAGTGCCTATCTGCGTTTTGCGGCGGATGGTGATGGTGATGGAAAGGCGAATATCTGGAGTTCCGAAGCGGATGTTTTTGCCTCCATTGCCAATTACCTGGGACGGTCGGGCTGGCGGCGTGGTGAACCCTGGGGAGAAGAGGTTGTGGTCCCGCTGGGGAGCAATGGGCAGTTCACGGCTCTGGCTGCCACGAAATCCCGCCATGCCCCCGTGCATCCTGTCAGCACGTGGCAGGCTATGGGGGTGAGGCCGGTCCAGTCTTCCGGGTTCCTGGCACCGCAGGCCACGGGCAGCCTGCTCCAGCCGGATGGACCTGGTGGACAGGCCTTCCTCGTTTATCATAATTTCCGTGCGATACGGGCCTACAATCCTTCCGATTATTATGCATTGGCGGTCGGGATTCTGGGCGATAGGATGACCCGATAATCACGCCGTCCGGCATGGTGCCGGGTGGCCCGCATGGCGGGCATCGCAGGTTTTTTCATGAAGGCCCCGCCGGTATGGCGGGCATGCAGTGCGGGGATTGACGTGCAGACAAGACGTTCTCTCATGGGGGGAGTTGCCGGTTTTACGGCATGTTCCCTGCTGGCATCATCACGGGCCGGGCAGGCCGCCGGGCTGCACAGGCAGGGGCGGGGGCGTCCGGCAGGGCAGGTGAAGGAAGCAGGTCCGGCCACCGATTCGGTCGTGGGGGATGCCGTGACTCCAATGGGCCCCATGCCGACCTCTGCCCGTTGGGCCTATATTCTCGACAGCACGACGGGGACGGTGTTGCTGAGTCGCAATGCGGAAGAGCGGATGCCGCCATCATCCCTTACCAAGATGATGACGGCCTATGTCGTTTTTGCTTTTCTGGCCTCCGGGCGTATCCGGCTGGAGCAGGAATTCCCTGTCAGCTCCAGGGCCTGGAAGATGGAAGGTTCCCGCATGTTTGTCCCGCTTGGCAGTTCTGTCAGCGTGGAGAATCTGATCCGTGGCATGCTCATCCAGTCCGGCAATGATGCCTGTGTCGTGCTGGCGGAGGGGATTGCGGGGTCTGAAGAGCGTTTCGTGGCCTTGATGAACGAGGCAGCCCAGCGCATTGGCTTACGCAACTCTCATTTCATGAACGTGACCGGTCTGCCGGATGCCAGCCATTACATGTGCGCTCAGGATGTGGCCATGCTGGCGCAGCATCTCATTCGTGATTTCCCCCGTTATTACGGGTTCTTCGGGGAGAAGGAATTCACCTTCAACCATATCCGTCAGGGGAACCGCAATGTGCTGGTCGACAAGGGGCTGGCTGATGGTCTGAAGACTGGCCATACCGATGCAGGGGGGTTTGGCCTGTGTGCCAGTTCAGAACGGAACGGCAACCGTGTCATTGTCGTCATCAATGGGACTGTCTCTACCAATGAGCGTGCTCATGAGGGTGAGCGGCTGATGAGCTGGGCATTCTCCAGTTTTGAGACGGTTCAGCTGCTGCACAAGGGGCAGGTTGTGGAGCCGGCCGCTGCCGTGTGGAATGGGGAGCATCGCACGGTTGGTCTGGCTGTTGCGGAGGATGTCAGCCTGACCATCCCTGTCGGCTGGTCCTCGAAAGTGCAGATCAGCGTGGATTATCCGTCCCCCATTCCGGCACCGGTGGCAGCAGGGCAGAAGTCTGGCCATGTTTCCGTTGGCCTGCCAGGTCAGCCCAGGGTCTATTCACCACTTTATACGGTGTCTCCGGTCGGTGAGCTTGGCTTTGCAGGGCGGATCCTGTCACGGTTCGGCCATGCTCCGCAGTAAGACCGGGGGAGTGTTCATTACATTGGAAGGGGGGGAAGGTGCGGGCAAAAGCACGCAGCTGGCCCGCCTTTCCAAGCAGCTGGAAGGCGCAGGTTTCCCGGTTTTCCAGACGAGAGAGCCCGGTGGGACGCCAGCAGCCGAAGCGTTGCGGAACCTGCTCCTTTTTGGGGAGGAGAGTTTCTGCTGGCAGGCGGAGATCATGCTTCATATGGCGGCCCGGTCGGATCACCTCGCCAGGGCAATCCGACCGGCTCTGGCAGAAGGGAAAATCGTCCTCTGTGATCGATTCCATGATTCCACATGGGCCTATCAAGGGTATGGAATCGGAGAGGGCCGGGCAGAGGTTCTGGAGTATATCCGCTCCCTGCGGCAGGTCGTGGGAGGAGAGCCTGATGTAACGTTATGGCTGGACCTGCCCTGCGAAGTGGCCCGTCAGCGTATTTCCCGGCGGGGTGGAAAGCTGGACAGGTACGAGGGACAGCAGATGCAGTTTCATCAGCGTGTGCGGGCTGGTTTTCAGGATATTGCCGAGAAGGATCCTGCCCGCATCCGGCGGGTTGATGCCAGCCAGTCGCTGGAAGAGGTGCAGGCGCACCTATACGCTCTCGTGCGGCAGCATATGGCTGGAGAGGGCGCTGCGTGAGGGGGCCGCCGCCTGAACCACGTCTGGCAGCCCATGTGTATGGGCATCAGGCAGCCATACAGCAGTTTGAAGAGTCTTTTGCGTCTGGCAGGCTGCATCATGCGTGGCTGATTTCTGGCCCGTCCGGTGTAGGCAAGGTGACATTGGCGTTCCATCTGGCCCGCAGGCTGCTGGGGGGCAGCGATCTGGAAAGTCCTGCTGGACGGCGCATCTCTGCGGGGACGCATGGAGATCTGTTGACGATTGCCCGGAAGATGGACCCCCGCAAGGGACAGCTGAAGGGGGAGATCACGGTTGCCGATGTCCAGCCCATCCAGAATTTTCTGCATCACACGGCCACGGAGGGTGGCTGGCGGGTCGTGGTCGTGGACGGGCTGGAAAGTCTGAACCGTTTTGCCGCCAATGCGCTGCTGAAGATTCTTGAGGAACCTCCGCCGAAGACCGCTCTCTTCCTGACGACTTCTTCACCGGGCACATTGCTGCCGACATTGCGGAGCCGTTGCCGTGTGCTGGCCCTGGCCGGGCTGGATGAGGCTGACATGAAGGCCGTTCTGCCTGACGTGCCGGATGATGTCCTGCATTGTGCCCATGGGTCTCCCGGTCGTGCCCTGTTTCTGGCACAGGACCGGGACGGCATCTGTGCCGGGCTGGTGGAGCGGGCATTGGCCGGTGAAGAGCTGGATCATGAAAATTGGGTGATCGTCAGCCAGATCGCTCGTGAAGCAGAGGGTTTTGCGTTAGTGTGCGATCTGCTAGGCGAGGCACTGGCCGGTCAGGCACGGGATGCCGCTTTTGCGGGAGATCTGCCCCGGGCAGCTCTCATGGCGGATCGGGCCGGGCGGTTGGGGCAGATGCGGATGCAGAGTGAGCGCTTCAGCCTTGACAGGGCCGAGGCCATCCGGGAAGTCCTTGCTCTGGCCCGCCAAGGGTAGCAGGCCCGGTTGTGGGTTTTGGTAAAATTTGGACGACAGGACGGATAGATCATGAAGCGGCATTTCACCATCACGACTCCCATTTTCTATGTGAATGGTGCGCCGCATATCGGCCACGCTTATACCTCCATCGCCTGTGATGTGATCGCCCGTTTCCATCGGCTGGATGGCAACGATGTTCTGTTCGTCAGCGGGACGGACGAGCATGGACAGAAGGTGGAGCAGAGCGCAAAGGCGCAGAATGTTCCTCCGCAGGATTTTGCGGACCGCATCTCCCAGAGCTTCCGCCAGATGCAGAAGGACATGGCGGTCCAGACGGATGAGTTCATCCGCACGACAGAAGCCCGACACAAGAAGGCAGCCCAGACCCTTTGGGAGAAGGTTGCCGAAAATGGTCATATCTATCTCGATGCCTATGAAGGCTGGTACTCCACCCGGGATGAGATGTTTGTCGGTGAGGATGAGATCACCCGGCATCCCGATGGCAGCCGGACGGCACCTTCCGGTGCGCCGCTGGAGTGGGTGCGGGAACCATCCTACTTTTTCCGCCTTTCCGATTTTCAGGACAGGCTGCTGAAGCTGTATGAAGAAAATCCCGATTTCATCGGCCCGCATGGTCCGAAACGGGAGGTGGTCAGCTTCGTGAAGCAGGGGCTGCGGGACCTCTCCATCAGCCGGACCAGCTTCCGCTGGGGCGTGGAGGTGCCGGGTGACCCGGACCATGTCATGTATGTCTGGTTCGATGCGCTGGCGAATTATCTGACAGCCGTTGGTTACCCGGACATGAAGGATCCCCGGCATGTTCACTGGCCCGCCGACGTGCATGTGGTGGGCAAGGAGATCATCCGCTTCCACTGCATCTACTGGCCGGCCTTCCTTATGGCTGCTGGTCTGCCGCTGCCGAAACGGGTTTTCGCTCATGGCTGGTGGACGGTCGAGGGTGAGAAGATGAGCAAGTCTCTCGGCAACGTGCTGGACCCCAAGGCTCTGGCCGATGAGTTCGGGCTGGACCAGCTGCGCTTCTTCCTGATGCGGGAAGTGCCCTTTGGTGGGGATTCCAATTTCAGCCGCCGTTCCCTCATCACACGGATGAATGTCGAACTGGCCAACGACCTTGGCAATCTTGCCCAGCGGACGCTCAGTCAGGTGGCCCGCAATCTTCAGGGTGTCCTGCCGGAACGTGGTGCCCTGACAGAGGATGATGAGAAGATTCTGGCCCAGGCCACCCTGCTGCCGTCTCTCACACGCACGCATATCGAGCGTCTGGCCATCAGTGATGCGCTGGAAGATATCTGGAAGCTCATCCGGGAGGCCAATGCCTATATCGACCGGCAGGCCCCCTGGGTGCTGAAGAAGGAAAATCCGGCCCGCATGGCGGATGTGCTGCGGGTTCTGGTGGATGTGATCCGCACCGTGGCGACGCTCCTCCAGCCCTATATGCCAGATACGATGGAGAAGATGCTGGACCAGCTGGGTGTGGAGAAGGGCGAGCGTCATATCGCTGCGCTGGAAACACCACTGCCCGGTGGGCGTACCCTGCCCAAGCCACAAGGTCTGTTCCCCCGTTTCGTGGAGGAAGAGAAGGACGCATGAAGGGGCTGATTGACACGCACTGCCATCTGGACCGTCTGGAAGACCTCCCTGCCAGTCTGGATTTTGCCCGGCAGGCTGGTCTGGCGGGAATGGTCACGATCGGGACACGCTGGTCAGAACGGGCCAGGCAGAAGGCCCTGACGGAGCATGACAGTCCGGACCTGCGTATCTGGTGTGCGTTGGGCACACATCCCGATCATGCCCATGAGGAGGTTCTTCCCAGTCTTGATGACATGCTGGCAGAGCTTGAGACTCCGCAGGTAGCGGCCATCGGAGAGTCTGGCCTTGATTATTTTCATGGCACGGAGGAGGTGAAACCAGTCCAGCATGCATCCTTCCGCCGTCATATCGAGGCAGCCCGTGTGACGGGTCTGCCGCTGGTCATCCATACGAGACAGGCGGATGATGACACCATCGCCATTCTGCGGGATGAGCATGAGAAGGGGGCTTTCCCTTTTCTGATCCATTGCTTTGCCTCCGGTCCGAAGCTGGCCGGAGCCGCTCTGGAGCTGGGGGGGTACCTGAGCTTTTCCGGGCTTCTGACCTTCAAGAAGTGTGAAGAAATCCGGGACGTGGCCCGTCATGCGCCGGAGGACCGTATCCTCGTGGAAACAGACAGTCCTTTTCTGGCCCCCGTTCCCAAGCGGGGCAAGCCGAACACGCCGGGCTATGTCGTGCATACGGCGGCTCGTCTGGCCGAAGAACGTGGTCTGACGGGTGAGCGGCTGGTGGAGATTACGCAAGCCAACACACGGCGTCTCTTCACACGGGTAGCCGTATGAAGATCACGATTCTCGGTTGTGGTGGCTCCGCTGGCGTCCCCATGATCGGGGGTGAGGAAGGGGCCGGAACGGGCCTCTGGGGTACGTGCGATCCGACAGACAGGCGGAATCGCCGTCTGCGTTCATCCATCGTGATCGAGCATGAGGGGTTCCGTCTTCTGGTCGACAGTGGGCCAGACCTGCGGCAGCAGATGCTGGCAAACGGGCTGACCCATATTGATGCCGTGTTCTATACGCACGCTCACAGTGACCATATCGGTGGGCTGGATGAATTGAGGGCTGTCAATCGTGTGATCGGTCGGCCGATCCAGCTTCTGGCCACGGCAGAGGTTCTGGCCGAGCTGCGGCAGCGTTTCGACTACGCTTTCCGGCCGTGGGAGGGAGGCACCTTCTATCGTCCTGCTTTTGACGTGCAGGAAATTCCCACCCATGGCCCGCTGAAGGTCGGCCCGCTGGAAGGCTGCATCTTCCCGCAGAAGCATGGCTGGACGACAAGTCTCGGCCTGCGTCTCGGGTCGTTTGCCTATTGTACGGATGTTGAGAGTTTCCCCACAGAATCACAGGCCGTTCTGCATGACCTGTCCTGCTGGGTCGTCGGGTGCTTCCAGCGGGAGGCACATCCATCTCATGGCTGGTTGGGGCGTGTCATGGAATGGCGGCAGCAGTTCCGGCCCCGGCATACGGTCCTGACCCACATGGGGCCGGACATGGATTACCGCCAGCTCTGCGAAAGCCTGCCCGAAGACGTCCGCCCAGCCCGGGATGGCCTGGTCCTGACCCTCTGACTGGGGGAGACTGCCTGTCAGGCAGCGTTTAATCTGTCCCGTTCAAGAACCACAGGTTCAAGATGCACGCAGAAGAGCCCCCGTACCCAGCGGGGCATGGGTGGGAGGCCGACCCAGGCAGTTCTGGCCTGGTTGCTCTGTCTGGGAGAACGGGTGAGAGCAGAAGGAACGGGTAGAGACCATTCCTGAGCCCCCATGAACAGGATCACGTCTCTGATGGTCTGATCCAGCAGGGTAGTGGCCGTCATGTCCAGGAAGACATGAGGTGTTTCAGCGGGGAGAAGGAAGTTGAACCATCCCCTGTGGTGGTGTTGGCAGGGTATGACGTTGCCTGTCGGGCCGAGCAGGCGAAGTTCTGTTTTCATGGCAGGAGAGACCCAGAAGGGAGTCGTGTTGCCAGCCCGCATGTACTCATAACGGGCTGGATCCTTCAGAAGGATTTCTGTCAGCGTTACCATCATGACCACTCCATCCTGAACAAGGCAGATTGTCGGGTCACTCTAGGAAGGTCATCTTGATAAAGCGTGAAGAAAGGAAAATCTTTTATCTGTTATCAGTCATGCTTATTGGTAAATAGCCAGTTTTTGCGGTCAATGCCCTGTAATCATGAGAAAAGGTGAAAGCAGGAACTCCCACTTTCACCTTTCTTGATAATCTCTCGCATGATTTCTGAAGAATCACGTCATTTCATTCTGGCGGATATATCTGCGGATACGTCACTTTCTCAGACGGGCCGGGAGGCTTGGGAGCCCCCGGTCGGCCGCAGGCGCTCAGTCCCAGCAGGAAAATGCCACCCATGAGGGCCAGAACGGCCCGCGTCATGAAAGAGGAATGAAGCCGATGCATGATCATCTCTCCGTTCAGGCCTGTCCAAGCCGTTCCAGCCACCCCTTGGCCTGTGCCTGCACATTGGCTGGTGCCGTGCCGCCGTGGCTGGTGCGGGAGGCGAGGGAGGAGTCCACGGTCAGGACGTCATAGATGGACCTGTTGATGCCTGATTCCACGGCCTGCATGTCTTCGAGTGAAAGGTCGGCCAGATCGCAGCCTTTCTGCTCGGCCAGACTGACAAGACGCCCTGTGACATGATGGGCCGTGCGGAAGGGCAGACGCAGCTCCCGCACCAGCCAGTCGGCAAGGTCCGTGGCGGTGGAGAAGCCCGCACCTGCCAGCTCCCGCATCCGTTCCTTGTTTGGTTTGAGGTCCCGGATCATCCCTTCCATGGCGGCCAAGGACAGGGTGATGGCCGTCGTGGCGTCAAAGACGGGTTCCTTGTCTTCCTGCGTGTCCTTCGCATAGGCCAGTGGCAGACCTTTCATGACCGTCAGCAGCCCGATCAGATCGCCGGTGATGCGGCCCACCTTGGCACGGACCAGCTCGGCAGCATCCGGGTTGCGCTTCTGTGGCATGATGGAGGAGCCGGTGGTGAAGGCGTCGGACAGATGGACGAAATTGAAGGCCGCAGAGGCCCACTGCACGATCTCTTCCGAAAGGCGGGAGAGATGCATGGCCTCCATGGAGAGGACAGACAGATATTCCAGCGCAAAGTCGCGGTCGGACACGGCGTCCAGCGAGTTTGACGTCGGGCGGTCGAAACCGAGGGCCTGCGCCGTCATGTCCCGGTCGATGGGGAAGGACGTGCCTGCCAGGGCGGCAGACCCCAGCGGGCATTCATTCATCCGGCGGCGGGCATCACGCAGGCGGGAGGCATCACGGGCCAGCATTTCCACATAAGCCAGCAGATGATGACCGAAGGTGACGGGCTGGGCGACCTGAAGATGGGTGAAACCCGGCATGGGGGTGTCATGATATTCCAGTGCACGGCGGGCGAGGGTGCGCATCAGGGCTTCCGTCTGTTCCACGATGCCGTCGATGGAATCCCGGACCCAGAGGCGGAAGTCCGTGGCAATCTGGTCATTGCGGGAACGGGCGGTGTGCAGCCGCTTTCCGGCTTCCCCGATCCGCTCGGACAGGCGGGACTCGATATTCATGTGAATATCTTCCAGTGCCGGGGAGAAAGCGAAGCGGCCTTCTTCGATTTCCGTGGCAATATCGGCCAGACCCTGCTGGATTTCGGCTTCTTCCTGTTCTGTCAGCAGGCCAACCTTGCGGAGCATGGCAGCATGGGCGAGGGAGCCACGGATATCCTGCCGCCAGAGAATTCTGTCGAACCCGATGGAGGCGTTGATCTCCTCCATGATGGCTGCCGGACCGCTGGCGAAACGGCCACCCCACTGGGGATTGGCGGCGTCCGTGCTGGCGGGTCTGTTTGCAGGGGAGGCGTTGCTGGTATTATTGTGCGTCATGAGGACCGATATGATCAGAAACTGGAAAAAGATTCGTACATGCGCCGTTCTGGCGGGCTGGCTGAGTGTAGCGGCTGCGGGCCTGTGGCACAATTGTGTGCGGGCTGAAGCGTTGCAGAGTTTGCAGGAGCTGGAGCCGGAACCGGCCCTGTCAGCCCCGGTCACGCTGGCCATTGCGGGGCTGGGCGGCACGAAGGCAAGCCTGCCCATGAAGGCGGGGAAGCCGTACATGCTGCATCTCTGGGCCACATGGTGCACACCCTGTCGGGAAGAGCTGCCCCAGCTGGCCGCTTTTCTGGACAGAAATCCCGATCTGCCCGTGATCCCCGTTGCTCTGGACAGTGGTTCACCGGAGCGTGTTCAGGCAGCCCTGCCCCGTCTTCATGCCGAGGGCCTGCCCGTCTGGACGGCGGAGCGTCAGGCTGTGGATCCGTTCCTGAAGAGTCTTCGGGAGCCCGGGCTGCCCATGACGCTGCTGATTGATGCCCAGGGGCAGGTGCGGGCCATTTCTGATGGCGGCGTGGAGTGGAAGGACGCCGCTGCGGCCAGCACGGTCCGCTCCCTTCTTCATCAGGTTGAGTGAGGCTGGGCGTGATGAACAGGCAGACTGAGGCCATGCCTCTTCTGGGGGAGAGTGAGGCCCGCCCTTATCATGTCCATGCAGCGGTGACGGACAGTCCTTTCGTCATGATCAGCGACCATGCGGGCCGTGCCGTGCCAGAAAGGCTGGGTGATCTTGGCCTGCCCGTGGATGAATGGGACAGGCACATCGCCTATGATATTGGCATCCGGGAAGTGGGGAGGCACCTCCAGCAGGCTCTCGGCTGCCTGCTTGTGGAGCAGGTCTATTCCCGCCTCGTGATCGACTGCAACCGGGCCGCCGGGCATCCGACCTCCATTCCTCCCGTCAGTGACGGTGCGCCCGTGCCGGGGAATCAGGGCCTGTCAGCTGTGGAGAGACGGCAGCGGGAAGAGGCCATTCTTCATGCCTATCACGATGAGATAGAACGCCATCTGGCCCGACGGAAGCCGGAAACGACGTTGTTCGTGTCCCTGCACAGTTTCACTCCTGCCATGCAGGATGGGCGGAGACGCCCGTGGGACATCGGGCTGCTGCACGATCATGACCCTCACTCAGCCCGCCTGATGCGGACATTGCTGGAGGAGGAAGGCGGCCTCCATGTGGGGGACAACCAGCCCTATGTGCTGAACAGCCAGAATGAATACAGCGTGCCCTATCACGCCGGACGGCGGAATCTGCCAGCCCTTGAGATTGAGATAAGGCAGGACCTCATCAGTGATGAAGTGGGGCAGAAGCTATGGGCGGAGCGTCTGGCCCGTCTGCTGCCCCACTTCTGGGAAAGACGGAAGGAGATGGCGTGACGATTGATGGCAGGACCAGACTGGCCGGCGTGATAGGCTGGCCGGTCGATCATTCCCGGTCTCCCATGCTGCATAATCACTGGTGCCGGGTGCATCAGGTCAACGGGGCCTATGTGCCGCTGCCGGTCAAGCCGGGGCAGCTGGAAACGGCCCTGAAGGGGCTGGCGGCAGCGGGGTTCCGTGGGGTGAATGTCACGATTCCACACAAGGAGGAGGCTTTCCGCCTCTGTGACGAACTGACAGAAACGGCCCGCCGGGCCGGGGCAGCCAATACGCTGCGTTTTGTGGAGGGGCGGGTTATTGGCGACTGCACTGATGGCACCGGCTTCTGCGACAATCTTCTGGCTCATGGCGTGAGGCTGGAAGGGCGTGCTCTCATCCTCGGGGCGGGGGGAGCCGCCCGGGCCGTGGCGGCAGCGTTGCAGGATCGTGGCTGTGAGGTCTTCATTTCCAACCGTACAGCTTCCCGGGCCGAGGCTCTGGTGCAGGCCCTGGGGGCTGGAACCGTGCTGGACTGGACAGACTGGCCCAGCAGGCTGGGAGAGATGAATCTGCTCGTCAATGCGACATCGCTGGGCATGGGAGGACGTGATGACACGGCATGGTCCAGCCTGCTGCAGAAGGGGCAGGAGGGGCTGAGTGTGACGGACATCGTCTATACGCCTCGGCAGACACCTCTGCTGAAGGCAGCGCAGGAGCGTGGCTTCTGCACCGTGGACGGGCTGGGCATGCTGATCTGTCAGGCACGGGCCGGGTTTCAGGAATGGTTCGGTGTGCTGCCAGAAGCCGATGAAGCCAGTTTTGACATTCTGGCGCAGGACCTCGCCCGGCATGGCCTTTCCTGACATGGTGATGGTCGGGGCCTGTTCGTGAAGGTTCTGGGGCTGACGGGTGGCATGGCCGCCGGGAAGAGTACGGTGGCATCTCTCTTCCGCAGGGCGGGTGTGCCTGTTTTTGATGCTGATGCCTGCGTCCGTCATCTTCAGGCCCCTCATGGGCGGGCGGTTCCTGCCTTGCAGAAGGCGTTTCCCGGCATCGTGCATGATGGCGTGCTGGACAGGGCAGCCCTGCGCCGTCTCATAGTGGCCGATCCAACCGTCCTGCCCCGGCTGGAAGCCATCATCCATCCGATGGTCCGGCAGGAGAGACAGGCTTTTCTTAGGCGTTGCCGGTCCCGTCAGGTGCCGTTCTGTGTTCTGGACATTCCCCTTCTGTGGGAAACGGGGGCGGATCGGGACTGTACGCTCGTCATGGTGGTGTCGGCCCCGCTGTCTGTCCGTCTGTCCCGCATCCGGCAGCGTTACAGGAGGGGTGGGCAGATGAGCGAGGCGGATGCGAAAGCCCTGCTGGCCCGGCAGATGCCGGACAGGGAGCGGCGACGCCGGGCCGATATCGTGATAAGGACGGGCCTCTCCCGTGCCTGTGCGGCCCGTCAGGTCCGTGCCATTCTGGCCTCCCTGTGGCAGATGCGTGAAAGACGATGACATGACCCGTTCCATTCTTTTTGATACCGAGACGACAGGGCTGGACCCGGATACCGGGGACAGGGTGATCGAAATTGCCGCCCTGGAGCTGGTGAATGACCTGCGGACGGGGAATTATTTCCATGTGCTGGTGAATCCCGAACGGGACATTCCCCCCGAGGCCACGAAGGTGCATGGTTTCACACTGGCGGACCTGGAAGGGAAACCTCTTTTCGCTGACATTGCTGATGAGTTCCTGGAGTTCATCGGTGACGGGAAGATGATCGCCCATAATGCACCGTTCGACTTCAAGTTCATCAATGCGGAGCTGAAGCGGGCCGGACGTCCCGTGCTGGATTATGACAGTCGGGCCATTGATACCGTCATCATGGCCCGGAAGAAATTCCCCGGGATGCCTGCCAATCTGGACGCCCTCTGCCGCCGTTTCGGGATCGACCTTTCCGAACGTGGCACCCACAATGCCCTGCTGGACTGCCGCCTGCTGGCCGACGTGTATGTGGAGCTGATCGGGGGGCGGCAGCGTGGCCTTGGTCTGGGCAGTGACCGGCAGCAGGCTGCCGGCCCGGGTGGGGCGGGAAAGCGCAGGGCCGTGACGGGTCGCAAGGCCCGCCCCATGCCATCACCGGATGAGGCCACTCTGGCCCGTCATGCCGAATTTCTCGCAACCCTGTCAGACCCGATCTGGTTGCAGGAGTGAAACGCATCCTCTTCATCACGGCGCATCGTCTTGGTGATGCCGTGATTGCCATGGGGGCGCTGGCCGGGATGATGGAGCGTCATCCTCAGGCCCGATTCACCATCGCCTGCGGTCCGGCCGTGCAGGACCTGTTCCGGTACATGCCCCGTTGCGAGCGGATCATCGTGGTGGAGAAGAAGCCTCATAACAGGCACTGGCTGGCCCTGTGGTGGCAGGTTGTGCGCCATCGCTGGGAAGTGGTGGTGGATCTCCGTTCATCGCCTCTGGCCTATGGAGTATGGAGCCGTTCCCGTCATGTCGTCAGGGGGGGCAGGCGGACAGGGCTGAAGCTGGAGCAGCAGGCCCGGTCGCTGGGCTTCAGGCAGCCCTTCCGTCCGCATGTCTGGCTGGGACCGGAGGAGCAGGACATGGCCGCCCGCCTCCTGCCCGGTGACATCCGCTGGCTGGCTCTGGCTCCGACAGCAGGAACGGAGACGAAACTCTGGCCTGCCTCATCTTTTGCGGCTCTTGCAGACCGGCTGGGGGCAGAGGGGATGCGTCCTGTCCTGTTCTACGGTCCGGGAGAGCGGGAGGCGAGGCTGGCCGCTCCGGCCCGGGCTGCCATGCCGGAGGCTCTGGACCTTGGCGGGAGATATTCACTGGCGCAGGTTGCAGCCCTGCTGGTCCGCTGCTGCCTGTTTGTCGGGAGTGATTCAGGGCTGATGCACCTGTCAGCAGCTCTGGATGTGCCAACGCTGGGCCTGTTCGGTCCCAGCCGTGCCGCAGAATATGCGCCTTCTGGCCGCTGGACGGCTGTGGTTGAGGCTCCCGGCCCGCCCGGTGCCGGAAACATGGAGGGCCTGAAGGCTGAAGATGTCTGTCAGGCCGCCCTTTCCCTTTATGAATGGTCCGGAGAGGGGTAAGAACCGGTCATCACTGTGATGAAACGATGACAGATTTTTCAGGGAGACATCATGCATTTTGATCTCATAATCCGTAATGGACGGTGCGTATTTCCATGGGGTGAGGCACAGGCCGACATCGGCATCCGTGATCAGCGGATCGCTTCCCTGTCCGTTTCCGCCAGTGATGAGGCTGACCGTGTCATTGATGCCACGGGCCTGCATGTCCTGCCCGGGCTGATCGACTCTCACGTGCATCTGCGTGATCCCGGCAAGCCGGAGGCTGAAACGCTGGAGACAGGCACCCGGGCGGCGGCTCTGGGTGGCATCACGGCTGTGTTTGACATGCCGAACACCAATCCGACCATCACGGACAGGAAGATGCTGGACTGGAAGCGTCAGCATATCGTGGAGACGGCGAATATTGACGTCGCCATGTATATTGGTGCGACCCGGGAGAACACGCCCCTTCTGGCCGAGTTCGAGCAGGAAGAGGGTGTCTGTGGCGTCAAGGTTTTTGCGGGGTCTTCGACCGGCGATCTCATGATCGAGGATGATGAGGGGATCGAGGCGGTCCTGCGCTCCGGCCATCGCCGTGTGTCCTTCCACTCGGAGGATGAATACCGCCTGCGGGAGCGGCGGAAGCTCTTCGAGCCGGGGCAGCCCTACCACTGTCATGCCGAGTGGCGGGATGCGGAATGTGCCATTCGGGGTACGCAGCGTATCCTGGCCCTGTCCCGCAAGACGGGGCGGCCCATCCATATCCTGCATGTCTCAACGGAAGAAGAGTTCATTCTTCTGGGCGAAAACCGCCGTCATGCCACGGTGGAGGTTCTGGTCAATCATCTGACCAACGAAGGGCCGGGCTGTTATGAGCGTCTGGGTGGCAAGGCCGTGATGAACCCTCCGCTGCGGAATGAGCGGCGTCATTTTGAGGCAGGCTGGGCCGCCCTGCGGGATGGACGGGTGGATGTGGTGTCTTCCGACCATGCGCCGCACCCCAAAGAGGCCAAGGAACTGCCGTGGCTGGAATGTCCATCCGGCCTGACGGGCGTGCAGACGATCGTTCCGCTGATGCTGGATCACGTCAATGCAGGGCGTCTGAGCCTGACCCGGCTCGTGGACGTTATGGCCGCTGGTCCGGCCCGGGTCTATGGGCTGCCGAACAAGGGCCGTCTGGCCGTCGGGTTCGATGGTGACATCACCCTTGTGGACATGAAGAAGCAGCGGACCATCACCAATGACTGGATCGCCTCTCCCGCAGGCTGGACACCTTATGACGGAAAGACCGTCACGGGCTGGCCCGTGGGGACCATCGTCCGGGGGCAGGTCGTGATGCAGGATGATGAGATCGTCACCAGCAATGTGGGGCGTCCCATCAGCTTCCAGCCCTGAGGGGAGAAAAAGAGGGGCCCTTCCGGCGGGAGGGCCCCTTTCCGGTTAGTGGAGGCTGCGTCCTTCGGGAAAGCCATACATCAGATAATGGGCCAGTGGTCCTGATTCATAGCCTGCCACATCAGGGTGACGGGCCAGATAGGCGTGGCTGTTCCAGACATGAAGCCTGCCAGACCGGGAACGGATCAGGGGCAGGCCCTCACGAAAATAGATGTGAACCTCATCCCGGTAGAGAGTCTCATACTCGTCATGGGAGCGGAGAAGCATGTGGCAGAGATGACTGCCCGGGCAGTGTGGTCTGGAGAGGTGAGCAAGAATCTTCTGCCGGTCAAATACATCGTCAGGGCTCTCCATTTCGGGCATCAGTTTCGCCCGGGAGAGGTCGATCATTTCCTGATAGGGCCGGTTGTGGCTGTGGAGATAGACAAAACGTGTCATTTTCACATCCGTGGTGTTGGCCAGAGCAGGGGCATGGTGCCCATTGTCGATGATGGCGTCGTGGTAGGCGGGCACGAAGCCTTTGTGAAAATGACGGTTGGGGGCGTACCAGCCTTCATGTCCGTCCCCAGGCAGGTTGAACAGGCTCAGCTCGATGCGGAAGGGGCAGCCCCAAGGCTTCAGGCGTGCAAACTCGGCCAGAATGTCTGCCTTTCCTAGAGAAAGCCCGGTCTCCGTAAAAACGCAGAGCAGTTCATCGCAATCTACCGGCAGGGCGAAATCATACTCTGCATCCTGATTCAGGGAGCGTATGACGTTCGTGAAATGCCCGCCCTTGTTCTGGAAATCAAACGCCGTATCCAGATCCCGCCGGACATGGGCGCCGCATCGTTCGGCTTCATCCAGCAGGGCCAGAGTGGTGACCTCTTCCGATCCGTTATCAAAGATGAGAAGATTTTCCATGCCGAAGAGGCAGGCATAATGGGTCAGCCAGCGGGCAAGGCGGGGCCCCTCATCCTTCTGCATCATCATGACCTTGACGATGGGGGGGCGGGCTGGAGCGGTAATTTTTGTCGGGGAGGATGTTTGCCGCTGGTCCGTCATGCTATAGGAGTGTCAGAATTATCATGATTGGTCCAGCAAGGATATGGCGTGTCAGACGATTTGATTAAGGAAGTGGAAGAAGAGCAGCGTCTCCTGCGGCTCAGATCCATGGCCCTCCGTGTGGGCGGCGTGCTGGTGGTTCTTCTGGTGCTGGCTGGTGTTGCCGGTGGTGTATGGGGATGGCAGCAGCACCGGCTTCATACGGCTCAGGCCGTGGCGTCGGACCGCTATTTCGAGGCCATGAAGCTTCTTGGTGATCTGAATGCTCTGCCGTCTGCTGAAAGTGATGCACGACAGAAGGCCGAAGGCATTTTCTCGGATCTGGCCCAGTCCGCCCCGCAGGGTGTACGCAGCTATGCCGCCATGTATCTGGCCGAGCTGAAAGAGCAGGATCATGACCGTTCCACAGCGTTGAAGCTGTGGCAGCAGGTGGTGGATGATCGAGCTTCCGAAAGGTCTCTGGCGTTGATGGCGCAGTATCGCCTCCTGAATGCCCGGATGGGTATCGCTCCCAGGGATGAGCTGAGGCGTGGTTATCAGGCGCTCGTTCAGACAGGGGGAAGCTGGGCCCCTCTGGCGAAGGAAGGGTTGGCCGTGCTGGACCTGAGGGACGATGCCAAACCGGAGGAACGGGCAGAGGCACGCCGCCTGCTGCTGGAGGTTCAGACATCAGCGGACAGCACGGATGATTTACGGCGTCGGGCCGGACTATTGTTGCAGACTTTGGGAGAGGCTGGATGAACCGCCATTTTTCTTCACTGCCGGGGATGGGGGGCGTAAAGGCTTCCCGTCGTTCTCTTCTCAAGGGCGCCTGTTCATTTGCTGCCATGACGGGGCTGGCGGGTTGTGGTGCCTTCTCGGACGATCCGAAGAAAACGGTTCTGCCGGGCAGACGGATTGACGTTCTGTCAACCGGGGCAGGTCTGGCCGTGGACACGCATGATACAGCCCCCATCACCCTGCCTGCCGTACAGCCCGTCACTGCATGGATGCAGGAAGGGCGGACAGCGTCGCATGAAGCGGTCAATGCAGTCTGGAATGGTACGCGACAGCTATGGAGTGAGTCGGTTGGCTCCGGTGTCAATCGGGTTGGCTGGCTTTCCATGGTGGCGTTTGTCCCCAATCGCAAAGGGGCCTTGCAGTCCCCGCCCGTGATTGGCGATGGTCGCATGTTCACGGTGGATGCCCAGGGCGTCATCCGGGCCTGGAGCTGGCCGGAGCGCAGGCAGCTCTGGCACCTCCAGCCAGCCCGCAAGACCCGTTCTACCAATATTGGCGGTGGCCTCGCCCTGGTGGGGAATACGCTTTATGTCGTTGATGGTGTGGCGCAGGCCCTGGCGCTGGATGCTGCCACGGGTCGACAGAAATGGGCCGTGGATATCGGGACGCCGGGGCGCTCCGCCCCGACTGTTGTCGGTGGTCTGATGGTTTTCACGACCATTGATGCCCGCCTGTACGCTCTGGATGCGGCAACGGGCCAGCAGCGCTGGACCTATCAGGCGACCGATGTCAGCACGACCCTCTTCGGGGCTGGGGCTCCGGCCATTGTCAATGACATTGTGGTGGCTGGTTTCGGCAGTGGTGATCTGGTGGCCCTGCGTGCAGCTTCTGGCGAGGTTGTCTGGAGTGACAGCCTTGGCGGAGGCAACGGGCTGGGCGCCATGTTGGATTTCGCCTGCGTGCGTGGGGGGCCTGTTGTTGTTGGCGGGACAGCCTATGCCATATCTTTGTCTCGTGTGCTTGTGGCCATCGACATGCGCTCGGGGCGTCGTCTGTGGGAGCGGGAGGTCAGTGGTCAGTCGCCGCTCTGTGTTTGTGGCGAATGGCTGTATCTCATCTCCCTGGACCAGCAGCTGGCCTGCTTGGACCGTGTGACGGGACAGGTACGGTGGGTCAAACAGTTGCCCCGTTTCAAAAAACCGGAGCATGAGAAGGGTCCCATCCAGTGGATGGGACCGATCATGCTGAACAACAGGCTTGTCTGTCTTTCCAGCATGAACCGTGGTGGCATGGTGATCGTGAATGCCAGGACGGGCCAGGAAGAAGGAAAGATAGAAACACCGTCATCCTGCCAGGTACAGCCGATTGTCTGTGATGGACAGCTGCTCGTTCTGAGCGAAGATGGTGTTCTGCGCGCTTATGGTTGATCCCGTTGGGACAGGCAGGCTGCCTGTCGTCGTTATCGCAGGGCGCCCCAATGTGGGGAAGTCCACCATCTTCAACCGGCTTGTCGGGAGGCGTCAGGCGATCGTGTCGGACGAGCCCGGTGTGACGCGGGATCGCAAGGACGGCGTGGCCATGCTGCGTGGTCGCCGTGTGCGGCTCGTGGATACGGCAGGGTTGGAGGAAGCAGCTCCCGAGACGTTGTTTGGCCGTATGCGGGCTTCGTCCGAGCAGGGGATCGCACAGGCTGATCTGGTTGTTTTCTGCGTGGATGCACGGTCTGGCATCACACCTGCTGATGCACATTTTGCCAACTGGTTGCGGCGGCAGAACCGGCCTGTCCTCCTCGTTGCCAACAAGGCCGAAGGCCGGGCCGGTGCAGAAGCAGCCATGGAGGCCTTCTCTCTTGGGCTGGGAACCCCGCTTGCCATGTCTGCTGAACATGGTGAGGGACTGGCCGACCTGATGAGCGAGATCGTCAGCCTTCTGCCGGATGAGGAGACACTCGCCGAGCAGGATGGAGAAAAACCGCTGCGCCTTGCCATCATTGGCCGTCCGAATGCTGGAAAATCAACGCTTCTGAACAGCCTTCTGGGCGAGGAGAGGATGATCACGGGGCCGGAAGCTGGCCTGACACGTGATGCTGTCAGTGTCATGCTCGAGGACGAGGCCGGGCCGATCGAAATCGTTGACACGGCTGGAATGCGGAAGCGTGCCCGTGTTCAGGAAGGGCTGGAGCGTGTCTCTGTTTCCGCCTCTATTGAGGCCATGAAAATGGCTGAAGTGGTTGTACTGGTTCTGGATGCAGATCGTGGTGTTGATGAGCAGGACCTCCAGATTGCCCGTCTGATTGAGCGGGAGGGGAGAGCCTGTGTTCTTGCTCTCAACAAGTGGGATGCCGTCAAGGAGCGTCAGGCAACACGCAAGGCGATTTCTGATCGTATCGAAATTTCACTGGCGCAGATGCGTGGGATCGAGGTTGTGACATTCTCGGCTCTGACAGGCGAGGGGCTGCACCGCCTTCTGCCGGCCGTCCGAAGGGCCAGCGAGGTCTGGAACGCCCGTGTGGGCACGAGCGATCTTAACCGCTGGTTTGAGGAGGCGGTGGAACGTCATCAGCCGCCGCTGGTGGATGGGCGCCGACTGAAGTTACGCTACATGACACAGGCCAAAAGCCGCCCGCCAACCTTTGTGCTGTTTGGCACAAGGGCGGAGCAGCTGCCGGACAGTTACAAAAGATACCTCATAAATGGGTTGCGGGAGACCTTCCATCTTCCCGGCACGCCGATCCGGCTTCTGCTGCGGGGGAGCCGTAATCCATTCGTGAAGCAGGATGAGCGATAATTTATTGAATTTGGAGCAATAACGTCCATAATCGCCGCACGCCCCGATGCCGGAGGGGTGTGTGACCTTTATGAATGAGGAGTTATCATGGTAGGAGTAACGCCGGCAGCCAGGAGTGGGGGCGGTGCCTCTTCGTCTCAAAAGACGACAGGGCGTGCTACGTTTCTTGGCATTCTTGCGGCCCTTTCCGGGTTGATGTTTGGGTTGGATACAGGCGTTGTCGCTGGTGCTTTGCCGTTCATTGCGACTGATTTCCATGCTGGTGCTGCCATGCAGGGGTGGATCGTGTCGTCCATGATGGCTGGTGCTGCTGTTGGTGCTACATTTGCTGGTCGCATTTCCGTTTCTTTTGGTCGCCCGGGTGCCATGCTGGGCGCTGGGATCCTTTTTCTGGTTGGTACGCTTTTCTGTGCGTTTGCTCCCGGGGTGGCCCTGCTCATCACAGGGCGTGTCCTGCTTGGTCTGGCTGTTGGCGTGGCAGCATTTGCAGCGCCGCTTTACATTTCTGAGATCACGGTCGAATCGGCCCGTGGTGCCATGATTTCTTTCTATCAGCTGATGGTCACGCTCGGGATTTTTCTGGCATTCGTGTCCGATAGCATCCTGTCCGAAGGTGGGCACTGGCGCTGGATGCTCGGGATCATGGGCGTTCCGGCGGCCCTGTTCCTCGGTGTAGTGCTGATTCTGCCGCACAGCCCTCGCTGGCTGATGATGCGTGGTGATACGGAGCGTGCCCGCAAGGTGCTGCGTATGCTGCGTTCTGACGAGGAAGTGGCGGAAGCAGAGCTGGCCGATATCAACGACCGCCTCTCCAAGAGCAGTGATGCCGGATATGGGCTGTTTCGCAGCAATCCGAACTTCCGTCGTTCCGTGTTTCTGGGTATCACCCTCCAGATCATGCAGCAGCTGAGCGGAATCAACGCCCTGCTTTACTACGCACCGCGCGTGTTCGAAGCTGCCCATTTCGGGACCAATGCTGCCGTGTGGGCCACGACACTGGTCGGGCTGACCAACATGGTTTTCACAGGTGTGGCCATCCGATACGCCGACAGGTGGGGCCGTCGTCCGCTGCTGTTGACGAGCTGTGTCATCGTCGGTGCTTCGCTGGTTGGTGTCGGTGCAGTGCTGGCTTTTGGTGGTGGCAGCCTGGCCGCTTCCATCCTGCTCTGCGCTCTGATCCTTGTCTTTGTGGCCGGTTTTGCCATTGGTGAGGGACCGCTTGTCTGGGCCCTGTGCTCCGAGGTTCAGCCGACACGTGGCCGTGACTTTGGTATCGGCTGTTCCACGGTGACAAACTGGGTGGCCAACTGGGTTGTTTCCAGCATTTTCCCGCTGATGATGCTGGCGATGGGTGCGTCTTGGACCTTCATCCTGTTTGCAGCGTTCAATGGCCTGTTCGTGCTGATTACTCTGGGTTTTGTCCCGGAGACGAAGGGTGCTTCGCTGGAGCGGATCGAAGCGAATCTTTTTGCAGGGGTGCCCCTGCGTAAATTGGGAGAACCAGAGGGTAATGGGCAGTAAGATGGCAGATCCTAGCCTTGAGGGAGAATACGACCCGGAGAGGCACGCAGGCCTTTACGGGATGCAACGCTTCAAGGCGATGTCATCTGTCATTCTGGCATTGATGCTTTCGATCCTGGATTATTCCGTTGCGAATGTGGCCCTGCCCACCATCGCAACGGATCTCCACTCTTCTGCTTCGCAGGCGATCTGGGTCATCAATGCCTACCAGCTGGCCAATCTGGCCTGTCTCCTGCCATTGGCCGCCATTGGGGCCAGGGTTGGTTTCGGGCGGATGAGCCAGCTGGGAATTGTCCTGTTTCTCATTGCGTCTGTGGCCTGTGCCATGTCGCAGAACATGCTGGAGCTGACGCTTGCCCGGGCTCTTCAGGGTGTTGGCAGCTCCTGCATCATGAGTGTGAATATTGCGCTTGTGCGCTTCATTTATCCGCACAAGCTCATAGGCAAGGGGATTGCGCTCAACGGGCTGTTCATCGGCTTGGGTGTGGCGCTGGGGCCGACCATCGGCTCCTTCATCCTCTCCATTGCCTCCTGGCCCTGGATTTTCTGGGTGAATCTGCCGCTGGGTGGCATTGCCATCCTTCTAGCCAGCAAGGCTCTGCCCAAAACGCCGCGGAGCGACGTGAAGGTCGATATCCCTGGTTCCTTGCTCACAGTGGCCTCTTTCGCGCTGCTGGGGATCGGGCTGGACAGCCTCATGCATGGTGATCTGGGCTGGGGTGCCGGGTTGACGGGCTGGAGCCTTGTCAGCTGGTGGCTTCTCCTGCGCTGGCAGAAAAAGCGGCAGGAGCCTATTGTGCCGCTGGACCTGCTGAAGCGTGTGCCCTTTCTGCTGGCCTGTCTGGTCAGTTTCTGTGGGTTTGTGGCTTCGAACCTGTATATTGTGGCCATGCCTTTCACGCTGGCAGTGGCTTTTCATAAAAATCCGGCCACAGTCGGTCTGTTGATTGCACCGTGGGCTGTGGGCGTGGCGGTGATGTCTTTTATTGTCGGAAAGATTGCAGACCGTTTTCCGGCAGCTCTGCTGTCTTCCATTGGGCTGCTGGTGACATGTCTTGGCTTTGTGCTTCTCTGTACCCTGCCGCTGGATGCCGATAACACGGCCATTGCCTGGCGGACGCTTCTGGCTGGCATGGGGTTTGGCTTTTTCCAGCCACCGAACAACCGGGCCATCATGGTGACAGCCCCTCCCGGCCGGGAGGGCGGTGCAAGCGGGATGCTTTCCGTGGCCCGTCTTTCAGGGCAGACGACAGGGGCATTGCTGGTCGCCGGGCTGTTCACCCTGTTTCCTCATCCTGCGTTCATCTGTCTCGGAGCCGCCGCTGCCGTGGCTTTCTGTGGAGCAGCATTGAGTGCAGGGCGGACGCTTTTCAGAAGGCGTACGACCTGAGCAGGTCGCTCGATACAGGTCAGTCTGTTGTATGAAAAATCCCCGGGGTGCTGGTTCTGCCCCGGGGATTTTTCATGTCGGCCCTCTCACGCTCATGGAGCAGATCAGGTTTAGTGCCAGAATGTCGGGCTGGCCCCCAGGATGAAGGCGGCTGCCAGGACGAAGCCTATTGCGACGTTCTGCCGGAAGAAGTGCAGACAGAGAGGAGCATCATAGGGCGAAAGCTGGACAGTCTGACGGCCCAGCAGGAGGCAGGCCAGCAGGAAAGGCAGCCAGAAGAGTGGGTGCAACCCGGCCTGTAGAGCCGAGAGTGCAAACAGGCAGAGGGCCAGTGCGTAACAGCTGCCTACGAAGAGGCGGGCATGGTTCAGCATCAGGCGGGAGGTGGATTTGACCCCGATACGGGCATCATCCTCCATATCCTGAAAACCATAGATGGTATCGAATCCCAGCTGCCAGATGATGACGCCGCCGTAGAGCAGCAGGCCCGGCAGGTCCAGAGTGTTCTGGCTGGCCGCATAGCCCATGGGGGCGCCGAAGCCGAAGGTGAATCCCATGACAAGCTGGGGCCACCATGTCAGCCTTTTTGCGGCTGGGTAGAAGGCGACAAGGATCAGCGCCAGAGGTGCCAGCATCCAGCAGATGGGCGGCAGGGCGAGCAATACGGCCAGCCCTCCGAGTAGCAACACTGCCAGCAGAGCCAGCCCCTGTGTCAGGTTGAGTGCGCCGCTGGCCAGGGGCCTGCCTGCCGTGCGTGAAACCTGGGCATCAATTTTGCGATCCCAGATGTCGTTGATGACACAGCCCGCCGAACGCATGAGCAGCGATCCGATGGCGAAGAGCGCCGTATAGAAGAGCCGGCGTTCCAGAGGGGGCCCTTGTGGGGCAAGAAAGATGCCGAACACGCCGGGCAGCAGCAGCAGCCATGTGCCAACGGGACGGTCCAGCCGGGCAAGCAGTGCATAGGATCGCCAAGGGTCTGGCAGGCGGCCGATCAGGCCATTGCTGCGGATATCGGTATGAAGATGGGTCTGGGACATGGGATGAGTGATTGGCCAGAAACAGGATGAGGTCAATATTTTATCGCAGATGCTGGAAAGTGAGTGGGGAAAGCGGTATGCCCGAAACATGAGCCGTACTGATCCACGCCTTTTTATTGTTGATGCAGAGTCTCCCTGGCAGGAAGGGGAGACGGTGTCCCTGTCTGCCGGTCAGGCCCATTATCTGGGCAAGGTCATGCGTCTTCAGCCGGGCGATGGTGTGGTGCTGTTCAATGGCCGGGATGGCGAGTGGCAGGCGACTGTCGAGGGGCTGAAAAAAAATCAGGGCACGGTGCGCCTTACGTCCTGTCTGCGGCCCCAGCAGGATACAGAAGGGGTGGAGCTTCTTTTTGCGCCACTCAAGAGGGATGCGACGGAGCTGCTCATCCGCATGGGGACAGAGCTGGGTGTGACACGCTTTCGCCCCGTCCTGACAGCCCGGACAAACACACATCGCCTGAATCTTGAGCGGTTGGGGCTGATCGCACAGGAAGCTGCCGAACAGTGTGAGCGGCTGGATGTCCCGACCCTCATGCCGCTGGAGCCTCTGGCGGCTGTTCTGGCCCGCTGGCCGGTTCGGCGCAGGCTTGCCGTGGCGCTGGAGCGCCATGGGCAGGGAGGGCCTCCCGCTGGTTGTGATGCATTGCTCATCGGGCCAGAAGGAGGCTTTGCGGAGGAAGAGGTCCAACGGCTTTCCCGGCATGAGGCCATACAGTCTTTTTCGCTCGGCCCCCGGATATTGCGGGCAGATACGGCAGCCTGTGCTGCCTTGGCCCAGATCGGAGCAGCCAACCGGCAGGCATGAACGGCCCGAGGCTGCTCGAATATGTGTCGGTTCTCTTGAATGAAGGTAAATATGCCCCCTAGTATAGGGGGTATCTGGCTTACGGACAGTCTGAGCGTCCTGCGGCATAGCGTGGTGAATTTTAGCCGATAAGGGTTTGTGCATGTCCAATCCAGGTGAAAGCAATACGACACTGATCGAGAGCAGGGCGCAGCTTGTCGAGGTTCTGGCTCGTGGCTGCAAGCCGAAGGCTGAATGGCGTATTGGAACAGAACATGAAAAGTTCGGGTTCCGTCTGCCAGAACGGGCCAGAGGAGAGCTGAAGCCGTTTGCGCCACCAGCGTATGAGCCGGATGGCATCGGTGCCCTGCTTGGCGCTCTGGAAGGGCCGGACTGGCAGGCCATCCGTGATGATGGCCATTTGATAGGCCTGAAAGGTGCGGGCCCGCACAAGGGGCGGTCCATCTCTCTGGAACCTGCGGGACAGTTTGAGCTCTCCGGTGCGCCTGTCAGGACGGTGCAGGAAACCGAACAGGAGATGATTGCCCATTTCAGGCAGATCACCGGGCCTGCGCAGGAGCTGGGCCTTGGTTTTGCGCCTCTTGGTTTTCAGCCTCTCTGGCCCCGGGAGGCCATGCCGTGGATGCCCAAGAGCCGGTATGCCATCATGCGCCGCTACATGCCAGAGGTCGGGCGTCGTGGGCTGGACATGATGACACGGACCTGCACTGTGCAGGTGAATCTGGATTTTTCCAGCGAGGCAGACATGGCCCGCAAAATGCGGGTGTCGCTCGCTCTCCAGCCTCTCATCACGGCCCTGATGGCCAATTCGCCGTTTGCTGATGGCAGGCCGACGGGGCGTCTGTCCAACCGGGCCTATATCTGGCTGGATACGGACAATCAGCGCAGTGGTCAGCCGACGTTCTTTTTTGAGGAAGGCTTCGGGTTTGAGCGCTACGTGGACTGGGCGCTGGATGTCCCTATGTATTTCGTCAATCGTGAAGGGCGGAATATTGATGCCGCAGGCTGTTCGTTCCGTAAATGGCTCGATGGTGTCGAGCAGGAGCCGTTGGCAGGCCTGCGCCCAACGGTCGGGGATTTTGAAGACCATCTGACGACACTGTTCCCTGATGTCCGGCTCAAGCAGTTTCTTGAGATGCGTGGTGCCGATGCTGGACGGCCAGACATGATGGTGGCCCAGTCTGCGTTCTGGGTGGGGCTGCTATATGACGAAGACGTGCTGGCTGAAGCCGAACGGGTGGTGAAGGAGCAGTCTTGGCTGCATTATCAGTCTCTGGCGGAGCTTGTTGTCGAACAGGCCATGGATGCTCCTTTCCCGGGCGGGCTGCGTCATCTGGCAAAGCGTATTCTGACACTGGCCGAGCAGGGACTTCAGAAACGGGGCCATGGGGAGGAGTATTATCTTGCTCCGCTCTATGAGATTGCTGATGGTGCCAAAACACAGGCGGAGCGGTGGCTGGAGCGGTACCATGATGTCTGGCAGGGTGATGTCCGGCACATTTTCCGGGAAGCGGATATTTCCTTGTGAGGAAAGGAAGCGTGGTGATGGTGGTGCGGCGTCTTGTCATGGCCTGCGGCGTGGCTTTTGCTGTGGGGGGGATGGGTCTGCTGGGGAATCCGGCACTGGCGGCAGGCGTTCCCCTGACCCAGGCCCAGCAGGGATGGGTTCACAGAATTGAGTCCAGCCTTGCGGCGACGAAGACATTTCAGGCCCGGTTTGAGCAGGTGACCGAGCATGACGGGACATCCACCGGGACAGTTCTGCTGGAGCGGCCGGGAAAGATGCGGTTTTCTTACGATCCTCCCAGCCCGCTTCTGCTTGTGGCCAATGAAGGCAAGGTCGTATTTCAGGATCGCAGCATCGGTCAGATCACGACAATCCCTCTGGATCATACGCCATTGGGTCTTCTTCTGCGGCCGGATCCCCGTTTCTCGGGGGATGTATCCATTCTGGGGTACGAACAGCAGAATAGCGAGATCCGGTTGCGGGTGACACGGACGGAAAATCCGGGTGAAGGCGAGATGACGCTCTTTTTCTCCACCCGTCCGCTCAGTCTGAAAGGCTGGACAGTGCTGGATGCCCAAGGGCACAGGACGGTCGTGCATTTTTCCAGCGTGCAGACCGGCATCAGCGTTCCGTCTTCAAGTTTTGTCCTGCCAAAGGATGAGGACTAACCGCCCTTTTTCTGTCTGGCCAGCTCAAGTGCCCGGTTATAGACGGTGCGCTTGGGCAGGTTGACGATCCCTGCTATCAGCGCTGCGGCATCCTTGACGGAGTGGGTTTTCAGGGCATCCTGCAAGGCCTGGTCGAGCTCCTGTGCTCCCGTATCGTCTGCGGCTGGTGGACCAAGAAGCAGGGTGATCTCTCCCCGTGGGGCTGTTTCTTCAAAATGGGCAATGAGTTCGGCAAGACTGCCCCGGATCATTTCTTCAAAATGTTTTGTCAGTTCACGCCCTACGGCCGCAGGGCGGTCTGAGCCGAATACCTGCTGCTGTGTTTTCAGTGTTTCCAGAAGTCGGTGCGGTGATTCATACCAGATGAGCGTGGCAGCCAGACCAGCCTGTTCGGCAGCACGCAGGGCGGTAAAGCTGTGTCGGCGGGCCTCTCCCCGGGGAGGAAAGCCCAGAAACATGAAGGGAATGGGGGGCAGGCCGGAGAGTGTCAGAGCCGTGACGGCAGCATTGGCACCGGGCAGGGACGTGATGGCGATATTTTCTGCCTGTGCGGCCCGGACGAGGCGGTATCCAGGGTCCGAAACAATGGGTGTACCGGCATCAGAGACCAGGGCCAGACATTCTCCCTGCTGGAGGCGCTCAATGAGGGCGGGGATGCGGTCCTGTTCATTATGGTCGTGGAGAGGGAAGAGCTGGTTGCTTATGCCATAATGCCGCAGCAGTTTTGTGGTAACGCGGGTATCTTCACACAGGATGGCATCAGCGGTCCTTAAAGCATCAAGGGCACGCTGGCTTATGTCGGCGAGGTTGCCGACAGGCGTTGCCACCAGCACGAGCTGCCCGGTAGAAGAAGGAAATGTTCCGTGATCGGGGGGAGTATATGGTTTCTCAGACATCGTTATCCTCAATGAGCCGCTCTGGCCTTTATAGCCGTGGTGGGCAGGGGCGCGGCAAGAGAGGAAACGGCCAGGCAGCATTGGCCGTTGGTATTTTCATGTTTCTGGGAGCCTGCTCCGGGGAAAATGGTCATGAAAGGAAACTGGCCCCGGTGGCAGCCGCTCCGCAGCCAGTGGAAAAACCAGCCCGTGTCGGGCTGATCGTACCGTTGAGTGGCCCTCATGCTGCCATCGGCCTGCGCCTGAGGGATGCGGCCCGGCTGGCTCTGCCGGACAACCAGCCTCCTCCCATGGATGTATTTGACAGTGCCCAGCCAGCAGGGCCTGCCCATGCCGCCCAGCAGGCTCTGGAGGCCGGAGACAGTATTGTTCTGGGGCCGCTTACGGCAGGTGATACGCAGGCCGTGTCCTCTGTCCTGCAGCCAGCGAATGTGCCGGAGCTGGCTTTCACCAGTGATGTGGCTCAGGCCAGACCGGGTGTCTGGGTCATGGGACTGACGCCAGAGCAGCAGGTTCGTCGTCTTGTTGACGCTGCCCGGGTAGAAGGACGGAAGCGTTTTGCTGCGTTTCTGCCAGATACGGCGCTGGGGCACGCCATGGGGGAAGGGCTGACCCTGGCCTGTCAGGAGGCTGGGCTGGATGTCCCGCAGATTACGTTCCACAGCAGTGACATCAATGACATCACGCAGAAAATGGCGCAGCTGAGCCGTCGGCCGGTTGCATCTGCCGGTACTGCACAGGGGGCGGCCACGGCGGAGAGCGGACCTTCTGCCATTGACCCTCTGAATGAGGGTGATGAAATGACGGTTTCTTCCTCCCGGCCAGCCCAGAAGGATCAGACCGCTTCGGCCCCTTCGGAGGTCAGCCCGCCGCCATTTGATGCCCTGCTTCTGGGTGATACCGGGCTGGATCTGGCCCGTGTGATCGATGCGCTGAAGAACAACCAGCTTCTGGTTCCTCAGGTTCGTATTCTTGGTCCGATGCTCTGGCGTTCCTTTGACGCCAAACTGGGGGACCTGCGCGGTGCCTGGTATGTGGCGTTTGATGAGAAACAGCGCAGTGGCTATGTGCAGAGTTATCAGAATGCCTATCAGCAGAAGCCTTCTCCTGTCGCAGATTTTGCCTACGATGCGGCCGCCCTGGCTGGCGCCCTGATCCGCCAGAACAAGCTGAATGTGGCAACACTGACCCAGCGTGAAGGCTATCTGGGCGTGAATGGTCTCTTCCATCTGCGTCCGGATGGCCGGATGATTCGGGCGCTGGGCATCTATCAGATTGCTCCGGGTGGGGGCAGCCAGCTGATCGTCCCAGCCTCCCGTGATCTGACATCGCCATCATCTCTTTCCATAGGGCCGGCCGTGCCGGGGCGGGGGACTGCCTCGGCATCGGCTGATATGGCCGTATGGTCACCTGCAAAGCAGACAGCTGGAGCAGTACCGGCACAGGCTCAGGCTGGGAAGAAACCGGCCGCTCCTGATGTGGCGGTCTGGTCGCCATCCCGTCATGCGGGTGCTGGGAGCGGCACGTCCTCAACACCCTGACAGGTTTTGGCTTTTTGCCTGCTTCCATGGGAAAAACCCCGTCTGCATGTCAGACGGGGTTTTTCTGTAGGACGAAAAATCGCTTCAGCAGGACGTCATGTCAGGCTGATGCATGCAGGGGCAGAACGGGACGGATGGTATGAAGTGCTTCGGAGAAGGTCCGGTAACGGCCAAGCTCGTTGTCTCTCAGGCAGTCCGTGAGAACCCAGTAGGGACCACGCAGGCTGATGAGGTAGGCAGGGTCGGCATTTTCCCGAACCCAGATGACCACCAGGCTGGGATCGGCTGTCTGCTGGTCCGGAGATGATTCAATGGAGGCATCAAGAATGCCCATTTTCTCGCTGGCAATGAGCCATGTGGCCAGGTAGTGGCGATGATGGGAAAGGAGCTTCTGGCGGAACGGGACGACAACACCGCCCGCATGTTCCCGGGCGCTGGAGGAGGGGGCCGTGGCGCGTTCTGCCACGCGGAATGCTTTCTGAGCCATGTCAGCATCTCCTTCATGGGAACAGGGAAACCCCTGCTGCATCACAATCAGAACAACCCATGGTGCCGAAGCGCGCTATCTGAAAACTGAACAGGAAGGCTTGGCTGCTATGATCTTGTTCTCATTTTGCAATCCTACCATGTTTCGGACGCATGGCTAGGTAAAATTTACTTTTTCTTATTCCGGTAACAGGATTTTGCCCACCGCCGATGCAACCAGAGCCAGTTTTCCGGGCGTTTCGTAATCCATTGTTCCAGCTCATCATTCAGGAGCTGGGTCAGGTGACGAATCATGTCATGGCGGGAACGGGCTGTGCTGGCATGATCTTTCGGGTCAAGGCAGGACCCCACCTCCAGAACCAGACGGGCCGGGCCTTCCCGCCAGACATGCCCTGTAATGATCAGAGCATCGAATCTGAGGGCCAGGGCCGCAGCAGCCGGGGCTGTCATGGTAGGATGGCCGAAGAAGGAAACCTCAATCCCATCGTTCATTTTCTGGTCCCCCAGCACGCCAAGATATCCACCTCTGGCGAGATGGCGGACAGCATCCCGTGCTCCCTGCTTCCCTTTTGGGAAGAATGAAACGGGTGTGCCGACAATGTGGCGTCGCAGCCGACAGAGCAGCTGGTCAACCAGAGGGTTGTTGGGGGCACGGTAGAAAGGGGAAAAAGCCATGTCATAACGGGCAACAATCAGGGGCATGAGTTCCCAGTTGCCGAGATGGCCTGAAAAGAAAATGACAGGGCGCCCGCTTTTGCGGGCCTGGTGCAGGAGTTCATCATTCAGGACACGCCAGCCGGGACCTGTAGCAGCCCCTTCCGGCAGGTCAGGAAGGTGGGGGAGTTCTCCCAATGTGCTGCCAATGTTCCACCAGCAGCCTCTGACGAGCCTCCGGCGTGTCTTTCGGTCCATCGTGGGAAAGGCACGGTGCAGGTTGATGTCGGCAATGCGGGATGAGGGAAGGCACGGCCCGACAAGAGCCGCCACGGTTCCTCCCAAACGGGAAGACAGACCCGCAGGCAGCTTGCTGGCAAACCAGAGAAGCCCCTTCAGGCCCCATGCCTCAAGATAATGTTTCATGGGTGCGGGGCCGGGACATGAGAGGGGCAGTTACTCTGCCAGAAAGTGGTCAAGAAGTTCATCCATCAGCCTAGGGTTGCTCCATCGGGGTTCAACATCAAGGCTAACCACGAAATTCTGGAAGAGTGGGGGCAGTTTTACAAAATCTTTTTCCGTCGTGACCAGAACGGTCTCTGGCATATGGGCCAGCTGGGCCAGTTTCTTCAGTTCACGGGCCGAGTAGATGTGATGGTCAGGGAATGTGAGAGTCCGCAACAGGGTAAGGCCTGCATCCTGAAGGGTGGAGAAGAATTTCTGGGGGCGACCGATCCCGGCAAAGGCAATGAGCTGATAGCCCCGCAGCTTCTGGATGGCGGTGCCAGGGGAGAGGGTTCCTTTCAGGACAGGAAGGGACGGAGGCAGCTGCCCGGCGATATGCTGGCGGTCGTCACCGAGGATGACAGTGGCGTGTAGCCGGGGCAGGAGATCAGGAAGTGATTCCCGCAATGGCCCGGCAGGAAGCAGGCGCTGGTTGCCCAGCCCCGCCGGACCGTCAATGACCAGCAGGGAGAGGTCTTTGTGGAGGGAAGGGTCCTGTAGACCGTCATCCATGACCAGGCAGTCTGCCCCTGCTTCGATGGCCCGCAGGGCATTGGCTCTGCGGTCCGGTCCTCGCCATGTGGGGGCAAGGCGGGCGAGCAGGATGGTTTCATCGCCGACATCAACGGCCCTGTCCAGTGTGGGGGAGATCAGTCCTGTCTTTTTGGACCGGCCACCGTGACCACGGGTTAGGGCATGGGGAGTCCGTCCTCTCTGGATCAGCTTTTGGAGCAGATGGAGGCTCATGGGCGTTTTGCCAGTTCCGCCTACGGTGATGTTTCCACAGCATAGAACAGGAACGGGCAGCCTGAGTGAAGGCTGGGTCTGACGTTGCCTGGCGACGAACCCCGTCACTTTACTGAAAGGCAAAAGAAGATTGGAAAGCATGGTCGGGGCAGGGGTCTGCCAGAAAGAAGGGGCCGTCAGTTTCATCAAAATGCCTTTTTAGTCAAAATTGTGTCCTTAATAAGGCGAATTGCCTGCCTGCCTGCCTGATTCTGCTGAGGGGGCCTGGGGCTGGGAAGATGGCGGGCTTTCAGCCAGCGTGCGAGTGCCTCCTGATGCTCAACAGGATGGAGTGAGCCTGCATGACGGGCGCAGAGTGCTGTCCAGTTCTGCATGTATGGACCGATGGCCGTAGGGCGGCGGAAATGGAGGGATTCCAGAGGGTTGTGGCCTCCTCCGGGTGGGACAAGGGAATTGCCGATGAAGACCCGCTCGGCAAGCTGAAAGAAGAGGCCGACTTCTCCCAGCGTGTCGATGATCCATACATCATCCCCACCTCCAGGAACCTGTCCCTTGGAACGGCAGGGAGCCTGATGGGTCTGGGCCAGTTCTTTGCCTCTTTCAGGATGACGGGGGATGATGACGGTGAGCAGGTCAGGGCGTTCTTTTTTGGCCTGCCGGGCGGCTGCAATGATGATCTCTTCTTCGCCCGGATGCGTGGAAGCCGCCACAAAAATGGAGCGTTCCCCAAGTTGCCTGCGCAGGGTGACAGCCTCGGATGCATCAAAGGGCAGAGGGGGCGAATCTTCTTTCAGATCCGCCGGGGGCAGGAGTGGCCCGATTCCGAATCGGGCAAAAGCCTGCGCATCATCCATGCTTCGGGGCATGATCCAGTGGCAGGCTTCCAGGAGGTGGCGCAGCAGGGGTGATGCCCACCGCCAGCGTGCGGCAGAACGGGGCGAGAGACGTGCATTGAGCAGCATGACAGGCAGTTTTTTTTGTCGGCTCAGGCAGAGCAGGCCCGGCCAGAGTTCACTTTCCGTAAGAACCAGCCCGATCGGTTGCCAGTATGCCATGAAACGCTCAAGGAGATGCGGGGCATCATAGGGGATGAGCTGATGGATCAGCCGCCCCGTGTGACTGGCCGGATGGGCGGCGACCGTTTCTCCACCGGTCAGGGTGGCTGTTGTCATGAGGATGGTCAGCTTTGGGCTGTCTGCCAGAAGCTGACTGACAACAGGCAGGATGCACCGGCTTTCTCCCACACTGGCAGCATGAACCCAAAGGAGCGGTCCGTCATGGGAGGGGCGGGGCATTCCTGCCCGGGCGAAACGTTCTGGCAGGCGGGTTCTGTTTTCCCTGCCCTGCTGCAGCCTTTTGCGGGCATGACGGCGGAGCCATGGCATGGCGGCATGGCCGATCAGCGACCATATTGTGAGAAGGGGGGCGGCCAGAGGCGTGAAGGAAGGGTAACGGCCCATTGCGTGTTCCATGCGGCACGGGTGGTGCATTTTCGCATCATCTCCCCAGCACAACGCAGAGGGAAGCGTAAAAACGTTTTCCTCGTGACGGGAGGGCCTTGCCGAGTGGCCAGCCTTGTGCGACGAGATGACCCACTTATTATATATCCAGGATTATCCTCAAGGGGGCTGACCATGTCAGAAACGGAAGCGCACACGCAGCAGGAAACAGCCAAGGGAACACTCATGGCTGGCAAGCGTGGTGTTGTCATGGGTGTGGCAAACAAGAACTCCATTGCCTGGGCCATTGCCAAGGCCTGTGCGGACCAGGGGGCTGAAATCGCCTTCACCTATCAGGGTGAGGCTCTGGGCAAGCGTGTACGTCCGCTGGCAGAAAGTGTGGGGTCCACCATGGTCCTGCCCTGTGATGTGAGTGATGACGCTGCCATCAATGCCACGTTCGATGAGGTCGAGAAGGCCTGGGGCAAGATCGACTTTGTCGTTCATGCCATTGGCTGGGCTGACAAGCAGTATCTGCGCGGGCGCTATGTGGATACCCCCCGTGAGGCTTTCCTCCAGGCGCTGGATATTTCCTGCTTCTCTTTCACGGCAGTGGCCCGTCGGGCTGCGGCCATGATGAATGCCGGTGGCTCCCTGCTGACCCTGACCTATCTGGGGGCAGAGCGTGTCATGCCGCATTATAATGTGATGGGTGTTGCCAAGGCAGCACTTGAAGCCTCCGTCCGTTACATGGCGGTGGATCTGGGTCGTGATGATATCCGTGTGAACGGCATTTCTGCCGGACCGATCATGACACTGGCAGCCAATGGCATCGGGGACTTCCGCTACATTCTGCGCTGGAATCAGGTCAATGCTCCGATGGAGCGCAATGTGTCCCTGAAGGATGTCGGTGGTTCCGGCCTGTATCTGCTGTCAGATCTTTCCAGCGGTGTGACGGGTGAGGTGCATCACGTGGATTGCGGTTACAACATCATTGGCATGAAGAACCCGGAAGCTCCCGACATGAGCCTCTCCTCTGGGGAATAAGAATAATGTCTGAAAACAGTTTTGGGCGTCTGCTACGTGTTACGACATGGGGAGAGAGCCACGGTCCAGCGATTGGCTGCGTGATTGATGGCTGTCCGCCACGCCTGAAACTGTCGGAGGATGACATTCAGCCCTGGCTGGAGAAAAGGCGGCCGGGCCAGTCCCGTTACACGACGCAGCGGCGTGAACCGGATGAGGTGCGGATTCTCTCCGGGGTGTTTGAGGGGCAGACGACGGGCACCCCCATTTCCCTGATGATTGAGAATACGGATCAGCGGTCCCGGGATTATGGGGAGATTGCCCGGCAGTATCGGCCTGGCCATGCAGATATTGCCTATGATCTGAAGTACGGCATCCGTGACTATCGTGGTGGCGGGCGGTCTTCCGCACGGGAGACGGCCATGCGTGTCGCAGCGGGAGCCGTGGCACGGGTCATCCTGCGGGAGCTTGTCGGGCCGCAGCTGCTCATCCGTGGCGCCCTTACGGGTATTGGTGGGCAGTCCGTGGACAGGGAACGCTGGGATTGGGATGAGGTGGAACGGAATCCGTTCTTCTCTCCAGATGCGGGAATCGTTCCGGCGTGGAGCGAGCAGCTGGAAGAGGTGAGAAAGTCCGGATCCTCCATCGGTGCGACGCTGGAGGTCGTGGCGGAAGGCGTTCCTGCCGGGCTGGGGGCGCCTGTTTATGGCAAGCTGGACTCCGAACTGGCTGGCGGCCTCATGGGTATCAACGGTGTGAAAGCGGTCGAGATTGGTGATGGCATGGGGGTTGCCGCCCTCCATGGCGAGGAAAATGCGGATCCCATCCGTCCCTCCGATAATCCGATGGAGCCTGTATTTCTCAGCAATCACGCCGGGGGTATTCTAGGGGGTATCTCCACGGGGCAGCCTATCGTGGCCCGCATGGCGATCAAACCAACCAGCTCCATATTGCTGCCCGTACCGAGTATCACGCGGGATGGTGAGGCGGTGGATGTCCGGACAAAGGGGCGGCATGACCCCTGCATCGGCATCCGGGCCGTACCGGTGGCCGAGGCCATGATGGCCTGCATCCTGGCGGACCAGTTGCTGCGTAACCATGCCCAGTGTGGGTGGCTCTGAAAACTGTTGTTATTCAGCAGGAAGGGTGAGAGCTCGTTACAATATATAGTGTTCATTGTGAACGGGTTAACCCTATATATGCGAAAATGCATAAAACCTGACGAAAAACAAGCCTTGAAATATGCCCTTCATCCATGGGAGATGGGAGGACTGTTTAAGCCGAAAATGATGCCGAAATGAGGGGCTCGATTCATGACCATGCATGATGCGCAGACGTTCGCTCACCCGTTGGGTGGGACAGAAGAACCCGAGCTCTTCCCCAATGTTGTTCAGCTGCCGGGGCATCCGCCTGTGCGGACGACGCCGGAACGTGACGAGCGCCTGACAGACTTCGGTCGTGCCACTCTGGATGACCGCTACCTGCTGGAAGGTGAGACATATCAGGGGCTGTTTGCGCGCGTGGCATCCCGGTATGGAGCTGATGAGGGGCATGCACAGCGTATTTACGATTACATGTCCCAGCACTGGTTTATGCCAGCCACACCTGTTCTTTCCAACGGCGGGACGAATCGTGGTCTTCCGATTTCCTGTTTTCTCAATGAATCGGAGGACAGTCTCGAGGGGATTGTCGGGCTCTGGAATGAGAATGTCTGGCTGGCTGCCAAAGGAGGGGGGATTGGTTCCTATTGGGGCAATCTGCGGTCTATCGGGGAGAATATCGGCCGGAATGGTAAAACATCCGGTGTGATTCCCTTCATTCGGGTGATGGACAGCCTGACGCTCGCCATCAGCCAGGGCAGCCTGCGGCGTGGTTCCGCTGCAGTTTATCTGCCTATCTGGCATCCCGAGATTGAAGAATTCATCGAGATGCGCCGTCCCACTGGTGGTGATCCCAACCGCAAGGCCCTCAATCTGCATCATGGTGTGCTGCTGACGGACGATTTCATGCGGGCCGTGGCGGGTGATGAGGAATGGCCACTCGTTTCCCCCAAGGATCATAGCGTCATTCGCAAGGTGTCGGCCCGTGGCCTGTGGATACGCCTTCTGACAGCACGCATGGAACAGGGCGAGCCCTACATCGTGTTTTCGGACACGGTGAACCGTGCCCGGCCGGAACATCACAGGCTGGCAGGACTGGAGGTGAAGACCTCCAACCTCTGTGCCGAGATCACCCTGCCGACGGGGATTGACCATCATGGCAAGACCCGTACGGCTGTCTGCTGTCTTTCATCCCTGAATCTGGAATATTGGGATGAATGGAAAGATGACCCGCACTTCATCAAGGATGTGATGCTGTTCCTCGACAATGTGCTGCAGGACTTCATCGACAATGCGCCGGATGACATGGCCCATGCCCGTTATGCCGCCATGCGGGAGCGGTCGGTCGGGTTGGGTGTGATGGGTTTCCATTCCTTCCTTCAGTCCAGGATGGTGCCCTTTGGTAGTGTCATGGCGAAGGTGTGGAACAAGAAGTTCTTTGAGCATATCTCGAAGCAGACGGCTGAGGCATCCCGCGAGCTGGCAAAGACACGGGGCCCGTGTCCGGATGCTGAAGAATATGGTTTTCAGGAACGGTTCTCCAACAGGATGGCCGTGGCGCCGACAGCGTCCATTTCCATCATTGCGGGCAATGCCAGCCCGGGGATTGATCCCATCAGTGCCAACGTGTTTCTCCAGAAGACACTGTCCGGCTCCTTCACGGTGCGGAACCGCCATCTGGCGAAGCTGCTCCAGAAGTATGGGCGGGATACGGATGAGGTCTGGTCTTCCATCACATTGAGCAAGGGGTCCGTACAGCATCTCGATTTCCTGACACAGGATGAGAAAGATGTTTTCAGAACGGCCTTCGAGATTGACCAGCGCTGGGTGATTGAGCATGCTGCCGACCGTGCTCCGTTCATCTGCCAGTCGCAGTCGGTCAATCTGTTCCTGCCGGCGGATGTGCACAAGCGTGACCTTGTCCGCATCCATTACGAGGCATGGAAGAAGGGCGTCAAATCGCTGTATTATTGCCGTTCCCTTTCCATCCAGAGGGCCGATACGGTGTCCAATGTTGCCGTGAAGCGTGACATCATGGAGGGGGATGACGATCATCTTCCGCAGGCTACGCCACGCCATGCGGAGAGTGGTGCCGGGAGTTATGAGGAATGTCTCTCCTGCCAGTAAGGCGGAGGGTGTGAGGTGGGGCCTGCCCGGCATGGCCTCATCTCTGGATATTGGAGGGATTCAGCCTGGAAGGGCTGTGTCTCAAGGGAAAAAGGTTTCGCGAGATGACAGATGGCACTCCATTGCCGCCGGCCCCGGAAGCGGCCGAGCAGGCCAATCTTCTGGTTGAAAACCCGGTTTACAAGCCATTCCGCTACCCTTGGGCCTATGATGCCTGGTTGACCCAGCAGCGTCTGCACTGGCTGCCGGAGGAAGTTCCGCTGGCCGAGGATGTGAAGGACTGGCACCGTAAACTTTCAGAGGCCGAGCAGAATCTCGTCACGCAGATTTTCCGCTTTTTCACGCAGGCGGACGTGGAAGTGAACTCCGCCTACATGAAGTATTACAGTCAGGTCTTCAAGCCGACCGAGGTCCTGATGATGCTCTCCTGTTTCTCGAACATCGAGACCATCCATATTGCGGCCTATTCCCACCTGCTGGATACGATCGGGATGCCGGAGACGGAGTATTCCGCCTTCCTGAAATACAAGGAAATGAAGGACAAGTATGATTTCATGCAGTCCTTCAACATCAACAGCAAGCGGGATGTTGCCAAGACGATGGCAGCCTTCGGAGCCTTCATGGAGGGTCTCCAGCTGTTTGCGTCTTTTGCCATCCTGCTGAATTTCCCCCGCTTCAACAAGCTGAAGGGGATGGGACAGATCGTTTCATGGTCCGTGCGTGATGAAACGCTGCACTGCCTCTCCATGATCCGGCTTTTCCGCACCTTCATCCGGGAAAATCCGGAACTCTGGACGGAAGAATTCCGGGCTGAACTGGTGGAAATCTGCCGTCAGACAGTCGCCCACGAGGATGCCTTCATCGAACTGGCCTTCGAAATGGGGCCTGTGGAGGGCCTGTCTGCCGGGCAGGTGGAGCGCTACATCCGCTTCATTGCTGATCGCCGGCTGATCCAGCTTGGTCTGGACCCGATCTATGGCATCGAGGAAAATCCGCTGCCATGGGTGGATGACATGCTCAATGCGGTGGAACATACGAATTTCTTCGAGAATCGTGCGACTGAATATTCCCGTGCTTCCACGCAGGGGACATGGGAAGATGCCTTCGAAAGTGGTGTGTTCTCCTGAGAGGAAAGCAGGGAAATTACCCGTTATCTGAATGGTTTATGACAGGGCTGTCTTGACCGGGCCTGCTTTGCTGCTCATATGGACGGAAGTATTTTCTAATAGGGGTATGGGCTGCGTTCTGCCCGGCCATACGTTCTGAGAAGACGTATCCCGGAGGAAAGGCAGCCGCCCGAGACTGTCTGCTCCAGCGTGCTGGAGCAGGGAGAACTGGAGTTGTGCGTTTTGGTTTCTTCCTCATCAGAGCCCAACACTGTATCTGGCGGTGAGGCTGCGGGTAGAGAGGTCAAAGGGGAAGATGCCCTGAAGGCCCTTTCCGCCTATCTGGCCGATGACATGACAGCCTGCAATCAGGCCATCATTGACAGGATGCAGAGCTCTGTTCCGTTGATTCCCCAGCTGGGAGCGCATCTCGTGGCGGCTGGTGGAAAGAGGCTGCGTCCATTGCTGACGCTCGCTTCTGCCCGTCTTTGTGGTTATGGGGAGAAGGAGGGGGAAACACGCCATATCGGCCTGGCGGCCTGTGTGGAGTTCATCCATACAGCAACGCTGCTGCATGATGATGTGGTGGATGAAAGCACGCTGCGGCGTGGCATGGCCTCTGCTAATGCCCTTTTTGGCAACAAGGCTTCCGTGCTGGTGGGGGACTTCCTGTTTGCCCGCTCGTTTCAGCTCATGACGGCGGATGGATCGCTGGAGGTCATGGCCATTCTTTCAGCTGCTTCGGCAACGATTGCTGAAGGTGAAGTTCTCCAGATGTCCACCCAGAATGATCTTTCTACCCCGATAGAGCGTTATCTGGAGGTCATCCATGGCAAGACGGCGGCCCTGTTTGCGGCGGCCTGTCGGGTAGGCGCCGTCGTGGCCGGGCATGGTCGTGAGGCTGAGCTGGCGCTGGAGCAGTACGGAACCAGCCTGGGTATGGCCTTCCAGCTTGTGGATGATGCGCTGGATTATGCAGCGGATCAGCAGGTGCTGGGGAAGACGGTCGGGGATGATTTCCGTGAAGGGAAGATCACGCTCCCGGTGCTGGCTGCATATGAGCAGGGTACGGAGGAAGAACGCCAGTTCTGGAAACGTGTGATCGAGGATAATGAGCAGACAGAGGCTGATCTGCCTCATGCTCTGGAGATCATTGCCCGGAGGGATGCCATCCGTAAGACGATTGAAAAGGCCCGGGATTATGCGGCGCAGGCCGTGGAGGCGTTGTCCTGTTTCCCGGAGAGCGGGTTGAAAAATCTGCTGCGTGAGACGGTGCTTTATACGGTCGAGCGGGCCCGTTAAGAAAAAACGTCCCAGCCATTGGCGAATCCCAGCCAGGCGATGTTTCTGGCAAGCTCCTCTCCGTTCTGTGGATGAGCTGTCAGGAAGAAGCGGTCCGCCGGGCTGGACGGGCTGGCGGGAAGCGAGGCTTCCGTTACATCACATAACCGCCGGAGGGCCTGCTGGGCGACGGCGGGGGCGGGGTCCAGCCACATGATGCCCGCAGGGCCGAGGCGCTGGAAGTAGGGTAGCAGAAACGTATAGTGCGTGCAGCCCAGCCCAACAGCGTCAATGTCATTTCCACCGGGCTGCTGAAAGAGGCATGCGAGTTCCTGCTGCACTTCAGCCGGATCCAGCTGCTCGCCCCGAAAAGCCCGCTCGGCCAGATTGGCCAGATGGCGGGAGCCATGTATGAGCAGTCGGCAATCGGCAGCAAATTCGTCATGAAGCTGTTTGAGATAGGGGCGTCGTGCCGTGGCGCTTGTAGCCAGCAGACCGATGGTGCGGCTGGCAGAGACCCGTCCGGCCCAGCGGATGGGCGGGACACAGCCTACGACAGGCAGATCGAGCCGCTCCCGTAATATGGGCAGTGCCAGGGTGCTGGCCGTGTTGCAGGCAATGATGGCCAGAGCCGGTTCCAGTGTATCGCAAGCCTTGCAGACGAGGTCGGCAATGCGCTCCCGCAGGATATCATCCGGCTGTTCCCCATAGGGAAACAGGGCCGTATCGGCGAGGTAGTCTATTGTCAGGGAAGGGGCCAGACTGCGCAGCGCCTGAACAACACCCAGCCCGCCGATGCCTGAATCAAAGACCAGAATGCGGGGAGAGGATGGTGCAGGCATGGGCGTATCCGCTGAGACGTGATGGTGGGGCCTGAAAAGGAGAGAAAGGTTGCCCTCCGTTCATCGTCCTTTTCAGGCTGGGTGTGAAACGGTCAGCCCCGTTTGAAGGCAAGTGCTTCTTCTGCGCTGCCGACACCGCCATGGGCTTTGGACCAGCTGCATGGGTCCTCAAGGAAGCGGCGAACTTCTGCGCTGTCTTCGGCAGAGAAATATTGGCCATCGGCGCAGGCTTCCAGTACATCCCACCAGGTGCAGAGTGCATGCAGGCTGATGCCCATGTCCTGAAGGGTTTTCTGGGCGCCGGGGAAGACGCCGTAGAAGAAGACGACAAAGGTGTGATCCACGATGGCACCTGCTTCACGCAGGGCATTGGCAAAACGGATCTTGGAGGCGCCGTCTGTTGTCAGGTCCTCTACCAGCAGGGTGCGCATGCCCTCTGGCACGTCACCTTCAATCTGTGCATTGCGGCCAAAGCCTTTAGGCTTCTTGCGCACATAGGCCATTGGTGTCATCAGCCGGTCAGCAATCCAGGCGGAGAAGGGAATACCTGCCGTCTCACCGCCCACGACAGCATCAATGCTTTCATAGCCGATGTGGCGGCCAATTTTTTCAACGGCCAGTTCCATCAGTTTCTTGCGGGCGCGGGGGAAGAAGATGATCTTGCGGCAGTCGATATAGACGGGGGATTTCCAGCCGGATGTCAGCGTGTAAGGCTCGCTGGGCCGGAAGTTGATGGCTTTGATTTCCAGAAGAATGCGCGCCGTTGTCAGCGCAGCATCACGGTCCCACTGTGTGGGGCGGATGCCCAGATTTGATGCTGTGCCAGATGCAGGCATTATTCTCTCCGTAATCTCGAAAAATGGTTCCTTTGGAGACATCTACCCGTTAGAAGGAAGGAGGGGTAGGGCAAAGATGTCTTTTTTGCCCATTCTCTTATTGGTGACGCTTTATTCTGTTATTGGTAGGGCTGATGATAGTGGCCCGCCTTTCCTGATGGAGGTTTTTCCTGGGGAAAACAGGGTATCGTAGGGGTTATGGGATATGAAAATCGACACCGGGCACATTGGTCGCAAATGCGAACGCGCCGTAATTACAGCTTATCAGGAGCTGCATGATATGGGGCAAAGCGAGATGAGTATTTTTGCTGCCTGCACAACCCTGTATCGCATCCATCATCCAGAATCGTCCCTGCCAGAAGCCCGGCTGCTCGTCTCGGAGTGGATAGATCATCACATCGTCCGGCGTTCGGCTGCGCCTACGCGTGGTTGTAACTGCCCTCCAACCAGGCCACATTGAAGCCACAACATGGCCTGATGCTGTCCTTCGCTCTTTGGGCCAGAGACACATGATGAAGCGGGGTGCCGGATGGCTCTCCGCTTTTTTGATATTTTCAGTTTTGATCAAATCTCTCAGGCCCTCTGGCTGTCCGGAGAAGCAGACAGCCAGAGGGAGCAGATCATTTTGTTGCCTGCTCTGGCAGGGTATAGACAACCAGCTGATCGGAAACAGGTGTCCCCATGAGGTGGTGCCCCCCGGCCATGATGGCGACATATTGCCGACCATTGACGGCATAGGTCATGGCGTTGGCCTGTCCTCCACCGGGCAGCACGTCCGTCCAGAGTGTCCTGCCTGTCTTGAGGTCGACGGCGTGAATCTGGTTGTCGGTTGACGCCCCGATGAAGGCCACACCGCCAGCCGTCATGACAGACCCGCCATTGTTTGGCGTGCCGATTTCGATGGGCAGACCTGTCGGCAGCCCCCATGGACCATTGGCACGGGCCGAGCCGAAGGGCCGCTGCCACAGAACCTTGTGTGCCTTGAGATCAATGGCGGTGAGCATGCCGTAGGGAGGTGCGTTGCACATTACCCTCGTGAATTCGTTCCAGAAGGGACCAACCAGAGTGCCATACGGCGTCTCAGCCTGGGCGGCATTGCCGGCTGTCATGCCATGGCGTGGCGTGTATTCGGGAACATCCACAGGGATCAGTCGCAGCTGGTCCGCCGTTTTGCGGTTCACAAGCTGGTTGTACATGGGAACATTGTTCCAGTTGGCCAGCATGATGCCCGTCTGCGGGTTATAGGAGATGCTGCCCCAGTCACTGCCCCCATTATAGCCGGGGGATTCAATCCATGGCTTTTTGAGGGAAGGGGGTGTGAACTCGCCAACATAACTGGCCCGACGGAACTTGATGCGGCAGGCCAGCTGGTCCAGCGGCGAGACGCCCCACATGTCCGATTCCTTCAGGTCTGGAAAACCGAGGCGGGGAACCCCGACAGACCATGGCTGCGTCGGCGTACGGGGATCATCCTTCATGACACCGGCGGGGGCCGGTTTTTCCACGACGGGGAAGTCTGGCAGCGGCTTGCCTGTCCGACGGTCGAGGATGAAGGTCTGGCCCCGTTTTGTAGGCATGATGAGGGCCGGGATGATGCTTCCGTCATCGGCATGATAGTCGAACAGCGTTGCCTGGGAACCAATGTCGTAATCCCAGACATCCTTGTGGACGGTCTGGAAGACCCACCGGGGTTCACCCGTGCGGACATCAAGCGCCACTACGGCGGATGACACCTTGTTTTCCGCATCGCTGCGCATGGCGCTGTAATAGTCAGCCGAGGAATTGCCCATGGGGACATAGACCAGTCCTAGGGCATTGTCGCCCGTCATGGCCGTCCATGAATTGGGTGTTCCACGGCTGTAATAATGGCCCTTGTCCGGCTGGTGGTGGTTGTCCGGATTATTGACATCCCAAGCCCAGAGGAACTTCCCACTTTCGGCATCATATCCCCGGATGACGCCTGATGGTGCCCAGCGGCGCTGACCGTCCAGCACTTCATGATTGACCACGATCACGCCATTGATGATGGGAACCGGACTGGTCACCCCAACAAAACGGGGCACGGACCAGCCCATGCCCTGCATGAGATTGACCTGCCCGCCATGGCCAAAGGCCTCGCACGGTTTGCCATCTTCGGCATCAACGGCGATCATCCGGTTGTCCAGCGTGGCCTCAATGATGCGGTTATGGCAGGTCTGCCCATCCGCTGCGGTGGATGACGTGTAGTAGGTGACGGATTTGCAGGCAGAGGTGAAGGGAATGGCATCGTAGCTTTCATGGGCATGGAAGTGCCATTTTTCCTGCCCCGTAGCGGCATCGACACGCATCATGTCATTCGTGGCGGAGCAGAGATACAGGGAATCACCCACCTTGATGGGGGCCGTTTCCGGCGCCAGTCGATTCAGTTTGCCTTTTGGTTGCAGGACTCCGGTATGGTAGACGAACGCCCGTTGCAGCCTGCTGACATTCTCCGGTGTGATCTGGGTCAGCGGGGAATAGCGTGTGGCCCGGTCGTCCCGCCCATAGGCAGGCCAGTCCTCAGCTTTGGGATTGGCACTCTCCTGAGGGACGGCCTGGGGGAGCTGGTCGATGGGGAGCTCATCAATATCCGGCAGGTTGGCGGCATTGACGCCTGTGGCCTGGGGTGTGTTGGGAGCAGGGGGATGATAGATGGTGGAAACCGTTTCCTCCGCAGGTGCCGTCTCGTGAGACGTGCTGGGGGAGGCGGCCTCCTGGGCTTTTACGGCGGATAGTGATGTGCCGAGGATGGTACCTCCCAGAAGGAGACCAAGAAGACGGACTTGATTACGCATCGGGAGTGACTTTCTGGTTGCGGAGGAGACGGGGAAGAAAAGCAGCGACCACGATGGCCAGCAGGGTGGGCCCGAAGAGGCGCGGCAGCCATCCCCAGAAATTGAAACCGACCTCGTAGATCGTCCAGGGAATTGTCAGGGCCCAGGCGAGAAGATAGGTCCAGGCACCCACAGGGCTCTGGCGGAAAAGATAGATGCCTGAGAGGCAGAGGAGCAGTCCGCAGAGGGTGTAATACCAAGACCCACCCAGCAGAATGAGCCATGAGCCGAAAATGACGAAATAAAGCCCGAAAAGCAGAATCAGCAGGGCAAATGCCCAGATGGCTATATCTGCGCCTTTGGGTTTTTCATTGGGATAAGAGAGAAAAGACACAGTTCCATCTCCAGTTGACCAGAAAATATCAGGAAACCATGGGGATACACGTTTCGGATAAAAACGGATTGACAAGATCAACCCATATATTTGGTCAGGGAACTCAGGTTGATACACTGCACATGCCGGTTACATGATTTTTTCATGCAACCGGCACGATCCCAAGGTTACTTGCTGTCTGCCTCTGGCAGAGCATAAACAACCAGCGCATCAGACACCGGGCTGCGCATGAAGTGATGCCCCCCGGCCATGATGGCGACATATTGCCGACCATTGACGGCATAGGTCATGGCGTTGGCCTGTCCCCCACCGGGCAGCACGTCAGTCCAGAGCGTCTTGCCTGTCTTGAGGTCAATGGCGTGGATCTGGTTATCGGTCGATGCTCCGATGAAGGCGACACCGCCAGCGGTCATGACAGGACCGCCATTGTTGGGCGTACCGATTGTCAGCGGCAGGTGCGAGGCGATACCCCACGGGCCATTGGCACGGGCCGAACCAAGTGGCTTCTGCCACAGGACCTTGTGCGCTTTGAGGTCAATGGCGGTGACCATCCCGTAGGGTGGCACATTGCACATCATCTGGGTGAAGCTGTTCCAGTACGGGGTGACGACAATTCCATAGGGCGTCTGCGCCTGTGCCCCGTTACCTTCAGCCCCACCAGCGCCAGCTTTGAACTGGGGTGAATCAATGGGAATCAGCCCCATTTTGTCAGCTTTCTTGCGGCTGACGAGCTGGTCATACATGGGTAGGCTGCTCCAGTTGGCCAGCAGGATGCCCGTCTGCGGGTTATAGGAGATGCTGCCCCAGTCACTGCCCCCATTATAGCCGGGGTATTCCAGCCACGGCTGCTTGATGGTAGGCGGTGTGAACTCGCCGACATAATGGGCCCGACGGAATTTGATGCGGCAGGCCAGCTGGTCCAGTGGCGAGATGCCCCATGTGGCGGCTTCTGTCAGCTCCGGGAAGCCAAGACGGGGAACCCCGACAGACCACGGCTGCGTTGGAGCCCGTGGATCACCCTGGACGAAGCCCGGGCTGGGAGCCGGTTTTTCCACGACGGGGAAGTCTGGCAGCGGCTTGCCTGTCCGACGGTCGAGGATGAAGGTCTGGCCCCGTTTTGTAGGCATGATGAGGGCCGGGATGATGCTTCCGTCATCGGCATGATAGTCGAACAGCGTTGCCTGGGAACCAATGTCGTAATCCCAGACATCCTTGTGGACGGTCTGGAAGACCCACCGGGGTTCGCCCGTGCGGACATCAAGCGCCACCACGGCGGATGACACCTTGTTTTCCGCATCGCTGCGCATGGCGCTGTAATAGTCAACCGCAGAGTTGCCTGTGGGCACATAGACCAGCCCCAGGGCATTGTCGCCCGTCATGGCCGCCCAGGAATTGGGTGTTCCACGGCTGTAATAATGGTCCTTGTCCGGCTGGTGGTGGTTGTCCGGATTATTGACATCCCAAGCCCAGAGGAACTTCCCACTTTCGGCATCATATCCCCGGATGACGCCTGATGGTGCCCAGCGGCGCTGGCCATCAAGCACTTCATGATTGACGACGATCACGCCATTGACGATGGGCGGAGCTGTTGTCATGGCCACGAAACCGGGGACGGACCAGCCCATGCCCTGCATGAGATTGACCTGCCCGCCATGGCCAAAAGTCTCGCAGAGCTTGCCATCTTCGGCATCAACAGCAATCAGCCTGTTGTCCAGTGTCGATTCAATGATGCGGTGATGGCAGGGCTGCCCATCCGCTGCGGTGGATGACGTGTAGTAGGTGACGGATTTGCAGGCCGCCGTATAGGGAATGGCATCGTAGCTTTCATGGGCATGGAAGTGCCATTTCTCCTGCCCCGTAGCGGCATCGACACGCATCATGTCATTCGTGGCGGAGCAGAGATACAGGGAATCACCCACCTTGATCGGCGTGGTTTCTGCAGCCCACTTGTTGGCCTTCCCTTTGGGAGGGAGGCTGCCGGTATGGTAGACGAACGCCCGTTGCAGTCTGCTGACATTTTCCGGCGTGATCTGTGTCAGCGGAGAATAGCGTGTCGCCTGGTCATCACGCCCATAGGCAGGCCAGTCCTCAGGTTTGGGATTGGCACTCTCCTGAGGGACGGCCTGGGGGAGCTGGTCGATGGGGAGCTCATCAATATCCGGCAGGTTGGCGGCATTGACGCCTGTTGGCTGGGGGGTACCCGGCTCAGGGTCGTGGTAGATGCTGGAGCTCGTCTGCGCTTCGCTGTCATTGTCCGGGCCGGGGGTTTCCAGCGAGGGAGGAATCTGGGCATGGGCCACATGGACCGGGAGCGAGGTGCCAAGGATGGTGCCACCCAGAAGAATACCGAGAAGGTAAGCCTGGTTACGCATTGTAGTGTTCCTTCTGGTTGCGGAGAAGGTGAGGCAGGCAGGCAACAACGGCAACCGCCAGCAGGGTGGGCCCGAAGAGGCGCGGCAACCATCCCCAGAAATTGAAACCGACCTCATAGATCGTCCAGGGAATTGTCAGGGCCCAAGCGAGAAGATAACTCCATGCTCCTGTGGGGCTCTGGCGGAAGAGATAGATGCCGGAAATGCAGAGCAGGAGTCCGCAGGGGGTGTAATACCAGGACCCACCCAGCAGAATGAGCCATGAACCGAAAATGACAAAATAAAGGCCGAAAAGCAGGATCAGAAGCGCCAGTGCGTAAGTCGCCAAGCTTGCCAATCCTTGCTTCGGTCTGGAGGACGATGATGGTGACACGACATTATCTCCAGTATAGCAGAAACCATGTCGTAACTATGAGGCCATCTAGGATGGGAGAAAAATAGATAAATAAAGTTAATTTATATTTATGATAGGTAAAATGGATCAATCTATTCTTTATTCAGGACGGGATTTTGTGGCGTATCCTGCAACTGTGCAGCAATAGCTTTATGATTGGCAATGACCTCCCCAACAAGAAAGGCAAAGAACTTTTTTGTGAAGTCAATGTCCAATCCGGCATCCTGGGCCAGAGCATGCAGGCGGGTCAGCTGCTCTTTCTCCCGGGCCGGGTCGCAGGCAGGGAGGTGGGAGGAGGCTTTTAGAGCCCCCACATCGGCTGTGCAGCGGAAACGTTCTGCCAGCATATAGATGAGGGCAGCATCGATATTGTCGATACGCTGGCGGAGAGCGGTCAGCTGACGGGTTGGATCAGGCAATGTGTCATTTTTAGAGGTCATTGAGGTCAATCCATGCGAGATGGCCGCCTTTGCCGGCGCCGAGATCCATGAAGATGGCTTTTCCTCCCAGCCGGCCAGTCCGGTGCAGTGGGCGGCCATCAAGGGACCGTCTATCATGCCCGACATAAACGGTTATACCTTCTGGAATACGGTTGATCCAGCTCAGGCGTCGTTCTGGATACCCGTCCGGCTGGAGGCGGCTTGTCGTTTCTCCGAAGAGTGCCCGTGAAAGAGGGGCGGACATGTCGGCAAGCCCTGTCTGTGGCGGGGGGCCGGAGAGCATGGCCGTGTGGAACCCACCATGAACGAAGAGCATGTTGCCCAGCCTCTGCCATGCCGGTGCCTGAGCGACGGCTTTGAGGGAACGGTTAGCGAGGTCTTCGGCTGTGGAGGTCTGAATCTGTTTCAGGGTGGTTTCCAGCGGGAGGTCACGGCGCAGCCGCCGCCCCTCCAACGCTCGGCCCAACTTGCGGTCGTGATTGCCGAGAACGAACATGCCCCTGTGCGTCTCCAGCAGGTCCAGCATGGTTTCCAGCACGCCAGCACTGTCCGGCCCGTGATCGACGAGATCTCCCAGCTGGATGATGAAGCGCTTTGTGGCTATGGCATGGCGGAAAGCGTTGAGATCACCGTGCACGTCTCCCACAATGCGAAGACCATGCTCACGAATGCGGGATAAAACCGATTCGTCAAGCCGTGGTTCTGAAAAGATAGGTCGATCGCTCACGGTTTTGTAAACTCAGCCTCCAGTTGCCTTAAAGGGCACTAATTGTCTGATGATAATGGGAGAAGGTCAACCATTTACCATGCGGATGCTTTCATCCAGATTGACAGAGAGCAGGCGGCTCACGCCCCGTTCCTGCATGGTGATCCCATAGAGACGGTCCATATGGGCCATGGTCAGCTGGTGATGGGTGATGACCAGAAAACGGGTGCCCGTTTCTTTGGTGATGTCACGGATGAGCGTGCAGAAGCGCTCCACATTGGCATCATCAAGGGGGGCATCAACCTCATCCAGAACGCAGATGGGAGCTGGTGTGCAGTGAAAGGCTGCAAAAATGAGCGAGAGGGCTGTGAGAGCCTGTTCTCCGCCGGAGAGAAGAGACAGGGTTGAGAGTTTCTTTCCGGGGGGCTGGGCAAATATTTCCAGCCCGGCCTCCAGCGGATCGTCGCTGCCAACCATCTGGAGATGTGCCTTGCCTCCACCAAACATGCGGGTGAAGAGCTTCTGGAAATGCTCATTGATGTCCGCAAAGACGGCCATGAGGCGCTGTCGGCCTTCCCGGTTGATCGCCCCGACCCCGCCACGCAGGCGGGCAATGGCGGTTGAGAGGTCCTGATGCTCCCGGGCGATTCGTTCGGATTCTTTCTGGGCTGTCTGGAACTCGTCTTCGGCACAGAGATTGACCGGGCCCAGATCATCACGGCGCTTCAGGGCCCGTTTCAGGGCCTGCCGCAGGGCCTGTTCAGCATCGGCTGAAACAGTGTCCGGGGCTTCGGCATTGTCTGGCAGGGGGGAATCATGGCGCAGGAGAGCCAGAGCCTCTTCTGCCTGTTCGGCCCGTTCACCAAGCCGGATGGTGTCTTCACGGTAGCGGCTGCTGCCATCCTTGTGGTGGTCCAGCAGGGCCTGCTGGTCATGCAGGGTGGCTTCGGTCTGGGCCAGGTGGCTGGTGAAGACCTTCTCTTCTTCTTCCAGCGTTCTGAGCGTTTCCATATCCTGCTGGAGCTGCTCTTCATGGCGGGCAAGGCTGCAGTCTTCCGCCTGCTCCGGGGTGGCCGTCATCAGGGCTGCGTGGCGGTCCGTCAGGTCCTTGATGAGGGTCTGGAGCTGGGCATGCCGGTCGGCCTGTTTCTGGCTGTCCGTCAGCAGATGCCCGTGTCGTTCTTTTAGCAGGGAAAGAGTCTGCGACAGGGTGTTATGGTCTGCCCGGTGCTGCTGAAGGGCATCCGTGGTGCTGGTCAGCCCGGCCTTCGTCCGGTCGAGTTCTTCTTTCAGAATGGCGATGTCCGGCAGATCGGACTGATTTTTCTGGCAGGCTGCCTCATCAGTCAGGCGTTTTTCTAGAGTGGTTTTCAGGGTCTGGATCTGCTGCTGGAGGCTTTCCCGCCGGGCTTGCAGGCCAGCCAGAAGGCGGCTTCGCTCCTGAAGGGCCTGTTCCTGTCGTGTGGCCTCTTTGCGGACTGTTTCGGCCTTTTGTATGGCCTCCGCTGCGGCCTGTCGGGCATGATGGAGTGCGTCTTCTGCTGTTTTCAGAGCCGACTGAAGAGCTGGAAGGTCGATCTTTGCCTGTGTGTCCAGTACGGTCTGTTTCTGTCCGCTCAGCTCCCTGATGTCCTGCTCCAGCTGGTCGATGGTCTGTGTCCGTTCAGCGAGCTGTTTCTTCAGGGCATCGTTCCTGAACAGGGCCTGTTGTCGCTCGTTTTCAGCTTTCTGGTGTTGGGAGCGGGCCTCTTCAGAGGCCAGTCGGGCTGACTGTTCTTCATCCCGGATGGTCTGGAGTACTGCCGCAGCGTCGGAGACGGCCTTGTCTGAAACGGGAAGGGCCTTCAGCTCTGACTGTACCGCAGCAAGCTGTGACTTTGTCCGGTTCTGCTGTGCCTCATGGACGGAGGCTTCCTGTTGGAGAAGGGAGATCTGCTCCTGCTGGAAGGCATGGCGTTCCGTAAGCCCTTCCAGCTGGTGCTTCTGCCGTGCCTGTTCGTCACGTTCGTTTTGGGCAGACTGGCGCTGTTCTGCCAGTGCCTGTGCCAGTGTTTCACACTGTGTGTGCAGTGTGTCGGCGGCAGCTTTCTGGACAGCGTGCTGCTGGTCGAGTGTCTGAATGGCGGCAGCGGTCTTTTTGAGGGCCTGTGCCTGTTGGAGGCGTACCATTTCTGCCGTGGGCGTGTTGGGCTGGCGGATGAAACCATCCCAGCGCCAGAGGCCCCCTTCTTTTGTGACGAGGGCCTGACCAGGCTGAAGATAGTGGTGGAGGGCAGGGCCGTCTTCAGTCTTTTCCAGCAGGAAAATGGCCCGGAAAGCCCGCTCAAGTGGAGCCGGTATATTGATAAGGGATGCCAGACTGGGCAGGGCCGCCAGTGCCTTGACTGCGGGTGTCTGTTTCCCAAGCGGGGGCAGAGAGCGCCATTGCCGTGGCGTATCAGTCAGGGGTTCTCCCTCAGGGGGGAGAGACGCTTCCAGCCCATCTGTCAGGGCGCTTGCAACGGCCCTGATGAGGGCGTCCGGGATTTCCAGCTGTTCCAGTACGGGATGGGGGATGGCGAGGAGACTGCCTTGCAGGGTGCTTTGCAGCCCTTCATGCTCGCTCTGGTAACGCAGCCGGTCCGTTTCGATCTGTTGCAGGGCCTGCCGTGCCTCTTTTTCCTGTTCCAGAAGAGCATTGTGCTGTTCTTCGGTCTGGGTGATGGCTTCGAGGCGGGAGTTGATCTGCTTTGCCAGCATGTTGAGACGGGTCCGTGCGCCATCGAGCTCTTCGATGCTGATCGCACGGTCAAGGGCGTCCTTCAGAGCGGCCTGCGCTGCTGTGGAGCGTGCCTGCTGGTCTGCCAGCTGTTCGGTCAGGCGTTTGACGTCCTGTTGCAGAAATTCGCGGCGCTGCTGGCATTTTTCCAGCGCAGCCTGCTCGCTGAGCCAGAGCTGCTCTGCCTGTTCACGCTTCTGTATCAGACCTTTTTCAGCAAGGGCGGTCTGTTCTGCCAGTGTCCGTGTGGTCTGACAGGCTGCCTGAAACCGCTCTTCTGCGGTCTTGTCAAGCAGGCCGTGTCTGATTTCCTGCTTCTGGGTTCGTTCCGTTTCCAGACGGGACTGCTGCCTGGTCACTGCCTGGGTCAGTTCTTTTTCACGCTGTTGCAGCTGTTCAAGCCGGGTTCTGGCTTCATGCAGATCACGCTGTGTGCGGTCGGTGAGAAGTCTCTGTTCCTGAAAATGAGCTTCGGCCTCCCGGGCGTTGCGTTCGCAGCTGCTGGCTTCCTCCATGCTGGCGGAGACCTGCTGGCGCAGCTGATCAGCAATTGCTTCCCGGGTGCAGTCCTGTTCGATGGCCTGAAGTTCGATTTCCAGATGGTTGAGGTTTTCCCTGTCATCAGCAATCTGACGTGCCAGCTCCTGCTGGCGGCTCTGGAGCCGTTCATGCTGGAGTGTTCCATCCTGATAACGGGATGACAGCGCAGCATGGTCGGCCCGCTGGGTGGCTTCTGTCTGTTGCAGGGCCGTGATCGTCTCTTCCAGCGCAGGGAGCTTCGTGGCGGTGGCCCGTTGCTGGTCCATGATCTGTTCCAGTGCCAGCCGGGTCTGAGCCTGCTGTTCTTCCAGCTGGCTCAGCTCTTTTTTCTGTCGGGCCAGATCATCTTCCAGCTGGGCCCGCTGTCTGGCATGGTCGGCCGAGGCCTGCTGCATGTGCTGGAGGGCAGCTTCTGCTACGCCGACATGGATGCGGTACTGCTCCAGCCGCTGGCGGAGCGTGGCCAGGGCTTCGCTTTCCTGCTGGCGTTTTTCTGCCTGTAGTTCAACATGCTTTTTGGCATCCAGAAGAGCCTGCTCATTTCTGGCCAGGGCTTCTTTGGCTTTTTCCAGAGCGGTCCGGCGGCTCTGGACGAGTTCTTCGGCTCTGGCATGTTGAAGGATGAGCAGGGACCGTTCATGCTGGCGTATATCCTCTGATGCCTGCCGGTAGCGTCGGGCCTGTTCGGACTGGGTGGAGAGGCTGCTGAGCTGCTGGTCCAGCGTTCTGCGATGCTCTTCGGCCCGTTCCAGATTGCTTTCAGCCTGACGCAGTTTCAGCTCAGCGTCCCGGCGGCGGACATGCAGGCCGGTGATCCCGGCGGCTTCCTCCAGCAGGAGGCGACGCTCTTCCGGTTTGGCAGCGATGAGCTGGCTGACACGGTTCTGGCTGATGATGGATGAGCTGCGGGCACCGGAGGACAGGTCCGCAAAGATGGTCTGTACGTCTTTGGCCCGCATGACACGATTGTTGATGCGGTAGGTGCTGCCCGCACCACGTTCTGCCTGACGGGAGACTTCCAGCTCTTCCGATTGCTGGAAGGGCGGCGGCGCAAGACCGGCAGCCGCACCAAGATGGAGGGTGACACGGGCCAGATTGCGGGCCGGGCGGCTGCCTGTCCCGGCAAAGATGAGGTCATCGCTCTCTCCACCACGTAGGGCACGGGCGGAGCTTTCCCCCATCGTCCAGCGCAGGGCCTCGACAATGTTGGACTTGCCGCAGCCATTGGGGCCGACAATGCCGGTCAGGCCCGGCAGGATGTCCAGATGGACCTCATCAGCAAAGCTTTTGAAGCCGACAATATCGAGGCGGGTCGTGATCGCCTTGTGCTGTGTCATTGAACCCCGTGTGGACTGTGGCGATGGAGGAAAGCGGAAGAGGGGATCAGGCCTTGCTGACGAGCTCGGCAAATTTCTCCACGGTCTCAGGGTCCTGAGCGAATGGTGTGCTGTTGAAGCGGAAGTAGGGTGTTCCCTTGATGTCGTAGGTCTGTCCGTCCTGCTGGGTCAGCTGATACAGTTCCTGCCCGAAGGTCATGTCCTTGCTGATCCTGTCGAATTCATCCGGGGCAATTCCGGCCAGGGCAGCCTCCTGCTTGAGGTGGGCAACCGGGTCTCCACCAGAGAAGGCCCACTGCATCTGGCGGGAGAAGAGGGAGCTGATGAAGGGTAGGTAACGTTCTTCAGGCAGGGAACGTGCCACCATGGCAGCAATCATGGCAACCTGATCCAGTGGGAAATCGTGGAACTGATAACGGATCTTCCCGGTATCGATGAACTGTTCCTTGACCTGGGGGAAGATGTCCGTCGCAAAATGGGCGCAGTGGGTGCAGGTCAGGGAGAACCATTCCTGAACGAGCACGGGAGCCTTGGCATCACCGATGATGCGGGGAGAGAGGCGGGGGTCTTTCGGTGCGGCAGCCTGTGTCTGTGCCAGAGCGGGACTCTGGGCAAGGAGGGTGCCGGCAGTCAGCCCGGTTGCCAGCAGGGCAGAACCACTGGTCAGAAAATGACGGCGTGAAAATGGGTGGTGGGAGGTCATGACGGCTCCTTTGTTCTGGGGGAAAGGCTACGGTGCGGTATTGGTCAACGGTTCATCCTGCCATGAACGGCAAGAGAGGTGGTACCGTCAAGAGGATGGGCCGGTGGAGGGTGTCTGCCCGTCCGCCGTTTCCGGCTGCCGCCGCAGGTGGGCAGGGACACGCATCCGCAAGGTCAGGATATGCCGGGCATCGGAATCGATCACCCGGAACTCCAGCCCGCTGGGATGAACCAGCACTTCATCACGGGCCGGGACATGCTCGGCCAGATGGAAGACAAGACCACCGACAGTTTCGATTTCTGCCTCCCGTTCCTCCCGTGTCAGAACAGGGCCAAGGCGCTCTTCCAGCTCCTTGACGGGTAGCCGGGCATCAAGGTCGATCGTGCCATCGGGACGGTTGAACCATGGTGTGGTGACCGGCTCGTCATGTTCATCAGAGATGTCGCCAACAATGGTTTCGATGAGGTCTTCAATAGTCACGAGGCCATCGATGCTGCCATATTCATCAATGACAAGCGCCATGTGGGTACGGCGCTGACGCATCTGGAGCTGGAGGTCCAGCACCGGGATGCTGGGTGCGACGAGTAGAGGCTGGCGGAGAAGGGAACGCAGGTTGAAAGGTTCTTTCGTACCGATATGGGCGACAAGGTCCTTGACGTGGATCATCCCGACGATGTCATCCAGCTCATCATGGTAGACGGGCATTCGGGAGTGGTTTTCCTCCCGCATCAGCCCCAGAGCCTCATCAAAGGAGAGATCATCCGACATGGCGATGATGTCGGCCCGGGGGATCATGACGTCATCAGCGGTGATGGTACGCAGGCGTAGTACGTTCATGATGAGCGCCCGTTCCTGCCTGTCCAGCTCGGGAGAGTCAGGATTGGTCTTCCCCAGACTGGCGGCTTCCCGGACGAGGTCAGCAATATGCTGCCTTATGGTCTTTGTGCGTGCCTTGCGGTGGAAAAGTTTCATCGGGTGCGGAACGTTCCTGTTTGCGGGCGGAAGAAAAATGTGACGGTTTTTCAGGGATCAGCGGCGGGAGTGAGGGCGTGGCCTCCATGGGTCGCCGAACCCCATCCGGCAGAGAATGAAAGTTTCCAGTCCTTCCATCTGCCGGGCTTCACCGGGATGATGATGGTCATGTCCGGCCAGATGGAGCAGGCCATGAACGATCAGATGTGCCGTATGGGCCCGGAGGCTCTTGCGGGCCTGTAACGCCTCCCGGTGCATGGTCTGGTAAGCAAGGATGATGTCTCCACCCAGCATGGGAGCAGGGGGCTCGAATGTCAGGACATTCGTTGGCTTGTTCTTGCTGCGGAACTGCGCATTGAGCCGCTGGATGTGGCGGTCGTCCGTAAAGACGAATGAAGGGCCCGGCCTGCCTTGAGGGAAGACATTCCCATAGCGCTGGGCCATCTGGCAGGATTGTCGGACAAGCCGCTCCACATCTCCCAATGCAGCCCGCCAGCGTGGATCAGAAACCAGAACCTCAGCGTGGGGAGTAACGGGGCGTTTCATCATCTGTCCGGTAAGAGTGGTAGGGGTTGGCCGCTGCATCGGCACCCTTCTGATCGTAGGCTTCGACGATGCGGGCGACAAGGGGGTGGCGGACAACATCGGCTGCTGTGAGCGGGCAGACAGCAATGCCTTTGACCCCTTCCAGCGTGGCCACGGCGTCCCGCAGGCCGGATGTCACACCACGCGGCAGGTCTATCTGGCTCAGGTCGCCCGTAATGGCCATGCGGGTACCAGCCCCCATGCGGGTCAGGAACATTTTCATCTGGGCAGGGGTGGTGTTCTGGGCCTCGTCAAGAATGACATAGGCATGGGCCAGTGTCCGTCCCCGCATGAAGGCCAGTGGCGCCACTTCGATTTCTCCACTGGCCATGCGGCGTGAGACCTGGTCACCGGGCATCATGTCGTGGAGGGCATCGTAAAGGGGGCGCAGATAGGGGTCGATCTTTTCCCGCATGTCGCCGGGCAGGAACCCAAGTCTTTCTCCGGCTTCAACGGCAGGGCGGGAGAGGATGATGCGATCCACCTGTCCTGCCTGGAACATGGCAACGGCCTGTGCCACGGCCAGATAGGTCTTGCCTGTACCCGCAGGCCCAAGGCCGAAGACAAGCTCTTTGCTGGCCAGAGCCTTCATGTAGGCGCTCTGTCCGGGGGAGCGGGGAGCAATGGCTCCACGTTTTGTCTGGATATGCGGGAGATTGTCCAGTGAGGAAGCATCCATGGGTGGAGCAGTTTCTTCAGCTGTGGGGCGGCGTGGGCTGCGGCGATGGGATGGCAGGGCTGTCAGTCTGATGACGCCATCAACCTGGTCTCCATCCAGTGTCACGCCTTTGCCAGCCTGCTGGTAGAGCGCCTGGAGGACGGCCTGCGCCCGATTGACGGCATCCGTCTCTCCGGAAATGGCCACACGGTTGCCGCGGCAGACCAGTCTCGTGCCGGTTCCCTGTTCCAGCCGGATGAGGTGACGGTCATGGTCCCCGAGGACTTTCTGCAGGCGATGATTGTCCTCGAAGCGGAGTGTCGTCGTGCGGTGTCCTTCCTGACCGGAGGAAAAGGACGCTGGGGCGGAGCGGCTCAAATGGCTGTGCTTTCCTGTTCATGAAGGTGGCCACCAAGGGAATTGGTGAAGGGCGTTGTAATGCGAACCTTGACGATCTCGCCGATCAGGGAGGGGGAGCCCTCAAAATGGACAGGCTGAAGATAGGGTGATCGTCCGTTGAGTTGCCCCGGCTTGCGACCGTGGCCTGTGACGAGAACATCCTGAACCGTACCGACAAGGGAAGCATTGAATGCATCCTGCTGTTCTCGCAGAAGAGCCTGAAGGGCTGCAAGCCGTTTTTCCTTCACATTTTCAGCTACCTGGAAAGGCTGTCCAGCAGCAGGCGTGCCGGGGCGCTGGGAGTATTTGAAGCTGTAGGCACTGGCGAATCGTACATCTCGCACCAGCAGCATGGTGGCTTCAAAATCCTCATCTGTTTCGCCGGGGTGACCGACGATGAAGTCGGATGTCAGGGCTATGTCAGGACGGGCCTCTCTCAGACGTCTGATGATCTCCCGGTATTCATCAGCCGTATGGCCACGGTTCATGGCTTTCAGCACGTTGTCGGACCCGCTCTGGACTGGCAGGTGGAGGTACGGCATGAAAATGGGATTGCTCCGGTGGGCATCTATCAGTGCCTGCTCCATATCCCTGGGATGGGACGTTATGTAACGCAGACGTTTGAGCGCTGGAATCTTTTCATGCAGGAGGGCGGCCAGTTCCGGCAGGGAGGCCGTGCCGCCGTTCCAGTCGCCATGGAAGGCATTCACGTTCTGTCCCAGCAGGGTGATTTCCTTGACACCACTGGCGACGAGCCGTTCGGCTTCGGCCAGGATGGAGGCGACAGGGCGGCTTGTCTCGGCCCCGCGGGTGTAGGGGACCACGCAGAAGGAGCAGAATTTGTCACAGCCTTCCTGGATTGTGAGAAAAGCGGTCAGGTTGCCTTCATTCTGCGGGGCGGCTTCCTCCGGAAGGAGGTCGAATTTGGATTCAACGGGGAAATCCGTATCAATCACGCTGCCACCGGCACGGGCGATGCGGGCGACCATCTCCGGGAGGCGATGGTATGTCTGCGGGCCAAGCACGAGGTCCACATAGGGGGCCCGGGCCAGAAGCTCCTTGCCTTCTGCCTGTGCCACGCATCCTGCGACAGCGATGAGGGTCTCTTTCCCCTCCAGCTTGCGGGCCTCACGGATCTGGCGCAGCCGCCCCAGTTCCGAGAAGACCTTCTCGGCCGCCCGCTCACGGATATGGCAGGTATTGAGGATGATCATGTCCGCATTGTCGGGCAGGTCCACCGGGCTGTAACCCAACGGACGCAGAACATCCGCCATACGGGCGCTGTCATAGACGTTCATCTGGCAGCCCCATGTGATGATGTGCAGGCCCCGTGATGGGGAGGTGGAAATCTGTTCTTGCATGATGATCGCAGTCTGTCCGTGAATCAGCGGGCTATGAAAGAAAGAAGCAGGTCATGAGCGGGTGGAAGGGGTGATATCCTGCAGACGGTTCTGCCGCAGGTCTTCGCTGCCCTGTTCGATGGCGGCCCGTGCAGCATTGGAGAGGGCCTTGCGGGACGGGTAATCCTCCGGCTTGATGGGAGGATGGAATACGACAGTGGCCCGCATGGAGCGCCACTTGCCAAGGCCCATCAGATGGGGGCCAAAATCCATGTCTCCGAACCACGAAAAGACGAAAGACCGTCTGTGCCGCCCTACGGGCAGGCCCTCCAGCTGGTCATAAGCCACCGTGACGGGCTGGATGATGCAGGAGGGGTGATCGTCAGTGGCCGGGTCACTGGGGCGGCGGACTGGTTTCGCAATGGCAAAGAGTGACGACATGAAAGGCAGCAGACCATTGCCTTTGGAGGTCGTACCCTCCGGGAAAAAGGCGATGTCATACCCTTTGCGCAGCTGGTTGATGACGTTTTCGACATCCTGTCCGGCTTCCTGCCGGTTGCGGTTGATGTAAATTGTCCGGCCAAGGAAGGTCAGGTAGCCGATGACGGGCCAGTGGCGGACTTCCTGTTTGGCGATGAAGAAGGCCGGAAGAACTTTCCCCAACACCAGCACGTCCAGCCATGAGCAGTGGTTGGCCACGTAGATGACCCGTCGTCCATCAGCCCGTGGCGTGAGGGACCCCGCCCGCTCTCCGATCGTGCGGACTTTCAGGTTGAGGATGCGGCAGGCCACGCTCCAGAAAAAGAGAGGGAACCGGCGGAACATTTTGCCGGGCATGAGCAGGCACGACCCCTGCCCGACGCACCCGGCAGCAGCCCAGGCCAGCAGGGCACCAGCCCGCAGGCGGGCCCGCAGACGGTCCGTGAATGTATCCTGCAAGGCACGGTTCTGCTCGGCAAAAAGACGGTCCGGGTCGAAAACCGGCCGATGGCTCTTTCGTTTTTTTGTTGGGTGAGGCTCTGCAACAGACATAGTCGTCTAGATAGGCATTTTATGGAAGAGAGACAATCTTTATCAGCAGGATAGGGCGATCTTCCTGTCGTGACAGTGAAGAATGCTTCATATGACAGAACAGAAACTTTTTTAGAACAGAACTGTCTGTCATAAGGGGCCGGAACAGCCAGTGTTCTGGAATATATGCCGGAACTGGTTGAATCAGCGGGAAAAATGACGAGTCATCATTTGGCAGGCAGGATGGGGAAACGGTCGGAGCGTATTGCAACGCTACTGTTGTGTGTGGTGGTGCTGGGATGGGAGACCATGCCGGTATGGGGTGAGGACAGCCTGCCTGTCGTGCACGAACTGGTGCGGCACGCCCTGCCTTACACGACAAAGATTGAACCGGTTGATGACAAGGCCGTCACGGATGGCATGGCGGCAGCGTCCCAGCTGGTCAGTCTTCAGGCTACACGCAGTGTTGGTCCATATGCTCTCGCTGGCCGGATAAGGGCTGATTATGAGCGGGTGCAGGGGGCGTTGCAGTCGCGTGGTTATTATGGCGGGCATGTGAGGATCAGTGTGGAGGCCGGAGGAGGCAGGACCGTGGATGGCCGTGCGCCGGATCTGGCTGGTTTTCTGGCGTCCGTGCAGCCGGGAGAGGCGGTCACGATCCATCTGGGAGCTGTATTGGGGGAGCAGTTCACGGTTGGGCGGATCATCATTGTCGGGGAAGATGGTGATGGCCAGGGGACGGCTGGCAAGGCTGTGGATGGGAAACAGGAAAAGGCGGACCAGCCTTCCGTACGGCAGGTTCTTTCTCTCTCGGAGGGGGAGCGCAGCAGCCTGGGGCTGAAGGAGGGAGCCCCTGCTGTTGCAGAGGATGTGCTGGCCATACAGGGCCGCCTGCTGACATATCTTCAGGAAGAAGGCTACGGGCTTTCCGACGTGCAGGCGCCTCAGGCCATCCTGCATCCGGAGCGGAAGCAGATCGATGTGCAGATCAGGATGAAGCGGGGCCCCAAACTGGTCATTGGCCCCATGACGCTGAAGGGGCTGGAGCGTGTGAAGCCGGATTATGTCCGACGCCGCATGTTGCTCAGGGAGGGGCAGCTGTATCAGCCGTCCGTGCTGGAGCAGGCACGTCTCGATCTGGGGAGTACGGGGCTGTTTGCTTCGGTCATACAGAAGAATGGGGACAAGGTATTGCCCCTACCCAGTCAGAAACCTGCCCCCGGTGGGAAAAAGTCGGCTGGGAAGAAAATGGCGGAACAGCCTCTGCCTCCTGGAGTGGAGGGGGCGCTGCCAATCGATTTTGATTTCAGCGAAGGCAAACGACACCGTCTGACAGGTGATGTCGGTTATTCGACCGATCTTGGCGGGCGTGCCGGCGTTTCATGGCTGCACAGGAACCTGCTGGGCCGTGGTGAGCAGCTGCGTGTTGCTGCCATGGCCACGGGGCTGGGTGGAACAGCCCAGCAGGGCCTTGGCTATGACGGGTATGTGGATTTCATGAAGCCGGATTTCCTTCAGCGCAGCCAGTCGCTTGACCTCCGGATCGAAGCTATACGTCAGCTTCTTTATTCCTACCGGCAGACGGCTTTTCTGGTTCAGGGGCGTGTGGAACGCCCCTTGTGGAAGGATTTTTCTGGCAGTGTGGGCATGACGCTGGAGCAGGAACATATCCGCCAGTTTGGTAGGAAGGCGGAGTATTTCATTGCTTCTGTTCCCATCAAGCTGGATTATGACGGGACGCATCGCTCAAGCCCCATTGAACCGGCGACGCATGGTTTCCGTGTTTCGCTGGGTGTGACGCCATCTGTTTCCCTGGAGCACAAGACCTCGTTCTTCATTCCCATGAACATGCAGGCTTCCACCTATTTCGATCTGGCCCGTCTGGGGCTGACCAGGCCCGGCTCCAGCGTCATTGCCATGCGTGTCATGATAGGGTCGATCCAGGGGGCTTCCACCTGGAATCTTCCGCCGGATCAGCGTCTGTATGCTGGAGGGCCGGGGTCCATCCGTGGTTTCCGCTATCAGGGGGTCGGGCCTCAGTATGGAACGACCAAATATGCCATAGGCGGGACGAGCATGGATGCCGGGACAGTGGAGTTCCGGCAGCGTCTGCCAAAGAATTTCGGTCTGGCGGCCTTTGTGGATGCAGGCCAGGTCAGTGGCAATTCCATGCCTGGTCATGGGAGACTGCGTGTCGGTTGTGGCGGGGGTGTCCGGTACTTCACGCCGATCGGCCCTGTTCGTGTGGATGTGGCCATGCCGATCAACCGGCCGAACCGTGGTGACAAGTGGGAACTCTATCTGGGCCTTGGGGAGACTTTCTGATGCTGGCGCTGGGACGCAGGATTCTCCGTTACGCCGTCGTCTTTCTGGGATGTGTGTGCCTGCTGGTGGCCGTGCTGCTGGTGGGTATCAATCTGCCACCGGCAAAACGGTTCGTGGAGCAGAAATTGCCAGAGTGGTCAGGCGGCATGGTTCAGGTCGAGGGGATGGAAGGGATTCTGCCCTGGCATCTGGCGCTGTCTCATGTGGTTCTGCGGGACCCGCAGGGCATATGGCTGGAAGGGCGGAATGCGGACCTCCGGCTCGGCCTGTTGTCCCTGCTGCACAAGCAGGTCCATGTGCGGCACCTTTCTGCGGAGCAGCTGGCCTATGTCCGCAATCCTGCTTTCCCACCGGACCCGAAGGCGCAGGAAAAACCTTCAACTGGTCTGCCAGACTGGGGGGTGCGGGTCGATCATCTGGGCCTTTCCCTGCTGACAGTCGGGCCGACTGTGTTCGGGCAGGCGGCCAGTCTGAAGATTGAAGGCAAGGCCCGGCTGGAAAGCCTCAGTGCGCTGACCCGTATGCCCTCATTCAAGAAAATGCCGGCCCTACGGCTCTGGGTGAAGGCAGAGCGTCTCGACAGGCCGGCCCATCTTCTGGTTGATCTGCAAACCTGGCGGCACAGGACACATGGCCAGCTGCATTATGATGAAGATGCTCAGGGATTTGCAGCCTCGCCGGGCGGGCTGGCCGTGTTTGATCCTCTTTCGGTCGATCTCTCCCTGCATGGCCCTTACAGGGCACTGGCCGTAAAGCTGGATGTCCGGGCTGCTACCCAGCAGGACAGCCCCCTGACGGCCCTGCTGAAAGGTCGTCTCGACCTTGTCCATCTGAAGAATGACCTGACACTGGATGTCCATGCGCCGCCCATGACGGTTCTGCCCGGTATGGGGTGGGAGAAGCTTGATCTGGCTGCCGCTCTGGATGGCGCCATGCTGGACCCTCATGGCACTATCCGGCTTGATGGCGTGAATCTGATGGCAGCAGGGGCCGGGGCAGGGCATCTGCATCTCCAGCTTGATGGGCAGGGAGGTGGCCTGCAGGCCCTTCTGGCACGGGATGCCATGACGTTCAGGAAGGTCATCAGAGGGCAGAACAGGGAAAGCAGGCTTTCCCTGTCCGCACGTTTTGATGGTGTCCGGGTACCTGGAAAAGCCCCGGCCATGCTGGCGGAGGCTCCGCTGGTTCTTGCAGCAACAGTGCAGCCCTATCGGGTGGACAGGCCCTATGAGGTGCATCTGGAACATGATGCGGTACGGCTGAATGTTACGGGAACGATGACTTCGGTTCTGGACGGACACATGCAGCTGGATGTGGGTCGGTTGCCGGAACTTGCTGCTCTGCTCGGCCAGAAGATGACCGGATCGTTCCATGCTGGTGGGGCCTTCAGCGTTCCTCTGGGGGCACCGGGCAACATGACGGCCCGTCTGGAGGGGCATTTTGGCCTGAAGGAAGGCCCGGCACAGGCAGTGGCCCTGATCGGAGATCAGGGAGCCTTGCGCCTTCAGGCGAAGCGGGACAGGGCGGGTCTGCTTCAGCTGGACCAGCTCTTTCTGGGGGGGAAAGCGTTCCGGCTGGAAGGGAAAGGCCAGCTGGACCCACAGCAGGTAGTGTCTGCCTCGCTCAGGTTGGCCCTGTCTGATCTGTCCGCATTGCATGAGGCCCTGCGAGGGCAGGCCACGCTGGAGACCAGAGTGGAAGGATCGGTGACGGACCTTGCCACACAGGCCCATCTGGCAGGAATGCTGGGGGTTGTGCATCCTGGTGTTTCCCTGCCCATGGCGCCGGTGGATCTCCATCTGGACCTGGCCCATCTTCCCTCCCGGCCGCAGGGGACAGTGCAGATGCAGGGCACGCTGGACCGTGCGCCCCTGAAGCTGCACATGACGTTTGCCCGCAAGGATGATGGCGAGGTCGTGGCCGACCTTGATACTCTGGCGTGGAAGGATCTTCAGGGGCGGGCCGCCCTGGCTCTGCCGACCGGGCAGCGCATCCCGTGGGGTGATGTGGAGTTGAGGATCGCCCGGCTGGATGGTTTCAGCCGTCTTCTGGGGCGGCCAATGGCCGGGCATCTCCAGCTGGGTCTGCATACGGTACCGGGGGTGGAGAAAGGGCTTGCGGGAGCTCCAGCGCCTGACCGCCTGACTCTGGCGCTGGATGGCCAGTTTCATACGAATGGCTATGCCGTGAAAATGGCGAGCCTGAAGGGTGAGCTTCAGCATCTTCAGGAAGACCCGGTGGCGGACATGTCTTTCCAGCTTTCTGGTCTGCAGGTCAATGACATGACGGGTAGCCTGAAGATGCGGGTGAAAGGACCACAGACAGCCTTGGGGATTCAGGCTGATGGTCTTTTTGAGCATGTCATGCAAGCTCCGGCCCGTTTTGGACTTCTGGCGCAGGCTGACATTCCGGGGCAGGCCGTGAAGCTGGGCAGACTGTCTGCTGTTCTGAAAGGTGAAACCCTTCGTCTCCTGCGGCCGGTGACTGTGCATTACGGGCCAGCCATGGCGGTTGACCACCTGACTCTTGAAGTCCAGCCTCCTCATGGTGTTGCCGCACGGCTAATGCTGAATGGTAGTCTCAAGCCAGAGATGGCTCTTGAAGCCAGCCTGGAGCATGTCACACCTGCCCTGGCAGAGCCATTTGTTCCGTCTCTTCATGCCGCAGGTGAATTTGCTGCTTCAGCGAGATTGAAGGGCAGTCTGGCAGCTCCAGCGGGCCGGATTACGCTGGATGGGACAGACCTGCGCCTGATGAGTGAGCCGACGGCGTCCTTCCCGGCGGGACGACTGCATGTTCAGGCTGATCTGAATGGGAAACAGGCCCAGCTGCGGACGGAGCTGCGTGCCGGTGAGCCGATAGCCCTGCTGGTGACAGGCCGTGTGCCGCTGTCGCCAGCAGGGGATATGGACCTTGCTGCAAAAGGGCGGCTGGTCCTGTCGGTTGCCAATGCGTTTCTGGGGATGGATGGCATGGCGGCCGGTGGGCAGATGAGCCTCGACCTTGGCATCAGAGGTCCCATGAAGCAGCCCAGCATCGATGGGAGTGTGCAGCTGCATGGCGGTTCGTTCGACCATTATGCTCAGGGGGTGCATCTTCAGGCCATTGATGCCGTGCTCATGGCTCATGGGGATACGCTGGTTCTGGATCATGTCACGGCCCGGGCGGGGCGGGGAACATTGGGGATGAAGGGGCAGGTGGGTGTCCTGCGGCCTGGTCTGCCGGTTGACCTGGAGTTCCTCATGGAGAAGGCCCAGCCGATACAGAGTGACATGTTGACGGAGCTTATCAACAGTCATCTGCATATTCATGGTCAGGCTACGACCAGGCTTGATGTCGAGGGTGACATCACGGTGCCGGAGGCTTCGATCACCCTGCCTGATTCCATGCCGGCTTCGGTGCCGCAACTGGAGATCATCACGCCGGAAGAGGCCAGGGAGGCTCCCCGACCGGAGCCGAAACTGGTCGTGGGGCTGAATATTGATTTCATCTCTCCTGGCAGACTGTTCGTCAGGGGGCATGGCCTGTTTGCCGAGATGCAGGGCAAGCTGCACATAGGTGGTGTGAGTACGGCACCCCTGCTGACAGGCGGGATCAATCTGAAGAGGGGCAATTTCAACCTGGCGGGGATCAATCTCAATTTCACACATGGGCAGGTTGGCTTTACTGGCGGTGGTGCGGCCCACCGGCTTGATCCGACAATCGATTTCAGAGCGGACCGCAACGCCAATGGGACTCTGGCAAGCCTGCTCGTGCGTGGTTATGCGAGTGATCCGAAGATTGATTTTGTCTCCAATCCGAGCCGTCCGCGTGATGAGGTCCTCTCCATCCTGCTTTTCGGGACGGACAGAAACTCTCTTTCTTCAACTCAGCTGGCATCTCTGGGGCTGGCGATCGTGCAGATTGGTGGTGGCTCTGCTTTTGACCCGATGGGCAAGGTCCGCAGCACGCTGGGGCTGGACCATCTGGCCATTGGTGGGGGCAACAGCGTGGGCAAGGGGGCTGCCAGTGTGGAGGCAGGCAAATACGTGATGAAGGGTGTCTATGTCGGTGCCAAGGAAGGTCTGTCCGGCAAGGGGGCGCAGGCGCAGGTCAAGGTTGATCTGACGAAACGGTTGCAGCTGAACACGACAGTCGGCACTGGTGGACAGGTGACAGGCTTTACAACTCCGGAGAATGATCCGGGCTCCAGCGTCGGGCTCTCCTATGGGATAGATTATTAGAGCCTGCTCCTGTAGAGAAAAGAGGCAGAGGCTTCAGTCTGCCACACGTTTTTACAGGGGAAGGACCTGCCATGCGTTTCTCATTACGGTCTGTTTTTACGGCCATTGCTCTTTCCTGCTCGGTTCCGGCAGTGGCGTCTGCACAGGTCGTGACGGATGCATCCCAGATCCAGCCGGGATATTACAGGGTCGAGCCCCAGCATACGCAGGTCAGCTTTACCGTGCTGCATTTCGGTTTTTCCGTGTTTGAAGGGCTTTTCTCCGGGGCTTCTGGTGTGCTTCGGCTGGATCCCCGCCAGCCGGAAGCTTCCAGCCTTTCCGTTTCCGTGCCGGTGTCTTCTGTCCTGACGACAAACAGCAAACTGATGGAGGAGCTGAAAGGGAGCGAATGGCTGGCGGCGGGCCAGTTTCCCAAGGCTGAGTTTGTTTCTGTCAGTGTCAAACAGACGGGACCGAATGACGCCCTCGTATCGGGCAACCTGACACTGCACGGCATCACGCATCCTGAGACGCTGCGTGTTCATTTCCTTGGGGCGGGCGTCAATATGCTCGACAAGAAATATACGGTCGGTTTTGATGCGACAGCGACCATCAGACGCAGCGATTTTGGCGTCAGGATGTTCATTCCGTATGTCAGCGATGAAGTTGAGTTGAGGATCGCTGCCGCTTTTGAACGGCAGGACGTGGCCGTTCCAGCAGGATCGGATGACAGGTGAAAGGCAGACGGCCCCGGCGGAACATCTTCGCCGGAGCCGTCTCTGGTCTTATGATGACCAGTTGTGTTCAAAATCTCCATAAAGGGTCAGGCCACCATCGACATAGAGTGTCTGGCCCGTGATGTAGCTGCTTTCCTCAGAGGCAAGGAAGCCCATGGCCGTAGCGATTTCGTCGCTGTTGCCGGGACGTTTCATAGGGATGTGGCTGGCAACTGCTTCATACTGCTTGGGATCGTTCACCCAGGCATCGTTGATCGGCGTAACAATGGCGCCGGGTGCGACGATGTTGAACCGTATTCCACGGGAGGCATATTCCAGAGCCAGGGTACGGACGATGTTGCCCACGGCACCTTTGGAAGCTGAATAGCCCAGATAATGAGGCTTGGGGATCAGCTGGTGGACGGAGGAGTTAACAACGGTTCGCCCCTTCACGCCGGTTTTCAGCCAATAGCGCAGGGCCGCACGGCAACAGAGCATGACGCCTGTCACGTTCACGGCCATGACACCTTCAAAATCGGCCAGTTTTACGTCTTCGGAGGGAGAGGGAATCTGATAGCCTGCATTGCAGATGAGGATATCAAGGCCCCCCATGCCTTCAATGCTCTTTTGGAAAACGCTTTCGACAGCTTCTTCACTGGAGATGTCACCGGCAGCGATGACATGCTCGCCGCCAGCCACTTTTGGGAGGGTTTCCAGAACGGTCCGCAGCTTGTCTTCCTTGCGTCCGTTAATGGCTACCTGTGCCCCGTGTCTGGCGAAATACTGCGCAGCAGCCTCACCGATTCCCTGGGAGGCGCCGGTAATCAGGACCTTCTGCCCTGCAAAACGCTTTGATGAAGTTGTGGACATAACCTCTAACCTTTCCCGTCAGGGTTCTGGAGGAAGCACCCCTCCCGGAGAGACAGGTCTGAGGGAGGGGATGAGGGATCAGGCGTTCTTCATGGTCTGGGTCAGATCTTCAAGAACCTTGGCCGGATCCTTGTTCTCAAGTACAGCCAGCTCGGCGACGAAACGTTCCTGAGCGGCTTCGAAAAGTTTACGTTCGGAAAAGCTGCCGTCAAGGCTGTCCACATTGCGGCGCAGGTCACGCAGAACCTCCGCAATCTGGACAAGATCACCGGAGTTGATCTTTTCCTGGTAGGCCACGGCGCGGCGGGCCCACATGCCACGGCTGACATGCGGCTTGCCCTTGATGACGGACATGGCCTTGTCCACGATCTCGCGCGTGGCGATCTTGCGCAGGCCGGATTTGCGGGCCTTGGCAAGCGGGATACGCAGTGTCATCTGGTTGCCGGGGAAAGAAATCTGGATCATTTCGATCTTCGTGTCGGCGATCTCTTCTTCGCCGATACGGTCAACCCGGCCTACGCCGTGGGCGGCGTAAACGATGGCATCACCCTCGCGGAAAGGATTCTTTTCCTGCTCTGGGTCTTTCTGACGGGCAGTGTGCTCGGCGGCGGCGCGGGCCATCTCGTCAGTAACACCACCCTTCTGGGACATTCTGAAGCTGTTGTTCATGGCGGGGAGGATAGCAGAAAAACGGGAATATGTCTTGCAGAACCTGAAACTGGTCTTCCATGGGTGTCTGTCATGGCATCTGCCCGAAGCGGGGCTGTGGCAATGGGTGATATTCCATGCCCAGTGGCTGGAGCAGGTCCCGCTCGATCGTGCGGCTCATTGTCAGCATGGGCAGGGAATGGGGGCTGACCTTGAAAGGCTCCTGAAGGTTCTGCCCGCTCCGGTCCAGCATCTGGAAGAGCACGCCAATGATGCTGGAGCCCAGCGGGGTGATCCAGCCCAGGGTCTGCACGGCGGACAGGGGCAGCAGGATGCAGAAGAGATGCGTGATGACTTTTGGCAGAAGTGAATACTGCACGGGCAGGGGCGTGTTGCGGATGCGTTCCAGTCCGCCCTGGGCATTGGCGAGGTCGGAGAGGATACGGTCCACCGTACCATGTACGGCTCCGTCTATGTGCCGTTCCTCAACCAGGGTACGGACCTTCTGGCCGATTCTGTAAAGCAGGGCATTGGCCGGATTTGTGCAGGAGAAGACAAACCGGTAGGTGTCCGCATCCAGCAGGCCCTGGATGGTGCTGTCCGGCTCGTTGCCGCTCAGTGAGGATTTCAGGATATAGGGATAGGCTGCCATGGCCCGGGCCAGGCTGGGCTGCCCTCCGAGCAGGGACTCCAGTTCTCGCCCGAAAGAGCGGCAGTTGTTGGTGATGGCGCCCCACAGGGTGCGGGCTTCCCACCAGCGGGCATAGGCGGCGTTGTTGCGGATTCCCAGAAAAATGGCCAGGGCTGACCCCATGAGAGAAAAGGGAAGGGCGGGCTGTTCCATCCATTCCTGATGGAATATCTGGAACAGGATGACCACCACGCAGTCCCATCCTGTGAGGATGACCAGAGGGGGGAGTATCTCCCGGAAGAGTATGGAAAGTCCGTAGCGGCGTTTGATGATCAAGGTGGCAGATTCCTCACATGGCGAGTGGTGAATATGTCAGGGCTTGAAGCCCGTTCATTCTGTGGCACAATTCGGGCTGCAGAAACAGCGACAGACAGAATTAATAAGGGGTAATGAAAATGGACGTTCGCGCCGCAATCGCTCTTGAAGCAGGCAAACCGCTGGTTGTTGATACCGTCCAGCTGGAAGGGCCCCGGGATGGGGAAGTGCTGGTGGAGATCATGGCCACGGGGCTGTGTCATACGGATAAATACACGCTTTCCGGCAAGGATCCTGAAGGTCTGTTTCCGTCCATTCTGGGGCATGAGGGAGCCGGGATTGTCCGTGAGGTCGGTGCCGGGGTGAAGCACCTCAAGCCTGGTGATCATGTCATTCCTCTTTACACCCCGGAATGTCGTGAGTGTCCGTCATGCCTTTCCCGCAAGACCAACCTGTGCACGTCCATCCGCAGTACGCAGGGCAGAGGCCTGATGCCGGATGGCACGACACGGTTCTCTTACAAGGGAAAGCCGGTCCACCATTATATGGGCTGTTCCACATTCGCCAATTTCACGGTCATGCCGGAAATTGCCCTGGCAAAGATCCGTTCTGATGCTCCGTTCGACAAGGTCTGCTACATCGGCTGCGGCGTGACGACCGGCATTGGTGCCGTGCTGTTCACGGCCAAGGTCGAGGCCGGCTCCACCGTGGCGGTGTTCGGTCTGGGCGGAATCGGCCTGAATGTCATTCAGGGAGCCAAAATGGTCGGGGCAAACCGCATCATCGGCATCGATATCAACCCCGAGCGTGAGGCCATTGCCCGTAAATTCGGCATGACGGATTTCGTCAATCCCAAGGATCTGGGAGAGAATGGTGATCTTGTTGGTCATCTCATCGAACTGACGGGGGGCGGCGCCGACTATACGTTCGAGTGTGTGGGTAATGTCAGCCTGATGCGTCAGGCGCTGGAAAGTGCCCATCGCGGCTGGGGTGTGTCCTGCGTGATTGGCGTGGCCGGTGCAGGGCAGGAAATCAGCACGCGGCCTTTCCAGCTCGTGACAGGTCGCCGCTGGATCGGCTCTGCCTTCGGGGGGGCCCGTGGCCGGACTGACGTTCCGAAGATCGTGGACTGGTACATGGAAGGGCGCATCAACATTGATGATCTCATCACCCATGAGATGAAACTGGATGACATCAACCAGGGCTTCGAGATGATGGAGCGTGGCGAAGGCATCCGCAACATTGTGAATTACGGGCTATGATGGGCAGGAATCCATTCACACTGATTGAGCGTCATCCCTGCTGTGGAGGGGAGGTACACTTCCTCTCCCACCAGTCGCAGGAACTTGGGTTACCGGCCCGTGTCAGCATTTTCCTTCCGGCAAAGGCGCTTGCTGGTGATCGTGTGCCTGCCATTCATGTTCTGGCGGGCCTGACCTGCACGCAGGAGACGTTCCTCATCAAGAGCAACGCCATCCGTCATGCGGCGGACCATGGCCTTGCCCTGGTGGCGCCGGATACATCCCCACGGGGTGCAGACGTGGCCGGGGAAGATGATGCCTATGATCTGGGCACGGGTGCCGGCTATTATGTCGATGCCACGACAGACCCATGGGCGGCCCATTATCGCATGGGCTCCTATGTGCGCCGGGAGCTGCCTGCTCTGGTGGAAGAGCATTTTCCCATCATGGCCGGACGCCGTGGAATCATGGGTCATTCCATGGGAGGCATGGGGGCTCTGGCTGTGGCGCTTGGTGATGCTGGAGCGTGGCAGACTGTGTCAGCTTTTGCTCCCATTTCTTCACCCTCGCAGGTGGATTGGGGGCATAAGGTGACGGATGCCTATTTTGGCGGGCACGAGGCCGAGTGGGCGCAGTACGATCCTTGCCTTCTTCTGGAGGCCGGCATGACCCATCCGGGCACGCTGCTGGTCGATCAGGGACTGGATGACGAATTCCTGTCCCGTTTGCAGCCGGAGCGGCTGGAACAGGCGGCAAAGGCGGCTGGGCAGTCCCTGACACTGCGGCGGCATGAGGGGTATGACCATTCTTACTGGTTCGTGCAGAGTTTCATACAGGACCATCTCAAACATCATGCCGAAGGCCTGCTCTGATCATTCATGATTATGGCATGGCTGAAGCCCTTTCCACCTTCGGGTCGGAAAGGGCTTTTCTGTATCAGGATGATTTTTTCGTGCTGTAAAGTTCTTCAGGAGCAATGGCCGGGCTGGTCAGCTCTACACAGCCGGCAGGGGTGAGGGACTGATAAAAGCAGCTGCGGCGACCCGTATGGCAGGCAACGCCTTTCTGCTGGACGGTCAGGAGCAGACAGTCCGCATCACAGTCCAGAGCGGCGGCAAGAAGGTGCTGTTCCTGCCCGGAGCTTTCTCCTTTGCGCCAGAGTGTGTTCCGGCTGCGGGAATAGTAGCAGACCCGCCCTGTTGCCAATGTTTCGGCCAGGGCTTCCCGGTTCATCCAGGCCAGCATGAGAACTTCGCCGTTTTCATCCTGTGCGATGGCGCTGATGAGGCCCCGGCTGTTGAAATGAACTTCATCCAGCAGGGTTGTCAGGGTAGGATCGGTGATAGGCTGCCAAGGCATGTCAGGAGTCCTTTTCTTGGGTCTGTTCCGTATCTCTGGGGAGCCAGTCAGGCCAGTCCAGCGTGATGGGGTGACCGTCCAGCTGTAGCCCGCTGGTGTTCCAGGCCCGACGGTGCAGCAGGGCGAGCCCGTGCTGACCGGCATGTGACCTGAGCTCACCGACCTCTTGTCCGTCCAGTGTCACAGCGCCCTCATTGGGTAGGGGCTGGCCATCGGTAGACCGTACCGGCAGCAGCCGTTTCTTGATGAGCCCCCGATAATGGGTCCGGGCGGTGACCTCCTGCCCCAGGTAGCAGCCTTTGGTCCATGATACGCCATGGAGGTGGTCCATGTTGGCCTCCAGCACCAGTGTCTGGCCGGGGACGATATCCTCATCTCCCGGAATACCGGTTTGAAGGCGCCGGGCAAGCAGGGCGTCGGCTTCTCTCTGCTGGACGGCTTCATCATTGGCGGGAGAGCCTGGAATGATGGCCCGCCAGCCCAGTGCTGGATGCCGGGGGTCTGCAGCATGGATGAGTGCCCCGTCCGGCCGTGGGGTTTCCGGCGCTCCTGTCAGGATGGTGGCGTCCATCCGTTCCATGTGTACGTCTGCTCTCAGTCTGAAGCGACGCAGGGTTTTCAGGAGGGAGTCCGTTTCAGTCTCCGGGAGGTCGAGAAGGAGAGCCTCTTCAGTTTTCCATAGGAAGAAGAGCGTCTGTATGCGTCCCTGGGCATTGAGCATGGCGGCCCATGCGGTCCCGTTTTGTGAAAGGGCCTGTACATCATTGGTTATGAGGCCGTTCAGAAAGCTGGTCCGTTCATTTCCTGTGAGTGAAATGACAGAACGGCGTGAAAGATGGTTGCGCTTCATCAGTGTCCGCATGATAGTGGTGGCAAAAGAAAAGGGACCTTCGCCCTATTCCAGCATGGCATAAAAGGTATCATTTCGGGATACCGGATGACCGAGGGGGATTCTAGAGCCTTGCCGACAGATGAGATCATAGATCCCGCCATTGATACGACAGGGCGGCGCTGGCAGCTTTTTCAGTTCATAGGGCCAATCCTTGGCGTGATCCTGGTCATCATGACCATCGGAGTTGTCACGCTCTACACGTACAGGACCATGCGGGAGGGGGCGATCACCCTTTCGCGGAATCTGCTCAAAAGCCAGCAGCGTTATATTACGGAAGAAGTCAGCCATTATCTCTCTCCGGCGACGGGTATTTCCTTCATGGCCAGTGGAATGCTGGCCAGTGATGACATGAAGGCGAATGCCAGTGCCTTCATGTCGTTGGGGCGCTCTGTCCTGCGGGGCATTCCGCATGTGGACAGTTTCTATCTGGCTGATGATCAGGGGCATTTCTGGATGTCTGCCCGGCGGGAAGGGCAGTACGAGGAAACGACTCTTCAGGAAGAAGACGGGGCCCCTTATTACCGCCATAGGGTCACCGACAAGGATGGCCGCTTCATCTCTACGGACAGGCTTTCTGCCGAAGGGTATGATCCACGGCTGCGTCCCTGGTACAAGGGGGCTCTCCGGTTTGAGGACAGGACACCGGACCGGCGCCTGTTCTGGACCGACCCTTATCCTTATCTCTCGACGCATCAGTTCATCGTCACGGCCTCCATGGCCTTCAGGACACTAGATGGACGGCACGTCGTTTTTGCCATCAGCATTTCATTGAATCAGCTGACACGCTTCGTGAACAGCCTCAAGGTCGGCAAGAGCGGACAGGCTGTGATCGTGGATCTGAGTGGTCATGTGATTGCGGGCCATAACATGCTGGATGTCGGCAAGCCAGGTTTCGATGCGGAGAATGTCCATCTGGACCCCAAGACACAGCCGGTGTTCGTCCGGGCGCTCAATGTGTTTCGTGTCATGGGAGATGGTACGGGCATGGTCCATGCCAGGGGACAGAACTATGTTACCATTGCCTCTGCCATGCCGCTGGCCAAGAGGTCGTGGGTGCTGCTGCTGAATGCGCCTGAAAGTGACTTTGCCAGTTTTACACATGCCGTGCAGAAACAGGCGGTTTATTTTTCTGTTGTGATTGTCGGGCTGGCGCTGATTCTCGCCATGGGGCTGATCTATCAGGGACGGCGGGTTGAACGGTTGCAGACCGGCCTGAATGTGCTTGATGAAAAAAAGAAGGAAGACAATGCGGTCCTTCTGAAGATCACCAACATGGAAGGTCTGCTCGATCCAGAGCAGGAACAGCCTTATTTCTGCGAGGCTCTGGCCGAACGTGCCGTAGCACGCCGGGCCAGCATCTGGCGGCTGCTGGCTGATGGGGACAGGCTGCTGTGTGAGGACATGTTCGACCGTGGCAGGGATGCTCACGGTTCGGGCATGGAGCTGACCAGAAACGGTCACTCTGGCGTCTTTGAATGTCTGGAAAGCGGCCATGCCGTTGATCTGCCAGATGCGGAGGAGGATCAGCGTTTCCAGAGCCTTCAGCGTGTGGTCATGCGGATGATCGGAGCCAGACATCTCTTCTTCATGCCTGTGATGGAAGAGCACCGGCCGGTGGGCGCCATCATGCTGGAGGACCCCTACCAGCTGGGTGAGGCGGACCGTGTTATTGGTCTGATCGCTTCGATTCTGGCTGTCCGTTTCGGTCATGTTCAGGAGGAAGAGAAAAAGGCGGCGCAGGCTCAGGGCGGGCCTGTCACCATGGCCGATTCTGCTGGCCGGTCCCCCAGACCCCAGATGCGTATTGTCGAGGGCTTTCTCATTCATCCGGAAGAGGAAACCGACAGGACACCGCCCATGCCCGGCCTGTATCCGACGGTGCCCATCATGGTTCTGGAATTTTCCGAGGCTTATTCTTCCAACCGCGATGCTGCCCAGGCCATGCTGGAACTGGTGGCCGAACTTGGCGGGAAGATCGAAGGCATTGCCAGGGAGCGTGGTCTGTTTTCGGCCCAAGTGGCGGGGAATCGGTTCATTTTCCTGGGCAGTTGTTCCCAGAACGTTGATGCGGAGGGGGCCGTCCATCTTGCAGAGGCAGCCATCGGAATCAGGGAAGCCTGCCTGATGGTCATTGCCCAGATGAACACGCAGCTCATGTTCCGTATCGGGATTGACGTCGGGCCTGTCCTTGTTGCCTATTTTGGGGAGAGACGGGACATCTTCAATCTGTGGGGAGAGGGGCTCACCATGGCAGAAGCCTTGGCCCACAATGCTCCTGATGGGGGGCAGATACAGGTCTCAGAGCGAGCCTATCAGGCCCTGCAGGGCATTTTCCTGTTCCGTCTGAGGGGAGAGTTTTTCCTGCCCAACAATGGGATCTCCAACAGCTACATTCTGGCAGGCAGGAGTGAGAACACGGCGGCAGGGGGATCATGAATTTCTCCGAGCGCTTTGCCGTCATTAATAGTGGCCTGGCCATGCTGGGCCGTTTTGCCCGGTCCCAGCCCCGGTTCTTTCTCATCATGATCGGGGCTGCATGGGGGGTCGTCTATGAGATGCTGCACCCCAGCTCATGGCGTCGGACGGTCATCATCGAGTTTCGTCGCAATCTGCGTCAGCTGGTAGGTAGCGGTTTTTTCAGCGTAGTGGTGGTGGCCGTCATCACGGGGTTGGGGCTGGTTTCGCAGGCTGTTTACTGGCTAGGTTTTGCTGGCATGTCGCAGATGACCGGAAGCCTTCTCTCCAGCGTCCTGCTGCGGGAAATTGCGCCCATTCTCGTCGGCGTCATTCTTCTGGGACGTTCTGGCATGTTGATGCTGACGGAAATGGGCACTCTGACAACCAGCGGGCGGCTCAAGACCCTGAATGGCATGGGCATTGATCCGTTTCTGGCACTTGTCGTGCCACGAACCATTGCGACGACGGTGGGCGGGGTCACGCTGGGTACCTTTTTCAGCGTCATCGCTTTGGGCATGGGGTATGTGGCCTGCTGGATGAAAGGGATCGTCACGTCATCCATCTGGTCTTTCATTTTCGATGTGATCAACAGCATGCAGCCGGGTGATTATATCGGGATTCCTCTGAAATTTCTTCTGAGCGGGGCCTGTGTCGGTCTGTGCTGCTGTCTGTCTGGCATGGATGTGACGGCAGAGGACAATCTGACAACCTTCATGCCACGGGGCTTTGCGCGTGGCATCATGTCCATTCTGGTCATCAATGTGGTGATCGACGTCATTCTGGGGAGCTTCTGACGGTGGAAGGCACAACTCTTTCAGAAGGGGATTATGGTTTTGTCCTGAAGCTGGATGATGCTGTTCCGGTGTCTGATTCCACAGGGTTGCCTTCAGTAAAATACAATCTGGCACTGGCACCCGGTGAATGTGTGTTCGTGGAGTGTCGTGACAGTTTCAGGGCGTCGCAGTTTACGGATTTCTGCGCAGGGCTTCTGCCCGTCAAGCAGGATGCGAGGACAGGCAGGGGACAGGGAACGGTCAGCTGCATGGGGCTGAACTGGGCGGAGCTGGATGAAAGACGGGCGCAGGCACTGCGGGGGCGTATCGGTCGCATTACCGAGGACAGTGGCTGGATTGACCTGTACGAGATGCATATGAACATTCTCTGGCCTAGCCTGCATCACAGTCGTGCCTCTTATGACAGACTGGTGGTGGAGGCCGTCCAGCTGGCCCAGTCATTCGGCATGCCCGGCCTGCCAACGCAGCTGCCTGAAAAACTCTCCCCGCTGGACAGGAAACGCTCGGAATATGTGCGAACCTTCATGAACAGGCCGTCCTTGCTTCTGTTGGAAAATCCTATCAGTCTTGGGGGACCGGTCGAGCTGTACAATGCTTTTCTGACAGAACTGACAGCTGCACGGGAGCGGGGCTGTGCGGTCGTGTGGATCGGTTCGGAGCGCTCCGCCTGGGCTGGTTATGCCGGGCCCGGCATGCAGCGTTTTCGCCTCGGTAGTAATGGTCTCGTAAAGTGAGAGATATGTGATGCGTCCTTTACGTTTACGTCGGCGTTCCGGTCTGGCAGCTCCTCTGTTCAGGAGCTCTTTCGTGGATGAGTGGGTCGGGCTGCTTGTTCTGCTGGCTCTTGTCATCCTGACAGCTGTTCTGGTCGAGGCCGGTTTTCTCAAGCAGTGGCTGACACCGGCAGGGCGTCTCCATTTCGTGCTGCCGGAAAGTGGTGTGGCGGGGTTGGCTGTCAATAATGACATTGAAGTCATGGGGGTCCGTGTAGGGGAAATCCGGCGGCTGGACCTCAATGAATCAGGCCGTATGTATGCGGAAGGAACGATCGAACCCCATTTCGAGCGCTATATTCGCAGTGACAGCATTGCTACCATCAAACGTCGCCTTGTCGTGGCGGGTGCGGGGTATATTGAAATCACCCGTGGGCAGGGAGAGCCGCTCAACTGGGATTATGCCGTGTTGAATACCAGCGTGGAACCCAACCCTGCGGACATGATTGTCCAGACCCTGATAGATCTGCGGGCCAGATTGCTTCCTGCCATGGATAATGTGGAAGAGATCACGAAGCAGGCCAAGGACATCATGGTGGACCTTCATGCAGGTAAGGGGACAGCTGGTGCCCTGCTGACCAATGAGGAAACGGCCCAGCGTGTAAATACGATCCTGGTTTCATTGAACAAGGCCATTGAGGCTGTGCAGCCACTGGAACAGAAGTTGCAGATTACGCTGAATGAAGCCAATGGCGTGATGCAGAATGTGCACGGCCTGACCAAGGGGTTGAAAGATTCCGGCCCGGAAGTGCAGCGGAGCGTCCGTAATGTGGCTGATGCCACGGAGCAGCTTCCCGCCGTTCTGGCTGAAGCTGAGGCTACGGCAGACAGCCTGCGCAAGCTGAGTGATCAGCTGCGGGGTTTGTGGTTGCTGGGCGGTGGTGGCGGCAAAAACAGGCACCGGCCTGACCGCAGGCTCCCGGCCCGTGAGGTGAGACCATGAAATTTTGCAATGTCATCATCTCTCTTTCCCTCTCCGCCGGGCTTCTCTCAGGTTGTTCCAGCGGTCCCGGTGAGTGGGAAGACCAGCACTACGCCACAAGAATGGATGCTGCCGACAGTGTGTTCAGTCTTGGCTATATCCAACAGGCGAGGCAGCATTACGCAGATGCTCTGGAGCGGGCGTTTCTGATTGATGATGTTCAGGCCATCCATGATGCCGGTTTCAACCTGGCTACCAGCGAGCTGCGTCTGAAAGACTATCAGGCGAGTCTGGAGACATTACGCCGGGTGTCTGAAGCATTGATGGTGAGGGGCTGGACTGGCGGACGGCAGGCTGATCTGCATCTCGTACGGGCATCTGTCTTTTATGCCCAGACATATTGGCAGCATGCGGGTGATGAGGCGAAGCTGGCCAGGACCAGTCCGGATGATCGGATACGTTTCAGCGCTTATGCGTTGGGTGGTCTGGCAGCAGCTGCGCAGTTTGATCGGGCTGGGCTGGAGGAGGCCATCACCGCTCTTGCTCCCAGCAGGAATGACAAGGACCAGGCCAACCTGAAAGAACTTCTTACCCTGCGTCTGATCCTGAACAGGGATTGGCAGCCAGCGGCAGAGTCTGCCGAGGGGCTGGTGAAAATACGCAGGGAAGACATGGATTACGAAGCCATGCGTCGGGCTCTGCTGCTGGAGGCCAAAGCTCTTCGTGCCATGGGGAAGGAGCAGGCTGCTGGGCGTGTCATGCAGCGTTTCAGGGATAGTGCCCGGAAGCAGCAGAGCAGCCTGTAAGCTCGCTGCCTGTCTGGTCAGGTGGATGCGCGCCAGAAACCGTTCTGGAGCGCATCCATGGTGGGGTCAGATCAGGCTGTTGCCGTTTTCTGCATCATGGGGCTCATGCCCAGCATGGCCAGAAGCTCTGTGTCCCTGTTCTGTGCCGGATTGGGCGTCGTGAGCAGCTTTTCCCCCCAGAAAATGGAGTTGGCTCCTGCCAGAAAACAGAGTGCATGTGTTGATTCAGACATGTTTTCACGTCCCGCTGCCAGACGGACGTGACTGGCTGGCATCATGATGCGGGCTGTTGCGATCACGCGGGCGAAGGTGATCGGATCCACGGCCTCTTCATCAGCCAGCGGAGTGCCCTCCACGCGGACGAGCAGGTTGATGGGAACACTTTCCGGGTGGGTCGGCAGATTGGCCAGTGTCGTCAGCAGGCCGGCACGGTCCTGCGTGTCTTCACCCATGCCGATGATCCCGCCGCAGCAGACCTTGATGCCGGCATCACGCACATTGGCCAGAGTATCCAGACGTTCCTGATAGGTCCGTGTGGTGATGATCTTGCCGTAGAAATCTTCTGACGTATCAAGATTATGATTGTAATAGTCCAGACCGGCCTCTTTCAGGCGGGCAGACTGGCTGGGCGTGAGCATCCCTATGGTCAGGCAGGTCTCCAGTCCGAGAGCCTTGACCTCCTCAACCATGCGGCAGACAGCATCCAGGTCACGGTCCTTCGGGGCACGCCATGCAGCGCCCATGCAGAACCGCCCGGCACCGGCTTCCTTCGAGCGTCTGGCATCGGCGATGACACGCTCCAGCGGCATGAGCTTTTCAGCGGCCATGCGCTTGTCGTGGTGGGCGCTCTGCGGACAGTAGGAGCAGTCTTCCGGGCAACCGCCGCTCTTTATGGAGAGCAGGGTTGATATCTGTACCTTTGTGGGGTCAAAAAATTGCCGGTGTGCCAGCTGTGCCTGAAAGATCAGCTCCGGGAAGGGCAGCGCAAGAAGGGCTTCTGCTTCTTCGCGAGCCCAGTCGTGCCGGAGCGTGACCTTCTGAGGCGAGGGGCAGGTCTGTTCAGTCATCTAGCTTTTGTCTCCAGAGTTGGCTGCATACACCTACCCAAAAGATGGACGCTATGCCATCCGAAAAGTATGATAGATGCATGAAGGGTTAACGTCATTTCGGAAAATGCAGGGTGTCTTTATGAAACATTGGCAGATTGATCAGATGGACTGGGCCGCCTTTGACGCGACGAAGGTGAACCCTGATATCCTTGCCCTCGTGAAGGCAGCTTCTGTGGTGGAGCGGAATGCACGGGACTATACCTGTTACCTCAGGAATGTTTTCCATGACGATTCCGGTTTCCGGGATGCCGCACAGAACTGGGCGGAAGAAGAGGTCCAGCATGGAGATGCCCTTGGGAAATGGGCCATGCTGGCAGACCCGGACTGGGATTACGCCAAAGCTTTTGAGCGATATCGGGACGCTTACAGGATAGATACGGACGTGTCCTCATCCATCAGGGGGTCTCGTACGGGGGAGCTGATTGCCCGCTGCATGGTGGAAACGGGAACATCCTCTTTCTATACGGCACTGGCTGACGCTACGGATGAGCCCGTTCTGAAGGCAGTCTGCAAGCAGATCGCTGCTGATGAATACCGTCATTTCAAACTGTTTTATGACAACATGCATCGTTATCTGGAACGTGAGAAGCTGGGGCGCTGGTTCCGTCTGCGGATTGCCCTGAGCCGTGTGATGGAAAGTGAGGATGACGAACTTGCAACAGCCTTTTACATCACGAACAGTGAGAAATTCCGTTTTTATGATCACAAGAACTGTATTGCTGCCTACATGGCCCGGGCCCTGTCCTTCTACCAGCAGAAGCATCTGGACCGTGTCACGGCCATGATTTTGAAGACATCGGGCCTGACACCCCATTCCCGCATGCAGCGGTGGCTTGCGAAGGGGATGCATGCCCTGATCTCTTGGAAGCAGAGGTCGTTCGCCCGTCAGCTTCAGCAGGCCTGAGCTGTTTCATACCCTTTTTTCAACAATGGATGTTTTCATGAAAATTCCATCATTCCGTACCGTCCTGAAACAGTGCAGCATGCTCATGGTGATCGGGGCCGGGCTTGCCGCAGGGGCAGCTGGCCACGCACAGACCCAGACGCCTCAGGCCTACAGGAATGGCTGGGGGTTTGATCAGGCAGGAATGGATCCGGCCACTCCGCCAGGGCAGGATTTCTTTACCTATGCCAACGGCCATTATATCGGTCAGCTGAAGATTCCTGACGACATGAGCAGTTACGGGCCTTTCCATATTCTCGCTGAACTGTCTCAGGTAAGGCAGAAAGCGCTTCTGGAGGCCTTGCTACCGTATGCGGAGGTGGGAGACGAACGCAGCAAGCTGGCAACCTTTTATAGCAGCTTTCTCGATCAGAAGACTGTTGATGCCAAAGGTGGCGATCCGCTTGAGGTGGAGCTGGGCCAGATACGGGACATGAATGACAGGGCATCCTTGGCCCGTCTGTTCGGTCTTTCGGCCAGCTCCCTCATGTACAGCCCTTTTGCTCTGGATATTGAACAGAACCAGAAGGATCCGACACAGTACATGCTGATGCTGGATCAGGGCATGAGTATTGGCATCAGTGGGGGTCTTGGGCTGCCTGACATCAGCTATTACAGCAATCCTGCCCTGGCCCCGCAGAAAAATGCCTACCGGGCTCATGTTGCCAGAATGTTGGAACTGCTGGACTGGCCTGATCCGGACAATGACGCCTCAGCTGTTGTGGCTCTGGAAACGGCACTGGCGAAGGTGGAAACTCCCCGTGATCAGACACGGGACCCCGTGAAGATGTTCAATCCGATGATGGTAAAAGAGCTGGTTGGTCTGGCGCCCGATGTGGATTGGGTCACTTACCTGCGGACCATGGGGGTGCCAGAGGCAGGTCTGATGGAGCGTGTGATCGATGTGCGTGAACCGGAATCCATTGCGGAGATGGCCCGGATCATTGCCGGGGCTGACAGGAGGACGGTCAAGGCCTGGCTGTCTTTTCATCTGGCCGACAATGCAGCGCCATATCTCTCTCGTGAGTTTTCAGATGCGTCTTTTGATTTCAATGGTCGGATTCTGATGGGCATGAAGCGCCAGCCCGACCGCTGGAAGCGTGCTGTCCGTGCTACGAATACGGCCATGGGCTGGGCGCTGGGGCGCCTCTATGTAGAACATTATTTCCCGCCTGAGGCGAAGGATCGGATCACCGGGCTGGTCCAGGAGCTGAAGAAGGCCTTCCGCTGGCGGCTGGAGCATAATGAATGGATGGATGCTCCGACCCGTCAGGCGGCGCTCGTCAAGCTGGATCATTTTGCCATGCAGGTGGGCTATCCCCACAAATGGTGGGATTACTCCGCACTGGATATTCGCCCGGGCGATGTCTATGGCAATGCCTCACGTGGCATCGCTTTCAACTGGCATCATCGTCTGGACCAGCTCGACCGTCCCGTGGACCGGGACGAATGGGACATGACGCCTCAGACAGTGAATGCCTATAATGACCCGGTAAAGAACGAGATCGTTTTCCCTGCGGCCATTCTCCAGCCGCCATTCTTTGACCCCACGGGTGATATGGCCGTCAATTATGGCGGCATTGGCGGGGTCATTGGTCATGAGATGAGCCATGGTTTTGATGATCAGGGCCGTCATTATGATGAGCATGGTCGCCTGCATGACTGGTGGAGCAGCCGGTCTTCCCAGGCTTTTGAGGAAAGAGCGAAAAGACTCGGGGCCCAGTATGATGCCGAGGAAGTTTTTCCCGGCCTGCATGTGAATGGCAGGATGACCATGGGGGAGAATATTGCTGACCTTGGGGGGCTGAATCTGGCGGTGCAGGCCTATCATGACAGCCTTCATGGTCGGACGGAGGCACCTCTTCATGGCTGGACGGGAGACCAGAGAGTGTTTCTTGGCTGGGCGCAGGTCTGGCGTGAGAAGGACAGGCCAGATGCCCTGAAACGGCAGGTTCTTTCCAACGAGCATGCTCCAGCTGCCAGCCGGGTGAACATGCCGGTTCACAATATCGATCTCTGGTATCAGGTGTTCGGTGTGAAAGCGGGAGACAGGCTGTATCTGCCGCCGGAGCAGCGGGTCAAGATATGGTAACAGGAGCAGACCATCGTCCTGCGAAGCCAGCCCCTGCCTGAGGGAAAAATGGGGGCGGGGCTTCACAAACGGCCGGGCTATGGCTATCCCGGGTCTGTTTCTTCATCATGCGGGGCTGTTTCATGTCATATCTCACTATTGGTCATCTTTACACGGCGTTGCATGCCGCCTGTGCCAGTGGCGTGGCCCGTGTCATCGAGGCGAATGGTGAGGAAGTCGCCTATGCTGATCTGAGCCGGGATGAACGTTTACAGGCTTTGGACGATGGCGAGGTCGATATTCTCGTGTCGGCATGGTTCCCGCAGGATGAGGTCATTCTGTCTCATGGGCATGAAGCCATTGGTAGCCTGTATCATCCTGAACTTCAGTTTTCCGCCCTTAAAAAATCAGGGAAGGGTGCTGGCTGGAAGGCTGCAGACTTTACCTCCCTTCTTACCACGGCCGAGGCACGCCCGTTTGTGGAGAAAGCTTTTGAGCAGCGTCCTGCCCTCAAGGAGCTCCCTCTTGAAGTTGTTGCGCCGGAAGAGGTCTTCCCGCGGTTGAAGCAGGTGGAAGAGGCAGGGGATTGTCCTCTGGTCGCTGTCTGGCAGCCTCATGCCGTTTTCCATGTCGAGATGCTGGAGGGTCTTCCTGATGGAGACCTGCTTGCTGGCGAGGTGCAGACGGCCCGGCTTGTTCTGCGCAAGGGGCTTCGTGCGGAGGTGGATGAAGACATGCTGGATGAGCTGTCCATCATGATGCTGAGCAACAAGGTTATGAGCGCTCTTGACTACGCCGTAAGCATTGATGGAATGGGCCCCGGAGACGCTGCGGAATCATGGCAGCGCGGGCGGTTGATTCCCCGCTGACGTTCTTTTGTCATCACCGTTGATAAACTGAAAGCTGGAGGTGTTTGCATGGCTCGTCATGCGTTTGTGTTTCCTGGTCAGGGCAGCCAGTCTGTCGGGATGGGGCTGGAGTTGTACAAGGCATTCCCTGTTGCCCGTGCCGTGTTTGAAGAGGTGGATGAAGCTCTTGGGGCCAATCTTTCCCGGCTGATTTTTGAGGGGGATCCCGCCGAGCTGACGGCAACGGAGAACACCCAGCCGGCTCTTTTTGCAGTTTCCATGGCGACCGTGCGGGTGCTGGAACATGAAGGGGGCTTTGCCCTGAAAGAGAAAGCCACGCTTCTGGCAGGCCATTCCCTGGGAGAATATGCTGCCCTGACAGCAGCTGGTGTCATGGGGATTGCCGAGGGTGCCCGCCTTCTCCGCCTGCGGGGCCAGGCGATGCAGCGTGCCGTGCCTGCAGGGCAGGGAGGCATGGCGGCCATTCTGGGTGTTGAGCCGGATGTGGCGCAGGAGATCTGTGCAGACTGTGCGGAAGGTGATGTTCTGGAAATCGCCAATGACAATGGTGGTGGGCAGATCGTCATTTCGGGGCATATGGCAGCGGTGGACCGTGCCATGGCAGCGGCAAAGGACAGAGGCATCCGCCGTGTGGTGAAGCTGCCCGTATCAGCCCCGTTCCATTCTTCTCTGATGGCACCGGCTGCCGCCGAGATGGAAGAGGCTCTGGCAGGGGCAGCGTTCCGGCCTGCCGCCATTCCTGTCATTGCCAACGTGACGGCAGAACCAGTCTCTCAGCCTGATGACATCCGTACCTTGCTGGGCCAGCAGATCACCGGGCGTGTGCGCTGGCGGGAGACTGTACTTTCCATGCCGGGCAAGGATGTTACCTGCCAGCATGAGCTGGGTGCCGGGAAGGTGCTGACAGGGCTGGCGCGTCGCATCGTGCCTGATCTGGCGGCTGATCATGCTGGAACTCCAGCAGAGATCGAAACAATGCTGAAAAGCCTGTAAGGGGGTAGTCCTGATGTTTTCTCTTTCTGGTAAGCTGGCTCTGGTGACCGGCGCTTCTGGTGGTATTGGTGCGGCCATTGCCCGTCAGCTGCATGAGTGTGGTGCGACTGTCGTGCTGAGCGGAACACGGGAGGGAGCCCTCCAGGATATGGCAGCGGCTCTGGGTGGTGAGCGTGTGCATGTCGTCACGGCCAATCTGTCGGATGATGCACAGGCCGATGCTCTGGTGGCCCGTGCAGAGGAAGTGGCAGGGCAGCCTCTGGATATTCTTGTCAACAATGCGGGGCTGACACGGGATACGTTGGCCGTGCGGATGAAGGATGATGATTGGGCACAGGTGCTCAAAGTCGATCTGGAAAGTCCGTTCCGTCTGGCCCGTGCTGCGCTGAAAGGGATGCAGCGGCGCCGTACCGGGCGTATCATCTCCATTTCTTCCATTGTGGGGACAACGGGCAATCCGGGGCAGGCCAATTATGCAGCTGCAAAGGCCGGTCTGGTGGGCATGAGCAAGTCTCTGGCCCAGGAAGCAGGCCGCCGTGGTGTGACGGTCAATGTTGTGGCACCGGGCTTCGTGGAGACTGCGATGACCGATGTTCTGCCGGAAGCTGTACGGGAGAAGCTGCTGGGTAACATTCCGCTTGGCCGTATGGGGCGCCCGGAGGATGTTGCTGCAGCCGTTGTCTATCTTGCTTCGGACGAGGCCGCATGGGTGACGGGCACGACGCTTCATGTTAATGGTGGGATGGCCATGGTCTGAAAAAGTTGGCGTTTGCAGGAAAACATGCTAAGCGCGGCCTGCTTGGCCTGGCAAAGGCTCAGAGTATGGCTTCATTGCCGGGCATTCCGATGTCCCGAAGCTGACAGGCAGGCAGGTTTTTTTCTTAGAAACACCCGGTAGGGGTAGCAAGGATTTAAGGCAGATGAGCAACGAAATCGCTGACAAGGTGAAGAAGATCGTCGTCGAGCATTTGGGCGTCGAAGAAAGCCAGGTGAAGCCGGATGCTTCCTTCATCGACGATCTGGGCGCTGACAGTCTGGACACGGTCGAGCTGGTCATGGCTTTCGAGGAAGCATTCTCCGTCGAGATTCCGGAAGATGCCGCCGAGAAGATTGCTACTGTGAATGATGCCATCGAGTATATCACCAAGCAGAAAGCTGCCTGATTCCCGGTGTAGGGATTGGATGACGGGACGGGCTGGTCGGGGATCAGTCCGCTCCGTTCTGAAAGAGCGAAGCGGAGCAAGTCCGTTTCGCTTTATGCGTATTTACGAATTGTGAGGTAAGGCGGCGATGAGCGGCTCTGGAACGGACAGAAAACGTGTGGTCGTTACGGGAATAGGCGTAGTCAGCCCGTTGGCTGTTGGTGCAGAACTGACATGGAAGCGCCTTATCAACTCTCAATCCGGCATTGGTCCGATCACACAGTTTGATGCTTCTGATCTTCCGGCGAGAATTGCAGGCGAAGTTCCAGCCGGACCAACGGAAGAGGGTGGACTTACCCTTTCCGACTGGGTGCCTGTCAAGGAACAGAAAAAGATGGACCGGTTCATCCATCTTGGTCTGGCAGCGGGTATCCAGGCTGTGGAAGATTCAGGCTGGAAGCCGGAATCAGAGGAAGATCGTTGTGCAACAGGTGTCATGATCGGTTCTGGCATTGGCGGCCTGAAAACGATCTACGACAACTCGCTGGCTGTGGCAGCAGGCAAGGCACGTCGTCTTTCTCCTTTCTTCATTCCTTCATCGCTGATCAATCTCACGGCGGGGCATTTGTCCATCCGTTATGGTTTCAAGGGGCCGAATCATGCCGTGGTGACCGCTTGTGCGTCCGGTACCCATGCGATCGGTGATGCGTCCCGTCTGATCCAGCATGGCGATGCGAAGGTAATGGTTGCTGGTGGCGCAGAGTCGGCCATCTGCGAGCTCGGTATTGCCGGTTTCTGTTCAGCCCGCGCCCTTTCGACCAGTTTCAATGACAGTCCGACAACAGCATCCCGCCCGTGGGACAGGCAGCGTGACGGGTTTGTCATGGGTGAGGGTGCCGGCGTGGTCGTGCTGGAAGAGTACGAACATGCAAAGCGTCGTGGTGCCAAGATTTATGGCGAAGTCGTTGGGTATGGTCTTTCGGGGGATGCCTATCACATCACCGCTCCGGCGGAGAATCATGAAGGGGCCTTCCGTGCCATGCAGGCTGCCCTGAAGGATGCCCGGGTCAGCCCTGCCGAGATTGGCTATGTCAATGCTCATGGGACCTCCACAATGGCGGATGATCTGGAACTCGGGGCTGTAGAGCGCCTGTTTGGTGATGCAGCTGCTGGTACGAGCATGTCGTCCACAAAGTCGGCGATCGGGCATCTGCTGGGTGCCGCTGGCGCCGTGGAGGCCATTTTCTGCCTTCAGGCCATGCGTGATGGTATCCTGCCTCCTACGCTCAATCTGGATGAGCCGTCCAGTGAGAGCGCCATGGACCGTATCCCTCACAAGGCGAAAGAGCAGCAGGTGGATGTTGCTCTTTCCAACAGCTTTGGCTTTGGTGGGACCAACGCCAGCCTTGTTCTGAAGCGGTTCAGGGGCTGATCTGACTGTCTGATGCAGATTTTCGACGCTGGAGACTGAAACGATGGCACAGGAACCTGCATCAGACACTTCCAGAAAACAGGGGCCTGAAGAAGAGAGTGGAAGCAGGGCCAGGAAGCGTTTCCGTCTCCTGACAAAAGGACGGGTCTTTGCTTTGCTGCTGGCCGCTGCTGGTGGAACCGTTTTCGCCGGGTATGGCCATTACACAGACCCGGGGCCTTTACAGACAGAGCGTGTGGTTGTCATCCCAAAGGGTGGCACTGGTCGGGTCATTGAAGCCCTTCAGGAAAATGGGATTCTGGCACGGGGTGGTGTGTCTTCCCTGTTCTTCAAGGTAGCCATGTATGCCACCCGCTCACAGGGAGCGATTCATGCAGCGGAACTGAAGTTTCCAGAGCGGGTGTCCATGGCTCACAGTCTTGAGATTCTCCGTCATGGGCATCCTGTCACGCACAGTTTGACCGTAGCGGAGGGCCTGACAGCAAAGCGCATCAGGACATTACTGATGCAGGCACCTGCGTTGCAAGGAGACCTTCCCACCATAGGGGAGGGGCAGGTGGCACCTCAGACGTTCTTTTATGTCTGGGGCATGGAGCGACAGGCACTTCTGCATCACATGACAGAATTGATGGGTAAGACGCTTCAGGCGATCTGGGATCAGCGGGATCAAGCAGCCTTGCAGGGTGTCATAACCACACCAGAACAGCTGCTGATTCTGGCTTCGCTCGTGGAAAGGGAGACGTCTTTGGCAGAGGAGAGACCACAGATCGCCCGGGTCTTCCTGAACCGTCTGAAACAGGGAATGAAGCTTCAGACAGATCCGACTGTCATTTATGGGTTGAGCGATGGAGATGGGGTGCTGCCTCGCCCCTTGACGCATGAGGACCTGCAGACAGAAAGCCCCTACAACAGTTATCTTCATCCGGGTCTGCCTCCGGGGCCTATCTGTTCGCCTGGTCGTGAGTCGTTGGAGGCAGCAGCTCATCCCGCTTCGGGTAATGCGCTGTATTTTGTCGCAACAGGACATGGGGGGCATAATTTTGCCCATACCCTTGCCGAACAGACGGATAACGTCCGTGCCTATCGCCGTATGAAAAAAGCGGCAGCCCAGTAATTTTTCCTGTGCAGCGGGATACCTGAAAAGAAGAAGGGGCATTATCCACTTCTGGATAATGCCCCATCTGTGAGAAGACCGTATGATCTGCCTCAATCTTACTGGTTGAAGGCCTTCATGACGACACGACGCAGCGCATCGGCTGACTTGTTGTTGACCTGCATCCGCACGACGATGTCTTCCGGCCCGACGACCTGATGGTAATAGGAACGGTTCGCCTCACTATCGGGTTTCAGCTTGCTGCTGCCGAGGGACACACCAGCAAAAACCCCCTTCATCTTCTGCATGGCATAGACTTCCTTGGGGGTGTTCTGTGTGCTGCTGCTGTCATTGCCAAAAGCAGCATCGGCACTGGCGTCAAAGCTGAACTCGTGATCCATCAGGTTCAGGAGTGCTTTCTGGGACGTGATGAAGAAGAAAAGCTGGCTGTGCTGATAACCAGCCTGAAGACCAAAGGAGCCTGCGCTCAGGTTATAGAAAGCCGGGTCAGACCAGGAATTGTTGGCACCACGGGCCAGCAGGACGCAACGCCCACCGGTACCACCAACGATGAGAGACATCTTCGTGACGTCGGGACAGATCACGACGGCTTTTGTCTCGCCAAGTACATGGGCCGTCTTTTCCTTGACTTTGGAGTCAAGCAGAGCGGACTGCACGGCGAATGTAGCCTTGTTTACGAGAACCTGCTGTTTGGAAATCTTGGCAGCGGCTGCGTCACCGGCGCAGGCGCTCATGGCGAGCATGCCAACACCCGCAGCAATGGAAACAGTCCGTGAGATGTAGGAAAATGACTTGGACATCGGAAACCTCTCTGTAGGCTGAAAACGGATGCACGTTGGAACTATAAACTTAATCTAGTGTAACGCCTAGTGTCTTCGAGAGGGTTGCCGCAACCAGCGGGGCACAGGCGAGGATGGTCGTACGCTGCGTCAGGCCGCCCATTTTCAGGAAAGGTGACACGCGGGCTCCAGCTTCATCAAGAAGGACCAAGGCCGCAGCAACATCCCAGAGGAAGATGACGTATTCGTGATAACCATCCGAGCGACCACAGGCAACGTCAGCCAGAGCGAGGGCGCCAGACCCCAGCGACCGTGGCATGACCCCCTTGTGCAAAAGGGCCTGCATCTTTTCGGGGTACCAGCCTTCGGGGACGTAGGGTGACCAGCCAATTTCCACCATGGCTTCATTCATCTTGTCGGTTGTTGATGCCTTGATGGGGGCTCCATTGAGGAAGGCGCCTTTTCCCTTTCTTGCCGTAAAGCTTTCCCGGATGGCTGGAGCTTCTATGATACCTGCCACCGGGACATTCCGGTGCATGAGGCCTAGAGAAATGCACCAGCGATTACGGCCTCTGGCATAATTGGATGTGCCATCAATAGGGTCTATGACCCATCGGAAGAGCCCGGATGAGCTGCCGCCATGCTCTTCTCCCAGAAAGGCATCCTCGGGGAAGAGGGCTCCCAGACGGGCCGTGACAAACTGTTCCACGGTCCTGTCTGCTTCAGTCACGTAGTCCTGATGGCCCTTGAGATCAGCGGCTGGCTTACCGGGGGCAGGCTGCATGTTCAGGGCAAGGGCCGCAGCTTCCTTGATGATGGAACAGGCCGCATGAAAGCGGATGTCGATGGCGGTATCCGTATCGTATGTGATGGGCATTCATGAATCCTTGAATATGGCAGCTGCGACGTGTCCGGGGCAGAAAAGTACAGGAAGATGCTCCGGCTGTCAGCCATTCCAGAGGAACAGTAGCTCTTCCACTGGAGAGGGCAGCTCTGTATGGTGGAAGATGATTTTATGAGCATGTATCCGTAGGATGATAAGAGATGAAGCTGTTTAAAATGGACTATTGGCGTTCGGCCATTCTTCATGCTCCTTTTGAGCAGGTTATCCGGCAGAACAGTCTGGACGACATAGACATGACGTTCCTGCCGTCCTGTGGAAAGGATGGGTTTCTTGCAGATCCTTTTGGTCTGTGGGACGGGGGACGCTTGCATGTTTTTGCTGAGTATTATGATTACAGTCAGGCCAAGGGTGTCATTGAGGTTCTCATTTACGATGAGTCCTTCGCCCTGCAGGAGCGTCGCTGTGTCCTGAGTGAGGATTGGCATCTCTCTTATCCCTATGTGTTCCGGCACGAGGGAGTGACCTACATGCTGCCGGAGGCCTACAAGTCCGGGCGTCTGACACTCTACAAGGCAACATCCTTTCCCTATGAGTGGCAGCGTGTGCCCATGTTCGACTTCCCCATTGGAGCGATTGACGCCACCCCACTTCATTATGCTGGACGCTGGTGGCTGTTCTGGACACCACCTGCCCCTAAACAGGCACGGCAGAGCACATTGCACATTGCTCTTGCAGAAGAGCTGACAGGCCCATGGTGCGATATGGGGCATTTTCTGATTGACCGCAGCGGTGCCCGTCCGGGAGGGACGCCGTTTGTTGAGGGCGATGAAGTGTTCCTGCCAGTGCAGGATTGTTCGGAGACATACGGCGGTGGCATCCGTCTGCTTCGGATCAGTGGCTTTGGTAAGGGGAGGCCGTCAATTTGCGGGGGAGATTCCGTCCCAGTGCATCTGCCGGAAATCAGGGACTATCCAGACGGCATGCATACTCTTTCTGCCGCTGGAGATGTAACGCTGGCGGATTTCAAGAAAATACGCCGCGGACTGGGACCTCTTCTCTTCAATATCAAGAGACAGATTTTGAAGTAAGATCGTGTTTCTCTTCATGCCGTTGTCAGAATGGGGCGGCATGAAGGGAAATGTCAGGGGTGACTCAGCAACTGCTCTGCGAGAGCTGCGTCAGCGGGTTTGTCAACATCGACAGCAGCCCGGCCGTCAGAGAGAGGGATAAGTCGTATTCTGGCGCCCGTGAGGGCATGTATGCGTTCTTCAAGCCTGTGGGAACTGAGCGTGCGCGTAAGGGTACGCAGAATGGTCGGCAGCCCCAGAATCATGGCCATGCGCAGAGGCTGTTTCCGGTAACGCTGAAGACGCTGCCAGAGCGCAACTACGGCTTTCGCCTGTGGAGTAGCCAGCCAGAAGAGATTGCAGCCTGAAAACTGAATATCTGCCAAGCGGATGTAGGTCCGCTTGGTCTGGGGTACGTCCCGCAGGATTGTCTCCTTCAAGGCGACACCGGCCGTCAGGTCGACATTGGCTGTCCGACTCTTTTCGATGAATTCCCTGACCCACTCCGGGCGGAGCAGAGCATGGTCTGCCGTCGTGACGAGGCAGGGCGTGCCGATGGCGTCGAGTGCCTGGGCAACACTTTCGCTTGGAGAGGGGGCAGACCGCAAAAGAGTGATGCGATCCCCCAAATGGCTCAATAGACCGGGCTGTTCGATACTGACCCATATTGGCCCGATTTCAGGAACCTGTTCAAGCGTATGGAGAACACGCTCAATCATGGGGCTGTTTGCAATGGGTAGCAATGCTTTGTGAGATACCTGCCCCATGCGGGCCAGAGGGTCACGCTCGCCGTCACGCGACCCGGCCAGTATCAGGACTGGAATGTTCATGCGCTCTTGGAAAGTTCTTCGTTCTTGGGAGCACGGGCAGGGTCCGGCCGGTCACGGGGAGGGGCACCTGTCCGCCGCATGACCCAAGGATAACGCTCTGCCTCTTCGACCGTGTAGCCCAGATTGAAGACATACGGGCTGCGGGGGCGTTCCTTGGCGGCCCGGTAAAAGGTACCCATCAGGCGATCTGGCAGATAGTTGGTGATGCCGTAATTGCCATCTTCATCGTGAAAATGGTGCAGGACATGGAGCTGCTTGATGTACACCACCCACTGCCAGCGGGGTTTGTAGGCCAGATGCTGGATGCAGTGGAAAAATTCATAGATGCAGGTCATGACCAGCGCTGTGGAGAGTGCTGAAAAAGCTCCACCCCAGCCGCCAATCAGCCAGCCTATGGGCATGGTGATGACCATCATGGTCGGAACTGTGTTCAGAGGAGAGCCGAACAGGACTTCGAGCAGATGGGGATCCTGGTGGTGGTCAAAATGGATACGCTTCCACATGGAGGCTGTGATGGGGTTCCGGTAGAACCAGCGTCCGTGCAGGATGTAACGGTGGATGATGTACCAGGCTGTCGGATAGACAGCGACAATGACGGGAATGGGGATGAGGACTCCCCACCAGCTGTGACGCAGATACAGGCTAAGTACGGCCGTACCGATAATCAGGGCAAAATAGAGCAGGATTGTCGGATAGGTAAGGTAAGCCGCCCATAACTGCGAAAGATTCATTTTTCCCAGATCATAACTCCTGCCTTTCTGCATGAGAGTCGTGCCCTGGAAAAATTGTTTGAACGTACTCATTTTTCCTCCATCCGCAGTATCCATGCCAGACCAAACAGGGCTGCCACGATCTGGCCCGAACTTATAGCGATTAATATGGGAAGGGAACCTGAATTTCCCAGAGCCGAGATCATGCCCTGTAGAATGACCACTCCCAGACCAGCCGCCATCACGTACACCGGCAACGGGTTCCGCAATCCCGCACGCGGCGGAATGTAGGTGATGGGCAGAGTGATGAGAAGCATCACCGCCATCTGCACCGGCAGCATCAGTGTAGCATATAATGCCATCAGATAATTTGACCTAGGTAAATTGGATGGCACTTTTCCCGAGAAAATTTTCCAGAACTGATGCGGGGTATAATACACGCCCTGCAATGTCATGTTGATGATCTCCTGCGGGGATGCCGTCAGGGTGGGAGGGGGCGGTTCGCTGCTCAGCTGAACCTGTGTCTGTTCGTTGGAAACGGTCAGCTGCCTGGCGATGCCATGGTTGACCCAGTGTCCTCCTTCATGGACCAGATTTTCATAATACTGGGCTGCGGTCAGGTTTCCGTTCTCGGCCTGACGACGGTAGAAGATGACCTTGGAAAGGTTTCTTCCACCATGGCTGATGGTTTCAACATGGATGATGTCTGTTCCGAGGCGGAACCACAGGCTGTGTAGATCGTCAGTGGCATTGGCCTGTGTTGCGCCTTCGTTCCACCAGCGGTTGAGTTCCTGCTCACAGGGGGGAATGACCCATAGTTGCACGGCCATGCAGATGACGCCAAGCAGGAGTGGAATGGGCAGAAGGTAGCGGAACATGTTGAGGGTAGAGAGCCCGGCTGCCCGCAGCACGGCAATCTCGCTGGAGAGTGCCATCTGAAGCAGCGTGAACAGGCCCCCGATCATGACCGAGAGGGGCATGATTTCAACGATGAGTGTTGGCAGGTGCAGGCCTATGTATCGGAACAGGCCACTAATCCCCAGATGCCTGTCCAGAATGGTGGAGGCATCATCCAGCAGGGCAAGAATCTCGAGCAGGGCTGTCAGCACGCCACAGCATAGGAGAATCTTTGTCAGAAGCGGCTTGAGAAAGACCTGAAGCAGGGTGGGATTGGAGGGCAGGACTCTCATGGTGACGTCCTGTTCAGGAGTACCGGTTTTCTGTGACGCCAGGAGACCTGGGAGCGTGCCAGCAGGGCTGCTGTGCAGCCAATGCAGAAGAGGAATTCGGGAACCCAGATCGTCAGCCAGACGGAGGCTTTTCCATTTGTGGCCATGCTGTGCCCAAAAAGGAGAACCTCATTGAAGCCGACCAGAATGATGGCGAGCATGATCTGCCCGACCACGGATCGGCGACGCTTGCGCCCGATGGCGAAAGCGATGGCAAGCAGTGGAATGAACATGATGCTGATGGCCCGTGCCAGACGGAAATCCATTTCGGAGCGGAGCACGATGTAGGAAATGCGTGGGGAGCCGTGGCGGAGGGCCTGGAACAGCTCGGGTGTGGTCATTTCCCGTTCATCATCACCACGGGATCGAAAAGCTTTTCGGCTTTTGCTGCGTTCGATGACACGGGCTATATGTTCAAAATGGGTAACGGTAGCATGGTCGTCAGGCACATCTGGTGTGTTAACGTGAATGACCTGCCCATCCCAGAGGTCGAGCTGGGTGGCCTGGTCCCGCTCAGAAATGGTCAGCAGCCCTCTGGGAGCCGTGATGAGCTCAGCTTTCCCATTATCCTTCAGATTGCGGATGAAGATGTTTTTCAGACGGGCCCCACCATGGTCGACACGGTCTGCTGTCAGCATGGTGGTGGAAGATGTTGAGGCGAACATGCCAGACTGAAGGTGGGGTGCCCAGCCCGTATGTTTGGCGAAATAGAATCCTTCCCGGTAGTCATATCGGGCAATCGGTTGAATGTAGCCGTACAGGAGCAGGCTGAGGGTGGCCAATATGGCCCCGACCTTGATGTAAGGCTGGCTGATGCGCAGCAGGGAAATATGGCCGGCACACAGCACGTCAATCTCGTTGTGATCGCTCATCCGGTTGACGGTCATGAAGATTGCGATGCAGAGGGCAGCCGGTAGCGCCAGTCCCATATAATGGGGCAGGAGATCGCTGAGAAGCGTGATCAGTGTGGCAATGGAGCTGCCGCTGCTGGCCAGATGGTTGAACAGCGTCAGCAGTCGCTCCAGCAGCAGGGCAACAAGCATCGTCCCCAATGCAATCGTGAAGGGGGGAATCAGCTGCTTCAGCAGGTAGCGATCCAGTGTTGGCAGGGTACTTCGTATCAACATGCAGGCTGCCTTGCCGAAATGCTGGAGAACCATTCCATGTGGGAAAAGGGGTGCCCCGTGTGGTCTCGGCGGATGAGCCTGATCTGCCATCCTTCTTCATGCGGGGTAAAGGTAAGATGGTTCCATGAGGCCCTGCGCTCGGGATTCTGGCTGTTCATGGCCGCAGCGCCGACCCCCAGAAGGGGTATGTCTGTCCCCTCGACGGTGGTTATGGTTGCATCGTGAGAGTGTCCGTGCAGGACCAGGTCTGCTCCATGGCGACGCAGGAGGCTGGACAGGGCTGGCGTGTTGATCAGGGATTTCCTGAAAGGCAGCAGCTTTTTGCGAGGGGGATGATGAAGCATGACAACCCGGCAGTATCCTTCTTCACCCAATTTCGCAAGCAGGCTTGCCAGTTTTTGGCGCTGTTTCCTGTCGATGCGTCCGTAGGCGGTAAAAGGAGGGGTTGGCAGGGCGGAGTTGAGCCCGATGACGGCGACCCTTCCGAAAAAACGGACAAAAGGAAAGGCACTGTCGGACCACGTTTCCCACTGTGCCAGGCTGTTCCTGTAAGAAATGGGCGCCATGAAGTCATGGTTGCCTGGTACGACGACGGGAGTGAGAGGCAAGGTGGACAGCCAGGCAGCCGCCTGACGATATTCTTCCTTCGTGCCGAAATTTGTTATGTCGCCGCTGATGAGCAGGGCAGAAAGTTCCTTGTGGGAGGCGATGTTTTCGAGCAGCTCGGCTGTGACGGATGGCAGCAGGACATGCTTCCGTCTGCTGACCCAGAGAATGCGGCTGAGCAGACGTTTGTTGAGGAAGGCAGACCATGCGATGGTGGGGGGAGGCAGATGCGGGTCTGACATATGGGCCAGACAGACAGAAAGGTCACGCCGGGAAGATGCAGTGGCGGACGGGTCGGAAAGCATTGTTGCACCATATCCATGAAGGGGCGGGTGATCTCTCAGGAGAAAAACTCCTTGCTGGCCCCCTTAGCATAGCCATGTTAAAGGGGTTCGGCCAGCGTATGAAATAGCCTGGCTTTTTTATGTTTCTGGGCGGATGCGTGGTGGATAGATGCAGAAATTGATGAATGTCGTACAATCGGCCCTGATACATAACCCCAACAGCCGCAAAAATGCTCAGGACAAAGGGCAGTTCGTGCGAATGGCACGGCAAAAAATGGGGGATTTCTGCGTATCTGCTCTAAATGACAGCCATCTCCCTGCGCATCTGACTGAACTGAAAAGCCGGGGTGTGGATCTGATTGCCATCAGTGGGGGGGATGGTACGGTCAGTGCCTGTCTGACAGCGATTGCTTCTGTCTATCATGACTGTCCCCTGCCGTCCGTGGCCATTCTGCCTTCCGGCAATACCAATCTCATAGCCGGTGATGTCGGGTTCGGCCTGCATGGCGAGGCCGCCATTGATCGTCTGTTGCGCCCTGAAGGGCTGAAAAGCTGTATTAGGACGCCCATAAGATTGTCCTGGCCGGATGGAGAACGGCCTTCGGTACTGGGCATGTTTGGTGGCTGTACGGGATATGCCAGAGCTGTCCGTATCGCTCATTCGCCGAATGTCCTGAAATTTGCTCCGCATGATCTTGCTGTTTTCTTTACGCTCTTCAGCAGCATGGCGAGCCTTCTTTTCCGTCGCAGCCGCCATTCCTGGATGAATGGGGACAGGCTCTCCTGGTCGGCAGAGGGAACGGGATTGCCTGTGCCAGGCAGGGAGGGGCGCAGCTTCCTTTTCATGACGACAGCGCTGGAAAAACTGTCTCATGGCATCTGGCCATTCTGGAATGAAGATACCAGTAGGGACGGGTTCCATTTTCTTGATGTCCATGCGTTTCCTGAGGCGTTGCCGAAGGCCTGTTTCAACCTCCTGAGGGGGCGGGCACCGGAATGGCTGCGGGCACACAAGGATTACACGAGCGCTACTGCCCGGGCGATGCAGCTTGAAACAGACAGTGATTTTGTTCTGGATGGTGAGGTCTTTCCAGTTTCTGCCGGTGGCCGCCTGAAACTGGAAGAAGGACCGGCCTTTCGGTTTGTCCATGTCTGACATCATCAGGAAGACGCTCATCAATGAGCTGACAACGCCCGTAGCTGGAGAGCTCGCCCAGTTTGCAGAGGCTGTTGCCAGCCGGCTGCGCAGGCCGCCGCTCGGTGTCCTGTTTTATGGATCGGTTCTCCGCAAGGTTGATCCCGAGGGGATCGTTGATTTCTATGTCATCACAGACCGGCCGGAAAGTCTGGGTGGACATGCCTTGGCCCGTATGGCCAATCGTCTTCTTCCCCCCAATGTCTATTACATGGAACATGAGGTAGAGGGGCGGACCATACGGGCAAAAGTTGCCTTTCTATCCATAGCGCAGTTTCTCGGGCGCAGTACGCTTTTTACAGTGGATACGACCATATGGGCCCGCTTCTGCCAGCCGGTGCGTCTGGTCTGGGTACGTGATGCTGGAAGTGCTGATCGTCTTTTACAGGCCATCAGCCAATGTGTGGTTACGGCATCCTGCTGGGCGGCCTTGCTGGGACCTGAGCAGGGCAGGGCGGACGTATACTGGCACGATCTGTTTGCCCATACCTACGCTGCCGAGCTGCGTGTGGAAAAGAAGGGACGCAGCCACAACCTTCTGGCAGGAAGAGAAGAGCGATACGAAATCCTGCTGAAAGCAGCCTGGAGGCAGGCCTCCCTGAGCTATGCTGCGCAGGGAGACGTTCTGCTTCCCCAGCTTACGGCTTCAGCGAGAGACAAGGCAACACGGGACTGGGGAAGGGTGAAAGCCTTTGGGAAGCCGTTGAACGTGGCACGTCTCATCAAGGCAGCGTTTACGTTCAGGGATGGGGTGAGCTACCTGCTGTGGAAAATACAGAGGCACACGGGACAGACGATCCACGTATCGGCTTTTGAGAAAAGGCACCCTATTTGGACCCTGCCGCTTTTTCTTTGGCGGGCCCGGCATCTCCGGTCAGGGAGATCATGACAACGGCCTGATGGGGATGCTTATCAAAAGAAAAGCCCCCAAAGCGGAATCATGATCCTGCTTTGGGGGCTTCGGCCTGTCGGGCGGGATCAGACCAGCTTCAGTTCCTTGGCGATGGTGCCGAATGTCTCTACGGCCCGGTCAATTTCGGCAGCAGAATGTGCCGCCATGACAGAGCAGCGCAGCAACGGCCTGTTGTCCGGCGTTGCCGGAGGCAGGGAGAGATTGACATAGACTCCGGCATCAAGGAGTGCGTTCCAGAAGGTAATGGCCTGCGGAATATCTTCCAGCGTGACGGCAATGACCGGGGAAACGAAGTTGCTCGTGTTCAGTCCGACAGACTTGAATCCCTGATGCAGTCGGGCCGCATTATCTTGCAGTTTCTGGCGCAGATCAGGACGGTTCTGGATTTCCTCGAGAGCCGCCAGGGTTGCTGCGATGATTTCAGGTGGCAGCGAGGCTGTGAACATGTAGGGGCGGGAGCAGAGGCGCATGAGATCAATTTCATCATGATCCGTTACGCAATATCCCCCGACCGTCCCGAGAGATTTGGAGAACGTTCCGACGATAAAGTCGATATCGTCCTCACAGCCCTGCATTTCTGCAACGCCACGGCCATGCTCGCCCAGCACACCAAAAGAATGGGCCTCATCTACCATCAGGGGAATGTTGTGGCGCTTCTTGACCTCGACGAACTCCTTGAGGGGAGCGATGTTCCCCGTCATGGAGTAGATGCCTTCAGCGATGATCAGGCGGGCCCCGGTCGTTTTGGCTGTTCTGGCGACACGCTTCTCCAGGTCCGCCGGATCATTGTGCCGGAAGCGGATGACCTGTGCCCCAGAAAGGCGGGCTCCATCATAGATGGAAGCATGGCTGTCAGCATCGAGAAAAAGGATGTCATCCTTGTTCACGAGGGCTGAAATCGTCCCCAGATTGGCTTGGTATCCTGTCGAGAACACCATGGCGTGTTTTTTTCTGAAAACGGACGTCAGAGCCTTTTCCAACTGCTGATGCAGTCCGAACGTACCATTGGCAATGCGGGAGCCTGTAGTGCCCACGCCCATGGTTTTGGCCGTATGGATGGCTGCATCCCGTGCTGCGGTGGATTGGCTGAGACCAAGGTAATTGTTGGTACCGAAGAGAAGGGTTTCCCGCCCCTCGATGATACCGACCGTAGCGGAAAGAGGGCGCTCTATCACGACGCCAAAAGGATTCCTCGGGCTTGCAGCCATGAGGGAGTCGTAATTTCCCTTCAGAGTGGCGTATTTGTCAAAAATGCCAGCGCTCATGCCTGTTCTGCCTTGATGGTATGCAGACAGGAAGCGAGATCTTTTATGGTACGGATGTCTGCAAGCTTGTCGAGAGGGACGGAGACATCAAGCATATCCTCAATCTCCATCACAAAATTCATGACGGCGAGACTGTCGAAGGCCAAGTCTTCCACGATCCGACTGTCTTCGGAAATGTCGCGTGGCACTTTCGGGTTTTCCAGAAGTTTCTGGAGAATCATGTGAGAGATATCAGCAACACTGTCTGTCATGTCTTGTCCCTTTGTGACCAAGCGAAGAAGGAAGACCAGCATGACCTTCCTTCTCATATTTGGGAATGGCCTCTTCAGCTCTCAGGCGAATTCCTTGTTGAGGTACATGGCCCTGGCACGAGCCCGGGTCAACTTTCCCGATGAGGTCTGGGGCAGAGACCGTGGCGGCACCAGTACCACATCCACATCAATACCATGTAGACGGCGGAACAGGGCAACCAGTTCTTCTTTCAGTCTGCTACGGGGTTCTTCTTCCGTGTAGCGACACTGGACAAGCGCCACAACCCGCTCTCCCTGGCCATCTTCAACCGAGAAGACGGCGACATCACGGGAACGGAGAGAGTCGACTTCATGCTCTGCGGCCCATTCCAGGTCCTGCGGCCAGATGTTTCGGGCATTGATGATGATGAGATCCTTGGCACGCCCGGTAATGACGATCTGGTTATCAAGCATGTAGCCGATATCGCCAGTATTCAGCCACCCATCCCCGGAGAAGGCCTTTGCCGTTTCGTCCGGGCGGTTGAAATAGCCTTTCATCAGGCTGGGGCCGCGGACATGGACGGTGCCAACTTGACGTTCCTTCAGTGCTTTGCCGGAACCGTCACGCACTTCGATCTGATGTCCGGGCAGGCAGACGCCACACAGCACGAAGTCACGTGCCGTATCGGTACCTTTCTCAGCCGGCTGCGCATAATCTTCCCGTTCCATGATGGAGAGGTCGACCGTATCTGTACGCAGCCCGGTGTTGAGCGGGGCAAAGCTGATGGCCAGAGTTGTTTCGGCCATGCCATAGCTGGCGACGAAGGCCTTTTCATCAAAGCCACGTTTGGCAAAAGTCTCGGCGAAATTGTGGATGATGTGCGGGCGGATCATGTCACCGCCGATACCGGCCACACGCCATGAGGAAAGATCAATATCCTCCCGGGCGCCACGGCGGGCGCAGAGCTCGTAGCCAAAGGAAGGACTGTAGGACATGGTTGCCTTGTTGCGGGCAATCAGCTCCAGCCAGATATGCGGACGGCGTGCAAACTCCCGTGTGGGCAGGAGATCGACAGAAAGCTGGCAGGTCATGGGCGTCAGGAAAAAACCGACAAGCCCCATGTCATGATAAAGCGGCAGCCATGAGACGCAACGGTCATCCCGCTCATCAGAGCTGGGATAGACTTGGAGACCATGACGGGCAATGGCGTGAGCATTGGCCATTCCGGCTTTCTGCGTCACACTGATGCCCATGGGAAAGCGAGTGCTGCCCGATGAAAACTGGAGGTAGGAGAGAGCATCCTCACTGATTTCCGGCAGCGGAATATCCTTTTCCTCACAGGCTGTCAGTTCAGCCGGGGACCCGCCAAAGAGAAGGGAAAAACCAGCGACGATATCGGCTGTCCAGTCACCGATGACCTTGGGGACGACAACGGCTCTGGCATCCGCACTTGTGATCATGCCACGCAGTGTCTCGATGTACCCTTCCTTGCCACCAAAAGCGACAGGGAGGGGCAGGGGGGCGGGGACGAGACCGGCATACTGGCAACCGAAGAAAATGCGGGCGAAATCACCGTCACTTTCCGCAACAATGGCCACCCTGTCTCCCGGCTCCAGTCCAAGGCCGAGCAGGCGGCGGGCCATGGCATGGGCCTGCTGTCGCAGCTTGCTGTAGGGGAGGACTTCCAGCAGGGTTCCCCGTCCAGAATAGATATTGAAGCCACTGGCCCCCTGTGCTGCGTAGTCAAGGGCAGCGGGGAAGCTGGGGAAGTCTCCATAGCGGCGCTCGATGCCGGAGCGGCTCGGGGTGATGGAGAGTGTGGGAGTGGGTTTCTGATTGGCCTCGGTCAAACCTGGACTAGCTCCGTTTGGACCATCGGACTGAACATCCTGAGGCCCCTGCGAAATCAAAAAAACTTGACCCCTGTTCATAGGGTAAAGACCACTCTGCGCCCGCAGAGCAGTAATGCTGTGCCCTGTCTCTAATACAGAACACCCCTCTGCCTCAAGCATATGTCATGATTTTCACCGACAAAATTGCTGCCCTCTGGCGGGAGGCTTTGTCTTCCTTCCTGAAAACTGGGAGAAAAGCCCGGAAAACAGGGAAAAAACGGTATGGGATTTTATCATTAAATAATAATTTCTAAGGAAGATATTTCCTGTAAGATCAGGGCGCCTGATCTTGGACAGCATGAGAATGAGAGGCCAGAGAGATGCATTTCTGCAAGCAGACAAGTGCCCGTCTGACGGTGGATCTTGCCGCTATCAGGAGGAACCATGCGTGGTTGGCGGAGTGCGTACGGGGTGCGGAATGTGCTGCTGTGGTCAAGGCTGATGCTTATGGGCTGGGTGTGCGGGAGATTGCCTCCAGTCTTGCTGACAGGGTCCAGACCTTTTTTGTGGCCCAGCCGGAGGAAGGATGCCAGCTGCGGAGACTGCTGCCGGACAAGAGGATTTTCGTGCTGCATGGCTTCCTGACAGGGCAGCCGGAAACGATGGTGGAGCATGGTCTGATCCCGGTTCTGAACAGTCTGGAGCAGGTAAGGCAGTGGCGGGCTTTCTGTCATGGGGAGGGACAGGATCATCCGGCGGCTCTTCAGTTCGACACGGGCATGTCCCGTTTCGGGGTTTCGAAAGATGACCTTCGCGCCGAGGTTCTGAGAGGGTTGAAGCCGGTTCTCGTCATGAGCCATCTGGCCTGTGCTGACCAGCCGGATGACCCTGCCAACAGGGAGCAGCTTCAGCGTTTTCTGGCCATGAGTGCAGTTTTTCCCGATGTGCCTCGGTCATTGGCGGCTTCTTCCGGCATTTTCCTGGGAGCTGACTATCATTTCGAGATGGTTCGCCCCGGTATTGCGCTTTATGGCATTCCGCCGCATGGGGAGAGCTGCCCACTCGTGCCAGCCATTGGGCTTGAGGCTCAGATATTGCAGGTCAGGATTGTCGAAGCAGGGGGGAGTATCGGGTATGGCCTGACCTATCGTGCAGAGCGGCGCAGGCGTGTGGCGACTGTTGGTATTGGCTATGCCGATGGCATCTTCCGTTCTTTTGCCCGGGATGGTGCCTTATGGTGGGGAGATAGACGTCTGCCTGTTCTCGGGCGGATTTCCATGGATAGTCTTTCCATTGATGTTACGGAGTTGCCGGATGAGGTTGCCCGGGAGGGTGTATGGCTGACACTCATCGGGCCGCAGCAGGATATTGCTACGATGGCCGAATGTGTGGGTACGATCGGTTATGAGGTGCTGACGTCTCTGGGCTACAGGTTTGATCGTTTTTATAATGGTTCGTGCCGGTAATTGTCTGTCAGTTTCTGATCTGTTGATGGCCAAGAACAGAACTGGGTAATGGTATGGGCTGGATCAGCCCAATGCACTATATGGTCGCAGCATGGGATGCACATTGCCATTGGGTTCTGTGAGGTCATATGATTGTGGCGTCATGGATGTTTGATACGTTGAATTTGCTGGTATGTATGGCTGGTCGTTAGATTATCTGGTTGGTTTTAACATATATGAGTTTGCATAATCTTTATTATGCGATTTTCTTTTGTGAAGGGAACTCCCACAAGATTTCTGTCGCTGCTATAAGACAACCCATGACTGACAGATTATTTGATATCCTTCCAGCCAGATATAAAAACCCGAAGACTGAATTTCTTGGGCATCCCAAAGGTTTGTGGGTTCTGTTCTGGACGGAAGGCTGGCTCTCCTTTGCCCAATACGGGATGCTTTCCATATTGGTGGTGTATCTGAAGGACATCCTGCAGCACACAGACCGGGCCCGGCATATTCTGGGCCTACCGTCCCTTCTGTCCATCAATGATAGCCTGTACGCTCCCAGTGGTCTGGACGCCACAGCTGGGAGTCTTTCGGGCCTCATCATGGCGGTCATATTTGCAGCTCCATTTGTGGGAAGTTTCATGGCAGATCACGGCCTTGGCCGGACGCGTTCTGCTGTCATTGGCATCAGTCTGCTGACAGTCAGTTTTACCCTCATGATGGCGGAAAGCTGTTTTGTTCTGGCCCTGTGGCTCTTTTTGGCAGGTGTTGCTTTGTCCGGCAGCCTGAAGGCGCAGGTTGGAGCGCTATATACGTTGGAAGACCGTAGACGTTCTGATGCTTATCAGCTTTACAGCCAGAGCATACAGATCATGGCCATCATCTCTCCCCTTCTCTGCGCCTTTCTGGGAACCATTGCCTGGCGTTGGGCTTTCATGGCAACAGCTTGTGCGATGATGATGGGGTTGGCTGGTTATCTCATGGGGTGTCGTTATCTCCCAGAAGAAACGGCCTCCTTTGCTGTTGGCAAGGACATCCGGCCAGTCGGTTGCACGGTGGTGGAAAAGAAACGGATTGTCTTTCTGCTCTGGCTGGTAGGCCTGTTTGCCCTTGGAGTTCTTCCCAATCAGGAAATCATGGATGGTTATCTTCTCTGGGGCAGTGATCATTATCGCCTGACTGTCATGGGCATTACGTGTCCCGTCAGTACGCTGGTTTCATTGGATAGCGTCATCAGCATGATTACGGGATTTCTGGTCCTGTGGTTCTGGCGCTGGTATGATCACCGCCGTGGCCGCCCCGTACATGACATGACAAAGATCATCATTGGTAGCGCCATTGCGACAGCTGGGCCGTTATTCCTGATCGCAGGAGAATATGTCTGCCCCGCCCCTCATCAGGTCAGCCTCTGGTGGGGTGTGGCCTTCCATACCGTCAATGACATTGGCTGCGGGATGACTTTTCCTATCGGAATGGCCCTCTTCTCCCGTTATGCACCTGCACGGCACAGTACGACACTGATTTCCTGCTTTACATTGCATATTTTTCTGGGAAACCTGATGGTCGGCAAGCTGGCAGGGATGCTGCACCAGATCCCTGATGCGCTTTTCTGGTCGCTTCATTCAGGCGCTGCTTTCCTGTCTACGCTCGGCCTGATGGCCTCCAGCAGGATTGGCAGCCGCCTGTTTCTGGCAGGTTCTTCCCACGGCTGAAAAAGTCAGCGTTTTTCCACGATCGGCGAAATGATGAAACCGGCTTCATGGGCTGGAGAGATGGTGTTGCCTTCTCTGGTAATGACCACGTTGGCTCCGAGAGAGCCCTTCAGCCTCATGTCATGCCGCTTCATGATCTGACGCTTCACGATGGGAAAGGTTTGCAGAAGCCTGTCAAAATCAGCTTTTGGAATGGCCAGCATGTGGGAAAATTGCAGGGAGCGGACCGTATTATGCGCTCTCTGTCCCTGAATATGGCTGTTGGCGCCAATCAGGTCTCCTGCTCCCAGCATGACTTCTTGGGTTTCCGTGCTGGTGGATGTTTCTACAAGACCTGCCACCTGCGCATAGATCGTGCGGATGCGCTCGCCTTTGCGGATCAGTATCTCCCCTGGCGAGAGGAAACAGATGAAGACCCGGCCCGCCAGTTCATGAAGGGCTGCATCTGGAACCCCGTTGAAGGCAGGGAAAGACCTCAGACGCTGCTCAATGCCACTGCGCAGGTTGAAGCGTAACGGCGTGTCCAGCCGATTCCTCTGTCGTTCGATCGACTTATGAAGCTCCCGATGCAGTTCCTGCGAGATGAGGTTGTCCTTTGCCAGAGTGGCATATTCTTCATCTTCCAGACGAAGGGCTATCTGGCGCAACAGACGTCCCTCCAGCGCTTCTGAATAGCCGGAATAATGCAGCCTCAGTGTTGCCAGGGCATCATCCAGCAGTTTGCGCTGCCGTCCCAGCACTTCAGACACGATTTCCGTAATACGGAGTCCCAGAGTGGGTTCCATGCGTTCCCGGACAAAGCGTATCAGGGATGTGGAAACCAGATGGGAAATGATCAGCGTTTCAAAACGCTCCATCATGCAGGCGGTCAGCGGGCGATCAATATGAAAGCGCCTGTGCAGCATCTGTGCCAGGCGGAGACGCCAGGAAGGCTGAAGACTCTTGCGGCGTGTCTTGACGTAGCCATACCGTCCCTCCAGCTGGGTGGCATCCACGATGGCCTCTGTAGCGCGCAGCAGGGTCTCGATCACCCGACGGCTGGACATTCCCTGAACCCGGAAAAGGTCCAGCAGCAGGGTCCGCTCCTGGTTGGCAATGGTCAGCAGGGCCATGTTGACGCGATCTTTGTCGGTCAGTGCTGTCTCAAAATTGTTGCTGGCTTTTTCCTTTTCGGCACGCTGTTCAAGCCGGCTGATGACCCCGCCCCGTGTCCGGGCACCAAAACTGAGTTCATCAGACACATGGGCCACACGCTGAGCCACATGGCTGAGACCGATACCGATGATCTGGTTTCGCAGGGCTTCATCAATGGGGGACAGCCTGTCGAGCTTCAGGAAAAGAACCAGAGAGCGTAGCGTCGTACCATTGATGAGAAGTGTGGTCAGTACAAATCCGGTAGCTACGATCCCGACAAAATGGGTGATGGAATCGTTGATGTGCGGGTTTTCATTGACAGCAAGTGCCAGCGCCAGCGTGATGGCGCCACGCAGGCCACCCCAGGCCATGGTGGTCTTGAAGCGTAATGGAACAGGTGGCGACAGTCTGGTGAGGATCAGGAGAGGAAGGAGGCCGAAGATGACGGCTGCTCTGGCGATCAGCCCTGCCAGACTGGCAATGAAGATCAGCAGAAGGTCCCACTTCGTCATGCCGATCATCATACGGGGGACAAGCATGGCCGCTAGCATGAAGACGAGCGTACTGGCCCAGAACTCGATCTGCTCCCACAATTCCCGGAGAAAGCGCCACGTCTGGGGACGGAAGGTGGATGGACCAAAAGCCGAAATGGTCAGACCGGCAGAGGCCGTGGCGACCACACCGGAAAACCCGAGGATATCGTCACAGAGGATGTAAACCCCATAGGGCAGCACGAGGGAGAGTGTGATCTCAGCTGCGGGGAATCCGCTGATGGCAGTAATCATGATGAGGGCCAGTCGGGCGACTGACACACCGATGATGACGGCTCCGGCAAAGTTGGTCAGAAAATCTATGCAGGCTTCACTGAAACTGATCTGGTGATGGGCGGTGATGGCCGATACTAGGATGGTGAAAATGGCAATGGCCGCTGCGTCGTTCAGCAGGGCTTCCCCTTCCACAAGGCGGCTTAGGCGGGCCGCTGCGCCGATCTCACGGAAAATGCTGGCCACGGCAGAGGGATCTGTCGTGGCCACGATGGCCCCCAGCAGGAGGCAAGCAACGAGGCTCTGCTGTGCAAAGGGATAGAGGGCAAAGCCAATAGTCGCTGTGGAGACAATGACAGCCACGATGGCCAGCAGCAGCACCGTGGCGATTTCATGGGTCAGACTGCGGACATTGATCCCCATGGCCCCCTGAAAGACCAGGAGTGGCAGGAAGATGAGCAGGAAGCCCTCACTGCTGATGGGGAATGACAGGAGAGCCCCTGCCGGTCCTTCCAGCAGGTCCAGCCCCATGGAATTGTTGACGAGAGAGGACGCTGCCCCCAGCCCTATCCCCAATACGGCAATGATGACCGTTTCAGGCAGGTTGATCTTCTTGGCCAGGGGCGGAATGAAGCTGATGAGAAAAAGGAGGAAAACCAGGGTCAGAAGTACAGCTGCCAGCCCTATTTCCATCTGATATCCCCTTTTTTCACCCTCTGATCACGCTGCCCGGAGAGTAAGCGCAAAACCCCTGTCAGGCAAGCCTTGCAGGGGGTTATTACCTGCTTTCCACCTTTCTGAAGCATTAACGGGGCGTCGTCGTTACTCCACGGTAACGGACTTGGCCAGATTGCGGGGCTGGTCCACGTCCGTACCTTTCAGCAGGGCAACTTCGTAGGCCAGAATCTGTACCGGAATGGTGTAGAGGATGGGCGCCACGAAGGCACTGACATCCGGCAGGATGACCATGTGTTCTGCAATGTCTTTCAGCCGTTCAGCCCCCTTCTCATCAGTAAAGACAAGAATGCGTCCCCCACGGGCCCGGGCTTCCTGAAGGTTGGAAAGTGTTTTGTCAAACAGGATGGTGGAAGGTGCGATCGCCACGACAGGAACACTGGGGTCGATCAGGCTGATGGGACCATGTTTCAACTCTCCAGCGGCATAGGCTTCTGCATGGATGTAGCTGATTTCCTTGAGCTTCAGCGCCCCTTCCTGGGCAACAGGCATGCAGATTCCACGTCCCAGATAGAGGACGTCCCTGGCCTGGGCAATCACCCGTGCCATGGTGCGTATCTGGTCAAACAGGCCCAGAACTTCCATGGCATGGGATGGAAGGTCCAGCAGGTTGTCTGTCAGCTCCCGTTCCCGTTTTTCATCCAGCAGGTTGCGCTGGCGGGCAAAATCGATGGTCAGGGCAGCAAGCACGGCAAGCTGGGCCGTAAATGCCTTGGTGGAGGCAACTGATATTTCTGGTCCGGCTACCATGCCCAGAACCAGATCACTCTCCCGGCCCATGGTGGAATGTTCCACGTTCAGGATGGAGACGATGCTCTGCCCTGCCGTCTTGAGCTCCCTCAGCACCCCGAGTGTATCGGCTGTTTCACCGGACTGGGATATGAGCAGTGCCAGCCCCTTGTCAGGCTGTGGCGGGTTCCGGTAGCGCAGCTCGGAGGCCACATCAATATCAACCGGCAGCCGGGCCAGCTCTTCAAGCCAGTAGCGGCCGACCATGCCAGCATAAAAAGCTGAACCGCAGGCCGTGATCGTAGCACGGGACAGCGTACTGGCATCAAATGGCATGTCTGGCAGAGCAATGCGACGTGTGACAGGGTCGATGATGCGCTGGAGCGTCTGGCCAATGGCTACGGGATGTTCATGGAGTTCCTTCTCCATGAAATGCCGGTACCCATCCTTGCCAATCTGCCCCGTTGTCAGGGAGGCTGTCTGGATCGGCCGCTCAACAGCCCTGCCCTGCCCGTCCAGAATCTCGACATGCTCCCGCGTCAGCACGCACCAGTCCCCATCTTCAAGATAGGATATCTGGCTGGAGAGCGGTGCCAGGGCGAGACTGTCCGACCCGAGGAACATCTCCCCTTCGCCGTAGCCAATAGCCAGAGGAGCGCCATGACGGGCCCCGATGAGGAGATTGTCATGTCCCTCAAAGATCATGGCAATGGCATAAGCACCCTGGAGCTGACGGATGGTTGCAAAAGCAGCTTCCTTGGGAGGCAGACCGTTCTGGATATGCTCATCCAGCAGATGGGCGACGGCTTCTGAATCCGTTTCAGTCTCGAAGGTACGCCCCCCGGCTTCAAGGGTTTTCTTCAGGTCTGAAAAATTCTCGATAATACCGTTATGAACAATCGCCACTTTTCCGACCCTGTGCGGGTGGGCATTGTTGGTGGTTGGTGCTCCGTGGGTTGCCCAACGGGTATGGCCAATACCTGTGGTACCGGAAAGGGGTGTTTCCTCCAGAGCCTTGGCCAGATTATCCAGCTTTCCGGCAGCCCGGCAACGTGCGAGCCGACCATGCTCCACGGTCGCAATGCCGGAAGAATCATAACCGCGATATTCCAGCCGACGGAGCCCTTCAAATACGATCGGAGTAGCAGGACGGTGTCCGACGACGCCACAAATACCACACATCAGCCCTGTTCCTTCTTCTTCCGCAGTGCCTGCTGGAGAGCCTTCCCCTTGCCTGCCTTATTGTCCTGCCGTGTCCGCCCGAATGCAAGGGCCTCGGCGGGAACGTCCTGCGTGATGACACTGCCTGCCGCTGTCATGGCATCATCGCCAATCTGGATGGGGGCCACCATGATGGTATTGGACCCTATGAAGCAGCCTTCCCCAATAACGGTTCCGTGTTTGAAGACGCCATCATAATTGCAGGTTATGCTGCCAGCGCCAATATTGCTCCCCGCACCTATCTGGCTGTCCCCCAGATAGCTGAGATGATTTGCCTTGCTTCCGGCCCCCAGAGTCGTGTTTTTGAGTTCCACGAAATTGCCGACGTGGCTGCCTTCATGGCAGACAGTGCCAGGACGCAGCCGGGCATAAGGGCCAATCACGACGCCCTGCTTCACAACACATCCTTCCAGATGTGAAAAGGCACGGATTACGCAACCTTCTTCGAGAGTGACGCCAGGCCCAATGAACACGTTGGGTTCGATCACCACATCGGCAGAAATGATGGTATCAGGGTCGAAAAAGACGCTGGATGGATCAATTAGGGTGGCGCCCTGTTGCAATGCTTTCTGGCGCAGACGCTGTTGGAGCCGTGCTTCGGCCTCTGCCAGCTCGGCCCGGGAGTTGATGCCGGCCAGCTCGTCCTCCGTCCCCTCGACGCAGCTTACTCGTCCTTGCCGGGCTGCGAGAGCGACGATATCCGTCAGATAATACTCGTTCTGGGCATTTTCGGGGGTAATGCGGCCCAACCAGTCTTTCAGCTGCGCAACCTCAGCACACATCATGCCTGCATTGCAGAGTGTAATGTGCCTTTCGGCGTCGGAAGCATCCTTGAACTCGACGATCCGTTCCACCTGCCCATCGGGGCCTGTCACAATCCGCCCATAATGCCCGGGCACAGCAGGGCGCATTCCCAACAGGGACAGTACGTTCTCCTGTTCTCCCTGGGCATCCAGCAGGCGCTGCATGGTATCGGCTGTCAGGAGTGGGTTATCAGCATAAAGTATGACAGCCCGTCCCTCTTCCAATCCATCCACGCCTGTTTTTGCGGCGTGTCCCGTGCCCAGACGTTCATGCTGGATGACAGTTGTGTGGGGAGATACCTGCCGGGCCAGATCATCCATTCCCGGGCCGATGACGACCACAATGCGGTCCACGACCTGCCGGGCTGTTTCGATCAGATGCCAGATCATTGGGCGGTTTCCCAGACGCTGCATGGCCTTGGGATACCGGGACTTCATGCGTGTTCCCATACCGGCAGCCAGAATGATGGCAGTAGTCATGGAACTCATAGATCAGGCCTCCCATGGAATGAAGACAGGTGCATGAGGGGAAGGCTCAGCGGGTCTGGGTGTGTGTGACAGCAGAGACTTTTGGTGCTGCCTGTAGAACGACAAGAATCTGCCCCATCTTGTAGTGATCGAATTCGATGCGTGCTGGAACGAACCCGCCCTGAGGATCATGGACAAACCAGACGGTTCCTTTGTGAGGACTGGACTGGGCGGCCTTGAAGCGTGTGCCGATGGAAAAACCACCAATCTGCCGTCCCGTGAAATCACATTTCAGGGCGTCCCCCCGAAAATAGGACCCATGATCCTTGGGAAGGGTCGTCTGGCTGGGGCCATGAACATCCAGATAGGACAGACGGATACCGTCGAAAACAGGTCTGCTGAAAGTGCAGTCCTGTTTCAGCGTCATCCGGTGTGTCAGCGCAACAAGAAAACTGAGCATGTCGACAGACTGCTTCAGCTCTGCAGCGGGCAATGGCTCCCGCTGTTTGTCTACTGGCAGGAAGACGGCCACATGCGGGCCAGTCAGATCAAAATCAATGTGAGCTTTTTCTTCCTCGCCATGGGCAAATCCACTGTTGCTGAAGGAAACCGGCGCAACATTATCTCCGTTGAAGTGCCCCTGGGCACTGCTCAGCAGATTCAGTGTCAAAAACCAGCTGGCGAGACCAACGGTATAAAGATGCGTCTCCACTCCGTAGCCCCAAGGTTGCAGGACATAATCTGCATCAGCGCCCAAGGCACGATACCCATGAATGAAAACACCGTACCGGAGATGTATGTTCTGTGCGGCAGGCAGGGTGTCGGCTGCGCTTTTCAGTGAGGGTGCCGGTGCAGGCGCGTCTGCCTGCTCTGCCAGAGCCCCCGGGGCCAGCAGACAGGAAGAAGCCAGCGTCAGGCCCGCCAGCAGGCGGCCAGTGATGGAGCGGCGGATTGAAAGCGTGTCAGACGTCAAGATTGGCAACCTTCAGTGCGTTATCCACGATGAACTCACGACGGGGTTCGACAACATCCCCCATGAGGGTGGAGAAAACCTGCCCCGCTTCTTCGACATCGCCAACCTGCACTTGCAGGAGGGTCCGGGTGGCCGGGTCCAGCGTGGTGTGCCAGAGCTGCTCATCATTCATTTCGCCCAGGCCCTTGAAGCGGTTGATGGCCAGACCACGGCGCCCCTGGGCCAGTATCTGTTCCATCATCATGCCCGGGCCAGAAAATTCGAAATTCTTCTGGTCAAGCTGCAATGTCACGGGCCTGCTGAAGAATTCAGCAAGCCACTGGGACTGTGCGAGAAGACGGCGTGCTTCACTGGAGCGAAGCAGTGTGGCTTCAAACGTGTAGCGTTCCCCCACACCACGGAGAAAACGACGGCAGGTGACGCCCTGGCTGTCGGCCTCAACTTCCCAGCCCCGCTCATTTTCGGGAGATGCTGCTTCCAGTCTGGCCAGGAAGCCATCGACTGCTTTCTGTCGGATCGCTGCATCAGGGTTGATGAGCCCGCTGACAGCCGCCTGCTCCATGATCCAGAGCGGGACACGGGCTGAAAGTGCCCGCATGTCCTGTGCCAGTCGGCTGCAACGGTCAATCACGTCACGGAGTTCCGCACCGTCCAGTACGGTTCCGTCATGGCAGGTCAGGGATGCATTGCTCAGGGCCTTGTCCAGCAGGTAGCTGTCCAGTGCAGGTTCATCCTTGAGGTAGCGTTCCTCTTGTCCACGTTTGGCACGGAAGAGCGGCGGTTGGGCAATGTAGAGATGGCCGTTTTCGATGAGTTGGGGCATCTGCCGGAAGAAGAAGGTCAGAAGCAGGGTGCGGATGTGGGAGCCATCCACGTCAGCGTCCGTCATGATGACAATCTTGTGGTAACGGAGCTTGTCAATATTGAAGCCCCCCTGCTCGGCTGGACCATGACCGATCCCCGTGCCCAAGGCTGTGATGAGGGTGCCAATTTCGGCAGAGCCAAGCATCCGGTCGAAGCGGGCACGCTCAATGTTGAGAATTTTGCCACGCAAAGGCAGAATGGCCTGGAAACGGCGGTCCCGTCCCTGTTTTGCTGTTCCGCCGGCAGAATCCCCCTCCACAATGAAGAGTTCTGCCCCTTCCGGGTTGCGTTCCTGGCAGTCGGCCAGTTTGCCCGGCAGGGATGAGACATCCAGAACGCCTTTGCGCCGTGTCAGTTCCCGGGCACGGCGGGCGGCCTCTCTCGCACTGGCGGCATCAGCAATCTTGGCAATGATGATGCGGGCTTCCTTGGGATGCGTCTCGAACCAGTGGCCGATCATGTCGGCGGCGATGGTGTGCACGACAGGCTGAACTTCGGAAGAAACCAGCTTGTCTTTTGTCTGGGATGAGAATTTAGGATCGGGAACCTTGACGGAAAGAACGGCGGAGAGCCCCTCCCGCATATCCTCACCTGTGAGATTGCTGGTTTCTTTCTTGTTGCCCAGCAGAGAGGCATATTTCCCGACGGCCCTCGTCAGGGCCTGCCTGAAACCGGCCAGATGGGTGCCACCATCACGTTGGGGAATGTTGTTGGTGAAGCACAGCATGGTCTCGTGGAAGCTGTCATTCCAGCAGAGAGCAAATTCCACCTTGATGCCAGATGTTTCATCCTGCAGCTCCCCGGTGATGGGAGGATCGATCAGTGGCGTCTTGGAGCTGTTGAGCCATTTGACGAACGCTGTCAGTCCCCCTTCATAGTGGAAGACAACCTCCCGTGGCTCACTGTGACGCTCATCACGCAGGATGATCTTCATACCCGAATTCAGGAAGGCCAGCTCACGGACACGGCGCTCCAGGATACTGAATTCGAATTCAGTTTTGGAGAATGTCTCCGCACTCGGCTTGAAGGTGACTTCCGTTCCGTTTTCTTCGTCCGAATCACCGATGACGGCCAAGGGAGCTACACGCTCACCGTGCCGGAAATGAATGGCATGTTCCTTGCCCTGTCGCCAGATGCGTACATCCATGGTCTCGGAGAGAGCATTGACAACCGCAGCCCCCACACCGTGCAGACCGCCGGAAACCTTGTAGGAATTCTGATTGAATTTGCCCCCGGCATGCAGCTTGGTCAGCACGACTTCAGCCGCACTGATCCCCTCTTCCTCGTGCAGGTCTGTCGGGATACCACGCCCGTTATCCCGGACTGTGACAGAGCCGTCCCCATTCAGAGTGAGAATGCAGTAGGAGGCGAAACCTGCCTGTACCTCATCAACGGCATTATCAATGATCTCGAAGACCATGTGATGCAGGCCGGAGCCATCATCCGTATCCCCGATATACATGCCAGGCCGCTTGCGGACAGCATCCAGCCCCCGCAGGACGGAGATGGAAGAGGCGCCATATTCCTCATGATCGGAAGACTGAATTTCCGGCTGGTTATGGGATTCTGACATGCCTGCGCATTACTCCGGTTGGCTGAGAGCTTTGATGGGTGAATATACTGTCAGAAGCCTTTCCTGACCAGTGCTGTCACCGGGGTTATCCCGAAATAACCGTGAGAAAAGGCCATATTCTGGCCGCCTCATGCCGGATGGAGTGCGCCATTCTGAACATGAAAGAAAGCTGCAATGTTTCTGATGGAAGAAAAAGGTTCAGCTTCGGTTCCTGTCAGGATGGTGGTCGTTTTCAGGGCAGAGAGACTGTCCATCAGGATGATCCGCCGCCGTTCATCAAGATGGGTCAAAGGTTCATCCAGAAGGATGACGGGAGCCTGCCCCCAGACCCTGCTGATGGCATGGGCATGGGAGAGGATGACGCTCAGGAGCATGATTTTCTTCTGTCCACTGCTGGAGTGTGCTGCCTGACGGCCTGTCATGGCGTCCCGCAGGCTCATGTCAGCCCTGTGTGCTCCGATGGAGGTGCTCTTGCGGGCTTTGTCCTGAAGGCGGGACTGTTGCAGGGCGTGGCGGAGCTTGTCTTCCACTTCCAGAGCCGGGCTGGCTTTCAGCGCTGTGGCGATGGGGCAGTGCAGCTCCAGAAGGGTTTGGGGGAAAGCTTCATTGCCGAAAGGGGTTTCTTCCAATGTTTCGAGAAGATGCAGCCGGGCTGCCGTTATGGCGACTGCGTGGCGGCTTATGGATTCTTCCAGGGAGGTCAGCCAGGCCGTTTCATCAGGCTGTTCCAGCAGGATGCGGTTCCGGCTCATGACGGACCGCTCATGTGCCATGAGCTGCTGCGTATGATCCGGCAGGAGAGCGACGGTCAGCCGGTCCAGAAACCGTCTACGGCTGCCAGCACCTTCAAGAAAGAGACGTTCCATCTGCGGAGTAAGCCAGACGCAGGAATAAAGTCGGGCAATTTCTGCCATGGTCCGTGTTCTTTCTCCGTCCAGGAGAAAGATGCGGCGTCCTCGCCCCTCGGTCAGGCCGGTAGACAGTTGGAACTGTTGTCCTTCCCGCTCCAGATGGGCGGCGACGCCCCATTGGGTTGTTCCGTGGCGGGGCAGCATATGAGCTGGTGAGCCCAGAAGCCCCCGCCCCGGGGCAAGCAGGGAAAGGGCTTCCAGAAAATTGGTTTTGCCGCTGCCATTCTCCCCTGTCAGGACGGACAGGGTGGCGGACGGCTCCCAGACGCACCGTCTGTAATTACGAAAATCCGTTAATGTCAGACGGTGCAGGTTCAAGGAGATCGTTCAGACCCGGATGGGCATGAGAACGTACAGAGCCGCAGGTTCGGCCGTATCGCGGATCAGTGTCGGAGATGAACTGTCGGCAAGGGCGAACTCGGCTTCAGCGTCGATCTGGTCGGTGATGTCCGTCAGGTAACGGGCCTGGAAGCCGATCTCCATGTCGTCATTGTCGTAGGTGACGCTGTTTTCATCCAGCTCCTCCTGAGCAATGCCCTGATCGGGGCTGGTTGCGGAGAGGGTCAGATGGTTCTTCGTGATGGTCAGCTTTACCGGGCGGGAACGTTCCTGGCTGATGGCCGCCACACGACCTACGGCTGCCGCAAGATCCTGCTTGGTAACACGCAGGATGCGTGAATTGGACTGGGGAATGACACGGGTATATTCCGGAAAAGTGCCATCCACCAGCTTGGAGGTCAACAAGATGGAACCGATACGGAACTGGATGCGCGTCTCTGAAAGAGCCACCTCTACGGAGGCTCCATCATTATCCAGCAGTTTCCGAACTTCGGTTACGGTCTTGCGGGGGATGATGATGCCCGGCATTTCTTTTACGCCGAAAGGCGCTGGAACGTCGACTTTGGCCAGCCGGTGTCCATCTGTCGCCACAGCCCGGAGATGGTTCTTTTTGTCCACCAGTACGATATGGAGATAGATGCCGTTGAGATAATAACGGGTCTCCTCGTTGGACATGGCAAAGCGGGTACGGTCGACCAGCCGACGCAAATCACCTGCCTGAATGGCAAAATGATGAGGCAGATCGCCTGCTACCATGGCCGGAAAGTCATCAACTGGCAGAACGTTCAGGCTCGTCTCGTACCGCCCGGCCTTGAGGTGAAGGGGCCCTTCCGCATCCTTCTGTTCGAACTCGATCAGGGCACCATCGGTCAGTTTGCGGACGATCTCGAAGAGAACGGCAGCCGGAACAGTGACGGACCCGGCATGTGTGGCCTCTGATGGAATTTCCTCGACGACGGCAATCTCCATGTCCGTCGCTGTCAGGCGCAGAACCTCGCCATCATGCTCCATCAGCACATTGGCGAGAATGGGGATGGTGTTCCGTTTTTCAGCGACACCCTGAATGTGAGACAGTGCACGCAGAAGTGGCGCGCGATCAACTGTGAACTTCATGACAACCCCAAAGCCTTATCGGGAAGAGTAATATGTCTCTCTAGCAAAACAAGGACATGCTTGAAAAGCCATCTTCAGCTTTCCAGCATGTGGCGCAGCAGCTCGACGCTTTCAGCCAGACCGGGGTCCTGTTCCATAAGCTCCGAAATGCGGTTCACGGCATGCATGACAGTCGTATGGTCCCGATTGCCGAATTTCCGGCCGATTTCCGGGAGGCTGCGGCTTGTAAGCTGTTTGGCCAGATACATGGCAATCTGCCGGGGGCGGGCCACGGCCCGGGCACGACGGGCTGATGACATGTCGGTCAGACGGATATTGAAATGCTCGGCCACCTTGCGCTGGATTTCATCGATCGTGACACGGCGCTCATGAGCTTTGAGCATGTCTTTGAGGACATCCTGTGTCGATTCCAGCGTGACGGGTCTGCCTACCAGATCAGCATGGGCGATGAGGCGGTTCAGTGCACCTTCCAGCTCCCGCACGTTGGTGGTGATCTTGTGGGCCAGATATTCCAGCACCTTGGGAGGGACAGGCGTGCCAGAGGCCTTGGCCTTGGCTTCCAGAATGGAAATGCGCAGCTCGAAGGTCGTAGCGTGAATATCCGCTACCATACCGCAGCCCAGCCGTGTGCGGAGCCTGTCCTCCAGACCGGAAAGATCAGAGGGGCTCTTGTCAGCGCTGACGATGATCTGCCGCCCTGCATCCACCAGCGCATTGAATGTATGGAAGAATTCTTCCTGCGTGCTGTTCTTCCCGATCAGGAACTGGAGGTCGTCAATCATCAGCACATCAACCGACCGGAGCTGTTCCTTGAACTCCATCTGGGATTTGGACTGCATGGACGCAATGAAACGGTACATGAATTTCTCGGCAGACATATAGGCGACCGAGATGTTCCCGCGGCTGATCAGCTTGAGGCCAATAGCGTGCATGAGATGGGTCTTGCCAAGACCAACGCCACCGTACAGGAAGAGCGGGTTGAAACCGGGGCTGGCGGGATGATCCGCAACACGCCCTGCACAGGCATAGGCGAATTCATTGGGCTTGCCGACCACGAAATTGTCGAACGTGAAGCGGCGGTCCAGCGGGACGGCAAGATCATTCCGCACCTCATTCATCGAGGGCGAAGTGGCTGCAACGGCCTCTTCACGATCCAGGGCCGCTGCATCTTCATTGGCCATGGCGCTGATGGAGAGATTCGCAGCCCCCCCGCCCTCTTCAGCCTGTGGAGCATCATCCCCGGTTTTTGCGGCACGCTGTGCTTTCTTGTCGATCCGTAATTCGACATGCTGGACAGCTGGATTCTCTTCACGCCACAGGGACTGAAGGCGTTGGCCATACTGGGCACGGACCCAGTCTCTCAGAAAACGTTCCGGCAGGTAGAGGGTAATTTCATCATCATCCAGCGGGCCCAACGTAATGCGCTGGATCCACATCCTGTATTCCACATCGCCGACCTCACCTTTCAGGCGATCGCAGATGCGCAGCCAAGATGCCTTGAGAGCAGAATTTTCAGAAGAGGCCATAGCAGCGTCCTGGGACTGAGCTTTTTCCACTTCTGATCTCCGTACTTCATGGTCTTGCAGGCCTTCGGCTAGGGTAGAACCCGCCAGAAGGGGTAATCAAGTGTTTTTGCCGGGGCGTTGGGTGCCTTGTCACACTAGCTTAACCTTCAGGAAAGGGAAAGCCTGCTTGGGCCATGATACGACCCCGCCTTGCGTGAGGGCAAAAAAAGAACGCGCCCAGTGGGCGCGCCCGAAGCCGTTTCATCAGGTCCTGATGAAACGGGCCATTCTGCCTGGATCGGACGATCAGGCAGCGGCGGTAAGAGACTTGATGCGGGCAGAGAGGCGGGAGAGCTTGCGGCTGACCGTGTTGCGGGAAATCACACCCTTGCCAGCTGCACGCTGCATCTCAGGCTGGGCCGCACGAAGTGCTTCTGCCGCTGCATTCTTGTCGCCGGACAGGATGGCCTTCTCAACATTCTTGATGAAGGTACGCATACGGGACAGGCGGGAAGCGTTGCGCAGACGGCGGCGCTCGTTCTGACGGATGCGTTTACGGGCAGATGCGTTGTTTGCCATGGGCTTCAGGTTTCCTGCGGATAGTTCGCTAAAAAATAATGTCTGCCCCTCTACCGCTCCGCTGACATGGCGTCAAGCACTGTCTTCATATCCTGCGGCAATAACGGGTCACTTACGCAACTTTTTCTGGCAGTGTGGACAGAAAAACGTGGACCGACTGCTCTGTGTCATACGCTGTATGGGGCTGGAATGCCCTTTTGCTAGGCATGCTGGGCAGGGTTGCCCTTCCCTGCCATAGACAAGATGCAGGGTCTGGAAAGTCCCTGGCTGGCCATCAGTGTGCACATAGTCCCGCAATGTGGAGCCTCCGGCTGCAATAGCCGTCTGGAGTATCTCCACAATGAGGCTGCAGAGACGTTTTGTCTCCGCCTTGCTCAGACTGTCAGCGGCCCGTGCGGGATGGATGCGGGCCCGAAACAGGGCTTCGCAGACATAGATGTTCCCCAGTCCGACAATCCGGCGCTGGTCCAGCAGGGCATTCTTGATAGGCATCCGTGTCGTGACCAGGGTTGCCGCAAGGGTTTCTGCCGTAAACTGGTCAGAAAGAGGTTCCACTCCCAGATGGGCAAGCTGTGGCTGCTGGTGTTCCTGTTCTGTCTGGAAGAGACAGACCATGCCGAAACGTCTGGGATCCACCAGGGCGACACGATGGTCGTTGCTGGTCCACAGGACGAGATGCTCATGCTTGCGGGGTGGCAGATTCTGGCGGGCAGGGTCGATGAACAGCCTGCCGGACATGCCCAGATGTATGAGAAGGGTCCAGCCATGCTGGAAATCCATCAGAATATATTTGGCACGACGTCTCAACTGGATGATCGTTTGATGGAGGAGGATTGTGGAGAGACCTGGCGGAAAAGGCAGACGCAGGTCAGGCCGGTTGACCTCCACGCTGGACAGGCTGTGCCCCTTCAGCGAAGCCTTCATGCTCTGGAGAATGGTTTCAACTTCGGGGAGTTCTGGCATAAATATCCGCAATGAGATAACGGTGGCATATGACTGAACACCATTCTTCCCATACCTCCTCTTCTTCGTCAGCTGATTTTGAGGCTGATACGATTGATTTCGGCTACCGTGATGTGCCACGGGGCGAAAAGAAACCGCTGGTCCGACAGGTTTTTGAAAGCGTTGCTGGCAAATACGACGTCATGAATGACGCCATGTCCCTCGGTATCCATCGGGTCTGGAAGCGCATCTTCGTGACCATGCTGTCCCCGCAGCCGGGATACAGGCTGCTCGACCTTGCTGGCGGTACGGGAGACATCACTTTTGGCTGGTTGCGTCGTGGTGGTGGCCATGCCGTGCTTTCGGACATCAACGAGGCCATGCTGGAAGTTGGCCGTCAGCGGGCCATCAAGGCCGGGCTGATCGGGGAGATGGATGTCTGTGTTGCTGATGCCGAGGCACTGCCTTTTCCTGATGCTTCGATGGACAGGGTCTCCATGGCGTTCGGACTGCGCAACTGTACGGACAAGGATGCTGTCCTGCGGGAGGTCCGTCGTGTGCTGAAGCCGGGCGGGCGTTTTCTCTGCCTTGAATTTTCGAAAGTGGATGTGGCGGCCCTCTCGGCCCTTTATGATCTCTGGTCCTTTCAGGTGCTGCCCCGCATGGGGCAGATGATTGCTGGTGATGCGGAGAGCTATCAGTATCTTGCCGAAAGCATCCGCATGTTCCCGGATCAGGAAACACTGGCAGGCATGATGCGGGCGGCGGGGATGGATCGTGTATCCTATCAGAATCTTTCGGGAGGGATCGTGGCCATTCATTCTGGCTGGCGGCTTTGAGCATGGCCCGCGTCATTCTCATTCTGGGAGGTGGCATTGCTGCCTACAGGGCGCTGGATCTCGCTCGGCAGCTCCGGCATGAGGGCATGGAGGTCGTGCCCGTCATGACGGAAGCGGCGAAGCAGTTCGTGACGCCATTGTCCCTGGAAGTGTTGTGTGGCGCTCCTGTCCATGATGAGCTGTTCCGCCCCGGGCAGGAAAGTGAAATCGGTCATATCGCTCTTGCCAGGTCGGCCGACCTGGTGCTGGTCTGCCCGGCCACGGCCAATCTGATGGCTCGCATGGCACAGGGCATGGCTGATGATCTGGCCACGACCCTTCTCCTGGCAACGGCAGCTCCCATTCTTCTGGCACCGGCCATGAATCCTCACATGTGGTCCCATCCTGCCACACAGGCCAATCTTGCCCTGTTGGAGCAGCGGGGTGTCCGATGCGTTGGTCCGGCGCATGGTGCCGTGGCCTGTGGTGAAACCGGCATGGGACGTCTGGCAGAGCTGGACGAGATTCTGGCGGCAGTCCGTTTAACCCTGTCGGGGGGAACAGGCCTGAGGGGGTGCCGTATCATTGTCACGGCCGGCCCGACGGTAGAGCCGATTGACCCTGTCCGCTTCATTTCCAACCATTCATCAGGGCTTCAGGGCTATGCCATTGCAGGCGCTCTGGCGGCCAGAGGTGCCGACGTCCGGCTCGTGAGTGGTCCTGTCTTTCTGCCCACTCCACCGTCTGTCCAGCGGATTGACGTAAGGACGGCAGAAGAGATGAAGGCTGCCTGCCTTGCACAGCTTCCGGCTGATGCAGCCATCTGTGTGGCAGCTGTCAGTGACTGGCGCCCTGAGACTGTCAGCAGCCGGAAGATGAAAAAAACGGCAGAGGCTCCGCCTGTTCTTTCCCTGAGAGAGAATCCTGACATTCTGGCCACGCTGTCCCATGTTGCAAAACGTCCGGCACTGGTTGTCGGGTTTGCGGCGGAGACGGATGATCTTCAGAGTCATGCGGAGCAGAAGCGTCGCCGCAAGGGGTGTGATTGGCTTCTTGCCAATGATGTGAGCCGGCATCCGTTTGGTGGGCAGAAAAATCAGGTATTGTTCCTGACAGAGAATGGAACGGAGAGCTGGCCAGAAATGACCAAACCCGCTCTGGCAGAACAGCTTGCAGAGCGGGTGGTGGCTTTTTTCCAGAAACAGGATTAACAGTCCTCTGGCTTTAGCTGTGAGGGGATCAAGCCATGTCCGATGTCGTGAAAGTCCGTATTCTTCGCCTCCCCCATTCCGAGGGGCTGGAGCTGCCTGCCTATGGAACTGCCGGAGCTGCCGGTGTTGACTTCCAGGCGGCGGTGCAGGAGCCTCTGATACTTCGTCCGGGGGAGCGGAAACTGGTGCCGACAGGGCTGTGTGTTGCCCTGCCTGAGGGGCATGAGCTTCAGATACGTCCCCGCTCCGGGTTGGCCCTGAAGCACGGCATCATGGTGCCCAACAGTCCCGGCACCATTGATGAAGATTACCGGGGAGAAATCCGCATCATCCTCATCAATGCCGGGGCGGAAGATTTTGTCATCGAACGTGGGATGAGGATTGCCCAAGGGGTTCTGGCGCCTGTCGTGAGAATGCAGTGGCAGGAGTGCAGCAGCCTTGATACAACAGACCGAGGGCATGGGGGCTTCGGCAGTACCGGCCATTGACCGGTTTTCCAGTCCCGGCGGCTGATTTTTGAGGGGTCGGTCATGAAGATTCATTCGGCCATGGGCCAGCCATGAGACGGGATACTTGGCCCTTTGCGTACCTTTCCAGACTGGGGGAAAGAAGCAGGCACTGGCTGTTGGCTTATCAGGGAAGTGGTCTCTCCTGCTGTGTCCTGATTCTGGGGGGACTGTATGGGCTTCTGCGGGCATGTGGTCTGGTGCCCTTCCCTGTCTTCCCGTCTCCATGGGATGATATGTTCTGGACCCTGGGCAAGGGAGTGGTGGCGCTGCTTCTGGCGGCTGCGGGGCATTGTGTTCTCCTCTCCTTGGCGGCCTGTTCGACTGGCCTGCGTCGGGCGCTGGCTGGTGTGACGGCCATACTGGGAGAAATTCCCTCCCTTTGCCTTGTCGGGCTGTTCTGTATGGTCATGACGCCGTTCTGGGATGTCGTGGCGGTGGGCTGCTTCAGCCTGCTGGTCAGGAGTGTCCATGCCACCCTGAAAGCGGAAACAGGAATCCCGTCCAGTTTTCTGAAAACGGCAAGAGCCTTGCGGCTGGGGCGCTGGCAGGGTTTCTGGCGCCTTCACATCCCGTTTGCCTTCCCTGAACTCGTACGGTCCGTTCTGAGGGACCTGCCCGATTTCTGGCTCCGTATTCTGGGAGGGGAGCTGGTTCTTGCACTGTTTCTTTCCCATACCCCTTCCGGGTTGGGGGGAGCACTTCTCTCGGCTCTGAAAACAGGCGGAGAGCTGTTCGCCTGTGGCGTACTGCTTCTCATGCTGGTGCCTGTGCTGCTGGTTCAGCATGGTCTTATTGCGCCCCTGCGCGGATACGGTCGGCATTATGCCGTCTGTGACCAGATGCAGACACAGAGGCTGGAGGAGCGTTCCGCTTCCTGGAAGAGGCGCTGCCTGCTGGGAGGGGCCGGAACCATGCTGACCATGATCCTTTCCTGGGGGTTCTGGGGCATACCGGGGCCGTTGGGAGCTCTTGTGGTAGCGGTCTGTCTGGTTGGTGGGGTCTGGGGGTGGCTGGGGGGCCTGCTGCTGGGTGCTCCTGTACAGGTGCAGAAGCGGATCCGGAAGGCCTGCCTGGTGGTAGCGCTTTTCCCTGTTTTCATGGTCTGGCTGGGACTGTCCGTACCCGTTCCTCTGAATGTCATGCCGGCTCTGGCGGTCATGGGCATCACTGGCTGGGCGTTTCTTCGGGAAGCCGACGTTGCGGGGCGTCAGTTCATCGTGATGGGGCATCATCTTCGTTTGCCCCTGTGGTCATTCTGGAAGGATGTCCGCCTGCCCCTGCTTTGCCCGCCTCTGCTGCAGGCAGCTGTCGTGGCGCTGCCTTTTTTCTGGGATAATGTCTATCTGGCCGCTCTGCTGGAAAGGAAAACGCTCCATCTGCGTATTCTTCAGGCTCACGCCTACAGTGTACAGGGCATCCTGCTGTGCCTGATGACGCTGATGGCTGTGTCTGTCCGATGGGGTATCTGCATTCCATTGCAGGAGCGCATGGCGCACCGTTATAGGATCTAGCTCATGAGTGCTATCTTACGCTTGGCCGACTGTGCACAGTTTGCACATAAATCCCGCCATCAGGACGTTCCCATTGTTGAACAGGTCAACATGGATGTTCGGGAGGGGGAAATTCTGGGGCTTGTCGGACGTTCAGGCTCGGGCAAATCCAGCCTTCTGAAGATCATGGCTGGCCTGGAACAGCCCCGAAAGGGGAAAGTGTTCTGGCGGGAAGGACGAGCTACTGCCCAGACGCTCGAAACGGTGTCCATCATCCTTCAGGATGATGTTCTCTTTCCATGGCTGACAGTACGGGAAAATGTTCTTCTTGCTCTGGAGGCCAGACGTCAGCCCCGGGAAGAGCGGGAAAAAATTGCGGATGCCATCATCGAGGTCCTCGATATGGACGGATATGAAGGTGCCTATCCGAGAGAGCTTTCTGATGCTCTGGCAGAACGGGCCTCGCTGATCCGTGCTCTGGCACGGCAGCCTGAAATCCTTCTGCTTGATGAGCCTTTTCTCAATATCGATCATCTGAGCGCCGAAAACCTGCGAACAGACCTGATAGAACTGTGGCAGGAACATCGGCTGGGACCTTTGAAAGCCATGGTGCTGGCCACTCATGCCATTGAAGAAGCCGTGCTGATGTGTGACAGGATTTTACTGTTCTCATCGGGGCCAGGGCGTATCACGCATGAGATTGTTGTGCCCTTCCCCCATCCCCGGAATCGTCAGGACGATGATTTCCGCCATTTTGTGGATCAGATATATACATTGATGACCCTTCGGGCGCCCAGTGTTTCGGAGGCTGACCTTTCCACGCCCGATCAGGGAGAGGTTCAGGATGAGAGTGATTCCTTCATCGTGCTGCCCGACATTTCCATTGAACTTCTGGTCGGCCTCATGGAATCGCTGGAACATGCGCCCCTCTCTGGTCGGGCAGACCTGCCGGAGCTGGCCAATCAACTCCAGATGACTCTTGATGACCTTTTCCCGCTGGGTGAAACCCTGCAATTGCTGGATTTTGCAGAGCTGGAGGATGGAGACATCATGCTTACCAGCACGGGCCGTACCTTCGTGGAAGGCGATGCCGATGCGCGCCGGGACATCATGCGGACGGCCCTGCTCCATTCCGTCCCGCTGCTGAAGCTGATCCGCAGCACGCTGGATGAGCGGAGCAACCATGCCATGGATGCTGATATATTCCGCCGCAAGCTGGAAGATACCATGTCCACAACCTATGCCCGGCAGACAATGAATACAGCCATATCATGGGCCCGTTATGCCAATCTGTTTGGCTATGATGAAGAAACGGACCGTGTGCTGCTGGAATATGACGAGTGAAGGAACCTTTTTCCGTTCCTCCACTGTTGTCATGATGGAGAACTGATTATTTCAGCCGGTCCCGGTAGAGCTTGCGGGCCTTGGCAACCTTGGGAGCCACGACAGCGGCGCAATAGGCTGTTTCCGGGTTGCGGGCAAAATAATCATGATGGCTTTCTTCCGCCTCCCAGAAGTGGGCAGGTCCCTCAATGGAGGTGACAAGCGGTGCCTCCCAGATGTTCTGGGCTGCAATGTCGTCCCGGACTGTCCGGGCAACGGCCTGTTGGGCTTCATCACCAAAGATGACGGAGCGGTATTGCGTGCCTACGTCATTGCCCTGCCTGTTCAGCTGGGTCGGGTCATGGGTTGTGAAGAAAACCCGGAGAATATCTTCCAGACCAATTTCAGCAGGATTGAACACCACCCGTACTACCTCGGCATGGCCGGTCCTGCCGGTACAGACAGCCTTGTAGCTGGGATGCTCTACATGACCACCCGCATACCCGGGTTTGGCAGAGATGATGCCCCTGAGACCGTTGAAGATGGCTTCGACACACCAGAAGCACCCGCCCCCAAGGATGATGGATGATGTCTGTGTCATGGTTGCTCCTGTCTGTCTAAAATCGTGAGTGCCCTGCATATGGCCTTCAGCGGCCTGTATCGCTAGGGGGCAATCACCATGCTTTTCATATCTTTCAATTTTTTTGTTTTATGTTACCGTTTCTTACTATAGAACGCCCTGAAATATTTTTTTTGAAAGAGGTTTCCTGAATGCCTGCCTATCGTTCCCATACAAGCACCCGTGGCCGCAACATGGCAGGGGCCCGTGCGCTCTGGAGAGCGACAGGCATGAAGGATGGGGACTTCAGCAAACCCATCATTGCCATTGCCAATTCCTATACCCAGTTCGTGCCCGGTCATGTCCATCTCAAGGACATGGGAGCTCTGGTGGCTTCGGCTGTGGAGGAAGCCGGTGGTGTGGCCAGGGAATTCAACACCATTGCCGTGGATGACGGTATCGCCATGGGGCATGGCGGGATGCTCTATTCCCTGCCCTCACGGGAACTGATTGCGGATTCCGTGGAATATATGGTCAATGCCCACTGTGCCGATGCGCTGGTCTGTATCAGCAACTGTGACAAGATTACACCGGGCATGCTCATGGCCTCGCTACGGCTGAACATCCCGACCGTTTTCGTGTCTGGCGGGCCAATGGAAGCTGGCAAGGCAGACATGGACGGCATTGAGCGGGCGGTTGATCTTGTGACCTCCATGGTGGCGGCAGCTGATGAACGTGTCAGTGATGACATCTCCGAACGTGTGGAACGATCCGCCTGTCCGACCTGCGGTTCATGCTCGGGCATGTTCACGGCCAATTCCATGAACTGTCTGACGGAGGCGCTTGGTCTTTCCCTGCCGGGCAATGGCTCTCTTCTGGCGACACATGCCAAACGTAAGGAGCTTTTTCTTGGGGCTGGCCGCCTGAGCGTAGAGCTGGCAAAGCGCTGGTATGAGGAAGGCGATGCAACGGCTCTTCCCCGTGGCATTGCTACGAAGGCGGCTTTCACCAACGCCATGACGCTGGACATTGCCATGGGGGGCTCCACCAACACGGTGCTGCATCTGTTGGCCGCAGCCCGGGAAGCCGGAGTCGATTTCACGATGAGTGATATTGATGCCCTGTCCCGGAAGGTCCCTCACCTCTGCAAGGTGTCGCCCTCCGTTGCCAATGTACATATGGAGGATGTCCACCGGGCTGGCGGGATTCCGGCCATTCTTGGAGAGCTGGATCGTGCCGGCCTGATTGATGCGGGAACGCCGACTGTGCACTCTCCTACGCTGGCGGCGTCCCTGAGGCGTTGGGACATCATGCAGAATCAGGATGAGGCGGAAGAGCTGTTCCGGGCAGCGCCTGGTGGTGTGCGGACGGTTGAGGCTTTTTCCCAGAACAGCCTGTACAGGGAGCTGGACCGGGACCGTCGGACCGGTGTTCTGCGTGACCGGAACCACGCCTTCTCGCAGGATGGCGGGCTGGCTGTTCTTTATGGAAATCTGGCGCTGGATGGCGCCATCGTCAAAACGGCAGGGGTTGCAGAACATATTCTGAAGTTCAAGGGGCGTGCCCGTGTCTTTGACAGTCAGGATGCTGCTGTGAATGCCATTCTGGGCAAGGAGATCATACCGGGTGATGTCGTGGTCATCCGGTATGAAGGGCCCAAAGGCGGACCGGGAATGCAGGAAATGCTCTACCCGACCAGCTATCTTAAATCCATGGGGCTGGGAGAATCCTGCGCACTGATTACTGATGGACGTTTTTCAGGCGGGAGTTCTGGGCTTTCTGTTGGTCACATGTCTCCGGAAGCCGCTGAAGGCGGTCTGATCGGCCTGGTGGAAGAAGGTGATGCCATTATCATCGACATTCCTGAAAGGCGTCTGCATCTGGAAGTGTCGGAGACAGAGCTTGAAGCGCGCCGTGCTGCCATGCATGGGAAGGGCTCTGCAGGCTGGCAGCCTCAGCGTGAACGTGTCGTTTCCACGGCTCTGAAGGCTTATGCGGCCATGACGACCAGTGCAGCCCATGGGGCTGTTCGGGATCTGTCCCAGATCATCGTCAAGAAGCTGTAATATCAGGGACGGTTGTCAGTACCGTCCCTCTCGATAAATCCCTTACAATAAAAAAGCCTGCCGTTTCAGGGCAGGCTTTTTTTTACTCTGATGGCAACGGGAAATCAGCTTATACGCCCCAGAGCTGTTTTCTGCTTGGCAAGCTCCTGCTGGAACGTCTCCAGCCGGTCACGATTTTCCTGAACAACCTCAGGCTTGGCACGGGCAACAAAGTTCTCATTGCCGAGCTTCTTTTCGACCTTGCCGATTTCCCCCTCAAGCCGTGTGATTTCCTTCTGGAGACGGGCTTTTTCCGCCTCAAGGTCGATCACACCCTCCAGCGGCAGGAAGATGGTTGCTTCATCCAGAATGAGCTGGGCAGCCATTTTCGGCGGCTCCCCTGCCAGTGGTGAAACTTCGGAGGCACGAGCCATCTGGTCGATGGCAGCCTGCCATTTACGGGCCCGTTCGAGCGTTTTTTCCGAAGCATCACGCAGCAGCAGCGGGGCTTTCTGGGATGGCGGAACATTCATTTCTGCCCGAACAGTCCGCACATCACTGATCAACCGGATGACCCAGTTGACTTCATCCGCAGCGTCTTCAGCACCGGCAATCTGGGGAATCTCAGGCCAGCTGTCGGTCCCAAACGGTCCAGAATAACCCAGCTTCTCCCAGAGCGTGCTGGTCACGAATGGAATGACGGGGTGCATCATGCGCAGAATAATACCCAGTACATACGCACCAGCTGCCTTCAGCTCTTCTGCCTCCACACCACCGGCCCGGAAGGTCGGTTTGGAGAATTCCACGAACCAGTCACAGAAAATATTCCAGACAAAATTGTAACAGCAGCGTGTGTACTCATCAAAACGGGAGGCTTCCAGTGCCGCATCGGCTTGTGTCACGGCCTTGCGGGCTTCCTCCAGAATCCAGCGGGCCATGGTGGACTGGACAGCAGATGGATTGAAACCGGGATTCGGTTTCACGCCATTCATCTGGAGGAACCGGGAGGCGTTCCAGAGCTTCGTGATGAAGGCTCTATGTTCTTCAACACGGGTACGGCCCAGCTTGATGTCCCGTCCCAGCCCAGCACCCGCAGCAATGGCAAGGCGGGTAGCGTCCGCCCCGTAATCGGCAATCAGATCCAGAGGATCAATACCATTGCCTCGGGACTTGGACATTTTCTGTCCCTTCTCATCCCGAACAAGGCCATGGATCAGTATTTTGCGGAAAGGAACCTTCCCCATGAAGTGAAGCCCCATCATCATCATCCGGGATACCCAGAAAAAGATGATGTCAAAGCCGGTGACCAGGGTGCTGGTTGGATAATAGAACTCCAGCTCTTCCGTCCTGTCCGGCCAGCCCAGTGTCGTGAACGGCCAGAGAGCCGAGCTGAACCATGTGTCCAGCACGTCTTCATCCTGCGTCAGGGTGATGGAAGGGCCAGCCTTCTTCTGGGCTTCTTCTTCCGTCTCTGCAACGTAGGTTTTTCCATCAGACCCATACCAGGCCGGTATCTGATGCCCCCACCAGAGCTGACGGCTGATGCACCACGGCTGAAGGTCCCTCATCCAGGCGAAGAAGGTATTCTCCCATTGTTGGGGTTCAAAGACCATTTCACCGGACTGGACAGCCTCGACGGCGGGCTGTGCCAGTCTGGGCGCATCGCAGTACCATTGCAGCGTCAGTCTCGGCTCCACAATGGCACCGCCACGTTCGGCTGTGGGTACCTGAAGCACATGGGGCTCGATTTTTTCCAGCCAGCCCATCTCTTCCAGCTTTTCAACGATCTTCTTACGGGCCTCATCACGGTGGAGACCTTCCAGAGCCTGGACGAACTCGATGTCGCTTATGCCAGCGTGGTCAGCCAGTTCGGCACGGATCTCATCCAGCCAGATGCAGGCGCTTTCATCCAGAATGGTCGGTGCTGGCAGGTCATGACGCTTTCCGACTTCGAAGTCATTGAAATCATGAGCTGGTGTGATTTTGACAGCCCCTGTTCCCTTTTCCGGGTCTGAATGTTCGTCTGCCACGACAGGGATGCGCCGCCCCGTCAGGGGAAGGATGATGGTCTGGCCAACCATGCTGGTATAGCGGTCATCTTCCGGATTGACGGCCACAGCCACGTCGCCCAGCATGGTTTCCGGTCGGGTTGTGGCAATCGTGATGGTTCCACCGTTTTCCAGAGGATAACGGATATGCCACATGGAGCCTTTTGTTTCCCTGTTCTCCACCTCCAGATCAGAAATGGCCGAGCGGAAAACAGGGTCCCAGTTGACAAGACGACGGTCCCGATAGATCAGCCCTTCTTCATGCAGCTGGACGAATACCTTGCGAACGGCGCGTGATAGACCTTCATCCATGGTGAACCGTTCACGGGTCCAGTCCGCCGAGGCACCAAGGCGGCGAAGCTGCTGGATGATGGTCCCGCCATATTCATTCTTCCAGTCCCAGACACGCTCAATGAAGCGGGGCCGACCAAGCTCTTTCCTGTTGATGCCTTCCTTGTCCAGAGCCCGTTCGACAACCATCTGCGTGGCGATACCGGCATGATCTGTACCGGGCTGCCAGAGAACATTGGCCCCTTTCTCCCTCTGCCAGCGGATAAGAATATCCTGGAGAGTGAAGGTCAGGGCGTGCCCGAGATGCAGTGTCCCCGTGACGTTGGGGGGCGGAAACATGATGGAATAAGGTGAGCCACCTTTCCCGGGGTCCGCCCTGAACGTCCCGGCATTTTCCCACAATCTGTAAAGTGTGGTTTCGTAATCGGCGGGGATGAAGGCCTTTTCCAGATCGGAAGGAATCAGAGAAGAGTGTGCATTCTGTTCGGACATGGTTTCCCGGGTCATGATGTAGCGTGTCAGAGGGTGATGTTCATATCACCGGCATGAAAACTTGCCGATAGGCAGAGGCGAAAAACCCCTCCCCCATTTATCGGCCTGGCTGGTTCACCTGATAATCCCCAACGCCCCAGAGGCGGTTTTTAACGGCATGATAATAGGCTTTTTCATCATACAGGGGGACATTCAGTTTCAGGTCCACAGCGGTGAGATGGCCCATGGCACGGGCAATGTCGTAGGAGGAGGTGACCAAGGATGTCACGCTCTGGATGAGTGCACGCTGTGACTGCAACAATGTGGCCTGCTGCTGGAGGACGGACAGGGTTGTTGCCGTACCGACAAGAGCCTGCCTTTCGACACCGGCAAGGGCCGCCATATTGGAGGAAACGGCAATCTGGTGGCTGCGGAGCGTGTCCTTGATGGACATGTAGGTCTGCCAGCTTTCTGATGTCTGCTCCAGGGCAGACCTGCGCTGGACATCCACCTCATTGCGGGCTGCGATGGCCGTCTGGCGGGCCTGCCGGACGGCTGCATATTCACTCCCTCCCTGATAGAGGGGAATCTGGAGGTTGAGCGTGGCGTATTTGTTGTCCTGCAGGGACTGGTCCTGCCCCTGATCTTTTGAACGCTGATAAGCCACTCCGGCAGAAAGTTTGGGCATGATGGCCGACATCTGGAGGGAGATGTTGTCTTTCTGCTGTGCTTCATTGAAGAGTGCGGCGATCACGTTCGGATTGTTCCGCACGGCCTCTGCTACGGCTTCCTGTTCCGTACGGACAGGCAGGGCCAGAGGCTGTGGTGGAACGAGGTCTGGTGGGGCCGGCACACCAACGACCTGGAGATAGCTGGCCTGGGCTGCCTGCACGGCACCTTCTGTCTGATGACGTTCGGCCGTGGCTGTTGCAAGGGCACCCTGCGCCTGCGCCACGTCTGTCCGGCTCAGTTCCCCGAGGCGGAAGCGCCTGTTCGCTGCATCCAGCTGGGCCCGCAGAGCCCTCTCATTATTGATGCTGACCTGGAGGAGCTGAAGATTGGCGACCAGACGGACATAGGCATTCATGGCCCCGTAAAGGACCTCCTGCTCCGTTTCTATCAGCCGAGCTCTCTGGGCAAAAATCTGGTTGCGGGCCATATGGATGCTCGCAACCGTTTTTCCGCCCTGATAGATGGGCTGGGTCAGCGATACGGTCGTGTTGTAACCGCCACTGTTATAATGCTGGATGTTGGGCAGCCTGACAGTCTGGCCATTGATCTCGGTCTGCTGTGTGTAGCGGCTGCTGCCCTTGTAGTAGGTCAGTGACCCATTGGCCGTAATGGTTGGTCGCCACCCCGCCTCTGCTGCGGACATCTGCTCATCAACAGAGCGGAGCTGCGCCCGGGCTTCCCGAAGCTGGGGGTTCGTCAGATAGGTCAGAGCCAAGGCATCTTTCAGGGTATGAGGGACGAACTCCGGGTTGCCATTGGGATTTGTAACCGCTGTCTGGGCATGGCCATGCTGGCACAGGAGCCCGGCTCCAACACATAGGCCCAGCCCCATCTTCATCGATTTTCTAATTTTTGAAAAAAAATGGGGCGGGAGTTTCATGCTCGTTAATCTGCCGGTTTGGTCGTCTGTTTCGGAAAAGATGTGCAAGAGGGACTATAAGGGAGAATCTCACTGAAAATAAGCGAAAAATGCCCTGTATCGTTTTCTCCCTATTGACCTGTGAGTAATAATCCTTATTAAGGACACACACCTGAGGTCTGGTGGCAGAATGGCTATGCATCGGACTGCAAATCCGCGTATGTGGGTTCGATTCCCGCCCAGACCTCCATGGTGTTATCCCGATTCCTCCCGATACGTCCCAGACACCTTGAGAAACAGCCATTCTCGGGGTAGCGACTATTCCGATTAGTCCCGGTGTATCCCACAATTTTGGGGGCATATAAGGGGGTAATATTTCTGGGGAATTTCCCTTTTTGATGACGGTTTTTTGTGTGGTCGCAGGCCACACAGGCGCTTCATGGAATTTCAGATTCTACTTCGTCCAAGCTGTTTCTCCCGAAACATGACGAAAAAGGGTGCGGCTTGGCAAAATATGGAGCGAATGGAACAGGGCCCTCGATCAGACCTGCATTTTTTCAGAAAATCATATCATGATGAAGGAAGGGAGCATCCTCTTTCTGGATGACTCCCCTCATTCAGATCAAGCAGTTTCTGCCTGTTTGCTGGCATAAGCAGCGGCAGCACCGTACAGGCCAGGCTGCGGATGTGTGATGATTTTCACCGGCATTTCGCTCATCATGGTTTCGAAACGCCCCTTGGCGATGAACCGCTCAGCAAAGCCGGAATGCGGTAGAATATTTGCTAGGCGCTGGCCCAGCCCACCGGCCACAACAACACCATGAGCCCCATGGGCAAGAGCCAGGTCCCCGGCAACAGCTCCGAGACTCAGGAAGAAGCGCTCCAGTGCTGCGGCGGCCAGATTGTCCGTTCCTTCCATCGCTGTGGTCCACAGGGTGCGGTTGTCCTTGATGGTGATGGGACGATCCTGAAGTTCTGCAATGACTTCATACAGGTTGGTCAGGCCCGGCCCTGAGACGATTCTCTCAACAGAAACACGACGGAAACGTTCACGAAGCGCCTGAAGGATATGATCTTCCACCGCATCCAGCGGCGAGAAGTCCATGTGCCCACCTTCCGTAGCGATCACATGATATCCATCTTCGCCACGCAGAAGGCTTGCCACCCCCAGTCCCGTACCCGGACCAAGAATGGTGATGGTCCCCTCGGAGGGAAGATCAACATCTGGACCACACAGGTGGTTCATGTATTCCGGGCCAACCTGGGCCACAGCATGACCGATCGCTCCGAAGTCGTTCACCAGAACGAAATCATCCAGCTTCAGGCGGCTGCCAAGCTGGGCCGGCTGGATGATCCACGGATTGTTGGTCATCTTGAGGACTTCGCCATTGATCGGACAGGCCACGGCAATGCCCGCTTCCCGGGGAATGGGGCGCCCCAGTGACCGGCCAAAAGCCTCCCATGCCAGCGCCAGGGAAGCGTGCTCGGCACATTTGAGTGTCGTTGCTTCCCCGAGAGACACCACCCGACCATCCTTGATTTCAGCGATGGCAAAGCGGGCATGGGTTCCGCCGATATCAACGGCAACAATTTCTTTCATACGTTTATCCCTTCAATACGCAGAGAGATGTGCTGCTCCATTTTCCCATGCCCCCTTCCTGTCTGCAAGCACCTGACCTGTAAGGTTTTCTTCAATTATTGGTGGGCAGTCTTTTCATGTTCAGGATGCTGCATGACATCCAGCCGCCGCAGGATGCGATGGGCGATAGGACGGGGAAGGACCATCTCCAGCAGACGGGTCAGCTGGAACACCCACGGGAATACAAGAACCCCCCTGCCCTGATTGATGCTGCGGGCGATTTTGCGGGCTGCTTTCTCCACCGGAACGAGGAAAGCCTGCTCACCGTCCAGCCGCTGGCTCATGGGGGTATCCACAAAACCTGGAGCGATCAGGCAGACACGGACATTATGAGGTGTCATGGCTGCCTGGAGGGCCGTGCTGAAGCGTCCCAACCCTGCTTTGGAGCCACTATAGACTGTGGCCAGCGGCAGATCATGGAAGGAAGCGACAGACCCCATCAGGGCGATGCGTCCATGACGACGGGCTGCCATGCGGTTTGCCATTTCGGTGGCCATGGCCACGGGGGTGGCAAAATTGACCATGGACATTCTGAGGGCTGTCTCTGCTGATTCAGCAAGGGCGCCATGAGGCCGGATGTCCGCCATCCCGGCTGAGAGGATCAGGATGTCGATCGGCAGCTGGTCATCGGTATAGGCAAGGGCTTTCAGGGCCTCATCGGCCTGTGTCAGGTCGATGCTGAAGATGTCCACGCTGGCACCTTTTGCACGCACTGCGGACGCCGTTTTTCCCAGCCGCTCTTCACTCCGTCCCCACAGTGTCAGATGTACGCCGGGACGGGCATAATACTCCGCCAGAGCCGCCCCGATGCCGCTGGAAGCGCCAGTTATGAGGATGTGATGCCGAGGCATCGTTGAGTTTTTTTCTGGTCTGGACATGAAGCCCCTTTCATTTTTGCCCTCTAGCGGGAAGGCTCGTGTACGAGTATAGCCATTGCTATGCAATGTGAAGCGCCAAACTCTCAATCTGCCAAGGTCGATGTTCGTCCCGTGACCACACGGGGAGATTTACGTCGTTTTATCACACTTCCGCGCCATATCTATAAAGGAATGGACGGCTTCGTCCCCCCGCTGGACATGGAGCAGAGGCACCTGCTCAGCCCCAAGGAATCCCCGGTTTTCCGCCATGCGGAGATACAGTATTTCTTGGCTTGGTGCGATGGTCGCCCCGTTGGACGAATCGCCGCGATTGTTGATCATAAGGCAATTGATCACTGGCAGGAAGTTATTGGGCAGTTTGGTGCGCTTGATGCCATTCCTGAACGGGAGATTGTCTCAGCCCTTCTACAGGCTGTTGAGGATTGGCTGAAAAAACGGCAGATTTCCAAGATACGCGGCCCAGTCACGCTGAGCGGAAATGCGGAGACCGGGACCATGGTGGAAGGGCAGCGCTCCGCCCCCATGATTGCCATTCCCTGGCACCCGAAAGGTCTGGATGCCCTCATCCGTCAATGTGGATATGAGAAGGCGCAGGACCTGCTGAGCTACCGGCTGGAGTTGGATGGAACGACGGAAGAGCGCTTCAAGGTTCCAGGCAATCTGAGACTCGGTGAAGGGCGGCTCAGCACGATTACGACCCGCAATCTTTCCAAGAAGGAAATCACTACCCAGGGAGAGGTGCTGCGGAAGCTGTATAATGATGCCTGGTCACATAAGTACAATTTTGTGCCCATGCAGGATTACGAAATGACGGCCATGATCGAGCAGATCAAGCCGCTCCTGCGCCCTGAGCATTATGTCCAGATTGATCAGAATGGCGAACCGGTTGCCATGGCCATGGTTCTTCCCAATCTCTACGACATTGCGGGGGATCTGGGAGGAGCACCATCACCTCTTGGGTGGATGCGGCTTGGCTACCGGCTGGCAACGCACCGTTTTCGGTCGGCCCGTGTGATTCTGCTGGGTGTTTCCAGCAAAATGCGCGGAACGATGCTTGGGTCGCTTCTGCCTTCTCTCGCCATTGTGGAACTGATGCGTCGTGGTCATACGCTGCCTTACAAATGGGTTGAACTTGGCTGGGTTCTGGAGAGTGATGTCGGAATGAGGAATCTGGCGGAATCTCTCGTGCCTCATCCACATAAAACACATCGTCTTTACGAAAAAAATCTTTCTGCCTGATGAGGCTGGGTGGAGGAAGTGCCCTTCTTCCTCCATCATGGTCTGGCAGTGATCAGAAATGCTGCCAGCCGGTCCGTGAGAAATTGATGGGGGCGTGCTGTCTGTCCAGCATGGTCACGCCTTCGCCTTCTGTCACCATGCCCACTTTGGTGAGGGGCACACCGTGCTGTCTGCAATGGGCCTGCAAAGCGTCCTCGCTGGCGGCGGGGCAGGTCAGCAGAAGTTCGTAATCATCCCCTCCGAGGAGGATTATCTCCCGGTGAGTCGCCATATGGGCAGCAACCTCAGGGACAAGAGGCAGCTTTTCTTCAAAAAGGGTGATGGCCACACCAGATTCTTCGGCAATATGGCCAGAATCCTGCAACAGACCGTCCGAGATATCCATGGCAGCACTGACGATACCATACAGGGAAAGGCCGGTACGAGGTGTCGGTATACGATAGGCCTCTACAAGAGAAGCGTCCCCTGTCGCCAGTTTGCCCAGTCGGATCTGCAATCCCAACGCAGCCCGTCCGAGACTGCCGGTAATCCAGACACCATCTCCTGCTCTGGCACCATCACGGCGTAAAACCTGTCCCCGCTGGACTGATCCCAGAATGGTGACATTCAGCATCAGCGGGGAAGGACTGCCAGTTGTGTCGCCTCCCAGAAGAGAAATGTCATACTGTTTCTGATCCGCTGCCAGCCCGGCAGCAAATTCCGTAAACCAGGCTTCATCATAATGCCGTCCTGGCGGAACACTGACATTCAGCATGTAATGGCGTGGCCGACTGCCCATGGCAGCCAGGTCTGAGAGATTGCAGCGTAGCAGCTTGCGGGCAATCGTCCCTGCCGGATCATCTGGGAGGAAATGAAGCCCCTCAACCATGGTATCGCTGGAGAGAACAAGTTCTTCCCCTGCTGGGAGAGCCATGGTTGCTCCATCATTGCGAAGCTCCATGGCGCCGGGCCCTGCAAGCGGACGGAAATGCCGGGCTATGAAGTCAAACTCGCCCATCTGTACCGTCCTTTACCGTGCGCCCTGCTCTCCGCCCAGCTGACGGGCAAATCTGTCCAGAATGCCATTGACCATCTTCGGTTCATCCCCACTGAAAAAGCCATGGGCGACATCCAGATACTCATTGATGGCAACCTGGGCTGGCAGCCCTGTCATCATTTCTCCAACAGCCGTGCGCAACAGGGCACGCAGGACAGGGTCAAGACGGTCCATCGGCCAGCTTTCAGGAAGCAGTGCTGTCAGAGTCGTGTCGATGGCATCCTGTTTCAGCACGGCATTGCGGACAAGCTCTTCCAGCAGGTTCAGGTCGGCATCAGGAATATGGCCATCTTCAAAACAGGCCGTAGAGGCAACATGCCTGTGCCGGATGAACTCCATGAGGACACTCTCGGGATTGGCACCTGTCTGTTCGCACTGATACAGGGCCTGCGTGGCTGCCATGCGGGCAATTGTCCGGCTGCGTTTACGTGATGTAGTGGATGACGGTTCGGTCATGGGGTCTCCTGAGAGGGGGGATTGGCGGGGCTGTTCATATCGACAAGAATTTTGGAGAACGCCTCAATCTCCCGAAAATCTTTATAGACACTGGCAAAGCGGACATAGGCAACGCCATCAATCTCACGCAGCGCATCCATGACGAGCTCTCCGATCCTGTAGGATGGGATTTCCTGTTCGCCGGAGGCTTCCAGCTGTCTGACAAGGCCATTCAGCAGGCGCTCCTGCTGTACCTCATCGACAGGCCGTTTCCGCAGGGCAATCCGGATGGACCGGGCCAGTTTGTCACGATCGAAAGGAATGTGGCGACCATCGGCCTTGATGACGGTCAGTTCACGCAGCTGCACACGTTCAATGGTGGTGAAGCGTTGCGCACAGGCACAGCAGACACGCCGACGGCGGATGGCAGCGCCATCTTCTGCCGAGCGGCTATCCTTGACCTGCGTTTCCTGATTTCCGCAAAAAGGGCAGTACATGGCATAATCCGAAAAGCAACCAGAGCAGGGTCTTTCTTGACCCCGCCTGCTGCACAGTTTATCGGAAATGGCAGCATTGAGGAATATGAAAGGGCTTTTTTCTTTATGATTGCCCTGTCTTTTCCCAGGCCATATGGCAGGAGCGAGGATCATGAACAGGACAGGACGCAACTCCCTGACAATAGCAGCCCTGCTGATCGGTCTCGGGCTGGAAAGTGCCGCCGCTACCGACAGTGGTGTAGCCCCCCCGCCTCTTTCCCTGAAGAGCATCACCATCAATGATGCCGCGCTGCACACACGCTACAGGGAAGCTCCGTTTGCTTTCGGGACATTCTCGCTGAGCAATCATGGGGTAACGGACATGCTGCTGCGCGGTATCACATCTCCCGGATGCAATTCCGTCACGTCGAACCGGAACAGCCAGGTTGCGATCCAGTCTCCCCGGCAGACATATGATATTTTCCAGCGCATGGCTGTGCCGCATGAAGGGACGCTCGTTTTTCCGACAAGTGGCTATCATCTGATCTGCCACGGGCTGAAAGTCCCCTATCAGGCTGGCAGCAAACTTGATTTCACGTTTCATTTTCAGGATGTGGGAGACGTGACGGCTTCGTTTGTCATGCAGCCGATTGTGGAAGAAAAACACGTCGGCCCCTGATGCTCCCCTTTTCAGGGAGCTTCCTGCAGAATGGCCAGAACCGCATCGCCGTAACGTTCGATCTTGCTCTGACCAACCCCACGGATGTCTCCCAGCTCCTGCCTGTTGGTTGGACGGGCCCGGATGATCTCCCGCAAGGTGGCGTCACGAAAAATGATGTAGGGCGGGATTTCCTGCTGATAGGCTTCTTCCCGCCGCCACATCTTCAGCGCCAGGAAATGGCGATATTCTTCATCAGAAAGCCCTTCATTGGGGTCATTCCGTGGCGTGTCCCCCATGCTGGCCATGTGGCGTGACGTTGCATCTTCCCTCAGGCTGACGGACACCTCTCCCCTGAGAATGGGCCGTGCTGTCTCCCGCTTCAGTCCCAATCCGCCATGATCCCCCACCATGCCAATCGCGCCACGGGCTATGAGCTGCCGGATGACCATACGCCACCAGACATCCGTTCTGTCTTTCCCAATCCCGAAGACTGAAAGGTGCTGAAGGGCGTGGCGTTCCACCGCTTCTGTCATTTTGCCCTTGAGAACAGCAATGAGCTGCACGGCTCCAAACCGTTCGCCTGTCCTGTATATGGTGGAGAGAACCTTTTGTGCTGCTTCAGTGGCATCAAAGGTAGAGGGAGGATGCAGACAGTTATCGCAATGGCCGCAGGGTTCATGCAGCGTTTCACCGAAACAGGCCAGAATGGCCTGGGTCCGGCAACCTGTTGTTTCTGTCAGGGAAATCATGCTTTCCAGCCGTCCCTGCATCGCCCGTTTTTCCGCCTCCGGCACCTGGGCTTCTTCCAGCCAGTAGCGGGCTCTGGCGACACCTTCTCCGCTGTAAAGCAGAAGAGTATGCGATGGTTCACCGTCACGTCCAGCACGGCCTATCTGCTGGTAATAGCCCTCTGGTGACGTCGGCATGTCCAGATGGATGACGGTGCGGACATCCGGGCGGTCGATGCCCATGCCAAAAGCTATGGTTGCCGCAACGATCATGGGCTCACCAGAACGGAACCGCAACAGGACATTCTTCTTGTCGGCGGGGGACATGCCAGCATGAAAAGCAAAAGCTGTATGGCCTTTTTCACGCAGCTGCCGGGCCAGTGTTTCCGTCTTCTTGCGGCTACCGCAATAGACGATGGCCGCACCCTGTCCCATATGGCGGTCCAGTGCATCCAGAACCTGACGTGTCTCCGAGTGTTTGGGCTGGGCCTGAAGAAACAGGTTGCTCCTGTGGAAACTGCCCATCAGTATGTGAGCCTGGGGCATGTCCAGAGCCGCCAGCATGTCACTTCGTGTGCGAGGGTCTGCCGTGGCTGTCAGCGCAATGCGGGGAACTCTGGGGAACAGCTGCTTCAGATTGGCCAGCTCTCGATATTCCGGCCGGAAATCATGGCCCCAGGCGGAAACGCAATGCGCTTCATCAATAGCAATGAGCGACAGGCTGCATCGCCGCAGCAGGTTGAGGCTGTACGGTGTCAGCAGTCTCTCGGGTGAAATATAGAGGAGGTCGAGCTGATCACAGAGCAGATCCTCCCGGACTGTCTGCTGATCCTGATACTCCATTTCGGAATGAAGGGCTGATGCCCTCACCCCGAGCTGCCTCAACCCGGCAACCTGATCTTCCATCAGGGCGATCAGGGGGGAGATGACGAGCCCAACCCCTTTGCGACAGAGAGCCGGTACCTGATAGCACAGGCTCTTCCCGCCGCCTGTTGGCATGAGGACGAGAACGTCCTCCCCTTTCATGACGGCCTGAACGGCACTCTCCTGAAGGCCCCGGAAGCTCTCAAAACCAAAAACCCGGTGCAGGACAGCTTCAGGAGTTTCACCAACATGACGGGGAAAGCGATCAATGGGGTTCCCTATTCCTTCGCAGGGTTCCCCGTCATGCTGATCGTGCTCCTGAATCAATGTGCGCCCAGATGGACCGTGACACGACGGAAGGCGACGCGTGAATTCTCGACATCTGTTGGCACGAAGGGTTCCTTGCGGATATCCTCACGCTTGATGCCATCCCGCACCAGCACATCAACCACAGAATCCGCACGGGCATCTGCGAGTTTTTTCAGCACGTCCGCATCCTCATTTTTCCCGGCAGAACCGGAAACCGTGATGTGCGAGATATTCCGTTTGTGGGCGGCATCAACGGCGCTGGCGATGATGGCCTCCCCTGTGGGGCTGAGGCTCACAGACTCCGTATCAAAAAACACGACATAATCATCCCGCGGCGGATGCGATACGCAGCCAGCCAGAAGCCCGGCCACCATGAGGGAGGTCGCCCCCACGGGAGCAAGACGACGCATGAAAGCAGAAACTTTCTTCATGGGAGCATCCTTCTCGTTACCTATGGAAAATGATCATCTTTAACTGCCCGTGCTTTGAGCTCCGGTCAATATGGGTCTGGGCCCTGGGAGTGGTAAAAATGCATCCATGGCTCAAAGAGGCTGGGACTTCAGGCGTCCCTCATGGAGGGTCCAGAGGTGATCCAACTGTTCCACTCCTGTAAGACGATGGGTAATCAGCAGGATGGTACGGGAGCGGTCCAGCTGGTTGAGTGTTGCCAGAAAGGCACGTTCCGTCTCCAGATCGAGCCCGGTACCGGGTTCATCAAGGATCAGTACCGGGGCTTCAGAAAGCAGCACGCGGGCCAGAGCAATGCGGCGCCCCTGCCCGCCGGAAATGTGGGACCCGTTTTCACCAATCCAGCTATCCAGCCCATCAGGCAGGGAACGCACGAAATCAGCAATCTGCGCCTGTTCCAGAGCAGCCCAGAGGGCTTTGTCAGAAAAGCCCTCCCGTCCCAGAAGCAGATTGGAGCGGATCGTGTCGTCAAAAAGATGGCTTGCCTGAGAGAGCCATGCCACCTGCTCCCGCAGGGCCTCGGTCTGGATGGAAGCCATGTCCTGCCCACCCAGTGTAATGCTTCCTTCCTGAGGCGCCACGACCTTGAGCAGCAGCGCTGCAAGACTGGACTTCCCGGCACCTGATGGTCCGACAAGTGCGGCCCTTTCCCCTGCCCGGAGTCTGAAATTCACATTCTGCAGAACGGGTTTTTCCGGTGTCCAGCCAAAGGTGACGTCCCGCCCTTCAATCTCATGGCCAGCGGGGGCAGGCGCTGTTCCTTCTGCGGGAGTGCCTTCAGGAATGACCGTGGCATCCACCACACGTTCTGCCGCATGGCGGATGCGCCCGAAAAGAAGGCCTGCCCTTGGTAGATCCACGATGCTGTCCAGAGCAGTCATGACAACAAAAAGAATGGTGATGCCCATGACAGCCTGCTCTTCAGGGAAGAAGACTCCCGCACATCCTGCCAGAGCAAGGATGATCCCCAGGCGGGTCAGCAACAGGGAGATGGCATGGATGTGTGCCATGGCCTGTCCCTGTCGACGCTGCACGGTGTAAAAGGCTTCCTCTGCGGCCAGAAACCGCTCTGCAGCGGCATCTTCCTGTCCGAAGATGCGCAATTCACGCATCCCTCCCACGAGATCAAGGGCCTGATTGTTCATGTCAGCCTGCGCCTGTTGCAGCTCTGGCCCCCAGCGATAGGACAGTTTCGCCATGAGTGCCGGCAAGGCAAAGGCGACCAGGCAGAAAATGACACCGATACTGAGTGCCAGGAGCAGGCTTCCCTTCAGACAAACCCAGATGACGATGGGCAGACTGAACAGCGCCGTTGCCAGCGGGACCAGAATACGCAGATAGAGACTGTCCAGACTCTGCACATCGGCCACGAGGCGGGAGAGCAGATCACCAGAACGCCGGAAGCCCAGCCCAGCTGCGGCTCCTTTGGCCAGATTTCTGTAAAACCAGAGGCGGATGTCTGCAAGAACCCGAAAGGTGGCGTCATGCGTGGCCAGACGTTCCAGATAGCGGAGAATGATACGGGCGGCGCCAGCAAAGCGGAGGATGCCAAAGGCAACGACCCCACCAATGGCGATCAGCCCGAGGCGGGAGCCGGTCTGGCCCATGAGCAGGAAAGCGGCACAGACGGAAAGTTCGGCCAGAACCAGCCCGATAAGCAGGCGTCCCCCACGGGCTTTCCATACATTCCATAATGGCTGCAATTGCCTCATGCCAGTGTCTCCTGTTCCGTAAGCCGTCCCGTCTCCATGGTAAGACGCACGGTCTCACCAATATTGTGGAACTGGGGCGAATGGGTGGAAATCAGGGCTGTACGACCCTTCAGCAGCCTCCGGAGAGACATGAGGATGTCCTGCTCCGTCATGGGGTCAAGATGGGCGGTAGGTTCATCCATGATGAGCAGCGGGGCATCTTTCAGGAAGGCACGGGCGATGGCGATCCGCTGGGCCTGCCCACCTGAAAGGCCGAATCCTCCTTCACCCAGTCTGGTCTCCAGCCCATCAGGAAGCAGGGGCAGATATCCCGTGATGGAAGATGCTTCCAAAGCCGCCTGAAGCTGCTTTTCAGACGCTTCAGGTGCAGCGAACATGATATTCTCACGCAGCGTACCTGCAAAAATGACCGGCTTCTGACCAATCCAGCTGATCTGTTGCGTGATTTCTGCCGGGCCCAGCGCCTGGAGGTCGACACCGCCAAGACGTATGGAACCTTCGAGGGGCCTGATGAAACCCAGCAGCATTTCAATGAGGGTTGATTTTCCAGCTCCTGATGGGCCCGTCAGCAGGGCCACGTCACCCGCCTTGAGCTGGAATGATACATCGTCAAGCGCCAGTGGCCGATCCTTTACCCACTGATAGGAAACCCCCTGCACATCAAGCTCAATACCCCGAGCCGTCCGCTCGGCACGTGGCTGGTCAGCAGATGTGCCAGCTGCCATTTCTGGCAGGGTCGGCAGTTTCTGTATGGCCTCGCCGCTGCTGGTAATCTGTGCTCTGTCCTGATAGGCCGCTGAGAGTGCACGGAATGGCGCAAAGGCTTCTGGTACCATGAGCACGGCAAACAGGATGCTGGTTGTCTGCGCAACAGACCCGCCATGCATGAGACCGTGGCGCTGGTCGATCACGATCCAGACCAAGGCAACGATCATGGCAACATCAGTGGATGCTGATGTCAGAAAGGCCAGACGCAGCACTTTCATGGTCCGCTGTCGCAGTTCATCAGCAGCCTGCCCCAGGCCTTGGGCATCTTTTTCCGCATTGCCGGAAAGAACGATGGTAGCAATGCCCCTGATCCTGTCCAGAAAACGGACCTGGAGGCGGTTGAGGGCAAGAAGCTGACGGCGTGAGGCAATGGCTGTAGCAATGCCGAACACGGCCTGGAAAAAAGGAAGGGAAAGGCAGCATCCCCCCAGAATGAGCCCTGCCCGGTGATTCTGCCAGAACACAACAAGAACGACAGACCACTGCGCTACCACCCAAAGGGCCGAGGCAGGCAACCAGCGGGCAAAATAGCCCTCCAGCGCTTCGATGCGGTCTGTCAACAGAGACGCCAGTGCAGCACTGTGCTGATGCCGGAGTAGCGCCGGCCCCTGTGCAAAAAAGCGGGACAGCAGCTCGCGCCGCAGGCGTTTGCGGGCCAGCTCACCGCTGGAGACAGCCAAGTGTTCCTGCACATATCCCAGAATGACACGGACGACAGACATGAGGATGAACATACCCAACCAGCGGGCATCCAGCCTCCCCCCGCCTGCCAGCAGGCCTGCCAGAATGGAGGCCAGGCTCCATACCAGCACCATTCCGGCAAGGACGTTGCACATTCCGATCAGGGCCATACACATGGTGGCTGGGCGATTGGCGCCATTCTGCTGCCGTACCCAGCCTTTGAGCATCTTCTTGTCTGCCTTCATGGGGAGACATATACAGAGGAAGCGGGGAAAAGAAAAACAGACAGAGTAAAAGTTTTCCATCGGAAAAATCTTTCTTTCACCTCTTCATCCGTTCCATATTGCAAATCTGCTCCGGTTTCTTCACATCAGGCCCATGTCTGCACCAATCCTCAATCTACAGAACATTTCATATACTCTGGGTGGCCGTCCGTTGCTGGACGGTGCCACGCTCTCCGTGTTGCCGGGTGAACGGCTCTGCCTTGTCGGGCGAAATGGCTCGGGCAAATCCACCCTGCTCCGCATTGCAGCGGGGGAGCTGGAACAGGATGATGGCGAGCGTTTCCTCCAGCCAGGGCTGAAAGTACATTATCTGCCGCAGGAACCCGACCTTTCTGGGTGGGACACGGTTTTCGATTATGTGACGGCGGATCTGGACGAGACAGCCCATTACCGGGCCCGAGCCATGCTGAGTGAGCTCGGCATGGATGGTCGTGAAAAATGTGCCAGTCTTTCTGGAGGGGAAGCACGCCGAAGCGCCCTTGCCCGGGCTCTGGCAACTGAGCCGGACCTTCTCCTTCTGGATGAACCGACCAACCATCTGGACCTCCCCTGCATCGCCTGGCTGGAGCGGGAGCTTCTGGCCTCGGGAGCGGGGATGATCATAATCAGTCATGACCGCCGTTTTCTGGAAACATTGTGCAAGGCAGTCATTTGGCTGGATCAGGGGGGCACGCAGAGGCTGGACGCCAGCTTCGCTCATTTCGAATCATGGCGGGACGAGCAGATTGAGCTTGCCGAACGGGCAGCGCACAAGCTGGACCGTCAGATTGCCCGTGAGGAAGACTGGATGCGCTATGGCGTCACAGCACGCCGAAAGCGAAATGTCCGTCGTGTTGCTGAACTGGCCGCCCTGAGGGCGGAGCGGCGTGATCTTGCCTCCCGCCAGAGAGGCTCCCTGAAGCTGGAAGCCAGTGAGACGGAGAATACCAGCAAGATTGTCATGGCTGCGGAAGGTGTTGGCTGGGCCTATCCGGAGCGTCCCCTCATCCGTGATCTGACGCTGAAGGTGACCAGAGGCGACCGGTTGGGAATCTGCGGGGCCAATGGGGCCGGGAAAACGACGCTTCTGCGCCTGCTGACCGGTGAGATGACCCCACAGGCCGGTGAAATCCGGCGTAGTCCGTCCATCCAGATGGTGACGCTGGACCAGCAGCGCAGCGCCCTGGATGGCGACCAGAGTGTGGCCAGCTTCCTGACGGACGGACATGGCGAGATGGTACAGGTCGGCACGGAAAAACGGCATGTCATTGGGTACATGAAGGACTTCCTCTTCCGGCCGGAACAGGCCCGCACGCCAGTCAGCCATCTCTCCGGGGGAGAACGGGGGCGGCTGGCGCTGGCGGCTGCCTTGGCCCGTCCTTCCAATCTGCTCGTGCTGGATGAGCCTACCAACGATCTGGACCTTGAGACGCTGGATATGTTGCAGGACATGCTGGGCGATTATGCTGGGACGGTTCTGCTCGTCAGTCACGATCGTGATTTTCTGGACAGACTGGCAACCTCAACTCTGGTGGCAGAGGGTGATGGCAGCTGGATTGAATATGCTGGTGGCTATTCAGACATGCTGGCCCAACGCAGGGGCCGGTCTCCCGTAGAGAGACGCCAGAAAGACACGGCCCCCTCCTCCAGCGATACAGATTCTTCCCCTGTACGTACTGTCAAACAGACCGTCAAACTGAGCTACAAGGAACAACGGGAGCTGGACCGGCTGCCTGAGCTTCTTGAAAAACTTGAAAAAGACGCCATGCTTTGCCGGAATGCTCTGGCTGACCCCGGGCTGTACAACCGGGACCCTGTCCGGTTTGAAAAGATTACGGCTGCGCTGGAAGACACCGAGACAAAGCTGCGCCAAGCGGAAGAGCGCTGGGTTGAGCTTGAAAGCAAACGGGAAGAACTGCTGGAAAACTGATCTTCGGCAAAGGTCCTTCCAGCCTGCAATGGCGGGCTGGAAGGACATGCCGTTACAGGCGGTTGATGAGACGTTCCTTGGCCTTGGCGAATTCAGCTTCTGTCAGGGCGCCACGGTCTTTCATCTGGGCGAGCTGCTCCAGCGTTTCAGTTGGCCGGTCAGAAGATGATCCTCCAAAAGATTGGGTCCGATCATGTGCCTGATAGGGGCCCCAGCCCTGTCCATCCTGAAATGCAACCAGTTTTTCTTTTGGCCAGAGTGCCCAGATGAGCAGGCCGATCCAGAAGAATCCTGTCCACCCAGCAAAGACATTCAGACCGATGAGAAGCCATTTCTGGGGATGCTGCCGCATGATGGCAATGATGCTGGGCAGGAAATACAGCGCCAGCATGGAGAGCATGAGGATGGCGAAGATCAGCAGGCTCAGATAAGGATTTATGGCGTTGATCTGCTGCGTGTAGTCAGTCATGTCCATGATGATTGTCCCTTCATGTCGTAAGGAAATGCACTATAGTGTCCTGATCAGTCGATCAGACCTGCATGCCGGATCAACTCCTGCGCAGCCCGTATCTCTTCACCAACTCTCAGGGCAGCGTCAAGAGCCCTGAGACCGGCCTGTCCATCCACCATCACGGGAGCACCATCCAGACAGGACGCCACAAAAGCATCATGCTCGGCAGCCAGGTTGTCATGGTCATGCCACCGCACACTCTGCCGCCGGAAGCCATTGCTGCCCGGGAGGGGTATTCCTTCATGACGGTTTATGAAAACCAGCTGTCGACTCATGAAATCCGCCGAGAGATAGCCTTCCTGAGAGAAAAGACGCATTTTCCGTTCGGTCTTGAGAGAAATGCGGCTGGCCGTAATGGAGGCAACGCAGCCATTGGCAAAACGGACACGTGCATTGGCGATGTCTTCATGAGCACTGGAGACGGCGGCGCCCATCGCATCAATATGGAGGATGGGGCTGTCCACAAGGGACAGGATGAAGTCGAGATCATGAATCATCAGGTCCAGCACGACTGATACATCCGTGCCCCGCTCCTTGTAGGGAGCGATCCTTGTGGCCTCGATGTACAGAGGCTGTTTCATGCGGGCTGAAATGGCCTGATGCTCGGCCGAATAACGCAGCAGGTGTCCGACCTGGAGGATGCGTCCCTGCTCTCCAGCACAGCGTACCAGTGCGGCCCCTTCTTCTTTTGTGGCGGCGAGAGGTTTTTCAACCAACACGTGGCAGCCGGCCATCAGGGCCTGTTGTGTCATCTGATAATGTGTTTCGGCAGGGGAAGCGATGATGACAGCCTCACACCGTTCCAGCAGCTCCCCGTAGTTTCTGAAGGCAGAGGTTCCCGTTTCTTCCGCAATGCTTTGGGCACGACCATGATCAGGGTCGTACAGCCCGACCAGCCGCTCCCGGGGGTGTCTGGCAGCCTGGAGGGCATGATAACGGCCAAAATGCCCGGTACCCGCAATGGCGACATCAAGGAGCTTTTCCGTCTTCATGGAAGGAATCATAGCACCCGGAAATGCTTGTGCAAGGCGCCATGCAGCCATGCATAATGGTTGCAATAAAATACTGGAGAGGGCATGGTCGCACCCATCTGCGAGATTAGTTCTGGCCTCTTCATTTCCACGTTTTTGAGGTTCTCTGACCCCTTATGTTGTATTACAGCCGCCTCAGGATGTTAGGCGTGGTGGGCATCTGTCTGATCAGTGCCCTGCTCTGCCTGCCCAATTTCATGAAATCTCCCTCATCATCCCTGCCCTGGCATCAGGTACATCTGGGGCTTGATCTGAGGGGAGGCTCCTATCTCCTGTTGCAGCTGGATACGAAAACTCTCCAGCATGACCGGCTTCAGTCACTGGAAGGTGAGATCCGTCAGGGGCTGCTTAGTGCCCATCTTGGCTATCGGCTCATCCAGCGGGATGATGCTACGGCCTCCGTGCTGCTCACGCCCCGCTCCGAAAGTGAAAAGGAGAGCGACCGGAAGGTTCTGGAAGAACTGACGCCCTCCATTCCTGGTGAACTGGCCATCAATGAGAAAGATGGCCGCTTCGTCATCAGCCTGACACCGGAATCCATCCGGGCCCGGGCCCGGGAGGCTGTGTCACGCTCCATCGAGATTGTCCGCCGCCGTATCGACAGTACCGGTGCCATCGACCCGAGCATTGCCCGTGAGGGGGAAGACCGCATCGTGCTGGAACTGCCGGGCATCAGCGATCCTCAACGTATCAAGACCCTGCTGGGCACAACAGCCCGCATGACCTTCCATCTCGTCTCTCCAGACCCGCTCCATGCTGGTCCCGGCACGACCATGCTGCCCCTGCCTGAAGGGCGTGGAGAAATCGCCGTGGAGGACAGGGTCGACGTGGATGGTGCCAACCTGACAGACGCCGCTGCCACAATGAATGAGGGGCAATGGGTTGTCGAACTGAAGTTTGACAATAAAGGTGCAGATGACTTTGCCCGCATTACGACAGAGAATGTCGGCAAGCCGTTCGCCATCGTTCTGGACGGTCACATCCTGACAAGCCCTGTCATCAACGGCCCCATCACGGCGGGGCGCGGGATCATCACCGGGCGCTTCACAGCTCGTTCCGCCTCCGACCTGGCGCTGCTGCTCCGTGCCGGGGCCCTTCCTGCTCCCCTTGCCGTAGTGGAACAGCGCAGCATCGGGCCGAGCCTTGGTGCAGCCTCCATTCATGCTGGTGTGGTCAGTCTTGTGGCTGGCTTTGTGCTGGTCGTACTGTTCATGCTGCTGTTCTATGGCCGGTTCGGCCTGTATGCGGACATTGCGCTGTTCGCCAATCTGGTCATGATCCTGGCCATCCTGTCGCTTTTTGGAGCAACACTGACCCTGCCGGGCATGGCGGGTATCCTGTTGACCCTCGGCATGGCGGTGGATGCCAATATTCTTATCAATGAGCGTATCCGGGAAGAAGTACGGAACGGCCGGAAACCCCTTCAGGCGCTTCAGGCCGGGTTCCAGCGGGCCACGGGGACCATCATCGATAGCAATGCTACGGCCTTCCTCGCCCATGTCATGCTCTTTGTCTTTGGTACGGGGCCGGTCCGCAACTTTGCCCTGACCATCACCATTGGTATCGTCACCACGCTGTTCACGACGCTGGTGCTGTCCCGCATGCTGATTGTCCGTTGGTATGCTCATAAACGTCCACAGGAATTGCCGGTCTGATCGCCATGTTTTCTCGCCCTCTTCTCCGTTTCGTACGTGATGACCGACAGATCCACTTCATGCGTGGCCGTCATGCCGGTCTGATTGTCTCCGCCCTTCTCTCCATCGCCTCTGTGGTGCTGTTCATCGCGCCGGGCCTCAATCTGGGGCTTGATTTCCGGGGTGGAATCATCGTGGAAACCCACTCTCCAGCAGCGGAAGATCCCGCCCATATGCGGGAGGTCCTCAAGGCCGGTCACATCAATGCGGCCTCCGTACAGTCTTTCGGGTCTCCGCAGGATGTCCGCATTGCCATCAACCTTCCGCCAGGGGGGGAAGATGAGCATGTTACCCAGAAGCTGGTGGATCAGGTCCGCACGGTCATCGTGCAGGCTGTTCCCGGTGTCCAGATCCAGCGGGCTGATGCTGTTGGCGGGTCCGTGTCGTCCGAACTGTTTCGGGATGGTGTGCTTGCCCTCCTCTTCAGCCTCGGGATGATTCTCATCTATATCTGGTTCCGCTTCGAGCGTGAGTTTGCCCTGAGTGCTGTCATCACACTCGTGCTGGACCTGACAAAAACCATTGGTTTTCTGGTGGTTACACGGTTCGAGTTTGATCTCGTCATGGTTGCGGCACTGCTCACCATCTTGGGTTATTCCACAAATGACAAGGTGGTCGTGTATGACCGTATCCGTGAGAATCTCCGCAAATACAGGACAATGCCACTGCGGGAATTGCTGGATCTTTCCATCAATGAAACGCTGAACCGGACACTGGGTACGTCCATGACGGTGTTCCTTGCCGCTCTGCCTCTGGCACTGTTTGGTGGAAGCACGCTGACCGGCTTTGCTACGGTCATGCTGTTCGGCATTGTCGTGGGGACATCATCATCCATCTTCATTGCCGCACCACTTCTGCTCCTGATGGGGCAGAAGCGACTGCGCAAAGCAGGCTGAGACCAGCCTTTTCAACGGAATATGGTCAGAAAAAAAGGGGGCTCTGGAGCCCCCTTTTCTGTATCCTGGCCAGCTCCCGGGAGCTATTTCAGAATAAGCCCAAGATAACGGGTCAGTATCTGTTCCGCCCTGAAGTCCGACCTGATCGTCTGTGAGTCCAGATTGTGGATCACAGCCTTGCGGGTCACCTCATCCATCTGGATCAGCGTAGGCATATCTTTCTGGTGCAGTTGGCCCAGAAGGAAAGCGCCACGGGCCATTCCATTGATGATGAAATATGAATAAAGGTGCGCATTGGGCGACAGAGGGACCCCGAAAGCTGTACCATCTGCCTTGGCGGAACTGGCAGACAGGACGCCTGCCAGAGCAAGACCCGCCAGGGCGCATCGTGCCGTCATTTTCATGGGAAAAAAACGGGTCATTTCTCTACTGCGCGTGCCGCCAGGAGGTCACGGATCTCCGTCAGCAGCACTTCCTCTTTGGAAGGAGCCGGCGGGGCGGAAGGCTGCGCTTCTTCCTTGCGGTGCAGCTTGCCGACCAGACGCATCACCCAGAAGATGAAGAAGGCAATGATGAGGAACTGGAGGACCGCATTGAGGAACAGGCCCACATTGATGGTCACGGCTCCGGCCTTCTGTGCCTCTGCCAGTGTATCCTTGACCGGCCCTTTCAGGGTGATGAAGATGTTGCTGAAGTCCACGCCCCCCGTCAGAAGACCCAGGATCGGGGTCAGGAGATCCTTGACGGCGCTGTTGACGATGGAGCTGAAAGCAGCGCCAACCACCACACCGATTGCCAGATCCACGACATTCCCGCGCATGATGAATTTCTGAAAATCAGAAACCCAGCCAGGTGTTTTGATAGGACTCATATAGCCTTTTCCTGAAATTTGAAGAATCTAGACCGCACGACAGGCACGATCTGCGCCATGTAGCCGAGCTCTGCCGTAGCATACAGCGTATTATGGCAAAACTGTATGAAGTCTTTAAGAATCGCTTTATCAACAAAAAGAATGATGCCCAACCTTTATTTTCCGAGCCATATCCTTTATGGAGGGCTCCGTCTGCTCCGGTCGGTATCGGAGCTTCTTTCATCAGGTTCAGGAAATATTATGAAACCCGGTATCCACCCCGACTATCATGAAATCACGGTCGTGATGGCTGATGGCAGCGAATATACAACGCGTTCCTGCTACGGCGAGCCCGGCGCGAAGCTGCGTCTGGACGTTGACCCCAAGACCCATCCGGCCTGGACGGGCGTTCAGCGTATTCTGGATACAGGGGGGCAGGTTGCCAAGTTCAACAAGCGCTTCTCCGGTATTGGCAATATCAAGAAGTAAGACAGTTTCCCTTTACGGGATGTCTGGATAAAGAAACCCTCCACCCTTTTCCTCGGGTGGAGGGTTTCTTTTTATTTCTTTCCATCTTGACCTCTCATGGTCTCTGACGCATCTTGGCGGCACTGTCGTGCATTGTCGCAGGCACCGCCCCTCATGCGGGTGGCGGGTGATTCTTTTCCAGAGTGGCCCGGGCCCTGCCAGATGCCGGACCATATTATCGCTCTGCAAAGGACTGCGTTGACATGACCCTGCCGCTAATGCCGAAGGCAACTGCCGTCTGGCTGATTGAGAAAACCGGCCTTACCTTTGACCAGATCGCCACTTTCTGCGGGATGCACCCGCTGGAGATTCAGGCTATTGCTGATGGTGAGGTTGGCGGCGGGATCAACGGCTATGATCCTGTAAAAAACAATCAGCTGACTGAAGCCGAGATCAAGCGCTGTGAGGCCAATCCCGCCGCCCGGCTCAAGCTGACAGCCACTCCCAATCCCGTGGCCCGTCGTGCCAAGGGGGCACGCTACACGCCGGTGGCCAAGCGGCATGATCGCCCCGATGCCATCGCTTTTGTCCTGCGCCAGTTCCCGCAGCTGAACGATACCCAGATTGTCCGCCTGTTGGGCACAACCAAGGATACGATTGCCAAAATCCGCAACCGTGAGCATTGGAACAGCCCCAACATCAAGCCTCGTGACCCAGTCATCCTTGGCCTCTGCACCCAGACAGACCTGAATGCTGCCGTTCAGGCCGCCAATGACCGTCTCGTCCGGGAAGGCAAGCCGCTTGAGAATGATCATGAGGCAATCGACCCGGAGAGCCTCTTCCCGTCCCGTGATGAAACCGGCAACAGCTTCTGAGACAAAGAGGGACAGAACACGATGAGTGTCTCACCAGCGCCGTCAGTCGGTGTGATCATGGGCAGCCAGTCGGATTGGGAGACCATGAAGCATGGTTGTGAGCAGCTGGACGCTCTGGGCATCCCCTATGAGGCCCGGATCGTTTCCGCCCACCGGACGCCGGACCGGCTGGCTGATTATGCCAGAACGGCTCGTGAACGTGGCCTGAAGGTCATCATTGCCGGAGCGGGTGGCGCAGCCCATCTGCCAGGAATGTGTGCAGCATGGACGACCCTGCCTGTTTTTGGAGTGCCGGTGGAAAGCCGCACGCTCAAAGGGCAGGACAGTCTGCTCTCCATCGTGCAGATGCCTGGCGGGGTACCTGTCGGCACACTGGCCATCGGCAAGGCTGGAGCCATCAATGCAGCTCTGCTGGCTGCATCTGTCCTTTCCCTCTCCGATGACAGCATAGCCGAAAGGCTTGAAGCCTTCAGGGTACGGCAGACGGCTTCCGTTGCTGAGGTTCCTGCAGGATGAAGACGGAAGCATTACAGCCTGGCGCCTGGATCGGCATTGTTGGGGGGGGACAGCTTGGTCGCATGTCTGCCGTGGCCGCTGCCCGGTTGGGCTATAGGGTCCATATCCTCTCCAACAGTGAGCCAAGCCCGGCAGCGGAAACATCGGCCCGTTTCACGGTTGGTGCTTACGATGATCCGGTGTGTCTGGAGCAGTTCGCCCGTTCCTGTGACGTCATCACGTTTGAATTTGAAAATATCAGCGCAGAGGGTCTGGCCCATCTGGCACGGTTCTGTCCGGTCCATCCATCCGGTCATATTCTGGAAACCAGCCAGGACCGTATCACCGAAAAGACCACTCTGGAATCCTTCGGCCTGCCGGTTGCCCCCTGGAGGGAAATCGGTTCGGCAGAGGAGTTTCATGCTCTCCCATCATTCGGCTTTCCCTGCATCCTGAAAACAACCCGTTTCGGTTATGATGGGAAGGGGCAGTTCCGTCTGGAGAATGAAGCCGCTTTCAACTCTCTGGCAGCAGAGGCAGACACCCTCCCCTATCCGCTGGTTGCGGAGCGGAAAATTGATTTTGCCCGTGAGGTCAGCGTGATGGTTGTCCGCAATGCAGCAGGCACCATGCGCTGCTTTGATGTTACGGAAAATCATCATCGCCAGGGGATCCTCCGTGTCTCCATCACACCAGCCCCCATCATGCCCGATCTGGCTGAAAAAGCGCAGACCCTGGCCGCAACGTTGGCTGAAAAACTCGGGCTTGTCGGTATCATGGGGGTGGAACTGTTTGAGGATCGGGATGGCAGGCTCCTTGTCAATGAGATTGCGCCTCGCCCTCATAATTCCGGCCACTGGACCATGAGTGCCTGTCTGGTAGACCAGTTCGAAATGCATGTCCGGGCCGTGACCGGGCTGCCCCTGCCACCTGCCCGACGCCATTCTGATGCCTACATGCATAATCTGATTGGCCCGGATGACATGGCGCTCCTGCCAGAGATCGTGGGGGAGGAAAATGCCTCCATCCACCTCTATGGAAAAGAGGAAGCTCGCCCGGGGCGCAAGATGGGCCATGTAAACCGCATCTTCCCTCGTGGAGGGCTGCCCGGAAGCATGGTTCTTTCCCGCTATCAGCCCCAGCTTGAGGACTGATCAGTCATCATCAAGAAGCCCAAGCTGGCGGAAGCTGGTCTGGGTTTTTCTTGTGATGATGACATGGTCTATCAGACAGACATCGATGACAGCCAATGCCTTCTGAATGGCCTGGGTCATGGTGATGTCTCCCCGGGATGGGTTTACCTGCCCTCCCGGATGATTGTGGACCATGATGATTCCGGCTGCGCCCAACGCCAGACATCGTTTTGCTATCTCACGTGGATAGACCGAAACATGGTTGATTGTCCCGTGGCTCTGCACTTCATCGCGGATGAGGTGTTTCCTGTCATCCAGAAAAAGCAGCCGGAACTGTTCCACTCTTTCCCTGGCCATCTGGACCATCAGATAGTCCTTCAGCAATTCCGGTTGCTCCAGCAGGTTGCCCTCTGGCAGCAAGGACCGTCCATACCGATGGGCCAGCTCTTTCAGCACAGCACAGAATACGGCCAGAGGCACATCATCCCGGTTTATGGCCTTTCTGTCCGTTGGCTGAGCTGAAATGAGTTCAGCCAGTGAAGAATGATGCCGCAGAAGGCGCTCAACCAGCTCCTTGCGGGCATCTTTCCCGGCAACAACAAACGATGCGATTTTGTGAAAGCTCTCCCTGACGGAGGGCAGACGGTCCGTAATGGTCATCCTCCTCATAGAAGCCCGGATTCACTCATGCTGACATACCATCCCTCACCAATCAGGATGCCTTCATGGACGATGACATCCAGAGACCGCAAGACCTGTCTCAGCCCCCGTACCTCTGGAGCCAGTGCCGTGGCTGGACTGCGTGGATGGTAATAGACGACGATGGCCGCAGTGGCGTGGCAGTTGAGAAGTGTCTGTGCAATTGATCGGTGGAGGGCATGAAGGTTACTGGCTGCTGGCAGCAGCTTTTCCATGATCAGGCCGTTGTTGCTGTCCAGGCAGATCAGACCGATGGCTGGCTCATCTGTCCTTTGCAATGTGCCTTTCAGATAATTCATCAGAGCCTTGGCATTGCCCAGCTGAAGCGGCATGTCTTCATCACTCTCCATGAGGGAGCGTGCTGCCAATACGGGCAGTTCCAGAAGGCTCATGATGCGCTCGCTCAGACCATGCTGCTCCAGTCTGGCAGAAGATGCCTGCAACAGCTTCCCTATCGACCCGAAAGCGGAAAGCAGCGCTTTGGCCTGCGGGTTGGTGTCCCTGCGAGGAATGGCGTAGAAAAGCAGAACCTCCAGGAGCTCATAGTCGGCCAAGGTCTCGGCTCCATGGGTGAGGATGCGCTCTCTCATCCGTGCCCTGTGCCCCTGTTTGGATGAAACTGCTTTTTTCACAATCTATGGTTATGTCCTAGCCAGCGGGTATGAGCCGCATTATACCAGATAATTGTGATGGATGATCTTTTTTCCCCCCGTTTTCCGTCTTCCGGTCCTGATTATCTGCACGGGCTGAATGAAGAGCAGCGTCTTGCCGTGGAAACGACGCAAGGCCCCCTGCTGATTCTGGCTGGTGCCGGTACCGGGAAGACCCGGGTTCTGACAACACGGTTCGCTCATATCCTGCTGGAAAAGCTGGCATGGCCCGAGCAGATACTGGCCGTGACCTTTACCAACAAGGCTGCCCGGGAAATGAGGGAGCGCATCAGCGCCATCCTCGGCCGACCAGTGGAAGGCCTCTGGTTGGGAACCTTCCACTCTCTCTGTGCCCGCATGCTTCGGCAGCATGCGCCACATGTCGGGCTGGAGCGCAACTTCACCATTCTCGATACGGACGACCAGCTCCGTCTTCTCAAGCAGGTCATCGAGCCTTGGAAACTGGACCTCAAGCGCTCTCCTCCGGCACAGATCATGCATCAGATCCAGTTATGGAAAGATCAGGCCCTGCTGCCCGATGGCATCACTGCTGCGCAGACACCTGAACTGGCCAATGGCCAGCTCCCGGCCATCTACGCCGCCTATCAGATACGTCTGAAGGAAATGAATGCCTGTGATTTCGGGGATCTCATGCTGCATGTGGTGACCATCCTCCGTCAGCATCCCGATGTACTGGAGCAGTATCAGAAACGCTTCCGCTATATTCTGGTTGACGAATATCAGGATACGAACACCATCCAGTATCTGTGGTTGCGTCTTCTGGCCAGAAGGCAGGATGGACAACCCTCTAACATTGCCTGCGTCGGGGATGACGATCAATCCATCTATTCATGGCGTGGTGCCGACATCGCCAATATCCTCCGTTTCGAGAAAGATTTTCCCGGTGCACGGATCATCCGGCTGGAGCAGAATTATCGTTCCACCCCCCGCATCCTGACCGTGGCTTCGCAGGTCATTGCCCATAATGAGGGACGGTTGGGCAAGGTTCTGCGGCCTGGGCTCGACATCATGGAGGGTGATCCTGTCGAGGTCATCAACATGCCGGACTCGGATGACGAGGCCCGTGTCATTGGCCGCCGGATACAGGAGTTTCATACAAAAGGTCATCCTTACGGTTCCATCGCCATTCTGATGCGGGCTGGTTTCCAGACACGTCCCTTTGAAGATGCCCTGATGAAAATGGGCATTCCCTATCAGATTATTGGCGGTTTGCGTTTTTATGAACGGGCCGAGATACGGGATGCCATCGCCTATATGCGGGCAGTGCTGTATCCCGTCGACGATCTGGCCTTTGAGCGCATCGTCAATTTGCCCAAACGGGGATTTGGCAGTGTTGCCCTGACCCGTCTGCGGAATGCTGCCAGAGAGAGGGGGCTGTCCCTTCAACAGACGCTTCAGCATCAGCTGGAACAGGGGCAGCTGAAGGGCAAGGCGGCCGCCACGCTGTCGGACCTGATGGACAGCCTCTCCAGGGCCAGAGACACTGTCGGCAAGGAAGGCCATGTTGTCGCCACTGACATGGTGCTGGAAGAAAGTGGGTATCTCGCCATGTGGCGGGATGACCCGAAGACCATAGAAGCCGCCGGCAGGCTGGACAACATCCGGGAGCTGATCCGGGCGATTGGTGAATTTCCAACAATGGATGCGTTTCTGGAACATATCGCCCTTGTGATGGACAGCGACAATGCTGAAGACGATCCGGACAAGGTCAGCCTGATGACGCTCCACGCCGCCAAAGGGCTTGAGTTCCCAACGGTTTTCCTGCCCGGATGGGAGGAAGGCCTTTTCCCGTCCCAGCGTTCTCTGGATGAAGGTGGAAACCAGGCTCTGGAGGAAGAACGGCGCCTCGCTTATGTCGGCCTTACCCGTGCCCGTGAGCGGGTAATCATATCCCATGCAAACAGTCGTCGGCTTTATGCAAACTGGCAGGACTCCATACCAAGCCGCTTTCTGGATGAACTGCCTGAAGAACAGGTTTTACGGAATGTTGCAGAGGCCGGTCACGCCCTGCCCTCAAGGTCATTTTTCAGGCACAGGGCTCAGGTTCTGTCAGGACAACAGCGGGCCAGACCGTCCGCTGTGCAGCCTGCCGTCCCCATCGGAGCGACGGTGCGTCACAACCGTTACGGTGAAGGTGTGGTCATCGGGGTTGAAGGGGATCGTCTGTCCATCAATTTTGAAAATATCGGTCTGAAGCGGATCATGGCCGGTTTTATAGAGGTCGTATCGTGAAGACAAAACAGAGCCCTATTGCCCCCACCCATGTTGGTTCCCGCCATGCCCGGGCGCTGGAGACACTTTCCATTGTGGTGGAGGAAATACACGTTCCACTTTTCGAGCAGGCCCTGCTTGGGGTCTGTGACACGGTCGGCATGTTCGAAGAGGATGATGAGCAGCGTTACTGGCGGCTGGAAGCCGTCAAGGAAAAAGGGCGGAATGAGGAGGAGCTGGATAACGCCCTGGCGCTTGTCCGTGCCATGACAGGCGTGGACGCTCCCCTGCACCGGCAGAACACCGAGGCCGAAGGCTGGCTGGCCCGTACGCAGGAAGCCTTCCCTCCCCAATATGTCGGACGGCGGTTCTGTATCCGGGGGACACATCTGAAGGAGACGCCGCCTTCCAATCGGCTGGACATCATACTGGATGCCGGGATCGCTTTCGGGTCCGGTGAACATGGTTCCACCCGCGGGTGCCTGCGTGCCTTGGAACAGATTGCCCATCGGCGCCCCCGTCATATTCTGGACATGGGATGTGGGTCCGGTATTCTGGCCATGGCAGCGGCTCGCCTACTGCATCGCCCTGTTCTGGCCGTGGATATCGAGCCATGGTCTGTCCGTGTTGCAGCTTCCAATGCCCGGCTGAACAGGCTCGGCCCCCTGCTGGACTGCCGCTTCGGCAATGGCTGGCATACGGAAGCTGTTCGCCGCAATGCTCCCTATGATCTTGTTTTTGCCAATATTCTGGCTCGTCCTCTCTGCCGCATGGCCAAGGATCTTGCCCGCAACCTTCAGGCAGGGGGAACAGCCATCCTGGCCGGACTGCTCAATACCCAGGCCCGCATGGTGCTGGTTGCCCACCAGAGGCAGGGCCTGATCCTTGAAAAGCAGCTCAGGGAAGGCCCCTGGAGTACCTTGATCCTTCGGAAACCAGCCTGACTGTTCTCTCCCGTTTTTCCATGGTGGCGTCTGTGTCTCTTTCATCCATTCCTTTGCAGGACCGTCCTGCTCTCGTCCGCCAGCAATTCGATAGACTTGGCATTTCCGGTGTCATCGTCACCCGGGGTGATGAATATCTGGGGGAATATGTTGCGCCCCATTCTGAAAGACTGGCCTGGCTGACCGGTTTTACGGGCAGTGCTGGCCTTGCCATCCTGCTGGCAGAAACCGGCTGTGTTTTTTCCGATGGCCGCTACACCGTACAGATGGCCGAGCAGGCTCCGGCGGCATTGTGGGAAACCCGTCATGGCGGCCAGCATCCTCCCCGGCAGTGGCTGGCTGAGAAAGCGCAAGGGCTGCGCATCGGGTATGACCCCCGGCTGACCAGCCAGAGAGACCTCTCATCATGGGAGACGGATGGTATTCAGCTCGTACCCCTGTCTGACAATCCAATAGATATGTCATGGCATGATCAGCCTCCCTCACCAGCCAATCTGATCCATCACCAACCATTCGAATTTACAGGGGAAACGAGCCGGAGCAAGCGGGATCGTCTGGCCCGGCAGCTGCATGAAGCGGGGCAGGATGCCATGATCCTTGCGGACTGCCCGTCCCTCGCCTGGCTGTTGAACATCAGGGGAAGTGACATTGCCATGACCCCTGTCGCCCATGCGTACGGCCTGCTTCATGCTGATGGTTCGGCCGACATTTTTGCTGATGTGACCCGTTTCCATGATGCCCCGGAAGATTCAGGCATACGTCCATTCCCTCCTTCCGAACTGTCGAAGGCCTTGCAGGCCCTGGCCGGAAAAACCGTACGGCTGGACCCTGCCACGACGCCAGTCTGGTTCAGCATGGTCCTGAAGGACGCCGGAGCTCACATCGCTGATGGGCCGGACCTGTGCACTCTTCCCAAAGCCATCAAAACAACCGTGGAACAGGATGGCAACCGTCGGGCGCATGAACTGGACAGCATTGCTCTGGCCCGGTTCCTGCGCTGGTTGGAAGAACATGGCCCCGGCCATCGTGAAACAGAATTGGCCGATCGCCTTGAGGCGTTCCGGGCCATGTCCCCTGATTATCGGGGCCCCAGTTTTGAGACAATTTCTGCGGCTGGTCCCAACGGCGCTTACCCTCATTACCGGGCCGAAGCCGGGCATGACAGCATCCTCCAGAAAAACAGCGTCTATCTGGTTGATAGTGGGGCGCAATATCCTTTCGGCACCACGGACATCACACGGACTATCTGGACTGGCCCGGATGAAGCACCTGCCGCCATCCAGAAAGCTTTCACGGCAGTTCTGAAGGGGCATATTGCCCTGAGCCGCCAGCGTTTCCCCATGGGACTGCCAGGTTACAGGCTGGATACTCTTGCCCGGGCGGCTCTCTGGAATCAGGGACTGGATTTTGATCATGGTACCGGCCATGGCATTGGCAGTTATCTTTCCGTCCATGAGGGGCCTCAATCCATCTCCGTAGCGCCACGGCCGACCGGCCTTGTACCAGGGATGATCCTTTCCAACGAACCGGGCTATTACGAGGTTGGCGCTTACGGCATCCGTATCGAGAACCTGCTGCTCGTTCGGGAAAGTTCCCTGCCCGGAACCGTACGGCCCTCCCTGGAGTTCGAGGTGTTGACCCACACCCCCATAGATCGCCGTCTCATCGCCATGGAGCTTCTGACAGCAGAAGAACGGCACTGGCTGGACCAGTACCATGCCACGGTTCTGGAAAAGCTCCTGCCACTGCTGGAAGATGAGCTGCACCCGTGGCTCCGTCAGAGCTGTGCACCTCTGCTTTGAAAGCAGTACCTGCATATGAAAAAACCTCTCACCATCAAGGATGAGAGGTTTCCTGCTGTACCGGTAAGACCGCTACAGGTCAGGCAGGAGGGAGGTCTTCTTCCAGCACTGTCATGTTGACGGCATAGGAGACCTCGCCCTCATCCTCATCGCGATACACAGTCCCCACGACTTCACCAGCCACTGCGATTTCCACACTCATGCCCTTGCGTGGCGGGACCTGAACTGTCAGCTCCGGAGAGCCCAGCAGACGGCGCAGTGCCTTTTGCAGGCGGGGAACCTCAGCAGCGGAAATATCGGCCATAAAGCAAACTCCAAAAAGGGAAACGGCTCCTCCTTCTCTAACCGATTGCACTGGAGACTAAAACCCATCTTTCAGACAGAAAGAAAAACATGATAAAGCAGTCCCCCCATTGCCTGCCTTTCTACTCTGATGGAGAGAGAATGACATTTCAGAAAATCCTGTTCCGGCTTACCTGTATGCTGCCGCTCGGCCTCTCTGCCTGCGGTTATTGGGATGCCCATGAGGCTCACAAAGCTCAATATGAAATGATCGGCATGACAAGCTATGATCTGCAGGCTTGTGCGGGAGCTCCCAATTCGACCAAATCACTGAATGACAGTACGGCGATCTGGGAATACGACATTTCCCGTTCGATCGCCCCTCTCCCCAGCTCTGGCCTTCTTCCAGTAAGTTCGGCTATCAGCGCCTATCAGTCTATTTTCGGTGGAGCTGGCTCAAGCTGCCGGATGCTTGTCCGTATGGATCATGATCGGGTTGCCGAGATCCATTATGCGGGCGACGATGACGAATATATTGGCGAAGATGGTATCTGCTCCATGCTGACACGCGGCTGTGCACGACAGCCAGAAGGAACAATGCGTGATGCTCCGGGCGTCTGGCCCATGGGGCCGATTTCGGCATTTCATTCCATGCCCACGGAAGAGCAGCGGCCAGAGGCCACCTATTCCGACAAATCAAGTAAATTTGTTCCGAATTACGATCATAAGCCGAACGAACCTCTTATCCAGCCAGCTCCTAAAGACGGGAGCATCCCTAAGGTCCGTCGTAACAATGGGCTATTCAGTATCCAGCAGGGCAATAATGGATTGCCCATCTTCAACACACAGCCCAACTGAATCCTGAGAGAGGTCCCAGTGACGGGACCTCTCCATGACGGTTGATGAAGTCTTCAGGAAAGCAGATCTTTCATCCGCCGCACGGAAGCTCCCAGCCCGACAAAGACGGCTTCGCTGATCAGGAAATGGCCGATATTGAGTTCTTTCAGCCCAGGCAGTTCCGTGATGGGAGAGACATTCTCATAGGTCAGACCATGACCGGCATGAAGTTCAATCCCGCATTCAGCTGTCATATGGGCAGCCCTGTGGAGACGTTCCAGCTCGCCTTCTTTCCCCAGAGCGTAGGCTCCCGTATGCAGTTCAACTACCGGAGCTCCCAGAGCAGCCGCCGTGCGAATGGCTTCCGGCTCTGGATCGATGAACAGCGAAACACGGATGCCAGCTTCCAGAAGGCGGCTGACATGCGGGGCCAGACTTTCTCGTAATCCTACGACATCAAGCCCACCTTCTGTTGTCAATTCCTCCCGTCTTTCGGGCACAAGGCAGCAGGCGTGGGGCTTCAGTGCGCAGGCCATGGTCACCATTTCGTCCGTGACAGCCATTTCAAAATTGAGTGGAGCCGAAAGCGCCCGGAGGCGACGGATATCTTCATCCCGAATGTGGCGGCGGTCCTCACGCAGATGGGCCGTAATACCATCAGCCCCATTCTCCAGAGCCAGCTCAGCAGCACGGACAGGGTCGGGGTAGCGCTCACCCCGTGCGTTCCGCAATGTTGCAACATGATCAACATTGATACCAAGACGGATCATGGGCTGTTCCTTTCCCTCTTCATGGAGTCTGCGCATCACTCATGACACGCTGGCTTGCCATATCATGGGCCATGGCAAGCGCTGATGAAAGGCTTGAAATGCTTGCCTTTCCTGTCTCACCCGGACCGACGGCAATATCAAAGGCTGTTCCATGATCTGGCGATGTGCGGATGATGGGCAGACCCAGTGTGACGTTGACACCTCCAGCCATGTCCAACGTCTTGACCGGGATGAGGCCTTGATCGTGATACAGGCAGATTGCCGCATCGTACCGGGGACGGACAGCGGCACTGAACATGGTATCTGGCGGCATGGGGCCACTTACCTCCAGCCCTTCCCGCTGCAAGGCCTCTATAGCGGGTTTGATGATGCGGCTTTCCTCATCCCCCATCATGCCATTTTCACCTGCGTGAGGGTTCAGCCCTGCAATGGCAAGCCGAGGCTGGACCAGACCGAAATCACGTTGCAGGGCAGATGCCGTTACCCGGCTCACAGCCATGATGCGGTCTACCGAAAGCGTCTCGATGGCCTGTCTCAACGAGACATGAATGCTTGTCAAAGCAACCTTGAGCTGCGGGCAGGCCAGCATCATGACTTCCCTGCCACTGGCACCACACAGAGCTGCCAGAAACTCTGTATGCCCCGGATGGGGAAAACCGGAAGCTGCCAGCACATGCTTGGCAATAGGGTTTGTCACGACAGCTCCGGCTGCCCCTGACAGAGCGTAATGAACAGCTTTTCTGATGCTCTCGATCACCGCTACGGCATTGCCTGTTGAGGGATGCCCGGGTTTGACCGGTTCCGGGCAGGAAAGCGCCAGTACGGGCAGGGCTTCTGCAAAACAGGCGGCTGCCTCGGACGGATGGCCTATTTCCCGGTAGGGTGTGTTGCCTCCCAGCAGCACCGGATTCCCTATCCAGAAAAAAGGTCGCCCAGCCGTTCTGAGACACTCCCAGACACGGCGTGTCAGCTCCGGCCCCACGCCAGCCGGGTCTCCCATGGTCAGGGCAACAGGTTGCGCCATGCCTGGTCTTATACGATTCATCGGGCTAGGGCAGCCAGGATGCGGACCCATGAGCGTATCCCGTGGAAGAATGAATCAAGACCATACTGCTCGTTGGGAGAGTGTATCCGATCATCAGCCTGAGCAAATCCCACCATGAGTGCATCCATGCCCAAGGCTTCACGGATTTCCTCTGCTACCGGGATCGAGCCTCCACAACCAGTCATGACGGCCTGTTTGCCCCATTCCTTACCCAGAGCGTCCAATGTTGCCAGAAGAAAGGGATTGTCCTGATTCACGGCAAAACCGGATGAAGCTCCATGCCCCGTAAAGACAACCTCGACATCTTCCGGCAGGGCTGCACGGACATAAGCCCGGAAGGAGTCCCGAATCCTGAGTGGGTCCTGCCCCGGTACCAGACGGAATGATACCTTCGCCGAAGCCCGGGCCGGAATGACCGTCTTGAAGCCATCCGCCTGATACCCGCCAGCAAGGCCATTGACCTCAAAACTCGGACGGCACCATGTCTGCTCAATGGCACTGAAGCCCCGCTCACCAGCAGCATGGGACAGGCCGACATCTTCCAGCAGGGCTGCATCATCAGGATAGAGTGTCCGCCACTGCTGGCGGGTATGCTCATCAGGCACGGTCACACCGTCATAAAAACCGGGCAGTGTGACCCGCCCCTGCTCATCACGCAGGCCACTGATGATCTGGCAGAGCAGAAAAGCCGGATTGGCCGCAGCATTGCCATACATGCCGGAATGAAGGTCCTGGCTGGCAGCAACGAGCTCGATTTCCTCGGCAACCGTGCCACGCAGAGAGGTCGTGATGGCCGGGGTCTCCCTGTCCGGCATGGCGGTATCACAGATCAGGGCAATATCAGCTTTCAGCTCTTCCTGATTCTCCCTGAGAAAGGGAAGCAGATTCTCACCACCGGATTCTTCTTCACCTTCCAAAAGAAAACTGACAGCCACGGGGAGATCCCCATGAACAGCTTTCCATGCCCGACAGGCCTCGATGAAGGTCATCACCTGCCCTTTGTCATCGCTCGCTCCCCGGGCCACGAGGACCTTCCGGCCATCGCCGGTTTTCTTCAGGCAGGGTTCGAACGGATCCGTTAACCAGAGGGCTTCGGGGTCTGTCGGCTGAACATCGTAATGACCATAGAAGAGAACGTGGGTCTGCCCGTTCCGTACCTTCTCTGCATTGGCATCATCATGCCCGACAACCATTGGATGCCCCGGTTCTGCCCATGAAACATTCCGCAAAGACGCCGTAAAGCCAAGCCCCTGCAATTCGTCCGCCAACCAGCGTGCGGCTTTCCGGCAATCATCCCTGTGCTGCTTCTGTGTGGAAATGCTGGGAATCCGCAACAGTTCACAAAGCCGCTCCAGTGCCGTCTCCTTGGTGGCCTCCACATGCTGGAGGACTGCGGCCATACGTTCAGTCATTGTCAGCCTGTTCCTTCTGATTCTGGTCTTCTTCAGGCAATGTCACACCCAGATGAGTGGGAAGCGGCATGAATTCATCCTCCAGCCCGTCTTCCGACTCTTCATCTTTATCTTCGGCGGCAGGGGGGTCTCCAGCCGGTTTCAACACGATGCGCAGAGGGGCTGGTGCAAAGGAGCGATGTAGCGACACCCCTTCCTTCCCGGCAGGGGGGGCTACCGTAGCGGGCCCATTCAGTAATGCCTCGATGAACCGCCCAAAAGCTTCATGCAGGCGACCATGGCCGTGCCTCTCCCTGACCGTTTCATGCGCTTTGCGCCGTATCCGGTCCCAGAGAGCCGGATCTTCATACAGACGGATGATCTGCCGGGCGAAATGCTGCGGATCGTTGAAACCACCATCCAGAGCTTCTTCTTCATCCTTCCAGCCCAGACGTTCCATCTGAACCTTGTTCAGCACGGCCGGGATGCCCTGACCGGCGGCTTCCAGTATCTCGGTAGCCTGTGTGGCCGGGACCCGCGAAGGGTCCATGAGAATACGGCATCGCTGCATCATCCTGGGCAGCGTATCCATTTCGGCCAAGCCATCCAGTGGTGCCAGGCGCTCATAAAATCCCAGATCGACCAAAGGATGATGATACCCTCCGATCCCGATGGAAGGTGGCAGACTGAAATGACGTTGCAAGTGGGGCATCACGGCAAGGCAGAACCAGTCAAATCCGTCATGTCCGGAATCCCCTGCCCGGTAGATGGAAAGAGGGAACAAAATACCCTGCCGCCGTTCAAATTCGTCCTGTTTGCCCAGCTGCCGGCATGACACAGCATAAGGCAGAGCTGTGACATTGCCGTAGCCCAGCCTGTGCAGCAGTGCGGTTGTCTGCTCATCACCCGTCACGATGCCTTGGCAGAGCCACGCATAATCCAGTTCTTTTCTGGCTTCCCTCATGAGACGTGCCGGCTCATCCACAATGCCAACGAGACGTCGCAGATGCTCTTCCACAGCTCTGAGGGCCGTGCCGTCCTGATTGACAGTATCAAGAACGATCAGCTTGTCCTGAAGGGAAATGTCCCCTGTGGCAAGAACCGGCCCCAGACGGGACAGAACATGCGTTCCACCAATCCAGAGCAGTTTCATGTCGGTCAACCGGTCCCGCAGGAAGGATGAAAAATCATCCACACCCCGCCAGCATTCCACATCAGCTGGATAATCATGAGGAATGACGAGCCTGTCTTCTTCTTTCCGGTCCAGACCGACAACCAGCACCTGCCAGCCCAGCCAACGGAAAGCATCAATCTGCTGCATGACCCGCCGTGCTGCACCACCTTCAATCAGGCGTGGAAGATGGGGGAAAACCATCATGACAAGAGGGCGATAGCTCTTGCCCATGCGGGCGTCCCCTCGTGCCACGGCATGTCTGGGCAGAAAAACGGGGAATAGATGCCGCAAGGCATCCTTTCCCATGGTCCGCCTCGCATAACTTTCCGGCGTGGCATTCAGCAGTCTGGCCTGTACGGTTGGCCAATAAGACAGGGTCCGCCCCGTGGCCCGCAACGCCATGGAAAAACAGGTAAAGAAAGGCTCCGCCCTGTGCCCTTCCAGGTAGTGTAGTGCCTGTTCCATCGCTGTGCGATGGCAGAACAGCAGCCCCCCCTGAATGGCTTCCACCATCTTCTGGAAACTGACAGACTGGGCCTGTCCTTTTTCTCCCTGACCATGGCACGTGATGCTGCCATCACGCCATACAGCGCTACCTGCTTCCAGTACGGTATTGATGCTTGTAAGAAGTTTGCCGCCCCCCTCACTTTCTTCAGCCATCATGGAAGCCATGGCAAAGGACAGGGCCATGGGCAACAGCTGCACGCCGGATTCCAGAAGCAGGATGCGCTCACCGGCAAGAAAAGGCAGACTCTCCCGCAACTGCTGCGCCAGGGGCTGGAGCTTGTCGCTGACAACGTGCCGCAACCCCTCTACTGCCTGATCCAGCCGTTGCCGGGAAAGGGTGTTGCCCGTACTGGCCACGACGACCTGCATGTCGGGAATACCCTGCGCATGCAGGGAAGCAAGCGTTGCAATATCGAGCAGATAATTGCCCTGTGAAAACAGAACGACACTCAGCTGGGGAGACGCCTGATTCACGAATCTCAAAGGCTTCCTGAACAGGGAGGGCAGACTGGCTTCGACCTTGCATAACGCCAGCCTGTTGGCGGCAGTAATGGAAATCCCGGGAATTTCGGCGCCTGTCCGCCCTTCCTGCTGTAAAATCCAGAGCAGAAAGGGATTGTCCACGTGTGCCTTGTTGAGTGACTGGGGCATATCCAGCGTGGCCACAAACGCCCTGAAATCCAGATCAGCCGATGGATTGCGCAGCTCACTGATCCCTGCCCGGATGAAATGGGCATAACCATTGCGGAACATTCCGCTTTTCACGGCATCAGCTACGTCAGGATTCTGTGCCAGATAATAGGATTCATCAAAATAAGGGTTCGGATCATAAGCGCTGGGATTGTCACATCCCATGTAATGGTGAAGTGGCCCTGTAAATACGCCATCCTCTATCAGCTTGAGAACATCGGGATATTTTTCAAGATACCAGACAGGATCGAAGTACCAGGACGTCCTGACTGTTTTCATGTCAGGATATTCGAGGGCCAGATATTGGCTGAAGGCCCCCTGGGAGGGATCAAACGGAATGTTTTTCCCCAGACATTCACGAATGAAGAGTTCGGCATCGAAAAGGAAATGAGGCGACCGGAAACCATAATCCCCGACACGGAGAAAATGGTCATAGGCATTGACATGCCCTGCCTCACGCATGGCCCGGAGACTGTAGTCCGAATTCACCTTGAAGTAGTATTCTGCCGAGAAAAGCCAGTGTCCAGAGCAGCTCTGGCAGCCTACATCTACATAATGCTGGAACCCGCTCTGAAAGATACCTTTCTCCTGCACGCCACGCCGGACATCAGGATAGGCATTCAGGTACCATTCTTCATCAAAATACCTGTTGGGTGAAGTTCCTTCCTGTCCCTCACCGCTCTGCCATCGCTCGGCAAGCTGTCCGTCCGTCCAGACCGTCCCCGCCTCTGCCAGCTGCCGGGCATAACGGCGACGGTACCAAGCGGCATCAAATTCACTCCAGACAGGAGCCCTTGCCCGATCATTCGCTACAGCCTCGAAAAAGGTCCCATCCGTGTCCATCTTGCTTCTACCAGCCTTTCCAGCATTGAGACGACGCCTGAGCGCCTAATACCAGAGTTTCCCCTTTTTAGGGAGGATAACTACACCTCCTTTCATCAAGATCATGTAAAGACAAAACAGATGGATGACAGAATGGGCGAGTTCTTCTAGAGTCCGCCAACAACATTCACCAGCATTCTTCATGACCCTCCTGGTCCATCTTGTTTACTGCCACAAGGCAGGGTAGGAGCAATCCGCATGATTCGCCTTCTGATCATCGTTCTTTTTCTGGCCTTTACGGCCATTTTCGCCATGAGCAATCTTGATGATGCCACCGTCTGGCTGGCCTCATTCGGCTTCTCCATCAAAATGGGAAAACTCATCACCCTGCTTGCCGTGCCGTCCCTCGTGCTGGGGCTGCTGCTTGGCCTGACAGGCGAACTGCGCCAGCGTCGCCGCGCCCGCAAGGCCGAATCACAGCTGCGTACATCCCAGAAACAGCTGATCGAGCTGCATCAGCGGCTCGACCAGCTCAAGGCGGGCAGTGTTGCTCCCACTTCTGATGCGATCCAGCCTTCTTCACAGAAATAAGACCATTTCCTCATGTCTATTCGTCGTACCCGCCTCATTGCCGCATTGGATACCGCCTCCCACGACCAGGCCCAGCACTGGGCAGCAGCGCTGGAAGGCAAGGTTGATGCCATCAAGCTTGGTCTGGAATTCACCTATGCCTGCGGGCTGGATGCCGTAAAAAGTCTGGCCGCCCGGCAGGAGCTTTTTCTGGATCTGAAGCTGCATGACATTCCCAACACGGTTGCCTCTGGCCTTCGGGCTCTGGCTCCCATCCAGCCGAGCCTGATGACCATTCACGCACTTGGTGGGGCCGAGATGATCAGCCGCTCCCGTGCAGTTCTGGAAGAGGCTTTCGATGACGGGCGGAAGCGCCCCAAGCTCCTTGCTGTGACTGTACTGACCAGCATGAATGAGGAAAGCCTTGCGGAGATAGGCATCAACACCACACCGCTAAAGGAAGTGGTACGGCTGGGCCGGATGGCTGTCCGGGCCGGAGCTGATGGTCTGGTCTGTTCAGCTCATGAAATTACGGCGCTGCGTGATGCTCTGGGTGACGGACCAGAACTTGTCGTTCCGGGCATTCGTCCCGCAGGCAGCAGCACGGATGACCAGAAGCGCATCATGACACCAGCACAGGCAGCACGGGCTGGTGCCGACTGGATCGTGGTTGGCCGTCCCATCACTCGGGCGAATGATCCCGCCGCCGCCGCACAGGCCATTCAGGATGAATTGCAGGCTGCGACCTTGTGAAGGTTGATGTCAAAATCTGTGGTCTGACACGGGCAGAAGATATGGAAGCCTGTGCCGTATCGGGTGTGCGCTGGGTTGGTCTTGTGTTCCATTCCGCCTCCCCCCGTTTTGTCCGACCGGAACAGGCAGCCCGGCTGCATGAGGCCATAGCGTCTCCCTCTGCGGGGGGGCCTCTTCGTGTCGGGCTTTTTGTGCGGCCAACCCATGAGCAGATTGCTGCCGTTCTGGAGCGTATCCCTCTGGATATTCTGCAACTCTATACAGATGAAGCCACTGCTTTCACCCTGAAAGAGCAGACAGGTCGGCCCGTCTGGTTGGCCCGTGGCGTCGCCCAGCAGCACGATCTGCCTGTCTCGAAAGCCATGGATGGGTATGTCATCGAAGCACCGGCCCAGAAAGGAGATACCCGCCCCGGTGGGCTGGGGCGTGTGTTTGACTGGACGCTGACACGCCAGTGGCAGGCTCCTGCTCCGTGGCTTCTTGCCGGTGGACTGACCCCTGACAATGTGAGCGAGGCTGTACGGGTCAGCCGCGCCCAAGCCGTTGATGTCTCATCCGGTGTGGAAGAAGCTCCTGGGATCAAGTCTGCGCTTCTTATTGAAAAATTTGTGAAAAATTCTCAGAAAAAGGCTTGCACTCGTAAAGAATAATGGTATTGTCCCCCCATCGCTTGCGGAGAGATGGCCGAGCGGCTTAAGGCGCACGCTTGGAAAGCGTGTGTACGTTAATAGCGTACCGAGGGTTCGAATCCCTCTCTCTCCGCCACTTCCCCTTGAAAATCTGCTTTCCGTTCAAGCGCTCCGAGTGCATGCCTGTAGACCCCACCGGAAGATCGTAATCCCCCGGTGAAGCCTTGTGTTGCTCAGGCCTTCGAAAAGATGCTCTCAGGTGCCAGGCGGGATTTCGGGCATGTCGCATTGGCATCTTTGTCAGAATGATAGCCAAGCGCAACAATGACCAGAGGTGTCAGCCCTTTTTCTTTCAGGCCGAATTCTTCTGAAATGACATCCGGCAGGAAGCCCTCAATTGGTGTTGCATCAACACCCAACAGCCCCGCGGAAAGCAGCAGAAAGCCCTGTGCCAGATAAACCTGTTTCTGGTTCCAGTGGGCGACATCGCCAGCATCCAGATGCTGCTGGACATACCCGGCACGGGCTGTACCAAAACCCTCACGGGCCGCAGCATCAGCGTAGCGTCCGTCCTGCTCTTCTTTGTCGAGCACTGTCTCAAGATAAGATTCCGGCAGCTCATTGCGGGCGCAGAGAACCACTACATGAGAGGCCTGCGTGATCTTGGGCCGATTATAAGACAGAGACCCGGAATCTGGTGTTGCCTTGGCCAGACGCTGCTTGCCTGCATCATCATCGGCAATGATGAAATGCCAAGGCTGGGCATTGACCGAAGACGGGCTGTACCGCAGGGCTGCCAGCAGCTGCTGCACCGTCTCCTCCGGGATACGGCGAGCCGCATCGTAGGCCTTGGTCGTGTACCGTGTTTTCAGAACGTGGAGAAGATCCATAACATCCATCCTTCAGTTATGTGGGAATATGTTCCATTTATATCAAACAATAAGGATTCAGCAAACGATTCCATCCTGTTCCCAGTATCAAGATGGGGGGTGTGGGCATCAGGAGCAATGAAAAGAAAAACTTATGGGGAAGACAGGATTTTTAAATATATATCGAAATGACAAGAAAAACCATGAAATACTCACCGTGCGATTTTGATAATCTTTCTTATAAAGTCTCTTTGATAATGATTATCAAGTACGAATACATCGTAATTTAATTTTTATATTGCAATCCTCAAAGTTGAAGACTATACCGACCTTCGTTGGAGATAATCCTACAGTTCATACTTCATGCGATGGAGAGAAAAATGGCCGCAAAAGACCCGAAAGTAATTGAATATCTCAATGCTCAGCTTGCCAATGAGCTGACAGCCATCAACCAGTACTTCCTTCATTCCCGCACCCTGAACCATTGGGGCGTCACCAAGCTGGGCAAGAAGGAATATGAAGAGTCCATTGAAGAAATGCGTCATGCCGACTGGCTGATCGAGCGCATCCTCTTCCTGGGTGGACTGCCGAACCTGCAGCATCTGAACCCGCTGCACATTGGCGAGAATGTCAAAGAGATCCTGGAATGTGATCTGAAGGTCGAGGCTCTGGCTCTGGAGAAAATCCGCGAGGGCATCGCCTATTGCGAAAGCGTCCGTGACTTCGTGTCCCGCGACCTGCTCTTCCGCATCCTCGCTGACGAAGAAGCCCATGAAGACTTCATCGACACCCAGCTGGACCTCATCAAGCAGATCGGCCTGGAACGCTACATTACGCTGAACTCTGAAAGCGCCGACCAAAATAGCGGCCACTGATCACTGTCAGAAGCCAGACTGATGAAAGAAGCCTCTCTTAAAGGGAGGCTTCTTTTTTTTGTATCGGGTCATCACCATTGGCTATCTGTGCAGCCATCCCCTGCTCTATTGCCATAGTTGTCGGGCAGGGACAGGTTTTCCGCTTTGCTTCTTTCAGAAGGCAAGCGACTCCCTTTACGCAGTTGCCGCATTTCACCTGACACTTACGGGCAGAGTAAACCTCGGAGACTTTCACAACTCCGGCCTGGATGGCCGCCTGCACGTCCCTGTCAGACAATCCGTTGCATGAGCATATAATCATCTGGAGCCCGCCTTCCATTCTGCTGCACCCCTGTGACGCTAATGATAATGACATTCTTTCGCAACTTAATTCTCTCCTTTCTTTCTCGAAGGCTTTTCAGAATGATAGCGAAATGGGTATGAAAAAATTCAGGTTTCACCGAAAACAGAAAGTGATTCATGACACGACCATGGAATATCTCTACCATTCGCCAGATATCCCGGGCGATAAGGGAGAACTGGTCGCTGAATATACAAAATTGAAAAAAAATCATCTTTATGATATCAGAAGCGTACTTCTGCGTCTGGACAGGCATACTGAATTCCTATTTCAGGGCTCCAATAAAACGCTTCCTGTACGGACGCTAATTCAAGGGGCCTGAGCACTCTCGTAAGGCCAGTCAATTATCTATTGAGGAATGAAGCGCCACGGACTGGCTTTTTTCATCCCTCCCCAACAAATGGAGAGATTTCATGGCAGGCACGCCAGACAAGAAACCACACTTTGTTGAAAAAATAGGCATACCGGCCGCCCTGTTCTGGGCCTTTGTCGGACAGCTTCTCTTCATGGTCGGCGATGGTGTCGAGGCGGGATACCTGGATACGTTCATGCTGCACACCGGCCACCCCCAGAGTTTCGTCAACGAGCTTTTCACTTTTTACGGCATCACCGTGATGATTGCCGCCTGGTTTGCCGGGCCACTATCCGATCTCATGGGACCTAAAAAGGTCATGTGGAGCGGTCTGGTCCTATGGGCTGTCCTGGAGGTCTGCTTCCTTGTTTTTGGGCTTACCCCCAACAACAGTACATGGATATTGACGTTCTATGCTCTCCGCGGGTTTGCCTATCCGCTGTTCGCCTATGGTTTCCTGGTCTGGATTGCTGCAGCGACACCAACATCCATGCTTGGAGCGGCAGCCGGCTGGTTCTGGTTCTCTTTCTCTGCCGGCCTGCCTACTCTCGGCTCCCAGTTTGCCCGTTTTGCGATTCCTGCCATCGGTGAAATCAACACCTTCTGGTGCTCTCTGGGGCTGGTTGTTCTCGGCGGACTGATCGCCCTGCTTTTCACAAGGGAGCCAACCGGCAATCGCCGTCTTCTACCTGCCGATGTTCCTGCCCGACAGATCTTTCTGGGCTCCATCAGCATCATCTGGCGTGAGCCCAAAACTCTCATTGCCGGTATTGTCCGCACGGTTGATACATCATCGGAATATGCCTTTCTGGCCATCATGCCCGGCTTTTTTGTCGATCATCTGGGGTTCACGCTCGGGCAGTGGCTCAACCTGCTGTCACTCATCTTTTTGAGCAACATCATCGTCAATCTGATTTCAGGCATGGTGGCGGACAAAATGGGCTACCGCTTCGTCGTGGCTGTTTTTGGAGGTATCGGTGGCTTCATCACCATTCCCCTCTTCTATTATGTTCCCCTCTGGTATCCGGGCAATTTCGCAGCGGCTGCGGTTGTGGGCATACTTTATGGAGCCTCCATCGCTGCCTTCGTTCCTCTCTCCGGTCTTATGCCCCAGATCTGCCCACGGGAGAAAGCCGCTGCGCTGTCCATACTCGGGCTGGGCGCTGGAGCGTCGACATGGGTAGGGCCTGCCATTGTTTCCCTCTGCGAAATGATTTTCGGCGTCGGCATGGCCTACGTCATCTGGACATTTGCCATCATCTATCTGCTGACCGCCGGTCTGACCATGACACTGACCGTTTCATCAGAGGCTCGCCGTTTTACCGAAGAGCAGGAAAAGAAGCAGGGAACCCCCTGATCATCCCTTCCATGCCCGATCAGAACAAAGGCCATCCCCTGCGGGTGGCCTTTTTCTCTCCGTCCCTGTCATGCCTCATAACGGCTATGCTCTGACAGACGGCATGAAGTGAGGCTGAGCCCTTGCAGTTCAGGCTGTAGTGGCGCAATCTCCCAGTGTTGCTAAAACCTTATACATTAAGGAGATCATCATGGCCGTAACAAAGCTTGTTCTGGTTCGTCACGGGGAAAGCCAGTGGAACCAGGAAAACCGCTTCACTGGCTGGTATGACGTCGACCTGTCAGAGAAAGGGCGCAGCGAAGCCAAAGCTGCCGGCCAGTTGCTGCACAAGGAAGGCTATTCCTTCGATTACGCTTATACCTCCGTGTTGAAGCGTGCCATCCATACACTCTGGAACATTCTGGACGGTGTGGATCAGGCATGGCTGCCCGTTGAGAAGAACTGGCGTCTGAATGAACGTCATTATGGTGCTCTCCAGGGCCTCAACAAGGCTGAAACAGCCAAGAAATATGGCGATGAGCAGGTCAAGCAGTGGCGCCGTGGTTTTGCTGTCACGCCGCCTGCTCTGGAGCGTTCCGATGAGCGTTTCCCCGGTCATGATCCGCGTTATGCCCATCTGAGTGCTGATGAGCTGCCCGTCACGGAAAGCCTGGCCCTGACCATTGAGCGTGTGATTCCCTACTGGGAGAAGACCATCCTGCCGCGCATCAAGAAGGGCGAGAAGGTCATCATCGCTGCTCACGGCAACTCCCTTCGTGCTCTGGTGAAATATCTGGACAACATGACGGAAGATGAAATCCTGAACCTGAACATTCCTACAGGTGTGCCGCTGGTTTATGAGTTCGATGAGAACTTCAAGCCGGTCAAGCACTACTATCTGGGTGATGCCGAGGAAATTGCTGCCAAGGCAGCAGCTGTCGCCAACCAGGGGAAAGCCAAGTAATCCTCTCTGGCATATGAAAAGAAGAAGGGCGCCTCTTCATCAGGCGCCCTTTTTTTATAGCGTATCTTTTCAGGAACTGACGTGATGAAGAATGCTCCGATGGAGCTCGGCAGGTGTTACATCTACAGGCTCAGATGATACGCGACTTCCCTCTGGCCCATTGGGCCGCAGTATGACATAGGGTGTCCCCCTCTCCAGTCCTTCAACAGCGGGCAATGCTTCCAGCGCCGGACGATGGTCCCCAAAGAATACCAGCATGATGTCCCGCCCGCTCCCTTTGATCTCTGCAAGCAGTTCCCGCAACATGGCATCACCATTCTGCACGTGCTGATGCCACGCTTCTGCACCACTCGATTGCTCCAACCGCCCTTTCTTCCAGGGACCATGATTTTCGATTGTCACACAGTAGGCCAGAAAATGATCGTTTTTCTGGAGATATGTCAGCAGCCGTGCTGTTAGCGCAGCATCACCTACATACGGGCCAACCCTGTCCTGCTCGGAAAAACATTCCCGCCCGATGACGTCATTGAACCCCCATAAGGGCAGCAGACGATTCCGACCATAAAAACGCAGATCATAGGGATGCAGGAAAAGAGCCGTTTCATAAAAATGTTTCAGACGATTCGGCAGGGCATGGGACGGAGACTGATCCGCTGTCAGGAATGGATCAAACCGGCGATATGAGAGCATCTCCTCATCATCGCCACACAGAACCCCATATTCACTACGCATCGTATAGGCACCTAATCCGCTAGGCAGGAGCCTTCCCCATTGTACCGCTTCCTGCCGACATCGGACGAGCTCTGGCAGAGGCGACCACTCATTCTTCAGCTCCGCAGGATCGGCAAATGATTCACACTGGATGACGATGACAGACTCTGGTGCGGCAGCCGTCCGCAACAAGGCAGGCCTGACGGGTAGCGGTGCCAGCTCATGGCAGCGCCAGGCATAAAGCAGCAGTGTTGGCAGCAGCCCTCCCTCACGCACATCCCGCCACACGTCCGGCCCTGTTTCATCGGAACGACTTCCCCTTGCCAAGAGCCACCAGAGGCATAGTCCCACGGCGACTGCCTCGATACAGCCCATCAGCCGTAACTCGACAGACAGTGATGAAGCCCATGCAAGCAGGTAGAGCACCCCTGCACCACCAGCTACGACAACACACCGCACAGCAGGCGGAATGCCCTGAAGATAAAAACGTGGATGCTTCATGAACGCATCGATCAGGGCAAAGTCCGTGAAAACCAAAGGTTCATTCAACAGGCGCAGCTTCAGGTTGGATGCCGTTACCAGAAGCCCCATCAGGATGGCACTCAGCAGCAGGGAAAGCCAGATGACACCTGTCAGGCAAAGAAAAATACCGGTTGCCATCATGACTGGAAAACAGCGTAAAAGGACCAGGGAGGGCTTTCTTACAATACGGACAGGGTGAACAAAAAGGTCGATACCTTCTCCAATGACAAGGCTCCCTACAATCATCAAACATAATTCTGTAATGTAATATGACATTGAAGATACTGGAACTCCGAAAGAAATGACAGAATAAACGGATTCATGAAGTTTTCCCTGGACATTTCAGGGATGGATTGATCAATGAAATGGAAATTTTGCCAATAAACTCCACTTATCGGTCGAATTATTATTCAATCGTGGAAATTAAATTATATTCACCACCCCTCTCTTCCCAAAAAAAAGACTTCCTGATAACAAGCTAGTGTTTCTACCACCTATCCGGTATGGAAAAGGCCCCATTTCACCATGTCATGCCATGTCCCTGCGTCTGGAGCCAGAGCCATCAGGCCTGTCGTAGCCTGCCATGGAATAGCATGGTGGAAACAGCGCCGCATTCGTTCTTTTCTTGAAGGAAGAGACCCCATCCGGTTTTTCTGGTCGCCCCGTCGGGCTCTGGCCTATGCCCGGAAAAAGAATGCTGGACTGGCTGTTTGGGCAAACCGCATCACACCAGCCCTGCAGGCACAGGCTTATGCCATGCGGGTGCCCCTCTTCTTCGTGGAAGATGGCTTCATCCGGTCCATGGGGCTGGGAAGCGGGTTTCTGCCTCCATGCTCCATTATCCTGGACAGCCAGGGCGCTTATGTTGATCCCTCCCACCCCAGTGATCTGGAGGACATGCTGAGGGATACCGAGGTTGCACCAGCCCTCCGTAGAAGAGCCGATACTCTCATGGAGCGCCTCAAAACGCTTCATGTTTCCAAATATGCCGCTACGCCTGATTCATCTCCCCTCAAAATGGAGCATCCTGAGGGGGGGCCGGTCATTCTGGTTCCGGGGCAGGTTGCTGGAGATCTGTCTGTCGTAAGGGGCGGAGGCAAGATTACGGATAATCTCGCCCTGCTGCGTGAGGTTCGCCGCAGGAATCCTGGAGCATGGATCATCTATCGGCCCCACCCTGATGTGGAGGCCGGCCATCGTTCCGGTCATCTTTCCGAAGCAACCATTCTTGCCTACGCCAACAGCATTGACCGCAGTGGCAGCATGAGCCAGCTCCTTACACATGTTGACGAGGTACACACCCTCACATCCCTGACAGGTTTTGAGGCGCTGATACGTGGCAAAAAGGTTACAACATACGGTGCCCCCTTTTACGCTGGCTGGGGACTGACGACACATCTGGGACCATCTCTTCCCCGCCGGGGGCGTCAACTGGATGTAACAGACCTTGCTGCAATCGCCCTTATTCTGTATCCGCTCTATATCAATCCAGAGACAGAACAGCGATGTGACGTGGAGGAGCTGATTGACTGTTTTGGCAAGACTGAGCTCTGGAAGCCAACATACGCCATGAAATTACGGCAGAGGCAGGGCCAGCTACGCCGTTGTTTCACACATTTCATTTCATCATGCCGGGCCCCTCATGCTTGACAATACCCAGACAACATATTCTGGCCACCCTCCCGAAGAGACGGAACACGCCGAATATCCATCCAATTTTTTTGAAGATCCGAGCCTGACAGAGACCAGCACGCTTGTGCCCATGTCGCTCCAGATCCCCCCAAAAACAAAACGCAATTTCCTGCTGCTCCAGGGGCTCATGGGGCCTTTTTTCCAATCCGTTGGCCGTGCCCTGAAAAAACGGGGGCATAATGTGTGGAAGATCAACTTCAATGGAGGGGATGAGCTTTTCTGGCGTCTGGGAGGTGGTATTGCCTTCCGCAGCAATTATGGGACATGGCCCGCCTTTCTGGGGCATATCCTGCAAAAACATCATATCACGGACGTGCTGCTGTTTGGTGACTGCCGGGAACTCCATCGGCAGGCCATCCTCATCTGCCGTGAAATGAATATTGCCGTCCATGTTTTTGAGGAAGGCTATATCCGGCCAGACTGGGTCACCCTGGAACTTGGTGGCGTTAACGGTAATTCCACGCTACCCAAAGACCCTGACTGGTACTATCAGCGTGCCAGCCAGCTGCCTCCTGCTGCCCCACATGAGCCTGTCCCCTCTTCCTTCCCACGTCGTGCACTGGAAGGCGTGGCCTATAATGCGGCCACCATTCTTCTGAAGTGGCGTTTCCCGCATTGGACAGATTATCGCCCCTGGCCGCCCCTGGTGGAAGGCGTTGGGTGGTTGCGACGCCTCTGTCGCCGTAAAAAGGCTAAAAAACGCAGTCACGAACTGACTGAATGGCTGGTTGAAGGGCCCAAGCCTTACATGCTGCTCCCTCTGCAACTGGATGCCGATGCCCAGCTACGCCTGCATTCTTCCTATTCAGGCGTGGCGGAAGTCATCACCGAAGTTCTTGTATCCTTTGCCAAGAATGCCCCACTGGAGATGCGTCTTGTCATTAAAGAGCATCCGCTCGACAATGGTGTGCAGGACTGGAAGAAACTTGTCCAGCGACTTGCTGCTGCGCATGGTGTCAGCAATCGTGTGGATTACATGGAGCTTGGAGATATAGCCAGGCTTGTGCGTCATGCCCGTGGGGTCGTAACCGTTAACAGCACGACTGGTACCCTGGCTCTGGCTCATAATGTCCCTGTCATTACCTTGGGTCACGCCATTTACGACATGCCGGGACTGACTGCGCAATCGACATTGAAAGCTTTCTGGCAGGCACCCCAGCGACCTGACCCACTCATCTTTGCGGCTTTTCGTCGTGTACTGATAGATCAATGCCTAATCCCTGGAGGTTTCTTCTCTGAAGAAGGGCTTGAAAAGCTGACGTTAAGTACCATTTCCCGTTTGGAAAATTATTCCACATGCAGAAGGGTACAATAAAATGACAGTACCATCAATTTCATTTATTCTTGACATATCACGCTTGCTCTCAAGAGCAGGATCTGCAGTTCCTACGGGGATTGATCGAGTTGAACTCGCTTATGCTGAATACCTTTTAACACATCATCAAGATCAAACCTATTTTGTCGCCCTTTCTTTAACTGGACGCCTTGGAAGACTTCCACGCAGTACCGTTACCACGTTTATCTCAAATTTACTTAATGGATGGAATTTAGGTCACAAAGAGAAAATAGCGGAAGCAAAGAATATTGCAAAAAAACTAAAAATATATTTGTTTTTTCCTAACTCTTTTCCTGATATTAATGGTATAAAATTCTATTTTCTAGTATCTCACCATCATTTAATGCATAAAAAAATAATAAGAAATTTTCTTTCTAAGACAGGATCCTACTTCATACCCATGGTACATGATCTTATTCCTATTGAATATCCAGAGTACTCACGACCTCGCGAAAAAATACGTCACAAAGCCCGTATTGATAGCGTCATAGAACTGGCTCGAGCTGTAATTGTACCAACTGACTCTGTGAGAGAATCATTAAAGCCATTTTTCTCCCAAGCAAACCGCCATGGCATCCCTATTTGGAAAACACCACATGGGGTCCATAAGCAGGCCATCTATCATACTAATCAAGAGTGCAAAAATTATAAATATAAAAAGCCATATTTCGTGTATATCAGTACAATCGAACCGCGTAAAAATCATCTTTTGTTGCTCCATTTGTGGCGTTACCTTGTCCAGCAACGTGGGGAAGAGGCCGTCCCTTATCTTATTCTTATTGGTAAGCGTGGATGGGAAAATGAAAATATTCTAGACCTATTAGAAAGGTCACCCGCTTTGCAGAATCTTGTTATAGAGGAAAGTGGTCTTTCTGACGAATGTGTTGCCTCCTTATTAAGATATTCTAACGGTCTTCTTTTCCCAAGCTTTACAGAGGGTTATGGTTTACCGCTCACAGAAGCTATGAGTCTAGGAGTGCCCAGTATTTGCTCCAACATTCCTGCATTACGTGAGATAGGCCAAAATATTCCATCCTATGTGTCTCCACTTGATGCAACAGAGTGGGAAAAAATAATAGACGACTTTTCACAATACGGCCCTCTATGGCAGGCTCAAAAAGAGCGCCTTAAAAAATGGTCTCCCTTTTCATGGTCTCAGAGCGTAGCTCTTACTCTCTCTCACTGTCTCACACTAACCCAAAACGACTAATAAAAATAATGGATAATTCTTTTCTTTCATCCCACAGAAGCCACTCGACAATATGGTTTGATGGACGCAATATTGGACGTAGAAATGGGACTGGCGTTCAGTATTACGCAATCAATCATAGTAATGTAACTAGAGAACTTGGTTATAGTACAGCGTGGCTATTAGAAAACGTGGAGGGATATTCGAGCCTATCGATTGCATCTCGCATAATCGCTGCTCTACTTTCCCGTGCTCCTACAATAAGCAATATGTTTCAATCCGTCTGGGGAGATGCTTTCCTAGCAAACGACCTCTATCGTGTAGCACATCTTCATTATCGATATCATAAGCGACTTTTAAGACTAACCCCTCTTTCTCCACCAGACATAATGCACTGGACATATCCGCTTCCTCTTTTTATGGAAGGATGTAAAAATGTAGTTACAATTCATGATATAATTCCGCTTACACATCCTTCCTTAACAGGTATCGATCCTACTCGGTTTCGTAGAATTTTATCTTCTTTAATAGAAAGTCCTGTCCATTTTGTCGCCGTTTCAGAAACAGTTCGAAATCAAATAATTAATTTACTTTCTGTGCATCCAGATCGTATAACGACTCTATATCAACCCGTTGAATTTAGTAAACAAGTAAGAAATTCCATATCGAATGCTCCCCGAATTGCTCCAGCTGATTCATTTGTATTTTATGGTCGCATTGAACATCGAAAAAATATTGAAAGATTATTGGAGGCCCATGCTCTTAGTGGAACAAAAACCCCACTTATTTTAATTGGTCCTGATGGAGATGATAGACCGAATTATAAGCCGTATGGTTCAAGTAGCCAAGTAATTCGGTTACCATGGAGCAATCGTTTCTCTCTGTTACGGACTCTTCAAGAGTCTAAAGCCCTTCTTTTTCCAAGCCTTGCAGAAGGATTTGGACTTCCAATTATTGAAGCCATGTCATTAGGTGTTCCAGTTCTTACCAGCCGTGGAGGTGTTACAGAAGAAATTTCCGGTGATGCAGCCATGCTATGCGATGCTACTAATATAGTAGAGATGGCAAATTGCATAAATATACTCGATCAGCTAAGTGAGAACGACAAAAAAAGAATGATTAAGGCAGGATTAGAGAGAGCAAAATTCTTCTCTTCCAACCTGTATAAAAGAAATATTTCTTCTTTTTATGAAAAGATCAAAAGCTATCCTTCTAATACTATACTATAAAATTCCAACAACCTCTTTTTATAATTCTCTTCATCAAAATAAACTGCACGCTCCTTACCCTTATCTTTTAATGAGTTGCAAAGAAAATCATCTTTATCTAATCGTTCGATTCCGGCTTTTATCGCATTAACATCATATGGATCAACCAATAGAGCTGCATCAGAAGCAACTTCTTTCAAGGCTCCAGTATTAGAGGTGAGAACAGCCGTTTTTAAATTAAAGGCTTCCAAAATAGGTAGACCAAAACCTTCAAATATGGAGGGGAATAACACAGCACGTGCATGTTGTATTAAAGATCTTAGTAATTTAACGGGAACATATGGAATATGAATAATCACCCCCATAGCAATTCCCTGCTCAAGAAATCTTAATTCCTCTTCTTCTTTCCACCCATTAGACCCTACCAATACTAAAGGACGATTAGTTTCAGATAATAAGAAGGCTTCTAATAAACGACCGATATTTTTTTTAGGCTCAAGCTGGCCAAAATATATAAAGTACCCCCCACCAGAAATACCAAATAGTTTATTTATTTCCCGCTCTGTCCGTTCATAAGAGATATCAGAAAGAGTAAATGGTGTCGATTGATATGTATTGAAAATCTTATTTTGAAACTTTGGAAAGAAATCAATAATAGTATCCTTAGAGTATTCAGAAACCGTACAGATATAATCAGCCTCATTGGCTAATGAATTCATTAAATTATAATAATAAATCTTATCATCTAAAGTTGTATAAGGCATCTTCAATGGAACTATATCATGAATAGTATAAATATTTTTTGCTCCAATAACCTTAATCGGTAAAGGATACGTCCAATGCACTATATCTTGATTCATTGTGTTTTTTATTTTTAAAAAACATCCAGTTTTCTTAAAAAAACCAGCTGCCATCTGGAAAATAAAAGGAATATTAAAAATACAATCAAACGTAGGCATGTGCTCCTCAAAGGATCGTGCCTCCACGCAATTATTAAATCTAATTAACTCAGCTTTATGCCCCAAAAAATTGAAAGCCGTTTGTCGCCACCACCCAGGAGAATACAGCCGAGGCCTCCTGTATCGCATATCTGCAGCTAATTGATTAAAAAACATAACTTCCTGTAAATTCTCATTCAACCTCCTAGGGATATTTAGTCCATATAGTACGTTTACCTTAAATCCCATACTACTTAATGTCCTAGAAAGAACGCGACCGTAAGTAGCAACCCCCGTCCCTTTAGGAAGAGCCAAATTAAATCCATCAACTAGTACTCTAGGCGCAATTTTCATAAAACATCCCCTTTTCTAATCTGAAAACCTAAATAGATTCGTCCTAAATTTTAAGAAAGAAAACTTATTCTTTTTTTCATATTTCTCCTCTGGGGCGGCCTTTACCTTTTCAAGAGAGAGTTGAGAAATTCCACCTTGAAAATCCCCGTCAACATACAATACGAACTCAACAAATTCTTTCCTCTTAGATAGAAAAAAATCATACGTCTCGTTAGAACGTTCCGCCTCAGTGGGATACCTGGTTTCAAAATTTTCGATTGATTCCTGAGCAAAGGCAGCAGTTACTGCAATCTTTAGATTTTTAAAAACTGTTCCCTCAATGAATTTAATATTAAGTCGATAAAATCCTGCTTCCAAATCAACATGAGGGCCATACAAAATCTTACCAAGATCTTTTTTGGTAACAAGAATAGAATTCTCATCCTTCTTACCTCCATCAGCCAGACGTAGAGTAGGATGGCTAGCATCCCAAACATAATTGGAATTATCTTCAATAACTATACCCGTTACCCCTCCAAAAAAATCTCCAAAAGCACTCATCCTAAATTCAACGGATTTTTTATTAGAATCAAAATTAAAGAAAAAAACTTCTTTATTGTGCTCACTTACAAAGCCATAGTCAAAATCATATTCTCTATATATCGTATTTTCGGTTGCAATATCTAAAAAAATACGCCTATACTTGGTATTCGGCAAGAAGTTAAGAGTTATCTTATAGCTACCCGCAGGCAAATCAACATATGGACCAAAAAAAACTCTTCCTCGAGCATGGGAAACATAAATCACTCCATTTTCCTTTTTTATTTTTTTATTCCCTATAGGAATAATATGCTGATCACTAGCAAGCCACTCATAATTCTTTTCTCCAAATACTTTTTTTTGCTTCCAAAGAAGGCAGTAACTATTAGCTCCCTTAACACCCAATTCTGATATATTGCCCGCTACGCTCTTGTTTCTCAATGCGACAACCCTTCTATCAGGACTTACAAAAGTAACATTCTGCACAAACCTTTCAGGCGTTATGTATCTAACTTCTCCAATATATTGATCGTCGATATCCAACATATTAGAATTCTCACTAATAACAGTAGCAAAGCTACGTCCCAAAAGAGGTGAGCCTGTAACATAATGATCATGTGGGCCATAATATCTATTACGACAATTATTTACAATTTTTTCAATAAGTACCTTCCACTCCTTGCGTTTAGGTAAGGACCATAAAAGGCTATTTTGCAAACTAGCCCAACATTCCATTCCATCATATGTTTCATAAAAAGCGGCTACACCACACTGTTTCGGAATCTGCCATCTATTTAGCATGTACATAGAAAGATCAAAATATAACCCACCGTAAATATACATTAGACAATATCTAGCCAAATCACTTTTATAGGCATAAGGCGTTAAGGTATCAAAAGCTTTCAAAACATCTTTTGAAAAATGACGTTTAATAAATTCTCTTATTTCATTGCCAGACCACATTTTATATACGGCTTGAGGATATAATGAACGAGCTACATCAATATGATGCTGAATAGTAGGAGAAAAACTACGGGGCAAGACAAAATCATCAACAATAAATATTTGATGAAGATATTTTATTTCATGAAACTCATTTGACATTTTAAATTCCTCTCACAAATTTTAAAAAACCACCTAAAAGTCCAGAGGATACCCCCCTTTCTCCTGGAAGGGGAGGAAAAGACCTCTCTTGATTCTCTATTAGAATTTTCTTTATCCCCCCCAAAAAACCATTTGGCGTATAAATTTTAAATTCCACCTTCCGCCACAGTTCCTCGACATCAAACGTATAGGAAAAAACATTGGAGACAAGCTCATCACAGGAAAAAACAATAGAATGGTGATCTATTTCAGAATAATTAGACACTACAGATAACTTTATTTCATCAAAAAAACTTTCCTCCTCAAAGACAATAGAGAATCTATATCTCCCTTTTGGGAGAGAAACGTATGGCCCATACGTCATACCCTCCTTCCTATCTAAGGAAATAATCTGCCCGCTTTCCGTTTTACTCAATCCACCTTTTACAAATATAAGAGGATCATCTGAATTCCATATCATAGGATTTTCAGCATAAACCTGCCGTGTATGCCAAAACTCATTATAATTATTAGAATTTTTGAGACCTATCTCCTTTAAATCTCCACCTGTTTTCTTATTCCGAATCGCTACAACAATACCCTCTCTTGATACGTACGTCATATTAATGATATCAGCCTCCGCAGTAACGCAACGTGTCTGACTTACATACTGACTATCTGCTTCTAAAGTATCCTTCCTAGAAGCCATGACAGACAAAAAGACCTTTCCCAACAAAACCGGACCTGTCGGATACAACGGATTGAAGCCGTAATATTTTTTACGACAGTTTTCCACTATGAGATCAATTGCCAAACGGAATTCTTCCCGTCGAGGCAACGCCCACAAAAGGCCAGTTTGAATTGCCGACCAACTCGGAGAAATAAAAGAAGGCTCCTTAAAGGCCGCAACATCCTTAGAGAAAGGTATGTTCCAAGGCTTTAACAACAAGACACCAATATCAACACACAACCCTCCATAAACATACAACAAAGCATATTTGACAAGATCTGCTTTATAAGCATATGGACATAACGTCTCATAGGCCTCAAAGACAGAAGCAGGAAAATTTTTCTTCAAAAATTTTTTAATCGTCCTATCATTCCACAGCCTATATTTCGCCTTCGGATATATCTTTTTGATCGCTTGTCTATTATTTTTCACGAAATCAGGAAGTTTCCCACTTCCCTTGTCAAGAATTAAAATCTGATGAACAGCTTCTATTTTATGTGCTTTCATTAACACTCACCTCAGCAAATTTTCATAAGTTGTAATATTTTTCAATTCCCTCGTCAACAGAAGAAGAGAGAAATACCTTCTTGTCATGAATCAGAGCGGCCCTATTGCAGGTATGCTTAATAAAATCAGTATTATGTGAAACAATCAAGAGTGTCCTATCCGCACGTTTTGCAAAAAGCTCATCTTCACACCTTTGCGCAAAACGTGCATCTCCAACCATAATTACTTCATCAATCAAATAACAGTCAAATTCTATCGCCAGAGAAAGCGAAAAAGCCAATCGCGCATGCATACCTGATGAATATGTTTTTACAGGATCATAAAACTGTCTACCTAACTGGGCAAAGCCTTGCACATAATCCAAGGTCTCTTCATAATCTAAATGATAAACACGACAAATAAAACGCAAGTTATCATGCCCAGAAAGACTACCTTGGAAAGCCCCTCCAAAAGCCAACGGCCATGAAACCGTCATCCCATAATGAATTGTTCCACTAGTCGGCTGTTCAATTCCACCAATCATCTTAATTAAAGTAGATTTTCCTGCTCCATTTCGTCCCAATATTCCCAGCCTATCTCCATAATTAACCTCTAAATTTACACGATCTAAGATGAGTCTTCTTTTTTTTCCAACATGATAAGCTTTCGAAAGATCTTGACATATCAACTTACCCATCAACTTCGCCTCCATATTACGATAACTCTATATGAGGTCTAACTCTTAAACAAAGATACAACCCAACCATAAACGTAAGTAGAGACGTATAAGTCATAAAGCATATAGAATAATGTGGAACAACTTTAGAACCAAAAAATCCAGACCTCATCATTTCAATTCCATTGGCTATAGGAGAGGTATATTCAAGAACCCACCTATATTTTGGAGGGATCCAATCAATCATCACAAAAGCCCCAGTCCACGGCAGGGCAAGATATGTCAAAACACTAACCGTTTTCTCCAACAAATCAGAACGTTCAGTCAAATAGGAAAATATAAACGAAATACCATAAGTAAAAAAAACAACAAATCCAAACCCAGAAAGTGTTAAAGCCCAATCCTCTGGGAGTTCCATGTACCCCAATGAAACAGCACCGCAGAGAACAAGGATAGCAGCCATCATGACACCTATCACTTCCAAAGTAATACGTGCAGTAATGATATCTAGAGGAGTTACCAACCTATGATAAAGCAAGCTTGAATTAACCGCATAAGCTTTCGTTGATCTAACAACAGCATGCCGAAAAAGTACCAAAGGAACATATCCCGTAACAACCATAGCAGTCATCCGAAGACCATGCTCATGCGAAGGACGAACAAGTGTCCACATAATTGTCACCCCTCCGCAAAAAAGAATAGGCTCTCCCACCACCCAAAGAAATCCTATATTCTCACGACCATACCTTGTTAACGTTTCTCGCATAATTAACGCATAAATCACACGTAACTGCGTTAAAATGGACTGAGACAATGTCAAATTGACATGTTTTTTAGCGCTTCGTACCTTCTTATTAACCATTTTTCTCTCACTGAAGAGTATGCTCTTTCGCACCTGAGACAAGAAGAGACCCAATAACATAAAAAATCAGCATCGTTATGAAGGTCAACACAATAAACACAGCAGTTCGTGGATAAGCAGCATAATCTGGCAGACTGGGTTGAGCTACAACCGTGACATACAACATTTGACGATCCGCTTGAGCCTTCGCCATTTCCAAGGCCGTCGTCTCTGCTGCCAATTTTTTCTCAATTATCGTTTTTTTGACTGCCAGTTCATCATAACCAAGCAATTTAGGTACCAACGACCCAGAATTCATCTCATGCCCAGTTATATGAGCCTGGGCATTTTTCATTTGCGTTTGAATTGACGCAATCCGCTGGGCATATACCTTCCTCAAAGGGCTATGCGGCGCCGTAAGATCCAGTTGTTTTTTTTCGGCTTCCATCATGGAAAGCGTTGCTTCTAAGGAAAGAGCTGTTCCCATCATAGGAACAGCCTGCTTCATTGGATCAATTGTTTCATTGCTATACCGATAAGCCGCTAACTGCATCTCCGTCTCGTGCAGTTCCTTCAAGGTTACGTCAAGCTCCGACTGTACAGCGTGTAAAGTATTATAGCGCTGCCGATCGTTCATCTCATTGACAAGTTTTTCACCAGCATCCAAGAGAGCTTGCGCCACCTTTTGCGAGTCTTCAGCTGAGAACGTGCGAACCTTTAAATGTGAAATCCCAGTCTCCTCATCAATTTGGGCTTTCACATGTGTTAAATAAAAAGAATAGAAGCTCTCAAAATCATTGCGGGTAACTATAGAAGGAAATTTAGCCAAAAAATCCGCATATGACCGGGAAAAAACAGCCCTTAGATCAACCTTCTGAATCAGCATACGCAGCGCATCACGCGACATCATGTAATCTTGAACAGCATACGTGTCCTGCGTACCTCCATGATTAGCCTCCAAAAGACCAACCATTCCACCAAACCCTGAACTATTTAATGATTTTCCACGTACCAAAAAATGTGTTTCTGAAACATACTGAGGGGAGGCAAAAAACCACAAATAAGAAGCAACCAGCAAGGTTGGGAACAAAACAACGACAGAAAACATCCATTGCTTGCGGAGCCACCTTGGCACCTTCATGATGAGCCCATTTACCACATACTCACCTAAGTATCGGATTGTTGATTTTGCAGATCCAGATGAAAGCTCAATGTTTCTCTCCTGAGAAGAAATCATCCGTCCCTCACTTTCAACCTCTGAGGCCGTATCACCCAATCTCCTGCCCTCCCCAATCATCCGCACAGAACTCATCCCGACGGTAGCCAGCACGCTCTTACCAATGCCAATCTTTACTCGTCAAGCTTCCTACAAAAATACCACTCTTAATATGGTCTTCCCTATATGCCGACGATACATGCTGGGCTTGCATCGTTTATAAAAAATGGATAAGAACGGGGCATCTTTTTAGAATTATCATCATCAGGACGATAAAATGATCCGGTTTTCCTCGTGTAGAAAAGCGTTCGCTCATAACGTAAGAGCATCTGCGTTGCTTTTCAGAGGTACAACTGGTTTGGCAGCTTTGCTTTTGGCCAGCTGCAGCTGGGTTCCACGCTCCAGCCCAACACAAAAACAGGTCCACCAGTATACTAAATCTTCTGCCAATACGACGGCCCTTCATTATAGATTGTTTCCCGTAACCCCCGAAATCGCCGACATACTCGCCTCCCAGGTGCGTCCACTAATCTCGACATTAGATAAAAGCAATCTTAGAGTTTCTCTTAATGACCACATCGGCGCAGGAGACATTTTGGGGATTACTATATTCGAACTAGGAAATGGTCTCTTTTCTTCATCCGACAGAAGTGTAAGCGGCACCAGCTCCAATGGTGAGAGTGTAATTGGCGCAGCACCTCGTATTTCATCGCAAAATCTCCCTCCCACTCAAGTGGAAGGAGATGGTACAATAATGGTACCATATGTTGGGAGAATGAATGTTTTGGGGAAAACTCCAAGCCAAGTGGCAATGATTATCCAAAGTCATCTAAAAGACAAATCTCAAGATCCACAGGTTATGGTCCGTATTCAGAATGATATAGGAAATACTGTAATAGTTTCGGGAGAGATATTGCGCCCAGGTCGTGTCGTTCTTTCTCTAGCGAATGAACATTTGTCAGATGTGATCGCTATCGCTGGAGGGGCCAAGTACCCACCAAAAGATTCACAGGTGGAATTGGTTCGACAAGGCAAGATTGGCGCAACTGATTTAGCAACTCTCGAGGATCATCCTGAGGAAGATATTAGAGCTGATCCTGGTGACCGCATCCGTGTTATCTATCAACCGCGAACCTTCACTGCTTTTGGAGCTGTTGGACAGACCCAGCAAAGGAACGAAGTACAGTTTGGAACGGCTAATCTAAGCTTAGCGGGAGCCATTGCTCGAATTGGCGGACCAGCCGATAATAGAGCGGATGGAAATGCCGTCTACTTAATCCGCTACGAAGATGCAGAAATTTGTCGTCGTCTCGGGGTACCCATCAAGGAAGGTGAGCACTCAGCTCCAGTCATTTATGAAATTGATATGCTGAACCCTACGCAATATTTCTTGGCTCAGAAAATTCCTATGAAGGATCATGATGCTATTTTGATTGCTGATGCTGCTACGGATGCAATTTACAAGATAGATATGTTGATAGGCACATTCATGGGACAGGCCGCCACTATTGGTCTATATGGTGTTCGTTAAGAATCTGAAATATGGTATTGAAGGTCACTCTGAGTAGTACGCAGGGTGGATTAGTCTGTTTTCCTATGACGGGATTCTCGCAAAGAGCGTAAGCTTTCGATCCTAAAAGTAGCTAATAATCGTCGATGTTGCCGGTTTGGAGCAGTGTAGTCATGTCAGAATCTTCTTCCAGACTTATTAGAACAGCCGATCCAACACAGCCTTCGATTCCACATCATAAGCTTTCAAAAAAAGCTCCTCCCGTTCGAATTTTTCGTCAGGATTGGATGGAGTCTTTGACATTTATCTCTTTTCGGACCTTCCTGTGTTGTTGTTTTGTATTTGAAAGCATAGTGTTAACTATAACAGTAGAGTACAATGTGCACTTTTGGCATACCATACTATATATAGTCTATGGTTTGTTTATCTGGTTTTTGACAGAATATACACTCCATCGTTTTATCTTTCACTTTTCAAGTGAAAGAAAGATGATACAACGTCTTGTTTATATTTTCCATGGCAATCATCACATTCAGCCCAATCACCCTTATCGTACTTTGATGCCTGTCATAGTAACCCTTCCCGTTGGTTTGGTCATTTGGGCCCTTTTTGTCTTCTTATTGAAAATTGGTTTAGGGAGTGCTCTCTTTTTAGGTTTTTATCTTGGTTATATTTTTTATGATTCTGTACATTTTGCAACACATAACTTTCAAATGAAACGTTTTCCTTTTTCTCTTTGGAAAAGACACCATTTACTTCATCATTATCGAACTGAAGAGCATAACTATGCTATTAGCGTACCTTGGCTCGATAAGGTATTTCGTACACACTTTAAGTTGTAGCTTATTTATTTAATAAATTTTACTCTTTTGTTGAGATTCTCATTTATAAAATTTAGACTACACATAGTATCAGTATACCGTCTTTCAAACTTGAGATACTTGCTCCATCAACTTTCTCTTTCAAGGGACAGGACACCGGTGAGCCGGCCAACGCCGTGACGGACCGTGACGTGGAGGATGCCGCCTCCATCAGCCTGTCCGGCTGGTATCAGATTGAGGATGAAGACTGATGAAAAAGACACTGACCGCCACGGCCCTGCTGCTGGGCATGGCCGGGTCCGCCCATGCCGGTATCCTGAGCGGCCCCCTCATCAGGAGGGTGATTGATGACCGGGCCTTCTATCAGCCCGGAGACAGGGCCACCATCAGCATCGAGATGACCAACACCACGGGAGCCGATTTCAACGGCAAGCTCAACCTCACAACATGCTCCCGTGGCTATCTGCTGGCCATCGACGCCCACAATGTCAGCATCCCGGACGGGGCCAGCCAGACGGAAACCTTCACCATCACTGTGCCATCCCTCGTGGCCAACGGTTACCAGCTCTCCATCAATGCCCTCCAGGCTTCCGACAGCGGGTACGCCATGTGCACGGGGACGGGGAGCTCTTCCTCAGACCCGGTCGATGTCGCAAGCGGGGCCATCAACGTGGCCAACCATGCCCAGGATGACCCCATCGAGGGCTTCGTCGATCCGCAGGCCATGCAGTCCGTCACCGATTACGAAGCCGTCGCCCGCAACATGGCGCAGTATCACATCAACATCGTCCAGTTCTATGACTGGGGATCCCGCCATGATGCCCCCTACACCGACGCCGCCTCATGGCGGAACCTCCAGAACGTCACCGTCACCCGTGAGGAAACGGCTGGGCTGGTCGGGGCCTTCCGCCGACATGGCATCTTCTCCCAGCTCTATACCCTCTGGAACGGAGCCTATGCGGACTGGCCTTCCCGTAACCCCAACGTCACCATCGGCATGGGGGCCTTCCGGAACCGGTGCGGCCTGAAAGGCACCTGCACGGTCGCCGACCAGATCAGCATCGGCGGAAACTGGAAAGACTGGGGATGGGCCATCGACGGGATCGTGCAGGAAAATCCGGCCAATGGCCGCTGGCAGAAATGGATCACCAGCCAGTATCTCGCCGCCCTGAAGGGCTGGGGCTTTGACGGGGTCCATCTGGACACGCTTGGCGACCCGGGCATGTCCGCCCATGACGCAAAAGGCCGCCTGATCTACGATTTCGGCAGCTACCTCGCCGACTTCGCCAATCAGGTCCAGGCCGCAACGGGCGTCTGCACGGACATCAACCAGGTATCCACATGGAACCTTCAGGACGAGGCCGTGCGGGGCAACAGCTGCAACCTCTATGTCGAGCCTCACCCGGAGTTCGGAGACAATGCCTATTTCCCCTCCTTCAACGGGCTGATGGAGCAGGCGCATGAATGGACCAGCCGTCCCCTCATCGTCGCCTATTACCCCCAGCAGGTCATGAGCGGATCCCTGGACCCGTACAAGGCCCTGAGTGGCGACACCGTGCCTTTCTGCAACCCGGAGGATGACGGTGGCCAGAAGGTCTGCCCGGCCAGCAGTCCCGGCATAGAGCTCCTTCTGGGGCAGGTCGCCGTCTCGGGGGCGTCGGAGCTGATGCTGGGGGACATCGACCACCTCATCCCCGGACCCTTCTTCCCCCGCCCTACCCTGAAAATGGGAGCCGACCTCCAGCAGTTCATGGCGGATTACTACAACTGGTTCGTCGCCTTCCGGGACCTGCTGCGGGGCCATTCCGCGGACACGCCGGACATCGTCTTCATCTCGGACAGCTCCGGCCAGAACATCGGGGCATCCGATGGCAATGCCGGGAAAGTCTATTATCACCCGTGGGAAAGGGCTGGCGTGGCGGGAGGTGTGTCCCTGACCAATCTGGTCGGGCTGAAGGACAACCGCATCGACGACCCGGATGGAACCCACAGCCCGGTCGAGCAGAAAAACATCAGGGTCACCATGCAGCTCTATGGCAGCAGGCCGACCGGGCAGGCATGGTATGCCGCACCGGACTACAATCATGGATTCCCGCAGCCCCTCTCCTACAGCGTGGGCACGTCCGGCAGTGACGGGTTCGGCAACCCAGTCTACACGGCCACGTTCACCATTCCGTCCCTCAAGACCAGCGGCATTGCGTGGGTCGAGGGGAACACCCTGAAAAACCGGACGGACTGGACACTGGACGGCACGGCCAGTGACTTCATCCGGGGCGGTACCCCCTCATGGTCACCCAACGGCATGGGAGGGCGTGTGGCCGCAACCGTGCATGGCTGCTGTGGCAGGAGCATCTACTGGGATGGCGTCGACTTCGGACAGGGCGTCTCATCCCTGGCCGCCGTCACATACAGCCAGCATGGCGGGGTGATGGAGTTCCGTCTCGACAGGCAGGACGGACCCGTGCTGGCCAGGCTGGCCGTGCCACAGTCAAAGGGCGGGAATGTCGACAGCAGCCAGACACAGATCATCCAGTCCCCGACAGGTGTGCACCGGGTCTGGGTCGTCTTCCCCGGGCAGGATGTCAGCCTCTACGGATGGAGGCCCTGATGGCACAGGCTCCTTCTGGCCCGCAGGTCGGCCTGACATGGTTCAGCTCCTTCAGCGGCGGCGTGATGGCTCCATTGGTCGGATACAGGGCCGACATGGAGAAATGGCATTCCGGTGCCGCCGAGCTGACCAATTTCTTCGTGCATGTGCAGGGCGGCATCTCAAACCGCCCCGGCACACAGTATGTCGGCACGTCAAAGGCCGATGCCTCAGGTCCCCCACCGAAGCTGATCGCCTTCATCTACAACAATACCCAGTCCTATGTGCTGGAGTTTGGCGACCGCTATCTCCGCTTCATCAGCAACGGGGCCTATCTCGCCAATGCCGATGGCAGCCCCTACGAGCTGGCCACGCCTTACAGCATCGGGGATGCCTTCTGGCTGCGCCATGCCCAGTCTGCCGACGTGATGACCCTGACCCATTCCGGCTATCCGGCCATGAACCTCTCCCGCCATGGGGAGCTGGACTGGACGCTGGAGGTGATCTCCTACAGTGCCGGGATAGAGGCACCTTCATCACTTCTGGCCTCTGCCGTGGAAGGCAATGCCGCCAATACGGGCACGACACCAGGCGTATCAAAGGTGACATATGAATATGCCGTCACCTCCGTCTCCAATGAGAGGAACACGGAGAGCAACGCCACGCTGGCGCCTTCCCAGACGGAAATGACCACCCAGACCCAGACGGTCACTGACCCTGTGACTGGCAGGACCAGTACGGTCACGTCGCAGGTACCGGTCGAGGTCGGCAGGTTCGTGACCAACTACAACATCGGCTACTACACGAATTACGGGAACTACAACACGCTTTCATGGCCTGCCGTGACGGGAGCGGACTATTACAACGTCTATCGCCGCTTTGCCGGACAGTGGGGGCTGATTGGCAACACCACGTCCCTCAGCTTCGATGACGTGAACTATGCACCCGATACAGAGAATGGGCCGCCTGCCCACCGCAATCCCTTTGATGGCAGCAACAACCCGGTTTCCGTAACCTATTTCCAGCAGCGGCGTGTCTTTGCCGGGTCTCTCGCCTATCCCCAGACCGTCTGGATGAGCCGCTCTGCCAACTACACCAATTTCGACATCCACACGCCGGTCGTCTCCGATGATGCCATAACGGCCACCATCGCCAGCCAGCAGGTCAACACCATCAAGCATCTGGTACCGATGGCGGACCTTCTGGCTTTTACCGGAACGGGCATCTGGAAGATCTCCGGCGGCCAGACCGGCACGCCCATCACGCCCAGCAACTTCACCGCCATACCGCAGATGTTCGTGGGAAGCTCGGACGTGCAGCCCCTGCCCATCAATACTGACGTTCTGTTCATCGAAAACAAGGGCAGCCATATCCGTGACCTGCAATATGACTGGTACGCACAGATCTATCAGGGCAATGACCTCTCCGTCCTGGCTGACCATCTCTTCTATGGCTACACGATATCAGACTGGTCCTTCGCCCAGTTCCCCTTCAACCTGATCTGGGCCGTGCGGTCTGACGGCACGATGCTCGGCATGACCTACCTGAAGGAACAGAACGTCATGGCATGGCACCAGCACAGGACAGAGGGCGGGGCCTTCCAGTCCGTTGCGGTCGTGCCGGAGGAGAATGGCTACGGTGCCATCGAGGATACGCCCTATGTGGTGGTGAAGCGCAGCCTTGCCGGGCGGCAGAGCTACACCATCGAGCGCATCCAGTCCCGCCAGCTGGGAATGGAGAATGACGACATCACCCGCTCATGGTTCGTGGACTGCGGCCTGCGCTATGAGGGGAAGGACACCGGCACCGTCTCCGGGCTGGGTCATCTGGCGGGAGCAACCGTGTCAGCCTGCATTGACGGGCGGGGCTTCACGGGGCTGACGGTGGGGAATGACGGCACCCTCGCCCTGCCACGGCCCGGCAGCGTGGTCACGGTCGGGCTGCCCATCCATGCACGGGCCGTCACCCTGCCGCTGGATCTCGGAAACCCTCCACAGTTCGCCCGGCGCAAACGGGTCAGCAAGGTCTATGCCTCGCTCTACAACAGCTCCGGCCTGAGCGTCTCCACAGACGGAGGGAAGACATTCCACGGGCTGGACGGTCAGGGTGCCGCTGCCGGGCCGTCAGCACCCAATCCCTACCAGAAGAAAGACACCGGCCCTGCGCTCATCTCCGGCCTGACCATGCGGATACCAACACCAAACTGGACCCAGAAGGGCAGCTTCATCCTCCAGACCGACCAGCCGCTCCCCGTGACCGTCACCAGCATCAGCGTGGATGTGGAGCTGGGCAGCTGAGACGCACCAACTGTTTCAGCCTACCTCACAGCCCCCAGCACGGCGGCGGCGATGAGAAGGAGATTTTTCATGGGGCGGTTCCTAGAAGGGAAGTTCTTCCCCACAAGTACCAAACTTTTCATGCATTAGCCCTGCTTTAATCAATGCCTTGTCCATCATAATTTTTACTTTCTCGCGATCTGTTGCCTTTGTTTCTTCCCAAACAGCCAAAAATTCTGGCATCAGAGGCCAAAGAACATCAAGTTTTTCTTTGTCCGGGGAGCCATCTCCCCCTTTAAAGAAATAATTATTATGATCTTCCATAAATTGAAGGCAAAACTCTTCCTCAAAAGTTGGATTTGTTTCTTTTGCTCTTGCTAAATTTATAAAACGGACGGCTTCATTTACATTCCAGTAATCCTTCCATGTTCTTTTCTCTTTAACCTCTCCGTCATTCCAATCAAAAGTTTCATGAATAACAAACTCATTGTCTGCTTTCTCCATTACAGCCGTTTCAATTACTTTAGTAATTGTCTGTCCCTTCATGCGAGCAACAAAATCTAAAGCAAAACGCATTTTAGGATCCAACCTAATAGTCAAAGACTCCGTCTTAGGCGTGCGCTTTTTCTTACGTTCTGCCGCCATTTAACCGCTCCTGCAATTTTGTGTGTGCAAAGATGATATAGGCACATAAAAATAATTGCAAATCGGTCTTGACCTCCAAGAATCTAATATGCCAAAAACGTAATGCACAAGATGTGCAAGTAAGCATTTGGAGAAATTATGGGAAATTCACCACGCCCAACCAGCACACGCATTGATGCTGATGTGCATGAATGGATCAGAAAGCGGGCTTTTGATGCAAGGCGGACATTCACAGCTGAGCTAAACTTGCTTCTGCGGGAGATCTACGATCAAGCCAACAGGAACAATGATGAGAACTGAACAGCAAATAACAAAAAAGGCGTTGGAAAGCCTGCAAGCCAATCCCAACGCCTCTGAACAATGAACCTCGAAAGGAACACTCTGGGATGAGTAATAGCACCAATAATGTGTCAAAATCCAGCACGATCGTTGCCTTTGAGTTTGGCGATACTGCCGTAACGGCCTTTGAGCGCAACGGAGACGCTTGGTTCGTAGCTGGGGAAGTGGCAACGGCTCTCGGTTATAGAGATGCCGACAAAGCAGTAAGAACCCACTGCAAAGCCGCAGAAAACTGCAAAGCCGCCGTTTTGGCGGGTTTAGGAATCCCCTGCTCCTCCCCTCGTGGAATGAGCATCATTCCTGAACGTGACCTTTACCGTCTGGTCATGCGCTCCAAGCTGCCAGCAGCGGAACAGTTTGAAGAAAAAGTGGTCTCTGAAATCCTCCCCGCCATCCGCAAGACCGGCGGCTACATAGTGGCTACCCCGGAGGAAACGCCGGAGCAGATCATGGCCCGTGCCCTACAGCTGGCCAACGACACGCTGGCACGGCAGAGGGCAGAGCTGGAAGCCGCTGCGCCCAAGGCTGCTGCTTTTGACGAGCTGGCCAACACGAACGGACTGTTCACCCTGCGGGAGAGTGCCAAACTGTGCGGATGGCCGGAAAAGCTGTTCATCCGGCAGCTTGTCATGTCGCCGATCAAATGGCTGTACGTCCACTCTTCATCTGGCCGAAAGCTGGCCTATGCCGCCCCAATCAAGGCCGGGTATATGGATGTGAAAGAAGTCACGATCTTTCACAACACGACCGGACGGGAAACCTACGGCCAGCCCATGATAACCCAGAAAGGCCTGACCAGACTGGCGCAGACGCTTGGCACGTTTAACCCCAAGAAGGGAGGCGTGGCATGAACCCGACCAACGCCTTCACAGCCTCCACGCCAGAGGCTCGTCTTGAACGGCTGCTCTCCACCTGCCGCTACGTGCAGCAGAACTGGGACAACCTGATATCCGCCCTCTCTGTCGTGGAAGGGTGCGTGCCCGACCGTGAATATGACGGCGCAGGTGTCGCCGGGCTGCTCCGCCTGATTATCAACAACCAGAACGATGAATATAGCGATTTCGTCTCTGAAATCAGACGGGCAGCGGGGGAAGCGGCCTGACCATTCTGGGGGCCTGTGCAGAAATGCACAGGCCCTTCTTCCCCAGTTGGAGGAAATAGGACCAGACCAGAAGAGTGTTCCCCGCCCTCGCTAGGGTTTTGGGCGGGTTAGTCAGCCCCTTCCATTAGTGGATATCCCGCCTATAATTCACTCCTCACGCTTCATCATCTCTTTGAAGTGACATTCAAGCTCACTAAAAAACTCATCATTTGAAAAATTAATTTTTTTATCTTCCCCCCTAAACTTGTTAAAAAATTCATTATCCCAAAATTCAATATCAAGATTTCCAAATGTATTTTTATACAACATCTCCGCCTCTTCTATAGATGGACGAGGCTCCTGATTATTTAGTACCCCACAGTACAAAACCATTATGTCTCTTACATTCTCATCCCCCTGATTCACAGCGTCTCTGCCTGTTCTAACAGGAAATAATTCTTTTTTATTTATATCGTCATATAAAAAAGTATGATGAATCTGAGCCCCTCTACTATTCCTAAGAGGAGTCGTGTTATCTCCTAAGACATAATTTACTGTAATCCCTAAACTGACATAGCCTTCCTTCGAAAGAGAAACGTATTCCGATTCATGGAAGTACACAAAGGAAATAAATTCTTCTTTTTCCAAGGATAATAAAACTTCATCAAAATAATTAACATCTTTCTTATAAGAACTATCAGCAGGAACATGGTTTAATATTACCTCTCTTGTGGCATTTACTTTATATATAGGGAAAAATACTCGTCTGTTTTTTATTTTATATAATTCGTATATAGTTTTAAGAATTTCTTTTCTTGGATCATCTGAAGACAACATAAAAACCTCCTGAGAATTCTCTAACTTTCCAAAACACCCATCTAGAAACGTATAATAATTTTTTATATATCCAAGTGACTTCACATTAAATTCATGCTGCTATGTTTTTTAATAAAATAATCCGATCTTACCTCCAAAAATTGGACATATTGACGATAAAATTCTTACCTAGACACAGTTTACGAACTATTTTCTTGGAGCATTTCTTCCTCATAAACACACACCCGAATTACAAATCCCTGACATGCTCTCCCGCCACAGGGAGGGCATATGTCACTTTTTTCAGGCGGACTGAACACGCTCAGGAGTGTTCAGGATGAAGGACTGGCGGGGCAACAGTCATCCCTTGAGCAGTCTCTTGGTGCATCCGTCATGGCGGGCATCAATGACATGCCGGTCGTCCGCATCGGTGACTGGCTGCGCCATGAGACGAAAAGCACCGAAGGCGATACCCTAAGCCCGGAAGATGCCAATGCCCGCTATGGCATCAGGGGTGTTCTGAACTTCGACCAGCCTGTTTCTTCTGCACTTGCCCAGACCCTCAATGATGAGAAGCAGGCTGACCTCATCCGGCAGAACACCATCCGCAATAGGCCGGGCGGTGCCATCAACAGCATATTAAACACAACGGCAGGTGCCCTTCCTGCTTTTCTGGACCCCATCAACTATGCCGCCGCCCTGATCCCCGGCCTTGGGGAGGAGCGCATCGGCCTTGTCCTTGGCAGTGCCGCCGCCCGTGCCGAGGGATTGGGCATGGAGCGTGTGGCAGGCGGCCTGCTCAGTGCCGAAGGGCTGAACCGCCGTGCCGGTGCGGCCCTGTCCGGCAGCCTGCCGGGACGTGTGGTACAGGGTGCCAGCCAGGGTGCCATCGGCATGGCGGCCCTCGAGCCGCTCAACATGTATCTGGACCGTGACGAGCACAATGACTGGAGCATGGGTCAGGCCCTCCGGGACATCGGCTTCGGCAGCATCATGGGGGGTGGCCTGCATGGTCTGGGCCATGCCTTTGGCCGGCGTCTCGAACGGGCCGGAACCAGTGCCAGGGGGCAGGTTCTGGCCGATGGTCTCGCTTCCATGGCCAGCGACAGTCCCGGCAATGCCGAGAGCCTGCTGAACATCCATGAGGTCCAGAACGCCAGAGACGGGCTTGACCGCACCATGGCCGGGCATGGTGCCGAGCCTGATGAAACGGTGTCTCAACCTCCCCTGCGGGACAGGATTGCTGATGACCTGTCCCAGCTCCGGCAGAGCCATGCTGACACGCTGGATGAAGCGGCCCTGTATGAGCGTCCCGATGATGAGCCGGAGCAGCCAGATGCTGCTGCGCCCCAGCCTGCCATGCCGACCGGGAAGCCGACATCAGCTCCATCCCTCTTCACCTTCCTGACCCGCCACGGTGGGGTGCTGGATGAAGGCGGCGAGCTGAAGGCCAATGACATCCACCGCCAGCGCATCGGCCTTGTGCGCCGCAATGGGGGCATGTCTCTGGATACGGCACGGAAACGGGCCATAGAGCACGGCTATCTCAGGCCCGATGCCGACATCAGCGACCTTCTGGATGCCATGGTGGAAGAAAGCCACGGGCGCAAGGTGTTCCCTGATGGCAGGCTGGCCGAAAACGGAACGGATACTGCCGCCCTGGAGGAACATCACCGGGAACAGGCTGCCGATGATGCTGATGCAGCGGCCCGGGCGGCAGACATCACCCTCACACCGGAAGAGCATGCCCATGCCACGGAGGCCATCCTGTCCGGCCTGCACCCCGATGCCGCCATGGAGGATGCCCTGCGGGTGTCTCGCCATGCCACATGGGAGCGGTATGCGGACATGCTGGACCATGGCCGTGCCACCCACATGGAGCGCATCGGGGCAAGGCAGGAGCTTCTCCATGCCCTCACCCGCCAGCGTCTGGGCCGCTATGCCCAGCATCTTGATTCAGGCCTTGAGGGGCTGGACCTTTACGATCTTGCTGGCTCCATCCTGAAGAAGGACAGCCCGGAAGATGCCGTGGAGCAGGCCCTGCGCCTCATCGAGGCAGAACGGGGAAAAGGCCACGACGCCAGCTGGCAGGGCCATGTGGAAGAGGCCTATCAGAACGCAAGGCAGCGGCTCGATGCCATCCAGCAGGATGCGGCAGAAGCCATCATGAGAAACCTCCATGGTCATGAAGATCATGAGGTCACGCAGAGCCGTGCCGGTCTTGCAGCCCAGAGGGAAACAGCCCCCAGCCCGGAACAGGGCCAGGATGTTTCCCCACTCCCGACCAGCGGTATTGAGCATCTGGACCTTTCAGCGGCTGGGGATCATCCTAATATAATTTGGCATATGCCAGCTGGCATGAAAGATACGCCAGCCTGGCCAACTATCATTGCTGATGGGAAGCATACCGTCAGGCTTAACAAGGAAGGCATAGATATTGGTGGGGGGCATGGAAGACTTCATATCGAAGCCAGACATGGAAACGAGATAAGAGCGCTTGGCTTCACCAACGTTGATGACTTTGTTCGTCATGTTCTTGGGAATGCAACAGAAATCAGGCGTGACCGTCCAAAGCGGAATAACGCCACCGGATCTTACATTATCGCCCATATGGGGGAAAATGCCGAAGAAAAAAGCCTGCACAAAGTGGCCGTCCTCCATCTCATGAAAGAGGATGGTTATTACCGCGTTGCCACGGCAGGAATGTTTGAGAGAAAATACATCGAAGGAAAATCGCTGCTTAGTGGGGACCACACCCCACCGCATCCCCACAGCAGAGATGCCGGACCCACCGGACCCATGCCTCCAAAGGCTGACGGGCATGGCCGTGATGACGGTATCCGTCACAGCGACATTTTGGATAATGGGAATCACTCTCCCCAAAGTCAAGATAAATCCATTATCGAAGCACAAACCTACTCTGACCAGATAGACCGTCAGCTTGCCACCCTAGGCGATCAGATAAGCCCTGAAGAACTGGCAGAGATCCGCCGTGAAAAGGATCTCTCCGATGGCAATGCCGATGCCCTCACCTCCGCCGCCGCCTGCCTTACAAGGAAAGCCCCATGACCCACGAGAACCCGTGCTACAACGAAGCCGAGAAAGCCGCTGGCCGTGAAATGTCCAAGGCAGAGCTTGACGAGATGTTCGGGCGGCTGGAGAAGGAAGCCGGACGCTACATGAAGCAGGGTCTGTCCCCTCGGGAGGCACTGGAGAAGGCCGGTGCCCGCATGGCCGATGAGGAGCGTCTGGCTGCCATCATAGAGGCCAATGCCCGCAAGAAAAACCTCATCGTCCGGGCCGAACTGCGCCGCCGCATCGTAGCTGGTGATGAAGCAGCCTCTCTGGAAGGCATCCTTGCCGGGAAGCAGACCGGGGAGAATGGCGCCGCCCTCTCTGTGGATGCCAGCAGCCACGCCCGCACTGCCCAGCTTCTCGGCCCTCTCATGCATGATCTGGACAAGGCAGGCGTCTTCAAGGCCCTGCTGAAGCGTGATGAACAGTTTGATGCCGATGTGGCCCGTGAGATGTGGCGTCTGGATGACCCGAAATCCGGGGCGCCAACGGGCAATAAGCTGGCTGCCGAGGCCGCCCGCATTCTGTCTGAATATCAGGACACAGTGCGGCTGATGCAGAACAGGCAAGGCGCCTGGATTGGCAAGGCCGACCACTACGTCACCCGCCAGAGCCACGACATGTGGAAGATACGGGGCGATGGGTCGGACCGGGCCTACCAGAACTGGCGGGACACCATCCTCCCCCTGCTGGATGACCGTACTTTCGAGATGATGCCCGCCAAGCAGTCGAAGGAAGATTTCCTCCGCAATGTCTGGCTGAACCTCTCCACCGGTGAGCATGATAACGCCAACGGGCGGGACTGGCTTTCCGGCTTCAAAGGCACATCAAACAGAGCCAAGAAGGTCAGTCAGAACCGTGTGCTGCATTTCAAAGATGCCGATGGTTGGCTGGCCTACAACAGGAAGTTCGGCCAGGGCCATGTGGTGGACAGCATCTTCAAGGGCCTCATCAGTGGGGCACGCAACGCCGCCGTAATGGGCGATCTGGGCACCAACCCTGAAAACATGTTCCGCAGCATGATCGAAGAAAGCGTGCAGGCCGCCCGTGAGAGGGCTGATGCCAGAATGGTGGACAGGCTCCGCAGGCTGGAGCGCAGTGCCCTGCTGGACATCGTGACAGGCCGGGCCAGACAGCCGGCCAACAAGACGGTGGAAACCATCGGGGCCTACGCCCATGCGTGGAACCAGATCACGAAACTGGGCGGCGTGATGATCTCCTCCCTGCCCGATCTGGCCATCAATGCCGCCGTGCTGAGACACAATGGCGTCCCGCTGCTGGAAAGCTACTGGAACAGCCTGAAAGCCCTTGCTCCGGGCCTGAGCAGCAAAAACCCGGCAGAGCGCAAAGAGATCGCCCGGCTGCTGGGCGTGGGGCTGCAAGGACATCTTGGATCCGTCATGAGCCGTTTCTCCGCCAATGATGCCCCACTGGGCAAGATGAGCGACCTCATCAACAAATTCTACCGCATCAACGGGCTGCAATACTGGACGGACAGCCTGTCCGAGGGCATCGGCCTGATGCTCTCCCACAATCTGGGGCGTAATGCCGGTCTGTCCTATGAGGCCCTTGATGGAAAGCTGCGGGCCAGCCTGCAACGCTTCGGCATCACCCGGCCGGAATGGGACGTGATGCGGCAGGCCGTGCGGACAGCCGCTGGAGAAGACCATATCCTGCCCAGCGAGATGGGATGCCTGTCTGACGATGCCGTGGCTCCCCTCCTCGAGAAAGGACAGACAGCCGATGACGTGCGGGACAGCCTGACCCGAAAGCTCTATGCCTACATCACCGACCAGACCCGGGAGGGCATGACGGAACCAGATGCCCGCACGCAGGCTACCTTCAGGGGCATCAGCAACCGGCTGGATGACGTTAACCCGCTGCTCGGACAGGCCGCACGGCTTATGCTCCAGTTCAAGAGCTTCCCGGCCTCACATATCCGCCGCTTCTATCAGCGTGAGGTCCAGCGCAACGGGCTGGACCTGCCCGGTGTCATCCACATGATCGCCGCCACGACCGTGCTGGGCTATGTCGCCATGCAGGCCAAGGCCATACTGGCCGGGAAAGAGCCACGGGATGCAGGTGATGTCCGCACATGGATGTCGGCCATGGCCCAGGGCGGGGGTGCAGGGATTTATGGGGACTTCCTCTTCGGCCAGATGAGCCGCATGGGGAACACGGTGCTGGAAACACTGGCGGGGCCAACCATTTCCGACATCACGAAACTGGCCGGGATATTCACCGCCACCCGTGACGAGCTGGTCGGCAGTCCTGATGCCGAGAAGGCCCGCACCTATCTGGCCGATCTTGTCCGTTTTGCCTCCGGGCAGATACCGTTCGGCAATCTCCCGGGCATCAATGCCGCCCTGAAATATGGCGTGATCTACCGCCTGCAGGACATGATAAATCCCGGCTACAAAGCTCGTCCAGCACAGTCAAGGGCAGGGCTTCCTCGTATCGCCGACATGGAGCCCCTATGGGCGATGAGGCCGACTTACAGTCCCAGATCACTTAACCCCGGGTGCCCATCCGGCCTCCGTCCCAGTGGCCAGTGATACTTACGCTCCCTGCACCCGATGGGAACATCATTGATCGAGGCGATGCGGTTTTTCATCAGCCCGTTTTCATCAAACTCCCAGTTCTCATTCCCATACGACCGAAACCACCGTTCTGCTCCACTACGCCACTCATAGGCAAAGCGTACGGCTATGCGATCATCGGTGCAGGCCCATAATTCCTTTATCAAACGATATTCCAGCTCAGTGGCCCATTTTTCCGTCAGAAAGGCCGTGATCTGATCCCGGCCAGTGATGAAACGATCACGGTTCCTCCACTTACTATCTAGCGTATAAGCCAGAGCCACCTGTTCCGGGCTGCGACTGTTCCAGGCATCCTCAGCCAGACGAACTTTCTGGGCAGCTGTATCTATGGAAAATGGCGGAAGCGGCAAGCGGACCATGAGATATCTCCATCAATGCTGAACCGAACATAACGCCAATCTCCATCAAACACACACAGGAATTACATTCCCCTGTTTGGATGACAACCATCACAGATGGAGACCTTCCATACCCCGCCTCTTGCCGCCCTCCTTCTGGCCAGTCCAGTCCTTGCGGACAGCATCCCCGTCTCCCCAGCTCAACACGGCCTGTTTGACCGCAGCGCCCTGCCGCCGGAAGCACAGGGGTTTGCTCTGCTCGGAGCTGATGGGGGCACAGGCCTGAAGGCCCTTCCCTACTCCGCCCTACCTCTTCGGCTCCTATCGGTACGGCCTTCTTCTGCACGGACTGTGCCGGGACGGGGCAGCCCGTCTTTTTCAATGGCAGTGCATGAGTGGATGCCTCCGGGGCCGGGGTGAAGCATCCATGAGCAGCCAGTACCTGACCCGTGCCGAGGGGCTTGAAATCAAGAAGGACATCCGGGCCGTCGAGATGGACATGGCCGTCCTCAAGGACAGGCAGGCCACCCAGCAGCAGATGCTGGAACAGATCCTCTCCAAAGTCAGGCACGGAAACTCATGGCGCAGCATGTTCATTGCCGGTGGGTCAGAAGCGGGCGGAATCATCGTCGCCGTCATCATGAAAATTTTTCACATCGGAGGGTAGGCCCATGGAAGTACGGGGCATCCGCAACAACAATCCTGGCAATCTGAATTATGTCGGACAGGCCGGGGCGCATCTTGAAAAAAGCGTGCATCCACGCTTTGCCGTGTTCGCAACGCCGGAAGCCGGGCTGATGGCCCTGCGAGGCCAGCTGCTGCGCTACAACCAGAGGGATGGTCTAGACACGGTGGCGGGCATCATCGGCAAATGGGCGCCTCCCAGCGAGAACGACACGGCCAGCTACATTGAAGGCGTGTCCCATGCCCTCGGCGTCACACCGGACCAGAAGATCGGACCCTTCACGCCACATCTCGTGGCGGGTCTGATGAGGGCCATCATTCTCATGGAAAACGGGAAAAATCCCTATGGCCCGCTGGTCGACAGAGTGGCCGGAGTGCAGGAGGCCGCAGCATGAAGCCCCTGCACTGGCTGCGCCAGCCGACAACGCTTCAGGGCCTGTCCCTCATCATTGCCGGTGAGGCCAATGCCCAGAACGCAACCATGGTCCGCATAGACGAGGCAGCAGCCAGTACGCCACAGACCGAGGGCCAGTGAAAACCTTCTCTGGTTGTACGTCCCATACGCTCTAGTACAGACCTGTGGCCTCACCCTGCTAGGAGGGTGCAGCGAGGTCCACATCCGCCAGCAGTTGCCTCAACCTGCGAACACCTACGATAGAACAGCAACGGAGTGCCTATGCAGAGACGGTGGCTCACCCAGAGCTGAAGAACGTCCACATCCAAGCGGCTGATCTCGATTATACCCTGCGGGAAAATGCGGCCTGCTGGGGAATTACAGCTCATTCTGAGCCCCCTCAAAATTCCCCACAGCACGACTGAGACAAGCACGATAAACGGACCTAAAACCGTTACACGATCATCCAATTTTTTGCTATTTTCTGAGAGAACCGTGGCGGAGGGGATGGGATTCGAACCCACGATACGGGAGTTACCCGTATAACGGTTTAGCAAACCGCCGCCTTCAGCCTCTCGGCCACCCCTCCGCTGTAAACGGTTTTTACACGGCGTTTGCAGGAGTGTTTGTAGGGGGAAATGACGCTGACGTAAACCCCCCTACAGCACTCTTTTTCATAATTTTCAGGAGGCAAGCAGCTTCTTCAGCAGCTCGTTCACCATGGCAGGATTTGCCTTCCCCTTCATCGCCTTCATCGTCTGCCCGACAAAGAAGCCGAAAAGCTTGTCCTTGCCGCTCCTGTACTCTTCCACCTTGTCTGCATTGGCCGTCAGGATGTCACTGATGGCCGCCTCGATGGCTCCCGTGTCGGTCACCTGCCGCAGGCCCTTGCGATCCACGATGACAGAGGGCTTCTCCCCCGTCTCCACCATGTCCTCGAAGACTTCCTTGGCAATCTTCCCGTTGATGGTGGAATCACTGATCAGGGACAGAAGCTCACGCAGGGCCTCGGCAGAAACAGGACTATCCTCGATGCTACGCCCCGTACGGTTCAATGCGGCGAAGAAGTCACCCAGAATCCAGTTCGTGGCCAGACGGGCGTCAGCCCCACGGGCAACCGTCTCGTAAAAATCCGCAACGGACTGCTCCGCCGTCAGCACGCCAGACTCATAGCGGGACACGCCATATTCTTTTTCCAGACGGGCACGCTTGTCCTCTGGAAGTTCCGGCAAGGCAGCCTTCAGCTCATCAACCCAGGACTGCTCGATGACCAGCGGAAGAAGATCCGGCTCCGGGAAGTAGCGGTAATCATGCGCATCTTCCTTCGTCCGCAGAGACCGTGTCTCGCTCTTCACATGGTCGAAAAGACGGGTCTCCTGATCGATCTCTCCACCAGACTCCCAGATGTCCACCTGCCGCTGCGCCTCGACCTCGATCGCCTGCATGACAAAACGCACGGAATTGACGTTCTTGATCTCGCAGCGCGTGCGATACCCTTCTTCCCCCTCACGGCGGACGGAAACGTTCACATCCGCACGCATGGAGCCTTCCTCCATGTTGCCGTCACACGTCCCCAGATAACGGAGAATCTGACGCAGCTTGCGGAGGTAAGCCCCAGCCTCTTCCGGAGAGCGGATATCCGGCTCACTCACGATCTCCATGAGAGCAACACCCGCACGGTTCAGATCGATGAAAGAGCGTGTCAGGTCCTGATCGTGAATGGACTTGCCTGCATCCTGTTCCATATGCATGCGGGTCACGCCAATATGGCGGATCTCACCATCAGAAAGTTCGATCTCGACCGTGCCCTTACCAACGATCGGATGCTCAAACTGGCTGATCTGATAGCCCGTCGGAAGATCAGCGTAGAAATAGTTCTTCCGGTCAAAGCGGCTGAAAAGATTGATCTGTGCCCGCAGCCCAAGGCCCGTCCGTACGGCTTGCGCCACACACTCACGGTTCAGGACAGGCAACATGCCGGGAAAACCGGCATCAACCAAGCTGACGTGCGTGTTGGGCTCCCCGCCATATTCCGCAGAGGCACCAGAGAACAGCTTGGACTGGCTGACAATCTGGGCATGGACCTCCAGCCCGACAATGACTTCCCATTCGCCAGTTTCACCCGTGATACGATATGCGCTCATGCTGACACCCCTGCATGAATGGTGGGACGATGGGTAAAGGAAGCGGCCCGCTCCAGAACGGAGCCGGCGGCCAGCAGCGTTTCTTCATCAAAGAAACGGCCGATCAGCTGGAGCCCGAGCGGCACGCCACGGCCATCCAGCCCGGCCGGAACGGACAGGGCCGGCACGCCTGCCATGCTGGCCGGCACCGTAAAGACGTCATTCAGATAGACCTGAACCGGATCAGTCGGCTTTTCATCCCAGGCAAAAGCCCCGGAAGGAGCCGTTGGGGCCAGGATGACATCAACCGTTTCATACGCCTTCAGGAAGTCACGCTGGAGCAGCGTACGAACCTTCTGGGCACGAAGATAGTAAGCATCGTAATAGCCGGAAGACAGCACATAGGTGCCCAGCAGGATACGGCGCTTCACCTCATCCCCAAATCCGGCAGCACGGGTGGCTTCATAAAGTGCATCCAGAGACGCACCGCTGACACGCTCCCCAAAGCGGACACCATCATACCGGGCGAGGTTGGAGGATGCCTCTGCCAGAGCGGCAATGTAATAGGCTGGCAGACCATACTTCGTATGCGGCAGGGAAATGTCCACCACTTCGGCGCCAGCCTCTTTCAACCAGTTGATCCCCTGCTGCCAGATGGCTTCAATCTCGGCAGGCAGACCATCGATGCGATATTCCTTTGGAATACCGACCTTCAGCCCCTTCACGCCACGTCCAAGAGCCGCCTCATAATGTGGGACGGGCCTGTTCACGCTGGTGGAATCCTTGGGGTCGAACCCTGCCATGGATTCAAGAAGAATGGCACAGTCCTGAAGGGTACGGGCCATCGGCCCCGCCTGATCCAGAGAGCTGGCAAAGGCGATCGTCCCAAACCGGGAGCAGCGGCCATAGGTCGGCTTGATTCCCGTAATACCGCAGAAAGCCGCAGGCTGACGGATAGAACCGCCCGTATCTGTCCCGGTCGCTCCCAGAACAAGCCCTGCCGCCACAGCAGCAGCGGACCCGCCAGAAGAGCCACCCGGCACAAGCTTTGCATCGGAATCACGACGCTTCCACGGATTTTCCACACCACCAAAAGCAGAGGTCAGGTTCGTGGAGCCCATGGCGAATTCATCAAGATTCAGTTTGCCCAGCGAAATGGCCCCATCACGCTTCAGGTTCGCTGTCACTGTGCTTTCGTAAGGCGGCACAAAATTACCCAGAATCTTGCTGGCAGCCGTCGTACGAACGCCTTCCGTTGCAAAAAGGTCCTTGATCCCGATGGGCAGGCCACAGAGACTTCCACCTTCTCCCTTCGCCAGAAGGGCATCCGCTTCTTTGGCGGCCAGACGGGCCTGCTCGGGCGTGCGGGTGATGAAGCTGTTCAGCCCACCATCAAGACGTTCAATGGCATCAATATGGGCATCGACCAGCTCGACGGCAGAAATCTTGCGGGACCGGAGAGCCTCACGGGCAGAAGCAAGAGTATGATCAAAAATGCTGCTCATCATTCCACCACCTTCGGCACGGTATAGAAGGGGCCTTCACGGTCCGGTGCGTTGGAGAGCACCTTGTCCCGACAGTTGCCATCTGTCACCTGATCGTCCCGCAGACGTGGCTGGGCCAAACCAGTTCCAATCATCGGTGGAACGTCGGTCACATCAACCTCATTGAGCTGGTCAACCCAGCCAATGATCCCCTGCATCTCTTTCTGATAGGTGTGAACCTGCTCTTCCGAGAGGCCAACCCTTGCCAGCCTGGCCATTTTTGCCACTGTTTTCGCATCAAGCGACATGTATAATCCTGCTTTCAGACATCAATCACATCAGCCTATTACGGCCATGGAAGCGATCATACCCCTTTGCCATGACACTATTCAATCCACATGACCTGCGTAATCAGCTCCCTGCAGCACATTCCATCTTGGGGCTGGACCCCGGCAGCAAACAGATTGGCGTGGCGCTCTCCGACACTGCTCTCATGCTGGCCTCCCCCCTGACCGTGCTGGCCCGTGGTAAAATGAAGCAGATGGTTCCCCAGTTTCAGACCCTCTGTCGTAAACATGAAATTGGCGGGATTGTGGTCGGCCTTCCACTTTCACTGGATGGCAGCTTTGGCCCGGCGGCACGTGCCGCCAGTGACTGGGCCAATGACCTTAGTGAGCGGCTGGGCCTGCCTGCCTGCCTGTGGGATGAGCGGCTTTCATCCAGTGCCGTAAACCGCTTCCTCGTTCAGGAAGCCGACATGACCCGCAAGAGGCGTGGCGAGGTCGTGGACAAGATGGCCGCCGCTTACATGCTCCAGGGCTGGCTGGACGCCACTGCGGCCTGATCCTGCCGATACAAAAAAGAGAGGCCGCATAAATGCGGCCTCCCTCCTGCATGACATCCAATCGAAATGATCAGATGGTCTTGCGCCAATCACCCCAATCGGTGGAAACCGGGCGGCTGCCAGAATGGGCAGACTGATACATGGCCTGAATCAGACGGACATCCTGCATCCCTTCCTCACCCGTGGCTGCCAGCGGCGTATTGTTGGCAACGCTGATGGCCAGATGATCCAGCTGTGCAGAGAACTGGTTCAGGGCCGGGATGGTGAACATCGGGGTGGACCATGTATGCGTGTCACCAGTGGTGCAGTGGCTGACACTGTTGCACCAGTAACTCGTGGCCGGGTCCATCCGCAGGGAGGCGTCCGTCCCCTGAAGGTTGAAGCGGGACATGGCATTCACGTTGAAGGAGGCGCTGCCATGTGCCACGGCACCGGAACGGTACTTCATGATCCAGACGATGGTCTCGTCGATCTCACGGAACATCGGGTCAGACGGCGGCATGATGGTGGCCTGGACCTCGATTGGATCTTCATTCAGCATGTAGCGTGAACCGTTGACGCCATAGATGCCCAGATCCATCAGCGCACCACCACCAGACAGGGAGCGGGTCAGACGCCACTGGTAGGTCGGATCCGTCGGGTCGGTATTGTCACCGTTATCCGTGGTAATGATCTGCGGCTTGCCAATGCTGGTACGGGCCAGCTCGATAGCCTTGTGCGTAACGGGGTCAAAGTGGCAGCGATAGCCAATCATGAGCTTCTTGCCAGCCTTCTTGCCGGCAGCAATCATGCGCTGACACTCTTCGACCGTGACGGCCATCGGCTTCTCACACAGCACATGCTTGCCGGCACGGAAAGAACGCTCCGTGAAGTCGGCATGCAGGGAGTTGGGCAGGATGATGTAAACGGCGTCAACCTCCGGGTCCTGCGCAATCTTGTCAAAATTGTCGTAGGTGTAGAGGTGCGATTCCTCGATCCCGTAATGCTTGCCCAGACGACGGGCCTTGTTGATGTCGCCGCTGACCAGCGCCGTCACCTTGGCATATTCACACTCGGCAAAAGCCGGCAGGATCTGATTGACGGCATATTTGCCAAGACCCACGATGGCATAGCCAAATTTGCGGGGACCATCATTCATCGGGCGAAGCAGATTCGGATACGGGCGTTTGCCCAGCCCGGCAGGCGGTGCGGGGAAACCGAGAGACTGGGCCACAGCCTTGCCAGCGCCGCCAGCCAGAATAGAAGCACCGAGTGCTCCAAGAACATGCCGACGACCTGCATTTACTGGTTTATGTGGTGAGTGAGAGCTCATTATGAATACATCCTTTTCACTCAAGTAAGCAGCCCCGCACGATTACAAAGGCTGGTGACGAACGGAAAATTCCATTGCTTCCCGCTTCGTTTCCCAGAAGTTAAAACTCCAGACGGGGTAATTGCAATTAACCTTGGTAAAGGAATTATTTTTGAAGGCATGAAAGGCAATAAATAAAATTTATCTTAAAAATAAAATTCTTATTTTACAATAAGTTAAAATCAGATAAGGCGCAGTCCAGTTTCATCATGGCAACTGTATGGATGGGCTGCATTTTTATCATGGCATGAACAAAAATGGCCGCATCCCCCGTTCCAGGAGATGCGGCCATTTCACGAAAACCGAATAATCCGGTCTGAATTACCCGTTACATTTTATGAAACGCACAGAGCTTGTTTCCATCTGGGTCACGAAGATAGGCCAGATAAAGCTTCATGCCCATCACCACACGCTCACCTGGCGGATTTTCAACAGCTGTTCCCCCTGCCCTGATGCCAGCTTCATGCCACCTGCGTACATCCTCGGGAGACGACAGGCCGAGACCAACCGTACCGCCATTGGCAGCCGTAGCAGCCTCCCCGTTGATCGGACGTGTGATGATGAATATCTGCCCATCCTTCTGGTACACGATCCTGTCCGGATTATCCTGCGGGCAGAAATCAGCTCCCATGACACCGAACAGGGCATCATAGAACGCCTTGGCCTTTTCCAGATCGTTCGATCCCACAACAATATGACTCAGGAACATGGTCTCTTCCTTTCCACACCAATACACATTCTCTGCGCGTACCAGAAAATCTACAGGCTAAGTGAAATTTTCGCTAGAATAGAAAGAAGATGGCTATACAGCCACCTGCACTTCAAGCATATTTTCAGGGAGTTAATCACCAGAGGGGTGGTGGGCGCAACAGGGATTGAACCTGTGACCCCTACCATGTCAAGGTAGTGCTCTACCGCTGAGCTATGCGCCCCCGTCTGGTGTGAAATGGTGTTTACCTCAGCCTATGGATTGTGGCAAGCCTTTATTGTGAAAAAAAATCAGAAACTTCCATGCACCAACACTGCCCGCCCGTCTTCCACTGTCGGGATCCATCTTCCTTCCTGCCGGAAGCGGACACCCTTCCTGCTTTCCTCTCCACATTCAGGGCGCAATTACCCCCAGCATTTCCTGGAAATGGCCGTCCTGCCCATGACAGAGCTGGAACGCATGGAGGACCGATTTACCGATCAGCTCCTTCAATATGCCCCTGAGAATGGCCTGAGCCTCGTGCAGGCCCTGTTTCCTCGCAGTTTCTGCGATGTAAACCGGGACTGGAGAGAACTGGATGCCACCATGTTTTCTCCTCCTCTCATTGAGAAGGACCTCATCCTCAGCACGAAAGTCAGCGCAGGTTATGGTGTCATTCCCCGCTGCACATCGCCAGGCAAGAGCATCTACCGCTATTGCCTGCCTCTCGAAGAGGCGGGACATCGCCTTTCACAATATTGGGAGCCATATCATACAGCGCTCCAGCAGACGCAGAAAACACTGCACGCACAGTTTGGCGCTTCCATCCTGCTGGACATCCATTCCATGCCACCACTGGCACAGTCCCGCCCCTGTGATGTCGTCCTAGGGAACAGGCATGGGAAAACCTGCTCCGACAGACTTATCAGCCTAGTGGAGCACCTTTTCCTCGAGAAAGGGTACCATGTCCAGCGAAACACACCCTACTCGGGCGGCTACATAACGGGCAGATACGGCCAGATGGAAGAAAATCGGCAGACCCTGCAGGTGGAAATCAACCGTGCCTGCTACCTGAACCTGCAGACGTTACAACCCAACCGCCATTTTGAAAAAGTACAAAAAGACATCACGGACATTCTATCCGAAATGGCACGGACTCACCCTGCCCCATAAACCGGGCAGGGCAAATCAGAGAACAGAACTTACCTGCCCAGAAGAAACGCTATCCCGGCAAGACGGTTGTTCTGTGCAACCTGAGCCACAGCCACCCCCTTGGCATTCCGTACGATTCCCTTCGAATCGATCGACCCTACCACCGTGCCCGTATTGTCATACACGACACCGGTCCGATCAACTTCTCCGATGATCTTCCCCGTACTGTTGTCCTCCACCGCTCCTGCAGGACTCACAGAACCAGAAAACGGCGCCGTTATCTGCTTCAGCCCTCCCTGCTGAGCCGTGGTATTTCCCGAAGCAGCGAACCCTATGGAAGAAGTACAGGCCCCAATGGCCATTCCTCCCAGCAGAAACATACGGGCCAGCCTGGATGATAAAGACATGGCTATCTCCTCCTGTTTTCCTTCATCAGAACACACTGAAGGAAAAGAAAAAACCTCACATACACAGGAGCCTCGTATGATCCAATCAATCATACCCACGGGACTCGCAGTAATTCCCGCCCCCCCTGCAATTATCCCACGTTCACATATCGTGACGGGCACAAAGCTTATTGCCATCGGGGTCCCGGAGATAGGCCATGAAATATTTCCTGCCTCCGATGGTCCGCACGCCAGGTGCGTCTTCTATTGCGGTTCCACCATGCTCAACACCAACCCTGTGCCAAGCCTCCACCGCCTCCACGCTCGAAAGGGCAAAACCAAGGGTAAAGCCATTCGCAGCTGTGGCAGGCTGCCCATCAATGGGGCGCCCAACCATGAACATCTGACCATCCTTCTCGTAAAGCAGCTTACCCATCAGTTCCCCAAGGGCCTGCCCTCCAAGAACGTTGAAAAGGGCATCGTAGAAAGCCTTGGCCCGTGGCAGATCATTCGTCCCGATGACAACGTGCGTATACAGCATAACCCCTCCATCCACTTGCAGACATCCAACCATCTTTGAAAGTGGGGACCACAACAGGACAGTTCAATCCCTCAGATACAGGCTACGCATGATCACCCTATCTTCCAGGCACAGGCCATGACATCCTGCACGGTGACGGCTGGCATCAATCTCGATGTTCCCGCCCAGATCGCCTACCCCAAGAACTATGTGGCGTGAGGCAATCATGGCAAGATATCGTGTCATCCAGAACAGCTTCATCAACGGTCACTTTCTGACCGTTGATGAGGAAATGGATTATAGCGGCATCCCCGGCTTCAATCTGGAGCCGCTGGATGATGAGGCCCGTTCCGACAAAGAAAAGGCTGGCCCAGAGGGACGTGAGCAGCCGGGCCTTTCAGGAAGACCTGACCCGTCCTGACGGGGCTCCTTCCCAGCAGGAACATCTGACCAGTCCTGACGATGTGCCGCCCCGGCATGAAGACCTTCCTGCGGCCAAAGCTGATGAACCGACTGCCGATGAGAAGGCTGGCAAGAAGACAGCCTCCAAAGGGTAAGTCACGCCATGACGACAGCCATTGACCTGTGCAGGCGGGCACTGATGCGCCTCGGCACGCAGAGCGGCATCACGGCGTTTGATGATGGCTCCGTGGAGGCAGTGTCTGCGCCACCTATTATGACGATGTGCTACAGAGAAAGCATTACCTCATGAACGGGCAGATGATCTCATATCTATGGGGGTTTCTCGAAAACCTCCTCAAAGAGCACCAAGCCTCCTCATGTCTGGAGATTCTTGACTCTGTCGGGCAGCTCTCCTGTTCCTGACCTGCGGCGACATCCTACCCGTCAGCCTCAGTCTCAGCGGCCGCAAGGCATATACCAGCTATGTATTCCGGATGCCCAGTGACAGCGTTATTGCTGGTCTCTCCAATTTTGGTCATGTCTCGCTTCTGGACGCCCCCTACTGCTTCCTTCCCGGTGGTGACATCTACCAACCGGGCAGTAGCAGCCCCCTTCCCTTTTCATAGGGCTGTCAACCAACCGTCCTGATAAAGACAAAGTCTTTGTCAAGGATCCCATCGTAGGGCTGTCCGAAGTCAGCTCCGATTCAACCAAAGGATCATCCAGAAATGACAAATGAAGTGCGAAAAATTCTGGTCACAGGCGCAGGCAGTGGACTCGGCCTGCGTTTCAGCATCGAACTGGCAAAGCGCGGCCATCGTGTCATCGGGGCAGTTCATCTGCACAGCCAGATGAACTGCCTGGAAGAAGCCGCCAAGGAAGCAGGAGTGACTGTTTCCGTCATCAAGGCTGACATTACGGACCCCGTTGATCGTGCCTATCTGGCCCGGCACGACGTTGACATTCTCGTCAACAATGCCGGCATCGGTGAAGGCGGTGCCTTGGCCGACATGCCAATGCCTGTCCTGCGCCGTCAGTTCGAGGTCAACTATTTTGCAACAATGGAGGTCTCACACCCCTTCATCCGTCGCTTTGCAAAGAGGAAACGGGGGCGGATCGTTTTCATCAGCTCCATTGCTGGCGTCATCACAGGCCCCTTCACGGGTGCCTACTGTGCCTCCAAACATGCTCTGGAAACCTCAGCCCGCAGCCTTCGCAATGAACTGAAAGACCTCGGTGTCTCCGTAGCCTGCATCAACCCTGGGCCTTACGAGACCGGCTTCAATGACCGGATGGTCGAAGCGCACAAGAACTGGTACTGCCCGGAAGAAAGCCTCGTTTCTCACGAAGACCTTGAATTCACCAAGCCTCAGATTGACCCCGACAGGGACATCTCCGAGATGGTGGACGTGATACTGGATGACCACTCCAAAGCCCGGAACGTCTCACCCAAGGAGATCATCCCCGAAATCCGGAAAATGCAGGACAAGGAATGGGACTGACAACCCCATGACGGCCCGGTCTCTATCCCCGGCCTCGTGGCAGGATAGAGACCCCCTGAGGGACGGTAGCTTGCCGCTCGTTCAGCATTCGACTTCCAACCGGCAGCTCTTCCACCTGCAGCGAAGAACACTTCGTCGCTCACAGCAAAACGGCAGTTTTCCGGGAAATCCATGGTGGATGCGACAGGGATTGAACCTGTGACCCCTGCCGTGTGAAGGCCGATCCCACACGCTTCTTTATCTTCAAAAAACCCAAGTTTCTCTAGTGTTACAGCTAATCCCGAAGACAAACACACCATGGTTAAAAGGATGAAAAAGCTTGTAAATCTGGGTCGCTTCTGGGTCAATCTTTTGGACGAACCTAAGACAATAAAAAACAAACTTGCAAACCAATTGAGAAATCACCAGACTAAAGCTAATGGGCCGCTACAATTCAGCAGCAGTACTGATCCCGCAGGCCGATAACGTGTCATTGCTACGCAGGATGACGCGCCCTCACCAAGGCATTATGATTAAGCTTGAACAGAGAAATCAGCAAAGTCACGTAATGCGGACCTGGCTGTGCCGAGTGTACGAGAAAACAGGGCCGATCATGTGCATGGAGGGTTCTAAAAACCTCTTGGTATTGAGGCCTACGCTGTGATTCCATTTTCCCGGTTCTGATTGGAGGAATGAGGAGAAGCGTTTTCTTGGATTGTGGATTTTGAGGTGTTCCGCCGGAGCTGGACAGGGCATTGGCCTATTCAAACGGGAGCAAAGGCGGGTGTCCGCCGTTTGATCTGGTGCTGATGTTCAAGATCCTGTTGATCCAGACACTCAACAATCTGTCTGATGAACGGACAGAATAGCTGATCAACGACCGTCTCTCCTTCATGCGCTTTTTAGGTCTGGGACTGTCGGACCGTGTACCTGATGCCAGAACGGTATGGTTGTTTCGTGAACGTCTGACACGGGCGAGAGCCATTGATGTTTTGTTCAACCGCTTTGATACGACCCTGCGGAATGCCGGTTATCTGCCGATGTCAGGTCAGATCCTGGATGCTACGCTGGTAGCGGCTCCAAAGCAGCGCAATACCAATGCGGAGAAGGCGGATCTACGTGAGGGACTTCTTGATCGCAGCAATACGGCGTCTGATGTCTGGGCGGATACAGCCTACCGCTCAAAAGCCAATGAAGCCTTCATGGAAAAGCAGGGCGTTGTCTCGAAGGTTCACAGGAAAAAGCCGCATCTCAAGCCTATGCCATGCCATATCCAGAGATCCAATGCAGGAAAATCCGTTATCCAGTCGCGTGTCGAGCATGTCTTTGCCGATCAGAAATCACAGACGGGGCTGTTTGTCCGAACCGTAGGCATAACGCGGGCCACCATGAAGGTCGGGCTGGCCAATATCGTCTATAATATGCGCCGCTTTCTCCTCCTGGAGCGGATTAACACGAGCGCGTAGCAATACAGAGCATGCCCCCCTCGCTCTGCTCAAAACCCAGAGCGAAAATCAACACATCAAAAGCCTGAAATCAGGCACAAGAAAAGTCAGACAAAGGTTTTTAGAACCCCCCACCTCACGAACATGGAGACGTATTATGTCCGCCTTATCCGTTATAGCGATCGATCATCTTGTTCTGAACGTCAATGACATTGATGTATCATTCGACTGGTATGTAAATATTCTTGGAATGCACGGGGAAAAAGCATTTCGCACAAAACCGGGTCCAACCATGCCTACATCTTCCCAGAATGCTTCACCAATGTTAAAAAGAAAAATCTAATTGGAAGACAGCTCATTATATTCTCTACGCCATTTCAATAAGTCAGAAAAGTGTCACTACGGGTTGATGCAGGTTCGAGTCCCGCAGTTCGCACCACAGACACCTGAAATAGCACGATTTTTCGGCTGAATGAGGGGCAAAGGCTGTCTTTGCTCCATCGTCCTTCCCCACTGAGGGAAGATTTTATGCTCCGAGTTAGAGGCACCACTTACCACTTCCGCCGTATCGTTCCCCCTGCTCTGCGAGCAGCCTTAAATCGGCGGGAAATCTGGGTTTCCCTGAAAACAGGCTATCAGAATGAGGCCCGAAAACGGGCATCACTGCTCCATGCCAGAACCACAGAACTGTTCTCTCAAACCCATCTGGCCCTCTCTGAACCAGACGCCTTAAGCAGGCTTGAAGGACTGCGGGTTTCACTGCGGGACTTACAGAGCGTGAACCTGCCTTCATCTGCTCAGGAAACGGGGTCTGTGCCAGTTTCAGCACTGGTGCCCAAACCCCTAACAGTGAAGAAAGCAGCCAAAGCACCAAAAACCCAACCTTTAATGCTCTCCGGTGCCCTGAAACGCTTTGTCTTGGACAGTCCCCATGCCAGTGCTGACACCAAGAAAGCCACCCAGCGAGCGGTAGACCTTTTCCTGAAAGCTTTTGGAGATGCGCCCGTATCCATCATAGGAGGCGAAAAGGCTGGGGCGTTCCGAGACCTCCTGTTTTCCCTTCCCGCATCGCCGGGCAAACGTAAAAGCAGCCTTACCCTTGAGGAAGAAGCACAGAGGGCCAGAGAGGAAGGTCTGCCGACCTTGAGTGGCAAGAGCGTGAAAAACCATATGATGCGCCTCTCCGCCCTGTGGAACCAGCTACACCAAAGGGAGTTGGTCTTACGGAACCCATGGACAGGCTGGAATTTCGAGAACGGACAGAAGACCATCAGAAGAAGCTGGACGACCGAAGAACTGGCTTTGCTGGCTTCTGCCTCATGGCATAGCACTTCGGTGCCAGAACAGACCTTCCGGCTGGTCACACTGATTGCTGCTTACTCAGGCATGAGACTGGGTGAAATCTGCACCCTGCGCAAGGAAGACCTCCAGACTGTCGATGGTATCCCCTGTTTCCTTATCCGGGCTCACACCGAAACCGGCTGGGCACCCAAGACGGAAGCTGGCACCCGCATTGTGCCCGTCCATTCAAAACTGATTGAAGCAGGTGTGCTGGCCCTCAAGGATACCACTGACAGCCCTTATCTCATTCCGGGTCTGGAAACCTCAAAACAGGGTGTCAGGGGAGCAGCCCTTGGCAGAGCTTTCTCATTGCTCAAGACCCGCATTGGCCTGCCCGCTGAAATCACGTTTCATTCCTTCCGGCACACCGTATCGACCCAACTCAGAAACGCGAATGCCAATATCCGGGAGGTATGGATTGACCGCTTGTTGGGTCATGAAGCCACCCATAAGAGCCAAGGAACCACAACCTATCTGACCAGCATCTCAACAGCCAATTTGCTGCAAACCATAGAAGCAATAAACTACCCGGAAACAGCCTTCAAAAAGGGAACGCTTTAAAAGGGAGCCAGCAGTGCTCAATGGCTACCCATTGAGCATCTGGCAAGGGGGAGAAACCTCCCCCGTTGACCCCAAAACAATGAATTAAGACTGACTTTAATGACTGTTTCCGCCCTCATGTCAGACATCTAACTTGTCTATTCGCTATTCGCTATTCGCTATTCGCAAAGCAGACATGAGCGAAAACGCTTCGTCTACGCCTGATCTTGCTTGATAGTAAGTACGAAATATTTTAATCAACTACCTACTTCTGAAAAAAAGCCTTACAGTGAGATAACCGTATTATCACCGCAGGCTGAGGTTGAGATGAAACGACCAACTAAATTTGAGATCAAGGGACTCTTTGGTAATCGAGATATAAGTCTGCCGATCGAAGGTGACGCGCTTATACTCGTTGGACCGAACGGTATAGGAAAAAGCAGCGTCACGAACATATTTTATTTCTTTGTATCGCGACAGTGGAGCCGTTTAGTTGAATATGACTTTACAGAAGTCGCCTTGTGGTTTGGTGATGATGAGATTAGGGCTCTCCGAGCAGATATAACAGGACTTTCGCAATTTGATAAAATCACACAAGACTTTCCCCCATCATCTAGAATATATAGCCATCTAGAAAAGTTGAAGGCAGCAGATCTCCTCGAAGAGTTTATCTCTTCTAGAAGCATGCGGTCGCGATCTTATGAAAAATTTTCTGATGCATTATCCATTCCAAAGGAAGAAATTCGTCAACTTCAAATGTCAATCTTCCGCAGAATATCATCCTATGAAGATGATGATATATTTTCCTCGCCTCGCTTAAATATTGAAAAACTACTCACGAATCGTTTTTCGGGTCGAACTCTGTATTTGCCAACTTACAGACGCATTGAGAAGGATTTAAAGGAGATATTTCCTGATCTTGAAGAGCGGATAAGAATGTCAACGCGCTCTAACGTTCCTTTTGCTTTCACACGATCCGCCAAACATTATGTTGATCTTGTGAGCTTCGGAATGGAGGATGTGAGGTCCAACATTGATACCAAAATCCGCTTCTTACGAGATTACTCACTTTCCCAGTTTAACGACCTATCTGGGCTCTACCTGCGAGATGTGATTAAGGGTACTGCCGATCAGTATTCTCCATCTGAGATATCGGAACTTGATGAAAACGGCCTAGCGATTATCCTTGGTCGTGTAAGTGAGCAAGTACTATCAATTAACGAAAAAGAACTTCTTAGAGAAAAAATCCTCAGCATGAAAGGAAAAAAACGGACAGAAATGGAAGTCAATGATCGTTATTTGGCTCATTACTTTACCAGACTTATGAGTGCAAGTGCCGATATATCTAAGCAAGAGATTCAGGTGACGGCTTTTGTAGACGTATGCAATGCATATCTGAGGCCGGGCAAAGAGATGCTATACGATGACACTAAGTTTACAATAAAAATACAAGACGACCGTGGTCGCCCTATAGATTTAAGTATGCTGTCTTCTGGAGAAAAACAAGTTGTCTCACTATTCTCTCATTTATATTTAGATGATGCGGACAATCAAATTGTGATAATTGATGAGCCAGAGTTATCGCTGTCAGTTCCTTGGCAGAAGAGATTTTTAACAGATATACTCGACTCTAATCGCTGTAGTTTTGTGTTATCTGTAACTCATAGTCCGTTTATTTACCAAAATAGATTAAAAAATACAGCTGTTGATCTGCGTCGTCGGACAAGCGGCCTCTCTCAATGACTATTATCGATGATTACGCGCAATATCTTTCAGAAGAGGCCAACTCTTCGATAGCTGCCTTGCACCAGTTTAAGTTATTGTATAATCCAAATCAGGAAGAATATCATTTCTTCTTCGAAGGAGAAGAAGATGGTTTATTTTATATGCCAGAAGCGAGACGTTATGTTGGAGATAAAAATTATTATATCTATGACTGCGGCGGAAAAAAAAATGTAATAGAAGTTAGAGATTCAGCAAAAAAAGAATTATACGATATTAACAAATGTCTATTTTTTGTTGATAGAGACTATGACGATATTCTAGGTATCCAAGTGGAAATAGATGAACATACATATATTACTGATCACTACTCCATAGAAAATGATCTATCGAATGTGTGTGGCGCAAGAATACTTATGTCAGATATCATTAGAATATCCAAGGCAGATCCAGAATTTTCTCGCATTGAAAATACAATATCCACAGGCTTACTGAAGTTCTATAGAAAAATTTTACCGCTCAGTGCGTGGATTATAGCGGCAAAGCAGGAAGGCTGCGCTCCCAACCTTCGTAATACAACCGGATTGAAAGGTATAGTCACTTTATCCGGTCTAGACCCGCAACTTACTAAATCAGGATTTGTAGAGTTTAAGAAACGAGTAATTTCAAACGAAAAAAGGCCTTCTATTTCAAGTGTACTAAAATGGGCGCGCATACTCGATATCAATTCAGCTAAGAAGTGGGTGCGAGGTAAATACGACATTTGGTTCTTCCAAGTTTTACTTCTGAGTGCGCTTAATGAGGCAAATTCTAGACGAAGATCAGCAGGTGGTCGGATTATCCGCATCCCAGGGGCTGTTCGTGAAGGACGTTTTTTCGAGGTTCTCGGAGGAAGAATGCCGGTTCCAGATTCTCTACGAGCTTTTTATAGAAGAAAACTTCTTTAATACTTAATATCGCCTTCTGATCGGATTAGCTGCACGCTCGTACGGCCGTGACACTGGGTGTCTCCTACTTTTTTAGGAGGGAGATGCGGAGGAGAGCAATAGTCTCCCCCTGACCATTTTGCGAACCATCGCGACACAACGTGTCAGCTGGTTTGCACGGCTGGCTCCCTGTTTTCTTTTGTTTTTGAAAAATTATTGAAAAACTTGTTTTTATTACCCAACCAGCAATCTGATACGTTGTCGGATGGCCTCAAGTTCTTCTGGTAAAACTTTACCTTTGAGCTTTGCCTTTCTAACGCGCCAATCCAAACTTCTCACCTGATCTGACAAGGCTACACTGGCAGTTTTTCCAGTCAAAGCCACTTCAAAAGGATAACCTTTGATCTTGGTCGTTGTCGGACAGCACAGCATCATTCCAGCTTTAGCGTTATAGCTGACAGGACTCAGCACAACAGCAGGTCGGTGCCCAGCCTGCTCCCTGCCCGCCTGCGGATCAAACTCAAGCCAGACAATGTCCCCGCAATCAGGAACCCAGACAGTCATTGCTTTGCCACTCACCAGCTTTCACCACCAACAGATGGACCGAAGTCCATTTCATCATGGCGGTTCTCGTTTGTAATACCGGAAACTAATTCTTCCAGTTTAAGAGGAACTGCTCTGACTGGTTCTATGATGATGCGTCCATCTTCTTCCCGGACATCGACGGCCTGATCAATCTTCAGACTGACAGCTTCAAGCACACCAGCAGGAAGACGAATGGCTGCACTGTTCCCCCATTTCCTGACAACGCCCTGCATGATGATTTTCCCTAGTTGGAGTTTATACCAAGTATATACATGGTATCGTTACCAAAAGCCAGACAAATCCCTCTCTTGACTGCACCACGGGTTTGCCCGCACAGTGAACCCGCAGTCACCATGTGAAGGATGATTTCGTCTGAAATTATCGTTCTGTTTCAATGGGTTGTCTGATTGTTTGCGACCAAAGCGAGCGGGTTCGAGTCCCGCAGTTCGCACCACTAACCTGTTGAAATATAACAGTAAAATGAGAATTTGACGGGTCTGCGGGATTTTCCCGTTTGTCTTCCCAGACTGGGAAACGCAGATGCTCCGACTCATAGGATCACACTACCACTTCCGTCGCGCGGTTCCTCAGGCCGTGCAAGCCTGCCTCGGCAGAACCGAAATCTCCCTTTCCCTGCAAACTCAGAGTAAGCTCATTGCCCGAGAACGGGCGACTGCCCTCTATGCAGCCACGGGCACACTGTTTGAAAGGGCAAGGATGATGGACGAGAAGCCTGACACCGATCTGATGAAAGACCTGCTGGCCGTTCAGGCCCAGATGATCCGGGATCAGGAAGAGACGCTCGCCCTGGCTGAAGAGTGCCATGCCCTTGACCGCAAAATTCGCGACGCCACCCATAACATGGCCCTGCTCGAAAGAATTCAGAACGAAAACGCCTTCCTCGATGAAAGCTCAAGAAAGATACGCGAGATCGGTCAGCGCTTTGACAGTCTGCGTCAGCAGCTCACCACCGGCGTTGCCCTGAGCAAACAGGAAAAGAAAATGCTCAAGGCGGAAGCCGACCGCCTGTCCGGCATGATCGTTGACATCCAGAGCCGCCAGCCTGCCCATATTGTCCAGCCGGTGCCACAGACAATGGCCTCACCTGCACCGGAAGAGCGCAAACCCGCCCCTAAAATTTCATCGCCTCTTCTTTCAACCATGGCTGAACGCTTCATCTATTCCGACAAAACAAAGAGTGCCGACACCATAAAAGCCACCCACATGCCCGTGCGACAGATTACCGGCAACGTGGCGGGAGAGTTCTTTGACCTACTCTCTTCCCTGCCCGCAACACATGGTAAGGGCAAGACTGTTCTCCCGTTACGTGTTGTCATTGCACAGGCTCAGGAACGAGGTCTGGAAACGGTAGGGGGTAAAACGGTTAAAAATCATTTTTCCCGACTGTCTGCACTATGGGGTCATCTGGTCAAACGCGACTTTGCCGACAAGAATCCATGGGCCGGTTGGGACTTCAATGTCACCAAAAAGATTGTCCGCCGGGGATGGACTGACGGTGAACTGGCTTTGCTCGCCCGCACTCAGTGGTCGGGAACCGCTGTCTCTCACAGGACATGGACTGGCATTATCAGCATCGGCATGTTCACAGGTATGCGGTTAGGCGAAATCTGCAATTTACGCAGACAGGATATTGAGGTGATCGACGGAGTATCCTGCTTCCATGTCCGCCCTCACCCCGAAGATGGCTGGTCACCCAAAACGTCAGCGGGCACCCGTATCATTCCCATTCATTCCAGTCTGCTCAGAATGGAGGGGCTGAATCTACTTGAGGACAATGGTGCAAAATATCTGTTCCCGGACCTGACCGTTTCTACTTCTGGTGAACGGGGCGATAACTTTGCCCGATCCTTCTCAAAGCACAAAAAGCAGCTTGGTCTGCCAGAAGCAGTGACATTCCATTCCTTCCGCCATACCGTCTCGACAAAACTTAGAAATCAGGAAGCCCATATCCGCGAACTCTGGATTGACACCGTGCTCGGGCATGAAGCGTCCCACAAATCGCAAGGAACCATGAACTATACCAGCGGGATTGACGTTGCCAATCTTCAGCAGGTTATTGAAGCCCTTCACTACCCAGCAGAGTGCATCATACCTTTTTGAAAGGCTTATTCTCGCCATCTTGTTTGCATCAAAAAAAGTTCGGAAATCAGGCATCTGAATAGGTTACCCTTACAGGGAGCCAGCAGTGCTCCATGGCTACCCAAAGGGTGCATGGAGCAAGCTGGTAAGGGGGAGAGATCTCCCCCGTTAACCCCCTCTTTAAGGAGAACTCTGTTATGCCGATTTCCCGAACTTCCCGCCTTTCCGTCCGTGCATCACCCGATGAACTGGTGCGCTGGAACCATATCGCCAGCGCTCATGGCCATGCCACCACCGCACAATGGATACGCTCCCTCCTGACCAGTGCAGAACTGGCCGGGCATAAAGGGCCACACGTTCCCGATGAACTACGTGGGATACGTCATCAGCTTTCCCGTGCCGGGAATAACCTCAACCAGCTTGCCCATTCTGCCAACTGCGGCGATGCCGTGCATTGCGAGGGTGTCCTGAACGAGATTGAGAAACTGATCCAGCATCTTGACTACCTTCTCCGCCACTCACGGAGAAACCACCCTGACAAGTCTGCCCGTCGCAGGTGCGACAGGCCAGCACTGCCCCTGCACTGACTGTTTGTGGTCATGCCCCATGATCATCAAAGAAAGCCGGATCAGAACAAAAAGTGGCGCAGGTGCTTTGTCCCGCCATGTGCTGCATGGTGCAAAGAATGAAGCCATCCGGGTTCTGGCGGGGTCGGACTGGCTCATGCGTGACCATATGCGCGAAGGCAGACGGGAGGGGCTGAGATACGGTCTGCGCCATATCGCTTTCAATCCTGACAAGACCATGAGCGATGACCAGCTTTCGGACTTCGCCCGTCGCCTGTGTGATGAACTCCACGCCGACCCGGAACACCTTACTCTTATTATCCACCAGAAAGACGGCAGCACACACGGGCACCTGATCCTGCCCGAATGGCAGGGCAACCATGTTCTGGAAAGCCGGTTCACATGGATGCGTCTGGAGAAAGTTGCCCGGCTGGAAGAAATCCGGCTTGGTCATGCTCTCGTGCCCGGAAGGCATGACAAAGCTATTGCCAAAGCACTGCGTACAGAAGGTCATCATCAGGCAGCGGAACAGGTCGCAGCACTGATCCCTGTTCTTGACAGCCCCAAACCTCGCGCTGCCTACACATCGCAGGCCCACCGCATAGCGGAAAGACAAGAACTTGACCTGCCAAAACTCAAACAGCTTGTTGCCTCTCTCTGGAACCGCTCTGACGGGTTAAAATCATTCCGGGCGGCGCTGGCGGAACATGACCTGACTTTGCGGGAAGGTGATCGAAAAGAAACACGCCCCGGCGCTCATATCATTGAAAAGAACGATGGAACACTCATTGGTAGCTTTACCCGGCTGACAAAAGTGCGCATGGCGGAATTCCGAAAGCTTCTGGCAAAAGAACAATCAGCAGAACACGAAAAGTCGAAACTGGATATCAGAAGCACCCGTGTTCCCGTCCGCATAACATCAGAGAATGACCAAACTGGAATATTCTCCGTCCCCGACGCCTCACCTGCCCCCAACAGGAGTCCAAAACGTATCCGCCTACCACGCAGGAATAAAGCGATTGACGCACTTAGGCGCAGGCAGATGGAGGATGTAGACAGGCCAGCCGTCATGCTACACACCCCGCCGAAACCACTGTATCCGCTGATCCTCAGCGCGGAAGAAGCCCGTATCCGCCACCGGATCAGGCAGGCCATTCAGGAGCAGCAGGCTATCCTTGACCAGAGAGCGCCAGAAAAGGGCTGGGCACCATTAAAGAGGGAAGAAATGCTCGCAAAATGGCGAAAAGCCCTCACCCCCTACCAGAAGCAACTGCGGAGTAGCTTTACTCGTTATCGTCGTGCCAAAAAAGAATGGGAACAGGCGGAAGAAAGCCGCTGGCAACGCATGACCGGACGAACTGGGAAACTGGAAAAAGTCTGCCAGCAGCTTTTGCTCAAATTTCTGGAAGTCCTGCGGTTTGTTGTACAGGCGTTGCTGCATATTGTCGGGTTGCGCTCAACACCGCCAGAACCTGTCCGGTCTATCCTGACAGAACAGGATAGACCTGTCCTTGAAGAATTCAGGAAACAGTATGATGCCGAATTTTCCGCCATGGCTGATCCGGAAAAACTCGAACCATGGCTCCAGCATCGTTTTGACAGACTGGTGCAGGCGAGAACAGACCGTATCAGACAATGGGACAAGGCCCACCAAGCTGAAAAAGAAAGGGCGAGACAGGAAATCGCTCGCCTGCGCTCAAAACTGTCTGTTCCAGAAGGCTTGAGAAACACCATGGGCATCGCTCCACCCAAACCGGCCATGGAACCATCACCATAAAATCCTGCTTCGCCACTGGCACACAATGTCAGACAGCCCTCCATCCCGCCATTGCCTCTCGACCAGATCGCCAGTTTCCGTTAAACTGGGGCATCTGAATTTTCTGAGAAACAAGGCTTTTTTTCATGCCCCGCGGTCGCCCTCGCAAGAACCCTGATGCTGCCCCAGCTCCCAAGAAAACCCCCAAAGCAAGCAAAACCAAGGCAGCGAGTGCGACACTGGGCTTTGAACAGCAGATGTTTCTGGCGGCTGACAAGCTGCGCAAGAACCTTGAACCCTCAGATTACAAGCATGTGGCCCTTGGCCTGATCTTCCTGCGCTACATCTCCACTGCCTTTGAAGCCCGCCATGCCGCGCTGATACTGGATGACCCGGCGGCGGCGGAAGATCCTGACGAATATCTGGCTAAAAACATCTTCTGGGTGCCCGAGACCGCCCGCTGGTCTCATCTCAGGGACAATGCCCGTTCTCCCGGCATCGGCAAGATGATTGATGACGCCATGCTGGCTATTGAAAAAGCCAACCCGGAGCAGCTTAAGGGTGTGCTGCCCAAGGATTACGGACGGCCTGCCCTTGATAGCGTGATGTTGGGTGAGTTGATCGACCTCATCTCTGACATCGGCATGGGAGATACGGACGACAAGGCGCGGGACGTGCTGGGCCGGGTCTATGAATACTTCCTTGGCGGGTTTGCCGGAGCCGAAGGTAAGCGCGGGGGCGAGTTCTACACGCCGTCCAGCGTGGTGCGCACGCTGGTTTCCATGCTCGAACCTTACAAAGGCCGGGTATACGACCCCTGCTGTGGGTCTGGTGGCATGTTCGTGCAGTCCGAACGCTTTGTGGAAACCCATGGCGGTAAGCTGGGTGATATTGCCATTTACGGGCAGGAGAGCAACCACACCACTTGGCGTCTGGCCCGTATGAACCTTGCCGTGCGGGGTATTGGCGCGGACATTCGCTGGAACAATGAGGGCAGCTTTCTTCGCGACGAGCTGAAAGACCTGCGCTTTGACTATATTCTGGCCAACCCGCCGTTCAACGTGTCGGACTGGTGGAATGCGTCCCTAGAGAAAGACCCGCGCTGGCAGTACGGCAAGCCGCCTGCGGGCAATGCCAACTATGCGTGGCTCCAGCATATTCTGTGGCATCTTGCCCCCGATGGCACGGCAGGCGTGGTACTGGCCAATGGCTCCATGTCCTCCAACCAGAACAGCGAAGGCGAAATCCGCCGCCGGATGGTGGAGGGCGATGTGGTGGACTGCATGGTGGCCCTGCCCGGTCAGCTTTTCTATTCCACTCAGATTCCGGCCTGCCTATGGTTTCTCACCCGCACCAAGAAGCAAAAGGGCTGGCGAGACCGGCGCGGAGAAATCCTGTTTATTGACGCCCGCAAGCTGGGCAAACTTGTTGACCGCACCCGCCGGGAACTGACGGACGAGGACGTGGCCCGCATTGCTGACACCTACCACGCATGGCGTGGAGAAAAGGACGCGGGCACCTATGAGGATAGTCCGGGCTTCTGCAAATCCGCCACGCTGAATGAAGTGGAACAGCACAGCTTTGTTCTGACACCGGGCCGCTACGTGGGGACAGAGGAAGCCGAAGAAGACAGCGTGCCATTTACCGAACGCTTCGCAACATTAAGAAATCAATTCATAAAACAGGTAGCCGAAGGCCAAACTTATCAAGAGAAAATTCTAGAAGTTCTTAAGCTGGTGCAACCATGAAAATACTTTCAGATGCAGCAGATTTTATGTCAGGAGGGACGCCCAATAAAGCTAATCCGGCTTTCTGGGGAGGTGATATTTCATGGTATTCTGCATCCAATATGACAGACCGGTTTATTGGCAACGGTTCTCCTAAAATAACTTATGAAGGATTAATTGCCGGGTCTAAAATGGCTCCCAAAGGCTCTAGTTTAATTCTAGTAAGAGGCAGTGGTTTATTTAATTACATTCCGATTTGTTATGTAGAAAAAGCAGTTGCTTTTAATCAGGATGTAAAAGCCATTTGCCCAAAAGATGATACTGATCCGGTTTTTCTACATTTCTGGATGGAAAGTTTACGCAATACGCTAAACCAAAATTTGGGCGTGACAGGAATTGGGGCTGGGAAATTAGACACCGATTTTTTAAAAAACTTACCTTTCCCCAATTTATCACGGAAAAAACAAGAATATATTGCTCAATACGCTCAGTCTTTTGATAGAAAAATCGAACTCAACCGCCGGACGAACGAAACGCTGGAAGCCATGGCGCGGGCGTTGTTTCGGGACTGGTTTGTCGATTTTGGCCCGACACGGGCAAAAATGGCCGGAGAAGCCCCTTACCTCGCCCCAGAAGTGTGGGAACTCTTTCCCGACAGGCTGGATGATGAGGGTAAGCCCGAGGGGTGGCATAGAGTATTATTAAATGACCTTATATCTGTTACAAAGGGGCGCTCTTACAAAAGCAGCGAACTACAGGAATCAGAGACGGCTTTAGTCACGTTAAAATCTTTTATGCGAGGAGGCGGCTATCGACATGATGGACTCAAAGCATTCACGGGGAAATATCATGACGATCAAATTGTCTCTCCTGGAGATTTAATAGTTGCTCTTACTGATGTCACCCAAGCAGCAGATGTAATCGGGAAACCTGCAATTGTTGTGCATGACCAAAAATATAAAACATTAGTTGCATCACTCGATGTTGGAATTATTAGAAAAAAAACAGAATTGACTGGAATGTCATTTATATATCAGATTCTTTTAAGTGAAGAGTTTCAAAATCACGCTTACTCTTACACTTCTGGAACTACCGTTCTGCATTTAAATAAAGAAGCTATTCCCTCTTTCGAAGTGTGCATCCCATCTCAAAAATTGGGCGCTTTTTTAGAAAATTCTCTAGATACTATGAAAGAAAAAGTTATATCCAATTTCAAAGAAATAAATTCCCTCGCCCAACTTCGAGACCTCCTCCTCCCCAAACTCATGTCCGGCGAAATCAGCATCCGGGATGCCGAAAAAATGGTGGAAGACGCGGCATGAGCTTTCTGTCCGAAAACGAGATCGAAGATTGGGCCTGCGATATTCTGCGCGAATGTGGCTACACCATTGTCTGGGGGCCAGATATTGCCCCCGGGGGCAAAAAGCCCGAACGTGCCTCGTTATCGGACGTCATTCTGGAAAAACCCCTGCGGGCAGCAATAGACAAGCTAAATCCGTACCTTCCCCAAGCCTCACGCGATGAAGCCCTGCTGGCCCTGATCCGCGAAGACACACCCGACCATGTGGACGAAAACCGCCGCCTGCATGACTATCTGGTCAATGGCGTGCCGGTGGATGTGGTGCGCGAGGATGGCACACAGTCTGGCGCTAGGGTCTGTCTGCTGGATTTTGAGAACCCGGAGAACAATGACTTTCTGGTCGTGCGCCAGTTCGTCATTGAAAAGGACGAGGCCAACCGCAGGCCAGACCTTGTTCTGTTCATTAACGGTATGCCGCTTGGGGTGATTGAACTCAAAAGTCCCAGTTCCGAGAACGCGACGCTGGATTCAGCCTGGAACCAGTTCCAGACCTATCGCAGCCTTATTCCGTCGCTATTCCGCTTCAATGAAGCGCTGATGATTTCGGATGGCACACAGGCCCGCGTTGGCTCGCTCACAGCCGACCGTGACCGCTTCATGCCATGGCGCACGATCAACGGCGAAGACCTGATCGCCAAAAACCATGAGGAGATGGAAACCGTGCTGCGGGGCGTGTTCACCCCGCACTGGTTTCTGGGCCTGATCCGTGACTTTGTGTTGTTTGGCGAGAAGAACGGCAGCCCCATAAAAATTCTGGCGGGCTATCACCAGTTTCATGCCTGCCGGAAAGCCGTAGGGCAGACTGTGCGGGCCGCTGCACCGGATGGAGACCGCAAGGTGGGTGTGGTGTGGCACACGCAAGGGTCCGGCAAGAGCCTGCTCATGACGTTCTATGCTGGTGTGATTGCCCGCCACCCCGAGATGGAAAACCCCACCATCATTGTGCTGACAGACCGCAATGATCTGGATGACCAGCTCTTTGCCACCTTCTCCGGCGCACAGGCTTTGTTGCGCCAGACACCGGAGCAGGCGGACAGCCGGGAGGACTTGCAGAAACTCCTCCGGCGCACCTCGGGTGGTGTCATCTTTACCACCTTGCAGAAGTTCCAGCCCGAAGACGGGGAAACCAGCCTGCCCGTGCTGACCGACCGTCGGAATGTGGTTGTCATGGCGGATGAGGCACACCGCAGCCAGTATGGGCTGGAGGCCAAATTCACCCCCAAGACCGGCAAAATGACTTATGGGTTTGCCAAATACCTGCGCGATGCCCTGCCCAATGCGTCCTTTATCGGCTTTACCGGCACACCCATTGAAAATGCCGATGTGAACACACGCGGTATTTTTGGCGAGTACATCAACATTTATGACATTGCGCAGGCTGTCGAGGATGGCGCAACCGTGCCCATCTATTACGAAAGCCGCCTTGTGCGTATCGAACTGGATGAAGACCTCAAGGAAGAGCTGGACGACGAACTGGCCGATATTGTCGAAGGGCTTTCAGAGAACGAGGAACACAAGCTCAGCCAGAAATACTCTCGCGTGGAAGCACTGGTCGGCTCAGAACCCCGCCTACGCCGGATAGCCGAAGACCTTGTGACCCATTTTGAAAACCGCCTGACTGCCCTTGAAGGCAAAGGCATGATCGTAGGTATGAGCCGAGCTATCTGTGTGGCGCTCTATAACGAGATCATCCGCCTACGCCCCACCTGGCATAGTGACGATGACAATGAAGGAGCCATCAAGGTGGTGATGACCGGCAGTTCATCCGACCCTGCCGGGTTCCAGCCCCATATCGGCAAGAAGTCCAAGGCACGACGTGAACTGCTGGCAAAACGCATGAAGGATAATAACGACCCGCTCCGGCTGGTTATTGTGCGCGACATGTGGCTGACGGGTTTTGACGTGCCTTCCATGCACACCATGTATGTGGATAAGCCTATGCGTGGGCACGGGCTGATGCAGGCCATTGCCCGCGTCAACCGTGTGTTCAAGGGTAAACCCGGCGGTCTGGTGGTGGACTATATCGGTCTTGCCCAGAACCTGAAGGCGGCTTTGGGTGAATACTCCGCCGGAGACCGCAAACAGGTCGGCATCGATGAAGGCGAGGCCATCCGCGCCTTGCAGGAACGCTACGAAGTCGTACGGGCCATGTTCAACCCCGGTCAGGCTGGTGGTTTTGACTACCGCCCTGCCTTGCAGGACGGAGCAACACCCAAGGCTAAGCTTTCCATCATGGCAGGAGCGCTTGACCATATTCTGGGCCAACAGCAACGCGCCATGGCATCTGCCAAAAATGATGACGAGCGTAAGGCCGCCCAGAAACGCTACCCGGATGCCGTCAAGGCGCTCTCAGTCGCCTTTGCGCTGGCGTCTGCCAGTGATGAAGCCGCCAGATTACGCGATGAAATCGGGTTTTTCGAGGCCGTCAGGGCGGCTCTGGTCAAGAGTGTGAGCACCGGCACCGATGGGCGCAGTGCGCAGGAGCGCGAACTGGCCATCAAGCAACTGGTCAGCAAGGCCGTCATTTCCACTGATATTATCGACATCATGGAAGCCGCTGGTATTGGAAAGCCTGATATTTCCATCCTCTCGGACGCCTTCCTGCAAGAAGTGCGCGAGATGCCTCAGCGCAACCTGGCCATTGAAGCGCTCAAAAAACTGCTGGAAGGCCAGATACGCAGCCGAACCCGCTCCAACATCACGGAAGCCGAAGCCTTTTCACAAAGGCTGGAACAGGCCGTTGCTCGCTACCATGCCAACGCCCTGACGTCCGCTCAAATTCTGGATGAACTAATCCGCATGGCCCGTGACATGGCCTCCGCCCGCGACCGTGGCGAGGAACTGGGTCTGACACAGGAAGAAATCGCTTTCTATGACGCACTGGCCCAGAACCAGAACGCCAAGGAAGCCATGGGCGACCTCAGCCTACGGGTTATCGCCACAGCACTGGTGAAGACCATTCGGGAAAATGCCACAGTGGACTGGACGGTGATGGCGCAGGCCCGCGCCAAAATGCGCACTTCCGTCAAACGCCTGCTGCGTCACTATGGATACCCGCCGGATATGGAAGCTGAAGCAGTCAAACATATTCTACGTCAGGCGGAACAGTTTGCACCGATCTGGGTAAACCAGAAAGAGCTTTAAATATCGTCGTTATGCGGAGAGACCAAGAGAGTAATTGTCGGCCACATATCTAGTATTTTCGAAAGGGCATTGGCTCCTTGGATTTTCCAGATCTCAGATCAAGTGCTTCAGCACGATCCAAGTGACGCTTACGAGCTTGGGACGCATGGGAAAGCGAACGTTCGATACGTGACGTCAATGTACCATAAGATTCGTGTGGTGGTGGAAAACGTGCCTCAAGGTCGAACTCACGGACGCATATCAAACCCAACCGAAGACTTTTTTCTGCGGCATGCATGAGCATATTGAAAATGTTAACGGCAAGCTGTCCTTCCCGCTCCCACCAGTCGTCAACACAATGGGATATCTCATTCAACGAATCATAGTAACGGATAAGGACAATAACTTTCTTATCAGGCAGATCACGCACTTGGGACGCGCTCGGATAGAGCGTCGGGAAATAAGGTCGGAAATCCGCCTGCTGGTCGTTATTTTTCACGCTCTCAACAGCGGATTCACAACTAAAATTAACTGTTGATCTATCCAGAATATACTGAACTCGTTCAATGGTATGTTGTAGTTCTGGCGCAAGTGCTGCAACGGCACCAGCTTCTTTTTTTTCTTTCTCTTCTGCCTCAGAACGACGCTTGTTCAATTCAGTGATCCAAGCCCCAAGGAGCGCTCCACCGGCACCGAACAAGGAGCCTGCAAGTGATGTAACGTCGCGCTGAAGAGCCAACCCACCGCCGCAGAACAGAGCAACGGAAACAGCCATATGCGGATTCTCTTTAATGTAGCGCACGATACTCTTCGGTACACACTCCACTGAATTACTTTCGGTCATTGCATCACTCTTGTTCTCTTTAAATGCAATATAACATATATCAAAAAAATGCATGCTATCGTCAAAGCGATTCCAGACCATCTCGACTGATAATTTGGGTTGTCCCAGCCAGCAACCCCAATAGATTATATCGTAATATTCCTTGCAGGTAAGATAAACATTCTGTATTTACGTATATCCAACATAGGAGGTTCTCATGCAGGTTTCCAAATGGGGTAACAGCCTTGCTGTGCGTATTCCCTCCCACATTGTCAAACAGCTTGGTTTGCAGGAAGGCGACAATGTGGATGCTGTTTTCACACGCCTGAAATCCCGCGAAGAAGCACTCCGCTCCCTGAAAGAAATCGGGAAAAAACTGCCTTCCGGGTTCCGTTTTGAACGTCCCGAAGACTAATGTCTCTCTTTCTAGATACGAACATCCTTCTCTATGCCATGATGGAAGAAGGAACAGAAAAGGCCGGCATTGCTGACAGTCTCCTTCTGCATCAGGACTGCCATATCTCGGTTCAGACACTTAACGAAGCCACAAATACGCTCAGGCGTAAAACCAGACTTCCACTAGACGACATCAAAACATTGATTACCGACTTCCGGGGGCTGGTCACGATCCATCCCATCACGGAAGCTGTTTACAGCCATGGCTGGGCCATTATCGAACGGTATGGGCTCCAGACCTATGACGCCATGATTCTGGCCTGCGCCATGGAAAATGGCATTGAAACCCTCTTGTCCGAAGATATGCAGAACGGTCAGCGGATTTTTGACATGATGACCATCATAAACCCCTTCCAGAAACCAGAAGACTGAGGTTAAATTCACCATACCAAGTTCCCAGACTGTTTAACCAATTCAGGGAACTAGAATGCTAACCGGAAGACAGCACGTCGTATTCTTTTTGCTGTTTCAATAAGTTAGAATCGTGTCACTGCGGGTTGGCTCGGGTTCGAGTCCCGCAGTTCGCATACCTTAACGTATTGATTTTATTAAGAAATCCTGAAAGCAGTGAAGTGTAAACCCGCTTCTCCATAGTCCTTCTCCAAAATGGAGAAGTTCCCAATGCTGGCTCTCGTGGGCACCCATTACCATTTCCGCCGTGCCGTCCCCGTTGCCTTACGGCCCCTCTTCGGCAAAACTGAATTCTGGATTTCCCTTAAGACAGGGAACAAATCAGAAGCCCGCCTCTCTGCCATGGCCCTCCATGCCCAGACCAGTGCACTATTTAGAACGGCCCGCCTCATGACTGATCCAGCCCAGAAGAAGCCCATCACCAAAGACGACCTTCTGGCCCTTTATCAAGACATCATCAAAAAGCAGAACGAGGTCATAGAGACCAACGAACACAATGCCGCAGAGCAACTCAGACTTGAACGCTACCGCGCCAGCATGAGCCGCTATGAAGACATGCTGAGAACAAAGGCTTTCATCGACTATTCCTCACAGGCTTTGGAACAGGTGAACCAGAGCATGATAAAGCTGCGCAAGGACATGATCACGGGCACGACGCAGGACAAAGCCAGTCTTGCCCGCAAGACCGAAGAGATAGACCGGCTTCATGCAACGCTGATCAAACTGTTCCAGACAGGCCCAGCTTTGTCTCAGGCCTCCGGTGCAGTACCACCGTCCCATCAGTTGGCATCTCCTACACCGTCTCCAGTTGTCCCAACCTCTCCGCGCCTGACAGAAGCCCTTCAGCTTGCCTTGCTGGCAGACAGCCAGAAGAGTGAGGCCACCAAGAAAGAAACCGCCCGCACCGTGGCGTTGTTTGTACAGGCTTTCGGCGATAAGCCGATTAAAGAGATTACCGGGCGCGTGGCTGGGGAGTTTAGAGACCTGCTTTTCTCCTTGCCGACCTCCTACGCCAAAGGCAAGCAGGACTTGGATTTAAATACTGAGGTCGAACGGGCGCAGGAGTTTGACCTGCCGACCCTCAGCGGCAAGAGCGTGAAGAACCACTTCATGCGCCTCTCAACCTTATGGAACCAGCTACTCCGCCGCGAGATTGCAGAGAAGAACCCATGGAACAACTGGGACTTTGACCTGACCAAACGCAATCCACGTAGGGCATGGACAGATGATGAACTGGCCCTACTCTCGTCTTCACCATGGACGTGCAGCACCATCTCACAGGCGACCTTTGCAAGCATCACACTGGTTGCTGCCTATAGCGGTATGAGGCTGGGAGAAATCTGCAACCTACGGAATGAGGACATTCAGGAGGTTGACGGTATCCCCTGCTTTGTTATCCGCCCTCACCCCGAAGACAAATGGACACCCAAGACAGAAGCAGGCACCCGGAACGTGCCCATCCACAGCGCCTTGCTGGACTGGGGCATTCTGGACTTCAGGAAAGACGGTGAGAAATTCCTGTTTTCTGAACTAAAAACACCCCAAAGCGGCCCACGTGGCACAGACTTTGGCCGGAATTTCTCGAAATTCAAAACGACAATTAGCCTTCCTGCTGCCATTACGTTCCATAGTTTCCGGCACACAGTATCCACCCGCCTACGCAATCAGGCGGGAAATCTCAGAGAACTCTGGATTGATGCCCTTCTTGGTCATGAAGCCAGCCACAAAAGCCAAGGGGCCACAACTTATCTCTCAGGTATTGCAACCGAAAACCTTAGGCAGACCGTGGAAGCTGTAAGCTATCCAACACTCTTCTTGAGGCGTAAACCATGACGGCTTTGGGGGGGAATGCGGTCGGTCCGGTTTTGGGCGTAGAACTTAAAATACCGGACATTGATTCTGACCAAAATCAGCTCTCAATTCTCAAAATGATGTAAAAATCTAGACAATAAATATACATAAATTATTCGTTATTTATCATCATATGCGTTTTTTCAGAATCCTTTACGGAGAACTCACCAATGCGACTCTGACGTTCGCTTAGGGGAACTCAGTCTATTAATCTATAGAGCAACCGTATTGTTTTTTGTGAAAAAGTAATACCAAATCTTGTATTTATCAATAAAATAAGGAGTCTGTTATAAAAATTATAATGCAGAATCACCGGTTAATTTAATTTATTTCGTTACCATTGTCTAAATATGCAAGTAACTCTTCGCTTATGCTACCAATAAAAACCACAAATAGTTCGGTCGCCACATCAATACAATACCTCCAGCCATTGTCGAAAGTATGCTAGACAACCTTCTTGTGTAGGTCGAAGACGCTGTCGTGACCTTATAACTCTGCTGACGCCCCCCCCCCTTGAGCTACGACGATATTCAAACGGCCCTGATCATCCGTTCTCAGTAACTCTGGGCGAGGGAAATGCCTGGGGGTAGATAAAGGTCTCAAGATCAGCCGGTTGTGCATGGTGCAAAATACCACAAACTGATGGGGATATGCTGATACTGTTATCCTACACGCTACGTTATTACTAAATTCCTCTACATCATGTCTTGACTTAATGCTCTTATGATCCGGCTGCATTCCCCGACCAGCCCTGAAGAGGGACGTCTAATGCCAGAGCGTTGTTCCCATTCAACGAATTCCTTTAGCCGCAGGGCCAAATCGATCTTCTGAGGCTGCAATTCCAATAAAACTACCGCTAAGTCCTGAAGTTCAATACCGTTCGCTAACGCCATGGAGGAACACCATGCTAGAAGTTCGTCGTCTCCTCCCAATCGCGCTAGTTCTCTTGCTACCTCGATGGCATAGGAAGTCTCTGAATTTGACGCACGAAGAACGTGGGGAAGCCTAGCGAACAGTTTTGCAAGCGCATGCCGCCATCGGTTGGCTTGGAAGAAATGAACCGACAGGGACATGCAGAACGTCGCATCAAAAACCGCTCGCCAGCAGCACAGCGCCTGCTGAGGCTTGGAAAATTTTGGGGTTAGTAGCCAGTCGATCAGGCTCAGCCCAAGGCAAATATGAAAAAAACTGGGATCGTCGGCACCTCGGTCGTCGAGAACATGACGGCTCCGCCGCCGCTGTTCGGATAGGGAGTGCCAAACGTCCTGCCACTCTTGCCTTGGGTCTTTCAGACACGCATAAAGCGCAGCTGGCTGCCAGTTCCTCCAAGTGGGAAAGTCGGCATCGGAAAAAATGTCTAGCCCGCGGTCTCTTTGGATGAGAAGGGATCGATACAACAGCAAGAGGTTGGTGGCGTCGAATTCCCGATTGCCATGTACATCCGCCTGCTCCAACAAAACAGCAGCAAGGAAAGCATCGGTACCCGAGGTGCCGCGTCCCCATTTTTTCTTACCGACTCTTGACAACCGCATGACTTCAAGTCCGTTTGGTGACGGCAGAATTTCGTGGAATGCGTCTAGAGCGTCGGTCAATCCGTAGCCTTTGGCTGCCATCGCCTCAGTTAGAACATCAATGGCTGTCGGTATGGGAGACCACTGATGCGACGCACGTGATTGCCGTCTCCCTTCCTCGCCAATTAGGTATCCAAGCCACTGCAGGCCCAGAAATTTGCCGTCCTCTCTTTCAAGCAAAACATCGGTCAGCTTGACGAATACATCGTGAACCTTCCGATTCATTTCATCGCGGTCAATTTGACGCCCATCTTTCGGCCTGCCAATCCGCACGGCGTGCTCATGACCAACGGTCAACAGTATCGGAGCGGCGATTTTTCCATTCCACGTCATCCCTCCGGACGGGTCAACCATTTGAATAGAAGGAGCCACGCAGAGCAGTGCCAGAATTTCGTCGAGGTTTTCGACGACGTCATGGGCATAAAATTCGTGATGAAGCGCAAGTGGGAGGGCTGTGTCCTCTAGCAACTCAAGATACTGTGAGCGATCTAACGGCCGCAGCACACGGACAAGATCAATTGGCCTGTAAAACCACGTTACGTTTCCGAATCCATGGCCGAATACACTATCCAACTCCCGCGATGCCTTCCATTGGCGCAGGAATTCCAGAAAGCCATTTTGCTCTCGCGGGAATAGCCCGACCTCTGGGTGCTCGGCAATGTCTGTGACGACGCCTTTAAGGGCGATAATTACGGCCTCTTGACCCGTAGTCTGAAACGCGTTCCTCATGGTCTCAATCATTATATCAAGGGCCACGAAGTTGTCGCCGATAAGTCCGCGTGCAATCGCGGCTCCGTGCGGCTCAGCGATCACCGCTTCGGCTAGCACTCTCCCCAGCACACCTGCAAGTTCCGGATACTTGCTCGCAGATTCTGCAACCATGTCCATGCTCTCGGCCAATTGCGCTGGCAGCGCCGACACCATGCAAACTTCCTGCAAAGCGTCGAATATCTGAGGTTCGACCTCCCTGAGCCGGTCATAGTATTTTCCGGAAAAAGGAACCTTAAATTCCTCAGCCAAAGCCGGAACTAACCTTCGACAGACCTCATCTGCCCAAGGCTCTGATGCGGCAGTTCTGGCAACTCCGACCATCTTATCATGGTTGTCGATCCATGGGTTTTCGTCATCCGGCGGCCCGTCGTTCATTGCCGTAATGCTCCCTCAAGATTGTGTAACTTTCGTATTTCTTCAAATAGACTGATAAAGTGACGCTCTCTTGCATCCCAGCCTCGGCTGACGGCGGTCATGGCTGCCTGCAAACATCCTACCGTTCCGCCAAAATGCCAAAGTTCATCATCGGTCACGGCAAAACGATCATGTAAATAAGGAAAGTCATGTCGATCTATTTCTGTGACGCCAAATGTTGCATCCGCTACCAGCCGATGCTTTTCCTCGAGAATTTTTCTTATACTTTTAAACGTTTTTCGTACGTTTTTTTCCGCCGTAATTAAATGAAAATCGCTAAGTGCAGGAGCTAATTCCATTTGATCCCTCAGGAACAATAGATTTTTACTTCCGAAATGCGTATCTAGTATCCATAAACGCCTAGATGATGCGATTTTTTCCCAGAACGTCTTCAGGCCAAGAGGACCAGAATCATAATGCTTGCTACGCTTTTTGATCAATGGATACTTAGGAGCAAGCTCAGTATCACTCTCTCGAGTACTATAGTCTTCTGGGATTGATGCCCACAGCAATTCAGGTTCACCGTGGAAGGTGGTTGAAGGCTTTGGATTACGAACCTGTAATGCCGGTTCGCTCCCTTGAAACGGGGATCTTTTCATCCATTACTGCCCTTACCATCCTGTTCCGCTTTTTTCTTATCGGCCTTTCGTTTCCTGACCCATTCTTTCAGCGCCATGGCACGGTGGTTAATGGGATTAATAATTCCCATGATGCGGTCCATCACCAGCTCAGGTGCTGGCAGCTTGATCATCATTCCAGCACGCTCCCCGATGGAGTGGAACGAATTGCCAGACAGCCAGACGTCGTCGTCGATGACCAGAAAGCGATCATGTATCGGCGAACGGCTACCGGTCATCACCAGAATTTCGAACCGGCCCTTTTCCGATAGCGCTTTGACCTGTTCCAGTAATACTTCGCCAGCCTCACGGATCGGTGCTATTTGATCCCTACCTCGCAACCGCTCGGCCGAGGTAACGATCTTTACATCGACCTCTGAGCGGCTGGTGGCCAAGGCATAGGCGAACAGCTCAAGCGTCGTAAAATAGGGATCGACTATCCATACCCTCTGCCGTGCCTGACTGATAAGACCTCGAACAAAACTTCGCGCCTCGTTCTCATCACCATGAAACAATTTCTGCCCAAGCCGCCCAGCTTCTTCTTTCCGCTCCCGGCTTCGTCTGGCAGAATTGAAGTGGACGGCCACGTCTCCATCGTCGCTCGTCGTATCTCCAATGACGAATTCCCCTCCCTTGGTCATCACCGTTTGCTCGTAGGTTTCCCCGGGGCGCCCAGAGGTATCCGGTACTTTTACAATTTTGGTGGCGCTTGCCATCTCAATCGTCGTTCCGATTTGACGCAGGAAGCCGACCGGGTCGTGCCATTCGAGTACGCCGCGCTGCGGGCAAACCAAGGCAAGGCTGACCTGTTCTGTCCGACCGACATGAAAAATTCGTAAATAATTTCCGTCTAGATCGATACTGCGATAGGAAACCACACCGCCATACCGGTGCTCGCCTAAATACAGGACGAGCTTGTGGACGTCGTGGCCCTGCCTTTCGATCAGATGAATGTCGCTAGCTTCGCCAGCTTCTTCGACGGCAAGCGTGTGGTGGAGGTTGCGAAGGACTGGGTTAGGAGCGATAAGGCTGATCGACCCCAACCATTCGCCAAATTCGAGAAAGTTGAAAAACAATTTATCGGTTAGCCAGCCAACCGCTGTTAAGTTGGTCAGGGGGAGCCGTGCTTCCGGCAGAATGGCCGTCTGGACAAGGTGGTGAGCGCGAACCGTTCCCCAATTATGGAAGGGCAATTGATGGGTGATCAGCAAATTGGGCCAAGCTGGCTCTTCTCTGAACTGGGATGTCGCAAGTAGATCCCATTCCCCGTTTGTATTGGGAAGCATGACATGCCCCTCTCGGCACTTGGCATACCATGCCAAGGCGTCCTCAGCCGTCATGACAATCCGCCGAACATACACAGAGTGTCGGCGTCCAAGCGACCTCACAGGCAGAGCCTGTTCCTTTGTTGGGTCAGGTGACGGTAGCTCAGATGGGAACAGCTCCACCATTCCGAAGAGAAGAAAGCGCCTACTGTCTTCCCGATACCACGCCAGATGGACGAGCGCATGGCGGTAATCACCGTCCAGAATTGGCGAATCAAGATTTGGTTTAATGATCCGCATAATTACTCCATCTCACGAAGAACATTATTAGCGGAAATTGTAGCATGCGTCAGGGAATCAAAACAGATGCTTGCAATTTGGGAGAGCTCTGCGGGCGTCCATCAACGGTGAGAGTAATTGAAAGGTTCGCTCTATCAATAAACAGCTATCCGAAACCCGCAGATGAAATGGGGGCGGAGTATGGATGCACAGGGCGGAGCTCTCTCCGACGAAACTGCGGTTTCTACCGATACCTTCCTGCATTCGGCAGATATGAACGCGTGGCAACAGAATACTCCACGGCGACTGAGTTGCTAAGCAAAACTGGAGCCGACGGATCCTCCGTCACTCGTGGTTATTTGTAAGCGAGCCAAAGTCCGGCCTTCCGTAGATAGATGTTCTGGCAGTTGACTAGATCTTCAGGGCATGTCCGCTTTTAGGAAACCGAAGCGAAAGGCTGAACGACAAACAGGAGGACGTGTTCTGACGGCGGTTTCTGCTTCACGAACAGCGTATTCGCTTGATGGGGTAATGATCCATTTGTCCGTCTTCCGAAAGAAATGTGGCGTATTCAGCTTGCGCCTGCGCCATAAGGAGATGGTCAAACGGATCACGATGATGCAGAGGTAAAGACATCAGAATCTTAAGATGTTCGGGCTGTATTTGTAGTAGTGAGAAACCTTCCCCGGGAATGGCTGCCAGAATGTCGTTCATATCCGCATCCAGTTTTCCGATACGGATTTTGATCGCAATCTCCCAGAGTGACACGATACTCACCAGAATATCGTGGACTGGATCCGCAATAGTCTCCCGTGCATTCTCACCCAGTCTGTCGGAGTCCGAAAGCCACCACAGCAACGCATGCGTATCAAGCAGAACCTTCACAGGTCGCGTTCCATGCTTTCAAGAATGTCCGACGGCGTTTCATCAAAATCTTCGCTCATTTTGATCCGCCCGCGAAGAGCTCCTGGCTGACGGCGGGGACGATAGGAAGGAGCCAGCGGTCGCAGTTCAGCCACAACCTCGTCATGAGACGTCACGAGGATCGTAGTACCCTGTCTGACCTGACGCAGATACGCTGTCAGGTTTCCCCGGAACTCTCGAACCCCAATTTTCTGTGGGGTTGGCGCATTATCTGAGAGATGCTCGCTCATGGTCTCCTCCTTGTGTGTCATCATAGCATGTACACAGAAGGAGGAGGTAGAGAATTCATGATACCTATTCGATTTCAGAGGTCAGTGGTTTCTGACAGTGCCAGCGCGTCCTCGACGTCCACCCCAAGGTATCGAACCGTACTATCCAGTTTTGAATGACCAAGCAGAATCTGAACGGCCCGGATGTTACCGGTTCGTTTGTAAATCATGGCAACCTTTGTCCGGCGGAGCGAATGAGTTCCATATTCCCCGGTGATCAGTCCCACCGCCTGAACCCATTGATCCAGAAGCCGGGCGTATTGCCTTGTGCTCAGGTGAGCTTTGGCGCTTAGGCGGCTCGGAAAAACATACTCATTCAAGCCACCACCTCGATGTTCCAGCCACGCCCGCACGCTTTCTCGCGTTGTTTCTGTAATTTCGAATTGCACAGGTCGTCGAGTTTTCTGCTGGACGACCATGGCTCGGTGGCGCACCTGACCACTGGTAACGATGTCGCCGATACGAAGGCTGACAAGATCGCAGCCTCTGAGTTTGCTATCGAGAGCAAGATCAAACAAAGCTCTATCTCTGACACGTTGTTCGCTCCCCAGCCAAAACCGAATAGCCCAGACGTGCTTTTCTTTGAGCGCCCGCTTGGCGCCAACCATTTTTCCTGCATTCCAAGGCACGGACGCCTTCAGCGTAGGCGATGGAAAACGCGTTTTCTTTTCCATGATACTTTCTCCTGATCAGCTGCACATGCAGCAATCAGAAGTCTGGAGGAGGACATCGGCGGATAACGAGCACTATTGCCGACCGTCCGCTTTACGGAAACTGGAACGGCTCTTCTTATGACCGAGATGAGGCGAAAGGAGACCATAACTTAAGCCTCCCATTCATACTGAGACATACCCTCCAGAAGCTTCCTTCACTTTAATCGTTAAGAATTTGTTCTTTTTTCGTTCCTTTCATGGAAATAGAGTACCTTAGTCTCCATGGGGTTTGTGTCAGGAGCCAGCAGTGTCCAATGGCTACCCGTTGGGTAACCTTGGACAAGCTGGCAAGGGGGAGTGTCTCCCTCGTTGACCCCCACAATAGGGAGACTGAAACCATGCCCGAAATCCGAACGTCCCGCCTTTCCGTCAGGGCCAGACCCGACGAACTCGACCGCTGGCAAGTCGTCGCCAGACGGGCCGGACACCACACCACCGCTGGCTGGATACGCGCTCTCTTGCGTGACGCCGAGTTCGCAGGCCAAGAGGGCGACCGGCTCCTTTCTGAACTCAGAGGCCTACGGGGAGACCTTGCCCGCATTGGCAACAACCTCAACCAACTGGCCCACGCCGCAAACCGTAGTGAGGCTGTAGCTTGTGCCACGACACTGGACAATATCGACGCCCTGAAAGACCGGACGGACAGGCTGTTGCGTCGTATCCGTCCCGCCTCCCGGCAGACGGTACATTGATCCTGTCCTCACAAATGTGCGGCCATGATTGTCAAGGAAACCCGCATCAAGACAGGCAGCGGCCATAAAGCCCTTGCCACCCATGTCTTGCGGGGTAAGAAGAACGAAGCCATTCTGGTGCGTGAAGGTAGTGAGTATTGGCTCAAAGACTGGGTGAAGGAAGCAAAACGCGAAGGCCTGACCTATGGCCTCCGTCATATCGCCTTTAATCCCGAACAAACTATGACAGATACAGAACTGTCAGAGTTTGCCGACCGGCTCTGTGAAGAACTTGGGGCGGATAAAGTCTCTCGCACCCTTATCCTTCACCAGAAAGACGGCAAGAGGCACGGTCATCTTATTCTGCCTGAATGGCAACATGACCATGTGTTGAGTAGCCGCTTCTCTTACATGCGACTGGAGAAAATCGCTCGCTTAGAAGAAATCAGGCTGGGTCACCCTTTAATAGCAGGGCGTCATGATGCGGCTATTGCTACCGCCTTACATCGAGAAGGCAAGCACAGCGAAGCCCAACTGGTGGAAGCCCTTATATCTGAGGATGCCTCCCTCCCCCGCGCTGCGTACACCTCTCAGGCACGCCGGATAACAGAACGACAGGCTTTGGAGTTACCGGCCTTGAAAAAAGCAATTACCGCTCTCTGGCAACAGTCGGGCGAAAAGCTCCCTGCCTTCCGGCTTCTGTTACAGGAACAGGGGCTCGTGATGCGTGAAGGCGATAGAAGCACCACCAGACCGGGTGCCCATATTATTGAAACAGCAGACGGCACTCTGATTGGCTCTTTTACCCGCCTGACCAAAACACGTATGAAAGACTTCCATGCTTTGCTCATGCAGGAAGCTCTGCCAGCAGAAGAACCCCGCCTAGTACGCCCGGTTTCAGCTCGTGCCCGCCGGTTAAGCCCGCTGAGCGCCAGACCGCCGCGCGTCTTGCCCGCAGAGGCCATGATTATGCCCCTGCGTAGAAGGCCAAGCTATCGTCCGACAGTAACGTCTCTCACTCAGACACAAAACCTTAACCCCGGTTTTGCCCATTACCTGACAGACTGGAAAAATGAGGTGGCCCGATGTGAACACATCATACGCCAGAACCCGTTATCGCTTTATGGCCCTGTGCCAACACGCGACCAAGTCTTCCAAAACATCTTACAAGAAATAAGGCCCCTTCGGATAAAACTCAAAAAGACCAAGGAAACACTTGACTTGGCGCATCAGGAACGTGAAGCGGCCTATGCCTCCTTGCTAGGAGGTATAACAGGACGACGGCACAAAGCTGATGAGGCTTTTGAAAAAGCCCTGCTTATCCTTGCTGAAATACTCCGTTACCTCATTGAGACCTTACTTTACCTGTTTGGCCTGAGAGAAAAACCACCCCGGCCCCTAACCTTGCCTGTGCCCACAGCGCGGGAACGGTCTCTGGAAAACTACTATGACCAGAAAAGACAGCATGTGTCCGCCCTACTCAACAAAGAGAGAACTCTCGCTTTACTACGAACACTTTATCAAAAATCCATGGCACAGCGGAAAGAGGAGCAAAAGAACGCTGAGATTGCCTATAGGCCAACCCTCGAAGCCGCTCAAAACCGCTTACGCCACCTCAGGCAACTCCCCGGCCTGCATAAAGACCTTGATGAGGTCACACGAAAAGCCTTCTTCCATGCTCAGTATACAGGGCAGCTTGAGCAGGCTCTTATGATTTTACAGGCAGACCACTCTAAAACAGCAGAACCTCAAAACGAGTTTTTCAAGCAGGAAAAAGAGACCGAAACCCGGCAAAAACCCGCACCGAACCCGCAGACCACACCGCGCCCCTCTGCCACCCCCTCACCTTTTTGAACGTTTTGGGAAGTCTCTTGACGAGAACTCACTTCTTCTCCAAAGTGCTTCTCATAAATCGTTACCAAGAAGGACGTCTTTTAGCGTTTTGCTTGATGAAATCAGTAAGGTTTCGAACGCAACTCACCCGCTTCTCAGGGTTCGAGTCCCGCAGTTCGCACCACTAATCTTTTGAAAATATTGAGTAAAGTGCCTGCTTGGCAGGACAAAAGGACCGTGTCCCGTTCACCTTCCCATAATGGGAACCGACATACTCCGTCTGCTTGGCGCACACTGCCACTTCCGCCGCACCATCCCCTTCCCCCTTCGTGCCCTGCTGGGCCGCACGGAAATCTCTCTTTCCCTTCAGACCAGCAGCAAGCGGGTTGCACGCGAACGCGCAGCCGGGCTTTATGCCAGAACCGGACAGTTCTTTAGTAAAGCCAAAGTCATGTATGAAGATGCCTCCCCAGAAGAACTGAGAAAGCTTCTCGCCCTCTATAAGGACATCATGCGCGACACAAAACGCATGATTGCGATTGAAGAGGAGCGGGTGGAGGCTGAACGCACCTATAAAAAGGCACGGTTCTACTTCGAAAAGATGGAGAACCTGAAGCAACTGCAAGACTTTATTAAGATATCCAATGACGGCCTCGATAGTCTCATGGCAGGCTTCCAGAAACTACACGCCACGGCCACCAAGGACTATCTACGCAACGCCACAGAAAAAACCATGCTGCGGGAGCAGATTGCCAACCTGAGCGCCATCGTGGTGTCTATCAAAAATGCCGGGCAGGAAACACAGGCGGCTTTTATGCCTGTGCAGGAGGAGACTTCTGTTTGTCCTACTCCCAATAAAGCCACACCCGGCCCCAAGAAAAAGACAGGTCCGACCATCACGGCAATGGTGGACCAGTTCATTTATCGCGATAAAACCAAAAGCCCCGGCATTATCCGCGATACCGGCAAGACCATCAGTCTCTTCGTGGAAGCCTTTGGTGACAAGCCTGTTGACCAGATTACCGGCGGGGTGGCTGGGGAGTTCCGGGATATGCTCTTTGCCCTGCCCTCGACCCACGGCAAACATAAGAACTCTCTTGGCATTCATGACGCAATTTTGCGGGCCAAAGAGGAAGAACTTGAAACACTCAGCGGCAAGACAGTCAAAAACCATTTCTCCCGCCTCTCGGCCCTCTGGGGGCATCTTGTGCAACGCGAAATCGTGGCCCGTAATCCATGGGCGGGGTGGACCTACGATGTGACCCAGAAGATTGACCGTCGAGATTGGACAGACCGCGAACTGGCCCAGCTTTCCACAGCCCAATGGACAAGCACCACAACCTCTTTGCGCAGTTATGTCGGTCTCATTACCATCGCCCTGTATACCGGAATGCGCCTTGGGAAACTCTGTAACCTACGCACACAGGATATTGTGACCGTCAATGGTATTCGTTGCTTTCATGTCCGCCCCCACCCCGAGGATAACTGGTCACCGAAAACAGTAGCCGGGACACGGCTTATTCCTATCCATAGTCATCTGTTGCAATGGGGTGTGCTCGACCTTGTGCAGAAAGGAGAACACTACCTGTTCCCAGACCTGAACCCCTCTGCCCGAGGGCGGGGAACGGACTTTGCGCAGGCCTTTTCAAAATTCAAGAAACGCCTTGGCCTGCCGGAAACTGTGACCTTCCACTCTTTCCGGCATACGGTTTCGACCAAACTGCGGAACCAAAGTGGCAATATCAGAGAACTCTGGATTGATACCTTGCTGGGCCATGAAGCCAGCCATCGATCGCAGGGCACCACAACCTACACAAGCGGCATTGCCGTGCAGAACCTCCAACAGGTCGTGGAGGCTCTGGAGTATCCGACCTTCCATATTCCACTGCCACCGCACTGACTATTTCAACAGGACTAGGGCCTGTTATGTCTTAATATAATCAGCGATTGCAGCGATGAGGATGACGGAAAGAAAAGAGGATGCGGTCTTTTCATATCTGGTTGCTACAGCCCGCCATTCCTTGAGCCTTGCCCAGAGATTTTCCACCAAATGGCGATGTCTGTAAGCCCATTCTGGACAACTGACTTGGGTATCATTTCGCTTGGATGAAATGACAGGACGCGCCCCCCGGTTCTAGATATCTTCACGGAACTTGTGGGAAGCATAGCCGCGATCGCAGACAACATAACCGGCGTGTGGGGAAGATCATCAAGGAGAGCACAGGCGGCTGGCAATTCATGCACCTGCCCGGGTGCGAGGGTGAAAGACAAGACCTTGTCGCGGCCATCGACCGCTACGCAGACCTTGGTGCCCAATCCTCCACGTGAGCGGCCAAGAGCTTCACGACCTTTTGGGCATTCCCTGTATCCCCCTTTTTGGCAGCCCCAGCTGCCTTGTGATGCGCACGAATGGTTGTTCCATCAAGGAATACCATGCCCAGAGCCTGGGTTCTTTGGTGGTGTCTTTCTTTTGGGGCGAATGTCTTTGATCAGTGGTTCCCAGAAAGACCAGCTCTGATCTGACAGAACTGACTGCATCATACTCATGCCAGATAGATAAGAAAAAAATTCCTCTCTTCAAGACCTAACAGGCCCTAAAGTCCAGGCGAACCCATCTCTTGCTCCATCCGGAGCGGCACTCCCCTTTCCTTCACGATCGCCACAAACTTGCGTTGCGCCCTCTCACTCAACTCATGATCGCACGGAATGCCATTCAGTCTGGCATGGATGGCAATCTCGTCCTTGAAGTCCTGCGAGCCTGTCACCTCGATGGCTGGCCATCCCTTGGCGATGGCTGAAAGCACGATCTCCCGTGCCGTAGCAGGCTGGATGGGGCTGGGAGGACAGGTCATGCGGTCCCATAATCCCTGAACTGCTCGCCATTCTTCAGCCTGATGCGGAGATGATCCGCCCCCATACCAACCCATGCCATCTGCCTGGCCCGCTCGATAAGCCTTTCATGCGGCTCGACAGGCTCTTCTGTCGAAAGGCCGTAATAACGGCGTATCAGCCTGGCCCGGTAAAGGGTGTTGCCCGATACAGGGTCCCTGATCTCGTTCCGGGGCAGAAGGTCGGCAAAATAAGCTGGATCAAGGCCCCGTCTCAGCCGCGTCCGGGCAATCAGTGACGCTTTTTTTGTGACGGGTTGCCGGAGCCGCCTGACCTGTTCCGCAAGAGAGCCTCTTCCAGCCGCGTCAGCCTCTCGGCGTTGCTCAGCTCCAGCTCCACCAGCTGGGCCAGCGTCTCTTGCAGAAGCTGGATAGGATCGTCCTGCTTTTCTCCCTGGTCCTGATTGAACAGGCCGAGCAATTCTTCTGCTGCGCTGGCAGCCCGGCTGCTTTGGTAGAGTGTCTTCTGGGAGTAGTTGATCAGTCTCTCCCCGGTTGTCGGCCCTTTCCTCTCGCTGGAGGGTGGTGTCCTTGAGGCGGGTGCCGGGGCTGGTGTCCTGTCCTGTGTCTTGCGGGCGGGCTGGGCTGTTTTGTTCGTGCTTTTGACCCTGTTCTGAGATTTGGGTGGCTTTCTGCCGAATAGTTTCATGATCTGTCTCCATGTAATGTTGAAAATCCTTGACGCGCCATCCTGTCAGGCGGTTGGCCGAACCGATCAGCCCACCCCCGGAATGGCAAATGATGTAACGGTCCGGCTTGTCACCCTTCCGGAGTTCCAGTCCCTCCGTCTTTAGGGCTGCCCTGAAGGCAGCGGGGCCGTCTACCTGCTGAAAAAGCGTCTTGATGTGCTGTTTCTCATCGGCAAGGTCACGTCCCAGTCTTTTGGCCTTCTGATGAGCCATGAGGGAGGTGCCGATGCCGGAATCCGGCAAGGCAGCCACAGATTCAGCGGCCTGCCTCTGGCCTGATTTCTTGAGATAGGCACAGACGGCTTTCCGGTGCCCGGGCTTCATGGGGGTGAGCTTGTGGCCGAGCTGCATTTCCAGAAGCCGGGCGCATTTCTCGTCTCGCAATTTGGAAAACCCCATATCCAGCTTTCGGCCCGTGACCGGGTCCACAAAGGGCACGACAACATGCCGATGCACCCGGCCCTTTTTCCTGTGCTCGATGATGCTGATCTCGCGACCTTCAAAATGATATTCCTGTGCCAGTCGTGTCAGACAGGTCTGCCAGTCCTTCGCCGTAAGTGTCTGGGTGGTATCGGGGGAGAGCTTGATATGCAGCACGCCCCGCTTGCTTCCGTGGGACCGGGCATCATCATAGGCAAAGCGGATGCTGTCCCGTGAGCCGGATACAAGCCGGATCGTCTCGTTATCCTCCGGCTTGCCGAGCAGGTGATGGATCAACCCTTCAGGGCCGGGAGCTGCCTTGAGCGCATCGCTATTGATGATCATGGGCTGATGTTCCGGCACGAGGCGTTCCGGTCAGTTTTTGCAATGCAGCATGGGCACTCCGGGCTGCCTGCCGGACCTCTTGCAGACAGGCTTCCACATCCTGCATCTGGCCCTGCTGGTGGCTGTAGCGTGTGAGCTGATTCAGGTTGTTGCCGATCCGTCCCAGCTCCGTACGCAGGGCGGCAAGCTCCGTGGCCAGCTCCCGGCCTGTGTCGCCAGTTCGGGCAGCCTGACTGGCCAGACTCCTCAACCAGCTGGACAGGGTTTTGTGACCTGCTCTGAGAGCCGCCATCCTCCATTGCCGGGCCTGCGTGGGCGTGATGCGTATGCCCATGCTGCTGCTTTGTTCTTTTATTCCCTTCATGCCGTTCCTCCGTGTTCAGGGGGTCCACGGGGGGAGTATCCCCCCTGGTCAGCTCTGATTTGTGCAACAAATCAGACCGCTGGCATAAAGTTACGGAAGGTCGGACACGAAACAGAAGAACATCGTTACATGAAGGAGAAATGCAGCTTCAAAATCACAGGCTGTCAGAGAGAGATGTGAAGAAATTTACAAGAAGGGATTTGGATTTTTTATCATTTCTGATGCGCTCAATCAGGTTCGCAAGAGCTGTCTGCTCTTTCTGGTCAGCTTCCAGCACGGCAGTATCGGAAGGAGGAGACGATCCCTGTTGCGCTGCCTGTCCGTCCCGGCCGTTCTGGACCTGTAACTGCTGCACGGTGTCATGAATATCCCGGGGACTGGCATGGGAGTAGCGGGCCAGGGAGCGTTCATCCTTGTGGCCGGTGTAGCTTTTGGTCAGGGTGCTGTTATAGCGACAGTCACGGGCAATGCGCGTTGTCGCCTCATGTCTCAGATCATGCAGACGAATGTCTTGCAACCCGGCTTCCCGTGCTGCCCTGGCAAATATCTTGCTGTATGTGGCTTCGGTTTGATAGCGGGTGAAAATGCGTGCTTCCGGGTCGGGTGCCCGGCCATGGACTGCCTTATAGTGCTGTCTCAAACGCTGAATCTGTTCACACGCTGCCCGGGTAAGCGTGCGGATTTGTCCGCCTTCCTCGTCGTCATGGGCCTCGGTCTTGTGATGGGGAAGCGTCAATCTGTAATTGGCAGGATCGACATCACCCCATGTCAGATTGAAGGTTTCCTGCCGCCTTGTGCCCTGATTGAGGGAAAAGGTGAAAAATTCCACGATATCGGAAGCATCCTGCGCGGGGATGTGGGACAGGATGGCGGCAAACTCGTCATCCATAACGCGGTGCTTTCGTTTCCTGTCAGCGCCCTTGAGTTTCCTGACGGTCTTTACGACATTTTCAAAATCGGCGTCATGCTCCTCATTGAGGTGATCAATGACGACGGAAAGCAGGTTGATGTATTTATTGACCGTCGCCCGGGAACGCGTTTTTCCCCTGAGTGGTCTTTTACCCTTCACGCGGGCCCGTCCCCGTAAAAAGGCTTGCCCTGCAGGCACCGTATAGGGAACCTGCATGTCCTTTCTGAATTTCGTGATGTCACTGCGTTGCAGGGCTTCCAGGGGGATGCGCAGAAGGGGAAATTGCTCCGGGTTCTGAAGCAGGAAGGCGATATAGCCCTGATAGCTGGTTTTTTCTCAGCCCGATAATGAAGGTCCAGTAGTCTCAGCCCGCTCTCCAGGGTCATTCCGCAAAATTTGACGCTGCCATGATCCCGGGATGAACGAAGCTTCAATTCCTCTTTCTGTGCAGCCTGCCAGCGCATGGCCGTCTTCAGGTTGTCCTGTAGGGTTCGTCCGGATGAGAAGGTTCTCTCATGACGCTTCCCCTGAAAGCTGAACCGTGCCTGAATGGCCGTCTTCCCCCGCTGGCGCATACCAGCGGGGAAAACAGTCCCTTCATATTTATTGGCAGGTCCAGGCAAGGCTTTTCCCCAGTTGTCTCAGACAAAATCTTTATTTGAGACAAAGGTATGGAATAATAAACTTACAAAAAAAGCACTTTTTTCAGTTTACCCTAAATTTCCGTTGCAGTTTGTTGAAGAAATGGATGCGCATTCATGGTTATTCATGCTGAATGGCATTCCTGGACATGAGCATGGCTATGCTGTTGGTGCTTGTATGGGTATAACGGGCCAGGGAGGCATCATCCCGATGGCCGGTAACACGCTTGATGAGGGAGGTATTATGACCACAGAGGGCAGCAATCCGCGTTGTGGCCTCATGCCGGAGGTCATGCAGGCGGATGTCTTCCAGTCCGGCCTCTTTGGTCGCGCGCCTGAAGGCAAGGCTGTAACCATCCACTCTCGCATAGGCATTGAAGACCTTTTGGGAGGCAGTAACACGGCCTGCCTCCTCCCTGAGCCGTAACAGCAGGTCCCGCGCCTTGCCGGTCATGACACGAACCTGCCCGCCAAGTTCCTGGTCGTAATTCATCGTCTTGTGTTTGGGAAAGCGAATGGCGTGATTGTCAAAATCGACGTCGCCCCAGGTCATGTTGAAGGCCTCTGAGCGTCTTGTGCCCTGATGGAAGCAGAAACAGATCAGGGCTGCCGCATGTCTGGCTGTGGGGCCTTTGAAATGCCGGAGGATGAGGGTCAGCTCCTCGTCACTGACGCGGCGGCTCCGGCGCTTGTCGGCATTCTTGATATGGGCGACGTAATCTGAAGAAGCATAGTTGGTCAGCTCAGCATCGTGTTCGCGATTCAGAAAATTGATGGCAACTTCAATCAACCCGATCCGTTTGTTGATCGTCGCAGCGCATAATCCCTTTTCCTTCATGCTTTCACGAAACTGGCGAATATGAACCGCGCGCAATGTGCCTAACTTGCACTGCACAAGGGGAAGCTTTTTCCAGCGTTTGAGGAACGAGGAAATATGGGACACGTAACTGACTTTCCCCTGTTCGATATGATACTGCCCAAATTTTCTCAGAAGATCAGCCACTGTCCATTCGGCAAACGGGGAAGACGAAGAAACAGTCTCCACAGGAACAGGATCAGCCAGTGGAACAACTGGCTGACCAACACCTTGTGGAACGTCCTGAGACGCCTTTTGAACGGCCTGCCAAGCGATGGCGGCATCCAGGTTGGTGAAAATATCGGAACTGTCAGAAAAACTCCTCGCGAGACGCCGACCCTGGACGCTAACGCGCGCTTCTATGGTCACACTCCCTCGCGGGCGGAGCCCTGCATGTTTTTCCAGACGACGTTTCAGCTTCTTCCGAGCTGCCACGGACAGGGCAATAAAAGCCATCCAAGCTTCTCCCTGACCCACTCTTATGACCACAAAAACGGTTAAACCTGGGTCAAATTTGGGTCAATCACTAAGAGATGCTCTGTCTCGGGATAGTGAAAAACGGCAGTTTTCTGGGAAAAAAGCGTGGTGGATGCGACAGGGATTGAACCTGTGACCCCTGCCGTGTGAAGGCAGTGCTCTACCGCTGAGCTACGCATCCGTCTCTTTGGATGAGCGCTTTATACCGCTCTCCCCCGGCGCTTGCAAGAGCAATAAGGGAGAACGGTACAGATTATTTCAATAACCCTCTCAAAAACCAAACATGTGATCCAGAGAGAAACTCCCAACGCCATTCTCCAGCCCATGATACCCGAACAGACGGCAGGTCAGGTCCCGTATGAGAACATACCCCCCCTCTCCTGCCTTCTGTAACAGCTCCGCATCAAAAAGCTCATGAGGCTTCAGAAGCCAGGAGCCGGAAGGCTGGATACTGATGGTCTCCTGCGCCACTTCAGCCCCATTGGCAGCGTGAAGATGCAGACAGGTCCTGGAAGGCTGACGCCCATCCCGCAGGGACGTGGGATAGATCAGATGGCAGAAGCTTTTCAGGGTAACACCATCAAGCTTCTGCCCCAGCTTCAGGAACAGCCGGGTGGTCAGGCCCGGCGGTGGACCTGCATAAGACTGCGGCTCATTCCGCCAGGTCATCATGGTGTTGAAAATATGTCCGCCAAAACTGGTTTCGGCGGCATGATCTGTCCCGATATGGCGATAACGCATCAGCGCATGAGGCCAGCCATCTCCCTCCCCCCCATCACGGAAATCATAGACCAGCTCCGCATGACCGGGCTGATTCATCAGTTCATGCAGGGCCACGGCTCCCTGATGATTCCGGGGCAGCTTACCCAGAAAATGACTGCCACAGCTCTGGCCTGCTTCATCAAACAAATCCAGCCTCATCGGCAGGCTCTCCAGGGCTTCCGACATGGGGGTCGGCTGGACGAAACTCGTATAGATGGCCGGGTCCGGCACCGGAAAAGGCAGAACGAAACCACGCCCAAGCAACGGGGACATCGTGCGGATTGCCGGGTCCGGCAGCAGGTCGGCACGCTCAACATTCATATGGGCAATACGGGTCCGGCCCCTCTGCACAACCTCATAGCGGGGCCGCACCAGATGCTGCCCGGAACGAAGTTCAAGCTGGGCTGGCCATTCCAGATCAGGAAACAACGCTCCCACATCAACAGCGACCGTCTCATAAGGTCCGATAACCTGCTTTACCGCACGATGCTCTTCCTCGCCCATCGGGTTCAGCGTGATCGCCCCTGACGGAATGGCCGTGCCATGACTGTTCTGTATCCAGAGGCGGACCGTCTCCTCGTCGTCTGGAGCTGGCAATGTGGCAAACCGCATGGAAGGCCAGGCATTGGCATCATGGGTAACAGACAGGCTGGGATCACCATTCCGGCCAAAACTGTCCAGCGCATATTTCACGACATCATGGCCTTTCGCCCCGATGACATGAATGAAAAGCTGTCCAACAAAATCTGGCAGGCCAAACTGTTTCTTCACCGTGCGGCTGTCAATCACTACACCCGCATCAGCCTCTTCCACCTCCTCAAACCATTCAGCCAGAACGTGACCAGTAACATCAAAGAGCCGCAACCAATAGCGGATCGTTTCTGCACCATAATTCGACCAATAATTCGCCGTAACCAGCCTGGTGCTGAACTGTTCAGTCTCCCGGAAAAAGGCAAAATTGGTCGCAAAATTGCATTTGTCCAGATAAGGCCGCCGGTAAGGCAGAAATTTATCCGGCAACCGCGCATCCCCCAGAGTATGAAGAGGCTTCCCTCCGAGAAATCCCCCAAGACGGGACCGCATCCTGGTATCATCAAAAGACAGGGCCAGGACCGCATCCACATCAATCTCGGCAATGTGGACGACAGCCTTTTTCTGCCCGCCAAATCCATCAGGCTGCCCGACCTGCTCGCTATCATGCGTCAGGATGACGGAAGGCTGAAGAGCAGGATACAGCCCGCATACTGTCGGCAGGTACCCCTCCGGGTCATAAACGGCAAGAGAGCAGTGCTGAAGCGTCTGCTCCAGCTCTTTCATTCCCTCTACAACCAGAGGGTGAGACAAAGCCTTATAAAGGACGTTCCCCCCCTGCGGGCCAAATGTCTTGATATCCAGCATTGGGTCATCCTTCCTGATTGAACTGAATACGGCGATGTATTTCTTCTGCTGCCAGAGAAGTATCGTCAAGTCTTTTACAAGGAGAAAACGAAACGTTTCTTAAAGAAGACTGCACACGTCCCTCTTTTTCAAGTATCTTGACGAACCTCTCAAGCCTTGAAGACCGACCCTTCAATGGCAGAATACAGACAGGGCGATCCGTCGCCACTGCTTCGGAGATCATGGATACACTATCCTGCGTCACAGCCAGAGCATCAGCGCAGGCCAGCAGTCCCATATAAGGATTCTCATTCCCTTTTCCTTCCATCACGACACCCCCCAGAGGCCTCAGGCGCTCCCGCAGCACCTCCAAAGCCTGCCGTGATGTCCGTCTGGATGGTGTCAGCACGCAGCGAACACCAGTTACCTGCATGAAACCGGCCAGCTTCTCCGACAGGACCGCAGCTTCGGCCTCTTCCAACCTGTACCGCCCATTGGAGCCACCCAGAAGCACCCCCAACACCTTTTCTGCCCCTGCCCGGATACGATCCTTCCACAGCTTGCCAGCTTCTTCCAGACGGGCCGGTGTAACATCATGCATGGCTGTACGGACTGAAAGCACATTCGGCCCCTCAAGCCGGTCATGCTGACTGGCCACGACAAGAGCAAAGGGGGAGAGTTTCGCTCGTGGGTGCTGTATCTGCACTACTGGCAGACCGTACCGTTTTCCGAGAGCCGCCCCGGCCACACCGCCCTTTCCACCCACGCTGATGATGAGACGGGTTGCAGAAGAAAGGCTGAATGGGGCAAAAAGACCCAGAGAATGCGGCCAGAAACGGACGGACAGACGTGAGACCAGCCTTCCCCTGTTGGTGATGACAGGATGGAACTCCCACGAAAAACCCGTCCGCTCTGCCAGCCCTCGCCCCTGGGATCTCATTCCGGCGAAATCTTCAGCTATGATGGCTGCATGCATTCCTGATCTCCTGCGGGTATGGTCCCGTGCATCACATCGACATCCCTCTTCTGGCAAGAACAGCATTCATGACACAAACAGATTTTACAGACCTCGGCCTTTCAGACGAGCTGGCACAGGCCGCCCGGAAAGCAGGCATGGCCAGACCAACCCCCATACAGCAGCAGGGCATCCCCCCCCTTCTGGCGGGGCGTGACGTTCTCCTGCCCGGCCAGACCGGCACGGGCAAGACGGCAGCTTTCGTCCTGCCCGCCCTCCAGAAACTGGCCAGCCTCAAGCAGGACGGAACTGCCGGGTCCATTCCACGGGTCCTGATCCTAGAGCCAACCCGTGACCTCGCCATGCAGACAGCCGGGGTCTGCCGTCAGCTGGGCCGTCAACTTCCCCTCCGCACGCGGGTCATCTGTGGCGGCGTGCCCCGTGATCAGCAGTCACGCTCACTGGAACAGGGAGCCGACATCATCGTCGCTACACATGGCCGCCTTCTGGACTTCGTGGAGAAAGGCGAACTGTCGCTGGAACACATCATCTATCTGGTGCTGGATGAGGCTGACCGTCTTCTGGATGAAGAATTCTCCGCCAGCATGACGGCTCTCGTGCCCTATATCGCCGACCGGCCCCAGACCATCTTCTGTTCCGCCACGCTGCCGGAACCTGTCATGACACTGGCCAAACAGGTCACGAAAGACCCCGTGCGGGTGGAACCCGGCGAGGAAGAGGTCACGCCACGGCGCATCCGCCAGCAGGCCCTGTTCATCACCGAGGCGCAGAAAGACTCCCTGCTCCTGACACTTCTGGAACGGTCAGGAGCACAGGTAAAAGACGGAACGGGTCGAAGCATCATCTTCACGAAGACGAAGCAGAAAGCCGATTCCGTCGCAAAACTCCTGAGAAAAACCGGATACAGGGCCATTGCCCTGCATGGCGGGCAGACGCAGGGAGACCGCAAAAAGACTCTGGACCGCTACCAGAATCAGACCGGGTCCATCCTCGTGACAACGGACATTGCCGCCCGCGGACTTGATATTGACGACATCCAGCTCGTCGTGAACATGGACCTGCCCCAGACGCCAGAACTCTACATTCACCGCATCGGCCGGACAGCCCGCGCGGGAAAGCAGGGGCGGGCCGTCACGTTCGCCACGCTGGAAGAACGGACCCGCCTGCGGGATATTGAGAAGCACATCCAGTACCGCATCCGCATCATCACGACGGAAACGCTATAGAACGGCCTTCCTGCCGGGGGCTGACTTGCACGCCCTCCCCCGGCAGAACTGAACATGATCAGGCAGACGCACGATCATAGATCGGGAAGCGAGCACACAGCTCCTTCACATCCTTGCGGATACGCTCGAAGGTAGCGTCATCATTCTCATCAGCGCTCAGCACGGCATCAATCATGCGAGCCACCTGACGGAACTCTGCCTCACCGAAACCACGGGCCGTGGCGGCCGGGCTGCCCAGACGCACGCCAGAGGTGACGAACGGCTTTTCAGGATCGAACGGCACGGCATTCTTGTTGGCGGTGATGCCAGCACGTTCCATAAGGGCCTCGGCCTTCTTGCCGGTCACCTTCTTGGGGCGCAGGTCCACCAGCACAAGATGAGTATCCGTACCACCCGTCACGATATCGAACCCACATTTCAGCAGCTCGTCAGCCAGCGCACGGGCATTTGCCTGCACACGCTGCTGATATTCCTTGAACTCACCCTGCAGGGCCTCACCGAAAGCTACAGCCTTACCGGCGATGACGTGCATCAATGGGCCACCCTGGAGACCAGGGAACACCGCAGAGTTGATCTTCTTGGCAATATCCGCATCGTTGGTCATGATGATACCACCACGGGGGCCACGCAGCGTCTTGTGTGTCGTGGAAGTTGTGATATCAGCGTGAGGAACCGGGCTGGGATAGAGGCCAGCCGCCACAAGCCCGGCGAAATGGGCCATGTCCACCATCAGATAGGCACCGACCTCATCAGCAATCTTGCGGAAACGGGGGAAGTCGATCACGCGGGGATAGGCCGAGCTGCCCGCCACAATGATGCGGGGTTTGTGCTCACGGGCCAGACGCTCCATCTCCTCGTAATCGAGCAGGCCGTCCTCGCCACGCACGCCGTACTGGACAGCCTTGAACCATTTGCCGGAATAGTTCGGGGCTGCACCGTGGGTCAGGTGGCCACCGGCGGCAAGGCTCATGCCGAGGATGGTGTCACCCGGCTTTGCCAGTGCCATGAAGGCCGCCTGATTGGCGTTGGCACCGGAATGGGGTTGGACATTGACGAATTCAGCACCGAAAATTTTCTTCAGACGGTCAATGGCAAGATTCTCGACCTTGTCCACATCAACGCAGCCACCATAATAGCGGCGACCCGGCAGACCCTCGGCATATTTGTTGGTCAGGACGGACCCCTGAGCCTCCATTACGGCGAAAGACGCCATGTTCTCAGAAGCGATCAGCTCGATGCCATCCTGCTGGCGTTCAAGCTCGGCATTCAGGATCGCACTGACTTCATGATCCCTCTCCTTGAGGGGGGCATGAAAGAAAGAATGCAGACCGGCCTGATTGGTGCTTTTGGACATTGTCATCCATCTCCCGCAAAAAAACTCTTTTCTTTCTATAGGCGCGAGAGCTAAGCGCGTCTATCGTCGCAGGTTAATTACGTTTAAAAAATGCGAGAGACCCACCAATGACCTTGCCCTTCTGGCAGACCAAACAAGTCCCCCCTCCAGAAAGTCAGAACAGTGGACTGAAAAGGGTGTTCGGCCCCTGGCGTCTCATCGCCATGGGTGTTGGCGTCACCGTTGGCACGGGTCTCTTTTCCCTTACAGGCGTTGCTGCCGGACAGAATGCCGGCCCGGCAGTCATCATCTCTTTCCTCATCGCCGCCATCGCCGCCAGCTTCGCTGGGCTCTGCTATGCCGAGCTGGCCGGGATGCTGCCCTCCGGCGGGTCCGCCTATGCCTACGCCTACGCCGGACTGGGTGAAATTGTCGCCTGGATCATCGGCTGGGACCTGATTCTGGAATATACGGTCGGGGCGGCGGCCGTCGCCTCCAGTGCTTCGGGCTACATCGCCTCCCTGCTGAAGGGATGGAACATCATCATTGACCCGAGACTGCTTGCACCACCAATGACGGATGTCGTCATGCCGGATGGTCACACCGCCCATGCGTGGTGCAACGCACCGGGAATGTTGCTTCTCTTCATCATCACCCTGATGCTGATGCGGGGCACAAACTTCTCCGTCCGTCTCAACTCGCTGGTCGTGCTGGTAAAGATTCTCGTCATCATCGGCCTGATCATCGTCTGCACGCCTTTTGTCGATGCCAGCAATTTCCACCCCTTCATCCCGGCCAATACGGGGAAATTCGGAGAATTCGGGATCAGCGGCATCATGCGGGCTGCTGGCATGGCCTTTTTTGCCTATGTGGGCATCGACATCGTGTCCACCGCCGCACAGGACACGAAGAACCCCCAGCGCAACATGCCGATCGGCATTCTGGGGAGCCTGCTGACCTGTGCTGTCATCTATGTCGTTTTCTCCACCATCCTTCTTGGTGTGGTGGACTATCGTGCCCTCGCCCATGACCCCAGCCCCGTTGCCACGGCCATGGACAAGATTCATATGCCATGGATGGCCGTGCTGGTGAAAATCGGCATCACCTTCGGTTTCATCTCCGTGCTGTTCGGCCTGCTCATCGGGCAGAGCCGGATTGCCATGAACATGGCCGATGACGGCCTTCTGCCCCCCTTCCTTGCCAGACTGCACAAAGGCACCAGCACGCCCTGGACGGCCCATATCATCACTGCGGCAACGGCCGCCGTGCTGACGGGCTGCGTCCCCATCGCCACGTTGGGGGAGATGACCTCCATCGGCACCCTGCTCGCCTTCGTCATCGTCTGTGCCGGCGTGACGGCCCTGCGCTTCCGGGCACCGGAGGCACCACGCAGCTTCCAGGTGCCGGGCGGGCCGTTCGCCGTGCCCCTGCTGGGGATCATTTCCTGCGGGATCGTCATGGTATCCATGAGCCCGCTCACATGGATGCGTCTGATCCTCTGGCTGGCAGTCGGCTTCTGCGTCTATTTCGCTTATGGCATCAGGAAAAGTAGACTACGCAATAATTCTACAAAACAGGGTGGAAATTTATAATATTCTTCCATAGAAGAGAGATCACCCTGGATGCGGTTCCCCGCAAAGGATACCGCATCCGGGGCAGACCAGAAACGACCGGACATGAGATCTTCTTCCCCATGATGTCATCCCTGTGGCGCAAAAAGGCCATCACCTCTTCCACTCCTCCATCCACCGGACTGAAGCGCATCTTCGGGACGTGGCAGCTCATCGCCATTGGAGTGGGTGTAACCATAGGGGCCGGTCTTTTTTCCCTCACAGGTGTGGCAGCAGGACTTTATGCCGGCCCGGCCATTCCGCTCGCCTTCCTCATCGCTGCGGTTGCCGCCAGCTTTGCCGGTCTCTGCTATGCCGAACTGGCAGGCATGATCCCCTCTGGCGGATCGGCCTACTCCTACGCCTATGCCGCCCTCGGTGAATTCGTTGCCTGGGTCATCGGGTGGGACCTGATCCTTGAATATACCGTCAGCACGGCGGCCGTCGCCTCCAGCTGGTCCGGCTACATGACCTCCTTTCTCCGGGATTGGGGCATTGTCATCGATCCACGGCTCCTGAACCCGCCCATGACGCTGGTTGAACTGCCCGACGGCCACAAGGCCCATGCGTGGTTCAATGCTCCCTGCCTGTTCATCCTCTGGCTGGTCACCATCATGCTGACACGGGGCATGAAAGAATCCTCCTGGATGAATGCGCTCATCGTGGGCATCAAAATCTGCGTGCTGGTCGGCCTGACCGTTGCCTGCATCCCCTATGTCCAACTGGCCCATTTTCATCCCTTCATCCCCCCCAACGGAGGACATTATGGGGATTTTGGCTTCAGTGGTGTCATGCGGGCAGCCGGGATGGCCTTTCTCGCCTATATCGGGTTCGACATCGTCTCCACGGCGGCGCAGGACACAAAGAACCCCCAGCGTTCCATGCCCTTCGCCATCCTGGGCAGCCAGATCATCTGTGCAACCGTCTATGTCATCGTATCGGCCGTGCTGGTTGGCGTGGTGGACTACCACCACTTCGCCCATGACCCCAGCCCCGTGGCTACCGTCATGGATGTCGTCAACATCCCATGGCTCAGCCTGCTCATCAAAGGCGGCATCTGTCTGGGCTATGTGTCTGTCGTCTATGGCCTGCTGATGGGCCAGAGCCGCATCCTGATGAGCATGTCCCAGGATGGCCTGCTGCCCACCTTCTTCCGCCGGATGCACCCGAAAAGCCATACGCCGGTGCCCAGCCACATGCTCAGCTTCCTTGTCAGTGGCGTACTGGCCTGCTGCCTGCCCATCAATGTGCTGGCCAACATGGCATCCATCGGAACCCTGACAGCCTTCGTGATTGTCTGCGCAGGTGTCATCGCCCTGCGTTTCACATCTCCCGATGCACCCCGCACCTTTCGCCTGCCCGGAGGGCCGCTTCTGATCCCCTGCCTGGGCATCATCTCCTGCGGCAGTGTCATGCTCTCCATGAGCCTGATCACATGGATGCGTCTAATTATCTGGTTGGTCATTGGTGCTGTCATCTATTTCGCTTATAGCATACGGCACAGTCATCTCAGGACGAACGGCTGAACGGCCGTCCTCCTGTTCTGGACGATACCGAAACATCGTGGAGCAAAGTACATGAGACGGCCTTTCTGGCGTACCAAACCAATATCCCAGGCGGCAGCCCCCGAAACAGGGCTACATCGTGTACTGGGGCCGTGGCAGCTGATTGCCCTGGGTGTTGGTGTCACTGTCGGTGCTGGCCTGTTCTCCATGACGGGCGTGGCCGCAGGGCAGTATGCCGGCCCTGCCGTGACGCTTTCCTTCATGATCGCCGCAATTGCCTGCGCTTTTGCCGGTCTCTGCTATGCCGAACTCGCCGGAATGATTCCCGAGGCCGGGTCCGCCTACACCTACGCCTATACCTCCATGGGGGAAGGCATCGCCTGGATCATCGGCTGGGATCTTATCCTGGAATATACAGTAAACGCTTCCACGGTAGCAGCCAGCTGGTCAGGCTATTTTGCCAGCCTGATGCATGAAATCGGCATTTCGCTGGATCCCCGCCTGCTGGCCCCTACCGGTGCCTCCATCATGACGTCGGACGGACAGTTCGTCCGCGCCTGGTTCAATGCTCCTGCCGTCTTCATCATCTGCGCCGTCACCTGCCTGCTGATGTGTGGCACCAGAGGCTCCAGCAAGATCAACATGGCCATCGTGGCTCTCAAGCTGCTGATTATCGGAAGCGTGACGGTCATCTGCCTGCCACACATCAGCGCTGCCAACCTGCACCCTTTCATTCCGGCCAATACAGGGCAGTTCGGACAGTTCGGCGCAAGTGGCGTGATGCGGGCTGCGGGGCTCATTTTCTTCGCCTATATCGGTTTTGATATTGTCTCCACAGCGGCACAGGACAGCCACAACCCCCAGCGCAACATCCCCCTGAGCGTATTGGGCAGCCTGGTACTGGCCGCCGTCATCTACGCCATTTTTTCCTTCGTGATTGTCGGTGTCGTCAATTACCAGGCCATGCTGCATGACCCCAACCCGGTCGCCACGGTCCTGCACAGCCTGCATATCCCCTGGTTCTCTGCCCTCATAACCTTCGGCATAGCCTTGGGGTATATCTCCGTCATCTATGGGCTGCTCATGGGCCAAAGCCGCATCTGTCTCTCCATGGCCAGAGACGGCCTTCTGCCCTCCCTCTTCGAAACCCTGAACAGACGCAGCCGGACACCGTGGTCCTCACATATCATCACAGCCGTGGTGGCGAGCATTCTGGCAGCCTGCCTGCCCATCGACATCCTTGGCAAGATGACCTCCATCGGGACACTGCTCGCCTTCATCATTGTCTGTTTCGGTGTAATGGTCCTGCGCCTCCGTCAACCGAATGCCGTGCGTCGCTTCAAGACACCGGGGGGGCCATTCCTCGTCCCCATCCTCGGTATCCTGTCCTGCGGAACCGTCATGCTTTCCATGGACATCATGACATGGATCAGGCTGGCCCTCTGGCTCCTGGTCGGCCTTGGAATCTACGCCGTTTATGGTCTGCACCGCAGCCGCCTCAAACATACACGCCACTGAAAGCCACCATCTCCTCCATGAAGCCACCCTCCTGCGAGGGTGGCTTTTTTTAAGGGGTCTGGTCATACGGGATTTCAACAGGCATCATGCCTGCATGATGATACATTCTTTTCCCCACACCCGCCTGCGTCGCAATCGTCACGACGACGCCACACGCCGCCTTGTCAGCGAAACACACCTGCATGTCGATAATCTGATCTGGCCAATTTTTGTCTGTGAGGGCGAAAAACAGCGTCAGAAAGTACAGGCCATGCCGGGCGTGGAACGTGTGAGTCTCGATCTGCTAGCGGAGCATGTCCGCCCCGCTGTCGAGCTGGGCATACCAGCTGTCGCTCTCTTCCCCGTCACACCCATGGAAAAACGTGACGAGATGGGAACGGAAGCCCTGAACCCCAGCAACCTGATGTGCCGTGCTGCCCGGATACTGAAAGCCGCCTATCCCGGGCTTGCTCTCGTCGGGGATGTGGCTCTGGACCCCTACACCTCCCACGGGCATGATGGCCTAGTACGGGATGGACAGATTCTGAATGATGAGTCCGTCGAGGTTCTTCGCAAACAGGCCCTCAACCAGGCAGAGGCCGGCATCGACATCATTGCTCCCTCCGACATGATGGATGGGCGCGTCCGGGCCATCCGCTCCACGCTGGATGAAAATGGGTACCAGACAACCCGCATCATGGCCTATGCAGCCAAGTATGCATCTGCATTCTACGGTCCGTTCCGCAACGCTCTGGGCTCCGATGCCCTGCTCGGCGGAGACAAGAAAAGCTACCAGATGGACCCCGCCAATAGTGATGAAGCCCTGCGTGAAGTCGCCATGGACCTCGCAGAAGGGGCCGACATGATCATGGTCAAACCAGGGATGCCTTATCTGGACATCATCCGCCGGGTGCGTGACAGTTTTGCCGCACCGACATTCGCCTACCAGGTCTCCGGTGAATATTCCATGATCATGGCCGCCATTGAGAATGGCTGGCTGGACCGTGAGAAGACCATTCTGGAAAGCCTCATCGCGTTCCGCCGGGCTGGCTGCCATGGCATCCTGACCTATTTCGCTGTTGAAGCGGCACGTCTGCTGCGTGGTCGTTAAGCCACGCTTTGCCCCCTCTCCTCTCCGTAGGAGACGGGGAAGCCTTGCCCATAAGGCAGGCCTTGAGGCGGAAAAATTAGCTGAAGATTATATCCATCACCAAGGCTTTACAATCTTAACCCGCCGCTATCGCACAGCTTATGGTGAGATTGACCTGCTTGCAGCCAATGATGATTACTTACTCGCCATTGAAGTCAAACAACGTACAACCCTAAGCGAAGCCCGGTACGCCGTGTCCACACGTCAAAGCCAGAGGTTATTGCGGGCGTTTCAACTCGTCATTGAAACCCATCCAGAATGGCAACGGGAAAGTACGCGCTTTGATGTCATCATCATTGATATAGCTGGTGAGATTGACCACATCCGAGATGCGCTACGACTTACTTAAAGCATCAAAAAAAGCCTCATCACGCACATGATGAAGCTTTTGATAGTAGATGAAAGGCAAGAGACGCATCACCCACGGTGACGATGAGTTACCCCCCCGTGCCTTGCAGCAGTATGACTATAATAGGACACATTCCGCACTGCTACAGCATGATGACGATGGGTGGCTGCAACGCGGCTCCCCAAAACATGCCCCCGCCATGAATGACGAGCAGCATGCTGGAATGCTGAAGGAGGCGCAATGAGGGCATCAAATGTTAATTTACCCGCTTCATGCTCTGTCAAAACACGCTCAGCATGAGCTGGAGCCAGCGTTACACCAGCTAAGCCCAGAAGGCCAAAAATAGCCCCCCTTTGTACGGGATATCTTCATCTATCGCCCCTTCTCACACCCCATCCGCTTAGAGGGGATAACGCATCTCTCACAAATAATGAAAACTCTAATCATGTTAAGGAAAAGAAAGCAATAAAAATTGCCTCTCCTTAAACAATTCTTTAGAGACTCTCACTTCCCCAAACCAATAAGCATGAGCAGGCATATCCGCAGGAGCATCCGCAAGGCTGCAACCGATCCCACCTGCCATAGCCATCTCAGCCACAGCGAGCAAAAGCCCACCATCTGAAACATCATGACAGGCCGTGAGCAGCTCATCTTGAATCAATCCACGCACGAAATCACCATTCCGCCGCTCAGCTTCAAAATTAATCGCAGGAGGTGCGCCCTCCTCACGGTTGAGGATTTCCTTCAACCATAAAGACTGCCCGAGCGTGCCAATCGTCTCCCCAATGAGGAGAATCTCTCCTGCATCAGGGAAGGCAAGACCAACGGCTTTATGTACATCTCCTGGTTCTCCAGCCTTGTCACCCTGGGCATTGCCCTGGGCTATATCTCGGTGATCTACGGGCTGCTGATGGGCCAGAGCCGTGTCTGCCTCTCCATGGCGCAGGACGGGCTGCTGCCGCCCCTGTTCGGCAGGCTCAACGAGAAGAGCCGGACGCCCTGGGCCTCCCATATCATCACCGCCATTGCCGCCAGCGTGCTGGCCGCCTGCCTGCCCATCGACATGCTCGGCAAGATGACCTCCATCGGCACGCTGCTGGCCTTCATCATCGTCTGCTTTGGCGTGATGATCCTGCGCCTGCGCCAGCCGGACGCCCTGCGCCGCTTCCGCACACCGGGCGGGCCGTTCCTCGTGCCCATGCTCGGCATCCTCTCCTGCGGAGCCGTCATGGTCTCCATGGACCTGATGACATGGGTGCGGCTGGTGCTGTGGCTGCTCATCGGCATGGGGGTCTATGTCTGCTACGGGATGCACCGCGCCCGCCTGCGCCACGGCGGGAAGTGAGGGATACTGGGGAGGGTTTCGATCCCTCCCCTCGCCTACCTTTAGCCAGACAATCTTTCCGGGAAAGCTCTTTTCAGACCCGGATCATCAATGAGCAGGGAAAAACCCAAGGAAGGAACCAGCTTTTCTATATGAAAAATCGTAATAATTCCAATCAGAATTATAGTTTATGTTCTGTGGAACACCAAGCCCATAATAATACATATAACCCAGATTTATTCTGGCGTCTCTATTTCCTTGTTTTTCAGCCTTCGAGAACCATGTCACGGCCTTGTTATAATCAACGTCAACACCATAACCAACGGCATAGGCGATACCGAGATAATTCTGTGCATCTGACGATCCTTCATCAGCTGCCAGACGGCAATAATGCAGGGCCTTTCCATAATCACGAGGGAATTTATCATTGAAGGCGTAAAGATAGCATATATCCATTTTCAGCCATGCATCTCCATTATCTGCACTTTCGTCAAAGTACGTCATGGCGGCCGCTGTATCCTTGGGAAGGCCATACCCGCCCAAACTCATGAATCCCAGATTAAACTGGGCGATGGAACTTCCTGAAGCGGAAGCCGATTTCAGTAAAGAAACGGCCCTATCATAATCAATAGGTACATAATCACCTTGGGCGTACATGACCCCCAACAGAGCCTTTCCTCCTGCATTTCCTTTATCTGCCGCTTCCTTAAATAAAAAATAAGCCTCCTTAAAAGAGCCATTCCTATAATAATTAAGACCATCACCTATTTTCCTTAAATAAGACTCTTTCTCATCATCTGTTTTATTCACAATATCTTTTTTATAAGAATACGTAACCTCTTCACGCTTCGCTTTATCAGCTGCTTCTCTTTTCTCTCGTATATGCTCCTGCCGTTTATTGTCTGAATAGACGCACACTAACATTAGTATGAACATAAAAGCTAACCAACATAACGTTAAAATCCTCTTAACTCTCTTTCTTTCTTCCTCGTCTTGTTTCTGTATACGCGCCCGCTTCTCCTTCTGCATTTTTTCTTCCACCTCTCTTTGCTGTCGTGCCCGCTCCTGCTGTCTTCTTTTTTCCGCCTCGTCCCGCCGCGCTTTTTCTGCCGCCTCCCTTTGCTTTCGCGCACGCTCCTGCTGCTCTCTCTCCGCCTTCCGCTTGCGCTCCCGGTCCCAATATGCAGCTATACAGGCTTTGTCGTAATAATCTTTTTTCGTCTCATCACTTAATACACTATAAGCTTTCTGTATTTTCTGAAATATCTCCTTGGCATTAGGTGATTTATTAACATCAGGATGAAATTTTTTGGCCAATATGCGCCATGCTTTCTTGATCTCATCTATTGAGGCCGTATAAGAAAGTTCCATTATTCCATAATAATTCAAAAAATCTATATGTTCCTGCACAAGGCCCCCAGATGGCTAATGGCTCTATAAATTAAGAATACACAATAAACTTTTCTTATGAGAAGGGCAAAAAAATTAACAGATAAGAAACAGCCTCAAAACAACCATGTTTCCACCACCCCAAAACCTGCAAAGCGAAACCCATGCAGCGATAACAGGGCAGCACATCCCACGAATATCCAGATAAAGGAGACACGCGCCCCGCCCGCCTGACGGCTTCCCGTAATGGCCGGGCCGCATTTTCCTCTGGTCAGACCGCCCCCCGAAAGGCATCATGCGGGCATGATGCAAAGCTCTTTCCCGCAGACACGCTTACGGCGAAACCGTTTTGACGATGCCACACGCCGCCTTGTAAGTGAGACACATCTGCATGTTGATAATCTCATCTGGCCCATTTTCATCTGTGAAGGCGAGCAACAACGCCAAAAAGTGAAGGCCATGCCGGGGGTGGAACGGGTCAGTTTAGACCTGTTAGTAGAGCATGTGCGTCCCGCTGTGGAGCTTGGCATCCCCGCTGTCGCCCTCTTCCCCGTTACACCGTTGGAAAAACGTAGCGAAACTGGTGAGGAAGCCCTTAACCCTGATAATCTGATGTGCCGAGCCGCGCGCGTCTTAAAGCAGGCTTACCCTCACCTTGCTTTAGTAGGGGACGTGGCTTTGGACCCCTACACATCCCACGGTCATGATGGCTTAATTAAGGATGGTCACATCCTCAATGATGAATCGGTAGATGTTCTGCGCCATCAGGCCTTGAACCAAGCGAAGGCTGGCATTGATATTATTGCCCCATCCGACATGATGGATGGCCGCGTTAAAGCCATCCGCAGCATTTTAGATGAACATGACTTCCACACAACGCGTATCATGGCCTATGCGGCCAAATATGCCTCTGCCTTTTATGGTCCGTTCCGCAACGCTTTGGGCTCCGATGCCCTGCTCGGCGGAGACAAGAAAAGCTACCAGATGGACCCCGCCAATAGTGATGAAGCCCTGCGTGAAGTCGCCATGGACCTCGCAGAAGGGGCCGACATGATCATGGTCAAACCAGGGATGCCTTATCTGGACATCATCCGCCGGGTGCGTGACAGTTTTGCCGCACCGACATTCGCCTACCAGGTCTCCGGTGAATATTCCATGATCATGGCCGCCATTGAGAATGGCTGGCTGGACCGTGAGAAGACCATTCTGGAAAGTCTCATGGCCTTCCGTCGTGCCGGCTGCCACGGCATCCTCACCTATTTTGCTGTCGAAGCAGCCCGTCTGCTGCGTGCCCGCTAAACCATCTTCTCTCATCCCGCCTCCTCACCGCAGGAAGCGGGGTAGCTTGGCCTATCAGGCAGGCAAACAGGCTGAAGATGCTGCTGCAGAATTTCTGGCCAGACAAGGGTATACCCCCCTGGCAAGAAGGCTACGAACTCCCTGCGGAGAAATCGACCTCCTTGTCGCCAATGATGAGTGGCTTCTTGCCATTGAGGTCAAGCAACGCACAACCCTGAACGAAGCCCGGTACGCTCTTTCGCCCCAACAGAGCCAACGCCTGCTCCGGGCTTTTTCCTTCATTCTCGAGACAAGACCAGACTGGCAGCGCCCCAATACCCGGCTGGATGTGCTGGTCATCGATAAGACGGGACGCATTGAACAGATAGAGGATGCCCTCCGTCTATACTGACCACTTCATCCGAACAAAAAGAAACCCCACAAAGGCCAATTCAGCCTGCGGGGTTTCCCATTTTCATGCTTACAGGGAGACAGGCTCACCCGCGGCGATGATGCGTATTCCGCTGATGCCTGCTGACAACATGGCCATGGAAAGCCACGGTCCGGACAGCAACAGCCCGATGATAATGTGAAGCGGCCAGACGGGTCGGCACAGCGCCACGTGCATGGAACGCTGCCCGACGGGCAACCGTCACATGATGAAAGGCCGATGGCGGGGCGATGAGCGCACTGAATGTCAGCTTGCTTGCCTCATGCTCTGTCAGGATACGATCTGCATGGGCAGAAGGAGCAGACGCCAGCCCCACAAACCCCAGAAGCCCAAAAAGAACCCCTCCCTTAAGGGATTTCACCATGTCATCAACCCTCCACCTTTACCCCAAGCCGCTACAACAGGGATGGACCTCATTCCACAAATAATGGGCAACTCTAATCACAACAGGATGAAGAAAGCAACGTTGGAAGCCTACGCTGACCTTTATTTAATGAGGACCATCCTGCTCTGAAATCAGTCCCCGTTTTTCAGCAGGCCCTTCTCTGCCAGAAGGCTCTCCAGCTCACCGCTCTGGTACATGTCCGTCACGATGTCACACCCGCCAATGAACTCACCCTTCACATAAAGCTGTGGAATTGTCGGCCACTGGGAAAAATCCTTGATACCCTGACGCATCTCCGGACTTTCCAGCACATTCTCCGTTTCAAAATCCACACCCACATGGGTAAGAATCTGCACGACACGAGCAGAAAACCCACATTGCGGAAACTGCTTGTCGCCCTTCATGAAGAGCATGACGGGATTCTTGTCCACCAGGGACTGGATGGTCTGAAAAACAGCCTCATTCATTTGATCATGTCCTCTCGATCAACCAGGAATACGTGTCTTGACGGCCAGAGCATGAAGCTCTGTTCCGACACGGTCCCCGAAAGCTTCATAAACCAGCTTGTGCTGCTTTACCCGTGGCACACCACGAAATGCCTCGCTGACGACCTCACAGGCAAAATGGTCGCCATCACCTGCGAGGTCTTCAACCACAATCTCGGCATCAGGGAAAGCTGCCCGGAGGGTCTTCTCTATCTCTTCTGCTGTCATCATGGTCGAAGCCTCCTTACTCTTCGTTTTCTCAGGATATTTCATCCAGATGCACGACCGGAGCATCCTCCTCTTTCTGCCCCATGAAACGGGGGAAGAAAGAGGCATGCTGCTTACGGAGATGTTCAACCGATACCGCCATGACGCCATCAAGCTTCAACACATCACCGCCGATACGGCCCAAGCGGGATACCGGTACACCAGCCGCCTGTGCAGCCTCCAGCACTGCATCAGCCTGCTTCGTGGCCAATACATACCGGGCCTGATCCTCAGCAAACCAGTAGACATGCTCCGCCAATCCGGCCGGTCCTTTTTCAAGAATGCATCCCCTGTCACCTGCCATGGCCATCTCAGCCAAAGCAACGATCAGGCCGCCGTCTGACACATCATGACAGGCTTCGACAAGACCTTTCTGGATCTGCTCACGCACGAAGTCGCCATTGCGCCGCTCTGCCGTAAAATCAACAGCCGGCGGGGCCCCTTCCTCACGACCCAGGATTTCCTTCAGCCAGATGGACTGACCCAGCTCCCCCCTGGTCTCACCAACCAGAAGAAGCTCACCGTCCTGCGGCATGGCCAGACCAACGGCCTTCCGGACATCATCCAGAACACCGACACCACCAATCACAGGAGCTGGCTGAATGGCCGTCACCGAACCATCATCACCACGGGTCTCATTATACAGGGAGACATTGCCGCTGACGACCGGGAAGTCCAGAGCACGCCCCGCATCGCCAATCCCTTTCACAGCCTCGACGAACTGCGCCATGATACGTGGATTTTCCGGGCTGGCAAAATTGAGATTGTCCGTCATGGCCAATGGTGTGGCACCTGTGGCTGTCAGGTTCCGCCACACTTCCAGCACGGCCTGAGCTCCCCCAACATACGGATCAGCCTGACCGTACCGTGGTGTGCAGTCGGTCGTCATGGCGAGAGCACGGTCAGTCCCTTCCACCCGGACGATGGCCGCATCAGCCCCACCGGGACGCTGGACAGTCTGCCCGCCCACGCCGCTGTCATACTGGTTCCATATCCATGCACGGGAGGCCCCATTGGCACCCGCCAGAAGGCGGCAGAGTCCTGCCTCTATTCCACATGGATCAGCAGGCGCCACCAGAGCAGGCTGCCGTTCATACACCACCGTAGGCCGGTCATAGATCGGAGCCTCATCGGCCAGCGGACCGAGAGGAATATCCGCTTCAACCTTTCCATTATGCCGCACGATTATGCGTCCACTGTCAGTCAGCTTTCCGACAATGGCAAAATCCAGTTCCCACTTCTCGAAAATCCGGCGAGCTTCTTCCGTTCTGTCAGGACGCAGCACCATGAGCATGCGTTCCTGACTCTCGGAAAGCATCATCTCATAGGCATGCATGTTGGGCTCACGCTGCGGGACATGATCCAGCTCCAGATCAATCCCGACACCACCCTTGCTGGCCATTTCCACGGCAGATGAAGTCAGGCCCGCTGCCCCCATGTCCTGAATGGAAATCACCGCATCGGTGGCCATCAGCTCCAGACACGCCTCCAGCAGAAGTTTCTCGGTGAAGGGGTCCCCCACCTGCACGGTCGGACGTTTGGAGCTTGATTCGGAATCAAACTCCGCTGAAGACATGGTGGCACCATGAATCCCGTCACGCCCCGTCTTGGAGCCGACATAAACAACCGGATTACCTACACCTGCCGCAGCTGAAAGAAAGATACGGTCCTGCCGGGCAATCCCGACCGTCATCGCATTGACCAGCGGATTGCAGTTATAGGAAGAATGGAAGTTCACCTCACCGCCAACGGTCGGTACCCCCATGCAGTTGCCATAGCCACCAATACCGCGCACGACACCATCCACCACACGCTTGGTATCCTTGTGGGAGGCATCACCAAAGCGCAGGGCATTCAGGTTGGCTATGGGGCGGGCACCCATGGTGAACACATCACGCAGGATACCACCAACACCCGTTGCGGCTCCCTGATAGGGTTCAATGAATGAAGGATGATTGTGACTTTCCATCTTGAAGACGGCGGCCAAGCCTTCTCCAATATCAATCACACCGGCATTCTCACCCGGACCGTGGATGACCCATGGAGCCTTGGTGGGCAATGTCTTGAGGTGAAGACGGGATGACTTGTAGGAACAGTGCTCCGACCACATGACGGAGAAAATGCCAAGCTCTGTCAGGCTCGGCGTCCGTCCCATGATGTTCAGCACCGTCTCATATTCGTCATCTTTCAGGCCGAAAGAGCGTGCAAGCTCGATATCAACAGGTGCTGCTGTCATCAGCCCAGTGCCTCCATGATCCCGTTAAAGAGCGGCAAGCCGTCCGTGCCGCCAAGGATCTCCTCTGTCAGATTTTCAGGGTGCGGCATGAGACCACAGACACGGCGGTTCTCACTCAGCACACCGGCAATGGACCGGGCACTGCCATTCATGTTTACGTGCTCGTCCCCGTCCTTCACCTGCCCCTCTGCGGTGCAGTAACGGAAAGCGACACGGCCTTCTCCCTCCAGACGGTCCAACACGTCTGGCGCAGCCGTGTAGTTGCCGTCCCCATGGGCCATGGGTGCACGGAAAACATCACCATGCTTCCAGCCAGCCGTGAAGATGCTGTCACGGCCTTCAACCTTCAGGTGACAGTCCTGCGAGAGGAAGCGCATCCCCGCATTACGCAGGAGCGCCCCCGGCAACATCTGGGCTTCCGTCAGAATCTGGAAACCATTGCAGACACCAAGGACATAACCACCCTTCTCGGCGAACTGGCGCACGGCTTTCATGATCGGTGAATGAGCCCCCATGGCACCGCTGCGGAGATAATCCCCAAAGCTGAACCCACCGGGGAGGACGATCAGGTCAAACCCTTCGACACTGTCCTGCTGATGCCAGAGCATCTGAGGTGTCCGGCCGGATACCACCCGGAAGGCCTGAGCCATGTCGCGCTCCCGATTGGTGCCCGGAAAAACGACGATACCTGTTTTCATTGACTGTCTACTGTCCTCTACTGAGCCGCTGGTGCCGAGGCGATGGGCCGTATCGTGGAAGAGCACGGATAGTTGTCATGCAGGGCCCGGTAGATACCACGCCCGGCGGGTTCGTTCATGGCATCTTCATGACCAGCATACCACCCGACAACCAAAGCCCGGAGCTGGGCTCCCCGGATTTCCTTCGGGACACAGAAAGCCACCGGTGTATGGACTCCCTCGACCGTGGAATAATTGCGGGCCCAGACCTCACTGTCCATCGTTCCGGCCAGATAGCCGTCACAGGCGAGCAGGCCACTCTCATGCGTGCACATGGAGACGAGGCCACGTCCCGGCAGAGAAGAAATATTCTGCGCTTCAGCCCTCTGTTCAACATACATGCCGGCCATGCCCGTAGGGCAGGCATAGTTGGCATGAAGGGCCTGATAGACGGCCCGTCCGGCAGGCTGGGCGGCCACGCCATCATGACCAGCCAACCAGCCGACAACAAGCGACCGGACCTGAATACCCTTGATCCCCGCAGGCAGACAGAAAGCCGTCGCAGGGCGTGCCCCGACCAGAGCCCCAAAACTCTGCGACCAAGCAGCACCATCGACCACACCGGCCAGATAGGACCCGCAGGCAGCCCGCTTGGACTCTTTCTGGCAGAACTTTTCCAGCTCAGCGCCTGAAAGAGATGAAATACGCTGAGCGTGAGCCGCAGTCCCCAAGAACACACATGCCATGCTGAAAAACAGGGCAAGCCCTGTCTGCCGAACAGACTTTTTCATCCAACCACCTCTACCCGAAAATCCTCAATCACCTCATTGGCCAGAAGAGCACGAGCCATTTCAGCTCCCTTCTCCTTGGCCGCCTCTGCACTGTCAGTCTTCACGCACAGATCCACCACACGGCTGATCCGCACATCAGATGCCCCCTCGAACCCGAGAGAATGCAACGCATGCTCTACTGCCTTGCCCTGCGGATCCAGCACACCGTCCTTCAGAGAAACAAACACCCTAACCTTCATCACACACTCTCCGCAGCTACGCTTTCAGCCTGGCCATGTTCCGGAAGGATACCCAGACGACGTGCCACTTCCTGATAGGCCTCACCGACGCCACCCATGTCCCGACGGAACCTGTCCTTGTCCATCTTCTCCTGTGTCCGGCTGTCCCACAGACGGCAATTGTCTGGTGAAATCTCGTCAGCCAGGACTATCCTCATCTCGTCCCCCTGCCAGAGACGACCGAACTCCAGCTTGAAATCAATCAACGTGATCCCGACACCCGTAAACAGGCCGCACAGGAAGTCGTTCACCCGCAGGGCGAGGCTCTGGATTTCCTCAAGCTCCTGCGGATGCGCCCAGCCGAATGTGGCAATATGCTCTTCGGAAACCAGCGGGTCATTCAGCGCATCATTCTTGTAATAATATTCCACAAGGGTCCGGGACAGACGCTCACCTTCAGGCAGGGCAAAACGCTTGGAAAGGGACCCCGCCACAACATTGCGGACCACGACCTCCAGCGGAATGATCTCCACCTCCCGCACCAGCTGTTCGCGCATGTTCAGGCTGCGGATAAAGTGGGTGGGAATGCCCAGCTCCCCCAGACGCTGCATCAGATATTCGCTGATCCGGTTGTTGAGAACACCCTTGCCCGTAATGACGCCACTCTTGGCCCCATTGCCTGCCGTTGCATCATCCTTGAAGTACTGGACGACCGTTCCCGGCTCCGGCCCTTCAAAAATGATCTTGGCTTTTCCCTCATAAATCTGACGACGGCGAGCCATGTCATTCAATCCTTAATCGATGCACCTACAGGTCGTCCGGGCAGCCTAGCACAGCTGGACGCCCTTAGACGAGCCTGAGATCAGGCCGGCAGCTCCGGCCCTGCTGTTCAGCCAAAAACGCGGGCAAATATCTGGTCCACTGCACGGAGATGCCGTGCGGGATCCAGAGCATCATCAAGCACGGCCTTCTCGACCCGTCCGGCCACCTCGGGATCAGCCTCCAGATTTTCACGGAATGTCCGGCCTTCTGGCGTACCGAGCTTCGTCCATGTTGCCATGGCGGCACGCTGGACGATCCGGTAGGCATCCTCCCGGGAAATGCCAGCACGGGCCAGAACCAGCAGCACCTCGCCAGAATGGACCACGCCACCAAGGCTTTCCACATTGGCAAGCATCTGGTCTGGATAGACCACCAGTTTCTCCATCATCCCGGACAAGCGGGCCAGGGCGAAGTCCAGCGTGACCGTCCCATCCGGGCAGATGTTCCGCTCCACAGAGGAATGGCTGATGTCACGCTCGTGCCACAGGGCCACATTCTCCAGCGCCGGAGTGACATAAGAGCGGATGAGACGGGCCAGGCCCGTCAGGTTTTCGGACAGAACCGGGTTCCGCTTGTGGGGCATGGCCGAGCTGCCCTTCTGCCCGGCATGGAAGAATTCTTCTGCCTCACGCACCTCAGAGCGCTGGAGATGCCGTACTTCCGTTGCCAGACGCTCGATCCCGCTGGCGATCACGCCCAGAGCGCAGAAAAAAGCCGCATGACGGTCACGGGGGATCACCTGCGTGGAGACAGCCTCCGCCTTCAGCCCCAAGTGATTGGCCACATATTCTTCCACCTCGGGAGAGATATGGGCATAGGTACCCACCGCACCGGAAATGGCACAGACGGCGATTTCCTCACGGGCCACCTCAAGACGGCGACGGTTGCGGGCAAACTCGGCATAATGCCCGGCCAGCTTCTGACCGAAGCTCATCGGTTCAGCATGGATGCCGTGACTGCGCCCGATGGTGACGGTATGTTTGTGCTCATGGGCACGCTTTTTCAGTGCAGCCAGAAGGATGTCCATGTCCTCCAGGAGAATATCGGCCGCCTGCGTCAGCTGTACGGCCAAACAGGTATCCAGGACATCAGAGGATGTCATGCCCATGTGGACAAAACGGCTCTCCGGTCCGACCTTTTCTGCCAGCCATGTCAGGAAGGCGATGACGTCATGGCGGGTTTCGGCTTCAATCTCATCAATCCGGGCCACATCAGCATCGGAGAATGCCGCCATGGCCTCATCACCCTTCGTGCGGATGATCCTGGCAGCGTCTTCCGGAATCTCCCCTCTCTTGGCAAGCGCCTCACAGGCCAGAGCCTCAATCTCGAACCAGATGCGGTAACGGTTGACCGGTGACCAGATGGCCGTCATCCGAGGACGCGAATAGCGGGGAACCATGACGTAACTCCTGCAGAAAAAGCAATCCAGCCCTGCTTACCCCAAACAGTACCCTCTTGCCAGAGCCGACAGCGAAAAGAGACCGGCTTTTACAGGAAGGGAAGCAGAACCGTCTTTATCAATCTTCTCCGGAGAAATCATTTTACTGCATCAGAAAAGATTTCTGGCTATAATGGAGGGCCGACAAAGGCAGGCCGGACACTGCAAATACGATCGTGTGATCATGTCTCTTTTCCATTTCATCGTGATGGTCTGTCTGACCATCCTCCTGAATCTGGCCCTCAGCGGCTATAACGTGATCATCCTCAAGAGGATCATAGACAGCATCAGACCAACCGGAACCGATGAAAATTTCCAGTCCTCCGAGACACAGGCAGAAATACGGCGCTACAGGCGGCAGGCTTTGATCTTCGGCACGGCTCTGGCTGCATTTCTCAGGATCGGGCTGACCCTGATCCTCAGTGATCTCCTCATTTTTTCCTACACGAAACTTGTAGCCAGCGTTCTGCTGTTCTGGACAAGCTGGACACTGTACCGTGCCCTCACGTCCCCCGTCCCGGAAGAGACAAGCAGCCACTCAACCAGCCTGGCCGAGGCCATTCCCAAGATCATCATTGCGGACCTCGCCCTCGGATTGGACAATATTCTCGCCATCGCCTGTGTGTCCATCCATCACCACATCATCCTCATTGTCGGGCTCGTCATTTCCCTCGTGATCATCACGGTCGGCGTCATCCATACGCCCACCCTCCTGTTGCGGATGCGCTGGCTGGGCTGGGTTGGCGTCCTGATCATGCTCGGCCTCAGCCTGCACCTTCTTTACCAAGGCTATCATGATATCCGCTTTCCGAACGTCCATTAAACCGCCAGGCAGACCGGGTCGGACAATCCTCCGATGCGTTCTGGCCCTCGCCTGTTCTGCTCCGGCCGTGACAGCATGGGGCGACACTTCCAGATCACTGGAAGCAGAGCTCGGCCTTTCCCCTTCTGTTCCATCCGCATCGTCTCCATCCCGGCTGGATGAATGGAAAGCGCTGACGGCCCCGGGAGGCACGGCCTACCCAGCCCAGCGTTATGCGGCTTTTCTCCGCCAGCAACCTGCCTGGCCGTTGCAGAAACGCATCGAAAGCCGGTATGAACGGGCCATGCTGATGGAAACATCGGCGCAGGCACGTCAGGCCCTGTGTCCTGCCTTCCCCATCATGCGCAGTGATCTTCTCGCCGCCTGTGCCTCCTTTCTGCCGGACCTCCCAACCCAGGCACGTCGGCTCTGGCGGGAAACAGACATGGGTCCGGCAGAACAGGGGCTTTTCCTTACCCGTTTTTCAGCCCATCTGACAGCCGATGATGAACTGAAACGCTACGAGCGGCTGGAACGCAACGGCCCGGTCACCCTTGCCAGGGAGCAGCTTCAACGAACACCTCCTGCTCTGCGTCCTGTCCTCACAGCACGGCTGGCCAACCGTTTTGCCACGGCTGACGCCGATGCTGCCTTCCAGAATACGGATGCCTCCAGCGATGCCATGCTGGTTTATTATCGACTGAAATATCTGCGCCTTCACGACCGGCTGGATGAAGCCATCCAGCTCTGGCAGCAACCGCTTCCCACAACGTCCGTCGGTGCCCTCTCCCTGCCGACGGTCACACAATGGCAGGACGAGCGTACAAATTTTGTCCGGGCCCTGTTACGCTCCAGCAGACATGATGCCGCACTGACGGGTTTTGCCCTGCTGGACACCATACCTGCCTCCAGCCAGACCGAAGACAGCCACATGATGGCCGGATATATCGCCCTCATGCTGCTGCATGACCCCAACCGGGCTGCACCACATTTCAAGGCTCTGGCAGCAGAAACAGACCTGAACCACCGGGCCGCAGGGCTCTACTGGCAGGCCCGAAGTCTGGAAAGCCAGCACCCGGACCAGGCCGGACCACTCTTCAGGAAAGCAGCAACCCTGCCGACCACCTTTTACGGCCAAATGGCTCTGGCACGATTGACGCACACAGCATTTCTCTCGGCCACCAACCGGGACATGCGTTTCCTCGCACTGCTGAAACAGCAACTGGCTGCTCTGCCCCCCATGCCACCAGCAGGAAAGTCGCCACGACCTGATCTGATGGCAGCCGCAACACGGCTGCAACAGGCTGGTGACAACCAGAATGCTACCCTGTTCCTGACCTATCTTCAGGGCAGGACACAGGATGACCGGGCGGGGCAGCCAGCCATAGCACGCCTTTCAACCAGACTTGGCCTGCCCAAGCCTGCCATCCTCGTGGCCCGACAGCTGGCCCGGCAGGGTATCGCCTTCTATCCGGGAGGCTATCCGTCACCCCGTGTCATGGTCCCCACTTCCCTGCCCCCGAGCCTCATGCCAGCCCTGATCCGCCAGGAAAGCAGCATGGATGAATACGCTGTCAGCCCCCGCCATGCACTTGGCCTCACGCAGCTTCTCCTGCCAACAGCCATCCGGACAGCAAAACGCCATGCTCTACCGTATCAGCTGACATCCCCTGCCGACCTGCTGGACCCCAACATCAACACGATGATCGGCAGCCTTTTCATGGAGGACCTTCAGGCCCAGTTCGGTCAGGTTTTGCCCTACGCACTGGCTGCCTACAATGCCGGGCCTGGCCGCTCCAGGCAGTGGCAGGACGAAATAGGCAGCCCCACGTCTCCAACACGTGAAGATGAAGACAGTCTGCTGCGCTGGATTCTCCTCATCCCCTATAAGGAAACACGAGTCTATATCGAGCACATCACCACGGACATGTCCCTTTACGCACTTCTCCTGCCCCATTGATCTTTTAGGGACGAATCATAAAAAAAGCGGTCCCAGACGGGACCGCTTTTCCACTGCCAGAAACAGGCCTGGATCAGTTGGCCGGAGCTGCTTCCGGAGCCGGAGCCGCAGGCTGGGCCGGAGCTGCTTCCGGAGCCGGAGCTGCAGGCTGGGACTTCTGCAGGGAAGATGCGTTCAGATCTTCAGTAGCCTGCGGAGCCTTGCCGTCTTCCTTCTTCTGGCCATGCTTCATGTTGCACTTCTTGCCATGATGATGGTGATGGCGAGCATGATGGGCATCAGCAGCAAAAGCCGGAGCAGCAGCAGCTGTCAGGCCGATCAGAGCGACAGCAGAGAGAGACAGTTTCTTCATAAATCCTCCTCAATCGTCCTTCCATGTGACGACGGGGGCAGTGTAGGACGAATACTTCTGCAAAACAATCCACACAGCACTAAAAGAAATATTACATAAAAAACAGGTCTGTAAGTCCACCCCATCCAGACCGGGCAACAGATCTTTCGTCTGCTGGTCCTGTCAGCCTGCATTCCCTCCGGGAGGCCCATAGATTGCCCCAGCCCGGGTAATAAAAGCCTTGACCATCAAGCGGACCCCCTCATTGAAGACCATGCCAATGGCATTCCTCAGAAGGCGGGACCGGAACTCAAAATCCACAAAGAAATCGACACGGCAGCCCTGCCCCTCCGGTGTGAAGGTCCAGACATTCTTGAGATGTTTGAAAGGACCACGCTCATACCCCACGACGATACGATGGGGACGCTCCAGCCGCACACGGCTCGTATAGCTTTCCCTGAACGGTCCGAAGCCGATTGTCAGGTCGGCCAGCAGCTCGTCTTCCATACGTGACCGAACGACCGATCGCACGCACCAGGGCAGAAACTCGGGATACTTGCCAACATCAGCTACCAGATCAAAAAGCTGCTCAGCAGAATAGGGAATCACTCTCTGTTCAGCGTGTGTCGGCATCAGCCCTGACCCTTTTTCAAACGACGTTCCCGGGCCTCACGCAGCTCGGCAAAGTCCCGGTCCGCATGATAGGAGGACCGGGTCAGCGGAGACGAGCTGACCTGAAGGAACCCCTTCGCCCGGGCCATGGCACCGTAATCAGCAAATTCATCAGGCGTGACGAAGGCTTTCACTGCCGCATGTTTGACAGTGGGTTGGAGATACTGACCCAGTGTCAGAAAATCGACATCGGCAATCCGGAAATCATCCATCACCTGCGCCACCTCCATCTTCTCTTCACCCAACCCCAGCATCATGCCGGACTTCGTGAAGATGGACGGATCAAGCTTCTTGGCCTCATCCAGAAGACGGACTGACTGATAATAACGGGCCCCCGGGCGTATCCCCGGATAGAGCCGGGGCACCGTCTCGATATTGTGGTTGAACACATCCGGCCGGGCTTCCACGACCACCTCCAGCGCACCCGGCTTCCGCAGGAAATCGGGTGTCAGGATTTCTATGGTCGTACCGGGCGACGCAGCCCTGATGGCAGCGATCACATCGGCAAAATGCTGCGCCCCGCCATCAGGCAGGTCATCACGGTCCACCGATGTGATGACCACATGCTTCAGCCCCAGCTTGGCCACAGCCTCCGCCACATGGGCAGGTTCATCAGGGTCCAGCCGGTTGGGAAGGCCCGTCGTGACATTGCAGAAGGCACAGGCCCTCGTGCATATCTCACCCATGATCATCATGGTCGCATGGCGCTGGGACCAGCACTCCCCGATATTCGGGCAGGCTGCTTCCTCGCAGACGGTCGCCAGGCCATGCGTGCGCATCAGCTCTCTTGTCTCATCATAGACGGGATTGCTCCCTGGAGCCTTCACCCTGATCCATGAAGGTTTCTTCTGGATGGGGTTGTCCGGCCGGTGAGCCTTCTCAGGATGCCGTATGGCCGCCATACGCTCCCGCTGATGATTGATGACGATACGCTGGACCATGAATCAGATGTGCAGAGCACCCTCATAAGCGGCAAGAACGGCTTCGTGCATCGTCTCCGAGATGGTCGGATGCGGGAAGACCGTTTCCATCAGCTCAGCATCGGTCAGCTCGCCCGTACGGGCAATGACATACCCCTGGATCATCTCCGTAACTTCGGAGCCGATCATATGGGCACCGAGCAGCTCGCCCGTCTCGGCGTCAAAGACCGTCTTGGTCATGCCTTCAGGCTCACCCATGGCCACGGCCTTGCCGTTGGCCAGGAAGGGGAACCGCCCGACACGGACCTTGTAGCCCTCTGCCTTGGCCTTCTCCTCGCTCAGCCCCACGGAAGCCACCTGCGGACGGGCATAGATGCAGCCCGGAATGTTGCGGGCATGGAGAGGCTCCGGAGAGCGTCCGCTGATCTTCTCGACGCAGATCACACCTTCATGGCTTGCCTTGTGGGCCAGCCACGGCGGAGCCGCCACGTCACCGATGGCATAGATGCCCGGCTCACCCGTGCGGCAGAACTCGTCCGTCTGGATGTGCGAACGGTCCACCTTGACCTTCGTCCCCTCGAGGCCGAGGTCTTCCACGTTACCGACGATGCCCACGGCGCAGATCACACGATCCACCGTCAGGTCAACCTTGCCTTTTGCCGTCTCGATCGTGGTGGAGACCTCATTGGCCCCCTTCTTCAGCGGACCAACCTTCGCACCCGTATGGATGGTCATGCCACGCTTCTCGAACGCCTTGTGCGCCTGTGCGCTGATCTCGGCATCCTCGGTCATGAGGATACGGTCAGCCACTTCAGCAATCGTGACCTCACAGCCAAGATCACGATAGAAAGAGGCAAACTCGATGCCAATGGCACCAGAACCGATGACCAGAAGCCGCTTGGGCAGCGTATCCGGCGTCATGGCCTCACGGGCACCCCAGACAAGCTTGCCGTCCGTCTCAAGCCCGGGAAGCTGACGCCCCCGTGCCCCGGTGGCCAGAATGACATGAGGCGCACGGATCTGGGCCGTTTCCTTGCCATCCTTCGTGATGGAGACCTTATGCGCCTCACCAGCACGACCGGCCAGCCTGCCACGGCCATCAAAGGTCGTGACCTTGGCTTTCTTCAGAAGATGGGCCACGCCCTTCCCCATCCGCTCCGCCACGCCACGGGACCGTTTCACAATGGCTGCGAGGTCAAAGGACGGCTGGTTGGCAGAAAGACCGTACTCCTGGAGATGGCCGAGCGTATGATACACCTCGGCGGAGCGCAGCAAGGCCTTGGTGGGGATGCAGCCCCAGTTGAGGCACACGCCACCCATGTGGGTGCTCTCCACCAGAGCCACATTCATGCCAAGCTGGCTGGCCCGCAGTGCGGCCACATAGCCCCCCGGGCCACCACCGATCACAACAAGATCAAAAAGGTCGGACATGATCAAAGCACCAGAGAATAAGGGTTCTGAATGAGGTCACGCAGCGTATTGAGCCACTGCGCACCAAGAGCACCATCCACGGCACGATGATCCACCGAGAGCGTGGCCGTCATGACGGTTGCTACGGCCAGCTCACCATCCCGCACCACGGGGCGTTTCTCACCCGAAGCAACCGCAAGGATGCCAGCCTGCGGCGGATTGATGATGGCAGCGAAGTCCTTCACGCCAAACATGCCCATGTTGGAAATGGAGAACGTTCCACCCTGATAGTCCTCAGGCGAGAGCTTGCCATCACGGGCACGGGTCGCAAGACTGCGGGCCTCCTGACTGATCTCCCTGAGGCTCTTGCGGTCAGCCTGCCGGATGACCGGCGTCACCAGCCCATCCGGCACGGAGACGGCCATGGAAATGTCCACATCCTCGAAATGCAGCATCTCGGTCTCGGTGAACTGGACGTTCAGGCCCGGCAGCTTCTTCAGGGCAAGAGCCACGGCCTTGATCATCATGTCATTGACAGAAATCTTGCAGCCCTCTGCCTCCAGAGCCTTGTTCAGGCGGCTGCGCAGGGACAGCAGGGCATCCAGCTCGATATCAACAGAGACATAGAAATGCGGCACCTGTGTCTTGGATTCCGTCAGGCGGCGGGCAATCACCTTCCGCATCCCGGAATGCTTCACATGCTCCACATGACCAGCTGCCGGAGCGGCCGCAGACGACGCAGCCGGGGCAGGCTTCTGCCCCTTCGCCTTCTCCACGTCACGCCGCAGGATGCGGCCATTGGGGCCTGTCCCTGCCAGGCTGGCAATATCAACCCCATGCTCCTTGGCAATGCGACGGGCCAGAGGAGAAATGAAGATGCGCTCCCCTTTGCCTTTTTCAGGTGCAGCCGGCTTCTTGTCCGGGTCGAAAGAGGAAATCTCAATCGGGGCGGGAGTCTCGTCCTTTACTCCGGCCTTCTTTTCCAGTTCCGGCTTTGCCCCGGCAGCCGGAGCCTCCGGAACATCTTCCCCCTCATCCACCAGAATGGCGATCGGGGTTTTCACGGCCACATGCTCGGTCCCTTCCGGAATGAGGATCTTCCCAAGAATCCCCTCATCCGCCGCTTCCACTTCCATGGTCGCCTTGTCGGTCTCGATCTCGGCGATCACATCGCCGGACTGGACCATGTCACCCTCTTTTTTAAGCCAACGGGCGACAGTACCTTCCGTCATGGTCGGAGACAGGGCCGGCATTAAAATATTGATTGCCATCGGTTTCAGTCTCCAAACTGCTTGCGCACAGCCTCAACAATCCATTCCGGCTTGGGCAGGGCCAGCTTCTCCAGATTTGCTGCATAAGGGAGAGGAATATCCAGCCCGCAGACACGGGCCGGAGGGGCATCCAGCCAGTCAAAGGCCTGCTCGACGGCAACCGTGCAGATTTCGGACCCGATGCCCGCAACCGGCCAGCCTTCTTCCACCGACACGATGCGGCTCGTCTTCTTCACGCTCTTGATGATCGTTTCCGTATCGAGCGGACGCAGGGTCCGCAGGTTGATCACCTCGGCCTCAATGCCCTGCTCGGCCAAAAGCTCGGCAGCTTCCAGAGCCACGCCAACCATGATGGAGAAAGCGACCAGCGTCACATCCTTGCCTTCACGCTCGATCTTGGCCTTGCCGATCGGCAGGATGAAATCCTCATCCACCGGGCATGGGAACTTCTTGCCGTACATGATCTCGTTTTCCAGAACCACGACCGGGTTCGGATCACGGATGGCGGCACGGAGCAGGCCCTTGGCATCTGCCGCAGACCACGGGGCCACGACCTTCAGGCCCGGAATGTGGGCATACCAGCTGCCAAAGCACTGGGAATGCTGCGCCCCGACACGGGCCGCTGCTCCGTTGGGACCACGGAACACGATCGGACAGGACATCTGACCACCGGACATGTAACGTGTCTTGGCGGCAGAGTTGATGATGTGGTCCACAGCCTGAAGGGAGAAGTTCATCGTCATGAATTCGACGATCGGCTTCACACCGGACAGGGCGGCACCAACGGCCATGCCGGTGAAGCCATGCTCCGTGATGGGCATATCCATGACACGCTTTGCACCGAATTCATCCAGAAGGCCCTGACTGACCTTGTAGGCACCCTGATACTGGGCCACTTCCTCACCGAGCAGGAACACGTCCTCATCACGACGCATCTCGGCAGCCATGGCATCACGCAGAGCCTCACGCACGGTGATCTCGGCCGTCTCCCCCCATTCAGGCTCGACCAGATCGGTCGTGGAGGTGCTGGCCGGAGCCTGTGGTGCGGGCGTCTGGGCAGGAACGTTCTTTTCCACCTTGGAAGCAGAGCCAGCCTTGGGACCGAGGTCCAGCCCGTCCGCTGCAGAAGCGTCCTCACCTTCCTCCAGCAGGACGGCGATGGGCGTGTTCACCGCCACGTGGTCCGTTCCCTCGGTGACGAGGATGCGCCCCAGAACGCCTTCCTCGACGGCTTCCATTTCCATGGTGGCCTTGTCGGTCTCGATCTCGGCGATCACTTCGCCGGGCTTGACCACATCACCTTCTTTCTTGACCCAGCGGGCCAGTGTTCCCTCCTCCATCGTCGGGGAGAGAGCAGGCATGAGAATAGGAGAGGCCATGAGTTATTCCCCCACCAGAACGTCGGTCCAGAGCTCGGATGCATCCGGCTCAGGGCTGGTTTCTGCAAATTCGGCAGCATCCTTCACAGTGGCCTTCACATCCTGTTCCACTGCCTTGAAGAAGGCTTCATCAATCCCGTGCTTGATCATTTCTGCTTTCAGCGTTTCGATCGGGTCACGTGTCCGGCGCATCTCGTCCACCTCGGACCGCTGGCGGTACTTCGCCGGGTCTGACATGGAATGGCCACGATAGCGGTAAGTTTCCATCTCCAGCAGGAACGGCCCCTTGCCGGAGCGGCAATGCTCCATGGCTTCCTTGGCGGCCTGATAAACGGCGGCCACATCCATGCCATCCACCTTACGGGATGGAATTCCCCACGGAGCGGCATTCTTCGAGAGGTCCTTGGAGGCGGAGGAGCGCTCAATGGAAGTCCCCATGCCGTAACGGTTGTTCTCGATCACATAAAGGCAGGGAAGCTTGTGCAGGGCGGCGAGATTGAAGCTCTCATAAACCTGCCCCTGATTGGACGCACCCTCACCGAAATACACGATGGAAACGGCACCATCCTTCTTGTAGGCACTCGTCAGGGCAAGGCCGGTCCCGATGGCCACCTGCGCTCCGACAATACCATGCCCTCCGTAGAACTCCTGTTCCTTTGAAAACATGTGCATGGAGCCACCCTTGCCGTGGGAATACCCCCCTGAACGGCCTGTGAGCTCCGCCATGACGCCACGGGCCGTCATGCCAGCCACCAGCATCTGCCCGTGATCACGATAGGAGGTGATGGAACGGTCGCCCTTCTTCATGGCGAGACCGATACCAGCCACAACAGCTTCCTGACCGATATAAAGATGGCAGAAGCCACCGATCAGCCCCATGCCGTACAGCTGGCCGGCCTTTTCCTCGAAGCGACGCACAAGGAGCATTTCCCTGTAGGCACGCTCCATTTCCTCCCGTGATAGCGCCGGGCCATTCTGCCGGTTCGGCGCGTCCGTCATAGAACCCATGACACTCTCCCGCGGTTGACGATTTCAGATAGGGCGGACTTGTAACAACAGTCCCTTCCAAAAGCTAGCTATCCGAGACCCCCTCCAACCATTTTTTATACCGGACCGGTACTCTTTTCAGAAACCGAGCAGCCTGCGGGCTGCAAGCCCCGGATCTTCCTCACGCAACAGTGATTCTCCGACCAGAACGGCACTGCACCCTGCCTCGCCAACCTTGGCCAGATCATCCGGCGTGGCAATGCCACTCTCGGACACGACAAGACGATCCGGCGGAACCTGCGGAGCAAGGTCCAGCGTCGTCTGAATGTCCGTCTTCAATGTCTTGAGGTTCCTGTTGTTGATGCCGATCAGGAAACTGTCATAAGCAAGCGCCCGATTCAGCTCTTCTTCGTTGTGCACCTCAAGCAGCACATCCATGTCCAGACCACGGGCCAGAGCGATCAGCTCAACAGCCTCATCTTCCTTCAGGGCGGCCATGATAAGCAGGATGCAGTCCGCCCCGATGAGGCGGCTCTCATGAACCTGCCATGGCTCAAGGATGAAATCCTTCCGCAGGATCGGAAGGCTGCATGCAGCACGGACGGCCTGAAGGTCTTCCGCACTCCCGTGGAAACAGGACCCTTCCGTCAAAACGGAAATACAGCTTGCCCCAGCATTCTGATAGGACCGGGCGATCTGCGCCGGATCATACTCAGGCCGCAGGATTCCTGCCGATGGAGATGCTTTTTTCACCTCTGCGATGAGTCCCACACGCCTGTCAGCCGTAATATGCTGAAGGGCCTGACCAAACCCACGGGTCGGCATGGAGACTTCCTTTGCCTTGGCAGCAATCTCCTTCAGCGGCATCACCTGCATCCGCTGCTCGACATCAAGGCGGGTCCGGGCACAGATGCGCTCCAGCACATCACCGCCGCTCTCCCCGCTACCTGATGTGGCAGGCTGGGAGACTTCCGACGCTACCGCCTCCTGTGCATCACCATTTGAAGGGACATCAGAAGCCGGAACCTGTCCACCATCCTCTGCAGGGGCAAAAGCAGCCATCGACCGCTGTGGCAAAAAAATCATGATCGTCCTGAATCTTTACCTTGGAACATTACCGAACGGTTCTAGCGTTCAGTCCTGAGCACTTACACCCGTTTGAGCCCGGATTAAAGCCTTCCGGGCCAGCCCTTCATCAAGGGAGCGGGCTGCCTCGGCCACGTTGCGCCTCAGAGCGGGAACAGAGAGACGGCCACTCTCAAGCAGATTCCCCCGCCCGGCAACATGCAGGCCAACAGCTGCATTCAACAGCACCGTATCCCGATAACAGCCTGTTTCTCCTGCAAAAAGAGCCCTCATGCGCTGGGCATTGCAGATGGGGTCTCCCCCCTTCAGGGCGGCAATGCCGTAATGCGGCAGACCGGCCATTTCCGGTGTCAGGTCAAAAGAAATGATCTCCCCATTCTCCCACACATCATTGTGTGTTGGGCCGGCGAGAGTCAGTTCATCAATTCCGCCTTCATCCGTATGACCATGCACAACCCAAGCGGAAACAGCCCCCAGCTCACCCAGCACCCGGGCCACTGGCCGGCACCAGACTTCATCAAACACGCCCACCAGCTGCCGCCGGACCCGCGCCGGATTGCAGAGCGGCCCCAGAAGGTTGAAGAGTGTCCTGAAACCAAGCTGTTTGCGAACAGGTGCAGCCACACGCATGGCCGGGTGATGGAACGGCGCTGCCAGAAAAGCGAGATTTTCCTGCCTCAGACGTTTTTCCTGCCGGGCATGGTCCGCATCGGCAGGAATCCCCAGAGCTTCCAGAACATCCGTTGCCCCGGCCCGGGAAGACAGGGCCCGCCCCCCGTGCTTGGCCACGGGCACGCCCAGCCCAGCCAGAACAAAGGCCGTGGCTGTGGAGACATTCAATGTTCCCAGGCCATCGCCCCCTGTGCCGCAGACATCCACCGTGTCATCCGGCACGTTCTGCAAGGCCTGCATACTCTGCCGCACGGCCTGCACAGCACCTGAAAGCTCCTCAACGGTCTCTCCCCGCATCTGAAGGGCCATCAGGAAAGCGGCAAGTTCAATATCCGAAACGGCTCCCTGCATGATGAGCCTGAAAGCCTGCTCCGCCTCAGAAACATCCAGCTCCTTTCTGGCGGCGACTTTCCTGAGAAAAGACGCAAATGGCTTCTCCTGCCCGCCCATCAGCCAGTTGCACCCTCTTTCTGCGGAAGAACATTGGCCAGTCGCAAAAAGTTGGCCAGAAGGTCACGCCCGGAATTGGAGGCAATGCTTTCAGGGTGGAACTGCACACCATGGATCGGATGCTCCCGGTGACGGACCCCCATGATGACACCATCCTCCGTCCTTGCATTGACGATGAGCGAATCCGGTATGCTGTCCGGGTCCAGCGTCAGGCTGTGATAGCGCACCATATCCACCGGGTCGGGCAGTCCGGCAAAGACCCCGCTGCCATCGTGATGGATGGCATTGATCTTGCCATGCATCGGCACGGCAGACCGGACGACCTTCGCCCCGAAGACCTGCCCAATGGACTGGTGGCCCAGACAGACACCCAGCACGGGGACCTTCCCCGCTGCTTTTTCAATCAGCTCACAGCAGATACCCGCTTCATCGGGGGAACAGGGGCCGGGAGACAGCACAATGGCAGAGGGTTTCATCTCCAGCGCCCGGTCTGCGGTCAGCGCATCATTCCGTTTCACCGCACATTCCACACCCAGTGCTCCGAAATGATGCACCAGATTGAAAGTGAAACTGTCATAGTTATCAATCAGCAGGATCATCTGACTCTCTCCTCACATCCAGAGGTCATATCTGCTTTCTCAGATGATGTGCGGGATGAGGAATTACACCCCCCTGCCCCAGAAAACGCCTGCTGCCCATTATGAACAGCCTGACCAATGGCCGCCTCCGCAGCAGTGAAGAGCGCCCGGGCCTTGGCTCTCGTCTCCTGATATTCCGCCTCAGGGTCAGATTCCGCCACGACACCGCAACCGGCCTGCACATGCATCTGGCCATCCTTCAGCAGGGCCATGCGCAGACCGATGCAGGTATCCATGTCACCATCCGCTCCGAAATAGCCGACACACCCGGCATAAGGGCCACGCCGGGTGGGCTCCAGCTCGTCAATGATTTCCATGGTGCGTATCTTCGGCGCCCCGGTCAGCGTTCCCGCCGGGAAAGCAGCCGAGAGAGCATCCAGCGCCCCGCACCCCGGCTTCACCCGGCCCGTCACGGTCGATGAAATATGCATGACGTGGCTGTAGCGCTCCACCACGAAACGGTCGGGCACCTCCACGGTCCCGAGCTGGGACACACGCCCCACGTCGTTCCTGCCCAGGTCGATCAACATGAGATGCTCGGCAAGCTCCTTGCCATCAGCGAGCAGCTCTTTCTCCAGTGCCAGATCATGGGCCCGATCCCGCCCGCGGGGCCGGGTTCCGGCCAGAGGACGGACCGTTACGATACCATCCCGCATCCGCACCAGAATCTCCGGGGACGACCCTACGAGGGTGAATTCACCCAGCTCCATCAAAAACAGGAACGGTGCCGGATTGATGCGCCGCAAACTGCGATACAGGGCCAGTGACGACAGGGGAAACGCTGTCGTGAAACGCTGGCTCGGAACAATCTGGAAGGCATCACCCGCTGCAATATAATCCTGCGCCGTCCTCACCTTCTGGAGAAAAGCCTCATGCATGATGTTGGAAACAGGCTCCGCCAGCCGGGTTCCCTCTGGCAGGGTCTCTGCCGGGTCAGCAACGGGCTGCCGCAGAGCGGCCACAGCCTTCTCCAGCAGCGCCTCCCCTTCTGCCCTGGCCATGCCATCACGCAACGGGGTGGCCAGAATCAGCTCGTCCCGCACCGTATCGAACACAGCAAACAGCCGGGGACGGATCATCACCCCTTCTGGCAGGTCCAGGTCATTCGGCGGCGGGTTGGGAAGGTCTTCCATCTGCCGGACCATGTCATAGCCCAGCACGCCAAAGACACCGCCAATCATCGGGGGCAACCCCTCCGGCAGGTCCATACGGCTCTCATCAAGCAGAGCCTTCAGCGACACCAATGGAGCCGCCTCTTCCGGCCTTCCATCACGGAATGCCTGACCATCCTTGCAGCGCCAGATCGTATCCGGCAGCAGGGCTATGATGGAATACCGCCCTCTGGCAGCGCCTCCCTCCACACTCTCGAAAAAGAGGCGGTACGGATCATCCACCAGACGGGAAAGACGGAGAAAAACCGAGAGCGGTGTCAGCAGATCGGCTGCTTCTACCCTATGTAATATCCTGCTCACTGCTGGCCCAACCTTCCTGAAATCATGCTCAGCACCCTCTCGTTCACATCACTGAACAGAGCTGCATTGAAATGACGGGGAGGAGCCTCCCGGGTATAGGACATGCCCAGCGTCTCCTGAAGATCATTGCGGTAAGCCCCGGCTATCAGGCTTGCCTGACGCTGCCGGATGGCCTGCATCATGGTCGGTGATTCCGCATACTGCCCTGTCACATTGACAAGCCAGTAGCCATCTCCCTCCTGGAGCATGGCTGTCTGTCCCTGTTTCTGCTCAAGCGCCGCCCTGAGAATGAGGGCGGGCACATCGTTCCGCAGCTGGAGGCGAGAAAAATGCTCATCCTTCTGGAGCATGGCTCCCTCTTTCTGTCCTGCCAGAGCCTGACGCAGCCCCTCTTTTTTCGCCTGCTGATACAGGGCGGTGACCCTCTGCTCAGTGGCGTGTTTCCGGGCATCCGCCAGCCAGGCATCCTTGACGGCCTGCTGCACGGCCTCGTACGGCTCCTGCCTGCCCGGCGTGACACCATCCACCAGCACGGCAAAAGCACTGCCATCCGGTCCGGTCACGACATGCGGCGGCTCATCTTTCTTCTGACTGAAGACCTGCTCTATCAGAGCCTGACGCAGGGCGGCATCACCCGGCAAAGGAGCAGGCTCCCCGCCCGGCAGATTGCCATGGGAATCCAGACTGCCTTCCAGAGGGAAAGCACCAATGTCGGCCGGAACCTTGTCCAGCGTGACAGACCCGGCCACGGCCTCCTCAAAGGCTCTCTGACGGTCCTTCAGCATGGCCGTCGCCCGTTCATTGGCCAGATCCTCACGGAGACTGTCCTTCAGGCTTTCAAAACTGGCATGTCTCGCAGGCTTGACGGACAGCACATGTACCACGCTCCAGCCAGCGGCCGTATGAACAGGCGCAGAAACATGACCCTCCGGCGTGGCAAACGCTGCCTTGCCCAAGGCCTCATCAGGCAGATCGGTCAGACGGGCGTCATTCAACGTGGCAGGAATGGCTTTAGGGTGCTGCTTCTGCAAAGCCGCCCAAGACTGCCCTCCCCGCCATGCTGCCGCCAGACTCTTTGCCGTAGCCTCATCCGTCACGGCCAGCACCTCAATGGAGCGCAGTTCCGGACTGTTATGCCGGGCCGCCTCGGCGGGGTCCTGCATCTTCATCCTGTATGCCGCCTGAAGGTCCTCATCAGAAATCTGGATCGTCTTTGCGACACTGCCTGCCGTCATGATCACGATCCGGGCATGACGGTACTCCGGCTGCCGGAACTGCCAGAGATGGTTCTGATAATAACGCTTCAGCTGCCCATCAGTCGGTTGGACAGACACCTCTCCCAGAGAGAACGGCAGACGCACCATATCCACCACGGCGCCATGACCGATATAGTTCATCAGCCAATCCAGCTCCTGCGCCGGGGGCTGCACGGTTTTACCGAATGCAAGCAGAGTGGCACTACCATAAAGCATGCGCCGTACTTCCTGCGTCAGATCCTGATGGCTCATATTGTTACGCCCGAGCACCGCCTCCATCTTCTGCGGGTCAAAGCGGCCACTGGGATCCTGGAAATCCGGCATGGCAAAAACAACCCCACGAATCGTTTCATCCCCAGGATTGAGGCCATTCCGCCTGCCAGCCAGTTCTCCCTCATGCACCAGAATGAGACTGCGCAGGGCCGTATGGCCGATCTCCTGCCGTCCCTGCGGGGTCTTCAGGAATTCAGCCGAACCACCCGTCTGCTGAAGGACAGAGGCAACCTGATTCTGGATGGCTTTCTGAAACTCGGCAGGGGTGATCTTGTGTGCTCCGACCTGCACCACGGTATCACCGCCCAGACCGGCCATGCCGCCGCCCAGCCCAAAAAAGGTGCCTCCCAGTACAACAAAAGACACGAAAACCATTAAGGCGATCACCCGGCCGAGCCAGGAGTCAACCAGGAAATGACGCAGGGCAGTAATCATCGAAGACGCATATCACTTTACTGATGGCAGAATAGCATTAGCCGGGAAAACCCGCTAAGCTGCCCCAGCATAGAGATGCCGACACAGATTGACCAGCACGGCGTGTCCCTTCTCTGCTCATGCGCAGTGGATGCATCGTGCCGACCGGGGAGAGCAGAATGACCACCGTACCCAAATTCGTCATTGGGAACTGGAAAATGCAGGCTCGCCACGAGCACGGCCTACAGCTCGCACGGGACATTGCCCATGGCATGAAAGAAGCCCCGCCGCCAGCCCACCTTCACACCATCATCTGTCCGCCTTTCACGCAGCTCGATGGTGTCCATCAGGCCCTGAAGGAAGTCTGCCTGCCCCACGAGCAGCTGGCCCTGGGGGCACAGGACTGTTACCCGGCCTCCTCCGGGCCCTTCACGGGGGATATTTCCGCCCCGATGATCCGGGACATGGGAGCACGCTATGTCATCCTGGGGCATTCCGAACGGCGCCAGAACCATGGGGAGACGGACGCAGTCATCCGTCAGAAGGTCAAGGCCGCCACGGCAGCCGGACTGACGCCAATCGTCTGCATTGGCGAACATCTGGCTGAACGGAACGAAGGTCGGGCCGCCAGCGTACTTTCCACACAGATTGAGGGCTCCCTGACACGGGGCTTCCGTGGAATCGTGGCCTATGAGCCTGTCTGGGCCATCGGCAGTGGTATCACACCCTCCCGGGAAGAGCTCCAGAGAAAGCTCCAGCTGATCCGTGCTCTGCTGCCAATGAGACTCATGACGGATGACATTCGTGTTCCGGTCCTGTATGGCGGGTCTGTAACTTCCGTGCAGGCTCCCTCCATCATGTCCATAGAGGCAGTGGATGGGGTGCTTGTCGGCAGTGCCAGCCTCGAGGCACGAAGCTTCCTGGACATCATTGGCGCTGCGGCTGAAGCAACAACGCCTCAGCCTTCCCCATAACCTGTTGGACCTGACTGCATGACCACATTACTGCTTATCCTCACTGTTCTGGTTGCCCTGGCCCTCATCGGCATTATCCTGATCCAGCGTAGCGAAGGCGGTGGTCTCGGCGTTGGCAGCAGTCAGGGACTTGGCTCCTTCATGTCCGGCCGGGGGACAGCCACCCTGCTGACCCGCGGTACGGCCGTTCTGGCTGCCATTTTCATGATTCTCTGCCTGTGTCTGGCCGTGCTGAACCGTGGGGCCTCCAGCGGTGGCAACACGCGGGACATTCTGGCCCATCCTCCTGCCAGCCAACCAGCAGCTCCAGCGGCTCCGACAGCGCCGTCCCAGCCACAGCATCCCTGAGGCCATTTTTGGGGGAAGCGGAGTACATAATCTGCTTCCCCTTCCCCCCCTCTTCACTATATAAGGGCCTCCCATGACGCGCTTTGTTTTTGTGACGGGTGGGGTTGTATCCTCCCTCGGTAAAGGTATCGCTTCGGCGGCTCTGGCTGCCCTCCTCCAGGCTCGTGGGCACAAGGTCCGCATCAGGAAGCTGGACCCTTATCTGAATGTTGATCCGGGCACGATGAGCCCGTATCAGCATGGTGAGGTGTTCATCACTGATGACGGTGCCGAGACCGACCTCGATCTCGGTCATTACGAGCGTTTTACGGGTGTTCATGCCCGTCGCTCCGACAACACCACGACGGGCCGCATTTACTCCGATGTCATCGCCCGGGAACGCCGTGGCGATTACCTCGGGGCTACGGTCCAGGTCATTCCGCACATCACGGATGCCATCAAGGAAGCCGTGGTTACCGATACGGATGGCTACGATTTTGTCCTGGTTGAAATCGGCGGCACGGTTGGCGACATTGAGAGTCTTCCTTTCCTGGAAGCCATCCGCCAGCTCCGCAATGATCTGGGGCATGAGAACACCATGTGTGTTCACCTGACCCTCCTGCCTTACATTCCCTCCGCTGGTGAGCTGAAAACCAAGCCGACCCAGCATTCCGTCAAGGAACTCCAGAATGTCGGCCTCCAGCCGCAGATTCTGCTCTGCCGCTCCGACCGTCCCATTCCGCAGACAGAGCGGCAGAAAATTGCCAGCTTCTGCAATGTCCGTCCCGAAGCCGTAATTGCAGCGCTGGATGTCGATACAATCTACGCCTGCCCTATCGCCTATCACGAGCAGGGCATGGATCGTGAAGTTCTGCGTTATTTCGGCCTGCCGTTCGAAACAGCGCCAGACCTCTCCCGCTGGGAGAAAATCGTCCGTGGCGTTCGGGAGCCGAAAGGCGAAGTCCGCATCGGCATCGTCGGCAAATATACGGCCCTGCTGGACAGCTACAAGTCCCTTGCCGAGGCCCTTCTGCATGGTGGCATCTCGCAGGATGTCCGTGTCCATATGAACTGGATTGATGCAGAAGAACTGGAAGACCCCTCCAGTCTTGAAGAGCAGCTGCGTGGCATGGATGGCATCCTCGTGCCGGGCGGCTTTGGCGAACGTGGGTCTGAAGGCAAGATCAACGCTGTCCGTTATGCCCGTGAAAACCGGATTCCGTTCCTTGGAATCTGCTTCGGGATGCAGATGGCCGTTATTGAATGTGCCCGCTCCCTCGCAGGCCTGAAGAAGGCCTCCTCCACGGAGTTCGGCCCGACAGATGAGCCACTGGTCGGCCTGATGACCGAATGGGCCCGTGGCACGGAACTGCTGCGCCGCCGTGAAGGAGGCGACCTTGGCGGAACCATGCGTGTCGGTGCCTATCCGGCCAGACTGGTTGAAGGCTCCCGTGTTGCAGAGGTCTACGGCCGGACGGACATCCGTGAGCGCCACCGCCATCGCTGGGAAGTCAACGTCCATTACCGTGACGTGCTGGAAAAAACGTCCCTGCGCTTCTCTGGCATGTCTCCCGATGGCGTTCTGCCCGAGGTGGTGGAATATCCAGACCATCCCTGGTTTATCGGTGTGCAGTACCATCCAGAGCTGCTTTCCAAGCCGTTCGACCCGCACCCGCTTTTCGTAGGGTTTGTCGGCGCTGCAAAAAAAGAACATCTGTCACGGGAACAGGATGTATGAGCGTCCCTCTGGGCAAATTTGTCATTGGTCAGGATCAGCCCTTCCGGCTGATCGCTGGCCCGTGCCAGATCGAATCCCGTGATCACGCCTTCTTCATGGCCGAAGCCCTGCATGGGCTCTGTCGGGAGCTGGATATCGAGCTGATTTACAAAAGCAGTTTCGACAAGGCCAACCGCAGTTCCGTCCATGCTGCCCGTGGTGTCGGTATGGAGGAAGGGTTGAAAATCCTCTCCGACATCCGGTCCCGCTTCAATATTCCTGTGCTGACGGATGTTCACGCACCGGAACAGTGTGCTCCTGCAGCTGAAGCTGTGGATGTTCTCCAGATTCCGGCTTTTCTCTGCCGTCAGACAGACCTTCTTCTGGCCGCTGGACGGACAGGACGGGCCATCAATGTCAAAAAGGGGCAGTTCCTCGCTCCGCAGGACATGCAGAACATTGTCGACAAGCTGAAATCTACCGGCAATGAGCGTATCCTGCTCTGCGAACGTGGCACCTGCTTCGGCTACAATACACTCATCAACGACATGCGGGCCCTCCCCATCATGGCGCGCACCGGCTATCCCGTTGTCTTCGATGCCACCCACTCCGTGCAGCAACCGGGCGGATTGGGTACAGCCACCGGAGGGCAGCGTGAATTCGTTGCTCCGTTGGCCCGGGCCGCCCTGGCGACAGGTGTCAGCGCCCTGTTTATCGAGACCCATCAGGAACCGGATACGGCCCCCAGTGATGGCCCGACCATGATCCCCCTTGCTGAAATGCGGTCATTGCTGACCCCACTCAAAAAGATTGACGAACTCGTGAAAGCTGAGGGCCTCTGATCAGAGGCCCTTCCTCCCTCTCAAAACTGGCCTTGCGGTGATAGAAGGGCAAACAGGAAGCCAATCACGCACAGACCGGTGCTGATGGCCCGGACCATGATATATCCCTGCGGCAGGTCACCATGCCGGTTGGCGATTCGTTCCAGAGCAAAAATTCCTGCAAAGCCGATTGCCTCCAGCCCGAAGCCTGTGCGCAGATTTCCCAGCAGGCCTACGCAGAGGGCAAGCCACCCCCAGAGAAACGCAAACGTCCCTGAAAGAAGCGCCCGCCTGTCCCGCAGGCTCTCTCCCTTTGGCGGAATGATCGTGGGTTTGCTGGCCAGCAAACCCCACTGTACAGCCCCATAAAAAGGCAGGAGGCATCCCCCATAGGCCAGAAGGATCTGGCTGAGATGTGGCAGGGATGTCAGCACACCCGCCAGAAACAGCCAGCCCCCCACCAAAAAGGGAAAAACGCCGCCAAGCGCAACAAGCATGGCAGCCGTGACAGGAAATTGTCGCATCTTAATTGACCTCGGGCGCGGATTTTGAGACTGAAATAGAGCGAAAGCGGATCCGGTCTGCGGCTGATAATAGGCCGTTCGGGGTCCGCCGCATAGAGTCAGGAGAAGTCCCTTGAGCGCTATTGTTGATATTATTGCCCGCGAAATTCTGGACAGCCGTGGTAACCCGACTGTTGAGGTAGATGTTGAACTGGCCTCCGGTGTTACCGGTCGTGCCGCTGTTCCTTCCGGTGCCTCCACCGGTGCCCACGAAGCTGTAGAACTGCGTGATGGCGACAAAAAACGCTTCCACGGCAAGGGTGTCCTGAAGGCCGTCAACGCCGTGAACACGGAGATCGCCGACAAGCTGCGTGGCATGGAATCTGAAGACCAGATCGCCATCGACCAGGCCATGATCGACCTTGATGGTACACCGAACAAAGGCCGCCTTGGCGCCAATGCCATTCTCGGTGTGTCCCTCGCCGTGGCCCGTGCTACAGCTGAAGAGCTGGACCTGCCGCTGTATCGCTATGTTGGCGGCACATTCGCCCATGTTCTGCCGGTCCCGATGATGAACATCATCAACGGTGGTGAGCATGCGGACAACGCCATCGACTTCCAGGAATTCATGATCCAGCCGGTCGGGGCTTCTTCCGTTGCTGAAGCCATCCGCATGGGCTCCGAAATCTTCGCCTGTCTGAAGAAAGAGCTGCACAAGAACGGCCTGAACACCAACGTTGGTGATGAAGGTGGTTTTGCTCCGAACCTGAAGTCCACAGAGGAAGGCCTGAAGTACATTGAGAAGGCCGTTGCCGATGCCGGCTACAAGTTCGGTACGGACATCACCATCGCTCTCGACTGTGCCTCCACCGAGTTCTACAAGAACGGCCGTTACGAGATGAAGGGCGAAGGCAAGAGCTTCTCCTCCAGCGAGATGGTCTCCTACCTTGAGGAACTGACCAAGAAGTTCCCGATCGTCTCCATCGAGGATGGTCTGGCTGAAGATGACTGGGAAGGCTGGAAAGAGCTGACAGAGCGTCTGGGTGACCGCATCCAGCTGGTCGGTGACGATCTCTTCGTGACCAACCCGGCCCGCCTGAAGGAAGGCATCGAGAAGGGTGTTGCCAACTCCCTGCTCGTGAAGGTGAACCAGATCGGCTCCCTGACAGAGACACTGCACGCTGTGGAAATGGCCCAGCGCGCTGGCTACACCACTGTCATGAGCCACCGTTCTGGTGAGACAGAGGACAGCACCATTGCCGACCTCGCCGTCGCCGTGAACACGGGGCAGATCAAGACCGGGTCCCTCTCCCGCTCCGATCGCATGGCCAAGTACAACCAGCTGATCCGCATTGAGCAGCAGCTGGGCAAGAGCGCCAAGTATGCTGGTCACAGCATCCTGAAAAAAGCCCGCAAGTAATTACGGGAGCAGTTTAGCCGGTTCTCCCGGCTGAACTTGCGGAAAAGGCCTCCACCTGGAAACGGGTGGGGGCTTTTTTTATACCTCCCCTTCAGATTTCTCTCTGGCATGGCCGGCAGATACCTTGCCTCTCCCACCAACCGCTTATAAGGTGATAACCGTTTCAACCTGATCAACATGAAGACCGAGGAGCCATTGCATGATCGCTCTGCTACGGCGTGGACTGGGTGCTGTATTCGCTCCGCTCCTCTTTCTACTTCTGACAGCCTATTTCATCTGGAATGCCCTGCATGGGACTCTTGGTATTGAGGCCTATCAACGACAGAAGAAACTTCAGGCAGAGGCACAGTCCGCCCTGCTGGATGCCCATAAGGAGCAGGACATCTGGCGTCGGCGCGTCATGGCGCTGAATGAAAGAGCCCTGGACCCGGACATGCTGGATGAACGGAGCCGAGTGATGCTCAACAGCAGCCGCAAGGGCGATCTGGTCATTCCCTACGGTGAGAAAAATTCTCTTTATTGACAGACAGGATAAGCGGGCTCTGCCCCCGCTCACCTCACGTTTCCCTGCAAACCATCAAGGCGTTTCTACACGCTTGGGGGCAATGACACATAAAAAAAAGCGGCCCCAAAAGGCCGCCTTTCTTTTTCGTCAAATGGAATGACGATTACTTGATCTTCGCTTCACGGAAGACAACGTGCTTGCGCACAACCGGGTCGTACTTGCGTACTTCCATCTTCCCCGTTGCCGTACGGGCATTCTTCTTCGTGACATAGAAATAACCCGTATCTGCAGAAGAAACGAGACGGATCATGATTACGTTTGTCTTGGCCATACTACCCTCGGACTGCTGCCGCATGATGGGACGCTGCTTCATCAGTGTCGGAGCAGCACATCCCCTATACCTGAGCGGGACAATGATACCTTGAGCCTTTCAGGTCAAGCCCTTTCCAGCCCACGATACCCTCATTGAGACAGATTATGCTCTTTTTCTCACAAGATGGGTCTCATTTGTCCCAGTCAAACTGATAAACCCTTTCACTCTTATGAGAACGATGGGACCTCGCAGGAGCCTCAAAGCCCAGAGCATCCACGTAATCATCATCACGTTTTCTGCTCGAATGATGACGCTCCTTCTGGGCATGTGCTTCCACATGCCGCCCAGCGACCGTGTGATGCTCCCTCTCGATAACCACCACCTCATGCTGACGGGCCTGCGTATGCTTATGCCTATGCGTCCGATGCGGCTCCACCACCGGCTGTGCTGCATCCACCACTGCAGCCTCAGGCCTGTGATGTGCTCCAGCCTTGCCCTTGGACCTGTGCTGTCTGCCCATCTCTTCATCAGCTCCAGACTGTTGTGGAAGAGGAGCTGCTACGACACCAGTCTCAGGCTGCGGACGGGGTGCTTCCGTAACGGCTGGTACCTGACGTACAGGACGCTGCGGTTCGGAAGGAACCTCGACCCTGGGCTGCGGACGGGGCACTTCCGTAACGGCTGGTACCTGACGTACAGGACGCTGCGGTTCGGGAGGAACTTCAACCCTGGGCTGCGGACGGGGCGCTTCCGTAACGGCTGGCGCCTGACGTACAGGACGCTGCGGTTCGGGAAGAACCTCAACCCTGGGCTGCGGACGGGGCGCTTCCGTAATCGTCGGCTCCCTGTAGGCTGGCTGCCGGGATACGGCACCCCCGCCAGCCCTGCGCTCCAGATGGGAAAGCGGTTCTGCCGGCGGTGCCTTCTGGAGCTCGGCCTGAGCCTCCTGCCGCGATTCCTCAGAAGAATGAACATGCCCGAATGTTCTGGCATGTGCGTACAGGGACGCCTTGCCCGCACTGACAACCTTCACGCTGCCATCAGGAGCGATGAGCGTATCCGTTCCATCACCATTGGGAATGGTAACCACACCCCGCCCTGCGGGCTCCATGTAAGGCCGCGCATTATCCTTGACATGGGATGGAATGGGTTTGCCTATGGGCATCACGCCCCTACCGGACCCATAACGCTGCCCGACATCTTCCCCGACACTCATGCCCTGGCCATCATTGAGCTGCTGCCGGAGATCCGCATCAAGCTGTGGTCGTGCCTTCTGCCATTTCTCAACAAAATTCCTGTCAGACCGGCTGACATCCTGAAGGCTGGGCACAGGCTCCGGCTGACCCGGCCAGACATCCCCCTCCTCGGGAAGAACAGGCATTGTGCTCAGCTTCACTCCCCGGACACGCTGCGCCGTCTCGCTCCGGGCATCTGGCATGTTCGGATTGCCAAAAGGATTGATCGTACTGCCCAGATGCCTGTCCAGACCCGTGCAGCTGACCGAAAAACTGGTACACCCCACCGCAAAGAAGGACATGACAGCGCCTACCCTCTTTAGCTTTCCTTCCCTGCTTTTCATTCCCTACCCTTTACAACCATCGCAACCTGTCCCCAGGAAGGCTCAGCCCACCTTCTGCCACCATCATCTCGAGCTGCCAGATACCTCACACTAAGTCTATCTCCGCATCTGCGCCACGGTCGCCTTGAGGTAGCCTGTCCCCGTCAGAAGCGTCGGAATGACAGACAGCCAGAGCAGCGCAGCGCCAATTACGCCAAAGCACCATGTCACGTCATGAAAGGAGGTAGAAGCCCCCTCCCCCAGAATCAGGAAACCGATGGCCACCATCTGTGTGCCTGTCTTCCATTTGGCCAGACGGGTGGACGGAATCGTCTCATTGCGGGAGGCCATATACTCCCGCAGCCCGCTGATCATGATTTCCCGAAGCATGATGAGAATGGCTGCATACAACGAGCAGAACCGCAGCCCTCCCATCCCTGCGAGTGCCAGGAGAAGCCCCCCGACAAGGAGCTTGTCTGCAATCGGATCCATCATCCTGCCAAGGTCTGATGTCAGGCCTTGCCGACGGGCCAGAGCCCCATCGAGATAGTCGGTCACACAGGCGCCAACATACAGCAGAAACGCCATATCAGCCCACAGGCCACCACCTGCCAGACACCCGATCAGCACCGGGATGACAAGGATACGGAACAGAGTGAGAAGGTTGGGAAGATTGATCACCTGATATCCCTAATATGGAAGGCCCCCCCCAACACGGTGCTCAGTCAGGGTTTTTTGAGGACGTCACTCTGTTCTCTTACCCATTCTGGATGGAAATATCCATAAATGACCTGTGCCATTTCGCGATTAATTCCCGGTACATGCTCCAGCTCTTCCAGAGCCGCCTGCCCGACATGGCGTGCAGAGCCGAAACGGGTCAGCAGAGCCTTCTTGCGAGCTGGGCCAACACCGGGAATCTCGTCGAGGCCGGAACGGGTCAACGCTCTGGAACGTCCTGCCCTGTGTGTCGTGATGACAAAACGGTGGACCTCATCCCGCAACCGCTGAAGATAGTAGAGGACAGCATCATTGACGGGCAGCTGGAACGGTTCCTTCCCCTCCACAAAGAACCATTCCCTCCCTGCATTGCGGTCCACCCCCTTGGCAATACCCACTACAGGAATGGAGGACAGGCCCCTCTCCGCCAGAATCTCCCGGACGACTCGTACCTGCCCTTTGCCGCCGTCAATCAGCAGCAGGTCCGGCCAGTTTTCACTCCCTGAATCATCCGGTGTCAGCTGGGCAAAGCGACGGGTCATGACCTCCTTCATCATGCCAAAATCATCACCCGGAGCGACAGGACCACGGATGGCAAATTTCCTGTAAGCCCGCTTCACGAAACCTTCCGGGCCGCCCACAATCATGGCGCCATAGGGAGCCTGTCCCATCAGATGGGAATTGTCATAAACTTCAATACGTTTCGGTGGCTCGGGCAGGTCGAAAAGCTCGGCCACCTTTTCCAGCAGAACGGCCTGCCCGGCCGTTTCTGCAAGCCGACGCTCCAGAGCTTCACGAGCATTGAGAATGGCGTGGTCCAACACCGCCTTCTTTTCACCCCGCTGCGGCTGGAGAATCTGCACCTTCTGCCCCCGTTGCAGGCTCAGCGCTTCAGTCAACAGAGGCTGTTCAGCAGGCTCAGAACTTGTCAGCACCTGTAAAGGAGGCTGCTTGTCCTCGTAGAACTGGAGCAGAAACGCCGCAAGAACATCAGCCGCAGGCTCATCTGCCTCATGCCGGGGATAGAAAGCCCTGTTGCCATTGTTGCGACCACCACGGATGAAAAAGACCTGGATGCAGCTCTGCCCCGCCTGCTGCCAGAGCGCAACGACATCGGCCTCCTGGATGCTGGCCGGATTGATGGCTCCTGAGGCCCGTAGATTGGCAAACCCCCGGATACGGTCACGGATGAGAGCAGCCCGTTCGAAAGCCAGCTCCTCGGAAGCCTGTTCCATTTCCAGGGTCAGGCGCTGTTGCAGCTCCCGGCCGCCTCCACTCAGGAATTCCTTCGTCTGTTCCACCAGCCCCTGATACTCCAGCGGGCTGATGCGCTCCACGCAGGGAGCAGAGCAACGCTTGATCTGGTGCAGCAGGCAGGGGCGGGTCCGGGATTCGAAAACGCTGTCCGTACAGGTCCGCAGCATGAAGGCCCGCTGAATGACCTGAATTGTCTGGTCCACTGCTCTGGATGACGCAAAAGGCCCCCAATAGGTTGCCCCTTTGACGGGCTTCCCCCGTTGGCGCATCAGGCGGGGATAGGCGTGATCCCCGCTCAGCAGAAGCCACGGATAACTCTTGTCATCCCGCAGAAGGATGTTGAAGCGGGGCTTCATCCGCTTGATGTAGTTGGCCTCCAGCAGCAGGGCCTCGGCCTCGGTTCGTGTCACGACGATTTCCATGCTGGCCGTCAGAGAGACCATGAGCTTCAACCGGTCCGGCAGACGGGCGACATGCGTGTAAGACGTGACCCGCTTCTTCAGGTTCAGCGCCTTGCCGACATACAGCACCTCCCCCTTCACACCGATCATGCGATACACGCCGGGACTTTCAGGAATCGTCTTCAGGGCTTTCCGAATCGCAGGGGCTCCGTGGGGTCTTTCAGGCATATGTCCTAGTTTTCCGCCAGTTTTTCATGATCATGCTGCGCCTTTCATACTCATCCACCATTCCTGTGGACAAAGCTGTGAATACTCCAAGGGTAAAAGCACACAGCATAGGGTTTCTCTTCTTTTTTCATAGATTGCCCATTTTTTAGGCAAAGAATATAACCATCTGAAAAATAAGGAATTATAAAAGATTTTATCCCTGCATCCTCCCCTTTCCTGCCCCCTGATGGCGGTGTGGGCTGTCAATCCCGTTTCTGAAAAAATTACTGTGCAAAAAATACCACGAATTTTCTCAAAAAGTAAAAATCAGGTTTGACATTCCGAAATTTTATCTTCTGCCCTCTGCAACAGGCGCAGCATGTTTTCTCCACATATGGCCCGAATCTCCCCGGCATCCAGACCAGCAACAGCCAGCGCTTTGGACACATGGTGAGTCTCACTGGCATCCTGCCAGCCCTCTATCCCGCCTCCGCCATCAAAGTCGGACGAAATTCCCACATGTTCGACACCAATCCTGCGGGCCACATACAGCACATGCTCCACAAAATCTTTCAGCGTTCCACCACCACCCCGGCGCAGGAATGGCCCCATGGCTGTAATCTGGATCAGGCCACCACTGGCCTTCAGTGCATCAAGCTGTCCATCATCCAGATTGCGGGGATGATCACACAAAGCCCGCACACAGGAATGGCTGGCAAAAACAGGAACTGAGGATGCATCCACCGCCTGCATCATGGTCTTGCGGGATGCATGGGAAACATCCACCAGCACACCATGCCGGTTCATCTCACCAATAACCTCCCGCCCCAGAGCGGACAGACCGCCATGCACTTCTGCCGGCCCCTGCCGGACAACCGCCGAATCCGCCAGAAGGTTATGGCCATTATGGGTCAGGGTCATGTAACGCACGCCATGCCGCCGGGCGAGATAGCCGATCCGGGCCGGGTCATCCGCCAAGGGGTAGCCATTTTCCATGACAGGCACCAAAGCCACCTGCCCGGCCTCCGTAGCCCGCCGGATATCCGGAACTCTCCGGCACAGCACAGCCTGCCCGGAAAGATGAAGCGGAACCATCTCTTCCATCGCCTCCAGCATGGCCCGTGCTCTTTGCCACGCTGCCTCATGCCCTGCGTCATCCAGACCAGCCTGCGGTGTATAGGCAGCCAGACAGGCCACCCCCATCCCACCGGCCTGCGCCTTGGGAACGGTAAACCGGCGTTCCACATCCCGCATGGCAACATCCGCCTGGTCCCGCTTATGCCAGCAGGGCAGACCTTCCGCCGTTTTTTCGTTCCATGGAATATCAATATGGCTGTCGATCATCAGGATGGGCATATGCGGGAGACTTTCCTTATTCATTCCCCCCAGATTGGGGTAAACCCTGTTCATCGCAAGATCATCCGTTGAAATTTCCCGCTCCAGAGGAGATCAGAAAACATGCGTCTCATTACATGGAACATCAATTCACTCCGCCTCCGGCTACCCCTGCTCCAGCGTCTGATTGAGGAACAGGCCCCTGATGTCATCTGCCTTCAGGAAACCAAAGTGCCGGACCCTCTCTACCCCCGTGATGCACTGGCAGAGCTGGGTTTTCCCCATCAGCTCTATCGTGGAATGAAGAGCTATAATGGGGTCACCATTCTCTCCCGCACACCGCTGGAGCCCATTACCGGCACGCCGGACTGGTGTGGCCGGGAGGATTGCCGCCATGTGGCTGCCAGCATCCAGACAGCAACCGGGCCGGTGACGCTCCACAATTTCTACGTGCCCGCCGGTGGCGATATTCCCGACCCGCAGGAAAATGAAAAATTCGCCCATAAACTCGCCTTCCTTGAGGAGGCTACAGCATGGTTCCGGGCCAATCCGCCACAGCGGAGCATTCTGGTCGGTGATCTCAACATCGCTCCGCTGGAGCATGATGTCTGGAGCCACCGTCAGCTTCTGAAAATCGTCAGCCATACGCCACCGGAAACGACACGCCTGACCGAATGGCTTCATGCCGGATTTGAAGACGCCATGCGGAAGGCCATTCCAGAACCGGAAAAGCTCTTCACATGGTGGTCATACCGCAATCGTGACTGGAAAAAATCCAACCGGGGGCGCCGTCTGGACCATATCTGGACAACACCGGACCTTCTCCCCGGCCTTAAGACAATCAATGTCCTCAGCCCCATGCGGGACTGGACCTCCCCTTCCGACCACGTTCCCGTCATGATGGATCTGGCCGTCTGACCAGACTGGACCAGATGGCAGAAAGGCTGGCAGGACTTCCTCCTGCCAGCCTTTCTTCTGTCCGCCCTCAGGGCACCATCCGTCAGAGATCAGGATTCAGGCAGTACCCACCACCTTCCGTCAGCAGGATCCCGGCCCGGCCATGATCAGGCTCGATCTTCTGCCGCAGACGGTAGATGTGCGTTTCCAGCGTGTGGGTCGTCACCGAGGCGTGATAGCCCCAGACCTCATGCAGCAGCACGTCCCGCTCCACTGGCTGCCCACCGGCACGGTAGAGATATTTCAGGATTGCCGTTTCCTTTTCCGTCAGATGGATGCGCTGCCCCTTTTTCTGGTCCACCAGCTGCTTCCTGGCCGGATGGAAAACATAGGGACCGATATCAAAAACAACATCCTCACTGTTCTCGAAAAGACGCAGCTGCGCCCGCAGACGGGCCTTCAGCTCGCCCATGCGGAACGGTTTGGCCACATAGTCATTCGCTCCAGCATCCAGACCACGAATCACGTCATCTTCATCATGCGACCCCGTCATCATGATGATGGGGATATGAATGCCCCTCTCCCGCAGCCCGGCACAGAAATCCCGCCCGTCACCATCTGGCAGGTTCACATCCAGCAGAAGAATGTCTGTCCTGCCTCCAGAAGAGTGATCCATCACCTCCCGTGCAGCCGCAATGGTGGCAGCCTGTTCAACGCGGTACGCTTCCTCCTCTCCCAGCTGTTCAGCCAGCAGAAGGCGCAAGGCATCATCATCGTCAACAATCAGTATTGAGTGATGAGCATTCATATCCCAAAAATCCCGTCCGTAATGCACTCAAAACCCCGCCTCTCCGCCCATGCCGGATGGGCAGACAGGGAGGACCTGTCTTTCTGATAGGGCACTACACTAGCCCGAATGACGGCCAAGCACTACGCCCCTGCACGCAGTTCTGCTTCCTCTTTTACATCTGCCCCCTCATCACGGCTTTCCGGCGCCCTCATGGAAATGACAAGATCCCCCATGCTCGGCATGGTCCAGGCCCGATCTTCTGCCGAGCGAACGAAGATGCCCGTACCCCGGCGAACAATGAGCAGATCCAACCGGTTTTCTTCTTTCCCGAAAAGATCCACCGTGGCATCCGTCACGCTCTGACAGACAAAACGCCAGCCACGACTGAACAGGGTATCAAAGAACGTATAGTTCCAGCCCGGTTCTCCCAGCACCTTTCCCCGGGCATCACGTGAGAGACCACGATACAGGTCCAGCCGGGCCACACCGGGACTGACCTGATAGACCCTCTCCCGCCCCATATGCGGAGCCATGTGCCCGCAGACCATCCCGTTATAGATGGCATCCCCGGTCGTGGCGATCAGGTAGTCCGCCGGGCGCTCCTCCAGAGCCTCCTGCCCCGCTGCGGAGAGAAGTTCCGCCTTGAGGACCGGCACCCCACGCCGGGCTGCGGGCATGAGTTCCTGCGCTGTCGTATCCACCAGCAGAACAGGTACCTTCTCCTCATTCAGGCAGACCGCCAGATCGGTCGACCAAGCATTACCACCAAGAATGACCAGAGCAGGCTCATTGGAGAGAGTCAGATGCAGCCTTCGTGCCAGCGGGCCGAGTGAAAAACCGTGGCAGATCATCGTCACGGCAATCACGCAGAACACGGCCGGCATGACAAGATCGGCAGAGGCGTACCCCGCCTCCGAAAGCTTGATCCCCGCCGCACCAGCCACAGCCGCCGCAACAATCCCTCGTGGAGCGATCCATCCGACAAAAATCCGTTCCTGCCAGCTGATGCTTGTCCCCAGCGTGGCCAGGAAAATGCACAGGGGGCGAACGACAAACAGCACAACCAGCGTGAGAAGCAGGATGGGAATGGACAGTCTGGCCAGCACGGCACGGTGCAGGTCGGCCGTCAGCAGGATGAACAGAACGGATACCATCAGGACCACCAGAGATTCCTTGGTCCGTTTCAGTTCATTCAGGCCCGGGATATGCAGGTTGGTCAGCATCATGCCGAAGACTGTCACGGCAATCAGGCCGGCCCCTTCCATCACCAGCGTGCAGGCCTCGAAAATGATCAGCGCCAGCGTGACCATGATGGGTACCTTCAACAGCTCCGGCATCAGGTCCCGGGTAAAAAGGTAACGCAGCAGATAGGCAGGCAAAATGCCCGCCGCCACGGAAACAGCCCCAGCCAGAAGCATGTCCGGCAAGGTATGGACGAAGAAAATCTGCTTGTGCAGGTCCACATGCAACAGCATGATCTGCATGACGACGGCAGCCAGAATGGCCCCCAGCGGGTCGTTGACGATGGCCTCCCACCGCAGGAAGGCCGCCACACGGGGCTGGAGTTTGGCACTCCGCAACAGGGGCAGGATGACCGTCGGCCCCGTCACCACGATGATGGCCCCGAAGAGAAAGGATGTTCCCCATTCCAGATGGGCAACATAATGGGCTGCCAGAGCTCCCAGTATCCAGTTGATTGGCAGGGCCACCATCGTCAGGCGGGCAACGCCCTGCCCGGCCTCCCGGAGCTGGCGGATATCCAGCACCATTCCACCCTCAAAGACGATCAGGGCCACCAGCATGGAGACCAGTGGACGGAACGCATGACCCAATGTTTCTGATGGATGCAGCCACCCCAGAACAGGGCCAAAAAGCAGCCCCATGGCAAAGAGCAGAACAATGGCTGGGAGCCGCAGGCGCCAGGAAACCCATTGTGCCAGCATCCCTGCCCCGAATGTCAGCACCACACCGAAGAGAACATCATAGGCCATAGGGGATCTGTTTCCTCCAGTCAGACAGGACCGCCCGGCCCCGTAGCAGGAACAGGCTGGCCATTGTCCAAATATTAGCCATTTTCATGACAGATGCACAAATCCGCCGCAGGGACAGACAGGAGACCGGATAGCCCGTCCCTGCATGCGTCTCAGCCCTGGGACATTTTTTCCATGGCCGCCACGAAGAAACCATCCGTCCCGAAACCATGAGGCGTCAGGGAGAAAAGTGCCTCCTGCCGCAGTTCTTCCGGCAAAAGGGTGGAACGTTTCTCCGCAGGCAGCAGGGTGTAGGCCTCCTGCCTCTTCAGGAAGGCTTCAATCTGCTTTCCGTTCTCCGCCCCCAGAAGGGAACAGGTGGCATAGACCAGCTTCCCGCCCGGCCGGACGAGACGGGCTGCAATGTCCAGAATGGCTGCCTGCTTGGCGCAGAGTTCCTTGATGTCCTCCTCTGTCAAACGCAGGCGGGCATCAGGATTGCGCCGCCATGTCCCGGTACCGGAACAGGGAGCATCCACCAGTACCGTGTCAAACTGGCCTTCCCGCCGTTTCGCCCATTTGTCGCCTTCACTCAACAGATGCCGTGTCACGTTATGGACATCCGCCCGGCGCAGACGCTTCGTGGCACCATCCAACCGGACCCGGGAGACATCACAGGCCACGATCTGCCCTTTATTCTCCATCGTCATGGCCAGAGCCAGCGTTTTCCCGGCAGCACCGGCGCAGTAATCCAGAAGCCTCTGCCCCGGTCTGGCATCCACGGCAGCTGCGATCAGCTGGCTGCCTTCATCCTGTATCTCTACCAGCCCTTCCCGGAAAAGAGCCGCCGCCGTGACGGGCTGACGCCCTTCAAGCCGGATGCCCCACGGAGAGAGAGCCGTCGGCTCCCCCTGAAAACCTTCCCGCCGGAGACGGCGCAGGGCCTCCTCCCGTGTGCCCTTCAGAAGATTGACCCGCAGGTCCAGGGAGGGTGCCCCCATGAGGGCCCGCATTTCCTCCTCCAGCCTGTCACCAAAATCTTCCACCAGATAAGGGTGCAGCCAGTCGGGATATTCCAGCCGGACCGGCAGTGGCTGCTTTTCGCTGCTGATGTCCTGCCCTTCCAGAGCCTCCAGCATGACCATTTCACGCTCGTTCAGCGGAGCTGGAGCGTAACGCTCCCCGCTGAAAAGGGACTGGATGGATGAAAGGGGCTGCCCGACAAAATGCAGCATGGCCGCACAGAGCAGCCTCGGGGAAACATCCTCATGCCGGTAGCGCAGGTCCGCCCGCAGATGCCAGTGCAGCCGACGCCATGCCCGCAGCACGTCCCACGCAAGGGTGGAAATGGCCCGGCGGTCACCACCACCGATATAGCGGCGTTCACGGAAGAAATTGTTGGCAACGGCATCAGCCGGACGGTGCGGTGCGTTCTGGATCGCACAAAGCAGATCAATCGCACCAGAAAGACGAGCAGCGGGGGTCATGGCCCCCGCCTACTCCGTTTCCTTTCATCAGGAAAGGAAAAAATGACCTTTCAAAGCCAATTAAAGCCGATAGTTGGGAGCTTCCCGGGTGATGGTCACATCATGCACGTGGCTTTCCCGCAGACCCGCATTGGTGATCTTGCGGAAGCGGGCACGGGCCTGAAGATCGGCAATCGTGGCGGAGCCGGTATAGCCCATGCCAGCCCGCAGGCCACCGATCAGCTGGTGTACGACAGCCGCCATCGGCCCCTTGTACGGCACCTGCCCTTCAATCCCTTCCGGCACCAGCTTCAGCGTGTCCCTCACCTCACCCTGGAAGTAACGGTCTGCCGAACCACGGGCCATGGCCCCCATGGACCCCATGCCACGATAAGCCTTGTAGGTCCGCCCCTGATACAGGAAGCTCTCGCCGGGGCTTTCCTCACATCCGGCCAGCATGGAGCCGACCATCACGACATCAGCACCGGCCCCGATGGCCTTGACGATGTCACCGGACGTGCGGATACCGCCATCGGCGATGGCAGGAATGTCCAGCTCATGACAGGCGGCTGCCGTTTCCAGCACGGCGGAGAACTGCGGCACACCCACACCGGCCACGACACGGGTCGTGCAGATGGACCCCGGACCGATGCCGACCTTCACACAGTCTGCACCGGATTCGATCAGCGCCCTGGCAGCTTCTGGCGTGGCCACGTTGCCGGCGATCAGCTGCACGTCGGCATATCTGTCACGCAGGCGGGCCACGGTCTCCAGCACGCCACGGGAATGACCGTGGGCCGTGTCGACCACCAGCACATCCACGCCCGCCTCGACAAGAGCCGCCCCACGGCGGAGACCATCCTCCCCAACGCCGATGGCCGCAGCGCAGAGCAGACGCCCCTCCGCATCCTTCACGGCCAGCGGATGGGTCATGGCCTTGTCCATGTCCTTGACGGTGATCAGACCGATGCAGCGTTCCGCATCGTCCACGACCAGCAGTTTCTCGATCCGATGATCATGCAGCAGCTGGCGGGCCTGATCCGGGGATGCCCCGTGCCGGACCGTGACCAGCCCCTCATGCGTCATCAGGTCCCGCACACGGGTATTTTTATCTTCGGTAAAGCGCATGTCACGGTTGGTCAGAATACCAACCAGCCTGCCATCCTTCTCCACGACCGGGAGGCCGGAAATGCCATGGTGGGCCATGATCTCATGAACATCGCTCAGCGTCTGGTCCGGCCCCACCGTAACGGGATTGACCACCATGCCAGCCTCAAAACGCTTCACACGACGGACCTGCTCGGCCTGTCCTTCCAGCGTCAGATTCTTGTGGATGACACCCATGCCGCCCTGCTGCGCCATGGAGATGGCCATTTCCTCTTCCGTCACCGTATCCATGGCGGAAGAGAGCAGCGGAATGTTCAGCTCCAGCTTGCGGGTAAGACGTGTCTTCGTGCTGACCTGACCGGGAAGAACCGATGATTCAACCGGCTCGATCAGCACGTCATCAAAGGCCAGGGCATCACGCACACGGCTGTAAAGTTTGTCATTCTGGAAATTGGTCATGATGCCTACGCCCTCGCTCGTGCGTCCTGTTCAATACAACTAGGTCAGCCTACCACCACTGAAAGGGTAATTAAGCTGTTGGCAGGGTCTCATAACGCACTCTGTAACCATAGGCAAAGGAAAACAGACTGCAGCCTGCTCTCCTCACAGGGAGGAAGAAAAACGGGGGACTGGTTTCCCCTCGCCTGCTGCGGCCAGTTCCTTGCGCCGTGTATCGAATACGGCCGCCAGATGCCGCAGGAAGGGGCCGCCCTTTTCTGTCAGGCTCACCCGGTTGCCCTCCCAGCGGATCAGCCCGTCCTCCTCGAAAGGACGCAGGGCTTCCAGCTCTTCTGCAAAAGCCTGTTCCAGACCCTGTCCTGACGGGATGTAGGGTGTCAGGTCCACGCCCGAAAGGCACATGACGGTCTCGATCACCTTCCCCCGCCAGCGGTCCTCCTCCGTACGGAACACCCCCCGGGCAACGGGAAGGCCATCATGCTCCTTCAATGCCCGGATATAAGCCGCCGTAGACGGAATGTTCTGGTAGAATCCGTCAGGTGTCATGGAAATGGCCGATGCTCCCATCCCCAGCAGGACGGGTGATGAATCGATCGTATAGCCCTGAAAATTGCGATGCAGCGTACCGGCCTCATAGGCATGGGCCATGGCATCTTCAGGATGGGCATAATGGTCCAGCCCGATGGGCTTGTAGCCTTCCTCAACCAGAACACGGTCGATCCTGTCCGCCTGCTGCAACCGCTCTTCCGAAGATGGGAGAGAGTCTTGCGGGATGAGCTGCTGGCGTTTCTGTTTCCACGGGACATGGGCATAGCCGAAAACAGCCAGACGGTCTGGCCTCATTCCAGCAACACGCCGGGCCGTGTCCTGTACGCTCTCGACTGTCTGATAGGGCAGGCCATAGATCAGGTCGATATTCACCCCATTCACCCCTGCCGCACGGGCCTGCTCCACACAGGCCAGCGTCTGCTCGTAAGACTGCACACGCCCACAGGTCTCCTGCACAATACGATCAAGGTCCTGCACACCGAAACTGATGCGGTTGAAGCCCAGCTCGGCCAACAGGGGCAGCATGCCCTCCGGCACATGACGGGGATCCATCTCCATGGCGATTTCAGCATCATCAGCCAGCCGGAACTGTTCCCGCACTGCGGACATTACGTTACGCAGGGCCGTTTCTGGCAGGGTTGTCGGTGTGCCGCCACCAAAATGGAGATGCCGGACCACACGCCCTTGCCCAACCAGTGCAACGATACGGTGCATCTCCTCCAAAAGAAGGTCACCATAGGCTGCCCGTGCCTCTTCCTGCCGCATCACTGCCGTGTTGCAGGCACAGAAGCGGCACAGCTCGTCACAAAACGGGACGTGGAAATACAGGGAGACGGACTGCTCTGGCGGCAGGGCCTTCAGCCAGTCTGCCACCTCCTGCGGCCCGATGGCATCAGAAAAACTGACCGCCGTAGGATAGCTGGTATAGCGTGGCAGGTTGCCGCCATAACGGGCGATCAGGTCAGGAGAAATATTTGCAGCCACAGTCTCACCATAATCCAGTCTCGGTCAGGGAGCTTCTGCTTACAGCGGCGCACCCTGTTACGCAAACCACCCCATGGGCAGAATGTAACGGAACGATTAACCTGTCTGAGAAAAATGGCTGGGAGACCTGGATTCGAACCAGGGCTGACCGGGTCAGAGCCGGTAGTTCTACCGCTAAACTATCTCCCAAGCGGTCGGGGCTTCCCCCTGGAGCAAACACACCACATGACTGGCTGGGAGACCTGGATTCGAACCAGGGCTGACCGGGTCAGAGCCGGTAGTTCTACCGCTAAACTATCTCCCAAGCGGCGTTTGCTGGAGGGGTTCTAGCCCCATTCCCCCCACGACGCAAGGGGGATGGGAAAGTTTTTCCTTATTTTACCGGACGCCGGAGTGCGCTGGCCAGAAATGCTCCACCAATCAGGACAAGCCCGACAAGCCCCGTCACCCACTCCGGCACCTCCACCAGCACGCTGACCAGCATCAGGAGGGAAAGGATGAAAATGGTGTAAAACGCCCCATGCTCCACATAGACATACTCGGCCAGAGCATTCGTTTTCAGCATGGAGAGTGTCATGGAACGGACAAACATCGCCCCCACGCCCAGCCCCAGCGCAATGACAACTGGGTCCGTCGTGATCGCAAAGGCCGAGATGACACCATCAAAGGAAAAACTGGCATCAATGAATTCCAGATACAGAAAGGTCAGCAGCCCCCCGCCAGCCGCCATGCGGGACGCCCCCGGCTCGCCTATCAGCCAGACCAGCGTTTCCTTGCCCAGAATATAGGCCGCAATCCCCCCGCAGCCCCAGAACAGGAAGGCCATCGGGTCATGCCCCTGCCCTATCAGGCGGGTGATGAGCATGAGAACTGCCAGTGTCAGCCCGACCGGCAGGGCTGACACTCCGCCCAGACGGGCTGCCGGACGCTCCAGCCATGAGAGCCAGTGATGCGTCTTGTCATCATCCAGAAAATAGTTCAGCGCAATCAGCAGAAGGAACGACCCACCAAAAGCGGAAATCATGTCCTTTGCCCCCAGCATGATGGCGGCATAACGCTGCGGCTCCATGATGGCGAGACGGGCCGCCTGCCATGGTGACAGCCCGGCCACCAGAGCGACCAGAAGCACGGGGAACAGGAACCGCATCCCCAGTACGGAAAGAGGCATCCCCCAGCTGATGTACCGCTTCTGCCAGCGTGGCGACATGGTTTTGAGGATGCCATAATCCACGATGGCATTATCCATGGATTCAGCCGTTTCCATCAGGGCAAGAATGGCCACGCCCTCCACACCCATGAGAGCACCGTACAGGCTGGGCGTATGTCCGTACCCCAGAGCGGCACCAACACACAGGGCCAGAGCGGCCAGAACAAAAGCGGCGTAAAACTGTCTCAAGAGCTGTACCTGTTTCTCAAGATGATGAGCCTTTCTGCTCATGATCCCTCATCCCTTACAGGCAAAAAGGGGCAGGCAGCAACGGACAGGCTTTGCAGGGCGACAGTAAGAGCCTATCTTTCCCTCCATGAGTCCGAAACACACGCCTCCTTCCTCCCGCCGGCCAAAGGGCGGTGCCACGCCACCCCGCATCCCCGGCAAACCCCTGCGCCACTCCCGCACGCCCGGCACCCGGGATACGGCGGATGACGCCGCCACCTCCCAGACACTGCGAACCCAGACCGTAAAACTCCGCAAGGCACGGGGCCGCACGCCGGCGCAGCAGCGCTGGCTGAACCGCCAGCTGAACGACCCCTACGTGACAGCGGCACGACAGCAGGGCTGGCGCTCCCGTGCCGCCTTCAAGCTGCTGGAAATGGATGACCGCTTCCACTTCATCAGGCCCGGAAGCCGGGTGGTGGACCTCGGGGCCGCCCCGGGAGGCTGGGCACAGATTGCCGTCAAGCGTGGAGCTGCCAAGGTGATCGGCGTGGACCTGCTGCCGGTGGACCCGGTGCCGGGGGCCGAGATCATCGAGGGTGACTTCATGGAGGCCGACATGCCGGAGCGGCTCCAGGCCATGCTGGGCGGGCGGGCTGATCTCGTCATGTCCGACATGGCACCGAACACGACCGGCCATGCCGCAACCGATCATATCCGCATCATGGCCCTGGCCGAAAATGCCCTGGATTTCGCCCTGAAGATATTGGCCGAGGACGGAGCCTTCATCGCCAAGGTCTTTCAGGGAGGGTCCGAAAAAGACATGCTGGACCTGATGAAACGCAATTTTGCCGTCGTCAAGCACGTCAAACCCCCTGCCTCCCGCAAGGAATCGAGCGAGCTTTACGTCATTGCCACGGGTTTCCGTGGTGAGCCGTGAGTTCAACGACTATCCGGAACCGATTCGGAACCTCTTCATAGGGGCGCTCTGCGGCCATCAGGACGCCTGCTTTGCCCTTCTGCCGATCGGTCTGGAACAGTCCCTGTTTCCGGTCCTGTCCCGCTGCGTTCCACAGGAATTCCCCCGGAACATTCCGAAGCACATTGCCCAGTTCTGGGACAGCCCTGAACCGCCGGAAGACGTCCAGGCTGCCATGAAAGGCATCCGGAATGACAACCCGGCTTTCTCCTACCATCTGGAATGTGATGCCTCCGCCCGGGTGTTCATCCATGACCACTATGGCGCCAGCATCACCGCCCTCTATGACGTCTGCCCTCACCCGGCCATGCGGTCGGACTTCTGGCGGCTCTGCTACCTGCATGTAAAAGGCGGCGTCTATATTGATGCGGATGTAACAAGCCGTGCCCCTCTGACAGACATAACCAGAGGCACACATTTCAGGACGCTGTTACCTTATTCCGTCGGCGAACCATGGTGCCTCGACAACGACGTGCTCATCCAGGAGGCTGGCAACCCTCTCATGCAGCATATCATGGAAACCATGTTCCAACGGGTCCGGCACATTCTGGAAACCGGCTATTTTGAAAATGTCTGGGTCTCGACCGGCCCCGGCGCCATGGTTGTCGGCACGATGAGCTGGATCGCCCACACCCTGAAAAACCAGAAAGTTCCATTCCATGAGATCAGCCAGTTCCTGATGGCAGCAGGAATCGCCTTTGTTGCCCATCGTCAGGTCGAGCAGACACTCGATACCTGCTCACACTTTGCCTACCAGAGCACCAATGCCAACTGGCGAAAATTCATGAAGTGGCCTGACAGCAACACCCCCTGATCCTGACAGCAACATCCATCACCGTTCCGCTCCAGTCATCATTTCCTGCACGGCCTGCATCAGGACACTTCGCTCATGAGGGGCCGTGACATCGGCCAGCGTGACTTCATCCAGCACATCCATGAAAGCGAATCGGGCTTTCAGCAGCGTCTGTTTCAGACGGCAGCCACCAACCAGAATGCAGCCAGAGGCTCCCTCCTCCTTGCCCATGCAGCCGACAAGGGCGAGATCATCCTCCGTGCAGCGGACAATGTCTCCCAGATAGATCTCCTCAGCATTCCTGCCCAAACGCAGCCCACCATTGCGGCCACGCAGCGTCTTGATGAAGCCGTGCCGCCCCAGCCTGTGCACGACCTTGACCAGATGATTCTCTGATATGCCGTACACGCGGGCAATCTCGCCAATGGAGACGAGACGCTCCTTCTGTGTCTCCAGATAGATCAGGGACCTGAAGGCATAGTCGGTATAGAGGGTCAGACGCATTCCGGGAGCTTCCTTCCGGTCGTGTTTCAGATGATCCGGCGTCACTCCAAGCCTGCATGCAAAAGAGGAGACGTGGTGGCAGTGGCTCCTTCTCCGAAACTAACAGAAAGATGACATCTGCCAACCTGTTTCCTTGCCTCGTCTCTTCCGGCTTGACAACGGCTGGTATCGACCTATTTTAAAGGTGTATTTTTTATACACCTTTTAGAGAGTGTGATCCTTGTCCATTTCCCTCACCCCACAGACCCGTACCATCGTCAAAGCCTGTATTCCTGCCCTGGAGGCTCATGGCGTCGACATCACCAGAGAGATGTATCGCCGCCTTCTGAGTGATGAAAACATCCGAGACCTCTTCAACATCTCCCATCAGAAAAATGGCGACCAACCCAGGGCCCTGGCCTATGCCGTCCTCGCTTATGCCCGCCATATTGACGGTCCCACGGCCCTGAAGGACATGATCGAGCGTATTGCCGAAAAACATGTCGGGCTGAACATCCTGCCAGAACATTACCCCCATGTTGGCACAGCGCTGCTTGGGGCCATTGCCCATGTCCTGGGAGAGCAGGCCACACCTGAAATCATGGAGGCATGGAAAGAGGCTTATGGGTTTCTGGCTGACGTATTGATCAACCGGGAACGGCAGATATATGAGGACCACGCCGCCAGAAAAGGCGGCTGGACAGGATGGCGTGCCTTCCGCATCGCCAATAGGCATGAGGAAACGGCTGACACCGTCTCCTTCATCCTTCAGCCGGTGGATGGCCAGCCCGTCATGCAGCACCAGCCGGGCCAGTATCTCAGCTTCCGGCTGAACATCCCTGGCCATGGCCCGGAGCGCCGCAATTACAGCATCTCATCAGCCCCGGCAGATGACCATTACCGCATCACTGTCAGGAAACAGGAAGACGGCGTCGTGTCCCGCTGGTTCCATGACGATGTCCGGACAGGTGATACTCTGGATGTCTCTGCTCCAGCCGGTGATTTCTTCCTGCAATCTTCCTCCGAAAGGCCACTGTGCTTCATCTCTGCTGGTGCAGGCATCACGCCTGTCATGTCCATGATGGAAGCACTGACCACCCGCACTTCACATCCGGCCATCCATTTCATTCATGGCACCCAGACAGCAGACAACGAAATTTTTGCCCGCAAAACCCATGGCCTGGCTGCCTGCGGAGCCATTACGGCAGACCTGTTCTACAGCCAGATGAACAGCCTTCCACAACGGACAGATGGCCTGAACTGCCATACTGGACGCCTCACACCCTCATGGCTGAAAGCGCATAAGGACAGACAGGCTGATTTCTATATCTGTGGCCCGACAGAGTTCATGGTCAGCATGATCCACACCCTGCGGGAGCAGGATATTCCCATGGATCGCATCCATTATGAAATGTTCGGCTCTGCATCCACCCCCTATCTCGTCACACAGGCCTGAACCTGTCCGACACCGCAACAACATGAAAAATGGGGCGGCACCATTATTGCCGCCCCATTCCTGCTTTGCGGGTTGAAAGCAACCTTCAGCCTGCCTCGGTCGGGCGAACCTTCTCCAGCAGCTTGGTCAGAGAAGCCAGAATCTTCCGGGCCATGCTGATACGCACGGCATTGGTCATTTCCCGCACCATGGCCAGCTTGTGGTCAGGCCGTATCTTCACACCGGCCTTCTCATTGCGGGCCACCCAGCGGATCAAACCATCAGGGTTGCCGAACCTGTTCCTGCGGAACTGGAGGACCATGCCTTTCGGGCCTGCCTCCAGCCGCTCCACGCCCGTCTCACGGCAGAGCTTCTTGATCATCACGACATCCAGAAGGTTCTCCACCTCCTGCGGCAGAGGACCGAAACGGTCCACCAGCTCAACCCGCATGGCGTCCACATCCGCCTCATCCTTCAGGGCGGCAATGCGGCGGTACAGGCCAAGACGGACGGGCAGGTCCTTCACATAGTCCTCCGGCAGCAGCACCGGCAGGCCGAGGATGATGTTCGGCGTCCAGCCCGTATCTTCCTCCTCGCCTTCGTTCCTCATCCGGCGCAGGTCCGTCACGGCGTCCTGAAGCATCTGCTGGTACAGCTCGATTCCCACCTCCTTGATGTGACCGGACTGCTCATCCCCCAGCAGATTTCCTGCCCCTCGCAGGTCAAGGTCATGAGAAGCCAGCGTGAAGCCCGCCCCAAGGGAATCAAGCGTCTGCATGATCTCCAGCCGCTTGACGGATGAAGCCGACAGGACATGCGTCTGCGGCCAGGTCAGATAGGCATAGCCCCGCTGCTTGGCCCGCCCCACACGGCCCCGCAGCTGGTAAAGCTGCCCAAGGCCGAACATGTCCGCCCGATGAATGATGATCGTGTTGACCCGGGGCATGTCCAGCCCACTCTCCACGATGTTGGTGGAAAGCAGGATGTCGTATTTCCCCTCCGAGAACTCCGTCATCACCGTTTCCAGCTCGGTGGGAGTAAGGCGGCCATGAGCCTCCGTAATGCGGGCATCGGGCACGATCTCCCGCAGCCGGTCGGCCATGTGCCGCATGTCCGTCAGACGGGGCACCACGCAGAAGACCTGCCCTCCCCGGAAGCGTTCCCGCTGGATGGCCTCATGAATCATCACCCGGTCAAAAGGCGTGATGAAGGTGCGTACGGACAGACGGTCCGTCGGCGGGGTGGCGATCAGGCTCATTTCCCGCACGCCGGAAAGGGACAGCTGAAGCGTCCGTGGCAGGGGCGTGGCGGACAGCGTCAGCACATGCACGTCTTCCCGCAGGGCCTTCAGCTTCTCCTTGTGGGACACGCCGAAATGCTGTTCCTCGTCAATGATGAGCATTCCCAGCCGTTCGAACGACACGGCTTTCGAGAGCAGCGCATGGGTGCCGATAACAATGTCCACCGTTCCATCGGCCAGCCCTTCCCGCACCTTCGTGGCTTCCTTGGCCGTGACCATGCGGGAGAGCTGCTCCACCTTCACGGGCAGCCCCTCGAACCGCTTCCTGAAGCCGATATAATGCTGCCGGGCCAGAAGGGTCGTGGGTACGACCACCGCCACCTGCATCCCGGACATGGCCGCCACGAAAGCTGCCCGCAGGGCCACCTCTGTCTTGCCGAAGCCCACATCACCGCAGACGAGCCGGTCCATCGGCTTGCCACTGCTCAGGTCCTCCAGAACGTCCGCAATGGCCCGTGACTGGTCTTCCGTCTCCATGAAGGGGAAACGGGCGCAGAATTCATCCCACATCCCTTCAGCCGGAGCCATGATGGGAGCTTCCTTCATGGCACGGGCCGCCGCCGTGCGGATCAGCTCGCCGGCCATTTCCCTCAGGCGGGTCTTCATCTTCGCCTTGCGGGCCTGCCACGAGCTGCCGCCCAGACGGTCGAGCTGCACCGCCCCCTGCTCGGAGCCGAAACGGCTCAGCAGATCAATATTTTCCACGGGCAGAAGAAGCCGCTGCTCACCATCATACAGGATGGAGAGATAATCATGGGCCACACGCCCTTCCCGCACCGTCTCCAGCCCGACATAACGGCCAATGCCGTATTCCTCATGCACGACGAGATCGCCCTCTGAAATCTCGCCGATCTGCGTGATGAAGTCATTGCCCTTGCGCCTGCGCCGGGGCGGACGGGCCAGACGTTCCCCCAGCAGGTCCTGTTCGGACACGAAGGCCAGACGCTCCCCGGTGAAGCCCCGTTCCATGCCCAGCACGACAAGCCCGACAGCCCCACGGGCCATGCCCGCCGCCTGCGCCCAGTCATCGAAACTCTCGCAGGGAATATCATGGTCCCGCAGCAGGCTGCTGATCCGCTCCCGGGAGCCGTTGCTCCAGGCCGTCAGATAGGTCCGCCGTCCCTGCTTCGCCCAGTCCTGCACATGGGTGGAGAACTGGTGGAAGACCCCTTCCCGTCCGGCACCGCCCATGCTGGCAAAGACCGGACCCGGCCTGTACCCGGCATCCACGCCTTCTGCGCCATCGGGCTGGGCGAAAGGTGACAGCAGGACGGTGGGGTGACCCTTCAGCATCCCGTCCCAGCCATGACGGTTCAGATAGAGCCGGTGCGGTGGCAGGGGCCGATAGGGCAGCTCCCCCTCATGCCCGGCGGCACAGCGGGCCTGATAATGGTCGGCGATCATGTCCAGCCGTGCCGTCAGGATTTCCGGCGTGTCCCGTTCGAAACTCAGGGCGGCATCCGGCAGGTAATCCAGCAGGGTTTCCATATGCTGGCCGTCGCCGTCATGGAACAGTGGCAGATAATGCTCTGCTCCACTGGCCCTGCGTCCTTCCAGAAGCTGGCGGTAGAGAACATCCTCCATCGCTCCCACGCCGAACACGTCCCGCCAGCCCGTCTGGAAGCGGCTCAGGCTGGGCTTGTCCAGCGCATATTCCGAAACCGGCGTCAGGCTGAACTCCGTCCGCTGGTCCGTGGACCGCTGGGTGGCGGCATCAAAACTGCGGATATTGTCCACCTCATCCCCGAAGAGGTCCAGCCGGACAGGCTCCCCGGAATCAGCGGGATAAAGATCGAAAATGCTGCCCCTCATGGCGAACTCGCCACGTTCCATCACCGTATCCACACGGCTGTAGCCGTTGCCCACGAGCCGTTCCGCCAGACTGGTCGCATCCAGCGTATCACCGACCTTCACATGGATGGTCTGCCCCGCAAAGGCCGCACGGGGCGGCACACGCTGGAGCATGGCATGGATGGTCGTCAGCACGATGCGGCCCGTCTTGGGCCGTGGCTCCAGAAGGTGGCTCAGCGTGGCGGCACGCTCGGCCACGATGGAAGGATTGGGGGAAATCCGGTCATAAGGCAGACAGTCCCATGCCGGAAAGCGCAGGACGGTGACTTCCGGCATCAGCCAGCCCAGCATGTCCGCCAGAGACGCCAGGGCAGCGTCATCATGTGCCACATGAACAAGCGTCCCCTCATGTTCCGCCAGACGCTGAAGGAGCAGGAATGCCACCGCCCCATCAGGCACCCCCCAGACTGTCGGACCAAAGGACGCAACGGCAGAACGATCAACAGGCATCAGGGCGGGCTCTCCACTAAGGACATTTTTATTATCGGCCGGTTCTGCTACCCTATAGCCCTCCACAGCCCCCCTGTCAGCCCGGAAGCCACCCGCCCCCGATGCCATGCCCCTAGCTCCCCCTTCCGCACGGATTGCGCCACTTCTGGCTCCCATCAGCAGCCTGCCGGGCACAGGCCCCCGCCACGCCACGATGCTGGGCCGGATCAGCGGCGGCAGGCGGATCATCGACCTGCTCTTCACCCTGCCAGAAAAGCTGATCGACCGGCGCAGGCTCATGAGCGTCGCCGAGGGGCGGAAACTGCCAGCGGGCGACATCCTGACAAGCCGTGTCCGTGTGACAGGCATCCGCCGCCCCGTCCGCTCCTCCCAGCCCACCATCCTGACCACCAGAGACAGCACCGGCACGCTGGAGATCACCTTCTTCCAGAAGGGGCGGCTCTTCCTCCCCCCAGAGGGGGCAGAAATCCTCGTTTCCGGCAAGGTCGGGCATTACCATGACCGGCTGACCCTCTCCCGCCCGGACCACATCATGGCCTGGGAAAAGAAGGACAGATTCCCGTGGCTGGAACCGGTCTGGCCCCTCACGGCCGGGCTGTTTCCCTCCACCGTGCGGAAAGCCATGCAGGCCGCCCTGGCCCTGATCCCGCCCGACCTCCCGGAATGGCTGGACCCGCCCCTGGTGAAAAAACGGAACTGGCCCAGCTTCGCCACGGCTCTTGGGCTGATGCACTTCCCCGAGACGCTGCCTTCCGACGACGACCCTACTCCCATTCTGGAGCGTGCCCGTGCCCGGCTGGCAGCCGATGAAGTTCTGGCGGACCAGCTCTGCCTGGGGCTGGCCCGGATGCAGGCCCGGACACGCACGGGCCGCCCGCTGGCGGGCGATGGCTCCCTGCGCCGTACCCTGCTTGAGCGTTTCGGCCATGAACCCACACCGGCGCAGCGACGTGTCATGGCCGAAATCGCAGCGGACATGGAGCGTCCCGCCCCCATGATGCGCCTGCTCCAGGGGGATGTCGGCGCCGGAAAAACGCTTGTCGCCCTGACGGCCATGCTCCAGGCCGTCGAGGCCGGAACACAGGCCGCCTTCATGGCCCCGACGGAGATCCTTGCCCAGCAGCATGCCAGCACGTGCGAGGCCCTGTGCCCGGTGCCGTTCGTGTTTCTCAGCGGCTCCGTCAAGGGGAAGGCACGGCGGGTCGCACTGGCGAAACTGGCCGATGGCCATGCGAAGATCGCCATAGGCACCCATGCACTCTTTCAGGATGGCGTCACCTTTGCCGACCTCGGCCTGGCCGTCATCGACGAGCAGCACCGCTTCGGCGTGGAGCAGCGCATGAGGCTGGCCAGCAAGGGGGCAGCCACCGACCTTCTCGTCATGACCGCCACCCCCATCCCCCGCACCCTGCAACTGACAGAATGGGGCGAAATGGGCGTGAGCCGGCTGGACAGCAAGCCAGCCGGGCGCCAGCCCATCCATACGACCGTGCACAACATGGGCAAGCTGGACGACATCTTTGCCGGCATGAAACGGGCCCTGGACCAGGGGAAGCAGATCTTCTGGGTCTGCCCCCTCATCGAGGAGAGTGAAACGCAGAGTGCCGCAGCGGCAGAAGAACGTTGGGCGGAGCTCACAAAACGTTTCGGCCCCATCATCGGGCTGGCTCATGGCAGGCAGGACATCGACACGAGGCAGAACGCCCTGACGGCCTTCCAGAAAGGCCAGACCCGCCTGCTGGTCGCCACCACGGTCATCGAGGTCGGCGTGGACATTCCCAATGCCACCATCATGGTCATCGAACAGGCCGAACGCTTTGGTCTGGCCCAGCTGCATCAGCTGCGTGGCCGTGTCGGCCGGGGGGCACAGAAATCCTTCTGCCTGCTGCTGCACAGTGAAGGCACCAGCTTCACAGCCCAGCGTCGCCTCCACCTCCTGCGGGATACGGAGGATGGCTTCCTGATTGCCGATGAAGATTTCCGCATCCGTGGTGGTGGCGACCTGACAGGCAACCGACAGTCCGGCCTGCCGGGCTTCCGGCTGGCCGACCCGACCCGCCTCTCCCTGCTTCTGACAGCCATGCGGCAGGACAGCCAGCGTGAACTCACCCGCAACCCCGACCTGACAGGGCCAAGGGGAGAGGCCCTCCAGGACCTCCTGCATCTGTTCGACCGGGCCATACCGGACAGACTGCTTGTATCTGGCTGAAATAAAAGACTGTCACAGAAATTGTTAACAATATTTGTTCAGCCATAAACTTACATTATTGTCATCTCTACGAAGGAGTGGCCTACAATTAGACTTCCAGATGACGCAGCATAATAACGGCAGAAAAAATTATCGTAATTTCATCTTTTTCCTTGTGGCTTAATTGAAAAAACATGCTACCGTCAGAAGTGGAACATGCAGGCATGTTTCCAACATAATGACCCTGAGGGAGCGGATCGACCGCTTCCTCCCTGATGACCCCAGTACGGGACGAGACCCTTGAGAAATAATAGATCCGACCGCAGCTCCTTTTCCTCTCGCCGCGGCGGTTTTGACCGCGATTTCATGACCCAGCCTTCCTATTTTGATGATCGCGGCAGTTACGATGCCCCGCGTGGCGGTGGTTTTGGCGGTGGCGCCCGCCGTGGCGGTGGCCGTGGTGGCCCGCAGATCACCCCGACAGGTCCGGAGATCACCGGTACCGTCAAATGGTTCAACACCGAGCGTGGCTTTGGCTTCGTTGGCCTGAGCGATGGCAGTGGCGATGTTTTCCTCCATGCCAACACGATCAGCGCCCTCGGCCATGCTGAGCCTGCACCGGGAACGACCGTTGTTGTCCGTGTCGGCCAGGGGCCGAAAGGCCGCCAGGTGGCTGAGGTGATTTCTGTCGATGCCAGCACGGCCACAGCAGAAGCCCCCCGTCGCCCTGCCCCCATGCGCCAGGAACGTTTCCATCCTGCTCCGGACCTGTCCCAGGCCGAGGAAATGCGTGGAATCGTCAAGTGGTACAACACCACGAAGGGCTTCGGTTTCATTACGCCTGAGACAGGTGGCAAGGATGTGTTCGTCCACGCCTCTGCTCTGGAGCGCTCTGGCCTGCATGGTCTGGCTGATGGCCAGCAGATCGGCATGAAGGTTGTTCAGGGACACAAAGGCCCTGAGGCTGTAGAGATTACAGCCGAATAAGACAGTCTTCCGCATCCGCTGAAGAAAAACCCCACGGCCCGCAAGGAACGTGGGGTTTTCTGTATCCTCTGCCCACAACCAGCAGAAACGGGCATCCCATCCTGCTACTACTGGCCCCGGGGCAGCTTTAACGGGGAATTCCCCTCAATAATCTCCACGCCCTTTGTTACGGAGCAGACGGGCCTTGTCTCGCTGCCAGTCACGGTCTGCAATGGCGTGGCGTTTGTCTTCCTTCTTGCGCCCCTTACCAAGACCAAGTGTCACTTTGGCTACACCACGGGCATTGAAGTGAATGTCCAGCGGAACCAGTGAAGCCCCGGCTCTGGTGACCTCTCCAATATATTTGGCCAGCTGTTTGCGGTGCAGCAGCAGCTTGCGAGGAGCCCGTGTATCAAACCGGGACAGCACCCCTCCCTGATATTCCGGAATATAGGAATTGATGAGCCACAGCTCACCATTCCGTTCTACGGCGTAGGCCTCGGTCAGTGTTGCTCGGCCCATGCGAAGGCTCTTGACCTCCGGCCCCTTGAGAACAAGACCCGCTTCAACCGTTTCCAGAATGGTATAGTTGAAACGGCCCTTCCTGTTCTGCGCAGCGATGCCATGGGAAATGAGCCCACCTTTTGTTTTTTTCTTGCTGGCTGCCATGGTCCGTCTTAATCCAGAAGGCCAAGCAAACGCAGAGCCTCGTCCACACGCTTCTTCGTTCCTTCCGTCGGCTCCACCATTGGCAGGCGCAGCGTGGATTCGCACAACCCGAGACGGGACATGGCGTACTTTGCCGGGGCTGGGCTGGTCTCGGCAAACAGGGCATCATGCAGCGGCAGCAGCCTGTCCTGAAGAGCAATGGCCTCCTGCACCTTCCCTTCCCGCCAGAGACGGTGGAGCTGGGAGCAGAGATCCGGTACCACGTTGGACGTCACACTGATGCAGCCGTGCCCTCCGGCGGCCAGAAAGGACAGGATGGTCCCATCCTCACCAGAAAGCTGGTTGAAGTCCGCCCCAGCCTCCCGCCGCACGGCCAGCGGACGGGAAAGATTGGCCGTAGCATCCTTCGTACCGACAATGTTCGGGTGCTTGGCCAGACGCCCCAGGGTCTCCGGCGTCAGGTCCACAACGGAACGGCCCGGGATGCAGTACAGCCAGAGCGGCAGCGGCGTGGCGTCAGCCACCGTCATGAAGTGGCGGTACAGCCCTTCCTGCGTCGGCTTGTTGTAATAGGGAACGACCACCAGCAGGGCATCGGCCCCCACCTTGTGAGCATGACGAGCCATACCCACAGCCTCATGTGTGCTGTTGGAGCCTGCTCCGGCCATCACGAGCGCACGGCCAGCAGCCACCTCCACACAATGCTCCACGACACGGCCATGTTCCGCATGGGAGAGCGTCGGGCTTTCCCCCGTTGTCCCGGACGGAATGAGGCCTGTCGTCCCGCCCTGGATCTGACGCTCGATCAGCCTGGTAGCGGCCTGCTCGTCCAGCGTGCCGTCCTTCTTCATGGGGGTGATCAGGGCGGTCAGCGAGCTGTGGTACCGTTCATTGATATTCTGTGCCATCTCTTTACTCTCCACCCTTGTCCCTGCTCATAAAAATCCGTGGGCTGACCTCGCCAGCCGACATTCTGCTGCCATTATAGTGAGACCTCTCCGCTGGAGAAAGGTCACATCTCATCCCGAAACGAACTCCGCCGGTAGGTGCCCAGCACATGATGATCCTGGCTCACCCCTGCCAGCTCCAGAAGAGCCTCCCGAACTCCCCTGTCATCCGGCGCCCCCTCAATGTCCATCAGAAAACGGGATGCCTCAAAAGAGCCTCCCAGCATGTAGCTTTCAATCCGTGTCATGTTGACCCCATGCCGTGCAAAACAGGCCAGAACATCACACAATGCCCCCGGCACATGCCGGACATGAACGATCAGCGTCGTCATCATCGGCTGGCCTGCCACGGATTCCACCACAGCGTCCGGAGGGGCCACACGGTAGAAACGGGTGGTATTGTGGGCAGCATCTTCCACATTGCGCAGAAGAACTTCGAGCCCGTTCAGCTCTCCAGCTAGGGAGGACGCCACCGCCGCCTCTTCCCTGCGCCCCCAGCCTGCCACAAGCTCGGCGGCTCCCGCCGTGTCAAACTCTGTTACCGGCTCCAGATCATACCGTGCCAGAAGACCCCGGACCTGCGCCATCGCCACAGGGTGCGTATGGACACGCTTCACATCTTCAAGCCGTGCCCCCTTCACACCCAACAGACAGTGTTCCACCCGCTGGAAATGCTCCCCCACGATCTTCAATCCCGCTTCCGGCAGCAGCGCATGGATCTCTGCCACACGACCGGCAAGGGAATTCTCGCATGGCAGAAGGGCCTCATCCGCCAGACCATCCCGCACGGCCTCGATCGTCTCGGCAAAGCTGCGACAGGGCAGCGTGGCCCAGCCCGGACGTGTGGCCCGGCAGGCCAGATCGGAATAAGCTCCCGGCCGCCCCTGAAACGCAATTACCGGCATGATGGCTGCTCCCCCACTCTGGCCCGGACTCTCGCAAGGTCTTCCGGCGTATCCACCCCCAAGGGAGCCGTGGCAATCCGGGCACAGCCAATCGTCATGCCCGCCTCCAGCGCACGGAGCTGCTCCAGCTTTTCCCGCTCTTCCAGCCCGGAGGGCGGCAGGGTAACGAACCGGGCCAAGGCCTCACGACGCCACGCATAGACACCCACATGATGCCAGTACACGCCCTCACCCCACGGAATCACGGACCGGGAAAAATAGAGTGCCCGGGCCACGTCATCGTCACTCTGGAAACTACAGGCCACCTTCACGACCGACTCGGCGTCACGCTCCTCGGGACTCTGCACCGGGGCAACCAGTGTCCCGATGTCGAACCGCCCTTCTGCCAGTGGGCGCAAGGCCTGCTGGAGGGTCTCCGGTTCCACAAGAGGGAGGTCACCCTGAAGATTGATCACGCAGTCATGCCGCCTCTGCGGGTCGTGAGCTTCAATCGCCGCCTGCACCCTGTCCGATCCGCTTGGCAGGGCCGGGTCTGTCAGAATGGCCTTCACCCCCGCCATGCCTGCCACAGCGTCCCGGATTTCCTCATCTCCGGCCGCCACGAGGACAGGCCCCAACCCGGCCGCCACAGCCCGGCGGGCGACATGAACGATCATGGGCTCGCCATCAATCTCGGCCAGAGCCTTGCGTGGAAGCCTTGTGGAGGCAATTCTGGAGGGAATGACAATAATCGGTTGCATGATCCCTGATTGCCGTGCGGTCCTGTCCACGTCAATCAACCCAGCAGGAAAAAGGCACAATCCTCATGCGTCAGTCTGATCTTTCCTCCCATCTGGCCCTTGCCCAGCGCTGCGCCGATGCTGCCCGACAGGTCATCCTGCCGTATTTCCGCCAGTCCCTCACCATCATCTCCAAGGCCGATGACAGCCCCGTCACCTTGGCCGACCGGGAAGCCGAATCTGCCATGAGGGCCATTCTGGAAAAGCATGTTCCCCATCATGCCATCCTGGGCGAAGAGGCCGGTGCCTCTGGCACTCCGGGGAAAGACTGGCTCTGGGTGCTGGACCCCATTGACGGCACACGCTCCTTCGTAACGGGCCGACCAAGCTTCACGACACTGATCTCACTGTTTCATGAAGGCCGTCCCGTACTGGGCCTGATCGACCAGCCCGTCACCAATGAACGCTGGCTCGGGCTGGATGGTGAATCCAGCCGCTATGTCGCCCCGCACATGCCCGGCACCATCGGCACCCGGCAGACTGTCCGCCTCAAAGAGGCTGAGCTTTCCTGCACGGCACCGGAAATCTTCCGTCCTGCCCAGTTCCGGCAGTTTCAGGCACTTCAGCAAAAAGTCCGCCGGACCTCATGGGGAGGAGATGCCTACGCTTACGGACTGTTGGCTCTGGGACAGATCGACCTCATTGCGGAAGATACGCTCAAACCATGGGACTGGGGCCCACTGGCCCCCATCATCAGGGGGGCCGGTGGCAGCCTGACGGACTGGTCCGGCGCCCCGCTGACACTGGAAAGTGACGGCACCGTACTGGCCTGTGCCAGCACACCCCTGCGTGATGAGGCCATGGAAGCCCTTTCCACCTGACGATCTGTCCATTACACATAGATAACGATTCTTCACGAGGTCACGCCTGCTGACCCGGTTCCCACGATGAAGGTTACCCGCCATGCCCCTCTCCCTCGCCAAAGACAGAATCAACATTCTTCTGCTGGAAGGCATCCATGACAGTGCCGTCAACTATCTGGAACAGCAGGGCTACGCCTCTGTCACCCGGCTGAAAGGCGCCCTGGAAGGCGATGCCCTCAAGGAAGCCCTTCAGGGGGTCCATATGGTCGGCATTCGCAGCCGGACGCAGCTGACAGCCGATATCATCAACTCTGCCAACCGCCTCATGGCCATTGGGTGCTTCTGCATCGGCACCAACCAGGTGGACCTCAAGGCTGCCCGGATGGCCGGGATTCCCGTCTTCAATGCGCCTTTCAGCAACACCCGTTCCGTGGCCGAGCTGGTCATGGGCGAGATCGTGATGCTGCTGCGCCGCATTCCGTCCCGCTCGGAGGCCTGCCACAAGGGGGGCTGGGAAAAGTCCGCCAACAATGCGTGGGAAGTCCGCGGCAAGACGGTCGGCATCGTGGGCTACGGCTCCATCGGGTCCCAGCTGTCCGTTCTGGCCGAATCCTTCGGCCTGCGGGTGCTCTTTTACGACATCGCCCCCCGCCTGCCACACGGCAACGCCATTGCCGTCAGCTCTCTGGAAGAGCTGCTGGGCCAGTCCGACATCGTGACGCTGCATGTTCCTGAAACACCGGAAACGCAGAACATGATCGGCGAGGCTGAAATCCGGGCCATGAAGCCGAACTCCATTCTGCTCAACAACGCCCGTGGCACGGTGGTGGATATTGAAGCCCTGGCCCGTGCCCTGAAGGACGGCCACCTGATGGGTGCGGCCATCGACGTCTTCCCCGTGGAACCGAAGAGCAGTCAGGAGCGCTTCACCTCTCCGCTCCAGGGGCTGGAAAACGTACTGCTGACCCCACACATCGGTGGCTCCACCATGGAAGCACAGGAGCGCATCGGTGTCGAAGTCGCCCAGAAGCTGGTGGATTATTCTGATGTCGGCTCCACCATCGGGGCTGTCAACTTCCCACAGGTTCAGCTGGGTGAGCGCCCCGGCGGGATGCGCTTCATGCATGTCCACTCCAACCAGCCGGGCATCCTTGGGCAGATCAACGACATTTTTGCCAAAGCCGCCTGCAACCTGACGGCCCAGTTCCTCCAGACAGATGGTGAGCTTGGCTACGTCGTGACCGAAGCCGAAGCACAGGAAGGCCAGAATGTCGCCGAACTGGAAAAAGAGCTTCTGGAGCAGCTCCGTAGCCTGAAAGGAACCCTGCGGGCCCGCTCCATCCGTCCGGTCCCGGCTGAAGACTGAGCCGTCCTGCTGCCCTGTCCGGTCTGCTTCTGACAATCGCCCGGCAGGTCCACTGTCGGGCGGTTTCATATCCGACCCACAAGGACTTCTGATCATGGCCACCACCCCGCCCGCTCTTGCCCGCATCCAGAGCGTCACCTTCTCTGGAATCGATGCCTTGCCTGTCATGGTGGAAGTTCAGATTTCCAGCGGGCTGCCATCCTTCATCATTGTCGGAATGCCCGCCCGGGCCATTGCCGAATCCCGGGAGCGTGTCCGTGCGGCACTCTCCGCCATGGGGCTGGCCCTCCCTCCGAAACGGATCCTCGTCAATCTCACCCCGGCCGACCTCCCCAAGGAAGGAGCCCATTTCGACCTCCCCATCGCTCTGGGCCTGCTTGCCGCCATGGGTGTCATCCCGGCCGACTCCATCACGGCCCTGACCGCTTTGGGTGAAATCGCCCTTGATGGAACGGTCACCCCTGTAAACGGCATCCTCTGCGCCGCCCTGACAGCATCGACCCAGGGCCAAGGGCTGATCTGCCCAGCATCGCAGGGGGCAGAGGCACGCTGGGGCCATCCGGCCCTTGAGATCATCGCCACGCCATCCCTCACGGCATTGATCGGCCATCTCCGCAAAGAACAGCCCCTGCCGGATGAACCCCCTCCTACCCCCCAGCCTCCCGATTATGGCCTCGACCTCCGGGATGTGAAGGGCATGATGCAGGCCCGTCGTGTGCTGGAAATTGCCGCCGCAGGTCGTCACTCCCTGCTCATGTCTGGCCCGCCCGGGTCTGGAAAATCCATGCTGGCCAGCCGTCTGCCCGGTATCCTGCCTGATCTCTCTGCGACGGAAATCCTGGAGACCAGCCGCATCCACAGCATTGGTGGCCTGTTGCCTGCCGGGCAGCTTGTCAACCGTCCCCCCTATCGGGCGCCACACCACAATACGACACTGCCTGCTCTGGTCGGTGGCGGTCCAAAAGCCATGCCCGGCGAGGTCAGCCTCGCCCATAATGGCGTCCTGTTTCTGGATGAACTCCCTGAATTTCCCCGCAACTGTCTTGAAGGACTGCGCCAGCCTGTCGAATCAGGTGAGGTCACCATCTCCCGTGCCGCACGGCATACACACTATCCGGCCCGTTTCCAGCTTGTTGCCGCCATGAACCCCTGCCGCTGCGGGTATGTCCATGATGCCGAGCGTTCCTGCAACCGGGCACCACGCTGCGCACAGGATTATACGGCCCGCATCTCCGGCCCGATGCTGGACCGCATGGATCTGTGCGTTCATATCCACTCCCTTTCACCTCTGGCCATCAGCAGTGCCCCCACAGGGGAAAGCAGCGCAGAGGTACGGGCCAGAGTGCAAAAGGCCTATGATCGGCAGATGGAACGACAGGGAACCTGCAACAGCACCATGCCCCCCGATGGGTTCCTCTTCGAAGCGGACGCCCTGGCTCTTGCAGAACAGGCAGCCCTGCGGATGAAACTTTCACACCGTGGCATCACACGCATGTTCCGTGTCGCCCGCACGATTGCCGATCTGGACGGCACGGAAACCGTGCAGAAACACCATGCGGCAGAAGCTCTCTCCTACCGCACCCCGCTCTGAAGATCAGGAAGACAGTCCATCCAGCCCACGGGCCAGATCAGCCTTCAAATCCGCCACGTCCTCCAGCCCGACCTGAATACGGAAGGCTGCGCCCTTCGGCAAACCCTCTTCATGATGTCGTGTCAGTCCCCCGGATGTCGGCAGGACAAGACTTTCATACCCCCCCCAACTGGCTCCAATGCTGAAGAGGTTCAGTCCGTTCAGCATGGCGACCATGGCTTCCTGCGTGATCCCTTCAACCAGCTCCACACCGAACAGACCACTGGCATCCGTGAAATCACGCTTCCATATCTCATGCCCCGGACAGCCCGGCAGGGCTGGATGCCGCACATGGGCGACCTCCGGGCGACTCTCCAGCCAGAGGGCCAGCTCATAAGCGGAGCGGGCCTGCTGGGCCAGACGGACAGCCATGGTCTTCAGGCCCCGCAGGGTCAGCCAGCAGTCATCCGGGGCACCGCAGGCTCCCAGCTCGATGGCGGCACGGCGCAGGGCCTGCCAGTGTTCCTGCCGCTGGACCGTGATGGACCCGAGAATCACATCCGCATGGCCGCTGGGATATTTCGTCAGGGCCTGAATGGACACATCCACCCCATGCGTGAAGGGCTGGAACGCCCCGATCCCCCATGTATTGTCCAGCAGCAGCCGTGCCCCGGCTCCGTGTGCCAGACGGGCGATCCGGGGAACGTCCTGCACCTCGAACGTATGACTGCCCGGGCTTTCGGCAAAAACCACGGCCGTGTTGGGCCGGAGATGCGCCCGCAGGGTGGCTTCATCCGCACGGGGCGGATAAAAGCCGGTCTCAACCCCAAAACGGGCCAACATTCCCAACGCAAAACGCCGTGTCGGACCATAGACGGAATCTGGCAGAAGCAGATGGTCCCCGCTCTTCAGGAACGCCAGCAGAGCCACGCTACAGGCTGCCAGACCGGAATTGACAACCTGCGTATGGCTTCCGCCTTCCAGGGCTGCAATCACCTGTTCCAGCCTGTGCTGGACGGGGTTGCCCATGGCGCCATAAACAAGCCTGTGATCGTAGGCATGAACGCCCTGGGCCTCCATGTCCTCAACCGTCGGGAACACGACCGTTGAACCACGCTCAACCGGCATGTTGACAAACCCGCCTTCCCGACCCGGCTGCTGACGCCCGGCGTGGGTCAGAAACGTCGCAAATTTCTGCCAGCCCTCACCAATGACAGACCCTGCCCCTATGGTCCTGCTCCTGCTCTTCATACCTGTCACTCCTGCTATCCATGCGGGTCGGACAGACATTTTCCCTTCTTCACGAAGAGACGCAACCCCCCTTCATGAAGCCCCCTGCCGTACAGCTTTCTCCTGTAGAGAAGGCCGGTATCTGGCATGAAGGTTCCATGATGTTCTTTACCGCCAAAACGGTATAGACTGCCTTCTCCCTTTCAGGCCTGTGCAGATGGGTCTTGTTTCTGTTGATTATCAGGTCATTACAACAATGCAGGACCCGACATTGCCGTTTGCAGTCCCCCATGCCCTCCGGCTGGTGAGCTGGAACCTTTTTCATGAGGATGGTGCCACGCTGGAGGATATCCGCCTCCTGCTGCGGGTTACGAAGCCCGACATACTGCTCATGCAGGAATGCCGCCCCTTCATCAACCGTCTGCCCGACCTCATAGGGGGGCATTTCAGCCGTCTGGCTTCAGAGGGACGGGTCCATGGCACCGCCTGCTGGAGCCGCCATCCCTTTCTCTCCTCCCCACGGCTGCACATGCTGCCGCCCGGTCTGGCTGCCCACCGTTCTGCCCAGCTGCTGGAATTTGATACAGGGTTTGGGCCGTTCGGCCTCGCCAATGTCCATCTCTCCCACGGTCCCATCCTCAACCGGCGTCAGCTGCGGCTCATCCGGGAGGAACTGCCGGAACGGGCCATCATCATCGGAGACTTCAATCAGGTAGGCCCCGCCATGTTGCGGGGTTTCAGGGATGTGGGACCACGGGAGCAGACCCACCGGATGCTCGACAGGGTGCCCCTGCGGCTGGACCGCTGCCTTGTCCGCGGTTTCTCCCTGATGGAACGGCGGGTCTATCCCCGTTTCGGATCAGACCATCGCCCCATTGCCGTCACCCTGCAACCAGAGGCCATAAGCAGCAGCCTCACCCTTCCTGATCAGAGATAAGGCAGGAAGAGACAGCAGGCCGCATTCCGCAGGCGGACCGGCAGGGACCATGAATCAATTTCAGCAAGCGTCAGCTGATGGCTGCAATGGCCAAGGATGAACTCTTCCAGATGACCTGCCGTCTCCGCACCATGCAGGGTCAGATTGCATTCGAAATTGAGACGCAGGGAACGTCGGTCCAGATTGGCACTGCCAACAAGGCTCCAGGCCCGGTCCACTGTCATGAGCTTGGAATGGTTGAAAGGCGGATCCCCCAGCCAGACCCGGCAACCCGCCAGCACCAGGTTCCTGAGGCGGGCATTGCGGGCATAATCCGTCACCGGATGGTTGCTGTGACGGGGAACAACAATATCCACCCGCACCCCACGCAGGGCAGCCAGCCCAAGCTCTGTGGCAAACCGGTTATCCGGGATGAAATAAGGGGTCATGAAGCAGACATGGCTGCGGGCCAGAATGACAGCCTGAAGAATGGTATATTCAATCTTCTCAACGTCCATGTCCGGCCCTGACGTCACGACACGGGCCGGAATGCTGCCACCCGCCACGGGCACCGGAAAATAACGCTCCCCTTCCAGGGTTTCCCCAGTCGTGAAGGCCCAGTCCCTCACAAAGACCTCGGAAAGCTGCTGGACCACGGGGCCTTCCAGCTGGAAATGCGTATCCGCCACCGGGATGCGCCGCCCTCTGGGCTGGTTGAGCAGATTTTCCGCTCCAATATTCAACCCACCCATGAAGCCTGTCCGGCCATCCACCACCAATATCTTGCGATGGTCCCGCAGATTGATGAACGGCATCCGCCAAGGCCAGAGAGAATGCATGAACCGGGCACAGGGTATGTTCTCCCGCTTCAACCTCTGGATGATCGGGCTGTAGAGATAGCCACTGCCGATACCATCCACCAGTACACGGACCTCGACCCCACGCTGCCGGGCCTCCGCCAGAGCTGCCACGAATTTCCTGCCGATTCCATCATCCCGAAAAATGTAGGAACAGAGCAGAATGGAGTGCTTTGCCCGGGCAATGCTTTCCAGCATCCTCGGATACGCATGGTCGCCATCATGCAGGCAGGTCACGCTGTTCCCCTTGAGCAGGGGCAGGCCAGTCAGTCCATCCAGCATCTTTACCAGAGGTGCCATGAAACTGTCGGCAGCATCATGGGTCCATGTCGCCAGAAAGGCCGTCTCCTCCGGGCTGACATCTTCCCGCAGCTTCTGCGCCCGGCGATGGACACGATTGATCCCCAGGCAGAGATAAAGCAGCGACCCCAGATAGGGCATGACCCAGCAGAAACCTATCCAGCCAGCGGCAGCAGCCGTATCCCGTTTGGTGAGCAGGATATGGCCTGTTACCAGAAGGGAAAGACTGACATGCAGCAGCCCCAGCAGGAAGGTGTATGAAAAAAGCGCTGCCATGTCCTCTCCTCAGCATGGTCCCATTAATCAGCCCGCCCCCACCTGCAGGCGGAGACGGCCGGCAGGCTGTTTCAGGCTTGTCCCGCCTATCGGCGCAGCATCCATTGTGGTGCTGCCCGCCCGACAGCGCCCCGGCGGCCAACCAGCGGGGCCAGATCAGCCGGGGACCGGACCTTCTGCCCCTCCTGCCAGACGAGGCCCTCTTCCAGAGAGAAGAGACGGATATGACTGATCGCCACGCCATCAGCCAGTTTCTGGAGGCTGACACCCCCTCCCTTCGCCACTTCGGCCACCTGCTCCAGCGGGAAAATGAGCGCACGTCTGGCTGTTGTCAGGCAGAGAACATGCGTCCCCTCAGCGGGCAGGGCAAGCCATACCTGCGCTCCATCCCGCACGTTGAACACCTGCCGCCCTGTTCTCTTCTCTGCTGCAAGATTGCTGGCGGCCACCTGCATCCCCCGGCCATCGGTACTGGCCAGAAAATACCGGGCATCATCCTCACCAAGAACAAACAGGGCCACAGCCTGATCATCCTGCGCCAGATCAGCCAGTGTCCGCACCGGCTGACCAAAGCCACGCCCCCGGGGCAGGTCCGCCACCTTCAGCGTGAAAGCCCGCCCCCCGGCTGCCATCAGACAGAGACGGTCCGTACTCTGACACTCGACATGCCAGGCCAGTCCGTCCCCTTCCTTGAAGCGATGGTTCTCCACATCATGCCCATGCCCCTTGACAGCACGAACCCAGCCCTCCTGTGAAAGAAGCACCGTGACAGGTTCCCGTTCCACCGCCAGAGCGGCAGAGGTATCAATGCTGACCGGGGCCTCACCCATGACCGTGCGACGCTGGCCATAGGGTCCACCTTCAAACAGGGCCTGCATCTTCTGGAGATCTTTCCCGATCCGGCTCCAGCGCCGCTTTTCAGACCCTAGCAGAGCCTCCAGTGACGCCTGCTCTTTGCCCAGACCGTCCCATTCCTTGCGGATTTCCATTTCTTCCAGCCGTCGAAGGGACCGCAGACGCATGTTCAGCACATGATCCGCCTGAAGCTCACTCAAGGAGAACGCTTTCATGAGGGCAGGCTTCGGCTCATCCTCTTCCCGGATGATGCGGATGACCTCATCAAGGTTGAGATAGACCTTCAGGAAACCATCCAGAATTTCCAGTCTTTTCAGGACGGCATCCAGACGGTGCTGCGTGCGGCGGACCAGTACATCATGCACATGCTCCAGCCATGCCTTCAGAACATCCTTGAGAGACAGCACGCCGGGGATTTTCCCCTGGCTGAGAACGTTCATGTTCAGGCTGAAGCGGCTTTCCAGCATGGTGTGCCGGAAGAGCGTTTCCATCAGCACATCAGGCTCGCAACTGCGGGTTCTGGGTTCCAGAACCAACCGGATATCCGTTGTGCTTTCATCCCGTACATCAGCCAGGAGAGGAAGTTTCTTCTCTTCCATCTTCCTGGCGATATCTTCGATCAGTTTACCCTTCTGCACCTGATAGGGAATTTCCGAGACGATGATGGTCCATGCGCCACCACGGCCCTTCTCGACCGCCCAGCGTGCCCGGATGCGGAAGCTGCCACGCCCTGTCTCATAGGCCTGGACGAGCGTCTGGCGGTCCTCAACCAGCAGGCCACCGGTGGGGAAATCCGGCCCCGGCACGACATCCAGCAACTCCTCCGTGCTACAGTCCGGCTTCTCGATCAGTAACCGGGCCGCCTGATAGAGTTCGGCGGCATTATGAGGAGGGATGCTGGTGGCCATACCCACGGCAATCCCGGCCGCTCCATTGGCCAGAAGATTGGGGAAAAGCCCCGGCAGGACGACCGGTTCCTGATCCTCATTATCGTAGGTCGGACGGAAATCGACCGCATCATCGCTGATTCCTTCCAGCATGATGCGGGCCGTTTCGGTCATGCGGCTTTCGGTGTACCGCATGGCAGCCGCACCATCGCCATCAATGGACCCGAAATTGCCCTGTCCTTCCACCAGCGGATAACGCACGGCAAAATCCTGCGCCAGACGCACCAGCGCATCATAGACGGATGCATCCCCATGGGGATGGAACTTACCGATGACATCACCCACCACACGGGCACATTTCTTGAAGCCGGAACTCGGGTCCAGCTTGAGCTGCTGCATGGCATAGAGCAAACGGCGATGCACCGGTTTGAGCCCATCCCGTACATCCGGCAGAGAGCGTGACGTGATGGTGGACATGGCGTAGGCCAGATAACGCTCACTCAGTGCCTCAGCCAGCCGTGTATCTTCGATATGCCCGGCGAGATCGCCCGTCATAAGGTCTCCTGCTTCATGTTCGCCTCTCTGATGGAGACAGGTTAGACACGCTCTTCTTCCTCCTGTCCAGAGGACGCATCCTCAGCCAGTCGATACAGGGCTGTCATCAGCCGGTCCCGTGCAGCGGGCAAAGGACGATGGCAGGCAGCAAAAACAGCCCGCTGAAGAAAATGGCCACTCAGCCTTGCCCCAGCAAGCCAGTCTGCCGGCTTTCCTTCCTCTTCATCATCCAGAAGACAGGACGGCAGAGGAAGAAGACGATCCTTCCACTCCCCAGCTCCCTCCTCACTTACGGCACGCCCCGTGCGGGGAGACACATAGGCCAGCCCCTCCCGCACGCCCGTAACGGCACATTGGTCCAACGTCAGGCCATACCCCAGCTGCTCCAGAAGAAGCAGTTCCCAGCGCAGATAAAGCGCCACGGGTGGCAGGGCGGCGGACACGCTCATCACCCCCATGAAATGGGCCAGAGACGCAAACAGCGCCTCATGTGGCTCCCTCTCTGGCAGGGCTTCACTACACAGGCCACAGGCACTCCCGAGCAGGGACAGAGATAGAGGATGGTCGAGGAGGAAAGACGCTGTGGGCCGCACAAGCTCCGCTGTCATGTAACCCAACTGTTCTGGCAGGCGGGCCTTCCAGCGGGCCACGACCAGACTGCCCTCCTGCCAGAGCGCCGCCTGCCGCCGGGACTGCCCGCCACGCACCAGAGCATGAAAAACCCCCCGATGCCGGGTCAGTGCACGGACCAGCAGACTGCTTTCCCCATGAGGAGAAAGCCGCAGGATGATGGCCGGGTCTTCCCACTCCATACCGTTACCCTCAAGACAGAAAAAGGGGCCCGCCATATTGGCGAAGCCCCTTTCTTCTAGCAAGAAACCGTTAAAGGCTTATTTCTTCTGGCCAGAAGCCGCAGCCACCTCGGCAGCAAAGTCCGTCTCAGCCTTCTCGATGCCTTCACCCAGCTTGTAGCGGGCAAAACCAACCAGCTTGGCACCAGCCTTCTTGACGACTTCCTTCACGCGGCTCTCACCGTCATGCACCCAGACCTGCTCCAGCAGAACCACTTCCTCGTAGAACTTGCGGATACGGCCTTCCACCATCTTCTCGATGATGGCTTCCGGCTTGCCGGAGGCACGGGCCTGGTCTTCCAGCACCTTGCGCTCGTGAGCAACGGACGCAGCGTCCACGCCATCCACATCCAGAGCCGTCGGGCTGGTGGCAGCAACGTGCATACCAATCTGGCGGCCCAGTGTCAGCAGAGCTTCACTCTCGGAAGGAGCCTCGACAGCAGCCAGCACACCGATACGGCCTACGCCGGGGCGCAGGGCACCGTGAACGTAGCTGGCCACGACACCAGACGGCACGCTCAGCACGTCCACGCGACGCAGGCTCATGTTCTCACCAATGGTGGCGACCAGATGGGTCAGCTCATCAGCAACAGTACGGCCAGACGGCATCTTGGCAGCCTTGACGGCCTCCAGATCACCACCAACCTGCAGAGCCACCTTGGCGATGTCTTCCACAGCCTGCTGGAAGGCATCATTGCGAGCCACGAAGTCCGTCTCGGCATTGACCTCGACCATGGCAGCCTTCTTGCCATCAACGGCCACACCCACCAGACCTTCAGCCGCAACGCGGCCAGACTTCTTGGCAGCCTGGGACAGACCCTTCTTGCGCAGCCAGTCGATGGCAGCCTGCATGTCGCCATTGGCTTCCGTCAGGGCCTTTTTACAGTCCATCATGCCTGCGCTTGTTGTATCGCGCAGCTCACGCACCATTGCAGCAGTAACTTCTGCCATATCTCTTCATCCCCGATAAAACACCCATGCAGCCGGAAAGTCTCCACGGCTGCATGAGCTGTTCATGTCACAATATCCACTGTCCGGCCACTCCATGAAAGACGGGCCGGACTGTCCGCATGGCCCTGTGGCCAAAAGCCGGAGAGGCTTATTCAGCCTTCTCTGCCACAACGGTTTCCTCAACCGGCAGCTCTGCGGAAGCGCCAATGTCCTGCCCGGACGCAGCCAGCTCGGCAGAAATGCCATCCAGCACGGCACCGGAGACCAGGTCGCAATATGTGGCGATGGCACGGATGGCATCATCATTGCCCGGGATCGGGAAAGTGACACCCTTCGGGTCGGAGTTGCTGTCCAGCACGGCAATCACGGGGATGCCCAGCTTGTTGGCTTCCTCAACAGCCAGCTTCTCCTTGTTCGTGTCGATCACGAACAGCAGGTCCGGCAGGCCACCCATATCCTTGATGCCGCCAAGGGAGCGTTCCAGCTTTTCGCGGTCACGGGTGATGTCGAGGACTTCCTTCTTGGTCAGGCCGGTCGTGTCGCCAGCCAGCATTTCGTCAATGCCACGCAGACGCTTGATGGAGCCGGTGATGGTCTTCCAGTTCGTCAGCATCCCACCGAGCCAACGGTGATTGACGTAGTACTGGCCGCAACGCTGTGCTGCATCAGCCACCAGATCGGCAGCGGAGCGCTTCGTACCGACGAACAGAACACGTCCACCGGAAGCCACGGTGTCACGCACCTGCTTCAGGGCGCGGTCCAGCAGCGGAACGGTCTGCTGAAGGTCGATGATGTGCACCTGGTTGCGGACACCGAACAGGTACGGTGCCATGGCCGGGTTCCAGCGACGTGTGTGATGACCGAAATGAACACCAGCCTCGAGCAGCTGGCGCATCGTGAACTGTGGCATTGCCATAGTCTGAAACTTTCTTTCTCTGGTTTGTCCTCCGCATGGCAACGCCCCTTGGTGGCAAGGGACACCAGGCAATCCGGGCCATGCGTGCGAAATATACCTCCCGCCCCACATGGAAGCGGCAAATACGGCCCTTCTCTAGAACAGGCCGGACGGAAACGCAAGTACTCCGACGACGCCTTTCAGACCCGTGCGAGCGGAAGTGTTTCCAGAAAATCAGCCATGGCCTGATGGGCACGGGCAGCATCACGCCCCAGGCCGATCAAGGCGCCAATCTGCACGGGATGCCTCAGGATGGACCCCAGCAAAGCCGGCACGTGGACCCGCCCGTCCTTCAGGCCTTCCCGGGCAGCGGGGGGAAGGTCCCTGCCCGCATCGTCACAGATCACCCGCAGAACCGCAAAGGGCAGGCCAGACCGGGCTACGAGACCACTCTCCATATCCACGGCGTGGCACCCCGTCCGGGAAAAAAGGTCAGCTTTCTCTCTGGCCGTGCCAATCATGACCGGGCTGTGCAGGATGCCACCCCGGACAGCCGCCTGGGCCGCACCGAAACGGGCACTCAGGGCGGGATCAGCCCTGTAATGCTCACCATCAGCCTGCACATATTCAGCCACCTGCACACTCCCCGGTGGCAGGACGGCATCCAGCGCCCCGGAGCAGCCAAAAGACAGCAATGCCGTCACACCTTCATCCTGAAGAGCCTGAAGAGCCTGCCGTGCCCCGGTCTCACAGGCATGGCTCAGGGCGATCTTCGCCCCGGGGAAAAAACGGCGGGCCAGCCGTGCTTCCTGCCTGAGCCCTGCCAGGACCCCCAGCATCAGAAACCGAACTCCACCTGCCCGGAATTGCTATCAGCCAGATTGCGGTACCGGGACAGCGCCATGAGCGGGAAGAACTGCTTGTAGCCATGATAGCGCAGGTAAAAAACCTTGGGGAAACCAACGGCATTATACGGCGCCTCGTGCCATTCACCCTGATCATCCTGCGCCTGCATCAGATAGGCCATGCCACGGCGGACAGCCTCACTATCGTGGCGACCAACAGCCATCAGCCCCAACGTTGCCCAGGCCGTCTGGGTCGGCAGGCTCTCCTTGTAAAGGCCCTGTGGGGCCCCCTCATAGCTGGCGCAGTCCTCACCCCAGCCGCCATCATCATTCTGTACGCTCTCCAGCCAGGCGACGGCCCGACGCACCATCGGGTCATCATGACTGATACCAGCAATGTTCAGGGCACAGAGAACGGACCACGTGCCGTAAATGTAATTCGTCCCCCAGCGGCCGAACCAGCTGCCGGATTTTTCCTGCTCGGAGCGGATATAATCCAGTCCCTTGCGGATCACCTCACGATCTTCCGGATGACCCAACTGGGAGAGGAACGAAATGCAACGTGCGGAGACATCCACCGTCGGTGGGTCCAGCAACGCACCGTGGTCGGAGAATGGAATGTGGTTCAGCACCTCCATGTTGTTGTCGATGTCGAAGGCCCCCCAACCACCATTGCTGCTCTGCATGCCAATGATCCATTCCCGGGCACGCTCGATGGCCGTACGGTTCTCTTCAGGGTCGATCCTGTGCAGCAACATGCCGACAACAGCCGTATCATCCACGTCCGGATAATAATCATTCTCGTACTGGAAAGCCCAACCTCCCGGACGCAGGGTCGGCGCATTGATGGCCCAGTCCCCTCTGACATCCAGAATCTGGCGCTCCCTGAGCCAGGCAGCGGCCTTCTTCAGGGCAATCGCCGTCTCGGCCGGCATCACGCCCCTGGCACCGGTCGAAGCCTCCAGCATGGCAAGACCGGAAAGCCCCGTATCCCACACAGGCGACACGCAGGGCTGGCAATAGGCCTCATCATCCTTCACTACCAGCAGGCCCTGTACCGCCTCCCATGCCTGGACAACCCGTGGATCATCATCCGGCACCCCCAGGGTCCGGTACATCATGATCACATTCGCCATGGCAGGATAAATGGCACCCAGTCCACCGCCACTCAGCCGCTTCTCGATAAAATCGATCGTGACACGGATGGCCTTCTCATGAACGGAACGGGGAATGAATGGAACCAGCGGCCGGATGAGCTTGTCCAGACCGGTAAATACCCGCCCCCAGACCGACCGGTACGGACCGCGTATCCAGTCCCTGATGGTGGCTGGCGGTCTCCTGAACAGCTCCTGCACCCGCACGCCACGGGGATTCAGGGCCAACGGCCTGTAAGCTGCCAGAATGAGCAGCGGCGCTATGACCGCCCTGGACCAGTAGGACATGTTCCAGACCGAGAAAAACGCCTTGCGGGGCAGCAGCATGAGCTCCACTGGCATGACGGGCACGGCATCCCACGGAACTTCCCCGTACAGGGCCAGCTGGATGCGGGTGAAGACGTTGCTCCGCTCTGCCCCGCCATGATGCAGGATGGCCGCACGGGCCTTGCGCATGTGGGGGGCTTCCGGATCATCCCCGATCATCTTCAGGGCGAAATAGGCCTTCACGCTGGCGGAAAGATCAAACCGGCCATCCGTATAGAGAGACCAGCCCCCATGCTCACCCTGTGTCCGTCGCAGATAGACTCCGATCTTCTGCTCAAGCTCCACATCAATGCAGTCAAGGAAATGGCGCAGCAGAACATATTCCGACGGGATGGTTGCATCGGCTTCCAGTTCAAAGACCCAATGACCGTCACTCTTCTGACGCTTGCCCAAGGCAGTATGGGAAGCCCTGACAGCCTGCTCCACCACCGTGGCATCCATGTTATGACGGAACAACGTCTTGTTCACTGACCTCTCCTCCAAAATCCTCGCACAGCAGGGCTTGTGCCTGTCCACATGTGCGGAGACCATAAACCAGTTCTTCAGGTACACGCCGCTCCGGCAGACGCCGTGCGAAAACCAAGCGCTCCCACCGCCACCAGCCCGGACTGTATGGCACCCTCGATTGTGGAAGGCAGACCAGTATCCGTCCAGTCCCCGGCAAGAGCAAGATTGGGATGAGCCGTTTTTGCTCCCGGCCGCTTTTTATCCTGTTCCGGTGTGGCTGCAAAGGTGGCCCGCTTCTCCCGGATCAACCGGGCAGCCGGCATGTCCTGCGGCAGCGGGGTCTCAACCAGCGGGTCCAGGGCCTGATGCAGTTCCGCCCATATGTGCGCCAGCATCTCGTCCTGGCGCCAGTCCGCATAGCGGTTGGCCGCACTGACCGTGACGGACAGGACCTCATCATGCAGGAAGACCCACTCCGCCACACCACCAACAAGCCCAAGAAAACCAGCCTGCTTCAGAGCACCACGAGGCCGCAGAGGCTGCTGGAGGCGATAATGGGCATTGGCAATGCTCTCGAACTCATCCGGCCCTTCCAGCCCCGGCAGCAACCCGACCGCCACCGGTGACGGAACGGCCAGGATGACCGCATCTTCTGCCCCCAGTCTCACAGGGCCACTGGATGTCTCCAGCGCACTCACACGCCCTGATCCATCCCCAAACGCAAGGGCAGAGACGCGCGTACCCGTAAGCACCTGAGCATGAAACTGCTCCAAGTAATGCAGTGCGGGGGTCACAAAACTTTCCGAAAGCCCTCTGGCGGCCATCCACGGGCAACAGGCCTGTCCCCCTTTAGCCAGCGTCCGCCGTACGATGTTACCCAGCAGACGGGCACTTCCCCGGTCTATGCCCGTATTGAGGCCGGAGACAGCCAGCGGCTCCAGCAGGCGCCGGGCAAACTGCCCCGGCAGGAGACAGTCTGCCACGCTGGCCTGATCACCAGCCTTCATCAGGCGGAACAGAGCCCTCACCTCCCCAAGGCGCATACCGGGCACACGGCTGCCCCGCCGCAGCAGCCAGAAAGGCAGACGCCCCGGCGAGAGGCGCAACGTCCAGGAAAGGCCCGCCTCCAGATCATGCCACGGAAAAACGGGAGCCCCCGGCCCCTGCAACGTATCCCGGGCACCCAGACGGTCGAGATAGCGGAACGTGGCAGGATTGGCGGAAAGGAGCAGATGATTGCCGTTATCGATGACCGTGTCCAGCGCCCTGTCATGAAAGGACCGGGCCCGCCCCCCACAGGCCGGACCAGCCTCATAGACGGTCACCTGCGCCTGGGGTGCCAGCTCCACAGCAGCGGAAAGACCCGCAAGTCCTCCACCAATGACATGAACATGGCTCACAATGACACTCCAGCCGCCGCCAGCAGCATGGCCAGCTTCTTGCGGACGGAACAAACCCGCAGAGGGGCCTCCGGGTTGCGCCAGCCACGGCGGCAGAGAGCGGCCAGCGTGACCCGGTAGGAGGCCGCCATGATCCGGGCCGGGCGCACCGTGGCTGCCGGGCACTGTTTCATCAGAGCCGTAGCCCGGCGGAAATGATCTTTTGCCCGTCCTGCGAGGATACGGCACAGCCCATCCAGCCCAACGGCATAGAGAGCCTCGGCGGGATCAGCCGGCACGCTGTAACGCCGCAGCAGTTCGGCTGGCAGGTACAGCCGTCCACGGGCTGCATCTTCGGCAATGTCACGCAGGATGTTCGTCAGCTGAAGGGCACGGCCCAGATGGTAGGCAAGCCTGTCCCCCTGCTCCTCCGGCGTGCCGAAGATGCGCACGGACAACCTGCCCACAGCAGACGCCACCCGGTCGCAGTACAGGTCCAGCGTAGCCTCATCAGGAGCCACGACCGGTTCACCACAATCCATGAGCATCCCATCAATGATGGCAATGAAATCATCCTGCCTGAGCCCGAACTGCCTGATGGCCTCAAGCAGGACACGCTCCAGCGCCGTATCGGCCTGCCCCTCATACAGGGCGGCAATACGACCTTTCCAGCTCTCCAGGGCGGAAGCAGGGTCATCATGAGGGGTGTCGCCATCGGCGATGTCATCCACGACACGACAGAAGGCATAGATGGCAAACATGCCATCCCGCCGCCCGGGAGGCAGGATTTTCATCCCCCGTCCAAACGACGTCCCTGACCGGTTGACGATCTCTTCCACCTGTCTCAGGTCAGACGGAGCACATGGCAGACCCTGAGACGTATTGTGACGAACAGAGACCATAACCTTCCTCATATCCCTTCAATGGCCGCAGCCAGAACCGTAACCACAGGCCGATCACAGCCTGCCCTCTTCTAGCGGCAAAGTCTGCCGTGGCAAAGAGCCAGCATGAAACCCGCCTCAGCGCAGGTAACGCATGGCCCAGCCCAACGCCCGCAGACCATCAGACTTTGTCAGCGCCACCCGTTCGGCTATCGGGTCCTGCCGGTGCAGACGCTCTGTCAGGCGGCGGCAGAGTGCCACGATCACGGCGGCCTCCAGCCTCATGCGACGGTCTTTCACAAGTGCGGGAAGACGTGCGGCCTCCTCATTCAGGGCATCAACATGAGCCAGCATGCGATCGAACACGCGCCGTACACCCGGCTTGCTGCGGGCAAGGATGAGGTCCTTCAGGCGGACATTCTCTTCCTGCAACCACGGGAGAGGCACATAACAGCGGTTCAGCTGCTTCAGATCACTGCTGACATCCTGCATGTGATTGACAATCTGCAATGCCGTACAGAGCGCATCCGACGGACCGAAGGTCTCTTCCCCTTCACCATGCAGCATCAGCAGGAAGCGCCCTACGGGATTGGCCGAATAGCGGCAGTAATGCAGCAGCTCCGACCAGTGTTCATAGCGTGTCTTTTCCGCATCCATGATGAAGGCCGTTATCAGGTCGCTTCCCAGCTCCAACGGCAGGTTGCGCTCCTGAAGAACCGTCCGGAGGATGACCGCACTCCAGGCATCAGCCCGGCCAGGCGGGGGCTTCCGCTCGCCGTGCAGGACCTCACGCAGGGCTTTCAGCCGGACCACCTTCTGAGCGGGAGACAGCCGGGTATTGTCCACCATGTCGTCCGCCACACGGGCAAACCTGTAATAGGCATGGACGGCGGGCCTGTGTCCCGGAGATATCAGGAAAGACCCGACGGGGAAGTTCTCATCCTTCATGCCCTTGCTGGAAGAAACGTCCTGTTTTCCCCAGATATGGGCATCCTCCTGCGCCATGGCCCCACCAGACTGTGGCATCATGATTCTGCTCCTTCATACGACCGCCCGCGCCAGCTGACACCTTTGCCCCGATAATGATTCACTGCGGAGCCGACGGTTGCCATCATGTAGAAGGCAGCCACCAGCGGCAATGAGAGGACGCGCCACCATGACAGGTTGAACCAGCGCAGGGTCGGCATGAACGTAATGCAGCTGAGCGCATATGCACAGCCACCCACCACGCGGTTTTTACCACGGCCGAACAGAAGAAGGCGAACCGGCAGAAACCATATCAGAACCATGCCGGCCAAGGCTTTCAGAAGGTTCCAGGGGGAGAATTCGAGCTGGACATAAGCGTTGCGGGCGATCATGTGCCATATCTCGCCCAAGGTCTGATAGGTGCGGATAGACCATGCCTGTTCGCTGCACCCAAGATAAAGCCGCCCTCCGGCCTCCTTGACACGGGCACCGAGCGTACAGTCGTCGATCAAGGCATCCCTGAGGGTCTGTATTCCCCCTATCATCTCCAGCATCTTGCGGCGGATCAGCACCGTCCCCCCGGCAGCTCCAGCCACTGGAGACTGCGGGTCAGCGATCCTTCGAAAAGGATAGAGCATGGCAAAGAAATAGACGAAGGCCGGAACAAAAACCTTTTCCCAGAAACAGGCGCAGTTCAGCTTCACCATCTCGGAAACCATGTCGATATTTTCGCTCTGGGCTCTCTCCACCAGAGAGGAAACATGGTCTTCCTTATGGACAATATCGGCATCTGTCAGAAGGACATAGCCATCAGCAGGAAGGAACTCCAGAGCCTCTTCCTGCCCCTGCCCAACGGCCCAGAGTTTGCCGCTCCACCCCGCCGGGTGGGGCTTCCCATCCAGAACGGTCAGGCGTCCTTGCGGGTCTGGCACACGGCGGGCAATATCCCCCGTACCATCAGTACTTTCATCATCCACAAGGAAAACATGATAGCGCCCCTGATAATCCTGCCCCAGCAGGGAAGACAGGCAGGCACTGATGGAGGCTGCTTCATCACGGGCTGGAACGATGACAGCCACGGCTGGAAGGCCATTCTTCCAACGTCTGGCCTTCAGCCCCCTCCTGAGCCAGGGGCCACCAATCCAGAACTGACCATGAAAAAATGTCAGCCCCAGCCAGGCCAACAAGGAAAACAACGCCATCACAAAAACCATCACCGTGCCAGCCTGCTACTACCTCTCAAGATAAAAAATGTCCCCGCCCATGCTGGCGGAACCAGGCCACGGAATCGGCAACGGCCTGACGGGCCGGACGGGGGCGGTACCCCAGCTCCTGCTCCGCCTTGGCCGAAGAAAAAAACATCAACTTTTTGGACATGTCCAGCATCTCTTTCGTGACACGAGGCTGAATTCCAAAGCCTTTTGCCAACAGTTCGGAAAGATAGGCTACCGGATAAAGCCATGACTGCCTGAGCTGGATACGGGGCGGACGGCGATGGGCGACCTCCGCCACCATGCGAAAAAGATCACCCAGCATGAGATTTTCGCCGCCCAGAATATATTTTTCGCCAATCGTACCATGCTCAAAAGCAAGCACATGGCCTTCTGCCACATCATCAACATGGACAATATTCAGCCCAGTCTCGACATAAGCCGGCATACGGCCTGTCGCACAGTCCAGAATCATCTGCCCGGTCGGTGTCGGCTTGATGTCCCGTGGTCCCACCGGAGTCGATGGATTCACAATGACAGCCGGCAGGCCCTCCTCCCGGACAAGGCGCAGAACTTCCTGCTCCGCCCGATATTTGGACCGCTTGTAAACGCCCACGATCTGATCCTCCGTCACGGGGGAAGACTCCGTGGCCGGAATGCCATCATGGGCCGTGGCCAGTGCCGCAACGGAGGAACAATACACGATACGCTTTACACCCGCCTTCATGGCGGCGAGCATCAGGCGCCGGGTTCCCTCGACATTGGCCTTCATCATCACTTCAGGGTTTGGTACCCAAAGGCGATAATCCGCCGCTACATGGAAAAGATAGGTCACGCCCTCCAGCGCCTCAGCCAGGCTCTGAGGGTCTGCCAGGTCTCCGACAACAAATTCCACGGGCAGGTCGGCCACGTTGCGGCGATCCGATGTCTGCCGGACCAGAAGGCGCAGACGACGACCACGCTCCAGCAAAGCCCGTGCGACGGCCGATCCCACAAAACCGGTTGCCCCGGTCACCAGGGTCACATCTTCTGACATCTCCGCTCCTTCCTCACTTCAGCGCCTTGTTCTGCCGGATATAGGCCCCGTCATCATGGCGGGTAAAGCCCTGCTGATTGGACGTGCGCCACGGAGTGGCCTAGAAGGACATGAACATGAATTTAACACTATGGCGGACACCTTGAAAAAAATACTTCCCTTTGTTCTTTCCCTTACAGGTGTCGTCCTTTTCTGTTTTCTGACCCTGCGTACTGGCATACACCCGATTTTGGCCTCACTTGCCAAGATCGGCCTCAGCGGGTTCATCCTGCTGATCCTCAGCCAGCTGGCCGTCAACGTTCTCCTCGGCGTCGCCTGGAAAAGCAGCATCGCCAGCATCAGCTTCCTCCGCCTGACCTTTTCCCGGTTTGTCCGGGATGCTGCAGCAGCGTGCCTGCCTTTTTCCCAGCTTGGCGGAATGCTCATCGGCATACGGGCCACCACGGCGGGCCACCCCCGCCATACGACGGATGGACAGCCCATCAGCTGGACAGAGGGAGTTGCCGCCAACATTGTTGACATCACAACGGAAGTTCTGGGGCAGCTCGCTTTCATCATCATCGCCCTGCTCTGCCTTGTCGGCCAGGCCGATGCCGGGCGATTTGTCTGGCCGCTGGCCATTGGCATCGTTCTGCTGAGCATCGGCATGGCGGGTTTCATCTGGACACAGCAGCGCAGCGGCAATGCCCTCCAGGCGCTGGCCCGTTTTCTTTCCAAGCACATCTCTGCCGACTGGCATGATGCGCTGGCTGAAAACAGCGAAAATTTCCAGAGCTATATTGAAAGCCTCTGGGACCAGCCGGTCCGCATCGGCCTGGGGGCAGCGCTGCATCTGCTCTGCTGGATTGGTAGCGCCCTGCTGACATGGCTGTCCCTTATCCTGCTGGGCGCACACTGTTCTTTTCTCAATGCACTGGCCATTGAAGGGGCCGTCTGTGGTATCATGTCCGCCGGTTTTCTGGTGCCCGGTGCCTTGGGGGTGCAGGAAGCAGGTTATGTGGCTCTGGGGCATCTGTTCGGCATCAGTGCCGACATTTCCATCAGCATCTCCCTGCTGCGACGGGGACGGGACATCGTCATCGGCGTGCCTGTCCTGTTGCTCTGGCAGCTCTATGAGTTCCGCCAGCTGCGCCGGTCCTGAACAACACACTGGCCCACATGCGCTTTACAGGATGAAACGGATATCTCCATGGCTGATGCCCCCCTCTTTGACACCCTGACCATCATCGGCCCGGGGCTGATCGGCTCTTCCATCCTCCGCCGTGCCCGACAGACAGGCACCCTTGCCCGCCGCCTCATCACAGCCGACAGCGCCCCGGCTGTTCTCCAGCGGGCAAGAGAGCTGGACCTGGCGGATGAAGTCACAGCCTCCCTGACAGAGGCAGCCGCAAAATCCGATGCTGTCATCCTCTGCATTCCCACGGGGGCCATCCGGCCGGTCGCTGCAGCCATCCTTCCCCACATGAGGCCCGGGAGCATCCTCAGTGACGTCGCCTCCGTCCGCAGCACATTGGGGCCGGACATCAGCGCTCTGCTGCCAGAAGATGTCAGCTATGTTCCGGCTCACCCCATGGCTGGTACGGAATATTCCGGCCCAGATGCCGGGTTCGCCACCCTGTTCGAGAATCGCTGGACCCTGCTCGTCCCCCCCGCGGGAACACCCTCTGAAGCCATCACCACGATGGAAACTTTCTGGCAGCGCTGTGGGGCCCGCACCCGACAGATTACCGACCAGTATCATGACCAGATATGCGCCATGGTCAGCCATCTCCCGCATCTTCTGGCCTTCACCATATGCGATACTGCGGACCGTCTTTCCGCCGACCTCCGGGCCGATGTGCTGGAATATGCCGCTTCGGGCTTTCGGGACTTCACCCGCATCGCTGCGTCCGACCCGACCATGTGGCGAGACATCTTCCTGACAAACAGGGACGTCCTGCTCGCCACGTTCGAGCGTTTCGAGAAGGATGCCCACCTCATGGTCGAGGCCATACGTAATGGCGATTCCGAGGCCATCACGGAGCGCATCAGGCGTGGACGCCGTATCCGGCAGGGGTTGATCGAGAACAAGCAGGCCTGACCGTTTCTTCTTCAACCCCATGCAAAAAAAGCCCGGCAGGTGATCAGTCTGCCGGGCTCCTTCTTTTCTCCCTGCATCCCGGAAGGCCGAAGCCTCCAGGGATGCAGACAACGCATCAGCGAAGGATCAGACCTTGACGATGCGCAGGTTCTTGGAGCTGTCGAGCAGGACGACATGCTCACCACCCTTGGCGAACTCGCCAACGGCCTTCACATCATCCTTGCTGGAAACAACCTTCGGGAACACGCCCCAGACCACGCACAGGCGGCGGGAGGTCGTCTCGTTCGTCAGGGCCACGACCGGCTCATGCGGACGCTCCCGGGAAACCAGCACGGCACTGCGGCCATTCTCCGTATGCACGGCCAGAGCGGCTGCACGGGCGTTGCGGGCCACATCGAAGGCTGACTTGGCCTGTGCACCCTGGATCGTGTGCTCGGAGACCGGGCGCATGCGGTCCATGCGGGCACGCCATTCCGGGTCCTGCTCCACACGGGCGGTGACACGAGCCATCGTGGCCACGGCTTCCGGCCCGAAGGAACCGGCAGCACTCTCAGCGGAGAGCATGACAGCATCAGCACCGTCGTAAACAGCATTGGCCACGTCGGAGACTTCCGCACGGGTCGCCACCGGGCTGCTGATCATGCTTTCCATCATCTGCGTTGCCACGATGACCGGACGTCCCTGACGACGGGCCTCGGTGATGGCACGCTTCTGGATGACCGGAACATCCTCGGCCGGCAGCTCGACACCCAGGTCGCCACGGGCCACCATCAGCGCATCGGAGAGACGGATGATCTCATCGAGGCACTCAACAGCCTGCGGCTTCTCCAGCTTGGTGACGATCCATGCACGGCCCTTGACGATGTCACGGGCTTCCTGAATGTCTTCCGGACGCTGGACGAAGGACAGAGCGATCAGATCCACACCAATGGAGAGGGCGAACTGGAGATCCTTGTGGTCCTTCTCTGTCAGGGCCGGGATCGGCAGGGCAACGTCAGGAACGTTCACACCTTTGCGCTCGGAGAGCTTGCCCCCCACGAGAACTTCCGTCTCCAGCGCTTCCTTGTGCTTCTTCGTGACGCGCAGAGCCAGCTTGCCGTCATCCAGCAGGAGGCGGTGACCGACATCAACAGCGGCGATGATCTCCGGGTGCGGCAGGTTGACACGGTTGGCATCGCCGGGGGTCTTGTCCAGATCCAGCGTGAATTTCTGGCCGACCTTCAGCTGGACCGGGCCATCCTTGAACACGCCAACACGCAGCTTCGGCCCCTGGAAGTCGGCCAGGACGGCCAGAGGGCGGCCCAGCTTGGCTTCGGCCTCACGCACGGCCTTGTGGCGGGCGGCGTGCTCATCATGGGCACCGTGGGAGAAGTTCAGGCGGAAAACATTCACACCGGTCTTGGCAAGATGGAGAATCTGCTCAGCGGTTTCTGATGCCGGCCCGAGGGTCGCAACAATCCGAGTGCGGCGATGATGGATGTTGGCTGTCATAACATTCCTCGACTTTTCATTTGTTCAGTCAGGCTGAATGATTTCACCGGGTTGCACCCCCCATAACAGGCGGCGTTCGATCCACCCGTCATAGCCCCTGACTGTGACATGACACCATGATGAGCCCTGTGGACAGGCCTTGATCTTTCCGATCGCCCCCGGCTCCAGCAGGGCGACAACGGTCCGGTCCGGCTTGTCCGAACTCATCAGAGGGACGTCATGATTCTGGCCCCGTGCCACCTCCCCCGCCGGCACGTATGCCACAATGCGGGAATCAGCATGACCCGTGGTCGAAACTTTAGACGCATCCCCATCATAGGACACGGAACCGGGTATGATAAAGGAACGGCTGCCATGCAGCGTCACCTGATGTACCCAGCCCTTCTGGCCATCCTGGTCCTCCACAAGACGCCAGACCCCGAATTCCCGCTCGATCAGCACCGGATATCCACGGCGATGATAGACCCAGTCGATCGGATACCGCTCACCGGGGCCACGCCGCATGTAAACACGGTCCGCCCGCATGGCGGCATAGCGGGGCAGTGGCAGCTTTGTCTCCGTACCAACATTGTCGGGAACAGGAGGCGGAGCTGGCTGCGTCGTCGGAGCCGCAGGAGCGACCTTGTGAGGGGTAGTGCGCCCATGGTGGACACGCCCATGCGCTTTTGCCGCATGGGCTGGCTCATGCACGGCGGCGTGGTGCTTTTCATGCCGCTTACCATGATGATGGGAAGCATGAGACATAGCCTGCTCTCCCTCCGCCCCACGGGCGGGACAAGCTGCAAACAGGGCCATCACCACAATCGGTAACGCCCCCTGCACAGGCAGCCTACAGGAAAATGAAACAGGTACTCTCATCCCTTTATCCCTGCCAAGGGACAGCCATTTGGGCAAGCCGTATTCCCCCTCTCATGTCCAAAAAATCCGCTCATGTACAGCAACCCTGCCCTGCCAGAAAAGCGTGGCATGGTCACGCCACGCTTCTGTCCACCCATGCGAACCAGAACACACTCATACCACAAATCAGGACCAACAATGAGGCATCAGGGAGTCCTGATCATGCCCCAGACCACCAGAGGCCGCCTCATGATCCTGTTTCTGGGGCAGCTGCTTTTCACGGCTTCATTCTCAGTCGATCTGACCCTGACAGGGATTGTCGGCTATCAGCTGACGCCTGACAAGACTCTGGCCACTCTCCCTTACTCCCTCATCACGCTCGTGGCCTGCCTGACAACTTTTGGAGCTTCGATCCTCATGGGCAGACTGGGGCGGAGGATCGGCTTCATACTGGGAGCAATGGCTGGAACATCCTCTTTGCCTCCGGTTCAACTCTGCTTGTGAAAGCCATCCCTTACCCGGACTGAACACCACTCCTCCCAGGAAAGGAGGGAAATGCAATAAAATCCAACCGCCTGGCAGTCTCTATTCACTCATCTTTTCCCTCATAGGACATGCTCTCATATCTCATGACCTTTCTGTACAGACTGACATCTTCCTGACCATCATCAGGGCACAAAAAAGGCCTGCATTCCTGCAGGCCTTCCCCATCATTCCCCATAATGTTCTGCAGTCTCACTCCCACTCGATCGTGCCCGGTGGCTTGGAGGTGATGTCGTAGGTGACACGGTTGATGCCACGCACCTCGTTCACGATGCGGCCAGCGACACGGTTGAGGAACTCGAAAGTGAAGGGATAGACCTCGGCGGTCATGCCGTCCGTGCTGGTGACGGCACGCAGGGCGCAGGCCTGATCGTAGGTACGGTCATCACCCATCACGCCCACTGTGCGGACAGGCAGGAGAACCGCAAAAGCCTGCCAGATTTCATCATACAGGCCAGCCTTGCGGATTTCCTCCAGATAGATGCTGTCCACCTTCCGCAGGAGGTCCAGCTTCTCCCGTGTGATGTCACCGGGGATACGGATGGCCAGCCCCGGCCCCGGGAATGGATGCCGCCCGACAATATGCTCCGGCACGCCGATCTCACGGCCCAGCGCACGGACCTCATCCTTGAAGAGCTCACGCAGCGGCTCGACCAGCTCCATGTTCATCCGTTCTGGCAGACCGCCCACATTGTGATGGGACTTGATGGTCACGGACGGCCCGCCATTGAAGCTGACACTCTCGATCACATCCGGATACAGCGTGCCCTGCGCCAGGAACTGCGCCCCGCCCAGCTTGGCCGCTTCCTGCTCGAAGACCTCAATGAAGAGGCGGCCAATGGTCTTGCGCTTCACCTCCGGGTCCGTCACCCCGGCCAGCTCGCCAAGGAACAGGTCGGAGGCATCACGATGGACCAGATGGATGTTGAAACGGTCACGGAAGGTTTTCACCACCTCGTCGGCCTCACCGGCACGCAGGATGCCCGGATCGACAAAGATGCAGGTCAGCTGGTCCCCGATGGCATCATGGATCAGCTTGGCCGCCACGGAGCTGTCCACCCCGCCGGAGAGACCACAGATCACCTTGCCATCACCCACCTGCTTGCGGATGCGGGCAATTTCCAGATCACGGAAACCGGCCATCGTCCACGTGCCGGAGCAGCCTGCCACGCCATGCGTGAAGTTGCGGATCAGCTCCGCCCCATGTGGCGTATGCACCACCTCCGGGTGGAACTGCACGCCATAGATGCGGCGTTCTTCATTGGCGATGATGGCAAACGGTGCCCCCTCGGAATAGGCCACAGCCCTGAAGCCCGGCGGCAGGGCCGCCACACGGTCACCGTGGCTCATCCAGACCTGCTCACGCCCACCCTGTGCCCAGAGGCCATGGAACAGCGCACATTCCTCGGCGACATCAATATAGGCACGGCCAAATTCACGGTGGTCATGGGTTTCCACACGCCCGCCCAGCGTATGGCAGAGAACCTGCTGGCCGTAGCAGATACCCAGAATGGGGCGCTTCAGCTCCAGCAGCCCTTCCGGCAGGGTCGGCGCATTGTCGTCATGCACGCTGGCCGGGCTGCCGGACAGGATGATGCCCCGCGGGTTGAACTCACGGATTTTCTCCAGCGGGGAAGTGAACGGCCAGATCTCACAATACACCCCGCTTTCCCGCACGCGGCGGGCGATCAGCTGGGTCACCTGGCTGCCGAAATCCAGAATCAGGATACGGTCTTCATGGAGGGTTTCATCAAGCTGCTGAAGGGTGTCTGCGTTTTTCTGCGTCAAGTTCCGGGCCTCGCCTGCTGGATATGGCACAATGCTCAATTCGTGCTAGTCTCTATAGGACGATCGACCGCCAACGTCATCCTTATTCTCCACCGGTTTTTACCTTCCGGCAAAGATTTCCGCGGCGGCTCACATTACTCGAACATGTTTTTCAGGAACTGCGCAATGCGTCCCGCTTTTCTCACCTGTCTGGTCAGCCTCTGCACTCTGGGGGCCTGCTCCTCCCTTCCCGACCCGGCTTCCGACCCCTATGGCCTGTGGACGGGCAAGCTCGTTACCGAGCAGGGAATCTGCCCGACCAAGGACATATCCTCCCTTCGCATCCGTGGGCATGAGGTCGTTTTCAACCCCGGCATGAATACATCCACTCTCCGGGGCACCTATGAAAAAGGCCAGCAGCACTACCTAGCCGAACTGACCGACAAGGGAATGAACGATACCCCCTACAGGCAGACATTCAACGGCTATCCGGTTGGTACGGCCATCGGTGGGACCTACACGTCACCACGCTGCCGTGCCCATGTTTCGCTGATTCGCCGCTGAAAAACGCCGGGAACATCCCACTGGAAAATATTTAAAAAAACTTCTCCAGTGGGGTTGCACCACTGCCCCAGACCGGATAGAAGCCTCCTCAACACGGCGCACCCGTAGCTCAATTGGATAGAGCACCAGACTACGAATCTGGGGGTTAGAGGTTCGAGTCCTCTCGGGTGCACCATGTCATCATATACTCGGGTCTTCCGAGGTCTGCACCCGTAGCTCAATTGGATAGAGCACCAGACTACGAATCTGGGGGTTAGAGGTTCGAGTCCTCTCGGGTGCACCACATATCTCCTCATCCAGAATACATGATTGAAGCGCTTCCATAGCTGCTTGGGAAGAGCGTCAGGGTGTTCCGTACTGTCTGCGGCTGCACCCCTGTTTCCTGCGGGTTACACCTTCCCATTTTGGCTGCTGGTCTGTAATCATGCGGTCATGACTTCGACACATCCCGACCCGACATTCCAGACCCTCCTGAACAACCACCCCAACCTGTCCTACGAAGGCAGACAGGGGCTGGTCATGGATGGCACCTCTCTCACGGATATTGCCAGAGAGCACGGAACACCCTGCTGGGTCATCAGCGCCGATACGCTACGCCAGCGTGCCCATGCCCTTCAGGATGCATTCAGGGCCCGCAATCTGCCCATCCATTGCCACTTTGCCGTCAAGGCACAGGATCATCAGGCCTGCCTGACCGTTCTGGCACAATGTGGCTTCGGGGCTGATGTCGTCAGCGGTGGAGAGCTGCGGCGGGCTCTTGCGGCGGGCATCAGGGCCCGTGACATCGTCTTCTCAGGAATCGGCAAGACGGATGACGAGCTGGAGCTGGCGATTCATCATCAGATCGGTCAGATCAATGTCGAAAGTGTGGAAGAACTGCACCGGCTCAACGCTCTGGCACAAAACATGCAGCAGCGGGCCCGCATCGCCTTCCGGGTCAATCCCGATATTGACGCCCAGACACACAGCAAGATCACGACAGGGCGTGCCGAAGACAAATTCGGCATTGACCATGACGCCATCCCGGCCCTCTACCGGAAGGCACAGACAGACATGCACGGTGTGGAGCTGGTCGGTCTTGCCGTTCATCTCGGCAGCCAGATGGTGACGGCAGCTCCCTTCCGCAAAGGCTATGAGCGAATTGCCGCACTCGTCCGCACCCTGCGGGAAGATGGGCTGCATGTCAGCGACATTGACTGCGGCGGCGGCCTTGGTATCGCCTACCGGAACGAGCAGGCACCTCCCCCCGCCATGCTGGCTGATGTCATTGCCGAGACGCTGGGAGACCTGGATGTGCAGCTGCATGTCGAGCCCGGCCGCTGGCTGGCGGCACCCGCCGGGGTTCTTCTGGCCCGTGTGATCGACGTGAAGGACGCTGCCCGCCGTTTCGTCATCATTGATGCTGGCATGAATGACCTCGTCCGCCCAGCCATGTATGATTCCTGGCATGGCATCCTCCCCCTGAACGAACCGGACACCACCACCGAAGAGTGCGTAGATGTGGTCGGTCCCATCTGTGAGAGCAGCGACATCTTTGCCCGCCAGCGTTCCCTGCCCCCTTTGAAGAAAGGAGATCTGGTTGCTCTGCTGGATGCCGGAGCCTATGGCACAGTCATGAGCTCCACCTACAATTCACGCCCCCTTGCTGCGCAGGTCATGATTGAAGGCGGCCGGAAAGCCATCATCCGCAGACGCCAGACACTTGAAGAGCTGCTGGCACAGGAAGCCGTCCCCGACTGGCTGGCCCGCCCCTGACCCCCGTGAAGCCCACACCCCTCCCTCCCCGGTTTGCCCACATCCAGCGGCAGGCCTACCGTCGGCTCCGGCTGGAACAGTGCTGGCATCATGCCCGCTGGCCCCTGCTGCTTGCTGGCCTGTGGGGCTGTGCGGCCCTGCTTCATCTCCCACAATCCCTGCCTGACAGCCTGCACCTCCTGCTGGAAGTCTCCTCCTTCGGAAGTGTGCTGTTCTTGGCAGCCCGGCGCCTCCACCGCCTGCCCCGTCCCTCCGCTGCACAGGTGGATCAGCGTATCGCCAGCGATTCCGGGCTTGCCTTTCCGCCCTTGGCAGCCCTGACAGACCGCCCCGCTCTGCCTGAAGGCCTCTCCGAGGAAGACATACGCCGGGAAGGGCAGCTCTGGACCATCCACCGGCAACGGCTTCTGGACTCGTTCGACTCTCTCCGCCTGCGTCTTCCACGGCTCTTTCCACACTGGGCAGGCAGGCTGACAACCGCTCTTGTCGTGCTCTGCCTGTTCGTCCTTGGGGGGCTGGCGGGACCACAGGCCGGGCTGAGACTGAAGGCTGGCTTCATCCCCGGCATGGATGATGACGCCGCACCGCTCCCTGCCATGCAGGCATGGATCGACCAGCCCGCCTATTCACCCGGCCCACCCATTTTCCTGACGGCACACAGTCCCGCCCTCTCACTACCGGAAGGAGCACGGCTCCACGCCGTGCTGGACGCCACATCAGGACGCCCCGCCCTGCATGGTACTGTCGAGCACAGCCAGACATCCCGGGAGAAAGGAAGCTGGCAGATTGAAGGAACCCTGCGAAAGAGCGGCACCATAAGTCTTTCTGTCCGGGGCCGCAGGCTGGGGCGCTGGCAGCTTCATGTCAGTGCCGACACACCGCCAGACATTCAATGGACCGCCAAAGCCGGTGCCATATCGCAGGACTGGTATACCAGCTTTCCATGGTCAGTCAGCCAGCCCCATGGTGTCGCTTCCCTGGAAGCCAGACTGCACCCCATCATTCCACCAGCGCACACGCCGGACCCTGCTCATGGTCTGACCATTCCCCTGCCGCTGGAAAAACAGCCGACCAAAGCCACGGGCACCACCCGGCTCGACCTCTCCGACAGCCCCTTCGCCGGGCTGGAAGTTGCCGGGCAGCTCTGCGCCCGCAGCAGCTCTGGCAAAGAACGCTGCTCCAAACTCCAGACCTTCCGCCTGGGGCACCGTTCCTTTCACGATCCACTGAGCCGCGCACTGCTGGACCTGCGATTGGCTCTTGTTCTCAAGCGCACAACAGAAGCACAGGCAGCCCACCTGCTGGCCCTTCTGACAGACCTGCCTCTTCCGGCTGATCTCAGCCTGCCACTCGCCCTGCTACAGCGGCAGGCAACGACAGGCCTGCCCCTCCAGGCCCTGACTGAACAGCTCTGGTTCACAGCCCTTTATGCGGAAGACCGTTCACAATCCGGGCAGGCCATTGCGGCCTCCATGCTTCATGTACGGGCCTTGCAGAACGGGATACGCCTGCATCTTCTCGCTCTCGGGCAGCATCCCGCTCCCCCGCCTCCAGCTGAACAGCAGGCGCTGCATGACGAACTGGAAAGCCTGAAAACTGCTCTGGACGGCCACATGGCCTTCATTTTCCAGAAAGCCAGCCAAAGCGGCCTCGTCATGCCCATGCCCGGTGGCCGGGGAATGCCCTGGATCCGCCTTGCCGGGCAGGTCCAGTCTGATGCGTTGGCCGGACGGACAGAACAGGCTTTGGAGCACCTGCGCAATATGGTGGAACCTGCCGAACAGCTCCGGCAGGCGACCCTGCCAGACATGCAGTCGCTGGCCGCCTCCATGCAGGCGCAGGCTGAAGCCCGTACCCAGCGCCTCGCCCTGCGGGATCTGATACGGCAGGAAACCGACCTTCTGAACCACGCCCAGAAACGTCTTGCCTCAGAGCGCCCCAAAACGGATGATCAGGACACCCAGCACAAGGATGTCTCCCAGATGTCCACAGCCGAACTGCTCAGCCAGCTTGGCATGGTTTCCGCCTCAACAGACAGTTCTTCCACAACATCACAGTTGGATCAGGAGGCCGTTCTCCTCCATGCTGATGAACGGCAAAAGGACCATGCAACCCAATATGCCCTGCGCCTTCTGGCCGGCACGCTCAACCATCGTGGGGAAACCCTGACAAAGAAAAAAATGTCCAATCTGCTAAAAGCAGAAAAAGATATGGGAGCTGTCCTGAAGAGCCTCGCCAACCGTCAGGACGAAGAAAGCGTGAAGAACATCCAGACCGTCCTGAATGATCTGTCACAGTCCCGTCATGAGATGAGCCGGAACCAATCTGCATCCAGTCAGGAAAGCAAGGGGCATCTTGGCTTCATTCCTCCTCCTTCTGCCTCCTCATCGCCAGATGAGCAGAACGGCACCCCCTCTGCCTCCCCCGATGACGACCCGAACGGCGGGCAGGATGAGGACACACATGATGATGAGGAAAAACAGCCGGAGAATCAGGACCCGCTGGGCCGGAAACTGGATGACAGTCCGGACTCTGATGCCCACATCCCGGACCATGAGCGCAACCGTGCCCATGACATCGAGCGTGAACTGCAACGTCGTGCCTCTGACCGCACCCGCCCCCAGAGTGAGCTGGATTATCTCAACCGGCTTCTTGCCCCCCTCCGTCAGTCGCACTGACCCTGTCAGATGGCGGGAGCCAGCCGGCAGAAACCCGTCATATCGGGTGGAATGGAGAAAAAGCTGAACCGTCTGACATGCCCCCTGAAGGACGACAAAACGTCTGGGAATAGGACCAGGCCCGCAAGATCATGTCAGATTAAAAAAAGAGCCAGCCATCCTATCGGGGATGCTGGCTCTTTGTACAGAAAACAGCCGCCTGTCAGCGCAGGGACGGTTTCATCCCCAGTGCCTCGGCCAGGCGTTCCAGCTGACGGGAAATGGCGCTGCCGCCAGAACGCAGTCGACTGCCATGCAGGCTGAGCACCAGCTTGTCATCCTTCATGGCCAGGTGTGTTCTTTCCAAAAGAACCTCTGTCCCAGCACATAATGTATAGACCAGACGCAGCACCAGCCCGAGCTGCACGGCCGCCTCGTAGCGTCCCTTGCTCAGCAGACGGCGGGACGGCTCCAGAACGGGATCATCCCTGTTGATCTCGTACCGCACGGCCAGCACGAGGGCCAGAAAGGCCCGCGATTCATGGGAAAAACCAACACCATGACAGTACAGGACCCGTCGATAGGTCTGCTCTGCCCGATATTGCGGATGGTCATATGACCCGATATCGGAGATGGTACAGGCCAGCCGGAGCTGTGCTGCCAGAAAAGAATCTTCTACCCAGTCCAGTCCAGTCAGGAAGACAGGAGACACCCATGTGATAAGAGGCTCGGCCAAGGAGGCATTACGGCCAAGCCGCCCTGCCATCTCCCGCGCCAGAGCCTCCATAGGGTCTTCCTCAGCAACAGAGGAGGCAACCTCACGCATGTACCAGCCTTCCCGCAGACCCTCCGCACTGAAAACGACCTCCTGCGCATCTGTCTGGGCCAGCAGGGCGAGCAGAACCTGGGCTGCAAATGGCGCATCCACCATCCGCTTGCGTGGGACGTTGCCGATCTTTTCCATCTGCTTGCGGCTGGCCCCGATGACCCAGCCTGCCATTTCCTCTGCCTCTGCCCGGCTGAGCCGGAAGAGATGGACCATGTTCAGAGGATACTCCATACGGGCCACATGCAGGCGGGCCAGCGCCCGGAAAGCCCCACCCACCAGATAAAGCGGCTTGCCGGCCGCCGTTTCCAGCCATGAGACATCTGCCAGCGTCTTTCTGGCAATCTTGCTGGCCTCTCCCAGGTCCTCCTGCGAACGCTCCCGCAACCGGATCACTCCAAGCGGTGTCGTCCCAGCCTCGAAATAGGCCCCGTTCCTGACACGGATCAGCTCCAGCGAGCCCCCTCCAATATCGGCCACCACACCATCAGCATCCGGCAGGGCACACAGCACCCCTGCGGCGGAATAATCCGCTTCTTCCTCTCCATTCAGCACACGGAAGCGGGCTTCCGGCATGCGGGCTTTGGCCGCTTTCACAAAGTCAGCCCCATTATGGGCATCCCTCACGGCAGCCGTGGCAAGAACATCGAACGGTTCCACCTTCATGGCCTGACCGATGGCCTGATAACGGGCAAGGACCTCCAACGCGCGGTTGATGCCTTCCTCGCTCAGCATCCCTGTGGCCTCCAGCCCTGCGCCAAGACGCAGAGTGGCCTTTTCGTTGAAGATGGGAACGGGATTGCGGGCAACCCCCTCATAGACCACCATCCGCACGGAGTTGGAGCCCAGGTCCACGATTGCAGCCCGGCGGGACTCCCGTCCCCCCCACTGCGCTGCCGTATACACCATTCTTACGCCTCCTTCGCAGGCCCTTCCCCATCCTCGGAGTCCAGCCGGGGATTCGCTGGAGTGTCTGCTTCTTTAGCCGACGCAGAGGCTTTTTCCATAAAATACTCATGCGCGGAAAGGGGAGATTCGCCGGGTTCGACACGTTTCCAGTGGCCATCAGGCAGCATTACCCAGCTCTGCAACGTATCATGAACATTCACCACCATGATCTCGCCCAGGATGCGGTCATGAGACTCCGTATCCGTAATGGGCACCATGGCCTCAATGCGGCGGTCCATGTTCCGTTTCATCCAGTCAGCCGATGCAATGTACAGCTTTGCCTGGCGGGAAGGCAGCTCACACCCGTTGCCAAAGGCAAAAACACGGGCATGCTCCAGATACCGCCCCACGATGGACCGTACCTCAATCCCTTCAGAAAGGCCCGGCACACCCGGCCGCAGGCTGCACATCCCCCTCACCACAATGGTGATCTTCACACCGGCCTGTGATGCCTCGTAGAGAAGCTCGATCAGCTTCCTGTCCACAAGGCTGTTCATCTTCAGCCATATCTGCCCGGGCCGTCCGGCGCTGACATGCTCCATCTCTTCCCGCACCAGCTTTTCCAGCGTCGGGCGAATGGTAAGAGGCGAAAAAGCCACCGCATGAAGCTCCGGCACCGCAGCGCCGGTAATACAGTTGAAGAGCCGGGCACAGTCATCAACCAGGACGGGATTACAGGTAAAATAGGAAATGTCCGTATAGATCTTAGCTGTATTGGGATGATAGTTGCCCGTCCCGTAATGGGCATAGGACTGGAGGTGGTCGCCTTCACGCCGTACCACCAGGATCATCTTGGCATGGGTCTTGTAAGCCGCCAGACCATACACGACCTGCACGCCTCTGGTCTCCAGTGCCCGGGCAAGACGGATATTGGCTTCTTCGTCAAACCTGGCCCGCAGCTCCACCTCTACCGTAACGGATTTACCCGCCTCAACAGCCTCGATCAGCGCATCCACGATCGGGCTGTCATGCGATGTCCGGTAGATAGACTGCTTGATGGACAGGACATCCGGATCCCGTGCTGCCTGCTGGAGGAAATGAACAACCGTATCAAAACTCTCATACGGATGATGGACGACAAGGTCAGCCTCCCGGATCGTGGCGAAATAATCGCCGTCATGCTTCAGGACACGCTGCGGAATACTGGGATGATACGGTTTGAAAAGAAGCTCCGGCCGGTCGGACACGATGAGCTGCTTGACATCGCCCACACCGACCATGGTCGGCAGATGGACAACATCATCCTTGGCCACGCCCAGCTTGCGGATAAGATGCCCGGGCAGGCGACCATCCACCTCCAGATGGATGCAGGCCCCACGCCGCCGTTCCTTCACAGCCTTCTCGAAGCTGTTCAGCAGGTCTTCAGCATCTTCTTCCAGCTCCACATCCAGGTCACGCACAAGGCGCAACATGCCTGAACGGCTGGCATGAAGCCCCGGATACAGACGTTTGGCAAAGCGGAAGATCACATCCTCCAGCAATACGAAGCGGATCGTGTCATCCTGGTCCGGCAGACGGATGAAACGAGGCAGCTGCTCTGGCAGGACAACCATGCCATCCATCATGTGATGATCCGTCTTCGGGTCCTTGAGACAGAGCACCAGCGCCTGCCCGCCACTGAAGATGAACGGCAGGGGATGGGTGGGATTCAGGGTCAGCGGCGTCAGTACAGGAAAAAGCTGGCTGTCAAAATATTTGGAAAGCCACTCCTGATCGTGATGATGGAGCTTCTCAACATTCCTGATGAGAATATTCTCGTCCCGCAGCTCCTTCAGCATGTCACCCCAGATGCGCTGCTGCTCTCCCTGGAGATGCCATGCCTGGTGCCGTACCGTTTCAAGCTGCTGGGCCAGGGTCAGCCCGTCGGGGCTTTTCTTGCCGGAACCATCCTTCAGCTGGTGCACCAGCCCAGCGACACGGACGGCGTAGAATTCATCCATGTTGCCCGCACTGATGGAGAGAAAGCGCAGCCGCTCCAGCAGGGGCGCTGCCGGATTTTCAGCTTCATCCAGAACACGCTGGTTGAAATCCAGCCAGCCAAGCTCACGATTGATGAAACGGGTCTGATGTTTCTTTGTCATGGCTTCACTCGCCATGTTTGTCTCAACAAACGCCATATTCCCTATGTTGGACATGACAGTCTCCTCACCTGGCTGGTCAGCAGGCACAATCCCGCTTCTTTATTGCTTCAATAAGACAGAGGTTCCGTCAATATGACAATTATTAAGATAGTATTTCAGCCTTGCAGGTAACAAATGCAATTGGGGCTGGACAGTTCCTGATCTGGCAGAAAATCGCCTCTTATTTCTTCCCCCGGACCAGGCAAGGCTCCATCAGTCTTCTTCTTTGAGAAGATCGACCAGCACCTCCATGGCCAGAGCACGGCTGATGGCGCTGCCCCGTTTCATGGCGGCATCATCCAGTCTGTTCACCGCCCGGACCAGTGCCTCCCCTGTCCGGGGCAGCTGACGCCAGAGCCAGTCCGTGACGGACTGTGGCACGACAAGCTGCCGCTCAGCCATGAGAGACAGCAGCAGGGTTGCCCGCAACTCATCCTCTGGCTCTTCCAGCCCCGCTGTCATGGTCGCCCTGAGCCGACTCGCAAGGTCTGGCAGATGGAAAAAACGGCGTGCCGGTGGGTGCCGGGATGCCATGAGCACCCGCCTGCCCGCCGCATGAGCACGGTTGAGCAGATGCAGCAGCGCCACTTCCTGTTTCTGCTCCAGCCCTTCCAGATGGTCAATCACGAACGGGGTCACGCCCGGCTCCAGCTTCTGCCCCGCCACCAGCAGGGCCCCATCTGCATCACAGGACAGTGCCGCAGCCTCGAACTGCACAGCCCCATTCTGCTGCGCCCAGACATGCAGCAGATGGCTTTTGCCTGTACCCGCAGGCCCCCACAGCCAGAGCCTCCCTTCCGGCCAGCGGGCCCGTGCCAGCCATGCACGCGCCGACGCATTGGACGAACCAGCAATGAACCGTTCCGCCGAGAAAGGACGGTCCTGCTGAAGATCCAACACCAGCTGTACCCGTGCGTCTGTCATCCCCGCTTCATCCGCCCCCTTGCCTCAGCCTGCCTGCCCCTGTCATCGGGGAGCAGAAGGTTTCCCATTCTTTCACAAAACCGAAATGATTTGACAGTCCTGCACATTCCGTCTTCACGCAGGATGCTCTATAAAGGCACCAGCATCAACCAGCAGGGACATCATACCCCCATGACCAAGACATCCTCCTCCCCCAGTGCCAGTTACGCCGCAGCCGGTGTGGACATCGAAGCCGGAGATGCCTTGGTCGATGCCATCAAGCCGGCGGCCAAGGCCACGACACGCCCCGGTGTCATGGGCGGGCTTGGAGGGTTCGGTGCCCTGTTCGACCCCAAGGCAGCGGGCCTGAAAGACCCCGTGCTCGTCAGCTGCACGGATGGTGTGGGCACGAAGCTCCTGCTCGCCATCGAAAGCGGCCTGCATGATGAGATCGGCATCGACCTTGTGGCCATGTGCGTCAATGACCTGATCGTGCAGGGTGCCCAGCCACTCTTCTTCCTAGACTACATGGCAACGGGCAGCCTTTCCGTCGCCGTGGCGGAACGGATCATCAAGGGCATTGCCAACGCCTGCAAGGAAAGCGGCTGCGCCCTGGTGGGGGGTGAAACGGCCGAAATGCCGGGCCTCTATGGCAAGGGCCATTACGACCTTGCAGGCTTCAGCGTTGGTGCCGTGGAACGTGATGCCATGCTGCCCGCCACCATCCATGAAGGCGACAGCCTGATCGCCCTGCCATCCTCCGGTGTCCATTCCAACGGCTTCTCCCTCGTCCGCCACATCGTGGGAGCCTCCGGCCTGAGCTGGAACGACCCTGCCCCCTTCTCCCCGAAGCAGACGCTGGCCGAAGCCTTCCTGACGCCCACACGCCTCTATGTCAGCACCGTTCTTGCCCTGCATGAGAAGAAGCTGATCAATGGCTGCGCCCATATCACCGGTGGCGGCCTGCCCGGGAACCTGCCCCGTGTCCTGCCTGAAGGGCTGGGTGTGGAAGTGGACGGGCAGAGCTGGCCGATCCCCGGCATCTTCTCATGGCTTGCCGAACAGGGACCTGTCAGCGAGGATGAAATGCTGAAGGTCTTCAACTGCGGCATCGGCATGGTGCTGGTCACCAGCGAGCCGGAGAAGGTCATGGCAGAGCTGGAACAGCGTGATGAAGAAGCCATGCTGATTGGCCGTGTCGTCCGCAGCAGCACGCCGTTCCGCCTCACCTCCCCGCTGAATCTGGGCTGAGGAACCAATGGTGAAGAAGACCCCCATCGCCGTTTTCATCAGCGGTCGTGGCAGCAACATGGTCGCCCTGATGGAAGCCTGTGCCCGGCCAGACTTTCCTGCCGAGATCGTTCTTGTCCTCAGCAACCGGGCCGATGCGGCCGGGCTGGAAACGGCCAGCAGGGCTGGAATAAAAACACTCTGCATTCCCCACAAGGAATACGGCAAGGATCGTGAAGCTCATGAGCGGGCACTGGACGAGGCCGTCCGGGCCTCTGGTGCGAAGCTGATCTGCCTTGCAGGCTACATGCGGGTGCTGACCCCTTGGCTTGTCCAGCAGTGGCAGGGCCGCATGATCAACATCCATCCCAGCCTGCTGCCCGCCTTCCCCGGCCTGCATACGCATGAGGCCGCCCTTAAGGCGGGAGCCAAGGAGCATGGCTGCACCATCCATCTCGTAACAGATGGTGTGGATGAAGGCCCCATTCTGGCCCAGGCCCATGTCCCCGTCCTGCCCGGCGATGATGCTGACACTCTGGCAGCCCGTGTTCTGGAGCAGGAACACCGCCTCTACCCGGAAACACTGCGCCGGTTCATCGAGGGACGGCAGATTTCCTGAACAGGATCCACCAGCTGGATACAGAAAAGGGAGCCGTCTCCGGCTCCCTTTCTTATAGGGGCCGATGCCCCATGCCGCTCTCCATTCAGAGAGGGATCAGGGCAGGATTTCCGTCTCGGCAAAGAAGAAAGAAATCTCACGCTTTGCATTCTCGAGGCTGTCAGAGCCATGAACGGAATTCTCGCCAATGCTCTGGGCATAAAGCTTGCGGACGGTTCCCTCTGCGGCTTCGGCCGGGTTGGTGGCACCCATCACGTCACGATGGTGGGCAACAGCATTCTCGCCCTCCAGAACCTGCACGACCACCGGAGCGGAGCACATGAAGGACACCAGCTCACCAAAGAAGGGGCGGTCCTTGTGGACTTCGTAGAAAGCACCAGCCTGCTTCTCTGTCAGCTGGATGCGCTTCTGGGCCACGATGCGCAGGCCTGCATTCTCGAATACAGTATTCACCTTGCCGGTCAGGTTGCGACGTGTGGCATCAGGCTTGATGATGGACAGTGTACGTTCCAGAGCCATAAGACCCTCCTCAGTAATAGACGTCTATAATCAGCCTCCCCTAGAGGAAAAAACCTGTTTCTGGTAGTGTTCGGGGCATCTTTTTTCGTATTTTCATCGTCCGAGGGCCTGCGTGAGTCTGCTTTCCATTACCGATCTTACCTTGCGCATCGCAGGCCGTACCCTGCTCGACCAGGCCTCCCTCACCATCGAACCCGGGCGGCGCATCGGGCTGATCGGCCATAACGGGGCAGGAAAATCCACCCTTCTGGCCGCCATTGCCGGGGACATCTCTCCCGATGGCGGCAGCATCACCCTTTCCGGCCGTGCCACGATGGGCCGGGTGAAGCAGGAAACACCCTCCGGCCACCTCTCTCTTCTGGACACGGTCCTGAACAGCCATGAGGAACGCACCCGCCTTCTGGCAGAGGCCGACAGCACGACAGACCCGAGCCGTCTGGCGGACGTGCATGAACGCCTGCTCGCCATCGATGCCCACAGTGCGCCAGCCCGGGCCAGCACCATTCTTGCGGGTCTGGGGTTCGATCAGGCGGCGCAGCAGCGTCCCGTCAATGATTTCTCGGGCGGATGGCGGATGCGTGTGGCCCTGGCCAGTGCGCTCTTTCTGGCCCCCGACCTCCTGCTGCTGGACGAGCCGACGAACCATCTGGACATCGAGGCCACGCTCTGGCTGGAGAACTGGCTGGCCCGCTTCCCCGGTGCGGCCCTGATCGTCAGCCATGACCGTGCGCTGCTGGACAACAGCGTGCAGGCCATTGCCCATCTGGACCAGAAGAAACTCTCTCTCACCCCCGGCGGCTATGAACGCTTCGTGCAGATACGCACGGAACAGAGGCTCCAGCAGAACCGGCAGGCCGAAAAGCTGGCAGACCAGCGGGCGAAGATGGAGGCCTTCGTGGCCCGCTTCCGGGCCAAGGCCACGAAAGCCAAGCAGGCCCAGTCCCGCCTGAAGGCTCTGGCCCGCCTCCCGCAGATTGATGCGGTGGTGGAAGACACCCCCACCCATTTCTCCTTCCCGGCCCCCGGTGCCCTGCCCCCCCCCATGCTGAAACTGGATGACGTGTCCGTCGGCTATGGTGAGACGGCCATTCTGCGCCGCCTCTCCCTCCGGCTGGACAGTGAGGACAGGATAGCCCTGCTGGGGCGCAACGGGCACGGCAAATCCACCTTCGCCAAACTTCTGGCAGGGCAGCTGTCTCCCATGTCCGGCGAGGTGCAGGCCTCCTCCCGCCTGCGGGTCGGCTATTTTGCCCAGCATCAGACGGATGAGCTGGTTCTGGATGAAACCCCCGTCCAGCACATGGCCCGTACGCTGAAGGAGGCCACCCCGCCACAGGTCCGTGCCCAGCTGGCCCGTTTCGGGCTGGATGCAGAACGGGCGGAAACCCCTGTCAGCAGCCTCTCCGGTGGCGAGAAAGCTCGCCTGCTTCTGGCTCTGGCCACCCGCCACGCTCCCCATCTGCTGCTGCTGGACGAACCGACCAACCATCTGGACCTTGATGCCCGTGATGCGCTCATCCGTGCCCTCGGTGAGTTTGAAGGGGCCGTCATTCTCATCAGCCATGACAGCCATCTGGTGGAATCCGTCGCTGACCAGCTCTGGATTGCCGAAAACGGAACGATCACGCCTTTTGACGGCGACATGGACGATTACCGCACATGGCTGGACGAACGGGCCAGACAGGCCACGCAGGAAAACCAGCGTCAGGCAGCCCGATCCCGGAAAGACACGGATGACGACATCCCGCAGCCGGACAGGAACCAGCAGCGTGCCCAGCGCAAGGAGCAGACCCGCCAGCTCGCTCCACTCCGCCGCAAGATCCGTGATCTGGAAACACGGCTGGAACGTCTGGAAAAAGCCAAAGCCCAGCTGGAAGCCAAACTGGCCGACCCAGACCTTTATCAGTCCAGCCGTGCAGAAGATATTGCCACGCTGAACAGCGATCTCGCCCTCGTCAGCCAGAAACAGGACGAAACGGAAATGCACTGGCTGGAAGCGCAGGAGGAACTTGAAAAAGCCACAAATTGACCTGCCATGAAATAAGCCACATTATCTCTTTCGTCATCTTCGCCGCCCCTCACAGGAACTGCCCCGCCCGATGTCTTTTTTCTTCAACCGCCCTCCCATTCCTGCGGCACAGCAGACTCCCGCCAATGCGCTGGACCGTATCTACGGCATCATTCGCCTGACGTTATGGCTTTCCCTCATCATGCTGGCCATCTGGCTCATGGGCGAGGTACTGGCGGTCCTGTTTGCTGCCACACTGATGGCCATTGTTCTGCACGGGCTGGCCCGCATCCTGCGGCGACACATGAAATTCATTCCCTATCCGGTTGCTGTCAGCCTTGTCGCCCTCGCTGTCATTGGCATCATGACGGCTCTGGTCTGGAGCAACGGCCCGGCCATCGGGGAACAGTTCATTGCCCTCAAGAACGCCCTGGTTGCACAGTCCGGTGACATGCACCAGCATCTCTCCCAGACAACCATCGGGCAGATGGTGCTGGACCACCTGCCCGTCTCGCTGGGCGGCAATGATGCAACAACCCCCCTCAGCAGCTTTGGCTTTGGTCTTGCCGGGTCCGTCACCGGCCTGCTGGGCAGCGCTTTCGGTCTGGTTGGTACGCTCTTTGTCGTGCTGATTTCAGCCTTCTATTTTGCCGTCTCCCCGTCCCTCTACATCAACGGCTTTCTTCGGCTCGTACCGCCCGACCAGCGGGAAACCGCCCGCAACCTCCTCTACAGTGCAGGCAACACTCTCTGGGCATGGACCGCCGGACAGGCTCTGGACATGCTGGCTGTCGGTCTTTTCTCCGGCCTCGGCCTATATCTGATCGGCATTCCGCTGGCCCTTGCTCTGGGTGTCGTGGCCGGGCTCTGCAACTTCATACCCTATATCGGGGCCATCCTGGGGGCTGTGCCCGCCCTGCTCATCAGCCTGTCCCTCGGCACACGAGAGGCTTTCTTCGTGGCCATTCTCTACAGCATCATCCAGTTCTGCGAAGGGAACATCCTGGCCCCCCTCATCCAGCGGCGGGCCGTTCACATGCCGCCTGCTCTGGCCATCCTGTCACAGAGTGTTTTCGGCTCCATCCTTGGTGTGCCAGGGCTTGTGCTGGCGTCCCCCATCACGGCCGCTCTGCTGGCCGTGTTTGACAAGGCGACTCCACCACTGGCGGATGCTACAAAAACCCAGCTGGAAACCAGTGAGCTGACCCAGCTGGAAATGGCCAGAAACAGGCAGGAACAATCTGACAGCACAAAAAAGGAGACGGATGGCTCAACCTCTCCGCCCAAGAAATGAGCGACTTTCCCCCTCAGGGAAGATCAGGCAGATGGAGTGTCCCACGTTCGAAAGAACGCATCCGGTACGCCCCACCTGCCTTTGTCTGGATACCCACCACATCGGCACCATGCCGGAAGTGCCAGGCTGACAGAATGACGGCCTGACCATCGGCACTGGAAAGCTGATAAACAGCCTCCGCCGGTGTATCCTTGGGGGGGACCTCGCCAGAAATTCCCCAGCCTGTCTGGTGCTGGTGCAGCCACTGGTTCATGGCCGTGATCTCATCGGCCATGAGGTTCCGCTCTTCTCCAGCTTCCTGCACTGTCCCACGGGCAATGTCCGGCAGGGACCAAGGGCGCAGAATGGGCCACGCCACCGTCCAGATCAGCACGACCGGCACGATCACCGCCACCGCAAAAACCAGAAGAAACTTATTGTTGCGGCTCATCCTGCTCCTCCGCCCATGTTCCAGTCACAGCCAGCACATGCGCAACCGCCTCATCAGAAAGATCAGGATGGATCGGCAGGGCCAGCACATGCTCTCCTATCCTCTCTGCCACAGGCAGGGCAACGCCATCATGCACCGCCCGGTACGCTGGCTGCTGATGCAACGGCATGGGATAATAGATGGCCGTGGCGATTTCCGCCTCGGCAAGGCGGGCCCGCAAACTGTCCCGCAGGGCACGGGATGGCAGGGTCACGCAATAGACAGCCCAAGCGCTCTGGCTTTCCGGCACCCGTGCTGGCGGACGGACCAGCGACGGCAGACCAGCATCATAAGCACAGGCCACAGCCTCACGCCTCTTCAGCTCCTCATCAAAAACATCCATCTTGGCCAACAGAACAGCTGCCTGAAGACTGTCCAGCCGGGCATTCAGCCCGATGCGCTGCACGTCATAACGCTGCGGCCCTTCCCCATGGCTTCTCAGAGAGCGATAAAGTGCGGCCCTGTCGTCATCGTCCGTCAGGACGGCCCCGCCATCGCCATAACATCCCAACGGTTTGGAAGGGAAAAAGGACAAAGTCGTGGCTCTGGCCTCATGCCCCAGCCGGCGCCCCCTATAAGAAGCGCCAAAGGACTGGGCGCAGTCCGCAACAAGAAAAAGCCCTTCCCGGGTGGCAAGGTCGTTCAGCTCATCCCATGGGGCTGGCTGCCCGAACAGATCCACCCCCATGATGGCTACAGGTTTCAGACGACCATCCTGCCGGACATCCGCCAGACGCTGCTCCAGAGATGGCAGGCTGATCTGGAAGGTATGCGGGTCCACATCCACAAAAACTGGCACCGCCCCCAGCAGAAGCACCACCTCCGCAGTGGCCGTGTAGGTAAAGGCTGGCAGAAAAACCGCCATGCCGGGGCCAATGCCCTCCGCCATCAGAACCATCAGCAGAGCATCCGTCCCGGAGGACACGCCGACAGCATGTCTGGCACCGCCATGACGGGCCAGACGCTCCTCCAGCTCCGCCACTTCCGGCCCCATTACGAAACGGCAATGAGCCAGAACCCGATCCAGCCGCTCCCGCAGGGCCGCCCCAAGACGCCTCTGCTGGGCGGGCAGGTCGAGAAAAGAAACAGGCCCGGACAAGAAATCAGCCAGCCCGACGGGTCTGGAGAGACGCCACGGATGAAAGAATAGGCGCACGGACGACCACATCATCAGCGCAGGCTTCTTCCATCACGCCACGCAGGTCCCGCAAATAGGCCGAGCCTTTCAGGGTTCGCTGAACAAGAATGGAACGACGGTCCAGCGGGTCCACCTTGCGGCGGGCCAGATCAAGCTCGCTCAATCGGTCCAGCGCACGGGTAATAGCTGGTTTGGACACATTGAGAGACTGGGCAAGGCCCCGCACCGTATGGGCGCCATCTTCCAGATAGCAGCTCAGAAACACAGCCAGCTGACGGGCAGAAAGATCCGGCCCCTCACCACGTACTGTGGAAACGATCGTATCACGCAGCAACTGAAGCATGCGATTATCAGCATTCCGACTCATAACAAAAGCCCCATCGTTTCCCGGTTTCACACACCCTATCATCCTGCCGGCCCAGCAAGCCTTCCGGCTGTGGTATCAGACGCACCTGTATAGGGATTTCATTCTACTATCCATTCTGTGACGTTTTCACATCGAAATGACAAGCACTCTCAGCGCAAGGCAGCCATTCCAAAACCCGTTTCCCTTGCAAAAGGCAAGAAAAAACAGGTTGCTGCACACAAGATTACAAATTGTTTCTTTTCAGAAACTTTCCGAGAACGCACGGAAAAGTGCCCTCAGGGCCAGCACCTCCCCGCCTGCGGGACGACCGGGCCGGGCCGTGTCATTCCACGCATAGGTATCCACATGCGCCCATCTCTGCCCTTCCGGAACGAAACGCTGGAGGAACAGGGCTGCCGTGATCGCCCCGGCCATCGGGCGGGATGACAGGTTGTTGCAGTCCGCAATGGAGCTGTCCATCCAGCCGTCATAATCTGCCCAGAGCGGCAGCTGCCAGAGCGGGTCGTGAGCTTCCCTGCCGGAGGTCAGGATATGGTCCGCCAGCTCCTCGTCATTGCTGAAAAGGGCAGGCAGGTCAGGCCCCAGAGCCACACGGGCGGCCCCCGTCAGCGTCGCCGCATCCAACAGGACGTCAGGCTGGCTCTCGGCAGCCTCTGCCAGAAGGTCTGCCAGAACGAGACGCCCCTCCGCATCCGTGTTGCCCACCTCGACACGCAGCCCCCTTCGGGTTGTCAGCACGTCCCCCGGGCGCATGGCATGGCCGGAGACGCTGTTCTCCACACAGCCGAGGCGGATTTCCAGCGCAATGTCGGTTCCGGCATCCAGCAGGGCACAGGCCAGTGCCAGCATCAGGGCAGCCCCGCCCATGTCCTTCTTCATCTTCGCCATGGAGGAGCCGGGCTTGATGTCATACCCGCCCGTATCGAAGCAGACGCCCTTCCCCACGAGGGACAGGCGGGGAGCATCCTTGCTCCGGCCATCCCGGCGGCCGATCACGACCACGGCTGGTCTGTCCGACCCGGCACCCACCGCCGCCAGACAGGGATAGGCTTTCTCCAGAGCCTCACCTTCCACCAGCTCAACCGCAACCTTCCGCTCCTCCAGCATCCTGCGGGCAGCAGTAGCCAGCTCCGCCGGTCCCATGAGATTGGCGGGCGTGTTGATAAGGCCCCGCCCCAGCCAGGCAGCCCGGGCCAGAATCCGGGCCTCTCTCCCGAGGCTGGCCGGAATGCAGAGTTTTGGCCCCGTCTTCTGGTCTTTGCCTCCCTCATGCTTCAGCGAATAATCATACGCCCCAAGGCAGAACCCCAGAACCAGCTCCTCCAGCATGGCGTCGTGAGCGGCGTCCTCCTGCCCTTCAGGCTGCGGCTGCCAGCATCCTTCCTTCAGATGGGCAGGCAGGGCACCATAAGGCATGGGGCCTCTCCCCTCCTCCACGCAGAACACGGCCCCGGCCACACCGGAACCACCCGGCAGGAAGGTGAACTGCCCCGCACGCCCCTCGAAGCCCTGCTGCCGCAGGAAGGCCTCATGCTCCCCCAACAGGTGGGCAAGGGTCGCCTCATCACCCGCCTTGACCAGATGGAGGGGGAGAGCCACCCCACCATCGCCAGAGGTACAGAGGGGCAAAAACGGAGCGTCAGACATATGGATACCGTCCCATCATCCAGAGCGTGACTCTGGCCTTCCTGAAAAACTGCATGGAATGTCTTGCTTTTATCCGATTCAGGCAAGATCATTCCAGCCATGACGGGACCACATCCAGCCTTTGCCCCAGCCACTTCCCGGCAATCGGGGGTGATCCATGCCGTACTTGGCCCCACCAACACCGGCAAGACCCATTACGCCCTGACCCGCATGATGGCGCACCAGAGCGGCATCATCGGCTTTCCCCTCCGCCTGCTGGCCCGGGAGAATTACGAGCGCCTCGTGAAGCTGAAAGGCGAGCGCCATGTCGCCCTGCTGACAGGGGAAGAAAAAATCATTCCACCGGGGGCCCGCTGGTTCTCCTGCACGGTGGAGGCCATGCCGCTGGACCGGAAGGTGGATTTTGTCGGCATTGACGAGATCCAGCTCGCCGCAGACCCGGACCGTGGCCACATCTTCACCGACCGGCTCCTCCATGCCCGTGGCAAGGGAGAAACGCTCTTTCTGGGGGCTGAGACCATCCGGGGGCTGCTCCGGCAGCTGGTTCCCGGCATCACGATCGAGACCCGGGAACGCCTCTCCCGGCTGACGAACATCGGGCCGGTCAACCTCACCCGTCTGCCACCACGCTCGGCCATCGTGGCCTTCTCCGCCACGGAGGTATATGCCATTGCCGAGGCCATCCGGCAGAAACGGGGTGGCTGTGCCATCATCATGGGCCGTCTCAGCCCCCGTACCCGCAATGCACAGGTCGCCCTCTACCAGAACCGGGATGTGGACTATCTCGTGGCTACCGACGCCATCGGAATGGGGCTGAACATGGATGTGGACCATGTCGCCCTCGCCGCCCTGCACAAGTTTGACGGCCAGAACTCCCGTGCCCTCACGCCGCAGGAAGTCGCCCAGATCACCGGTCGGGCTGGCCGGGGCATGAGGGATGGTACCTTCGGCACGACGGCCTCCTGCCCGCCCATGAGCCAGCAGCTCGTCAAGGCGGTGGAAGACCATGAGTTCGAGGCCATCAAGGCCGTCTACTGGCGGCAGACGGCTCTGGATTACACCTCGCCCGAAACGCTTCTCAACAGCCTGATGCGCAAGCCTCCCCGCCCCGGCCTGATCACCGGGCGTACGGCCTCCGATCTGGATGTCCTGACCGGCCTCATGCAGATGGACGACATCCGGGAAGTGGCCCGTGGCCACAGGGCAACGGAACTGCTCTGGGATGTCTGCCAGATTCCGGACTTCCGCAAGCTGGGCGATGGCAGCCATACACGCCTCTGTGCCCGCCTGTTCCTTGACCTCCTGAAACATCGCCGCATCCCTCCGGCGTGGATGGAAGGCCAGCTGAGAGGGCTGGACAGGCTGGATGGCGACATGGACACACTGATGCACCGGCTCTCCGGCGTGCGGGTCTGCGCCTATGTGGCTGCCCGGACGGGCTGGATGCACCAGAGCCGCCAGTGGCAGGAACGCTGCCGTGCCGTGGAGGACCGCCTCTCCGACACGCTGCATGAACGGCTGAAGGAACGCTTCGTCAACAGGCGGGCCACCGCCCTGCTCCGCCGTCCTGAACCCGGGGCGGCCTCCGAGGCTCTCCATGCCGTCACCCCCCAGAACCGCATCATCGTGGAAGGGCACGAGGTCGGGCAGATTGTGGGCTTCACCATGCAGATCGACACGCCCGCCGACAGCCGGGAGGGTGACCTGCTGCGCCGGGCAGGCAGGCGTGCCCTGCGGCAGGCCATGCCCGCCCGGATACGCCATTTCCTCACACAGGACATCAGCCGGTTCACCCTGACCGATGACAGGCAGATTCACTGGGAAGGTGCCCCCATTGCCACCCTCGTGCGGGGCGATGACCTGTTTCACCCCCTCATCCAGCTTCTGCCCGGTGAGTTTCAGGACAACCACCAGAGCCGACAGGTACAGACCCATCTTCAGGCCCTGATGACGGAGCGGATCAGCACCGTTCTGGAATTCTTTTTCCGTCTGGAAGACAAGCTGCAGGACAGTCCCACCCTGCGTGGCCTCTATTACCGCCTGCGGGAGGATGGCGGCACCACCCCTACCCTGCCCGAAGACCGCACCCTTACCCCTGCCGAGAGAAAACGCCTGCACCGCAGCGGGGTTCGCATCGGCTGGCGGCAGGTCTACTGCCCGCAGCTGTTCCGCCCGGCCTGCCTGCCGATGATGGTCCTGCTGCACAACATCTGGCATGACCGCCAGCAGGCCACACCCGATGCCGCCCGCATCTGTCTCACAAGCGATGGCCATCCCATCCCCCCGCCGGGCTGGGAAAAGGCCGGCCCCGTGCATGTCCGTCTGGACAGGCTGGATGCCCTGCTCTCCACCCTTCGCCCTCATGGCAGGCAGCCCGGCCACAATATCATGGCTCCCGACACACTGGCTTCATCCCTCGGGATAAAGGCGGCCCTGCTGCCCGCCCTGCTCAAGAGCCTGAACATTCCCCATCATGCGCCGCAGCCGCTTTCGGCCGGGCAGTATGGCGTCGCCTCGCCCCTCATCATTCTGGGTCGGACGGGCCACAGGGACACACGGCCTTCCGGCCGCCAGAAAGGCACCGAACGGCGCAGGAACCGGCAACAGAAACCGTCTGCTGACCGCAGGGAACAGAAAGCCGCCCAGAAGCAGGCCGACTCACCATTCGCAGCCCTCCGGAACTGGTCATCTGGCAGATCATCATGATGGACGGACAGCGGCTTGATCTCTGGCTCTATTACACCCGCCTAGCCAAAACCCGTGGTCTCTGCGCCGCCTTCATCCGCAAGGGACGGGTTCGCATCAACGGGCAGCGGACCCACAAGACCCATGCCCGCCTCCGGTTGGGAGACATCGTCAGCTTCGCCTCTCCCCACCGTCAGGGGGAGGTCTGCGTATGGCGTGTCATGCAGCTGGGAGAGCGGCGTGGTCCTGCCAGAGAGGCCGCCCTCCTTTATGAACGGATCGAGGAAAAGACGGCCAATTTCTGACAATAGGCTTGCAAAAGGCCCTCCGCTTTCGGCATATCAGTGCTGGAATCTTTGAAATGGGCCGTTTGGCTGGCCTGCAACACCAAACCGGAGACGGCAATAATGGCCTATGTGGTCACAGAAAACTGTGTTCGCTGCAAGTTCATGGACTGTGTGGAAGTCTGCCCCGTTGACTGCTTCTACGCTGGTGAGAACTTCCTCGTCATCAATCCTGATGAATGCATTGACTGCGGCGTGTGCGAGCCTGAGTGCCCGGCAGAAGCCATCTTCCCCGACAGTGATGCCCGTGCCGCTGACTGGATGGAGATCAATGCCAAATATTCAGCCATCTGGCCGAACATGAGCCAGAAGGGCACGCCCCCGGCCGACCGTGAGGAATGGAACGGCAAGGAAGGCAAGCGTGAGATGCTCTCCGAAGAGCCACACAAGGACTGACGCCAGCCTTCTTCCTGCTGGAACGGAGCAGAACCTCCGGGGGGAATTGTCCCTCCGGGGGTTTTTCTTTGCATGGCTGCCACGGCTGCATCACACATAAAAAAAACCGGTGGAGGTTTCCCCCCACCGGTTTCTTCATGTCGCTGACATGATGGGCCGGTCTATCAACCAGCCATCATGTTCGCCTGAGCGTCCCAGAGAACGAACAGATACCCGGCAACCACGATCAGGACCATCAGGGCCGTCACGATGAAAGCTGCCAGATTCTGCCGCTGGGAGAGGCTCTTCGTACCCATGTGCAGGAAGAAGATCAGATGGACGACCATCTGGACCGCAGCCAGCACACCGAGAATGGCAATCGTCTGCCAGAAGGAGAAGGCCTTGCTGAGAACAGTGGCAAAGGATGCCACTGTCAGGACCACGGCAAGGATGAACCCTACAATGTAGGAGCCATAGGAGCCGTGATTTTCACCTTCGTGCGATGTCGTATGATTCCCGCTCATTAGACAACACTCCCCAGGTAAACGAAGGAAAAGACGCAGATCCAGACGATGTCAAGGAAATGCCAGAACAGGCTCAGGCACGTCAGTTTCGTCTGCATCCGGGTGCTAAGCCCCTGTTTGCCCATGATCTGGAAGAACAGGACCAGCATCCAGATCAGACCGATCGTGACATGCAGCCCGTGTGTCCCTACCAGCGTGAAGAAAGAAGACAGGAAGGCGGACTTGTCCGGCCCTGCGCCGTGAGCCACGAGCTCGTGGAACTCGTTGATCTCCAGAACGACGAAGGACACGCCGAGCACGAAGGTCAGCAGCAGCCAACCCAGCACGGCACCCTTGTTCTTCTTGTGGGCGTTGATGGAAGCAAAGCCGTAGGTGATGGAGGAGAAAAGCAGGATGGCTGTTTCGATCTCAACATTCTTGATATCGAACAGGTCCTTCCCCGTCGGCCCACCAGCAAAGTGATGGCAGAGTGTAGCAAAGACGGCAAACAGCGTGCCGAAAATGATACAGTCCGTCATCAGGTAGATCCAGAAACCAAAGATCGTGGTTTCCTGCTGATGATGCTCATGCTCATCGTGATGAGCAGAGGGCGCGTGCATTACGTCATAAGACATGGTTTTCATCGCCTCCCTTTACTCTGCTGCCTTGGCAGCGGCAAGCCGCCGGGCAAAAGCTTCTTCATCAGCACGGATCTCTTCCACGGTGACGTAGAAATCAACATCCAGGTTCGCACTGCGGTGAACGATGGTGAAGAAGGCTACGACCAGCCCTACGATCACAGCCCACCAGATGTGCCAGACCAGCGCAAAGCCGATCAGCAGCCCGCAGGCACCCAGCATCGGGCCAACAGCCGAATATTTCGGCATGTGGATCGGCTCCAGCTCGGAGACCGGTGCCGGGCGACCCAGCTCCTTCTCGATATGGAACGTATCCAGGCCACGGATGACCGGCAGACGTGCGAAGTTGTAGTGCGGAACCGGAGATGGAAGGGACCATTCCAGCGTACGGCCAGAACCCCAGTTGTCACCCGTCAGATCCAGAGCATCCGGCTTCTTGTTGACGGCGTCAAACGCAGCCAGCACGAACTGGATGACCTGGCAGGCCAGACCGGCAGCCAGAACGAACACGCCAACACAGGCCACGAGCAGCCAGGGGTGCCAGTTCGGGTTGTCGTAATGGTTCATACGACGGGTCATGCCCTCCAGACCAACAGCATAGAGCGGGATGAAGGAGAGGTAGAAACCGACGAACCAGAAACGGAACGCCCATTTACCCCAGACATCGCGCATCTTGTAGCCGAAAGCCTTCGGGAACCAGTAGCTCAGACCAGCCACGTAACCGAAGAACACACCACCAATAATCACGTTATGGAAGTGCGCCACCAGGAACAGGGAGTTGTGGATCACCCAGTCTGCTGCCGGCATGGCCATCATGACACCGGTCATACCACCGATGGAGAAGGTGATCATGAAGCCGACGATCCAGTGCATCGGACCTTCGAAGCGGACACGCCCCTTGTACATGGTGAAGAGCCAGTTGAAGATCTTCACACCCGTCGGCACGGCGATGAACATCGTCATGATACCGAAGAAGGTGTTCACATCAGCACCAGCACCCATCGTGAAGAAGTGGTGAACCCACACGATGCTGCCCAGGAAGGTGATGATACCCGTTGCGATGACCATCGTGGCATAACCGAAGAGCGGCTTGCCGGAGAAGGTCGCTGCAATTTCGGAGAACACACCGAAGGCAGGCAGGATGAGGATGTAAACTTCCGGATGACCCCAGGACCAGATCAGGTTCAGGTAGAGCATGACGCTACCGCCACCATCATTGGTAAAGAAGTGCATGCCGAGGTAACGATCCAGAGCCAGCAGAGCCATGGAAACCGTCAGAACCGGGAAGGTCGTCAGGATCATGATGCAGGCAAAGAAAGCCGTCCATGTGAAGACGGGAATGTGCATCCACTTCATGCCGGGGGCACGCAGCTTGATGATCGTCGTCAGGAAGTTCATCCCTGTCAGCAGAGTACCGATACCGGAGATCTGCACCGACCAGATGTAGTAATCCACACCGACGCCGGGATTGAACTGCAGTTCGGAGATCGGCGGGTAGCCGAGCCAGCCAACATTGGAGAACTCACCAATGAAGAGGGAGATGTTGATGAGAATGGCACTGACGAGCGTCATGTAGAAGCTGATCGAGTTGATCAGCGGGAACGCAACGTCGCGCGCACCAATCTGCAATGGCACCACGAAGTTGAACAGGGCCTGCATCATCACCATGGCCATGAAGAAGATCATGATCGTACCATGGGCCGAGAAGACCTGGTCATAATGGTGCGGAGGCAGATAACCGGGGTTACCTGCGTAGGCAAGGGCAAGCTGTGTACGCATCATCAGCGCATCGGCAAAGCCACGCACAAGCATGACGAGACCGAGAACAACATACATGATGGCGAGCTTCTTGTGGTCGACCGTGGTCAGCCACTCGCGCCACAGATAACCCCATTTTTTGAAATAGGTGACCGCCGCAAGAACGGCAATCCCGATTACAGCCACACCGATGAATGTACCGACAAGAATCGGCACATCATACGGTATGGACGAAAGGGTAAGTTTTCCGAGCATCTTTAGATCAGTCCTCACATGCCGGTATTGGAAGGTGCAGCCGTATGAGACTCAGCAGGCATGTCCATGGACTTGTCGCCCATGCTCGTGCCGTGGTTCTCATGGGTCATGCCGACATTGTATTTCGCAACAATGCTCTCAAACAGCCCAGACTGTACGTTGGAGAAATACACGACCGGAGCCGGCTTGGGTGCCTCAGCATGCGGGGCAGCCGGTGCGGCGTGATATTTCAGGTACGTCTGTGCATCCAAGGCTTCCTTGGCTGCGAGCGGATTGTCGCCACTGCGTACATTCTGTACCCAGGCGTCAAACTGCTCCTGCGGCATGGCAATCGTGCGGAAGCGCATGTCGGAGAAGCCCGGCCCCGTGTACTGGGCGGCCTCACCCTGGAAATTGCCCGGGCGGCTTGCCATCAGGTGGAGCTGTGTTTCCATCCCGGCCATGCTGTAGATCTGTGACCCCAGCTGCGGAATGAAGAACGATGTCATCACACTGTCAGACGTAATCCGGAAATCCAGAGGTGTCTTTGTGGGGACATCCAGCTCGTTGATGGTTGCAATCCCAAGGTCTGGGTAAATGAACAGCCACTTCCAGTCCAGGGAAACAACTTCCACATGGAGCGGCTTTGCATCGGGCGCACCAACTTTTACCTGCATCTCTTTGGAGATGGGCTTGTACGGGTCGTAATAATGCGTGCTCCAGTAATTGAAGACACTCAGAACAAGAATGATCAGAATGGGGACACCCCAGATGAACACTTCAATCTTGTTTGAATGTGACCAGTTCCGCAGATATTCCGCCTTCGTATTGGAAGCCCGGTATTTCCAGGCAAATACGAGTGTCGCAATAATCACCGGAACCACAACGCACATCATGACGGCCCATTCAAGCACCATCATGTCGCGATTACCTTCCCCGATCGGGCCGGCTGGCTGAAGAAGATCAACCGTACAGCCCGACAGCATCAATGCAGGCAACGCCGGGAAAAATCGCCAGAGTCTTTTCATGGATCCTGCCTCTATCTGTTGTTCCGCCGTAAAAAGGCCGGAACACTTTCTGACACAGTCAGGACAGCGCGATCGCCACCGAACGTTGTCATCTTATATGTGCCTTTCCCGTTCGTATCCTGACAACAGAAGGGAACTCCCTCCGTACTCAATATGAAATATGGAGCCCTGAGACCCCAGTGCCGCCCACTTTATTCTTCCCGAATAACGGAGATTACAAGGGGGCAAGCCTCATAAAAAAAAGGAACCCCGTCGGTCTTTTTAAAAAAAGACCGGTTATCTGCCATTTCTGAGAAAACATCATATTTTCATCAAAAACAAGAAGATGATCGCTTAATTTTCCATTTTCCTTTCAACCGCAAAAAATCGCAACAAAAAAGGAGCCCGGAGGCTCCTCTTCCTGTCAGGGCACTGACCCGACTCATCAGTGGATCAATCGCGCCCACCAGATCTTGTTCCTGTAAACTGCAGCAGGAACTGAAAGAGATTTACAAAATTCAGATACATCGTCAGGGCATCATAGATCCCCATCTTCCCCGTCTCTTCAGCCGGAAGGACAGACGCATACTGCTGATAGGAAAGCTTGATGCGCTGGGTGTCATAAGCTGTCAGCCCCGTGAACAGCAGCACCCCGATGAAAGATATGGCCACTGTCAGCCCATGGGCCGGGATGAACATGTTGACCAGAGAAGCGATCACCAGACCTATCAGCCCCATCGTCAGGAACGACCCCATCCCCATGAGGGACCGGTTCGTCACATACCCCCAGAGAGACATGACGCCATACAGGGAGGCGGCAATAAAGAATGTCCGGACAACAGAAGACCCTGTGTAGGCCAGAAGCAGCGATGCCATGCTGACGCCCATGGCCACGCTGAACAGCACAAACAGAAGCTGCACTGTCGAACGGGAGAGACGGTTCACACCAAAGGACAGCACCATGACAAAGACCAGAGGGGCGAAAACACTCACCATCCCCAGTCCGGTCGGAGCCAGCGCAAAAGCATCCCCTCTCTGCACGACATGAAAGAACAGCGCCCGGAGCGACGTATGGACCACGGCATAGGCCGTCACCCCCGTTATCCCCAGAGCAAGAGCCATCCAGTTGTAGACACGCAGCATGTAAGCCCGCAGACCCGCATCAAAAGCGGCAGCCGCCTGTCCTCGTGTTGTCTCGTAATCGGAATGGAAAGCCATGATATCCACTTGCTGCGATAAGTCTTCAGGGGGGACTCACTGGGCCCGTCCCTATCGTTCCCGTAGAATGTGGGGTAGTTTCTTCCCAAGTCAAGAATTCAGGACAAGACCCTGACTTTCTTTTTGTTAATCTCCCTGATTTGCGGGAGGCCCCATGAATCTTTCCCTCGCCCTCACGCTGTCCCCCACCATACAGGCAGAACTTGGCCTGCTGCGTGGCAGTCTGGATGATGTCCGCTGGTCACCGGCAGAACAGTGTCTGATCCCCCTCCAGCCCCTTGGCCACCTAAACAGCCGCCACGAGATGGAGGAGCTGGACATGACCCTGTCCCACCTGCGATGGGAACCTTTCTCTCTGGCCCTCCATCAGGTCGGCCATCAGATGGGAGAGATGGAAGACCGGCTGACAGTCAGCCTCACTCCGCAGGCCCCGCTACTTGCCTTGCAGAAGCGGCTTGCCAGCACCCTCCGCCGCGCAGGCCTCTCCCTGCCCCGCCGTGCCGTCGTCCCGGAAGTGACCATTGCCTGGCTGGAACCGGCCTCCCCGACCGATCTCATCCCATGGATACAGCGGCACAACCTCTTTCACAGCTCTGAAATGACAGTAGACCACATCAGTCTGGTAGAGCATCTGCCTTCTGGCACCGGCCTCCATCTCCAGATTCTGGAAGCCTACCCGGCCCAGCCGGGGCTTGCCCTGCCGCACGTCAGCCCTCTTCTGGCTGATGAGGAAAACGGGTTTTTCTAAAGGCCCAGCAGCAGCTTCAGGGCGTGATAATCTTCCGGCCGGCAGACAAGAAACCATCCCTCGTCGCCTTCAAGAGAAAAAAGACCAAGGCCGAAAGAGGCGTAGATGTCCGCCTGCCGTGCTCCCTGCTGAAGGACGGCCAGCTGGCACCCTTCCTGCACGGCGTAATCCCGCAGCCGCCAGACAGCACCACCCCGCTGTCCCCGTGCCCCCACGGCTCCGCCCAGACACAGGAGCACTGGCTCCGACAGCAGGAAAGGCTTCAGCCGGACCACCGCGCAGGCAGCCTTCCCCGTTGCATCCGACAAAATGCCATCAGGCACGAAAAGGCGCTCACACGGCAGGGAAAGAGCCTCTGCTGAATCCTGAAGGCAGGCGTACTGCACCCGGGCATCCATGTTCCATGGGAGAAGATGCAGCCGTGCTTTCCTCAGGGCAAACCACAGCCCCAGCAGACAGCACACGGCCGCACCACCGAGAAACCAGCGCCCGACCGCCGTATGGGCATCATGAACCATAGAACGCCACCAGACATGCCCGAGATGCCGCTGACGGGCGATCCAGCTGACACCGGCCAACCCGCACAGCCAGAGCGAAAATGGCGCCAGAACAAAAGGAGAAAACGGCTCTACCCGCCAGTAAGCCTGCCTGTAATAGGTTTTGCGGAATGGCAGCAAAACGAACAGCACGGCCAGCACGACAAGAAAAGCCACCCAATGGGCCTGCCTTACGGTCAGGATCACCAGCGTGATGGACAGAGCCCCGACAGAAAGCCGCCAAGCCAACGCCACCCGCTGGGACAGCCCCAGAGACAGGCCGACGAGCATCACCCCGATGAGGGTCAGCAGAAAAGCGGCGCCCTGAAGAAGGACCGCACTCCAGAAAGAATGGAACGGAGGCAATGGTGCCAGAAGGGCATAAACCACGATGACGATGCCCAGCACGGCCTGACTGCCCGTGGCAACGATCGTGGCGAAATCCGCTTCAGATGAACGCAAACTCTGGCTGTGCTCCACGGTCCTGCCAAACCGGGCCAGCAGAGGTGCCCCTTTTATGAACAGCTCATGCCCGGCAAACATGGCACCCGCCAGAAGCAGGGGAATGATGTAATAGAACAGGCGAAAAACCAGAATCCCTGCCATGATGTGCGGCACGGAAAACCACGGGGACAGCGCCAGCAGCATGGTGCTGTCGAACACTCCCAGCCCACCCGGAACATTGGCCAGCAGACCGGCCGTGTAAGCCCCGATATAAATGGCCAGAAACCCGCCAAATGTCAGGCCGCTCCCATTGGGCAGCGTATCCAGCACACACCATGCGATCAGGGCGGTAGCAGACATGTCCGCCATGCTGGACAGGATCTGCCCCAGCCCGATCCGCCAGTCTGGAAACCGCAATGTCCACCTGCCAATATGCACTTCCTGCTTCCAGCAGGGCAGAAGCACATAGGCCAGCAGGACAGAGAAACAGGCTGCCCCCCCAAGATCAGTTACCCAGGGCGGCAGATGACGGACATAAGGAATAATGCCCGGCTGGGCCAGCAGGATGAACCCCACAAGCCCCAGCATCCCCAGCCAGTAGGTGACGGAACAGAACGCCACGATGGCCGCAATCTTGATCCCCGGCACACCCCAGTTACGATAGAGCCTGTAGCGCACAGCCGTGCCCGAAATGGCTGCGCACCCAAGATTATGGGACAGGACATAGGAACAGAACGCCACAAAGGCTGACCGCCGCCACGAAATGCCCGCCTGCACATGATGACAGGCCAGACCATCGTAGAAAGACAGGATGGCATAAGAAAGAATGGTTGCCCCGGCCCCCTTCCACAAGGCGGCGGCAGGAATGGCATGAAGCCCCGCCATCACCTGCTGGAGGGACAGATGCTGAAGCTCCCGCCAGATCACCAGCCCCGCAAAAATGAGCAGGACCAGCCCCACCATGGCCGGCAGACGCGTCAGAAAACGCCGCAGCCGTCCGTCAGCAAGTGACGGAGAGGCATCCGCACCATCTGGCATACCGGAGGGAGCCGTCATGCCTCAGCCTCTGGTTTCCTCCGTTGCCCCGGCAGGCTCAACAGGACGTGCCAGAGCCTCATCAATGAGGGCAACAGTCTCCTTCAGGCCAAACAAAGCCGCAAAAATGCCGAAGCGGGGGCCCTCTTTCTGCCCCAGCAGCACCTCATACAGGCACCCGAACCAGGACCGCAGCTCCGGCTTGGCAAAGTAACGCTTGCCGACCTCAAATACGACATTCTGCACATCATCCGGGGTCGCATTGTCCGGCACCGTCTTCAGCGTTGCTGCGAGGTCTTCCAGACCTTTGCGCTCTGTCTCCGTCGGAGCACGGAACACCTTGGTCGGACGGACACGCTCATTGAAGTAATCCAGAGCGTGCTGCACCAGCCGTGCCACATAAGGATGTGTCTCTGGCGACAGGCTGGAATCATAACGCCGCAGGAACTTCCAGAGTGTCTCCACTTCCCTGGCATTGGCCACACTGGCCAGATTCAGCAGGGCTGTGAAGGAAACCGGGCTGGTATCCTGCGGGCGCAGTTTCCCTTCATGGATGAACCATACCGGGTTGGAAAGGAACTCCTCTGCGCTCTGCTGCTCACCCTTCTGCACGAGGGCCAGATATTCATCCGTGGCTCTGGGGATCATGTCCGTATAGAGCCTTTTGGCACGGGTCGGCTGCTGGAACATGTAATGAGCCAGACTCTCCGACGGGCCGTACCGCAGCCATTCCTCCACGGAGAGGCCATTTCCCTTGGACTTGCTGATCTTCTGCCCATTGGCATCGAGGAACAGCTCATAGGTCAGGTTCAGCGGTGGCTCACTGCCAAGAATGCGGCATATCCTGGAGGAAAGCTTCACGCTGTCGATGAGGTCCTTGCCGGACATCTCATAATCGACACCCAGAGCATACCAGCGCATGGCCCAGTCGGCCTTCCACTGCATCTTGGCCTGTCCGCCATAGACGGATGTCTCAAAGCTCTTCCCGTCCTCGTCCTTCCAGACGACTGTCCCGGCTTCCGGGTTCACGCTGATGATGGGCACCTGCATGACACGGCCCGTCTCGGGATGGATCGGCAGCACGGGGGAATAGGTCGCCCGCCGTTCCTTGCCCAGCGTGGGAGCGATCACCTCGATGATGCGGTCATGCTCTTCCAGAACACGCTTCAGCGCCGCATCGAAGATGCCGGACGTGTAGTAATCGGTTGCAGAAGCAAATTCATAATCGAACCCGAACGCATCAAGGAACTGGCGCAGGCGGGCATTGTTGTGCGCCGCAAAACTCTCATGCGTGCCAAACGGATCGGGAATACGGGAGAGCGGCAGGCCAAGATGCTCAGCCAGCATCTCCTGCTGGGGGACATTGCCCGGCACCTTGCGCAGGGCATCCATGTCATCAGAAAAGGCCAGAAGACGGGTCTGGCGACCTGTCAGCTTCTCAAAAGCCTGCCGGACCCATGTCGTCCGGGCCACTTCGCCGAACGTACCGATATGCGGCAGGCCGGAAGGCCCGTAGCCTGTCTCCATCAGAACCGGTTTGCTGGGGTCCCTGTCTGCCACACGGGCAGCCAGTTTACGGGCTTCCTCAAACGGCCAGAGCTTGGGGAAAGACGAATCATTCTGGGGAGAAGGCGTTTTGTTCTGCATAAGACTACGTTAATTATGAACCCTCCCCCCTCTGGTCAAGTATGCAGGCGGGACGTGCACTGCTTTCCCCTCGCAGAAGGGGGACTTCCTGTGTATGAGTTGGAGCATGCCCAGCCTGTTCCGCTCCCACCTTGATGCGCCAGCCCTGATCGCACGACATGGCCTCTCCTCCCTCATCACGCCTGATGGTGAGGTGCTGGACATCCCCCTTGCCGAAGTCCGGGACATGCTCCGCCAGCTGCCGCCGCCGCTGCTCATCCACGGGCCTGCCACGCTCCGCCTGCTGGAACTGCCCCCGGAACCTCCTCCCGCTCCCTGGCTGGACCTGCTGGAACTCTTCCTTCTCGTCCATCCGGCCCGGAGCGTGACCCCGACAGCCCGTGGCCTCGCCCTGGAGCTGGGCCTTGCAGAACCGACGGATACAGCTCCCCTACAGGCCGACAGTCTCTACCGTATTGCCCAGCACCTTCTGGATGAGCTGTCGGGACAGCCTCCCCAGAAAATCGCGACGCTCCACCTTCTGCTGCCCACTCTGGACCAGGCCGGATGGAGCTGGCACGACATCGTGAAAGAGGCCCTGCCTCCTCCCTCTGCATCTTCGGGACGATCCAGAGAAATTGATGCCCTGAAAATATGGCGGCGCCTGCCCCAGTGGGAGGAGCGTGCGCCCCGTCCCCCTGCTGGCAGCCAGCCAGTCAGCCAGCAGGAAGCCCGCAGGCGTCTTTCCGCCCTGCTGGGCAGGCATGCAGAACCCCGCCCCGGTCAGGCCGATTTTGCCTCGGCCACCAGCTACGCCTTCACCCCCCGGGATGTCGCCAATGCCCCCAACATCATGCTGGCCGAGGCGGGTACCGGCACGGGCAAGACAATGGGCTACATCGCCCCGGCCAGCCTCTGGGCCGAAAAGAATGACGGAGCTGTCTGGGTCAGTACCTATACCCGCCATCTGCAACGGCAGATCGAACAGGAACTGACCCGTCTTTACCCCGATCCGACAGAACGGCATGAACTTGCCGTCATCCGCAAGGGGCGGGAAAACTATCTCTGCCTCCTGAACCTGGAAGATATCACCACCGCCCTTCTCAACCGCCAGCCACAGGCGCAGCCTGGCCTCATCCCGCTGGTCTTTCTCGCTCTCTGGGCCGAGACCACGGAAGATGGCGACCTGATGGGGGGCGACCTTCCCGGCTGGTTCGGGGACCTGTTCCAGCCCGGGCTGCTGAACATGATTGCCGACCGGCGGGGCGAGTGCATCCATTCCGCCTGCCCGCATTATCAGAGCTGCTTCATCGAGCATGGCATACGCCGTGCACAACATGCCCGGTTCGTCATCGCCAACCATGCGCTCGTCCTGTCCCAGGCAGCGTGGAACGCCATGCTGCCGCAGGACATGGCACCCGGCAATCTGGCAGACGAAAATGGCGTCCCCACCCGTTATGTCTTTGATGAAGGCCATCATATCCCTGATGCAGCAGACAATGCCTTCTCTCTGGTCTTCTCCGGGCTGGAAGCAGCCGACCTGCGCCGCTGGATACTCGGGGCTGAGGGGAGCCGCTCCCGTGCCCGTGGCCTGATGCGCCGCATGGAAGACCTGATGGAGCGCCTGCCAGCCCTCAAGGATGCCCTTCAGGAGCTTGTCCTTGCCACACAGAAAGGCCTGCCACGCCCCGGCTGGAGCGGACGCCTGCATGAGGCCCGGCAGGCCCGCATGGCCCCGCCGCCACCAGACGTCCCCCCGCTGGAAGACAGGCCTGCCACCCCGCCTGATGACGATGAGGAAGACCCTTTCCCCCTCGCCATGGTCGAGGAAGCGTCCCTCCCCCAACCGGCCGAGGCGTTCCTCCAGATGCTGGACATGCATCTGGATGCCCGCATAGCGGAAATACAGATGCAGACCCGCGGCCAGCAGGGCCATTATCCTCGCCAGGAATGCGACCTGCACCCCATACCCGCCCCGCTGCGTGAGCACGCCGAAACCCTGCTCACGGCCCTTCAGGACATCGTCACCCCGCTGGACCGGATCATCCGGCACCTTCAGGAAGCTCTGGAAGCGCAGGAGGAAGACCCCGATACAGCCTTCCAGCAACGGCTGGAGGGAACCATACGCAGCCTGCATCGCCGTGCCCTCTCCCGCCTTCAAGGGTGGATCAGCATGGTACGGGCCATCATGGAGCAACCCGTTGCCCAGACAAGCCTGCCGACCTATGTGGACTTCATCCACCGGGAGCCTTTACCCCCCACACGGCTCCTCCAGGGAGGACACGACATTGCCCTGAACCGCCACTGGCTGGACCCGACCATTCCCTTCGCCAGCACCCTGCAAAGCACCACGCACGGGCTGCTCATCACCTCCGCCACCCTGCGGGACCGCAGCCCGGATGAAGACGGGGAAGCCGGATGGGAAAAGGCTGAGCGACGACTGGGCACGGCGCATTTCCTCAAGCCCCCCATGCGGGCTGCCCTGATGAGTCCCTTCGACTATGCCCACCAGACACGGGCCTACATCATCACGGATGTCTCACGGGACCCGGCAGCACAGGCGCAGGCCTTTCAGGCTCTTTTTGAAACCGCCAATGGAGGAGCTCTGGGGCTTTTCACAGCCATTCAACGGCTGAAAGAGGTCCACCGCCGCATCCATGAGCCGCTGGGGATGAAGAACATCCCCCTCTACGCCCAGCATGTGGACGCCATGAACAACGCCACGCTGGTGGATGTCTTCCGTACCGAGACGAACAGCTGCCTGCTGGGCACGGATGCCATGCGTGATGGCGTGGATGTCCCTGGAGAGGCCCTCCGCATGGTGGTGATGGAGCGCACCCCCTGGCCCCGGCCCGACATCCTACACCGGGAACGCCGCCGCCATCTTTCCGGCGGCAGGCCGGGCGATTATGACGACCTCATCACCCGGATGCGCCTGCGTCAGGCCTTCGGGCGCCTCATCCGCCGGGCTGATGACCGGGGCGTGTTCATCATTCTGGACAGCCGGATGCCGTCCCGCCTTCTCTCCGCCTTCCCTGATGGCGTACCTGTCCAGCGTCTACCGCTGAGCGAAGCACTGACAGACATTGACGGCTTCCTGAACAGGTAAAACACAAAAAAGCCCCGCTCCCGAAAGAGCGAGGCTTTTCTTTCTGCCTGTACGGGACAGGAGGCCATCCCGGCCAGAGTGACCGGGATGGGGAAGGATGAGCGATCAGAAGCCGCCCATACCACCCATGCCACCCATTCCGCCCATGCCACCCATACCGGCACCAGCAGCATCGTCGGACTTCTTCTCCGGACGCTCGGCAACCATGGCTTCGGTGGTGATCAGCAGGCCAGCCACGGAGGCTGCATCCTGAAGGGCCGTGCGGACGACCTTGGTCGGGTCAATGATACCGGCAGCCACGAGGTCCTTGTACTCACCCTTCTGGGCGTCAAAGCCTTCGTTATAGTTGCTCAGTTCCAGCACCTTGCCAGCAATCACGGCACCATCTTCACCAGCATTGTGGGCAATCTGGCGCAGCGGAGCCTGAAGAGCCTTGCGAACGATCTGGGCACCAGCACGCTGGTCGTCATTCTCGAAGGTCAGGTCATCGAACAGCAGGCTTGCACGGGCCAGAGCCGTACCACCACCCGGGACGATACCTTCCTCAACAGCCGCACGGGTTGCGTGCAGGGCATCATCAACGCGGTCCTTGCGCTCCTTCACCTCGACCTCGGTGCTGCCACCGACGCGGATGACGGCAACGCCACCAGCCAGCTTGGCCAGACGCTCCTGGAGCTTCTCACGGTCATAGTCGGATGTCGTGGCTTCGATCTGAGAGCGGATCTGGGCGCAACGGCCCTTGATGCCCTCGGCAGCACCGGCACCCTCGACGATGGTGGTGTTCTCCTTGTCGATATGCACCTTCTTGGCCGTGCCAAGCATGTCCAGCGTGACGGATTCCAGCTTGATGCCGATATCCTCGGAGACGACCTGACCACCGGTCACGATGGCGATGTCTTCCAGCATGGCCTTGCGACGGTCACCGAAGCCCGGAGCCTTCACGGCAGCGATCTTCAGGCCACCACGCAGCTTGTTGACGACCAGCGTGGCCAGAGCCTCACCATCGACTTCCTCAGCGATGATCAGCAGCGGGCGGCCAGACTGCACGACGCTTTCCAGCAGCGGCAGCATCGGCTGGAGAGAAGAGATCTTCTTCTCGTGGATCAGGATGTAAGGGTTTTCCAGATCAGCCGTCATCTTCTCCGTGTTCGTCACGAAGTACGGGGAGATGTAGCCACGGTCAAACTGCATGCCTTCCACGACATCCAGCTCGGTGTGCAGGCCCTTGGCCTCTTCCACCGTGATGACACCCTCGTGACCGACCTTCTCCATGGCTTCGGAGATCATCTTGCCGACTTCGGACTCGCCGTTGGCAGAGATCGTGCCGACCTGGGAAATCTCATCCTGGGAGGAGATCTTCTTGGTGCGGGTCTTCAGTTCTTCCACGACACGCAGCACGGCCTTGTCGATGCCACGCTTCAGGTCCATCGGGTTCATGCCGGCGGCGACAGCCTTGGCACCCTCACGGATGATGGCCTGGGCCAGAACGGTAGCGGTCGTGGTGCCGTCACCAGCCACATCGTTGGTCTTGGAGGACACTTCACGCACCATCTGTGCGCCCATGTTCTCGAACTTGTCGGCCAGCTCGATCTCCTTGGCGACGGAAACGCCGTCCTTGGTGATGCGGGGGGCACCGTAGCTCTTGTCCAGAACGACATTGCGGCCCTTCGGACCGAGCGTCACCTTCACGGCATTGGCAAGAATATCAACACCACGGAGCATGCGCTCACGGGCATCAGCACCAAATTTCACGTCTTTAGCAGCCATAACACCTAATTCCTTCAAAGATGGTCGGAGAGAAAAATGTCCGGGAATGTGGCCTCAGCCGACGATGCCCAGAATGTCGCTCTCTTTCATGATCAGCAGGTCTTCACCGCCGATCTTCACCTCGGTACCGGACCACTTGCCAAACAGGACACGGTCGCCAGCCTTGACATCCAGCGCCACGACCTGACCCTGCTCATTGCGGGCACCGGACCCAACGGCCAGGACCTCGCCTTCCATCGGCTTTTCCTTGGCGGTTTCAGGAATGATGATGCCACCGGCGGTTTTTTCTTCACCGTCCAGACGGCGGACCACTACACGGTCGTGAAGGGGACGAAACTTCGTCATGGATCACTCCATTTTAGGCTGGCCCTTCCATAAAGCAGCGCAGCCGGGTTATTGCGCTCATTCTAGCAGCGCACCAGTAAACTCCCCGATCAAACGGGGCGAATGAGAGATAGTGACGCCCCCCTGTAGCGTCAAGAACTCCCCTCCGAGGCACCGGAGATTTTTTAATCGTTCTTACTTTTAAACAAACATTCATGAATAGGCGCATCCTGTCATGAGCCACACCGTTTCATTCCCTCTTGCTCCTGACCACGAAGAGGTGAAAACTTCTCTTTTCCATTCCCTGAAAAGGGGCGTCTTTACAGGATCAGGAGAGGCCATCATGGACCTGCATCTGCAAGAACGAACAGCCATCATCATGGGAGGAAGCCGGGGGCTGGGACTGGGCATTGCCCGATCCCTGGCACGGGAAGGCGTCCGCCCCTGTCTGCTGGCCCGTGATGAAAACAGACTGCGGCAGGCCGCTCATGATCTGGCAGCCGAGACCGGCATCACCCCGCACTGGCATGCCGTGGATTTCTCGGCACCAGACAGCGTACAGACCTGCCTGACAGCCCTCCAGAATATCATGCCGGAGACGGACATCATCATCGGCAATGGCGGCGGACCGCCCCTAGAGCCTGCCACGGCCTGCGATCCGGCACTCTGGCAGAAAGAAACCGCCACGATGCTTCTGCCTGTCATGCAGCTTGTCGGCCAGTATCTGCCGGGCATGAGGCAACGACAGTTCGGCCGGATCATCATGGTGTCCTCCACCAGTATCGTGGAGCCCATTCCCAACCTCGTTCTCTCCAGCGCACTCCGCTCCGCCCTGGCCAGCTGGGGCAAAACCCTCGCCCGGGAGGTCGCCCATGATGGCGTGACGGTCAATACGCTGCTGCCCGGCCGCTTCGAGACGGACCGCGTCGCCACCCTGAACAGAATACGGGCTGAAAAGGCTGGTATTCCGCTCGAAGAGTTCCGCAGGCAGAAAGAAAACGGCGTGCCCGCAGGCCGCTACGGCCAACCCGAAGAGCTGGGGCACATGGCCGCCTTTCTGGCCAGCCCTCTGGCGGCCTACATCACCGGGACCCGCATCCCGGTTGACGGGGGCCTGCTTCACGGTTTCTGAAAGCCCTGCATGCAGAAAGACCTCCCCGCCATCCAGCGGGGAGGCCCTCCCTTCACAAAGCCATCAGGCTGGCGCTCAGCTGAACAGCACACGCCCCGCAACAGCGTCCAGACGGGCCAGAACGGAGAAGTCTCTGGCTTCCGGCGGCGTGATGATGGCATTGTCCAGCGCACGCTCGGCTGCACCGGTACCGGTGCAGATGGGGCGGGCCTTGCCAAGGGCCGGAATGGCCCGGCGAACAAGCTCCCGGGCATGTTTGGAGTTGCTCTTCATGGTACGGACGACAGCATCCACCGTGACGTGCTCATGCTCTTCGTGCCAGCAGTCATAATCGGTCACCATGGCAACGGTGGCATAGTTCATTTCTGCCTCACGGGCCAGACGGGCCTCCGGCATGTTCGTCATGCCGATGACCGACGCCCCCCATGAGCGATAAAGCTCGCTCTCGGCCCGGGTGGAAAACTGCGGCCCCTCGATAACGACATAGCTGCCGCCCCGTGTAACCGTGATACCCAGCTTTTCGGCCTCATCAGCCAGCGTGGTGGCCATGCGGGCGGAAACCGGCTCACCCATGCTGACATGGGCCACGCAGCCTTCCTCAAAAAAGGTCCGGGGACGCCCCTGTGTCAGGTCAATGAACTGATCCACCAGCACAAAATGGCCCGGAGCCAGCTCTTCCTTCAGAGACCCCACGGCAGAGAGAGAGATGATGTCCGTCACACCGGCCCGCTTGAGGGCATCAATGTTCGCACGGTAATTCAGACGTGAGGGCGGAATGGGATGCCCACGGCCATGACGGGGCAGAAACACGCAGCGCACCCCCTCCAGCGTGCCAAAGAGGAGCTCATCGGAAGGAGCGCCCCAAGGGGATTCACAACGCCGCCACTCCCGGTTTTCCAGCCCGTCAATCTCATAAAGGCCTGAGCCCCCGATGACACCAATGACAGGTTCGATCATCTTGTCTGCAACCATAAATCCTCACTCCATCCTGCCTCGACCCGGTCGCCGCTCGCAGGGCACACAGTCCCGCACAACCCTTCCGGCAGTCCTCTCATCAGATAGCGGACAGTCTTTCAGAAGACCAACCCAAAAATCAATAGGCAGGGTTGCCTGCCCTTTTTACAACATCAGGAAAAGCCAGTAAGCCAGAATGAGCCTTTTGGCCTATGAACAGCATGACAACCCAGAGTGACAAACCATCCATTTCTGCCCCACACAGATCAGGAGATGCCCATGCCATCCTCAACGCCTTTTGCCCTGCCCGACCTGCCCCATGCCGGCTTGACGGACGAGGCCCGCAGCTGGTTCGAAAGCCTGCGTGACAGGATATGCGCCGCCTATGAGGCTCTGGAAGACGAGGCAGCAGCCGGGGACGCTCCCGTTCTGGCCGGGCATGAGCTGCCGGGGCGTTTCCAGCGTACGGCCTGGGAGAGGCCTGAAGGTGGCGGTGGTGTCATGTCTGTCATGAAGGGGCGTGTCTTTGAGAAGGTTGGCGTGAATGTCTCAACCGTCTGGGGGGAATTTTCACCAGAATTCCGCAAGACCATTCCCGGTGCGGCGGAGGACCCACGCTTCTTTGCCACAGGCATCTCTCTGGTGGCCCATCCCTGCAACCCCCATGTCAGTGCGGCGCATTTCAACACCCGCATGATCATCACCTCAAAGGGATGGTTCGGTGGGGGTGGCGACATCACGCCCATGTTCCCTGAAAGCCCGGAAGCCCTCGAAGATGCGGCCACGTTCCACCGGGCCTTTCAGGAGGCCTGCGACAGACACGACCCGGACTACTATCCCCGCTTCAAGAAATGGTGTGATGAGTATTTCTTCCTGAAACACCGCAACGAACCCCGTGGGCTGGGCGGCATCTTCTATGACTGGCTGGACAGCCAGAACCTCGCCAATGACTTCACCTTCACCCGGGATGTGGGAGAAGCCTTCCTGAACAGCTATGCCGGCATCGTCCGGGGGCGGATGTTCACTCCCTGGACGGATGGAGACCGTCAGGCCCAGCTCAGGCGACGGGGCCGTTATGTGGAGTTCAACCTCCTTTATGACCGGGGGACGCTCTTCGGCCTGAAAACAGGCGGCAATACCGAGGCCATCCTGATGTCCATGCCACCAGAAGTCATCTGGCCCTGAAGCATTCATGTCCAGCTCCATACGGAGCTGGAGAATGATCAGTCAGCATAGCCCTGCGGATGAGCCTGCCGCCAGCGCAGGGCTGTTTCAACAATCATGTCAAGCCCTGCAAATCTGGGCGTCCAGCCTGTATCGGCGTGCAGTCGTGCCGGGTCTGCCACCAGTCTGACAGGGTCTCCTTCCCGCCTTGGAGCAGGCTCCCAAGGTACCGACCGGCCGCTTACCCTTTCAACACTGGCAATAACCTCCAGATTGGAATAACCACACCCGGTCCCGATATTGTAGCATATGCTGCCCTGCTCCATCTGCTCCAGCGCCCTGAGATGGGCTTCGGCAATATCGGCGACATGCACATAGTCACGAATACAGGACCCGTCCATCGTTGGATAATCCAGGCCAAACAGCTTCAGCGTTGGCCGCATTCCCAACGCAGCCTCGATCGTCAAAGGAATCAGGTGCGTTTCAGGGCGATGATCTTCACCTGCCCTTCCAGCGGGATCGGCCCCAGCAGCATTAAAATAACGCAGGCAGGCGCTTCTCATGCCGTATATCCTGTCAGCCCAATGCAGGACACGTTCGATCATGAATTTGCTTTCCCCATAGGGGGAACCGGGATCAACAGATGCCGCTTCTGAAATGAGGCCAGTGCGCTCCGTTCCTCCAAACAGTGCCGCTGTGGAGGAAAAGACAAATTTCTTCACGCCATGGGCCACACAGGCTTCGATGAGATTGAGCGTGGTGAGATAATTCCGCCTCAGATAATGGAGGGGCCTTCTCACACTGTCACCAACACGGGACAGGGCAGCGAAATGCAGCACACCATCCCACGGCCCCTGGGCCATCACACCCGCTGTGGCCTCCTGACTGGCCAGATCGACCAGAAAGAAAGGGACGCCAGGTGGCACGGCTGCCCGATGCCCTGTGCTCAGATCATCAAGAACAGCAACTTCATGCCCTGCATCCAGCAGGGCAAGCACGACATGACTGCCAACAAAACCGGCACCACCCGTCACGAGATAACGCATCGGGGCCTCCTGACCAGAAAAGCCCCGAAAGAACTCACGACATCTGAAAACAGTCCGTTACTGGGCAATGGCTCATCCTGTCCCTACCTGACAAACACGCCATGGTATCCGTGCGGGTCATCATGGGACTTTCCGGCAGCACAGTGCCTCAGCCATCACTCCCAATAATGCCATCCACCAGCACATGGGGCAGCCCACGGGGACAGACCTCCAGACGGGTCTGGACACCATAGACATCTCCCAGCACGGCAGGTGTTGTCACGGCCATGACAGCCCCCTGTGCCACAAGCCGACCATCCCGCATATAGACAACATCATGAGCACGTTGCAGAGCGATGTTCAGATCGTGAACAACCAGTAGCGTCACGATATCACGTTTCCGTGTCTCACGACGGACGACGTCCATGACGGCAAACTGATACCGCAGGTCCAGCGCACTCAAGGGTTCATCCAGCAGCAACATGGCCGGACGGCGCACCAGGGCCTGCGCCAGTCCCACCATCTGCCGCTGACCACCGGACAGTTCATCCATGTAGCGCAGGGCCAGCCTGCCGATACCCAGCTCCTCCAGAACGTCGGTGCTTTCCCGCAGGGCACACTCGGCAGACACGGCCTCCCCCGCCCGACGGGCCACCATCACCGCCTCGATCACCTGAAGATGAACGGCAGGCGGCAGGCTCTGTGGCAGATAGGCAGCCAGCCTGGCCCGCTCACCAACCCCCAGTTTTGAAAGATCCTGCCCGGCAAGGCGAACACACCCCTCCGCCCGGGTCAGGCCGGCAACTCCCCGCATGAAGGTGGACTTGCCCGAGCCATTCGGCCCCAGCAGGGCCGTCACACGCCCGGCCCGCATGGGGGCAAGCGTCATGTCATGCAGGACCTGCCGCCGCCCATAATGGACACTGAAATTTTCAACTTCCAGCTGATGTGTCTGACAGTTCCCCATTTCAGGCCCCCTTTCTCAGAACCACGGCAAGGAAGAAAGGAATTCCCACCAGTGAGGTAACAATCCCCACCGGAATCACGACCCCCGGCAGAATGTTCTTGGCCGCGATGGAGGCCAGCGACATGATGAGCCCACCGCACAGGGCAGCCCCGGGCAGATAAAAACGATGATCCTCCCCCAGCAGGCGGCGGGCAATGTGGGGCGCAACCAGCCCCACGAAACCGATCGTCCCGACAAAGGATACAGCCAGGGCAGACAGCACACTGATGCGCAGCAGAGACATCATCCGCAGGCGTTTCGTATCCACACCATAACTTGCTGCCCGGTCCTCCCCCAGCCGCAGGGCTGTCAGGGCCGGAGCCGCCCGGAAGCAGAACGGCAGCACCAACAGGCAACCGAGGCTCATGACGGAAATCTTGCCCCAGTCAGCCCGGGTCAGGCTACCCATCGTCCAGAAAACAAGGTCCTGAAGAGCATCCTCATCAGCGATGAACTGCATCAAGGCCACGAAGGCATGAAAAGTGAATACCAGCGCAATACCGAACAGCACCACCATGGCCGTGGAATGGCCCCGTGCCCGGGCCACCAGCTCCAGCAGACCAGCCGAACCCACAGCAAACACGAACGCCTCCAGCGGGACCATCCAGTTTTCCGGCACATAAGGGATATGCCAATGCAGCACGATGGCCAGAGAGGCCCCAAATGCCGCCGCCGCCGACACACCCAGCGTGTAAGGGCTGGCCAGGGGGTTATCCAGCACCGTCTGCATCTCCCCACCGGATATTCCCAAAGCAACGCCCACCAGGGCCGCCATCAGGGCATAAGGCAGGCGGATATGCCATACGATGACGGCATTCGTCCCGGATGAGGGATGCATGAGCGCATGAAACAAGGCCGCCGGGCCAAGACCGGCCGGGCCCAGGGAAAAATCAAGCAGTATGGAAAAAAGGATCAGCCCTGCCATCAGGCAGAGGACACCCACCCTGTGGCGGGTCAGCTTTACATAGGATGCCTGTATGCCTGTCAATCGTGCGGCAAGACGGGCCATTTCGTCTGATGGCCCGTCTGTTCTGGTCTCTGTCTCTTTAATGGGCATTCGCCTTGATCCAATATGTCCCGCTGTTCGGCATCACTGTAAAACGGCTCTGTACCAGGCTGCGGTCAGCATCCGGGTCCAGATCCCTGAAGCGTTCGGGATAAAACCATTTTGCCATGACCTCAATGGCGAGAATATTGAACGGACTGTCATAGAACGTGTGCCAGATACCATAGGCACGTCCATTGCGGACCGCCCCAAGCCCGGCAAGTTCAGGCGCTTTCAGCAGGGCCGCAAGAGAGGCCTGCGCCATCTCCGGCGTCACCTGTGATCCCATCTTCAGGCCCGGCCCGCTGTTGCCCGGCCCCCGGGTGCCATCCAGAATCAGCACGTCGGGATCTTTGGCGATGACCATCTCTGCCGAAACATCGCCGATATAACCCGGTAGAAGATCGGCTGCGATGTTGCGCCCCCCGGCAGCCTCGATAAAGGCTCCCATGTTGCCTCGCCCTGCCGTATGGCAGCAGCTCTGCCGCGCCCCGGCCAGCATGTTGATGAACACGCTGGGGCGTTGGGCCTCCGGGATTGTCTCCACGACAGACTGGATGGCCTTCAGACGGCTTTCATAAAAATCCGTATAGGCTTTTGCTTCTGCCTCACGCCCGAGGGCCTGGCCGAGAATGACCATGCTGGGGACGGTCGTTTTTACCGGGTCCTGCCGGAAATCCACAAACAGGACAGGCACATGCGCTGCCCGCAGCCTGGCCGTCACATCACCAGTCTGCCCGGGACCATGGCCGGTCGTGCTGAAAATGGCGAGATCAGGATGAAGGTCCAGCACCTTTTCCGGACTGATCGTATCAGCGGTTGTCCGTCCGATCACGGCGACCTTGTCAGCCTCCGGAAATGTCTTGAGCATCTGCTCATAATTCTGTCTGTCGGCCTCCCGGAATTCCCCCTGCCAGCCGACGATACGGTCAAACAGATGCTTTCCCTCCAGAGGCTCCAAGGCGTAGATCAGCCGCCCTTCTCCCAGAATGATGCGCTGGGGATGATCCGGAACGGACACGACCGCCCCCGTGATGTCCCGCACATCCTTCGCCTGAGCCTGATGGACTGGCCACATACCGCCAGCCAGGGCTGCCAGCATGACGCCGGCAGAGCCAAACAGGGCTTTCAATGAAACCATGATCTTGCGCCTTTCCCGGAAAGGTCATCCCGCAGGGACACCATGCCCCCCATGGATGAAACCTCCTGCTTTAATTGATAATCATTCTCGACATTAATGTTATAGAAAACCTCTTCCCCTTCTCCAAGATCGGAATGATCCTCCCTTTCCTCTTCTAGCGTTTTTTCCGCAAAAGAAGCCGCAAGGCACCCTGATTTCCCTGATGGCTGTGCACCACACCCAGCACCATGGGCGCTATGTCGGCACGATGCAGCCAATGAGGCAATTCCCGGCGGATGCTCCCTCCCCGGATGCCACTGCCCAGCCCGGTAACGACCTCGACACAGCGCCACCCCATGACACGACTGCGCTGCATGAAGCGGTGAAACTCCTCAAAAGCCTCCTGCACGACGTAGCCATGCAGGTCGAGCCGGGCATCCACACGCATCTGCCCACGGGACAGACGACGCCACTGCGTATCATCAAGGCCAGGAGCACGGACCCCCACATGCGGGGCAGGACGGGGACGGGGTGCCCTGGCCGGCTGGGCCATCACCAGCCTGACCGTCATCATCCCTGTATTCCGCCCCCCTTCCGACTGGCGAGCTACCGTACTCTCCGTCTTGCCAGTCTCCTCCCGGACAAACCTGCCCGCAGCCTCCCTTCGCCCCCGCAACGGGGCAACATCCCAGACGAAAGCTTTCCACAGCGCCGCTTCATCATCACCCAGAGTCCGTCTTGCCACCTTGTTATGCCCCGTCTTCCGTCACTGCGCCGGTATCACCCTGCATTATCATGGCACGCAGACGCTTGCGTGCAAACCGGACATAGGTCGTATCGGCCTCAATGCCGATGGAGCGGACCTTCAGCGACTCTGCGGCCACAAGGCTCGTCCCCGTTCCCATGAACGGGTCCAGCACCATCATCTCAGGATGCACCCCATGCAGGCGGATGCAACGCTCCGGCAGGGCAACGGGGAAGGTCCCCGGATGGCTGTAGCGGGCTGAACGACTCCGTACCGTTTCATAGGGGATGAACCATGTATCACCCCGACACCGCCGGTCCTCCCTGTGCTGGCGACGATGGATGTTGCTTTTGTCCGTGAAAGGAACACCCGCCCCGAGCCGGTCCAGCTCCACATCTCCCTGTTTGGTCAGGTGGAAAATATGCTCATGGTTCCGGTTGACGTAGCGAGGTGAATTGACCGGCTTGAAGTGCCCATGCGTCACCTCCCCTACCGATACGGACTTGATCCATGAAATATGGTTCTGAAGGGTAAACAGCTTCCTCAACCGGACCATCAGCTCGAATGGCAACCATGGCTGGGCAGATGACCCGGCTATATTGAGAAAAAAAGACCCATCATCCCGCATCACACGGGCTACCTTGGAGCAGATAATCTCCATCCAGTCGAGATAACTCTCCTCGGAGAGGCTGTCCCTGTAGCTGCGGTAAGCAAGCCCCAGATTATAGGGAGGGGATGTCACCACCACATCCACACTGCCTGCGGGCATACGCCGCATGACACTCAGACAGTCTCCCCGGATGAGCGTATGCATCCCCAGCGTCTCACGACGCGCACGAATCATCTGGCTGTCTGCCCCGCCCCTGCTGCCATGACCTCCGTTGCCGTACCGACGACCGGCTGCTCACCAGCCTGCTTTGCCTCAGGCAGGGGGACGAGAACCATCATCTGACCGTGATTCTTCATGTCCCCAGCAATCCTGGCGGCCTTCTCACCCCACCCGAGGAACAGATCCCCACGCGCTGCACCCCGTATGTCGCTCCCGGTATCCTGCGCAAAGACCATCCGGGACCATGTCACGAAACGCCCCTGCGCATCCTTGCCACTGATATTCACCCAGACAGGCATCCCATACCCCACGAAGCGCCTGTCCACGGCAAGAGAACGCTGAGGAGTCAGCGGCAGGCCAAAGCCCCCTGTCGGTCCTTCATCAGCCGTGCGCTGCGTGCGGCGGAAAAAGACATAACTGGGGTTTGCCTCCAGGACAGAAGCAACCTGATCCGGATTGTTGGCCAGCCAGTCCCGGATGCTCTGGGCATCCACATCTTCCGACTTCATCAGCCCACGTTTGACCAGCACGCGGCCAATCGGAACATAAGGCCGCCCATTGCGGCCATCATAACCAAGAAACACCTGCTGGCCGTCCGGCAGGCGCAAACGGCCAGAGCCCTGCGTCTGCAGGAACAGCAGATCGACAGGGCTTTTCAGCCAGGCCAGCTCCAGCCCTTTCCCCTCCAGAGAACCAGAATTGATGGTTGCCCGGTCATCATAGGGCCGGAACACGGAATTCACCCAATGGCCATATTCCAGCTCGCCATTTTCATCCCGCCCCCGCAGGAGGTCTTTCGGGCGGGCATAAACAGGAATCTGATACTCTCCACCCTGTGTAAGCGAGGCAGAAACCTCAGGGTCATAGTACCCCGTATAGAAAGCATCCTGCTGGACGAGGTAGGGCTGGAACCAGCTCTCGAAGAACTGTCTGGCCTCCGTCCTGTTACTCCGCACCGACGAGGCTGCCACGCAGACATTCTTCCAGTCTTTCATGTCACGGCCATAAGGCAGGGTAACGGCGCCTCCAAGAGAAGCCCCCGCAGGCAGATGGGCGATACGCAGGCACTCCAGCCGCACCATGTTGACCAGCGCCGTATGGTCCTCTCCCTCCCAGCCGGGGAGCTGGCTGAAGCTGACAGGAGCAACATCCATCCTGCCCTTGGGAGCGCCGGGCATACACCCGGCAAGAAGAAGCATCAGAGGGCCCAGCACCAGACCAGCAGAGGAGAAACGACGTTTCATCATGACAGAGTTACCCCACCCCGGCATGAACAAGCACCGGGTCTTCATCATACCCGGCCTCCCCGTGCGGGAGACCAACCTTACCCAGCGGGGTAGCCTCAGTCCGCTTCTGTGGCAACCACCTTCCACTGGCCATTTTCGCCCTGTTCAAAGGTCCAGCGATCACGAAACTCCGTCAGGGCTTCCGTTCCCTCGACGAGCATCCCCTTCTCATCCCGGCAGTAGCTGACCTGCCACGACACGATGCGGACACCGAGACGGCAGGCACCACCCTCCCCATCTCCCGGATGCACGGATGCATAATCCAGCCGCTCGATCCGTCGCAGTTCCAGATGAACCTGCTCATGACGCTTCTTCCGCTCCTCCAGAACGTGACTGAACGTTTCCAGCACGGCGGGAGACAGAACCTTCTCCAGCGCAGGAAGATCAGCGCAGGCAAAGGCCTTGATGGTACGGGCGAAAATATCCTCAGCCTTCTTCAGGAAATATTCTGCCGAGAACCCGCTGACATCCGTTCCGACTCGGGCCAGAGCCTGTCCGAGCTGCGTATCCGCCTCCGGGAGCCTGTATTCCGTCGCTTTCTGCTCTCCGCCGACACGGCCGGGCAACGGCGGCGGCTTGGGGGCATCGGCCACGCCCCCCTCCTGCCGCTGGCCAACAGCACGGGCTGCCGGCATCTGTTCCTGCCGGATGGCCTGCGCCCCCATGCGGCGCCCCAGAACAAAAAACACGGCACTGCCCACGGCCACGGCCAGCAGAGCCCAAAAAACGATATCCCAGGGGAAATCCGTCATCTCAAGTCCCAATCATCACACCCGGAGCCGGCCTGCACGGCCCTCTCCTCATCATGCCCTAAAGGTAGGCCGCCCCGTCGGCAATCTCAAGAGTGACCACCCTCTCGCACCGCAGCAGCAAAAGAAGAACCGCATCTGCTTGGCCCCTTCTTCAAGACATGCTACCGCCATAAAAGACGTGCGTACGCAGGAGGCGGGCCCATCCCCCCGTCGGAAAGCGGCTTCATCCCTGCGGGCGCCCCATCTAGAGTTACGTTCACGCAAGGATGATCCCGAATGTCCGACAAGACAAACCCTGAGGCCCCGCAGGACAACACCCCTCCCTCCCTGCCGCTGGCCATCAACCTGCAATATACCAAGGATCTCTCCTTCGAAGTTCCCCGTGGTGCGTCAACCTTCACCTCCCTTCAGGCTCCGCCGCAGGTTGGCGTGAACATCGACGTGCAGGCGAACCGCATCGAAAAAGAACAGTCCATCTATGAGGTCACGCTGATCATCCGCACCGAGGCCACCGAGGCTCCGGCAGAAGGAAGCCAGACCCCCGGGCCAGTGGTGTTCATCACGGAGCTCGCCTATGCCGCCATCGTCACGCTGGACAACCCGCCGCAGGAAATCATTGAGCCGATCCTGCTGGTGGAAGTACCCCGCCTGATCTTCCCCTTCGCCCGGGCCATCATCAGTGATGTCACACGAGATGGCGGCTTCCCGCCGGTGGCTCTCCAGCCCATCGACTTTGCCGCTCTGTGGCAGGCCAAGCAGGAGCAGAATTTCCCCGAGCCGGAAGGCGAAGCCTGAAGCCGGAAAACACGCTGTGGCCAGACCACAACAAGGAAAGGCGGACCCAATGAGGGTTCGCCTTTTTTCTTATCCTCTTCCCAGCAGCCTCAGGGGAGGACCAACCTCAACCTGCCCCCACAGGCCGCTCTCCCTGACACGCCCGGCGATGGCCTGGGAGAGACAGATGGCCCTGCAATGGCCAAGCTGCCGGTACAGGTCCGGCGGGCACAGCTCCATGAACAGGGAAACCGTCTCACTGGAATAAAAAAGGACAGCACTCACCTCTTTGCTCGCCAAGGCGGTCCTTGCCGCCGCAGCAAGCTGTCTGACAGGCTGTACCTGATAGGCCTCAACACGCTGCGCCCCCAGATTGACCGCCAGATCGGCCCCGTAGGGCTGTCCATGCCGCCCCCGCCCGCAGGCCAGCACAAGGCCGGAGCCAGACAACCCTTTCTGACGGCAGAGCGTTTCCAGACCGGCCTGTGTCCCTGATGCCGCCTCGACACGCCGGAACCCCATCGCCACAGCCCGCTCCGCCGTACGGTGGCCCACTGTCAGCAGCAGCCTGTCACGGTCCTGATGGACCAGAAAAGGCAGGGCCTGACCGCTCGTTACCAGCAGAGCATGACAGGGCCGGTCCGCCATTGGCGGTTCCTGACGTATGGTCATGACAGGGCTGGCAACAGCCCGCCAGCCCTGCGCCTGCACGGCACCGACTGTCTCGCTCAGCCCCGGCTCAGGCCGGGTTACCAGCACAGTCTGACGCATGGTCGTTATGGCTGGACGATCTTCGCAAAGATGGCAGGCGGTGTATCCCGCCGCAGCTCACAGGCCAGCTCATAGCCCAGACGAGCCGCATCTTCCGGCAGTCCTTCAGTTTCCCGGCGCAGCAGGAAGGTGCCATCTTCGCTGGCCACGAGGCCGGAAAGATGAAGCCGCCCTTCCTTCAGCTGGGCATAACCGCCAATCGGAGTCCGGCAGGAGCCATCAAGTTCCGCCAGCAGGGCACGTTCCGCCGTGGCCACGGCACGGGCCTCCGGGTCCTCAATGGCGGAAAGCAGCTCCCTCAGCTCATGGTCGCTCTCCCGTACCGTCACGCCCACGATGCCCTGCCCGGAGGCCGGAAGCATCACCTCGGGGGAGAGCGGCACGTCGATGCGGTCTTCCATGCCGAGGCGTTTCAGCCCGGCGTAGGCCAGCAGCGTCGCATCGCACTGTCCTGCCCCCAGCTTGTCCAGCCGGGTCTGCACATTGCCCCGCAGCAGGGTGAAGCGGAGGTCCGGCCGGACATGAAGCATCTGCGCCTGGCGGCGGACAGACGCACAGCCCACGAGTGCTCCTTCTGGCAGACAGTCGAACGGCCTTTCAGGATCAACCGTCACGCCCCGTTTGCGCAGCATCAGCACATCACGGGCATCCTCACGCTTCATCGTGCAGGCCAGCACCAGTCCCGGCGGCAGGTGGGTCTCAAGGTCCTTGAGGCTGTGGACGGCAAAATCGATCCCGCCCACGGCCAGAAGTTCATGAATCTCTTTGGAGAACAGCCCCTTCCCACCGATCTCGGCCAGACGGTCCTTGAGGTTCAGGTCCCCGGAGGTCTGCATCTGCTCTTCCTTGAAGGCCCCCATGTCCCGCAGAACGGGACAGAAACGGGTCAGCCGGGTCAGGAAGTGCCGCGTCTGCACCAGTGCCAGCGGGGACGCCCGTGTCCCGACCCGCAGGGGAAGTTTGCGCCGGTCCGGTGGAGCCTGCGCATGGGAGCGGCGAGCCGCTTCGGCAGCAATTTTCTGAAGTGCTGCGGAGGAAAAGTTTGAAGCATTCATGGTGTTCCCTCCATAACCGATTCTGGAAGGGGTGTCATGCTCCGAAGAATCCGCCATAATGAACCAATCATGTCTGACATTTCCCACCTGACGCCGCTTCTGGCCATCGAGACCTCATGCGATGACACCGCCTGCGCCATTCTGGACGCCCACGGAGCCCTGCTCGGGGAAAGCGTCCTCTCGCAGGAGGATCATGCTGCCCTGGGCGGTGTCGTGCCGGAGCTGGCCGCCCGTGCCCACCTGAAGGCCCTGCCGGAACTGGTGGAGCTGACCCTCCAGCGGGCCGGACTGGAGCTGGAGGACATCGCCCTTTTTGCCGCCACGACCGGCCCCGGCCTGATTGGCGGGCTGATTGTTGGCAGTTCCTACGCCAAGGGGCTGGCCATGGCCTGCGGGAAGCCTTTCATGGGCATCAACCATATCGAAGGCCACATCCTGACCCCCCGCCTGCCTGCGGCCCTGCGGCCGGATGAAACGGCCCCGGCTTTCCCCTATCTCGCCCTGCTCGTCTCTGGCGGGCACTGCCAGTGCATCACCGTGGAGGATACCGGCCAGTATCGCCGCCTTGGAGGCACGATTGACGATTCCGCCGGGGAAGCCTTCGACAAGGTGGCCAAGATGCTGGGACTGGGCTGGCCCGGCGGCCCGGCACTGGAGAAGCTCGCCAGAGAAGGCGACCCGCAGGCCTACAGCCTGCCTCGCCCGCTGAAAGGCCGCCCCGGCTGCGATTTTTCCTTCTCCGGCCTCAAGACGGCCGTCGCCCGCCACATCGAACCATACGGACGTGAGGCCCTGCCCCGGCAGGTGGCCGCCGACCTCGCCGCCTCCTTCCAGCAGGCCGTGACGGACGTGATGGCGGACCGCATCCTCAATGCTCTGGCTCTGGCACCGCAGGTCACCTCACTCGTGGTGGCCGGTGGCGTGGCGGCCAACAGCGTGCTGCGCCAGAGGCTGGAAAAAATTGCCAGCCAGCACGGGATCACCTTCCTTGCGCCCCCGCTACGTCTCTGCACCGACAATGCCGCCATGATCGGCTGGGCTGCGCTGGAACGGCTGAAACAGGGTGAGGTGCCGGACGACATCACCCTGGCCCCCCGCCCCCGCTGGCCGCTGAGTGAACGCCAGCCCTACCGGCCACAGGCCACACAGGAAACGTCCTCCACCGGACACAGCTCTCTGATGGAACCATCCGCATGACCGTCCAGCCACATATTGCCGTCATCGGTGCCGGAGCATGGGGCATTGCTCTGGCCTGCACCCTCTCCCACATCGCCCGGATCACCCTCTGGACACGCACTCCCGTTCCGGCAGGCATCCGTGCCCTGCCGCACCTGCCACAGGTCACCCTGCCAGAGGCCGTCACCGTCACCAGCGACCTGCCGACGGAAGCCGACATCGTGGTGCTTGTTGTCCCCACGCAGGGGCTGCGGGATGTCACCATGGCCCTCCAGAAGCATCTGAAGCCTGACGTGCCGGTCATCACATGCTGCAAGGGGATGGAGCGGGGCACCTTCCTGCTCCCTCTCCAGATCGTGGAGCAGACCATGCCCGGCCGACCGGCTGCCGTTCTCTCCGGCCCCAACTTCGCCATCGAGGTGGCCCGGGGCATGCCCGCCGCAGCCACGCTGGCCGCGCATGATCTCGCCTTCGTCACGGCGCTGACCGAACGCCTCACCACCCCCACCCTGCGCCTCTATGCCAGCACGGACCCGCTGGGCGTGCAGATCGCCGGGGCGGCCAAGAATGTCATCGCCATCGGGGCGGGCATCAGTGTCGGTGCCGGGATGGGTGAAAATGCCAGAGCCGCCATCATCACCCGTGCGCTGGCCGAAACGGCCCGCCTTGTCGATGCCATGGGGGGGCAGGGCCGTACCATGTACGGCCTGGCCGGAATGGGCGACCTGATCCTGACCGCCACGGGGGCTGGATCCCGCAATTACAGCCTGGGCGTGGCCATGGGGAAAGGCGAGAACATACAGGACATCCTCGCCCAGCGTGACACGGTGGCCGAGGGCGTTCTGACAGCCCCGACATTGCAGGAGCTTGGCCAGCGTTTCGGCATCGAAACCCCCATCATCAATGTCATCACCCGTCTCCTGTCCGGGGAGCTGACCCCCCATCAGGCCCGTGACGAGCTGCTGGACCGCCCCACCCGTTTTGAATAGGCCCCATCATGACCAGCTTTTATGATTTCCGGCTCCCCGCCCTTGAAGGCGGCGAGATTGACCTCTCCCAGTGGCGGGGCCGCCCCGTACTGGTCGTCAACACAGCCTCCGAATGTGGCTTCACCAAACAGTATGAGGGCCTCCAGACCCTGTGGCGTGACATGGGACATTCCACGCCGGATGGCCTCATCGTGCTTGGCGTGCCCAGCAATGATTTCGGCAGACAGGAGCCGGGGACATCGGAGCAGATCAGCCAGTTCTGCCAGCGTCGTTATGGCGTGAGCTTCCCTCTGGCGGCACGCTCCGTCGTCCGGGGAACGGAAGCCATTCCGCTGTTCCGCTGGCTGGCGAAGGAAGGAGGCTTCCTCTCCCTGCCCCGCTGGAATTTCTACAAATATCTCATCGACCGTCAGGGAAAGCTGCACCGCTGGTTCACTCCGCTGACAGACCCCCAGGCCCCCCGCCTGCTGGAGGAGATCCGCCGGGTAAGCCGGAAACACGCCTGAACGATGCTGCGTCACCTTCTCACCGTTGGCAGCTGGACCATGCTGTCCCGCCTGCTGGGGCTGGTGCGGGACCAGCTTCTGGCCATGTTTCTGGGAGCCGGCCCCGTGCAGGATGCGTACCAGATCGCCTTCCGCCTGCCCAACATGTTCCGCCGCCTCTTCGGAGAAGGGGCCCTGAACGCCGCTTTCGTTCCGCTTTTCACATCCCGTTATGAGAAGGAAGGCCCACCGGCTGCCCTTCTGCTGGCCGGGCAGGCCTTCTCCCTCCTGCTGCTCTGGCTGAGCCTGCTGACCATTCTGGCAGAAATCTTCATGCCGTGGGTGATCGACCTCATCGCCCCCGGCTTCCGCTCCCACGGCACGGGCCGTTTCGCCATCGCCGTGCAGCTCACCCGCATCACCATGCCCTATACGGTGCTGATCTGCGGGGCAGCCCTGGTCGCCGGCATCCTCAATGCCCGCAACCATTTCGCAGCCGCCTCGGCGGCGTACATTTCCTTCAACATCGTCGGGATCGCCGCCATTCTTGTGGGGGCCTTCTGGGGGCACCAGCATGTCGCCCCGACCAGCGCATGGGGCATCACCCTCTCCGGTATCGCCCAGCTTGCCGGGCTGCTCTGGGCAGCCCGAAAGGCCGGAATGACGGTGCCACTGGTCCGCCCGGCGCTGTCGCCCGACATCCGGCTGCTACTCCGCCGGATGCTGCCGGGGCTGGTCGGCTCCGGCGTCACGCAGATCAACCTGACCATCGACACCATCATCGCCACCCTGCTGCCAACAGGCTCCATCTCGTGGCTCTATTTTGCAGACCGGGTCAACCAGCTTCCTCTTGGCGTGCTGGGGGCGGCCCTCGGCACGACGCTGCTGCCGCTCTTCACCCGTCATGTCGCTGCCAATGACCGCTCTGCCCTCCAGACCAGCCTGAACCAGGCCCTGAACTACGCCCTGCTGCTCAGCCTCCCCGCCATGATCGGCCTGTTCAGCCTGGCACCGGAGATCATGGCCACCCTGTTCGGCTATGGGCATTTCACACCCCATGACGTGCAGAATTCCGCCGCAGCCCTCCGCATGTATGCGCTCGGGCTGCCCGCCTTCATCATCATCAAGCTGCTGGCTCCGGCCTTCTTTGCCGAAGGCGACACCACGACACCGGTTCGCATCGGCTTCGTCACGATGGGGATCAATCTGGCCCTCAACCTGCTGCTGTACCGCACGCTGGCCCATCTGGCTCCACCACTGGCCAGCACGCTGGCCGCCATCGTCAACATGGGGGCACTGGCCCTGCTGCTCTGGAGACGGGACTCGTTCCGCCCCACCGTCACGAGCCTGTCACGGGCCATCCGCATCATGGTGGCCGCTCTCATCATGGGCGTCTGGGCCTGGGGCTGTGCCCGCTTTCTGACCACCGGCCTGCCGGAATGGCACGCCCTGCCCCGACTCTGCGCCCTGATCATCCTGATCGGCAGCAGCGCCGCACTTTATGGCGGGCTGCTCGTGGCCCTGCGGGTGCTGGGACTGGAGGAACTCCGTACCCGCCTGCTCCGGCGTTTCAGGCGCTAGGCAGGCGGAAAAAGAATTTCAGAGATGCGATTCCAGAAGCCGGACAAGGGCTTCCAGCTGTGCCTGATCTTCTGCCGAAAAGCGATTCTTCACGGGACTGTCGATGTCCAGCACGCCATGCACTTCCCCACCCTTCATGATGGGCAGGACAATCTCCGATTCCGAGGCTCCATCACAGGCGATGTGACCGGGGAAGGCATGAACATCCGCCACACGCTGCACGGCCCGCTCGGCCACGGCAGCCCCGCAGACGCCCCGGCCCACGGCGATCCTCGTGCAGGCCACCCGGCCCTGGAACGGACCAAGGACCAGCTCACCACCTTTCATCAGGTAAAAACCGACCCAGTTGACCTGCGCCATCGCCTCGAACAGCAGGGCAGCAATATTGGCCAGATTGGCGATTTCGTCCCGTTCGGCTTCCAGCAGTCCCTGAGCCATCGGGAGAACATCTTCAAAAACAACATGATTTTCCGGTGCAGTACTCATGAGGCCACCATGCCGCCCCGGGGCAGGTTGTGGCAAGGGAAACCACTCTACCCTGCCCTGCCATCATGACTCTGGCCTTCCCCTCACCATTTCATGATAATAAGAAGCATCGCATCTCAACTTAACCTTCTATTAATCTTCATGGGCTGCCCAGCCACGACAAAGCGGTGAGGTCTTTTTTCTGCATGGTCGACCAGAAACCATCCGTCCCTCCCATTCCCCCGCAGGTAACGGGGAAGGTCACGCCGACCATGGAGCAGTGGTTCACCCTGAAAAAGCAGGAACCTGATGCCCTGCTCTTCTTCCGCATGGGAGACTTCTACGAGCTTTTCTTTGGCGATGCCCATGCGGCCGCCCTTGCGCTGGACATCACCCTCACCCACCGGGGAACTCATGATGAGGAACCCATCCCCATGTGTGGCGTGCCCGTGGGCACGGCGCAGGTCTACCTCTCCCGGCTCATCCGCCGGGGCTTCCGGGTGGCCGTGGCCGAACAGACGGAAATCCCCCGCAAGGGCCAGAAAGGCCCGCTCCGCCGGGAGATCGTCCGTGTCATCACGCCCGGTACCCTGACGGAAGATGAGCTGCTGGAAGCCGGACGGGCCAACACGCTCCTGGCCATCGTCGCCCCGGACAGACGCCGCAGGCACTGCCTCGGGGCGGCCTGGATCGACATTTCCACCGGTACGCTGGAACTGCTCCGGCTGGAGGCAGACACCCTGGCCGAGCTGCTGGCCCGCCTCTCCCCCTCGGAAATTCTCTCCGACCCGGCCCTGATCCCGGCGGACCATGCCGGAATCATCACCCCCTCCACGGCCGCCCCCAGCCGGGAGGCCGCAGAACGCACCGTGACAGACGCCTATCAGGTCGCCCAGATGGATGCGCTGGGGGATTTCCGGGATGAACAGATCATCGCCTGTGCCGTGCTGCTGGACTATGTCCGCCGCAGCCAGGCGGGCAGGCTGCCCCGGCTGGCCCCTCCCATCGACCACGGGCTGGACAGCATCATGGGGCTGGACCCGGCCACCCGCAGCAGTCTCGACATTCTCCAGTCCCGGGATGGCGGCAGCAGGCACACGCTCTTCACCAGTGTCAATCAGACAGCCACAGCGGCCGGTACCCGCCTTCTGTCCCACTGGGTCAGCACCCCCAGCACGGACCTCACCCTCATCACGCAACGGCAGGAGGGCTGGAGCTGGCTTCACCAGCATCCCCAGCCCACGGGAACATTGCGGGACATCCTCCGGCAGGCTCCCGATTCCGCCCGTGCCCTGGGGCGCATCTCCAGCGGCCGTCCCCTGCCACGGGACCTTGCCGCCATCCGGGACACGCTCCGGGCAGCGGATCAGATCACCGGGATACTCGGCGGACTGACAGAAACCGGCATGCCCGAGCGCATCCGCCATGTCGGAGCCAGCCTGTACGGGCGGGCCGACGCCCTGCTGGAACGGCTTGAGGCCGCCCTAAATGCCGAACTGCCCGTCAAGATCGAGGATGGTGGGGTCATCGCTCCCGGCTTTGATGCCGAGCTGGACCGCCAGCGGGACCTGCGGGACAACAGCCGCCGCCTGATCGCCCAGCTGCAGGTCCGCCTGTCGGAAGACTATGAGATTTCCAGCCTGCGCATCCGCCATCACAACCAGCTCGGCTACGTCATCGAGGTTCCTGCGGCGGCAGGCCGGAAGCTGCGCCAGCATGAGGGGCTGAGCCTGCGGCAGGGCACGGCGAGTCTCGCCCGCTTCTCCAATGAAGAACTCTCCTCGCTCAACCAGGCCATTCTGGAAGCATCGGAAAAGGCTGACGAGCTGGAACGTCACCTCTTTGCCGACCTGGCCCAGCACTGCCTCAACACCCCTGCCCTTGATGATGTCGGCCGTGCCCTGGCCGAGCTGGATGCGCTGATCTCCTGCGCCCGCATCATGGACCGTGGCACATGGTGCCGCCCCACCATGACGGACGGGCAAGACTTCACGCTCCGTTCCTGCCGTCACCCCGTGGTGGAAGCCGCCCTGCACGATCAGGCCGCCCATGACACGGCCTTCATCGCCAATGACTGCACCCTGCCACCGGAAAAACACGCCATCCTGCTGACAGGCCCCAACATGGCCGGGAAATCGACCTTCCTGCGGCAGAACGCCCTGGCCGTCATTCTGGCACAGGCCGGGCTGCCCGTCCCGGCACAGGAGGCAACGATCGGCATCGTGGACCGGCTCTTCTCCCGTGTGGGGGCGGCCGACGATCTGGCCCGTGGGCGTTCCACCTTCATGGTGGAAATGACGGAGACCGCCGCCATCCTCAATCAGGCGGGACCACGCTCCCTTGTCGTGGTGGATGAGATCGGGCGGGGCACCTCGACGCTGGATGGCCTCTCCATCGCCTGGGCCACGCTGGAGGCCCTGCACTCCCAGCTGCGCTGCCGCACCATCTTCGCCACGCACTTTCATGAGCTCGGTGCCCTGCTGGAAACCCTCCCCCGGCTGGCCGCCTGCACCATGGCCGTGCGGGAATGGAAGGGGCATGTCGTCTTCCAGCACGAGGTCCGGCCCGGGCTGGCCCAGAAAAGCTGGGGCCTGCATGTGGCAAAGCTGGCGGGCATTCCAGCTTCCGTCCTCCAGCGGGCACGGGTCCTGCTGGCACGCCTCGAGGGCGAACGGGGACAGACCCGCCAGCCTGCCAGCCTGCCCCTGTTTGAACAGGCCGCCATGGAAACCCCTCCACCGGATGCCCCCCTGCCCACTGGCCATACCTCCACCGACGGACTGGCCACCCTCCATGCCCTGCGTGACGAACTGGCAGGGCTGGACCCGGACTCCCTCTCCCCCCGGGAGGCCCATTCAGCCCTCTATCAGCTGAAAAGCCTGATGGATGGCCTTGCCAAAAAGGATGTTGCGGATGCAGAATGACGCAACGGGTACCCTGCAAAACCTGCCAGAGCCTGCCGCCAACAAGAGAGCTGTCATGTCTGCTCCCCTCACCTCCACCCCTCCATCACACATGAGCCAGGCCTGGCAGCCCGTCGTGCCCCGCCAGGAAGCCCTGGAACGGCTGAGAACAGAACTCGGCCTGCAACGGGAGCGTATCCGCCAGCAGTTTGAAAAACGGGAAACGAGCGGTGTGGAAACAGCCCGCAACCTCGCCCTGCTGATGGACCATGTCATTGCAGAACTGGCCCGCCATGCCGGGCTGCCCTCTGCCCCACAGGAAGATGGAACAGGTGAGGCCTTCTGCCTCTGTGCCACGGGCGGACATGGTGCGGGGCTGCTGGCCCCCTTCAGTGATGTGGACCTGCTCTTCCTGACCGAGGCCCCTCCCTCTGCGAACCTCATCAAAGCCATCGAGTACATCCTCTATACACTGTGGGACCTCGGGCTGCGGGTCGGCCATGCCACACGCACCATCGACAGTGCCATGGAGATGGCCAGAACAGACCAGACCTCCTGCACGACCCTGCTGGACATACGCCCTCTCCACGGACAGAAATCACTCGTCCTGGCTCTCCAGGAAAAGCTGGAAGCCTATCTGAAAGGCCCTGCACTGGAGCGCTTCGTCCTCCAGGCCATCACCCAGCGGGAGGAGCGGCACCAGAGGTTTGGTGATACACCCTATCTGGTCGAGCCACACATCAAGGAAGGCAAAGGCGGGCTGCGGGACCTTCAGGTCCTGAACTGGATTGGCTATGCCGTGCTGGGAAATGGTCTTTCAATAAAATCCAACCTCCAGCGTGCCCAGGGGCTGGCCCCGGCCTGTACCCTGCTCGGCCTGCTGACACAACGGGAAATATCCCGTACCCGCAGCCTCTGGAACTTCCTCTGGACGGTGCGGCTCAACCTTCATTACATCACCGGCCGGAATGAAGAACGTCTGACATTTGATGTCCAGCCCATTATCGGGGCCAGGATGCGCTATGGCAATCATGGTCATCAGCGAGGGGTGGAGCGCTTCATGCGCCACCATTTCCTCATGGCCCGGGCCGTGATGCGGCTGACCCATGTCTTCCAGCCTGCCATCCTTCTGCACCTGCGCAACCAGCTCCAGCAGCGCCCCCCGCGGGTGGAACCGGGGCCAGACGGATTCCAGCGCATTGATGGCTGCCTCAGTTTCCCCAACCCGCTAGCCCTTGTCCGGGAACCTGTGACCGTCCTGCGTTTTCTGGACTGTGCACGCCGCCATCAACTGGCTCTGCACCCTGCTGCCATACAGCATATCATCCGTTTTGAACGGCACAGCGCCTTCCTCCGCCATGATGATGAGGCCTCCGCCCTCTTCATCAGGCTGCTCTGCGAACCGGCTGCTGAACTTCCGACACCAGGCACAGCTACTGTACCGGAGCAATATCCCGAGCAGTGGCAGGACCGCCTCTTCTGGCTGCCACTGCTCAACGAGACGGGCATCCTCTCCCATCTCCTGCCTGGCTGGTCCCGCATCCTCGGTCGGACGCAGTTTGATGGCTATCACATCCATACCGTGGATGCCCATACGATCGAAGCCATCCGTATCCTGCGGATGATTGAGCAGAACCGCATGGCAGACGAGCTGCCGCTGGCCTACAGGCTGGCCCGTACCATGACACAACGGCCCCTGCTCTATCTTGCCACGCTGATGCATGACATCGGCAAGGGCCGGGGCGGCAACCACTCCGAGATCGGGGCCGAAATCGCCACACATATCTGCCAGCAGCTTGGTCTCTCCGCCAGCGACACAGATACGGTCTCATGGCTGGTGCTCCACCACCTGCTGCTGTCCCGCACGGCTTTCAGCCGGGACATTGATGACCCCCAGACCATTCTGGACCTCGCTGACACCATCCAGTCCCCCAAGCGGCTGCGGATGCTGCTCCTGCTCAGCATTGCCGACATCCGGGCCGTTGGCCCACGGGCATGGAACGCATGGAAGGCCACCCTGCTGGGCCGCCTCTATACCCGCATAGCCGATGTGCTGGAAGGCGGCCTGCAGGCCCGGGAAGATGATGAACGGGTGGAACACAACAAGGCCTTCGTCCGGCAGGAGCTGATGGACAAAGACATGGCCCCCGCAGACATCGCCTCCTTCATGAAGCTTGGCAGCCCCGGCTACTGGCTGAGCTTCGACCCGCAGAGCCATGTCCGCCATGCCGGATTGATCAGCCAACACCGTGAGGACGGGCGTGACAACGCCATCATCATGGACATCGTCCCCCTCCCGAGCCGGGGAATCACGGAGCTGACCGTCTTCTGCAAGGACAAGCCGGGCCTCTTCTCCCGCATCACGGGGGCACTGGCCCTCTGCGGGGCCACCATCGCCGATGCCCGCATCCATACGCTCCACAATGGCATGGTGCTGGACACGTTCTGGTTCCAGACCCCTCACGGCGAGGCTTTTCTGGAGCCGGAACATGTAGAACGCCTGCGTGAGACAATCACGCAGGTCATGGAAGGGGACGTCAATCTGGACGAGACACTCAGTGCCGCCAGCTTCCCCCTCGTCCGGCGGCTGGAAGCCCTTCCCATTCCCTCCCGTGTTCTCATCGACAATGATGCGTCAGAAAATCACAGCATCGTCGAGGTCAACGGGCGGGACAGACCGGCCCTGCTGTACAACATCACCGCCACGCTCAGCCGCCTGAAGCTGCACATTTCTTCCGCCCATATCATGACCTACGGGCTGCGGGCCGTGGACGTATTCTATGTGACGGATGCGGAAGGTCACAAGCTGGCAACGCCAGAGCAGGAAGAGGCCCTTCAGACGGCCCTGCTGGAAACGCTCCGCCACACGGAGGCGGACATCTCCTGACGGGAACAGGACCGTGCCTGCATGGCATGGCCCCGTCCAGTTCGACTCACATGTCGGTCGAGAAAGACGCCTTGAAGGTCCGTGGCAGCCCCTGGGTCAGATAACCGTTCACGCTGCTGAACGCCGTGTAGGATGAAGCCCAGTAATGGCTGTTGGTGAGATTTTCCACACCAAAACGGAAGGTCATCGGGCGTTTCGGTGTCATCATGAAGGTGTAGCGGGCTCCGAGATCGTAGGTCGTCCAGTTCGGAATCCGCAGGGAGTTCTGGACATTGACCCACTGATGGCCCGTATGGGTGACACGCCCCGTCAGGGTCAGTCCCTTCACGAAAGGAATGTCATACTCCAGATTCCCGTTGATCGTATAACCGGGAATGCCGACAGCCCTGTTGCCGACATAGTCCCCCTTGACCTGCTTGGCCTGGATGAGGGCACTGCCCCCGTTGAAGCGCAGCCCGTGAATGATCTCACCATTGACGTTCAGCTCGATGCCCTGATTGCGCTGCCTGCCACTGGCCTTGAATATCTGTTCCGTCCCATAATCCTCGACCAGCCCTGTCGGCCGGTCCAACCGGTAGAAGGCCAGGGACGCGCTGAAGCGGCCAATGTCATATTTCCCGCCAACTTCATACTGGACGGTCCGTGTGGGTGACAGGAACTGCTGCGCATTGACCAGATTGGGATAGAGGGAACTCCGTGCCGGGGCCTGAAGCCCCTGGTTAAGCCCCTCCACCCGGTTGAAATAGAGAGAAGCATGGCGGGCCACATGCACCACCAGCCCGACCACAGGCGTGATGGCATCCCGGGAATAATGGGTCGGCGTGTACTGGTAGCTGTTCTGGAGAATATGCTGGTACCGGAAGCCTCCCGTCAGGGCGATGCGGTCGTGCCAGAAAGACATCGTATCCGAGAAGAACAGGCTGTAAAGCTGCGTCTTCGTGGCTGGCGTTGCCGAAACGTGATGGACCGACGCCGGCTTGGCCTGGACCCCGGGAGCATACAGGCTCGTATCGCCGACCATTCCGCCCGCATAGCCCGTGGAGGCCTCCGACCACAGGGCCGACCCACCGGCATTGACCTCATGCTTCAGGAAACCTGTCCTGAAATGCGCCCGCACGCCACCCCGGGTGCTTTCATTGGTCTGCTGGTAGGGGACGTAGGACCCGTATCCGAAGCCGGTGCCCTTCAGCCCGTCCGAGACATAGACCGTATCGTAATTGCCTTCCTCATGGCCTGTCATGCCCCCGAACGTGCCATAAAGCATGACATGGCTGTTCAGGTCATGCTCGACATTGAGCAGCCCGAACACATAGTGCATGTCCTCATAGCTCCAGCCCTGGCTCCAGTTGCGCCCCGGTCTCGTGGGTCTGGGAACGGCCGTCAGACCGGAATTCAGCACCACGGACCCCCGCCCCTGCTGGACGTTCTGGTTCTGGTAGTTGATGTCGAGGCTGATCCGGGTGTCGTCATTGTGCCAGTCCGTATCCAGGCCCAGCGCAACGGAATGACGCCGCTCACCAGAAATGGAGGTCTGGCCATCCATGCCCGCCGCATTGAAACGGATGCCGAACTGGTCATTCCTGCCAAAGCGGCGCCCCACATCCAGACTGCCGCCGCCCTGCCCCCTGCTGGTGTAGTCGCCCGTCAGACGAGCGAGCGGTTCGCTCCCCGCATGTTTGAACTGGAGGTTGATGTTGCCACCGACCGACGTTCCCCCCGGAGCGGCCCCGTTGATGAAGGCACTTGCCCCATTCAGCACCTGCACCGAATCATAGAGCTGGGGAGAGATCAGCTGGCGGGGGCTGATTCCATACAGGCCGTTGATGGCCACATCATCCCCATAAACCGGCATCCCCCGGATGATGAACGTCTCCGAGAAATTGCCAAAACCATAGGTCGTCCGCACGGACGGGTCGTTCTGAAGCACCTGCCCCAGTGTCTGGGACTGCTGGTTCAGGATCATGCTGGACGTATAGCTGCGCAGGTTGAAGGGCAGGTCCAGCCCCTTCTTGTTGCCCAGCACGCCGGCCTGCCCGCCCAGCTTCACCTCCATCTGCTCCCGCCGCCGTGCCTTGACGAGGATGGTTTCCACCGGGGGTGCGTCCGCCTGCTGACGGTCCTTTCCGACGCTCTTCTTCCTGATGTCAACCTTGCCGTCCGGCTGGCCGGACCGTGCCATCTGGCCCTTTGCTGTCTGTTCTCTGCCCTCATCTCCGGCAGCCCAGACGGGATGCCCCGTCAGCATGCTGCCTGCCAGAAGGCACCAGAGAGTGACGGTTCTGCGGGAAAAACGGAAAGGAATAACCATGCGTGCCCATCCTGAACTGTGAAACTGAATGAGTGCCGCTTTATATGTTAACGATAATTATTCTCAACTTTTTTTCATAAAAAAACCTTTTTTCTCTTACCGTTTTTTACACCCCTGTCATTTTTGCGTCCTGCCCCATTTACAGAACTGCCAAAACCTCGTAATAAATGAGAATCATTCTCATTTATGCCGTGTTGCGTCCATCATGTCTCCAAGGCTCCGCACCGCACTGCGCCTTTTCCATCGCTGGATCGGCTTCCCGGCTGGCCTTTTCCTGTTCGTTCTCTGCTTCACCGGCTCGCTGGCCTGTTTTTCTCCGGAAATACAGGGCTGGATGCAGCCCCGCACCGCCCTCCACAGTCCCCTGCCCGCCATGACACACACCGGCCTGCTGAAGGCCGGACAGAATCTGAAGACACAGCTCGACACGGGCATCTTCGCTTTCCTGAAACTTCCCTCTCCACGGGACCCCGTTTTCCGCCTCTGGCACTATGATGGGCGCATCTTCCTCGGCCCGGCCCTTGCGCCTGACACGGGCCTGCCGCTGACAGACCATGACGTCACCGGCGGCACGTTTTTCGTGACCCTCCATGCCAGCCTTCACCTGCCCAACCCATGGGGGCAGATACTGACAACCACCGTAGGCATCGGTCTGCTCGTGACACTATTGACCGGCCTGTGGCTCCAGCTGCGCCGCTTCCTGCCGGACCTGCTACTTTTCCGCCCCCGGGCTGCCTCCCAACGCCGCTGGCTGGACCTGCACCTGCTGTGCGGCACGCTGAGCCTGCCCGTCCTGTTCATCATCGGCCTGTCCGGCGTGATCCTTCAGTCCCAGAAGCTCATCCACATGATGAACCCGCCCCATCACCCCGCAGGCCATGCCAGTCGCCATCAGGCCCACACAGCCATACCACCGTCCCTGTCTCCCGCCATCATCAGCAGCCTGACCGAAAACGGCCTGCGGCAGTGGGGCACGGTAGCAGATGGATTCTTCATGCAGACCGGCAGGGAAATCGGCCTTTATGGCCCTGACACCCTGCATTTCTGCCTCCAGAGGCAGGCCCTGACACCTTCCCACCCCACCCTGCCGCCCCGGTCCGTCTGCCCGACCGTACACAGCTTCTTCGTGGGACTGCACAACCTGCGCTGGGCCGGACTGGCAACACGCTGGTTCTACTGCTTCAGCGGTCTGATGGGCTGCATCATCATCGGGTCCGGCCTGGTCCTCTTCCTGCAGTCGGAAAGGAACAGCATCACCCATCACCCTGTTTCCTCCACAATCCGGCAGCGCCTCCAGCGCAGTCATGAGGCCGTCACCATCGCCACCACACTGGGGCTGCCCCTGGCCACGCTGGCCCTGTTCTGGAGCACACGCCTCCCCACGCCGTTTTCCCTGTCGCCCATTCTCTGGGAAAAAAGTGTTTTCTTCGGTCTCTGGAGCCTCTCACTGCTCCATGCCTTCATCATCAGACCGGCAACCTGCCAGCAGCTCGCCCTTGTGGCTGTTCTGGGCACTGGCACTACAGGACTCGACCTGCTGACTCGCCCTTTTCATACGGGGCGACCTCTCCTCTTCGGCACCGTGGACCTTCTGGCAGCCTGCCTTGGACTGGCTGCCCTGTCCGTTCTTCTGCATCTTTTCCGAAAGCAGGCAGCATGATCATCCTGTTCCTCATGGGCCTCTGGGCTGCTGTCTGGCTGCTCCATCTCAACAGACTGCCCACCTACAGGCGACAGAATCCCTGCCATCTTCCCCCTGCCGGAACGCTGCAGACGCTTCTCCGCCTGGCCCTGCCTGCCGCCGGCCTGACCGGAGCCTGCCTTCTGGAAGGACTGGAGGGACTGTTCCTCTGGACCTTCACAGCTCCAGCCACGGGCTTTCTGCTCGGCCTGACCCTCCCCCATCTGCCACACTCACCAGCTCCCAAAGGCCGGAACTTGCAAAACCATCGGGGAACACCCAGATACCTGCCATGAAAATACGTCTGTCCTCACTGCTGACCTCAGCCCTTATCATGTCGGCCGCCGTTCTGGGGCTCAGCCCCGCTGCCAGAGCAGACCGCCCCTGGCAGGACGCCCATGTGCAGGCCCGGATTGTTGGCGAACATGAGCTGAGCCTGCCGCTGGCCCCCTCGCTGAATTCCCTTCCCGATGGGTCCCCCTTCGCCTTGGGTATGACGGGCAAGATCTATCGTCTGGACCCCGTGGACAGCCGCCTCACTCTCCTGATGGACGAGTTGCCCGCCATCACGGCCCTGACGGCGACATCCCAGGGCCTCTGGGCCGTAACACAGGCGCCCACGCCCGCACTGCTCAATATCGCACCGGATACAGGGGTCATCCTCAACCATATCGGCTTCAGCAACGCCCTGGCCGTCGGCAGCCACATTTCGGCCCTTCAGGTCACGGACAGCAAGGCTTTTCTGGTCGATGACGGCGTTCCGGCTTTCGTCATCATCGACCTCAGGAGCGGTCATGCAGAGCGTCTGCTGGAAGGCGCCCCCTCCCTCAGCAGCCATGCCCCTCTCATCCGGCATGGCCAGCCCGTCACGACGGCACAGGGGCAGCCCAAAACGGGGGGCAACGTGCGCTTCCTCCTACTGGACCACGGCAAAAACTGGCTATTTTATCAGACTCCGACAGGGCCACTTTACCGAATCGGAACTGACATTCTGACCGATTCCAGCCTTGGCCCGGCGGAACGGATAGAAGCCATGACAAACTGGCGCCGTACCCCCAGCCTTGGCGGCATGACCATCAGCCGGGATGACACGATCTACATGATCGACATCGAACATGGAGACCTGCTCGCCTTTGGTGCCGACCGCCTGCCCTGGCGTCTGCTTCATGATGAGAAACTCTATGATGCCCAGGCCGTCACACTGCTCAAAGGCCGCTCAGGCGTGCCGGGACGGCTGGCTGTCCTGACCGGTTCCGCCATGCCGGAAAACGGCATGAATCCGGCCCCAACAACCAATCACCAGCATCTTCTGGAAATTACCCTGCCCTGATGGCGTTTCGGTGATATAGTGGGGGCATGCGTTATCGATCTACCCGCGGCACACTGGATGCCGCTGCCCCCGACTTTTCCGATATTCTGCTCAGCGGTCTGGCTGGTGATGGCGGGCTCTACATGCCCGATCACTGGCCGCATATCCCCCGCGAGACCCTGACAGGCTGGCGCACCCTCTCCTATGCCGACCTTGCGGCAGAGGTCATCGGCCTGTTCACCGAGGGCAGCATAGACCGTGACACACTCCGTACCATGGCGCACGACGTCTACGGACAATTCGACCACGCCGCCGTAGCACCGCTGGTGGAAGTGGAGGATGGTCTCTTTTCGCTGGAGCTGTTCCACGGCCCGACGCTCGCCTTCAAGGACATGGCCATGCAGATGCTTGGCCGCCTCTTCGAACATGTACTGAAACAGCGCAACCACCATGTGACCATTGTCGGTGCCACATCGGGCGATACAGGATCCGCCGCCATCGAGGCCTTCCGTGGCCGGGAACATGTGTCCATCGTCATTCTCCATCCCCATGGCCGGACGTCGGAAGTCCAGCGCCGCCAGATGACCACAGTGCTGGAGGACAACGTCCTCAACATCGCCGTGGAAGGCGACTTTGATGACTGTCAGGACATGGTCAAAGCCATGTTCGCCGATGAATCCTTCCGTACGGACTGCGCCCTCTCCGCCGTCAACTCCATCAACTGGGCCCGCATTGCAGCCCAGATTCCCTATTATGTCCGCTCCGCCCTCGCTCTTGGTGGGCCGGACCGCCCGGTTTCCTTCGCCGTGCCAACCGGCAACTTCGGCAACATCCTGGCCGCCTGGGTAGCCAGCCAGATGGGGCTGCCTGTCGATCATCTCTGTGTCGGCTCCAACCGGAACGACATCCTGACCCGCTTCCTTCTGAACAACGACATGACGAAGCGGCAGGTGGAGCCGAGCCTCTCCCCCTCCATGGACATTCAGGTTTCGTCCAACTTCGAGCGTCTGCTGTTCGAGATGCTGGGCCGTGATCCCAACCGCTGCCGTGCCATCATGGAAGAATTCCGGCAGACGGGCTGCATGGCCGTGCCACATGACGCCTGGGAGCAGATCCGGGAAACTTTCCACGGCGTTGCCCTGAGTGACGAGCAGACGACCGCCACGATGAAGGCACTTTACGCTGAAAGCCATTATCTGGCAGACCCTCACTCCGCCATCGGCTTGGCAGCGGGGCGGCGCTTCCGTGAAGCAGGCGTGCCGATGGTGGCCGCCGCCACGGCCCACCCGGCCAAGTTCCCCGATGCCGTAAAGAAAGCAACCGGCATCCATCCGGAGTTGCCGCCGCATCTGGCAGACCTCTTCTCCCGCAAGGAACGTTATGAGGTTCTTCCCAACGACCTCGAAAAGGTCAAAGCGGCTGTCCGGGCGCATCGCGGACGCTGAGTCCTGCGCTGGCTGCTACACATGGGCAAAAGGGGATGGCCCTGTCAGGCTGTCCCCTTTTCCGTCTGCCCCGTGAAAAACGGGGGGACTGGAAAAAGACTCCCGGCACCCCATATTGCAAACACTTTCCGCTTCTTCTCACATCATGGACACGCAGAACTGCATGAGCGAACAGATCAGACGTACGACTCTTGAAAATGGCCTCAACATCGTGACGGAACGGATGGAGCGTGTCGAAACCGTCTCGTTCGGAGCCTATGTGGCTGCTGGCACCCGCCATGAAAGCGAAGCCACCAATGGAGCAGCCCATTTTCTCGAGCATATGGCCTTCAAAGGAACAGGGCGTCGTTCTGCCATCCGCATTGCCGAGGAAATCGAAAATGTGGGCGGTTATCTCAACGCCTACACGGCCAGGGAGAATACAGCCTATTACGTCAAGCTGCTGAAGGATGATCTGCCACTTGGCGTGGACCTCATCGGCGACATCCTCACCCACAGCACCTTTCTGCCGGAAGAAGTGGAGCGGGAACGTGGTGTCATCCTTCAGGAAATCGGTCAGGCGAATGATACGCCTGATGACATCGTCTTTGACCATTTCCAGGAATGTGCCTACCCCGATCAGCCCATGGGCCGCCCCATCCTTGGCACGGAAGATGGCATCGCCAGCATGAGCCGGGAGACGCTCATGGCCTACATGCATGAGCATTACAGCACGCAGAACATGGTCATCGCCGCAGCGGGCAATCTCCACCATGATGAGGTTGTCGACCTCGTCCGTACCCATTTTGCCGACCTGCCCACGCACACGCCACCACAGGCCGTACCGGGCCGGTATGTCGGCGGGATGAAGCAGACGGACCGCAAGCTGGACCAGGTCCACCTCCTGCTGGGTTTCCCCGCCCCCGGCTATCGGGAAAAAGGCTATTACAGTGCCATGATCCTCTCCACCCTGCTGGGAGGTGGCATGTCGTCCCGTCTGTTCCAGGAAATCCGGGAGCGGCGCGGGCTCGTCTACAGCGTCTACACCTTTGCCAGCCCCTTTGCGGACAGCGGCATGTTCGGCCTCTATGCCGGGACCGGGCCAGACAAGACGGACGAACTGATTCCTGCCGCCCTGACTGAGCTCAGCACCCTCCAGAAGGGAATCAGCAAGGAAGAACTGGACCGTGCCCGCACGCAGCTCAAGGCCTCGCTGCTCATGTCGCTGGAGAGCACAGGCAGCCGCTGTGCCCAGATCGCCCGCCAGATCCAGGTCCATGACCGCATCATTTCCACCAGCGACATGATCCGCAAGATCGATGCCGTAACGGAAGAGGACGTCCTGGCCATGGCCCGGACCATCTTCAACGGGGCTCCGACGCTGACCACCATGGGACCAGCCCGCAACATCCCCGGGCCAGATGCCATCCACGCCGCACTGAAATCCGCATGACCGATCTGCTCCCCCATCTTGAGGCCGCCCTGAAGTTTGCCCGCCAGCACGGTGCCGACCATGCCGATGCGGTCATGCTCCGTGGCCGGAGCCGCTCCGCCATGATCCGGCAGGGTCAGGCGGAAGGCCTCCGCCATGCGGAGAGCCTGTCCCTCGGGCTGCGTGTCTTCCATCAGGGCCGTGTGGCCACGGTCTCCGGCAATGACGTAACGCCGGAAGCCCTCTCACAGCTTGCAGAACGGGCCTGTGCCATGGCCAGGGTCGTTCCTCCATCCCCTGATGACGGTCTGGCAGACGAACCGCTCATGCCTGTTCCTGCCAGCACGATTGCAAAGCTCGACCTGCTCGACCCCTCTGGCACGCCGGATACGCCGGCCCTGCTGGACAGAGCCCGTGAGATGGAAGACGCAGCCCTCTCACATGCAGGCATCACCAACAGCAGTGGTGCCTCAACCAGCACGACCCTTCAGGACATCGCCCTGGCCACCAGTGCCGGCTTTGCCGGCCAGTATCAGCGCAGCGGCCACAGCTGTGGCGTCAGCGTCCTGGCGGGAACAGGAACAGGGATGCAACGGGATTATGCCCTGCACAGTGCCGTGCATCAGGCCGACCTAGAAAATCCTGCCCGGCTGGGCCATGAGGCGGCCCGCCGTGCCCTTGCCCGGCTGAACCCTACCCGCCCCAGAACGGGCCTCTATCCGGTCCTGTTCGACCCCCGCGTGTCCGGCTCCCTGCTGGGGCATCTCGCTGGGGCGATCAATGGATCCGCCATCGTGCAGGGGACTTCCTTCCTCAAGGACAGGCTGAATGAAGCGGTATTTGGGTCTGGCGTCACCATCACCGATGACCCGACCCTGCCCCGTCTTGCCGGTTCCCGCCCCTTTGATGGTGAGGGCACGGCCTGCCTGCCGCTGGACCTTGTGAAAGACGGGCAGCTTCGCCACTGGCTGCTGGACAGCCGCTGTGCCCGCAGGCTGGGTCTGCCCGCCAGCAATGGCCGGGCCAACCGGACCAGCGGGGGCAATGTCCACCCCGGTCCGTCCAACCTGTTCCTTCATGCGGGCACCCACTCCCCTGAAGAACTGAGACGTGATATCAGGGAGGGTGTGCTCATCACCGAACTGATGGGCAACGCCATCAACATGCTGACAGGCGATTACAGCCGGGGCGGTTCAGGCTTCATGATCCGCAATGGCGAGATTGCCGAGCCTGTATCAGGCATCACGGTGGCAGGTAATCTGCTTGACATGTTTGCGCGGCTCATCCCCGCCAATGACCTCAACCTGATGACGGGCCATCACGCCCCAACCATCCGTATTGACCAGATGAGTCTTGCTGGAGACTGACCAGATTATGCGTATTCGTCTTTTCCCCCTCGCAGCGGCAGCCCTGTGCCTGCCACTCTTTGCCCTTGCTCCGGCTGCCGATGCCAGAGCTGGCATGGGGTCTTCCCTGGGCAGCCGGGGCTCCCGCACCTATAGCCCCCCGCCCCGCACCAGCCTCACCCCCAACTGGACCCGGCCCATGGACCGCAGCATGACGCCCCGCACGCCGTCCTATGCCTCTCCGGCACCGGAGAGCGGCTTCAGTCGGCCAAACTTCGGCAACAGCATGCGACCACCCTTTGCCATGCGGCACCCCTTTCTGACCGGGCTGGCTGGTGGCTTCCTTGGGGCCGGGCTGTTCGGAATGCTGAGCGGGCATGGCTTCTTCAGCGGTTTCAGCGGGGGCGGCGGGTCCTTCTTCGGCTTCCTCATTCAGGTGCTGGTCGTTGCCTTCATCATCAATTTCCTCATCAAACTCTGGCGGAAACGGTCTTCCAACAACACCATGTCCAGCAATGCAGGTGGCTCTGGCCTGTTTGGTGCAGCCGGTGGCGCTTCCTCCCCCTTCACCAGCCAGCCGCAGCAGGCTCCTTCGCAGGGCGTGACCCTGACGCCTGATGATTACAGCACCTTCCAGCAGTTGCTGATAAACGTACAGGCTGCCTGGAGCGCACAGGACATGATGTCCCTCCAGCGCATGGCGACGCCTGAAATGGTCAGTTACTTCAACAACCAGCTTTCCGAGCTGACAAGCCGTGGTGCCCGCAACATCGTCTCTGATATCCAGTTCCTGCGGGGTGACCTTGCCGAAGCCTGGCGGGAAGGCACAATCACCTACGCCACCGTGGCCCTGCAATATTCCGCCATTGATGTCACGACCGACAGCATGGGCAATGTTCTGGACGGCAGCAAAACCGAACGCCAGACCATCACGGAACTCTGGACCTTCCTCCGTGCCGATGGCCGGGGCAACTGGATCCTCTCCGCCATCCAGCAGGCCGGGTGACCACTCCCCTGGGCGAGAGGCAGCCACCCTGCCTCTCAGCCGCCCTCACCTGAATGAAAAAACCCCGCTTGCCTGAACCTTTCATGGACAGGCAGGCGGGGTTTTCTTTCCCATCTACGAGAAGACGTCACAGTCGGTACAAAGCCACCACGAACAGGGCCAGCGTGAAAAAGGAAAGCCCGAGAACGATGCCGAAGAGACGGCCCTGGCGGCGGGAAGGAGTGTTATGATCGCTCATGCCAGAAGAACCCTGTCAATCAGAAGGCCACAGAAGAGGAAGAACAGATAGGCCAGTGAATAGCGAAACGCATGACGGGCCGGTTTATCTTTCGTCAGGCTGTTCCCCTTCTCATCCTGTCTGTCAAACAGGACCCGCAGGCCGTAATAGATGAAACCGAGGTCCAGCAGGCTGGCACAGACCGTGTAGAACCAGCCACACTGCCCGACCACGCTCGGCACGAGAGACACGGCGCCCAGAATGAAAGTGTAGATGACGATCTGCCAGCGTGTATGGCGTGCGCCCTTCACGACTGGCAGCATGGGGATGCCCGCACTCTCGTAATCCTTGCACGCATAAAGGGAGAGCGACCAGAAATGCGGAGGCGTCCACAGAAAGACGATGGCGAACATCACCACCGGCAGCACGTCCAGCGATCCCATCGTCGCTGCCCAACCGATCATGGGGGGAAAAGCTCCGGCTGCACCGCCAATCACGATGTTCTGCGGCGTGCTGCGCTTGAGCCACATGGTGTAGATCACACCATAAAAAAAGATGGAAAAAGCCAGAATCCCTGCCGCCAGCAGGTTGGTCGCCAACCAGAGCAGCACAACGGAGGCTACCGACAGCACAACCGCATAAACCAACGCACTCGTTGGTTCGACCCGCCCTCCGGGAACAGGACGAACGCGGGTTCGCTTCATGATCGCATCAATGTCACGATCATACCACATGTTGATGGCACCCGCCGCACCGGCCCCAACACAAATGCAGGCAATGATGACCAGCCCGACAGGTACGGACGGCCATTTCGGCGCTACGGCCATGCCCGCCAACCCGGTGAAGACCACAAGTGAAATCACCCGTGGTTTGAGCAGCGCCACCCAATCTTGCAGAGCCGTATCACCAGCATGTCCCTCGACACGCAGCGCCCCCAGAAAACGGGCCAGTGGAGAGGCCGAAAGACCGGATGATGCCTGCATGGAAAAACACCTTACTCTTCAGGAAAAAGCCCCATTGTCCCCTGGGTCCGCTCTACCAGCAGGCCATACCAGACCATTCCGGCAGACAGGGCGAACATGAGCAGGCTGCAGCCCATCAACAGCACGGCAGGCACGACCAGCTGCGGCAGAATGGAACAGAGCGCCCCGACAAACGTGATGAAAGCATGAATCATGCCAAAAATGGAGAAAGATCGCCCCCACCGTGCCAGTCTGGCCCCGCACCAGCCATAGAAAGCTGCACTGAGAGCAAGAAGGCTGCCGAACATCACAAGCTGATGCCCTGCCGCCCCCAGAACGAAGGCCCCCGGCGGCACCCCCTGTATGCCCCAGACTGGTTCGGTCAGCATGGCGGCCCAGCCAGCGAGCAGCAATACAAGCCCACCGGAAGCCCAGGCCGCCACTGGCCCCGATGGCAGGGCAGTACGCCATCTATCCCCGGCAAAGGCTACGAGAAGAACCAGACAGGGAACCCCCAGCCCGATGCTTAATCCAGCGCTGTAAACCGATGACGGAAGCCCGCCGAAGAGATGGTCAGCCCAGAGCAGAACAGGCACCACACCCATGACGCCAAACGCATGGGGAGCACAGCGGGGTACCCACCCCTGCTCCTTCTGCCCGGGCAGAAGAGCAGCCATGATGATGCCAAGCGAAGGCACGCTCAGCAGGGTCATTTCCACACTGCCACGCAGAACCGTCAGAAGGGCTTCAGGCCCGGCACCAGCCAGACCACTCCGCAGCAGAAAAGCCAGCAGAACGGGAGCGATGATGAGCACAGACAGAGCATTGGCCAGAAACGCCCAGACCAGCGGCGGACAATCACGGAAGGGGATGGACCGCATCTCCAGAACCGTGGCCAGCACATTGAAAGCCAGCGCCAGCACGCCAATGCTCCAGAGAGCCAGCCCGACAAACGGCATGACCGGCAACAGAAAGGCACCTACAGCCAGCACGCCAAAACCGGTACGGACCGCAAACGGCAGAGCCATGCCCTCGCCTTTCAGCAGGTCCGGCAGGAACCAGCGGGCCATCCCGCCCAGAAAAGCCGGGCATACAACATAAAATGTCATCAGCACGGCATGGGACACAACGACACCAGGAGACGGATGCACATGCAGGAAAGGCAACCCCATGGCGCCCCCCAACATGCCAGCAAACAACGCCAGCAGAAAAAACGCCCCACCGCTTCTCCCATGACGGGATGAAGATACTGTCTGAAATAACGGCCTTGAAGTCACTCTATTCCGCCAGCCTGTTGCCACCATGAAACATCTGCCTTGCTCGAAGGCAGATGGATTTCCCCTACTTAGTCTTCTCAGGCGGCAATGTCACGAGGGTGAACAGACCCGCCGGAGGGACGGGCACGATGGTCGCCCGGGCCATATCCTCCGGTGGAAGCAGGGATTCAATGGCAAAATCAGGATGCCAGCCCAGCGCACGGGAGGCCCGGGCCATGACCTTCTCCACCTTCAGCCGAAGGCCCCCACGGGCAAGGAAATGGTTGACAAAAAGGATGTGTCCCCCCGGTTTCACCACCCTCTTCAACTCTGCCAGAAGCAGGTCCGGATGAGGCACGACAGAGGCCACGAACATGCCGACGGCAATATCAAAGCTGTTATCGGCAAAGGTGGTATGTTCGGCGTCCATCACCATAAGTTCATCAACATTACGGAGACCTTCCCTCTTCACACGCTCCCGGGCAAGGGCCAGCATGTCTTCCGAGAGGTCGATTCCTGTAATGCGTTTGTCGGACCTGTAGGAAGGAAGGGCCAGCCCGGTTCCAACTCCCACCTCCAGCACACGCGTGCCCGGAAGCGCATTGACAGCCGCCACGGCCCGCCGTCGCCCGAAAGCAGATACACCGCCAAAAACCTTGTCGTACATGCGGGCCCAACGGCGATAGGCATCACGTACGCTGTCAGCATCGAGGGAAGAACGGGGTTTAAGGGAAGACACCATGAAAATGCAGCCTCAACTGTCTGCCCCCAACAAAGCGGGGAGCATTATCGCTACTGATACCGATCAGTCCGCCCCTTTCTTGCCCCCCAACGCCCTTGGCTGACAAGGTATTCTGACGATATTATGCGAAAAAATTTGGTCTACCTGTCCAGAACAGAACCAGAACTCATGACTGGATCACACGATGAAGCATCTCGATCTCATATTGGCCCTTCTCTGCCTGTTTTTCTGGGTGGCCCTTTATGTCGTCTATTACCATGAAAGACTGTTTCCATGGCTCATCAACAGGTTCAGCCGGGACAGACCATCCAGGGACCTGAAGGTGGAAAATGGATATTTCTCTGATGGCGTACCCATTCCATTCCGGGACAATCTCTATCCTTCCGACCCTGAAAAAGATGCCAGGGCAGAGGACGGCTCCACATCACCAGAAGAGCCTCCCCACGAGACCGTAACACGGAAAACGGACCAGACACCAAACAGGTGAAAGGCCTGACCATAGGGCCAGGCCGCTTCCATGTTTCCTTTCAGGAAAGACGGGCCTCGATGCAGTCCCAGATCATCCCGGCACTGTTGATGCCATCAAAACGGTCCAGTTCCTGAAGGCCCGTCGGGGAGGTGACGTTGATCTCCGTCAGCCAGTTCCCGATCACGTCAATCCCCGTGAAAATGAGGCCATGTTCCTTCAGGTACGGGCCGATGGTCCGGCAGATTTCCCTGTCACGGTCCGTCAGTTCCACACGTTCGGCACGGCCGCCGACATGCATGTTGGACCGGGCATCACCCTGCGCAGGAACACGGTTGATTGCCCCGATCGGCTCGCCATCCACAAGGATGATGCGCTTGTCCCCCAGCCGCACGGCAGGCTCATAACGCTGCACCATCAGCGGTTCACGGGAGCGGGAGAAGTGCATCTCCAGCAGGGAGGAGAAATTCTCGTCATCCTCCTTCACCCGGAAGATGCCCGCTCCACCATTGCCATAAAGCGGCTTCAGGATGATGTCCCTGTGCTTCTGCCGGAAAGCGGCAATCGCCTCCCGGTCCCACGTCACCAGCGTTGGCGGCATGAGCTGGGGAAAATGCGTGACCAGCAGCTTCTCCGGTGCATTGCGTACGGATACCGGATCATTCACCACGAGGGCCTGCCCCTCGCCCGTGCCATGAACATGCTCCAGCATGTGGGTGGCCGTGATGTAGCCCATGTCGAAAGGCGGGTCCTGCCGCATGAGCACGACATCACATGAGCCGATGTCCAGAACCTCCTCCGGGCCAAAGGCAGCATGATCGCCTTTCTTCCGCTGTACGGTCACCCTGCGGCTCCGGGCCTGAAGACGGCCTGCCGTGCCCTTTCCTTCCAGCAGGGACAGGGTGGTGGGGTGATAGACATGCAGCTCGTGCCCACGACGCTGGGCTTCCAGCATCAGGGCAAAGGTGGAATCACCATCGATGTTGATGTCTTCCAGCGGGTCCATCTGCACGGCAACACGCCGCCGGGAGGAAGAGGACTGGACCATAAGAATAACTCCGCAAAAGCAGTTCAGGACCGAACGGTTTCTTTCAGGCCCCCACCATATCAGGCCGGGTCTGGATAGGCGATGGACAGCACTTCCACAAGGACAGGGCCGGATGGTGTCTGCATGGTGACCTCGTCATGCACGGCAGCTTTCATGAGAGCACGGGCCACCGGAGCCTGCAGGCTGACCTCCCCATGCTCCAGCCGGGACTCATCCACGCCAAGGATCGTCACGGTATAATGACGGTCCTCCTCATCCGCATAGCAGACGGTGGCCCCGAAGAAGACACGGTTCCGGTTGGTCTGGGCTGCCGGGTCCACAATCACGGCCTGATCCAGCCGTTTCGTCAGGAACCGGATGCGCCGGTCGATCTCCCGCAGGCGGCGTTTGCCATACTGGTAGTCCGCATTCTCCGAACGGTCGCCATTACTCGCCGCCCATGAGACGACCTCCACGACCTGCGGCCGCTCCTTCTGGGTCAGCTCTTTCAGCTCAGCCCGCATCCGGGCCGCACCCTGTGGGGAAAGATAACGGTGCAGGGCAATCTTCTCGGCGGCCATGCGGCGTCAGCCTTCCGCCGGACGACGTGAGACATCAGCACGGAAGCGGATCATGCCACCAAGGCTCTGCCCCGGTGCCAGCACATGCACGCCACGCCCGGCGATCTCCGGCCTGTTGAGGGCATCCGTCATGCTCGTGACCGGCTCGATGGCCACATAGCCCTCCTCCGGCTGGGAGAAGACCACCAGATGCGAGAAAATCCGGTCCGCTTCCACCGTCAGGTCTGGCAGACCCCCGGGCTGCTCCAGCCGGGCCTGACCGGCAAACCCGGCAAACCCGTTATCCAGCTTCAGCTCCTCAAGGGCCTGCCCTGTCGAAAAATCCCACTCACCTTCGCAGGATTTTTTTTCGGTCGGCAGGCCGTGACCGTCCGTCAGCCAGACCGAGTCCGCTGCGAATTTCAGGCGGGATTTGGCCTCCGAATGGAAGAAAGGATGGAACCCCAGACCGACCGGCTGATCGACCGTATCGCTGTTCCGGATCACGATGGAGACATGCAGCCCGTCCGCCCGCAGCTCGTAGGACATGACGGCCCGATAGGCATAGGGCCATTCCCCCCGACCGGCTTCATCATCAGAAGGCGTGTGATCGAAAGTCAGGATGGCGTGACTGTCCGTTCTGTGCGCCACCTGCCATTCATGCTCCCAGCCATTGCCATGGATGGGATGCGGGCAGCCCTCCATGTTGGGGACAAGCCTGTGCTCCTCTCCCCCGAAGGCAAAATGGCCGTCTGCAATCCTGTTGACATAGGGCAGCAGAGGATAGGCCCCCACGGCCACGCCCTTCTGGTTCCGCAGGGCCGGATTGGCGACCGGACGGAGCATGTCATGCCCCTGCACCTGCCACTGGCCAAGGGCAGCCCCCGTCTCCGGCAGGATGGTCAGGCTCTGCCCGTCTCTCTTGAGTTCCAGCATGGTCAGTCCTTCTTTTTCCGTCTGGTCGTCTTGCGTTGTCTGGCCTGCGAAGCTGCCGGGGCCGGAGCAATGAGGCCAATGTCGCTGGCCTCCCGCCGGTGAATCTCGTCCCGCAGGGCGGCGGCCTGTTCAAAGTCCAGCTCAGCTGCTGCTTCACGCATTTTCTTGCGCAGATCGTCAATGGTGAGCTGTGGATCAGACTCCGGCGGGGCTTCCTTGCCCGCCAGCTCTTCCTGAAAGAGCGTGTCGCTGATGCGGCTGCGGACCGTCTGCGGCGTGATGCCGTGCGCCTCGTTCCAGGCCATCTGCTTTTCCCGGCGGCGGGCCGTTTCCTCGATGGCGTAACGCAGGCTGTCCGTCTCCTTGTCCGCATAGAGCAGGACACGGCCATTCACGTTACGGGCCGCACGGCCGATCGTCTGCACAAGAGAGGTGCGGGACCGCAGGAAGCCTTCCTTGTCTGCATCGAGAATCGCCACAAGGGCACATTCGGGAATATCCAGCCCTTCCCGCAGCAGGTTGATGCCCACAAGAACATCAAAGGCCCCCAGCCGCAGGTCCCGGATGATCTCCATGCGCTCCAGCGTATCAATGTCGGAATGGAGATACCGCACCTTCACGCCATGTTCGGAAAGATATTCCGTCAGGTCCTCAGCCATGCGCTTGGTCAGGGTCGTGACGAGGACACGGCCATTCTCGGCAATGGTCGCCCTGGCCTCATGCAGCAGGTCGTCCACCTGCCCTTCCACGGGTCGGATGATGGTGATGGGGTCTGTCAGGCCGGTCGGACGGATGATCTGCTCGGCAAACACGCCTTCCGTCTGTTCCATCTCCCACGGCCCCGGCGTGGCGGACACGAAGATGCTCTGCGGCCGGAAGGCATCCCACTCCGAAAAAGACAGGGGCCGGTTATCCAGACAGGAGGGAAGACGGAACCCGAAATCTGCCAGCGTTTCCTTGCGGGCACGGTCCCCCCGTTCCATCCCGCCAATCTGGGGCACGCCGACATGACTTTCATCCACGATCAGCAGGGCATCTTCCGGCAGATATTCAAAGAGGGTTGGCGGCGGATCACCGGGACGGCGACCTGAAAGATAGCGGGAGTAGTTCTCAATTCCCTTGCAGACGCCTGTCGTTTCCAGCATTTCCAGATCAAAATTGGTCCGTTGAAGGATGCGTTCTTCCTCCAGCGGCTTTCCCTTGTCCCTGAAATACTGGATGCGGTCCTGCAGTTCATCCTTGATGCTGACCATCGCCTGATTGAGCGTTGGGCGGGGCGTCACATAATGGGAGCTGGCATAGAGGCTGACCTCTTCCAGATCAGCCGTCTTCTCCCCCGTCAGCGGGTCGAATTCGGTGATGCTTTCCACCTCATCCCCGAAGAGCATGACACGCCACGCCCTGTCCTCGTTCTGGATGGGGAAAATGTCCACCTGCTCCCCCCGCACCCGGAATGACCCACGCTCGAAGGCCAGATCATTCCGCTGGTATTGCAGCTCCACCAGATGGCGGATCAGGTCGTCCCGATCGATGATCTCCCCCGGCACGAGGCGGATTTTCATGCGGGCATAGGATTCGGGCGAGCCGATACCATAAATGCAGGACACGGAGGCCACGATGATGACATCGTTCCTTTCCAGCAGGGCCTGCGTGGCAGCATGGCGCATCCGGTCTATGCGCTCGTTGCGCTGGCTGTCCTTCTCGATGAAGGTATCCGAGCGGGGCACATAGGCTTCCGGCTGATAGTAATCATAGTAGGAAACGAAATATTCCACCGCATTGTCGGGGAAGAACTGTTTCATCTCACTATAGAGCTGGGCCGCCAAGGTCTTGTTGGGAGCCATGATGAGCGTGGGCCGCTGCGCCGCCTCGATCACCTTGGCCATGGTGAAGGTCTTGCCCGACCCTGTCACACCCATCAGCACCTGATCCCGCTCCCCGGCCTGCAACCCGTCCAGCAGGGCGGCAATCGCCTGCGGCTGGTCCCCGGAGGGTTCGTAATCCGATTTGACGACAAACCGGTTGGTCTTCGGTTTGGCGGGCTGTTTTTCAGGGAAAAAATCCGTCTGACGGGGCGTGACCGGTTTTTTCTTTTTGCGGGACGACGAAGAAACTGCCATGGCCCCTAGATGGGAGCATGTTCCTGCCACCACAAGATGCCTCTGACGGAATAAATGGAGCCACCCGTTTCCGGCTGTTCATTCCTCATAAAAAGACTGGCAGTTTTTACAGGGTCGTTTACCATCACACCGCCTCTTCACTGCCCAATGAGGCTCCACTTCCACAAAAAGGTCAGAACCTTATGGATATCGAACAGATCGAGCAGAGCTACACGCAGTTCCGCAACACGGCGCAGCAGGCCTTCCAGCTGATTGACCGGCTGATCGGCCAGATGCAGGACGCCTCGCAGAATGGCGACGCACAGGCCGGGGAATGGGCTGCGAGCCTCCAGCAGATTTCCTCCATCTTCCAGAATGGCCAGGGCCATGCCGGAGACCTCGTCGGCCAGCTGGCCGGTCTGGTGAGCCATCTCGGCGAGAAAAACGGGGGCGAAAGCTCCGGTGAACAGGGCAGCGGCTTCGCCAGCTTCGGCAAGGCCCTCCAGCAGGACGTGATCCAGGAAATCGGCGGCAACCTGCTGAGCAAATTCTTCCGCTGACAGTTCTCTGCCCATCCTGACAGGCAAGGCCGGACCGGTATGCTCACCCGTCCGGCCTTTCCTTCATCTGGCGGGCTGGACCTGCGCCTTCCGCAGGGCATCCTTCTGCCGGGCCGCCAGAACATCCACATTGAAATCCTGCGTCAGCTCCATGAAGAGCCGGTGCCAGTTCACCCGTGCTCCCAGCCGCAGGAAGGCACTACCCAGCCCGATGGCCGAGCGGTCCAGCATGACGAATTCCCGTGGCAGAGTGATGCCGCCCGTGCGCTTCAGCCCGTCATAGACATGCTCCAGCACCCGGCGGGCCTCCTGCGGGTTGTTGCTCTCTTCCACATTGCAGATTTCATCCGTCATGAGAGGACGATAGAAGAAGCGTGCCCACTCATTGAGCACGGCAGCCCGCTCCCGTGAAATGTCCCTGAAGCCCCAGTCATGATAGGCCTCGTAGGCCCGTTCCTCATCGCCATCCCGCAGGGCATCGAAGAGAGACAGGACACCACCGACAAACCGGGGCGAGAAAATGCGTACGGAACCGAAATCCAGCAGGTTCAGCCCACCATCCTGCCGCACGGTGAAATTGCCCATATGCGGGTCACCATGCACGACACCATAATGATAGACGGGCCTGTACCAGGCCTTGAACAGCGCAATTGCAATGGCGTTGCGCTCTTCCTGCGGGAGCTGTTCCTCCAGCACGGACTTCATGGAGCGGCCCCCCACCCAGTCCATCGTCAGCAGCCGTTCCGTGACCAGCCCGGGTACGGGGGCAGGCACGGTAACTTCCGGCACATCCGCCAGCATGAGCCTGTAGAGCCGCAGGTGGCTGGCCTCCCGTGTGTAGTCCAGCTCTTCCCGCATCCGTTCGGCCAGTTCGGCATAGACCTCATCCTGCCGGATGGCATTGCCCACGAGGCTGAACACGCCCAGACCCCGCTTCAGCTGCCGGAGGTCCTGCTCCATGGCTCCCGCCATGCCGGGATATTGCAGCTTGCAGGCCACCTCCCGCCCGTCGGCCAGAGCCGCACGATGCACCTGCCCCAGTGACGCCGCCGCCACGGCCTCATGGCTGAAAGACCGGAAGCGGGATTCCCACCCCGCCCCCAGCTCGGCCCTCATCCGCCGCTGGACGAAGTTCCATCCCATTGGCGGCGCATTGGCCTGGAGATGGGCCAGCTCCTCGGCATAGTCATCAGGCAGGGCACCGGGAATGGTCGAGAGAAGCTGGGCAGCCTTCATCATCGGGCCTTTCAGGTTGCCCAGAACGGCCCGCAGCTCCTCCGCATGGCTGGTCGTGTTGCTCCGCAGGCCCAGCTTGTGCCCGGCCATGCGGGCCGCAACACCCCCCACCATGCTGGAGGCCCGGAACATGCGCTGCATGTTATCGACAAAGCCCGTCCTGTCGATGTCACGTTCACGTGCCATGATCTCAACCCTTACCTGTTGCCCTGTCAGGCAGTGTGCCAGCCTGCATGGCGTGCAGGCCGGCTTTCATCCTCATGCAGCCGGTTCAGCCTCAAGCTGGTCGATCAGCCCGGAAATGACATCCAGACCACGGTTCCAGAAGGACGGATCACCGGCATTCAGCTCGAACGGTGCGAGCAGCTCCTGATGGCGCAACGTGCCACCGGCGGCAAGCATCTCCTTGTATTTTTCCGCAAAGCCTGCCGGGCTGTCCTGATACACGCCATAAAGCGCATTCACCAGACAGTCGCCAAAGGCATAGGCGTACACGTAGAAGGGCGAGTGGATGAAATGCGGAATGTATGACCAGTAGAGGTCATAATCCGGGGTGAAGCTGAAGGCCGGGCCAAGGCTGCGTGTCTGCACGTCCCGCCAGATTTCACCAAGACGCTCGGCAGGGATTTCTCCCCTGCGGCGTTCATCATGCACCTGCACCTCGAACTGGTAGAAGGCGATCTGCCGCACGACCGTGTTCAGCATGTCCTCCACCTTGGAGGCCAGCAGATGATGACGGCGCTTCGGATCACTCTCCGCATCCAGCAGGGACTGGAAGGTCAGCATCTCCCCGAAGACGGAGGCCGTCTCGGCCAGCGTCAGCGGCGTGTCGGAACGGAGATAGCCCTGCTTCTTCCCGGCCAGCATCTGATGGATGCCGTGCCCCATCTCATGGGCCAGCGTCATGACGTCACGGGGACGGCCATGATAGTTCATCAGCAGGTAAGGATGCACGGAGGGCACGACCGGATGGGCAAACGCCCCGGAAGACTTGCCCGGTACGGCTGCCGCATCGATCCACGGGCTGTTGAGGAACGTGCTGGCATGGCGGCCCATCTCCTCATCAAAATCCTGATAGGCACGCTGGACGATCGCCTTGCCCTCATCCCAGCTCAGCCGCCTGTCCTGCACGTCGGGCAGCGGGGCATTGCGGTCCCAGTGTTCCAGCTTGTCCAGCCCCAGCCAGCGGGCCTTCATGCCGTAATAACGGTGGGAGAGACGGGAGAAGGACGACTGCACGGCATCCACCAGCGCATCCACCACCTCGTCTTCCACCATGTTCGCCCGGTTGCGACTGCTGACAGGCCGGGGGTAACCCCGCATGGTATCAATCGTGGCCTTGTCCTTGGCCAGCGTGTTGGTGATGCCCACCAGCAGCTTGTTGTTGGCTGCCAGCGTGGCACTGATGGCCCTGGCCGCCCCTTCCCGCTTTTTCCGGTCGCTGTCCGTCATGTAATTGAACACGTCGCCCAGCGGCTGCTCTTTCCCCTCGAAGGAGACCATCAGCCCGGCCATGGTCTCGTCAAACAGCCGCACCCACGCATTCCGGCCAGAGACGGCCATGTCCATCAGAACACGCTCAACCTCATCGGAAAGCTGATAGGGGCGGAAGACCCGCAGGTCCCGCAGATAAGGCTTCCATGAGGCCAGCTCCGCATTCTCGCTGAAGCCTTTCTCAAGGGCTGCATCATCCAGCCGGTTCAGCTCCAGCGGGAAGAACAGCAGGAAAGCTGAAATGGCGGTCAGACGTTCCCGCACGCTCTGGGCGAAACGGCCACAGGCAGGGTCGGTCGTGTGGGCTGCAAAGAGAAGCTGGGAATAGGAACCGATCTTCCCCAGCCCTTCCTCGATCACCTCATAGCCCTGGAGGGCATGGGCCAGATCGGCCGGAGAGGCCTTGCCCAGCGTACCCTTCCAGCGGCTTTCAAATGTCCGGGCCTCATGGTCCAGCCGGACGAAATCCGACTCAATGGCCGGGTCCTCCGGGGAGGCATAGAGGTCGGAAAGGTCCCAGCGGGGGGCGGCCACGGGCGCAGCCGCCTCACCTTCCGGGGCGGAAACCTGCCTGCCTTCCGGCAGACGGGCAAAGGAGCGTGTCTTGAGAAATGATGTCATCATCCCTGCAGACTAGCCAAGCGAGGGGGCTGTGAAAACTCTCTTTTCTGTCACGGTCCATCCTCCAGCCCCGCAGCCCTGCCCGGGTGGCCCCTGTCAGGCTGACAGGCTTCTGAGATCGGCCTCCTCATACCCGATGATGCGGGCATAATCCTTCGGCACGACATGCCAGAATTTCGGCAGAACCTCCTCCCAGTGGTGAAGAAGATCCGCCGCATAGGCACTGCCCGTCTCACGCTCGTGCCGCTCCACGAGGCCCCGCAGCTCATCTTTCCACCGTCTGGCCGTCACGGGCTGGCACATGACCGTGTCGTGATTCACCCGTTTCGGGAAGTCGCCATCACGGTCCAGCACATAGGCCGTACCACCCGTGAAGCCTGCCCCGAAATTGTCCCCGGCCTTGCCCAGAACAACGACCGTACCGCCTGTCATGTATTCGCAGCCATTGGAGCCACAGCCTTCCACCACGGCCACGGCACCGGAGTTCCGCACGGCGAACCGTTCTCCGGCCTGCCCGGCGGCAAAGAGTGCTCCCGCCGTCGCACCATAAAGCACCGTGTTGCCGATGATGGAATTCTTCTCCGTGGCGCAGGGTGTCGCACTGCTGGGCCGCAGCACCAGAGTGGCCCCGGAGAGGCCCTTGCCGACATAATCGTTGGCATCACCTTCCACCTCGATGCGCAGCCCCTGTACGGCGAAGGCCCCAAGGGACTGACCGGCAGACCCACGCAGGGAGAGCGTCAGATGCCCTTCCGGCAGGCTGGCCATGCCGAAGCGACGGGTGATGAGGGATGACAGCCTCGTCCCCACCGCACGATGCGTGTTGCGGACGATATAGTGCAGATGCAGCTTCTCCCGCCGCTCGAACAGCGGCTGCGCATCGGCGATGATCTGTGCATCCAGCGTGTCCGGGACCTCATTGCGGCCCTCCAGCGTGCAGTGACGGGCAAAGCCGCCCGTATCCGCCTGCACCAGCAGGGCGTTGAGGTCCAGATCATCCAGATAATCCGAGCCACGATAGACCTGATGGAGCAGGTCCGTCCGGCCGATGATCTCCTCAAGAGAGCGGTATCCCAGACGGGCCAGAATGTTGCGGACATCCTCGGCGATCAGCGTGAACAGGTTGATGACCTTCTCCGGCGTGCCCTCGAACTTCTTCCGCAGCTCCTCATCCTGCACGCAGACACCGACAGGGCAGGTATTGGTATGGCACTGCCGCACCATGATGCAGCCCATCGCCACAAGAGCCGCCGTACCGATGCCGAACTCCTCGGCCCCCAGCATAGCGGCGATCACCACGTCACGCCCGGTCTTGATTCCACCATCAACGCGCAGCTTCAGCCGATGACGCAGACGGTTGAGCATCAGCACCTGATGGGTCTCGCTCAGCCCCATTTCCCACGGCAGGCCGGCATAATAGATGGAAGACTGGGCACTGGCCCCCGTCCCACCGGAATGGCCGGAGATCAGGATGGCATCAGCCTTGGCCTTGGCCACACCGGCGGCGATGGTCCCGATGCCCGTCCGGGCCACGAGCTTCACCGTCACGGTCGCCTCCGGGTTAATCTGCTTGAGGTCGTAGATCAGCTGGGCAAGGTCCTCGATGGAATAGATGTCATGATGCGGCGGCGGCGAGATCAGCGTGACGCCCGGCGTGGCATGACGGAGACGGGCGATCAGCTCCGTGACCTTGAAGCCCGGAAGCTGGCCCCCCTCACCCGGCTTGGCCCCCTGTGCGACCTTGATCTCCAGCTCCCGGCAATTGTTGAGATATTCCGCCGTCACGCCGAAGCGGCCGGACGCCACCTGTTTGATGGCCGAGGACGCATTGTCCCCGTTGGGCCGTGGTGTGGCCCGGGCCGGGTCCTCGCCTCCCTCGCCGGAATCGGACTTCGCCCCGATGCGGTTCATGGCGATGGCCAGCGTCTCATGCGCTTCCGGACTCAGCGCACCGAGGGAGATGCCCGGGGCAACCAGCCTGCGGCGGATCTGGGTGATGCCTTCCACGTCATCCACGTCAATGGACCGTGCGCTGGAACGGAAATCCAGCAGATCACGCAGGGCGACCGGCTCCTGCGCCTCCAGAGCGTCCGCATAACGGCGGAAGAGCCTGTAGCTGTTGGCCTGCACCGCCGTCTGAAGCATGTGGACCGCACTGGCCGAAAAGGAGTGCGCCTCCCCACCCGGGCGGATCTTGTACCGCCCCCCGATGGGCAGCGGAGACACGTTGGCGGGCTGCCATGCCTGCCTGTGCGCCTTGATGACGTTCCGGGCGATACCGGGCAGGCCGATGCCCGAAATGCGGGACGCCATGCCGGGGAAGAACTCGGCCACAAGCGCACGGGAGAGGCCGATCGCCTCGAAATTGTACCCGCCACGATAGGCCGAGACGACCGAAATCCCCGCCTTGGACATGATCTTGAGCAGCCCCTTGTCCACGGCCTTGCGGTACTGCTCCATGGCCTGCCGCAGGGTCATCTTTCCGAACAGCCCCCGCTGGAGACGATCGGCAATGCTCTGCTGGGCCAGCCACGGATTGACCGTGGAGGCCCCCACTCCGACCATCACGGCGAGGCTGTGCACGTCCAGCACATCGGAGGCCCGGACATTCACGGAGGTGAAGGTCCGCAGGCTGTGATTGGTGAGATGGACATGCACGGCCGCCACGGCCAGCACCATGGGAACCGCCACACGGTCCTCCGTGGCGTGTTCATCGGTCAGAAAGAGATGGGCACAGCCACCCCGCACGGCATCCTCGGCCTTCTGGCATGTCTGCGTCAGGGCCGCCCGCATCCCGTCCTCGCCCTCGGCCAGCGGGAAGGTACAGTCGATAACCTCACCCTGCCTGCCGCACATCTCCTGAAGACGGCTGAATTCGCCATTCGTCAGGATGGGGCTGGAAAGCTGGAGAAGCTGGCACTGGCCCGCTTCCTCGGCAAGGATGTTGCCCAGATTGCCCAGCCTCGTCACCAGGCTCATGGCCCGTGTTTCCCGCAGGCTGTCGATCGGCGGATTCGTCACCTGGCTGAATCCCTGCCGGAAATAGTGGGACAGCCCCCGATAATGCCGGGACAGCACCTGAAGCGGCGTGTCATCCCCCATGGAGGCCAGAGCCTCGCTGCCATTCTCCACCATCGGCTGGAGCGTGGCCTCCATGTCCTCATAGGTCAGGTTGACGGCCAGCTGGCGACGGCGCAGCATCTCCGCATCAATGCCGTCCGGTTCCGTCACCCGAGCCATCAGCGGCCCGACATCCTCGATGCCGTCCCTGATCCAGCTCTCATAATCCTGCCGGTTGATAAGCATGTCCAGCACGTCATCCGGCGTGTAGAAACGGGCTTCATCAAGGTCCAGCGCAAGGGTCTGCCCCGGCCCGAGCCGCCCACGCAGGGCGATGGCCTCATCTGGCACACGCACCATGCCCGTCTCGGACCCGACGATCAGCAGCCCGTCCTTCGTGATGCTGTAGCGCAGCGGCCGCAGACCGGCCCTGTCCAGACCGGCGATGATCCAGCGGCCATCCGTCCCGCACAGGGCCGCCGGACCGTCCCACGGCTCGATGACGGCATTGCAGTAGCGGTAGAATGCCTTGGCCCGGGCGGACAGGGAAGAATTCGCCCCCGCCGCTGCCGGGATCAACAGGGCCTTGGCCGATGGTGCCGTCCGTCCAGCGAAGGTCAGAAGCTCGAAGACATTGTCCAGAGCGGCCGTGTCGGACCCCGCCACCTGCACGACCGGCTTGAGGGCCTCCATGTAGTCATCCAGCACCGGGCTGCTCAGCCGTGTCTCATGCGCCCGCATCCAGTTGACGTTGCCGGAGAGCGTGTTGATCTCCCCGTTATGGGCGATCTTGCGGAAAGGCTGGGCAAGCTTCCATTTCGGGAAGGTGTTGGTGGAATAACGCTGGTGATAGATGGCAAAACGGGAGACAAACCGCTCATCCAGCAGGTCCGGGTAAAAATCCGTCAGGTTTTCCGCCAGAAACATGCCCTTGTAGATGAGGGAGCGGCAGGACAGGGAGCAGATGTACAGCTCCACCTGTGCCCGTGTCGCCTCCTGCTCGATCCGACGACGGATGACATAGAGGTCCCGTTCCAGCGTTTCCTCATCACGCCCCAGCGTGTTGCGGATCATGATCTGCTCAATCTCGGGGCGGGTCTCGTTGGCCTTCTCGCCAATGCAGGCCGTATCAATCGGCACCTGACGCCAGCCATAGATGCCGTAGCCGAACCGCAGGATTTCCGTCTCGATGATCTGGCGGCAGCGTTCCTGCGCTCCCAGGTCCGTGCGGGGCAGGAAGACCATCCCGACGGAGATGCGTCCCTCGATCCGCAGGTCACCCGCATTATGGATGGCATCCTCAAAGAAATTCTGCGGGATTTCCACATGGATGCCAGCCCCGTCCCCCGTCTTGCCATCAGCATCGACGGCACCACGGTGCCAGATGTTGCCCAGGGCCTCGATGCCCGCCTGCACCACGGCACGGCTGGGCCTGCCATCCATCGCCGCCACAAGCCCCACACCACAGGCATCATGCTCCTGCGCCGGGTCATACAGCCCTTCCAGCCGTTCAACATTGGCCTGATAGGCCTTCACGAAGTCCCGTGCCGTTTCCGGAGCGGATGTCATGGTCGTGGTTTCGTTCATGGTGGTCATCAGGCACACTCCCCGACAGATGTTGCGGTCCGGGCAGCCCCGGCAGACAGATGGTTCATGATGGAATCGGCGGCGTCCCGCCCGTCCCGGATGGCCCAGACGACGAGGCTCGCCCCCCGGACGATGTCCCCACCGGCAAAGACACCCGGCAGGCTGGTTTCATGCCCGCTGCCGGAGACCTCCAGCGTGCCCCACCGTGTCACGGCGAGGTCGGGCCGGTTCCAGAGGTCCGGCAGGTCTTCCGGCTCGAACCCCAGCGCACAGATGACCAGATCGGCTTTCAGTTCACGAGTCGATTCCGTCGGCTCCACGGCCCGGCGGCCCGCCGCATCAGCTGCCCCGAGGCGCATCTCCCGCAGGCGGACGGCCTTCACCCTGTCATCGCCAAGGAAGGCCTCCGGTGTCAGCATCCACTCAAAGCGGGCTCCTTCTTCCTCCGCATTGAGAACCTCCTGACGGGAGCCGGGCATGTTGTCACGGTCCCGACGATAGGCGCAGACCACTTCCTTCGCCCCCTGCCGGATGGCCGTGCGGACGCAGTCCATGGCGGTATCACCGCCCCCCAGCACCACGACACGTTTGCCTTTCGCTGTCAGGCCAGCAGTCTCATGCTCCGTCTGGGAGGCCTTGAGGTAAGGAAGGGCCTCCACCACGTTGGCCAGACCGGCCCCCGGCCCCTTCACCTGCCGGGCACGATACACACCCGTGGCCAGAAACACGGCATCATGCCGCTGACGCAGTTCCTCCAGAGGCAGAGCACCATCGCCATGCCCGACGGACTGCCCCAGGTGGAAGATGATTCCCTGTTTCTCCAGCAGCTTCCAACGACGTTCCACGACGCTCTTGTCCAGCTTGAAGCCCGGAATCCCGTACATCAGCAGCCCGCCGGGTTTTTCCTGCCGTTCATAGACGTGCACCTCATGCCCTGCGGCCCGCAGACGCTCGGCACAGGCAAGACCGGCCGGGCCGGACCCGACAATCCCCACGCTCTGCCCCGTTTCCTCGGCGGGCAGACGGGGCAGGACCCAGCCTTCCGCAAAGGCCGTCTCGGTAACATACCGCTCCACGGCCCCGATGGTCACGCTGCTGAAACCCGGACGGATGACGCAGTTCCCTTCACAGAGACGGTCCTGCGGACAGATGCGGCCACAGATTTCCGGAAAGCTGTTGGTGCTGGAGGAAAGTTCATAGGCTTCCTTCAGCCGCCCTTCCGTCGTCAGGCGCAGCCATTCGGGAATGACATTGCCCAGCGGGCAGTGGACCGTGCAGTACGGAATCCCACACTGGGAACAGCGTGACGCCTGCTCCTGCGCCCTCTGAGGGCTGAACCCGGCGTAAATCTCGCCAAAATCCCCCCGTCTCTCGGCAGCCGAGCGTTTGTCCGGGAGTTTCTGGGAGCAGTTTACGAACCGCAGCATCTGTTCAGCCATTATGACATCAATCCCCGTCTTGCCTGCACCGTGAAGCGCAGAATGGTCCTTGTCGCCCCAGCACTAAACAGCTCAACCATAAAAGACCAGACAGTACCGCTTACCTAATGAGCATCATAACATCCTGAAAATGCGCATGATTGTCATTTTCATTTTACAAAATAAGTCCGAAACGGACCTATGTTCAGCCTAACATCATTCCATTCGTTTTTTTTCAAAAGGATGCATTTTCCTCATTGACGTCCCCCCTCCTGCGCCGTAAAAGCATCTTCAACAGAGCTGAGGCGGCTTCCTCACGGAGACAGCTTCCTCTTACAGCTTTATGCCCAGATGGCGGAATTGGTAGACGCGCAGGCTTCAGGTGCCTGTGTCCGCAAGGACGTGGAAGTTCGAGTCTTCTTCTGGGCACCAAGGCTTTCTCCCCTGACATGCAGGGCAGAATTGTCCCCTCTCAGAAAATCCGGTGAATCTATGAGCACTCCGCGTAACGCCATTCATCTATATGAGGGCGACCTCCCGGACAATCTTGAGCTGGGCTCTTCCATCGCCATTGATACCGAGACCATGGGGCTCAACCCCCACCGGGACCGCCTCTGCCTCGTGCAGATTTCCGCCGGGGATGGTCAGGCGCATCTCGTACAGTTCGTGCCGGAACATCTGGGCGGGCGTGGCTACGGGCACTGCCCCAACCTCAAGGCGCTCCTTCAGGACAGTTCTGTCACCAAGCTGATGCATTTTGCCCGGTTCGACGTGGCCGTTCTCCAGCATTATCTCGGCATCACGCTGAATTCCGTCATCTGCACGAAGATTGCCGCCCGTCTTGTCTATACCTTCACGGACAGGCATGGCCTTGCCTATCTCAGCCGGGAGCTGCTGGGCGTCGAGATGTCCAAACAGCAGCAGAGCTCCGACTGGGGCAGCCCGACCCTGACAGAAGAGCAGCGCCAGTATGCAGCCTCCGATGTGCTGCATCTCCATGCCCTTTGGGAAAAGCTGGAAGCCATGCTCATCCGGGAAGGGCGGCGTGATCTTGCGCAGAGCTGCTATGATTTCCTCCCTGCCCGTGCAAAGCTGGATCTTCTGGGCTATGATGTGTCGGACATTTTCGCCCATCGTGCCTGACATAGCTGCTCCATGACCTCATCTTCCCTCTCGACCGCCTGCCGTGCCCTCCAGACAGAACGTCAGGGGCTTGAGCAGCTCGAGGCGTGCCTGCGTGGCCCCATGCAGGAAGGGTTTGAAGCCGCTCTCACTGCCATACTGTCCATGAAAGGCCGCCTCATCCTGACAGGGATGGGGAAATCCGGCCATATCGGTCGCAAGATCAACGCCACCCTGGCCTCCACGGGAACACCATCACTGTTCCTTCATCCTGCCGAAGCCGCCCACGGGGATCTCGGCATGGTAGAGGCCGATGATGTCATCCTCTATCTCTCCAATTCCGGCGAGACCAACGAGCTGGCGCCAGTCCTGCTTCATGCAGCCCGCCTGAATCTCACGCAGATCGCCTTTACGACACGGGCCTCATCGACACTGGCCCAGTCGGTGCAGATTCCCCTCATCCTCCCTGCCGCGCCGGAAGCCTGCCCGATGGGACTGGCCCCGACAACCTCCTGCCTGCTCCAGCTGGCCCTGGGGGATGCGCTGGCCATCGCCCTGCTGGAACGCCGTGGCTTCAATGCGCATGATTTCGGTCTCCTGCATCCGGCAGGGACGCTGGGTGCCCAGCTCCGCCCCGTCAGCAATTTCATGCATACAGGGCAGGACATGCCACTGGGCCATGAAAACATGTCCCTTCGTGCCGTGATTCTGGAAATCACCCACAAGAGTTTCGGCTGCATCGGCATTCTGGATGACGAAGGCCGCCTTGCCGGGCTCATCAGCGATGGTGACCTCCGCCCCGCTTTGGACCGTGATCTCGACAACACCACGGCCGTGGAGATCATGAACCGCACGCCCCTGACGGGCACGGCAGACATGCGGGCTCAGGACATACGGCACCTCATGAATGACCGCCCTGTCCCGGTGAACAGTCTTTTCATTCTGGATGAAGAGCGTCGCCCTGTCGGGATTCTTCATCTGCATGATCTCCTGCGGGCAGGTCTCTCATGAACGCACCGCAGCCCAACCGGGAAGATTTTGACCCGGACCGTCTGGAAAAGACCCGCCAGCTGGATGCCATGCGACAGGAAAGCATGGCCAGACGGCGCACGCCCCCTTCAGCCGAAGCCATGGCCAGACGGAGCCTGCTGCTGAAGCGGGCCAAATGGGGTCTCCCCGGTCTTGCGATGTTCCTGCTGTTCTCGGTCGCCATATGGCCGGAAATCAATCATCTGATCCACCAGAACAGCGCCATTCTGGCCAGCATGCGTCATGCCCATACGGATAGCGGCATGATGGAACATGCCGCCTACCACGATCTTGATTCGCAGGACCGCCCCTATACCATCACATCCCGCATTGCCCGCCAGAGCGAGCCGGACCGCATCGACATGACCGAGCCTGAGGCAGACATCCTGCTGCACAATCATCAGTGGGTCCATGCCCGGGCGGATAGCGGCATGTATCTCCAGCACGAACAGACGCTGACACTGAACGGCCATGTCGTGGTCTACCGCAGTGACGGCGTCCTGCTGAACAGCCCTTCAGCCGATATTGACCTGCCCCAGCAGGTCATCGCCACGCATGACTGGGTCCATGCCGAAGGGCCCTTCGGCACGCAGGATGCAGAAGGCGCCTTCATGGACCAGCAGACAGGGACTCTCCAGTTCCTCGGTGCCGGACGTACGGATCATTTTGAGGATTTATCACCCGCCCCCTCTTCTCCCGCAACGCCGAAAAGCCCATAAAGGAAGCATGATGCGTCTCCCTGTTTTTTCCCGCCCTCATGCTTTTCTTGCCGCTGCCGGTTTTCTTCTGGCCGAGGCCCTGGCCCCCTCTCCCACTGCTCTGGCAGCCGACCCGACACCCGGGGATCAGGCCCATGGGCAGGTCGTCCATCTTTTCTGGAAGAAAGAAGAGATCTACGACCATAACCGCCAGACCGTTACCCTGACGGGAGGTGCCCGTGCCCAGCGGGGCGACATGACTGTCGATGCCGATACACTCATCGGTTATCTGCGCCCGAAAAAGCAGGCCGCAGGCACATCCAGTACTGATGAGAGCCAGAAAAATGGTGGCAGCAGCGACATGGAACTGTACCGTGTTGAGGCCTTCGGCCATGTCCATATCTACAATCTGGAAGATCAGGGCTGGGGCGATCACGGGCTGTACGATGTTGACAGGGCCGTCCTGCTGATGACGGGCAAAGCCATGAAATTCACTACGCCCCGTCAGCTCATGACAGCTCGGGACCTTGTGGAATATCACCCCCAGACCCATACCTCCATTGGCTGGGGAGAAGCGACCGTCAATACCAGTGACGGCAAACGCATCACCGCTGATGTCATGCAGGCTGTGGAACTTTCCGATGCCCAGAAAGCCGCCAACAGGGCCAGCCAGGCTGCTGGTGGGGAAAAAGCGAAGAGTGGCAATCTGGACCGGGCCTATGGCTGGGGCCATGTGGTCATCCGTACGGACCGGCAGACCGCTACCGGAGACCGTGGCGTCTATCTGGCCGGACCGGAGCTGGCCCGGCTGATCGGCCATGTCCGTGTCACGCAGGGGCAGAACCAGAACAATGGTTCGCAGGCCATCGTGAACATGAAGACCGGCGTCTCCCATATGCTCTCCGGCTCCAGCGATCCCGTACAGGGGCTGATCGTCCCCAATGAGGCAGGCAAATGACCATGCAGGAAAATCAGGGGAAACCAGGCCTGGCTGCCCGGGGTATCGGCAAAAGCTACAAAAAGCGCACCGTCGTCCATGATGTCTCTCTCCACGTGCAGCGTGGCGAGGCTGTCGGGCTGCTTGGCCCGAATGGTGCAGGAAAAACGACCAGCTTTTACATGATTGTCGGGCTGGTGCAGACAGACATGGGCAGCATCACGCTTGATGGTGCCGACATCACCCCCCTGCCCATGTACCGGCGGGCCAGGCTGGGAGTCGGTTATCTGCCGCAGGAAGCCAGCATTTTCCGAGGGCTCAATGTCGAGCAGAACATCCTTGTTGCTCTGGAAGCCGTCGAGAAGGACCGGGACAGGCGGCAGGCCATGCTGGATGGCCTGCTGGCTGAATTCGGCATCACCCGTCTGCGCCACTCTCCTGCCCTGGCTCTCTCGGGGGGTGAACGCCGCCGTCTCGAGATCGCCCGCGCCCTGGCAAGCCAGCCAAACTACATCCTTCTGGATGAGCCACTGGCCGGGATCGACCCCATTGCCGTCAGTGAGATCCGTGCCCTCGTCTCCCATCTGAAGGACCGTGGCATCGGCGTTCTCATCACAGACCACAACGTGCGTGAAACGCTGGAGGTCATCGACCGGGCCTATATTCTTCATGGCGGCCGTGTCCTGATGGAAGGAACACCGGAAGCCATCGTGGCCAACGAGGACGTGCGCCGGGTCTATCTGGGAGAGAATTTCTCCCTGTAAGGGGGAAAATTCTTTCACACCCCTGCCATAATGAGCTGCCAGTATCTGTCAGGAAAAGTGGATGTGCCCATATCCACTCCGGATACTGGGGAGGCCATGAAGAAAATCCTGTTCAAAGGTTCACAATCCTGCTTTTTCGTCACGTGCTGCATGATCTCGGACCGTACCTCCCACCAGCTGGGCCTCTACTGGGGCATCGGACACAGTGACCTCCTCGACCTCGCCTGCATGGTCGTCATGGTCCTTCCCCTATGGCTGCTGTTTGGCTGGAGCCAGACACGTTGCGGCTTACAGAACAAACGATGAGCCAGTCTTCCGTCCGTCAGAAAAGGACAGCCCCACGGCTGGCCCTTCATTGCAGGAAGGTCGGCACCATGTCCTGCTCCAGAATGGCATCCACGGCACTGTCCTCGTCCTCGACAATGCCGACCGGGGTACCGTCTGCTGCATGAATGGCCACCAGCGTGGCTCCTTCATGCATAATGGTCCGGAAATAGGCAACTTCCTTCATGCCCCAGTCCCGCAGCTCCGCACCCGTCATGGTACGGGCCCGGACCTGCATGTCCCCTGCCAACCCAGCGTCGGCAGAGGCTCCCCTCTCATCATTCCCGGCCAAAAGGCTCCTCCTCTGCGACAGGAGGAAGATCACGGGCCAGCTCCACATCACGGGCTGGTGATGCCGGGGCCCGTACGGCTCCCCCGGAACTGCCCTGCTGGATGGCAATATGCTTCACCCGCACCTCCGGCTCCGGGCGATGAAGGTCGATGTGCAGCAGGCCATTATCCAGCCAGGCTCCAGCAATCTCGATTCCCTCTGCCAGAACAAAGGCCTTGTGAAACTGCCGTGCTGCAATCCCACGGTGCAGGAAAACGCGCCCCTGCGTGTCATCCGCCTGCCGCCCACGAATCACGAGCTGGTTGTCTTCCTGGGTGATCTGGAGATCATCCATGACAAAACCTGCAACAGCCAGCGTGATGCGGAGTGCCGTGCGGCTCAGCTGTTCGATATTGTAGGGCGGGTACCCATCCGATGCTGTTTTTGATGCCCGTTCAAGCATTTGTTCCAGATGATCAAACCCCAGAAACATGGGGGAAGTGAAAAGACGTCCAGACGACATGGCTCTAAAATGCCTCCTCAGGGAGCGAGACGTGAATGATGACGAACGACCCTACACAAGGCATCGCCCGTCCCCGCTGATATGAGGATGGAAAGACCATGATGCAAGGCCCGCCATGCCCCGGCCTGCCGCATCAAAGAACAGGCTGGCATTACACACAGCCAGCCGCTAACATGCCTGCCATGAAAAATTTAGAGTTTCTCGACCGGCTTGATGACATCGCCCCGACATCAATCCTTGTTGCCCCCCAGCCCGTGCTGAGCCAGGTGGCCCATGAGGTCCGCCCGGAAGACATGACGGCCCTCCGTGAGGCCCTGCCGGGCATGTTCTCCGCCATGTACAAGGCCCCCGGTATCGGTCTGGCCGCCCCGCAGGTGGGGCTCAGCCAGCGTTTCGTGCTGGTTGATGTCGCCCGGGAGGATGAACCCCGCCGACCGATGGTCCTCATCAATCCCGAGATCATCGAGTCCACCGAGACCCTGGCCGTGCGGGAGGAAGGCTGCCTCTCCCTCCCCAACCAGTATGCCGAGGTCATCCGGCCGGAATCCATCCGTGTCCGCTATCGTGACCTGGACGGCCAGACCATCGAGCAGGATGCGGACGGCCTGCTGGCCACCTGTATCCAGCACGAAATCGACCATCTTGATGGCATCCTGTTCGTCGATCATCTGTCCTCCCTGAAGCGCAACATGATCATGCGCCGTCTGGCCAAGGAACAGAAGCGGAGACGATAACCCATGCGCCTCGTTTTCATGGGATCGCCGGATTTTTCCGTCCCGGCCCTGCACGGCCTGATCGAGGCCGGGCATGAGATTGTCGCCGTCTATACGCAGCCCCCCCGTCCCGCAGGCCGGGGCAAGGCCCTGCGGCGTCAGCCCGTTCATGAGGCAGCCGATGAGCTCGGCATTCCCGTGCGGACCCCGGAAAAACTGCGCCACAATGATGAGGAGCTGGCCTTCTTCCAGAGCCTGAAGGCCGATGCCGCCATCGTGGCTGCCTACGGCCTCATCCTGCCGGAAGCCATCCTGAAAGCTCCCCGGCTGGGCTGCCTGAACATCCATGCCAGCCTGCTCCCCCGCTGGCGGGGGGCCTCGCCCATCCAGTCCGCCATCCGGGCCGGAGATGCCGAAAGCGGCGTCTGCATCATGCAGATGGACAAGGGGCTGGATACCGGAGCCGTCCTTCTCTCCGAGGCCACCCCCATCACACCCGAGGACACGGCAGGCAGCCTGCATGACCGGCTGGCTGGGATCGGTGCCCAGCTGGTCGTCCGCACGCTGGAGGAACAGCCAACTGCCGTTCCACAGGATGATTCCCGGAGCTGCTACGCTCCAAGACTGGAACGCAAGGACGGGCAGATCGACTGGGGCCGTTCTGCCGTGGAGATTGAACGTCAGGTACGGGCCTTCATTCCGTGGCCCGGCAGCTACACGCTGCTGGATGGACAGACCTACCGCATCGGTGCCGTCAGCCTGACTGATGCGGCTGAGACTGCCGCCCTCATGGCCTCGGCTCCTGCTCCGGGCACGGTTCTGGATGACAGGCTGACCATTGCCTGCGGGACAGGCTGCCTGCGGATCGAACGCATCCAGAAACCGGGCCGGGCCATGATGGACCGGGAGGCCTTCCTCCGTGGCACGAAACTGGACAGAGGGATGCGCCTTGACTGACGCCGCCCCGCCCGGCATCAGCCGCTGGGCCATCCGCATCGAATTTGACGGGCGGCCCTATGTCGGCTGGCAACGCCAGAAAAGTGGCCTTTCCGTCCAGCAGCTCATCGAGGAGGCCGCCGAGCATCTCACGCAGGGCCGCAAGGTCAGCAGCGTGACAGCGGGCCGGACCGATTCAGGCGTCCATGCCGCCGGACTCGTGGCCCATCTGGACTTTCCCGATGATGCCCCCCTCAGCCGCAAGGCCGTGCGGGACGCCATCGGCTACCATCTGAAGCCCCATCCCATTTCCATTCTGGAAGCCGCCCCGGCCCCCGAGGGCTGGAACGCCCGCTTCTCCGCCACATGGCGGCGTTACCGCTATACCATCCTCAACCGTCCGGCCCGTCCGGCCATGCAGGAAGGGTTCGTCTGGCACATCCGTGCCCCGCTGGATGTCGAGGCCATGCAGGAAGGCGCCAACCATCTGCTGGGCGGGCATGACTTCACCTCCTTCCGGGCGGCAGCCTGTCAGGCCCGTGATGCCCTGCGGACGCTGGATGAACTCACCATCACCCGCTCCGGCGACCATGTCCATGTGGACGTGCAGGCCCGGTCCTTCCTGCACCATCAGGTCCGCAACATGGTGGGAACGCTGGCTCTGGTCGGCCATCATCAATGGCACCCGGACCGTGTAAAGGAGGCTTTGGAAGCCCGGGACCGCTGCAAGGCTGGCCCCACCGCTCCCCCCGATGGCCTATGCCTGATGGATGTCGGCTACCCGGATGATCCTTTCCGGCCATAAACTCTGCTGGTTTTCATATGATCCGTACCGACTTCGGGTTCATGCTTCTGTCCCTCCAGAATGCACCCCCAGCAAGACGGTTCACGACATCGGGTGGCAATATGAGAGGATGCTTCTGGGGCTCCACCTTCTGGGCAATTTCATGCAGGCCCGGCGTTTCCAGAGCCTTGTCGTATGCCGTAGGAGGCGTGTAACGGACATTGTTCATGTCGTAAGTGGCCGCAGGAACGTTCAGTTCCTTTTCCAGAAGACGCATGACGGACAGGGGCTGTGTCACCAGGCTGTCATAATCAACCAGTACCAGTTTGGACGAAAACTGTCCGAAAAACGCCTCCTGCAAGGCCTGATACGCAAAACCGAAAGCCCCCGCAGGAGACAGCAGATAATTCACCCGCTGATGAAGCGTGGCCCGATGTTCCACGGGCACGAGATAGGATGAAAGCATCGGGTCCCTGCCAATGATGCGCTCAAAGGAGTTGATCACCCAGACAGGATCACGCACACAGCAGATCACTTTTGCATCAGGGTAGAGATAGTCCAGAAGCTGAAGCTTGCTGCACCAGGCCCGGTTATTGTCAATGACCAGATTCGGCCTTGATGGCATGTCGTGATATGTATCCATTGTCTTCTTAAGAAGATTCATGACCTTTCCATCGCTGAATTCAGTTTTATATTCACCTTCTGAAATAACGGAAAGCATCTTTGTCATGAGAGAACAGACAGGTGTTGAATATTCTGCACAGTAAATGTCAGGATGCTGCCCTAAAAGAACACTAAGAAGGGTACTTCCTGAGCGGGGAAGACCGGATATAAAGTGAACATGACGAGACATTACGTACTTCCCGGCCCTGTTTTTTTTGTTTCAGTCTGTATTGCATGAGTATGTGTCATAATTATCACTGTCAACTTCAAAAATGTATAAAATTTATTTATTATGCCACAGACCCTCTTCCGGGCTGGATAAGACCCTTTCCCTGACGACAGAGTGGTAAAAACATCCTAAACTTTCCTCTCCAGACATGAGGCCACGGACGCTGCCGAACGCCACTCACGGGCAGTGCTGTCTCCTGAAGGGAGGGACGTTTTTTGACTGACACGCTGATTGACGGTGCCATCACCATTCTGGGTGATCTGCTGCTGGACCAGTACATCACCGGGGATGTCACCCGCATCTCGCCGGAAGCCCCCGTCCCTGTCCTGCTGAGCAGCCACCAGCGGTCCACGCCCGGCGGAGCCGCCAACGTGGCCGTGAACGTGGCCGCCCTCGGTCATCCGGTCCATCTGGTCGGCGTGGTGGGTACGGACCAGGCGGCCGGGACGCTCCGTCAGGCCCTTTCGGTATGGCAGGAGATCAGGCTGGATGGTCTGGTCGATGATGCCAGCTGGACGACCATCACGAAGACCCGTGTCCTCAGCGGGCGGCAGCAGATCGTCCGGCTGGACAATGAAAAGCTCGTCCCTTTCTCCAGGGCCACCGAGGAGGCCCTCATCGCCTCCACCCTGAAGGCACTGGAAACATCCCGGATTCTCATCTGCTCCGACTATGCCAAAGGTGTCCTCTCCGACCGTGTCCTGCACGCCATCATGGGGGCCGCCCGCAGCCGGAACATTCCCGTTCTGGTGGACCCCAAGCGGGCCGATCTCTCCGCCTATCGGGGGGCCAGCCTGCTGACACCCAACCGGCAGGAACTCGGCAAGGCCCTTGCCGCCTCCGGCATCGCCCACCCGGCAGGCCGCCCGTGGACACTGACGGATGATGAGGAGGTGGAACAGGCCTGCGCCGCCGTCGCCCCGCTGACGGGCGGCGACATTCTCCTCACACGCTCCGAAAAGGGCATGACGCTCTGGCAGCAGAAGGCCGCCCCGCTGCACTGCCGTGCCCATCCTTCAGAAGTCTATGACGTCTCCGGGGCCGGGGACACCGTCATCGCCACGATCGCCTGTGCCCTGGCCAGTGGCCGCTCCCTGGCCAGCGCCGTGACCATGGCCACCACGGCCGCCGCCATTGCCGTCAGCAAGCTGGGCACGGCCTTTGTCACCCGGGACGAACTGCACCAGAAGCTGCTGGAAGAAATCGCCGACAGCGGAGCCTGCCTTCCCCTGCCCGACGCCTGCGCCATCGTGGAGAACTGGAAACGGCACGGAGCCTCCGTCGTCCTGACGAATGGCTGTTTCGACCTGCTCCATCCCGGCCATGTCTCGCTCATCCAGTTTGCCGCCAGCCAGGGTGACAAGCTGATCGTCGCCCTCAACACCGACGCCTCCATCAGGCGGCTGAAAGGCCCCCGCCGCCCGCTCCAGACAGAACAGGCCCGGGCCACGGTCATCCGTGCCCTGCGGCATGTCGATCTGGTCGTCCTCTTTGATGAGGACACGCCACTGGACATCATCTCCGCCCTGAAGCCCCACGTCCTCGTGAAAGGGGCCGATTACCGGGAAGATGAGGTCGTCGGGGGGGATGTCGTCAGGGAACATGGCGGGCGTGTCTGTCTGGCCCCGCTGCTGGACGGACATTCCACAAGCCGCATCGTGCAGACGATGGATGACAGCCACCCGGCAAAGGACACCCAACAATGACATACAGACAGACATGGCAGGACTGGCTGCTCCACAAGGCTCTGCCCCTCTGGTCCCAGGCCGGTTTCGACAGGGATGCAGGCCTCTATCACGAGCGGCTGACCTTTGAGGCCACCCCCATCACCCTGCCCCATCGCCGCCTGATGGTGCAGGCCCGGCAGATCGCCACCTACTGTCAGGCCGCCCTGAACGGCCATTACGACGCCGGGGAGCAGGCCCTGACGGTGCTGGACCATGTCACGCAGCGATATCACCGGGCCGACGGCAGCGCAGGCTGGGTCTTCGCCCTTGGGCCTGATCTGGCCCCTTCCGACGCAAAACGGGACCTGTACGGCCACGCCTTCATCCTCTTCGCGCATGGATGGGCCTACCGTCTGGGCAAAGACCCCGCCCTGCTGCACAGGGCAGAGGCCAGCCTGGCCGAAATCGACCAGCTCTTCCCCTCCACACATGGCGGATACCGGGATGTCCTGCCTGCCACGTCGGACCGGCACTCCCAGAACCCCCACATGCATCTGCTGGAAGCCTGTCTGACACTTTTCGAGGTCTCGGGTCGGGAGGTGTTCCTCCATCATGCCGATGCCATCCTGAAACTGGCCCTGCAGTCCTTCATCCCGGCCGGAACGGATGCCCTGCTGGAATTCTTCACGCCGGAATGGAAGCCGGAACGGCCTGCGGGCCAGAACCGTGTCGAACCCGGCCATCAGGCGGAATGGTGCTGGCTACTGGGCGAGTATCTCCGTCTTGCCCCCGATGGCAGGCACGCCGCTACTGCCCGTCAGGCGCAGCAGCGCCTCCATGACCGCCTTCAGAAGACCGCTCCCGGCCCTCTCCTGCCGGATGCCCTGCTGGATGATGGCTCGATGCTGGAAGCCTCCACACGCATCTGGCCCCAGACCGAAATGATGCGCCTTCTGGCCCAGCATGGTCCGGCGGATCTCCAGTCCCGGCAGGAACGGCTCGCCACCATGAGCCAGCTCTTCTTCACCCATTATGCCCCGGCCCCGCTCAATGGCGGGTGGATCGACCGGCTGGATGAGCAGGGCAAGACTGCCACGGACCACATGCCCGCCAGCAGCCTCTATCACATCTACAGTGCCGGACAGGCCATCCTCGGCACCACTCCATAAGTCCGCTCCACCGGGGACGGACCATCACACGGAAAAACGTCCATCCCCGGCAAGGTCCCGGCGGCTGCGCTCCAGCTCCACGGCGTAGCAGCGCAGCGTGTGCCGTTCGCTCAGCTGCCCGACAAGCTGGCGGGACTGACGATCCTCCACCACGGCCAGCACGTCAGCTTCCGCCTCTGCAAACAGGTCGGCTGCCTCACGGATGGTCATGTGCGGCTCAAGCATGATGTCCCGATAGCAGGCCAGACTGGAGACAGGCTCCTCGCCTGCGCAGGCCGCCGTGATCTCGGACACCAGGACAATTCCCTGATACCGGCCCTCCTCATCCACCAGCACGAGCCGCTCCTCAATCCCCAGTGTCAGCTGCGCCTGTGCCTGCCGAATGGTCATGGACGCCGGAAAGCTGCGGACCTGTGCCCGCATCAGCTTCTGCACGGTCAGGGTACGGAAGCGGCCCACATCCACGGCGGACCGGATGGTCTCTCCCCTCAGGTGAAAACGCCATGTCGCGAAATTGTATCCGAAGAGCCTCCGGACCGTCAGCAGGGACAGGGTGGCCGACAGCACCACGGCACTGCTGAGCGGCATGATCCCCGTCATTTCCAGCACCATGCAGATCATCGTCATGGGGCCTCCAATGATGGCCGTGGCCATGGCCGCCATACCGAGCACGGAACAGACATGACCATCAGCCGGGGCCAGACCATAAGGAGCCAGCAGAGCCCCGAATGCCTCACCGGCCAGAACACCCAGAAACAGCGAGGCAAAAAACAGGCCACCCCGGAAACCCGACCCGATGGACAGGCACGACGCCACCGCCTTGAGGACCAGCAGCAGAAGAGCCAAGGACGGCACGATCTCCCCCTTCAGCACCAGCCCAACCCCACCATGCCCGGCCGACAGGACCGAGGGGAAAGGTGCCGCCAGACAGGCCACAAGCAGACCACCAGCGACAGGCCGTAGCCAGACCGGTACAGGCAGCTTCTGGAACACCGCCTGGGTCTGCGTCACGCAGTACATGATGAGAATGGCCACGAAAGCACACAGAATGGCCAGCAGGCTGACCCCGGGCACATCAGCCCAGCCCATCTGCCAGCTGGTCACCAGTGGTGGCAGGCCGCCATCCATCCGCATGAGATGCCGGACACCCAGCCCGGCCATGGCCGCCAGCGCAATGGGGAACAGGTTGGCAAGACTGTACGTTCCCAGCACCAGCTCGAACGCATAGAAGGCTCCGGCAATCGGAGCATCAAACCCGGCACTGACAGCCCCGGCCGCCCCGGCTCCCACCAGAATCCGCATGTCCTCCCGCCGGACATGGAAGACCCGCCCCAGCCACGAACCGAAAGCAGCGGATATCTGCACATAGCCAGCCTCCAGCCCGATGGAGGCCCCCACGCCGTTGGACAGGACCGTCTGCACGGCAAGACTGATACTGTCCCGGACGGACATGCGCCCGCCATGCAGGGCATTGGCCTCCACCGGGTCCACCGGGCGCCGCTTCATCCAGCGACGCAGCAGGGCACTCAGCCCGCCAACCGCCAGACCACCACCGCCCAGTACCAGCAGACAACGCCATAGTGGCAGTGCAGGCAGTTCCGACAGTCTGCCACCATTATGCAGGCCATAGAACACGACATGCAGGCCGAGGGTCACGACATTGATCAGCAGGACACAGCAGCCCGCCAGTCCCCCCGTCAGCAGGGCCAGCAGGAACAGCCCCAGCCCGTCACGCCGGACGAAGGACCGCAGCGTAGCAGGGGCCAACAACCTCATCCGTGATGACCCGTTCCCTCTGGACATGCGGGGCTCTCTCCTCTTTCCAGTATCGGCCGTGCTACAGAGTCCCGCCCTGTATACAGAAAACCCGCCTCAGACGGGCGGGTTTCCCAGACATCCATCATTGTGAAAGAAGCTCAGACACCAAAACGCTGCATGAACTCCAGATAAACCTGTGTCAGCTGCTCCACGGAGGCCAGAGACACATGCTCGTCACGCTTGTGCATGGTGGCCCCCACAAGCCCGAACTCCGCCACGGGGCAGCAATGCGTGATGAAGCGGGCATCGGATGTTCCCCCGCCCGTGTCGAGCTTTGGCGTCCTCCCCGTCACGGCCTGCACGGCCTGGGAAAGTTTCTCCACCTCGGCACCGGGTTCCGTCAGGAAAGATTCCCCGCTGACAGCCACATCAAGATCAGCCTCCGGCGCATGGCAGGCAACGACATCCTCAATCCAGTTGCGCAGGCTGCCGCTCGTATGAAGGTCATTGAAACGGATGTTCACCCGGGCCTGTGCCGTGGCGGGAATGACGTTGGTGGCCGGATTCCCGACATCCACACTCGTGATCTGCAAGGAAGACGGAGCAAACCAGTCACTGCCGTGATCCAACGTGCGGGATGTCAGATCATGCAGGATCGGCACAAGGCGGTGAATGGGATTGTCTGCCAGATGCGGATAGGCCACATGCCCCTGCGTGCCCTTGACGGTAATCACCACATTCATGCTGCCACGGCGGCCGATCTTGATGACCTCGCCCATTTCAGCCGGATTGGTCGGCTCGCCCAGCAAGCAGAAATCCGGGGCCTCGCCCTGTTCTTTCATCCATTCCAGCACGGAACGGGTGCCATACCGGGCCGGTCCTTCCTCATCCCCCGTTATGAGGAAGGCCAGACTGCCCTTCAGCGGTCCGGCCTCCAGCCTGCGGGCTACGGCAGCCAGAGCAGCGGCGACACCGCCCTTCATGTCCGCCGTGCCACGGCCGTAGATATGCCCGTCCCGGATATCTCCGGCGAAAGGGTCGCAGCTCCAGCCCTCACCGGGAGGAACGACATCCGTATGCCCTGCGAAGCAGAGACAGGGACCGCCCTGCCCCAGCCGGGCATAGAGGTTGGGCGTCTGCCCGCCTTCGGGACCGAAGGAAAGGCGTGTGACCTCAAACCCCATCATCTCCAGCGACCGGGCCACGACGCCCAGTGCCCCGTCATCCGCCGGAGTGACGGAGCGGCACCGCAGAAGGTCCTGCAACAGGGCGACGGGATTGGAAGGAGATGATGGATGGCTCATGAGGTCACTCAGTCACGCAGCAGCTCATTGATGGATGTCTTGGAGCGTGTCCGCTCGTCAACACGCTTGACGATCACGGCACAGGCCAGGGACGGCCCGCCCGGAGTCTTCGGCGGCAGGGTTCCCGGCACGACCACGGAGTAGGCCGGAACACGCCCCATATGGATCTCACCCGTCGTACGGTCCACGATCTTGGTGGAGGCCCCAAGGAACACGCCCATGGAGAGGACTGAGCCACGCTCCACGACCACGCCCTCGGCCACCTCGGAACGGGCACCGATGAAGCAGTCATCCCCGATGATGACCGGTGCGGCCTGGAGCGGCTCCAGAACACCGCCGATCCCGGCACCACCGCTGATATGGCAGTTCTTGCCGATCTGTGCACAGGAGCCGACCGTGGCCCATGTATCGATCATCGTGCCGCTCTCGACACGGGCACCCAGATTGACGAAGCTCGGCATCAGCACGACACCCGGAGCGATGTAGGCGGAACGGCGGACGACAGCCCCCGGAACGGCCCGGAACCCGGCCTTCTCGAACTCTGCCTTGCCCCAGCCGGCGAATTTCAGCGGCACCTTGTCAAAACCCGGAGCCCCACCGCAGCCATTGGCCATCGGCTCGGATTCATACAGGCGGAAGGACATGAGGACGGCCTTCTTCAGCCATTCATGCACGACACGTCCATCTTCCTGCTGCTCGGCAACGCGGAAGGTCCCGTCATCCAGCCCGGCAAGAGCGGCTTCCACGACATCACGGGCCTGACCCTGCGTCTGCGGGGACAGGCTGGCACGGTCTTCCCAAAGGGTTTCAATCTGCTTGCGAAGCTCTGCGTGATCCATAAAACGCTCCTTATTCTACAACCATAATCCAGGCAGGCTGCCCTGCCCCATCTCTCAGTCCGCCTTGATGAGCGTACCCTGCCCTGCCCTGGTGAAGAGTTCCAGCAGGCAGGTATGTGGCACCCGGCCATCCAGAATGACGGCCGCCTTGGCCCCGGCCTGCACGGCCTTGAGGCAGGTCTCCACCTTGGGAATCATGCCGCCCGTGATGTGCCCCTCCCGGATGAGACGGCGGGCTTCCTCGGCTGTCAGCTCCTCGATGCGCTGGCCATTCTCATCCAGCACGCCGGGAACATCCGTCAGCATCAGCAGGCGGGAGGCCCGCACGGCACCGGCAACCGCACCAGCAGCCGTATCCGCATTGATGTTGTAAATCTCACCTTCATCCCCAGCCCCGAGCGGCGCCACGACCGGGATCAGGCCAGCCCCCAGCAGGGCATACAGCACCCGGGGGTCCACATGCTCCGGCTTGCCGACAAAGCCCAGATCGACCGCTTCCCGCCCGTTTCCTTCCGTCCGGTGATAATGGACAAGACGGCTGGCCTGGATCAGACGCCCATCACGCCCCGAAATGCCCACGGCCAGCGCTCCAGCGTGGCTGATGAGATCGGCCACCTGCTTGTTCACCGTGCCGGAGAGAACCATCTCGATCACGTCGATCATCTCACGGTCCGTGACACGAAGGCCATCAATGAAGCGGGACTCAACACCAAGCCGCTTCATCATGCTGTTGATCTGCGGACCACCGCCATGCACCACGATCGGGTTGATGCCCACCAGCTTGAGCAGGGCAATGTCCCGGCCAAAGGTGGCGGCAAGGCTGTTCTCGACCATAGCGTGACCACCATACTTCACCACGATGGTGTCGCCAGCATAACGGCGCAGATAAGGCAGCGCACCGGCAAGGACGGCAGCCTGCTGCTGGTCGCTCAGCAGGCCACCATGGGCCATCAGGGCATCCGGGAAAGCGGTAGAAGAGGTATCAGAAGAAGACATGGGCATTTCACTATACAGAAAAACTTTTCAGGGCCGTGTACCGGCGGGCTCGGCAAAGCGGGCCATTATGCCACGCAGCTCGGCAATCCCCAATGATGTCGTGCTGCTTGTTGCCACAATATGCGGGAAAGCCGCCGCATGGGTCTTTGCCAAAGCCTCCACCTCTTTCTGCCGTGTGGCCAGAGCGGAAGCCGACAGAGCATCACATTTCGTCAGTACAATCTGGAACACCACAGCGGCCCTGTCCAACAGGTCGCAGACCTCCCTGTCGGAAGCCTTGAGGCCCACACGCCCGTCAATCAGCAGGATCACGCGGGCCAGATTCGGCCTGCCCCGCAGATAGGCGAACATCGTCCTCTGCCAATCTTCCTTCACCGCTTTGGAGGCCTTGGCAAAGCCGTAACCGGGCATGTCCACGAGGGAGAGCCTCCCCCCCAGATTGAAGAAATTGAGCTGCTTGGTCCGCCCCGGCTCGGACGAAGCTCGGGCCAGAGCCTTCCGGCCTGTCAGCGCATTGATGAGGCTGGACTTGCCCACATTGGAGCGGCCAGCAAACGCCACCTCCGCCCGGTCGGGCGGGGGCAGCTGCTCGATTGTCTGCGCCCCGAAGAAGAAATCACAGGGACCTGAAAAAAGTCTGCGTCCTTCCTCCAGCTCATCCTCGCTGGGCAGGACTGTCTGCATCTGCTCCATCACGAGCCCTTCTTCTTCTCACCGCCCTTGCGCGGTGCCTTGCCTTTGCGACCGATCAACGGCACGGGCAGGCTGGTCCGACGCTCGATGTAATGCTGCTGAAGGAAAGTCAGCACGTTGTTCCATGTGTAGTAGACCAGCAGGCCCGCCGGGAAGCTGGACATCACGAAGACATACACGATGGGCATGAACTGCATGATGCGGGCCTGGGCCGGGTCCATGCTGACCATGCTGTGCTTCTGGAGCAGCCAGAAGGTGATGCCCAGTGCCGCCCCCCAGATGCTGAGATGCAGGAAGGAGAAGATGTGCGTGGGATCAAACGGCAGCAGCCCGAACAGATTGAACAGATTGGTCGGGTCCGGTACGGAAAGGTCCTTGATCCAGCCAAAGAAGGGCGCATGACGCTCATCAATGCTGAGATTGAGCATCTTGTACAGGCAAAAGAAGATCGGTGCCTGGATCAGCATGGGCAGACATCCACCTGCCGGGTTGATCTTCTCTTCCTTATACATGGCCATGACCTTCTGGTTCATGGTTGCCGGATCATTCTTGTATTTTTCACGGATCTCCGTGACCTTCGGCGCAATCATGCGCATGCGGGCCGAAGACTGCGCCGCCTTGGAGGCCAGCGGGAACAGGACAATCTTGACGATCAGCGTCATGGCCATCAGCCCAAGGCCGAAATTGCCGATATGCGCATAGAGCCAGTGCAGCAGAAACAAGATCGGCTTCGTCAGGAAGCTGAACCAGCCGAAGTCGATGCTGTCATCAAAACGGGGCAGCCCCAGCTTGCGACCATAATAGCGCAGCAGGCCCGGCTCCTTGGCCCCGGCAAACAGGTAACTGCCCTGCCCGAGGCGGGCCCCGTCCTGAATGACCTGCGGCTCCTGCGAAGTGAAGGTCACACGATAGGACCCGTGCTCTTCCGGCAGGTAACTGTACCGGATGCGCACGTTGGCAGACGCATCCGCCCCAACGGCTGTCAGCCAGTACTTATCCGTGATGCCACCCCAGCCGCCTTTTCCGGCGTCTGTCCATGACACATGGTCCGGGCCGTTGCCATCAGTCCGCAGGGACTTGTACCCCTTGTCCGCCAGACGGCCATTCATGACGGCGATTGGCCCCTCATAAGCCGTGAAGGAACCGGTATCCTCCGGCAGATAGTCACGCTGGACACGCTGGAACGGATAGACCGACACGGGTTGGCCGGAATGGTTCTCCACCTCCTGCCGCACCGTCACCATGTAGTGGTGGTCCTGCTCCAGATGAATGAGGAAGCGGACCCCTGCCCCATTGTCCCAACGCAGGCTGACCGGGGATTCCGGCGTCAGGCTGGTCTGCTCCCCATCAACCTGCCAGAGGGAATGGTCATTGGGTAGACGGGTGGTGAACCCGGCAGCATTTTCCCAGCCAATGACCAGATAGGTCGGCTGGGCACCGCCTGCCCTGTCCAGCAGACGGACCAGAGGGCTGTCCTTGGCAATCGTCTCACGATAGCGGGTCAGCTCCAGATCATCCAGCCGTGCACCACGAAGGTTGAAGGAACCCTGCACATCCGATGACGTAACCTTCAGCCGATGTTCCTGGTGATCATCCGCCTCATCCATAGGGCCAGCAGGCGCCGGAGATGCCAGAGCGGGTTGCTGCACGGCAGACGCTGGTGCCGGAGCAGACCCCTGATCCTCCACCGGTTTGTGTCTGTCCGGCGGAAGGAAGATGTTGAAACCGATCAGGATCATGGCCGACAGGATGACGGCCAGAATAATACGTTTGCTACTTTCCATCGGGCTGGAGCCGCTCTTTCTTCATGCTGGAAGGGTAGATTGCCTCTTCACTGGCGTAAAATCGTCCTCAAAACAATAGCCACGCCATTTTTTTTACATTTTCTGCCAGAGCATCAGAGGCGGATCAGGGGGGATAGTCCACGCCACCCGGATGAAAAGGATGGCATCTGCAAATGCGGCAAAGTGTCAGCCACCCACCCCGCACAGGACCATGACGGCGGATGGCTTCCTCGCCATAAACGCTGCAACTGGGATGAAAACGGCACTGCCGTCCCATGAATGGACTGAGGAACAGGCGATAGAGCCTTATCAGCCCCAACAGAAGAAGCGAAAACAGCCCGCTGGCCGCCCTCACTCTGCCTCTTCCCGGCCAAGGGCCTGCAGAACCCGACGCACGTCATGCTTCAGAAGGGGGAAAGGCCGCTTTCTGGTTGCGGCGCGTCCGATCAGGACGAGATCACCAGAGGAAGAACAGCCTTCCTCTTTCACCACCAGGCGGAGAGCCTCCCGCAGGCGGCGACGGGTACGGTTGCGCACGACAGAATTACCGACCTTCTTGGTCACGGTAAAACCGGCCCGTACCGTCACGTCCCCCGGCTCCGGCAGAACCTGGCCAATCAGCCCGGGAGACACGACCTTATGGCCCTTACGGGCCACACGCAGAAACTGCGACCGCTTCTTCAGGCGGTCAGGCTGTTTCATGCTCAGGCAGAAAGTTTCTTGCGGCCCTTGGCGCGACGGCTTGCCAGAACACGACGACCACCAACAGTAGCAGAACGCGTGCGGAAACCGTGGCGACGCTTACGAACCAGACGGGAAGGCTGATATGTGCGCTTCATCTTTTCAATCCTCTAATCTCAACAACACACCTGTGAAGACGTGTATCAGAACAGGACGCACCCAGTAACGCCCCTCCACTCAGGGAGTGGCTTTTAAGGGGATGGCCCTGCCCTGTCAATCCTGCAATTCCATCCAGAGCGGACAGATCCCGAAGCTGTACCCGGCTTTTGAGCTCAGGCGTCCTTCTTTTCAATCAGCTCGATCTTGTAGCCATCAGGGTCCTGCACGAAGGCAATGACAATACCCGTATTGCCCATCGGTCCGGCCTCACGGGTGACACGCCCACCGCCCTGGCGGACCACGTCCACAGCTGCTGCGACATCACGCACGCCAACAGCAAAATGCCCGAAGCCTGTCCCGTGTGTGTAATCCTCGGTCTGATCCCAGTTATAGGTCAGTTCGATCTCGGCCTCACCACGGGCATTACCCTCATAACCAATATAAACCAACGTGAAACGCCCCTCCGGCACCTCCAGCCTACGGAGTTCACGCATGCCCAGAAGGTGATAAAAAGCCAGACTGCGATCAAGGTCCCGCACACGGACCATCGTATGAAGATAGATGCTCATATATCTTTATGTCCTTTTGTCAGAAAGGAAGTCTGGTCCCAGCCCGTAGAGAAACAGTCCCAGACGATCCGCCTCCTTTATACAGCGATCTGGCTCCATGACCAAGGTAAGCCGTGCGGGAAAGGCGATCCCCCGCAACCCGGCTGCTGCCGCATTCCTGATAGTGACCGGCCCAATGGCAGGCATGTCCGCCCGCAGCTCCTGTCCTGCCTTTGGCATTTTCACGAGCACCCCACCAGCCACCCCATCCTGCCGCAGACCTCCACAGCGATGCAGCATGGCATCCGTTCCTTCAAGGGCCTCAACAGCCAGTGTCAGGCCATTCTGCACCACACATCCCTGCCCTATGTCCAGAGGCCCCATGACAGACAATATGCGCACGGCCTGATGAATGTCGGCCATGGCCTGACGGTCAGGGGGAACCCTGCCCCATGCTCCCCAGCGATTGCTCTCCGTATCCAGGAATTCATGCGCTCCCCGCACCCGGAAGCCTTCTTCTTCCAGCAGCCGGATGATGGATGCCAGCAGGCCGTCATCACCGGCAAACAGGGCACGCCCAAGCCGGGCCAGCAGGCGCACCCCCTCCGCATCTGGCCGCAAAGACCGCCATGAGGGCCGGCGGACAGGTCCTATCAGGACAAGTTCGGAACATCCCTGCCTACGCAGAGACCGAAGGATCGCACCGGCCGCTGCCAAACGGATCATTTCATGAGAATAAGGGGCCAGCAGGGCTTCATCAGCAAAACCCTGGAAGCCTATGAGAAAAGGCTCCCGCCCTCTTTTCCTGAGAGCCTCTGCCACCTGGGCTGGAAGCGGCCCGCCACCGGCCAGGATCCCAACCCGTGCAGGCCTGCTCACCTGTCAACATCCCTGTCACTGCCAGCCTGTCCCGGCCGCGTCAGCCCACGGCGGCTGGGAGCCTCCATGAAGCGTAGCATTTCCCGTACACGCTCAATGTGACCATAACGCTGACGCACCTGGTCCATGCGTTCTCCCAAAAGCGGCCCACCACGGCCAGACCGTGGATAAAGCTCCCGGAACGCCAGACGCATCTGCTGAATCTCACTGGCCTCCACGCCAGACCGCTTGAGACCGATCCAGTTCAACCCAACCAGCCTGGCCCGGTTACCCAGGACGCTGCCGTACGGGATGACATCCATCTCCACACCGCACAGCCCTCCGACAACAGCCCCATGCCCGATGCGGACAAACTGATGCAGGGCCGCAGAGCCCATGATCCTGGCATCGTCCCCGATCAGGACATGCCCCCCCATGACTACGTTGTTGACGATGATGACACCATCACCCAACACACAATCATGAGCGATATGGGCATTGGCCATGAGCAGGCAGCCCCGGCCAATCCGGGTTTCTCCCGTGCCTTGTGCCGTGCCCCGATGGATGGTCACATTCTCCCGTACAACCGTCCCTGCACCAATATGGCACCTGGTCGGCTCTCCAGCATATTTCAGGTCCTGCGGGGGATAGCCTACGGTCGAAAAGGGGTAAACCTCCACCCCATCCTCCAGCACCGTATGCCCGCCCACCATGACAGAAGCGTGCAGCCGGACATGATCTCCCAGCCGCACATCCGCACCGACCATGCACCAGGGACCAATCCTCACTCCCTGACCGAGGGACGCCCGTGGATCCACAAGAGCCGTGGGATGAATCTCGGTTTTTCCAGGGCGCTGTCCCGGTTCTGGCATCAGAATCAGTCCACGATCATGGCGCTGAAAGATGCTTCCGCCACCGTGGTTCCATCAACCTTGGCAACCCCACGGAACCGCCAGACCGTTCCACGGGCGCGTTCCTTGTTGACATGAATGCGCAGCTGATCCCCCGGCCCGACCGGGCGACGGAATTTTGCATTCTCCACCGTCATGAAATAGACCAGCTTGCCCTCGAAGGCCTTGCCCAGTGTCAGCACGACAAGCGTGGCCGCCGTCTGGGCCATAGCCTCAACGATGAGCACACCCGGCATGACAGGGCGTGCTGGGAAATGCCCCTGGAAGAATGGCTCATTGACTGTCACGTTCTTGATGCCAACGGCTGATTCCGCCGCCTTGATCTCTTCCATCCGGTCCAGCAGGAGGAAAGGATAGCGATGAGGAATCGCCTTCATAATCTGCATCACATCTACGCTCTCAGGCACCTGATGTGTCTGCCCAGCAGCATCACCCACTTATCTCATCTCCCGGTTTTTTTTCGACAAAATGCAACCGTCCGCCCCTGTCCCCGCGGGGAGAGGCAGTCAATGTCTACACCTTATTACCAAAAAAAATCCCGAAACACCAACTGGATCATCTTACTTGCGCGAAAGCTTACGCAACGTCGCCACATTTCGGAAGAATTCCCTGAACGGCATAGCCGGGCTGCCGATGACATCAGCCCCGGCTTCCACATCATTCATCACGCCACACTGCGCCCCGATACGGGCCTTGCTGCCAATGTGAATATGACCGATGAGCCCAGCCTGGGCTGCAATCGTCACGAAATCCTCAATCTCGGTGGAACCTGAAACACCAGCCTGCGATACCACGATGCAGCACCGACCCAGACGGGCATTGTGACCAATCTGCACCAGATTATCGATCCGGGTCCCGGCCCCGATGACCGTATCCCGCATGGAGCCTCGGTCAATCGTTGAATTGGCACCGATCTCCACACCATCCTCAAGGATGACACGCCCCAGCTGGGGAACGGTCTCAAATCCGTCAGGCCCCACCGCAAAGCCGAAACCATCCTGCCCGATCCGGGCCCCGGGATACAGGATGACCCGCTCCCCCAGCAGAGCATGAGTGAGAGTTACATGCGCCCCGATCCGACAGCCATCTCCCAGCACGACATGGTCCCCCAGCATGGCATGAGGCCCAATGACACAGCCATCACCAATCTGCACGCCATCGCCGATGACCGCAAAAGGACCTATCTCCACCCGGTCACCAATGACGACATTCTCACCAATGACAGCCGTCGGATGCTGGCTGGCCCGTGCAGGCGGAAGAGGATGGAACAGACGGGCAACCCGGGACCATGCCAGATAGGGCTCCCGACTGACCAGAGCGGCACAGCCTTCTGGCACCTTGTCCGCAAAAGCAGGGGCCAGCACGACGGCGCCAGCCTTCGTCTCCTTGAGAAGGGGCAGATAGCGGCGGTTGTCCAGAAAGGAGATGTGCTGCGGGCCAGCAGCATGAAGCGGGGCCACGCCCTCGAAAGACGCCCCCATCTCAGCGCAACCTGCGGCCTCCGCTCCCGTTACTTCCAGAAGGTGCTTCAACGCAAAAGGGCCACACCGCCTGAAAAAACGGGAATCACCCGGGAGCTGGTCCGCCACCATCGCCCTTCCCCTTACTTCTGGCGACGCAGGATGGACCCCTTGGCCTGTGCCGGAGCCTCGGCAGGCTGCTGCGGAGCCGCCTGATTCATCAGGCGTTCTTCATCAGCCGTTGTCGGCATCTTCCCGGATTTTGCCAGAACCTCCGGGTCCACCCCGTCATCCGGAATGAAGACATGCGGCAGAACCTTGTTCAGACGGTCTGCTACCTCCTCGGTTATGTCCTGACCATCCACATGCAGGACAGCCTGCTCGGCATGCAGAACAAGATTCATGCCATGGGCCGCAGCCACCTTGGCAATGATTCCATCACGCTGCTCCAGCACACGCTCGATCTGATGGAATGCCACCTGATAGGCTTCCTGAATGATCCGGGCCTTGTTGCTGAAATCCCTCTGATCCTTCGCACGCCGCTCCTGCAGATGACGGACACGGAGCTGGAGCTGGTCGGATGTCAGAGTGCGAGCCTGAACCTGAAGCTTCTGCTGCTCTTCCCGCCAGGCGCCCTCTTCCTTCTGCACCGCACGGGCCAGACGGTCACGACGCTCACCAAGCACCTGCTGCATTTCCTGCGCAGCCGTGGAAAGCTGCATCACACCCTGAACGCTGATGAGGCCAAGCACAACCGGCGGCGGGGCATCTTCCTTCGGAACAGCCGGAGAAGACGGTACAGGCGGCAGAGGCAGCACGGGCGCTGCCTGCTGCTGGCCTTCCCCATCTGGAGCGCCAGCATCACCACCATCATCCAGGCCTGCCATGTCCGGCACGGCAGCCGGAGCAGGAGCAGCAGCCGGAGCCGCATGATGATGGGAGGCGGCTGGAGCCGATGGCTGGGCCGTTTTCGGAACAAACCAGGCACCGTTTCCATCATTGCCATCAGCAGCCACGGAAGAACCAACCGCCATGAAAGCCAGAGCACTCGCGGTCATCAGGGTCAAAGGCAGTGAAAAACGTGACATGAAAAACCTCTTTATGAAAATGGGCATCCCCCAGGTCACCCTGCCAGCCCGGAATGAAGCCGGCATCGTGGCCTGCACCTTTCCTCAGAACTGCTGCCCGAAGCCAAAGCGAACCGGATAAAGCCTGTCCCCATGCTCACGATGGATCGGGACCGCACCGTCAATATTGACCAGGCCGAAGGGGCTCTTCCAGGAAATACCAAGACCACCAGAGACACGGGGCGTCATGGTGCTGCCGCCAATCGGCGTATAGTACGGGTCGTTCCAGTTACGGTAATGGTTGCGGTCCTTCACACGCTTGCCGGAAAGACTACCGGCATCGATGAAGCCACGCCCGGAGATGCCAAGGCTGTCACCCATCGGCAGCGGGAAATTCAGCTGGACAGATGCCGTGTACATGAAAGTACCACCGATCAGGTCCTCCTGTCCGGCACCCGGGCAGTAGCCATTACGGGCCTGCCCCAGCGGCGTATTGGCGGCACCGCTGTGGCAGGGCGCCTTGTAATGACTGCTGCGGGGCCCGACACCACCCTGGAGGAACCCGCGCAGGTTCTGACCACCGAGGTAGAAGTTGTCGACGATGTTGCGGTCGCCGCTGGAGCTCCAGTCATGCATGTAGCCAACACCGCCCTTGAACTGGAAGCCCCAGCTGTGGCTGCCTGTCAGGTCATCCAGCGGCAGATAATAGCTGCCATTGGCTTTGACACGGTAATATTTCTCGTTGCCACCCAGACCGGCAAAATCACCTCCGGCACTGAGAACGTAGCCAGACCGTGGATTCATGCGGTTGTCACGACGGTCATAAGTGATGTTCGTGCCAATCTGGGAAAGGAGCGACCAGCCTGCGGCATCACGCACATAAACGGACGGCGTGTCATCTTCCCACCCCGGATACTGCGACCCCGGCACCCCGTTACCCACGTGACGGTCCACGACCGTATAGGTCCAGGACTGGGAAAGATACCGGTTATAGGCATAACCAAGCCGGACAGACGCACCATACTGGCCTTCATTATAGCTCTGATACGTCTGGTAATTGTTCTGGATCGTATAAATGTCGAACCCGGCCACGAAATTGCGCCCGAGGAAGTATGGATCCGTCACGGACAGGTCGGCCTGTTTCTCATAATAGGCAACCGTACCGGAGAACCCGGCATCAATCCCGGTCCCCAGCAGGTTATGCTGCTTCAACCCGAGATTCCCCATGATACCGGCATCGGTCGAGTACCCACCGCCGAGGGAGAACTCGCCGGTTGGCTTCTCCACCACATTGGCACTGACATTGACCTTGTCCGGCGCAGACCCCTGGGACTGGTCCACATTGGTGCTGCTGAAATACCCCATATCCTGAAGGGCCAGCTTGGAATATTTGCGGTTGAACGGCGTATAGGCATCGCCCTCGACCATCGGCAGGTTGCGGCGGATCACATGGTCACGTGTGATCGTATTGCCGTTGATGTCGATCCGCTCCACATAAACATGCGGCCCCTCGACAATATCAAACAGCAGGTCAACGACCTTCTTTTCAGGATTGCGGGCAATCTCAGGCCGGACCATGGCAAACGGGTGCCCGTTGGCCTGGAGCCACTCCTGCATGTCCGTCGCATTGTCCTGCACGGCCGTACCGTCATAATACTGGTTCTTGTAAACCTCGATGTGCCTCTTCATCGTGTCAGCCGTGACATGATGCACATTGGAACGCACACCAATCTTGCCCAGACGGTACCGTGGCCCTTCATGCAGGGTGTAGGTGACGTAGAAGCTCTTGTGGTCCGGAGAGAGCTCACCCGTGGCATCCACCATGTGGAAATCCACAAAGCCGCTATGCAGATAGAAACGTCTCAGCAGTTCCGCATCGTAGCGGATACGCTCCGGGTTATATTCATCCGAGGAAGAAAAAAAACGGTACCAGGCATGTTCCTTGGAAGACACGACATGAGACAGGGCAGCTTCGCTGAAACTGTCATTGCCAACAAAAGCAATCTTCCGGACCAGTGTCTGCTGGGATTCATTGATGTTGAAGATCACATCAACACGATTGTGGGACAGACGGATGACCTGCGGCACCACCGTGGCCCCATAGCGGGCACGGGCCGCATACATGTTCAGGATTTTCTGCCTGTCCACAGCCACGGTCTGGGCCGAAAAGACGGCACGGGTCCGCAGGCTGATCTCCTTCATCAGGTCCTTGTCCTTGAGGGCATGGTTCCCCTCGAAGACAATCCGGTTCACCACGGGATTTTCCGTCAGCTCCACCAGCAGGGTGCTGCCTTCACGCCTCAGCGTCACATCCCTGAAGAGACCTGTAGCGTAAAGTGTCTTCAGCGAACGGTTCAGCGCATCACGGTCAAAACTGTCGCCCGGCTGCACGACCATGTAGGAAAGGACGGTACTGGTCTCGATCCGGGTATTGCCGTGGACTTCGATGGCCTGGATCAGACCACCGGCCGGCGCATAGCCATCCCCCGCAGACCGGCGGGCATGATGGATGCTGCGCCCCTTCTGGGGGGCTGCCTCTGCCGCACAGAGCAAAGCCGGTGCCGTACAGACAGAAGCCAGCAGAGCCAGTCGAACGGCCATCGGCCGGAACCTTTTCGTACGCAATCCTGACAAAACCGGTATTCCTCGTCCCAAATTTCTACGAACGGCCATCCCGCCACACAACCCTGATGCAGGAGGTCCAGACAGTCCCATACGCACAACCGCACCAGACAGACTCCCACGACATCACAATGAAGGGAGCTGCCTGTTTCAGTTATATACTCTACCCTAGAAGGTCTTTTCCATCATTGGAGGGGGAAAGATCAACCCCCATGTGCAAACAACCAGTGAAAAACTCCCAACCCTCTGAGATCATTCACCGTTGAGAAAATGAAAAGCCCCACGACCAGCAGCAGCCCGAACTGGAGGGCATAGCTCTGTGTCCGCTCGGAGAGAGGCCGCCCCAGAACTGCCTCAAAAGCATAGAAAAGCAGATGGCCGCCATCCAGCATCGGCACGGGGAACAGGTTCAGCAGGCCAAGATTGAGGGACAGGAGAGCCACGAACCCCAGCGCACTGGCCACGCCATAATCCACGGCCTGCCCGGACATGTGAATGATGCCGATGGTCCCGGAGAGCTGCCTGGCGCTCCGCTGCCCGCTGATGATCTGCCAGATTCCCTCCAGCATGTTGCCGCACATGTCCCACGTCTGCCCGATGGCCGCCGGAACAGCCTTGTAGACAGGCAGGGGCGCACTGTGGCTGACGGCAAAACCAACCCCCAGCCGACCGACGTCATGCCCCCCCTGCTGGATACGGTCCAGCGTGACCGGAAGCTCCAGGCTCTGCCCCTTCCGCAGCAGACCAACCTTCATGACCTCACCCGGATGGGCCGCCACCTGCGCCTGGATGTCGCCAATGCTCAGGATGTGATGCCCGTCCAGACGCTGTATCTCGTCACCCACCTGAAGCCCGGCCTTCATGGCTGCACCATTCGGGGCCAGCGTGCCGATGTCGGGCCGGGTCTCCGGCCTGCCAAAGCAGGACAGCAGCACCACGAACAGAAGGATCGTCAGCAGGAAGTTGAAGACAGGCCCCGCCACCGTCACGATTGCCCGCGAGAGGACAGACTTGCGGTTGAAGGCATTCTCGTCACCTTCTTCCCGGGGCGCATCGGGACGGTTCTCAAACCCGTGGAGTTTGACATACCCTCCCAGCGGCAGCAGGCTGATCTGCCAGCGTGTTCCGACCCGGTCCTTCCATGATGTCAGTGCAGGACCGAACCCGATGGAAAAGACGGTCACCTGCACACCACGCCAGCGTGCGGCCAGATAATGGCCCAGCTCGTGAATGAAGACGACGATCCCGAAAACGGCCAGACCGGCAAGGATGCTCTGAAGACTATGCATGGTCGGCCATCCGCTTCATCTGTGTCCGGGCCAGCTCACGCCCCATTTCGTCCCAGTGATAGACATCCTCCAGAGATGTCGGCACCGGGTTTTCCGGCATAGCCTGAAGGCTGGCATCAATCAGCTCACCAATGCCAAGGAAACGGATCTTCCCGGCGAGAAAAGCCTCCACGGCAATCTCGTTGGCAGCGGAGAACACGGTCGGGGCCACGCCACCAGCCCGCAGGACCTGACGGGCCAGACGCAGCGGGATGAAGCGGTCCTCATCCACTGCCTCGAAATTCATCTGCCCGAGCTTCACGAAATCCAGACGCTCGCATCCCGTCTGCATCCGGGTCGGGGCGGCCAGCGTGTGTGCGATGGGAATCCGCATGTCCGCCGTCCCCATCTGGGCCACGAAGCTGCCATCACGGAAACAGACCATGCCATGCACGACTGACTGCGGGTGAACCAGCACGTCTATCTGATGTTCCGGCAGATCGAACAGGCGGGCGGCCTCGATGACCTCCAGCCCCTTGTTGGCCATGGAGGCGGAGTCAATCGTGATCTTGGCCCCCATGGACCATGTGGGATGCTTCAGGGCCTGTTCGGGCGTGGCTTTCGCCATCTCCTCCTTCGTGGAGCAGCGGAACGGTCCGCCAGAGGCCGTGAGGACGATCTTCTCCACGAGGGACATGTCCGCCCCACCCAGGGACTGCACGATCGCATTATGTTCGGAATCAACGGGCAGCAGCTCGGCTCCGGCATCACGCACAGCTTCCAGCATGACGTTGCCAGCACAAACGAGAGCTTCCTTGTTGGCCAGAGCCACCTTGTGCCCGTTGCGGATGGCTTCCAGCGTGGGGGCCAAGCCGGCAGCCCCAGTGATGGCGGCCATCGTCCAGTCCGCTTCCAGCGCACCGGCCTCGATGACAGCCTGCCGTCCGGCAGCTACCTTCACGCCGGTGCCAGCGAGACGCTCTTTCAGCTCCTCGTAATGCTGCTCATCATTCAGGACGGCCAGCTCGGCGTTCAGCTCACGGGCCTGTTCGGCCAGAAGGGCAGCGTTCTTTCCCCCCACGAGAGCCCGCACCTGGATGGAGTCTGCCTGCTGCTTCAGAAGATCGACTGTCGAGACACCAATGCTGCCTGTACTGCCAAGCACGCTAATGCGCCGACGCCCGGAACCTCCCCCCATGGAATACCTCTCCCTTGATGATTTCAACATGATACGTGATGGCGGGTCTGCCTCATGACAGACCTATAGCAGAGACTGCCGCTCCAGAATAAGACTTAACGGAAAAGCTGCCAGAATGGCCCCTCTCCGGCCATGAGGGCCAGGATGGCTGCAACAGGGGCCGCCAGCAGGAGGGCATCCAGCCGGTCCAGCAGTCCCCCATGACCCGGGATGAGCCGCCCTGAATCCTTGACGCCCAGACGCCGCTTGAAGGCACTCTCCAGCAGATCGCCTGCCTGGGCCGCCACGGCAATCACTCCGCCCGTCAGGCAGGCAGAGAACGACCAACCATGACCCGACCAGTGCCCGACCAGCCCGCCGAGGATCACGGCTCCCACGATGCCCCCCAGCGAGCCGGAAATGGTCTTGCCGGGAGAAATGGCCGGGGCCAGTTTCGGCCCGCCAATCAGACGCCCGGTGGCGTAGGCGCAGCTGTCACTGGCTATGACGGCGAAAATGACGAAAAAGGTCTCCAAAAAACCGTCAGGCCGCCCCCGCAGCCAGAGCAGGGAAAAACCACCCAGCATGGCCACCAGAACCGGACCGCAGGCCCGCCTGCCAAACAGGACGCTGGACACCAGAAGGTAAAAGGCCGCAAACCACTGCCCTTTGATGGCGATCAGTCCACCACAGAGAGGCCAGAGCAGAAGCAGAGCACCCCGCAGACTTTTCATCGGCTGGCCAAGCAGGGTTTCCCCTTCCCAGACAATCCCGACCATGACGAGCAGCACCAGTACCCGATAGGCCCATCCACCAAACCAGAGACAGAGGAGCACCACCGGAACAATCACAAGGCTGGAGAGGATGCGTTTCTGCAACTCTGTCATTCTGGTCGCCCACCGAAACGCCTCTGACGGCGCATGTACCGCATCATGGCCTCGGCAAAATCCTTCTCACCGAAATCCGGCCAGAGCACGTCAAGAAACACAAGTTCTGCATAGGCGGATTGCCAGAGCAGGAAATTGGAAAGTCGGCTCTCTCCACTCGTCCGCATGACAAGGTCGGGGTCGGGCATGTCATGCGTCTGGAGGGCACTGGCGAACAGGGCTTCGTCAATCTCATGCGGCTCCAGCGTGCCCGCCCGGACCCGTTCGGCCAAATGGCGGGCACTTCCGGCAATCTCCGCACGACTGCCATAGGAAAGAGCCAGAGCCAGAGTCAGCCGGGTATTGTGGCATGTCTTTTCCTCTGCCCGACGCAGCTCCCGGCAGAAAGACGCCCCGAAACGTTCAGGATCACCAATGATGCGCAGCCGGACACCCTGCTCATCCAGCTCCCGGAAACGATGCCGCAGATAAAACTGCATCAGCCCTGTCAGGTCGCTGATCTCCTCACCAGACCGGCGCCAGTTCTCTGATGAGAATGCATAGAGTGTCAGATAATCCACCCCATGCTCCATGGCGGCACGGACGCAACGCTGCACGGCCTCGCCTCCCTCACGATGGCCCTGTGCGATCGGTACGCCACGTGCTCTGGCCCAGCGTCCGTTGCCATCCATGATGACGGCAACATGACGTGGGAGTGTGCCAGCCGGGCGGGAAGAAGGGTGAAGTTCCGACAATGTTCTGGCGATCAGACCTGTTTGATGTCCCGCTCCTTGTCAGCCAGCAGGCTGTCCACACGGCCGATATGCTCATCTGTCAGCTTCTGGATGGCAGCCGTCCAGACCTTCATGTCGTCCTGACTGATATCGCCATTCTTTTCCAGGGCCTTGGCCTTGTCCATGCCATCCCGGCGGACACCACGCACGGCCACACGGCCACCTTCGGCGTAACGGGCAGCGGCCTTGGCCATCTCGTTGCGTCGTTCCTCTGTCAACTGCGGGATGGGCACACGGATGGTCTGCCCTTCAGCAGCAGGGTTCAGCCCCAGCCCACTGTCACGGATGGCTTTCTCAACAGAGGAAACAACACTGGCATCCCAGACAGAGACCGTCAGCATCCGGGCTTCCGGCACGGCAACGGAACCAACCTGGGAGAGGGGCACCACGGAGCCATAAGCCTCCACACGTACCGGCTCCAGAAGGTTCGGGCTGGCACGGCCGGAGCGCAGGCCAGAGAGATCACGGCGCAGGCTCTCCAGCGCCCCTTCCATGCGACGTTTGAGGTCATCAAGCAGGTCGTTCAGTTCTGTGCTCATGGCAAATCACTTCCTCAGTAATCGTTCCGTTCGTCAGCCGGTGCGGACTGACATGGTAATCTGGTCGCTCGCTCTCAACCCTCAACAATCCGGGTGAAGCGCCCTTCACCTTTCATGGCTGCCGCAAAAGCCCCCGGCGCATGCATGTTGAACACGATGATCGGCAGAGCATTCTCCCGGGCGAGACTGACAGCTGCTGCATCCATGACCTTCAGATTGCGGGCCAGGGCATCCATGTAGGTCAGCTGTTCATAACGCTCGGCATCGGGATTCAGGCGAGGATCATCGGAATAGACACCATCAACCTGCGTTCCTTTGAAGAGGGCATCGCACTCCATCTCGTTCGCCCGCAGGGCAGCAGCCGTATCAGTTGTGAAGAACGGATTGCCCGTACCGGCTGCGAAGATGACCACACGGCCCTTCTCCATATGACGGACGGCCCGGCGGCGGATATAAGGCTCGGCAATGGAGGCCATGTGGATGGCCGTCATCACCCGGGTCTCCACATGACGCTTCTCCAGCGCATTCTGGAGCATCAGGGCATTGATGACCGTTGCCAGCATCCCGGCATAGTCCCCCTGCACCCGGTCCATTCCCTTGGCGGCAGCGGCCAGTCCACGGAAGATGTTGCCTCCCCCCACGACGAGACAGACCTGCCCGCCCAGAGCGGCCACACCGGCGATGTCCGCAGCCACCATGTCCACCATCTCCGGGTCAACACCGGCAGTTCCCTTGCCCATCAGCGCCTCGCCAGACACTTTGAGAAGGACCCGTTTATAAGGGAAGTTCGGCTCTTGGGGGGCGGTGCTCATGATCGTACCGGCTCTCTGGTTGATGATGTCCTGAAATCTGTCTGCTCCCTCATACAGAGCTACCCCTGCATGAACAAGCGAAACTCGTGCGCTTCAGCCATAATCTGCAAGACCGAGGGCCCGCAGGCGGGCTGTTTCCTTGTCCCACGCAGCCCTCTCCTTCACATTGAGGAAAAGATGGCAGGGAGCATCCAGAAGGCCTTCCAGCTGTTTCCGGGCCCGCATCCCGATCTCCCGGATGCGCTGCCCCCGCTCCCCGATGAGGATGGCCTTGTGCCCTGCCCGTGACACGTAGATCGTCACGTCGATGCGGATGGATCCGTCCTTGCGTGTCTTGAAGGATTCCGTCTCCACCGTGGCATGGTAGGGAATCTCCTCATGGGTCTGGAGGAAGACCTGCTCCCGCACGATTTCCGCTGCCAGCAGACGGTCTGGCAGATCTGTCAGATCATCTTCAGGGTAATGGTAAGGCCCAACGGGCATGGCCCTGGCCAACCCGTCCAGCAGGCCCTCAACCCCATCACCGGACCGGGCACTGACCATATAGACCTCTTCCACCGGCAGGAGGTCCGTGATGGCCTTCGTCAGGGGCAGAAGCTGATCCCGCTGGATGAGGTCTGTCTTGTTCAGCACCAGCCAGACAGGCCGCTTCCCCTCTTTCAGTCGAGCGATGATCTCCCTGATCTCGTCTGTCAGACCGATGCGGCTATCCACCAGCAGCAGGTTGAGGTCAGCATCCTGCGACCCGCTCCAGGCAGCATTGACCATCGCCTGGTCCAGCCGTCGGCGGGGCTTGAAGATGCCCGGCAGGTCCACAAACACGATCTGCGCCGCATCCCGCATCACAATGCCAAGCGTACGGAACCGTGTCGTCTGCGCCTTGGGGCTGACGATGGACAGCTTGGCCCCAGCCATGCGGTTCAGCAGGGTGGATTTTCCTGCATTGGGAGCCCCGACAAGAGCAACAAAACCGCAGCGTGTCTCTCCGCCCGTGGCGGTCTTTTCTGTATCCTCAGGCACGTTCTGTCTCCTGCCCCATCTTCTTCAGCAAATCTGTCGCCGCCGCACTTTCAGCCAGCCGCTTGCTGCCTGCACGGCCAACACCCACCTGCCCCAGTGCCCGGACCTCCACACGGAAGATCGGTGCATGGGACGGCCCATCAGCGGCGGTCAGTTCATAATGCGGCAAGGCCTCGCCACGCCCCAGCAGAAACTCCTGAAGCAGCGTTTTCGGCTCCTTGTGGGGCTGTCCACTCTTCTCGATGTCCCTGTCCCAGAGGCGACGGACCACATGCCGGGCCGGGTCCAGCCCGGCATCCAGATAGAGTGCGCCCAGCAGGGCTTCCATCGCATCGGCCAGAACGCTGGCCAGAACACGTATGCCGGCACTTTCCTCATGCTGGGCAATCTGTATCGCCTCGGAAAGCTCAATCCCTTCCGCAATCCGGGCCAGAACAGGACGGGAGACCAGATGGGCGTGGCGGGCCCCCAGAGCGCCTTCCTGCTCCTCCGGATAGCGCTCAAAGAGCCATTCCGCCATCAGCAGGCCAAGCACCCTGTCCCCCACGAACTCCAGACGCTCGTTGGACCCCTGCCCCCGTGGCGTTTTCCCCGGAGCATGCCCCTTCTGCCGCCCCCGGTTCCGTCCCTGCCGCCGTGGCACGGCGGACCGGTGGGTCAAAGCCTCATGCAGAAGTGCGGGGTCAGCAAAACGGTGTTCCAGCTTCGCCTCGACATGGCGGACAGCCTCATCACGTGTCATCATTCGTCAATACCACGCAGGAAACGGCCCCAGCGTATCTCTGTCGGCCAATACCAGAACTGCCAGGCCGGATGCCGCATATCAACGGAGAACAGCACCATCTTTGCCCGTCCGACCAGATTGATCACAGGCACGAACCCCAGATCATGACCGCCGCTATCCGTCAGATAATCACGCCCGGCAGGGACAGCACAGGCACCGCTCTCATGCCCTCCCTGAAAGCGGCTGTCCGAACTGTCATCCCGGTCATCCCCCATGGCAAACAGACAGCCCTCTGGCACGGTATATTCAGGCGTATTGTTGGCAAGGTCATCATCCCGCATCTTCAGGATATCATGCGGTACCGTCTTGCCATCCTCCCGGGGCAGCATTTCCCGATAACGGGTCCCAGACAGCACATAGCCCCGCTCATCCATCACGCTGTAATGCCCCCGGTCCTCCCGCGGCACTTCCTGACCATTGATGAAGAGATGCCCCTGTTCCATGCGGATGCGATCCCCGGGCAGGCCGACAATCCGCTTGATGTAATCGACTGACGTATCCTTGGTGAACCGGAACACCGCCACATCCCCACGGTGCGGCATGGAAGCGAACACACGTCCCGAAATGAACGGCGGCGAGAACGGAAAAGAATACCGGGAATAACCGTAGCTCATCTTGGAGACCGCCACAAAATCCCCGACCTGAAGGGTCGGGATCATGGAGGCAGACGGAATATTGAACGGTTCGACCAGCAGTGAACGTACGGCAACCACCAGAATGAGCCATAGAAGAATCTGTCTTATGGAGGCCAGAAGGCTTTCCGGCTTTTCTGTCTGTTCTTCCTGTCTGTCTTCGTTCATGGTCCCTGTTCATCCTGTTCTGGCAAGAAGCAGGCAGACTGCCCTGCCCGTTTCTGCCATAGCCTGCCTGACCCGCCGGGTCATGCGTTAATTCCATCCTGACGATATTTCAAGCCGCCAAGACTAAAGGGCAACAGCCTGTATCAGCACCTGTGCCATGGCCATGGGCGGCTCATCACTCAGGCTCAACAGCAATTCGGCCCGATGCCCTGCTGGCAGGCGCTGGTCCAGAAGGGTCGCCGCTGCGCCCGAAAGGCTGAGCACAGGAGCCCCCAGATCATTCCGCCCCACGGAAATATCCTGAAGCTGCACCCCCTGGGCAAAGCCTGTTCCCAAAGCCTTGGCGCAGGCCTCCTTCGCTGCCCAGCGTTTGGCACAGGCCCCTGCCCGGGCCGCCCCCCGCAATGCCTGCACATACTGACGCTCCTCCAGCGTGAACACACGCTCCAGAAACGCATCCCCATGGCGGGCCAGGGCCCGTTCGATCCGCCCGATGGAGCAGAGATCAACCCCGATCCCCAGAATCATGAGGTCATCCCTTTGTCCGTTCGGCCTGAAGAACACCCTTCTCGGCCCGGAACCCTGCCAGAACCGTTGCCAGATGCCCCTTGCTCCGCACCTCGAGGTCCACCAGAATTTCCATGAAATCCAGCTGGCGGTTCACGATCCGCAGATTGATCACGCTGGCCTCGTGCCGTGTGGCCAGGTTGGTCAGCGCTGCCAGAACAGCCGGGTCATTTCCCGCCACGACGGAAAGGCGGGCCGTGTAACGGGGGGCATCCCGCCCTGTCCGCCCAAGGGCCTCCTCACTCCATGAGATTTCAAGAAAGCGCTCGGGCATGTCCGAAAACATGCTGAGATTGTGGCATTTGCGCCGATGTACGGTCACTCCCTTGCCCTGGGCAATGATGCCCACGATGCGGTCCCCCGGCAAAGGACGGCAGCAACCCGCAAAGTGCAGTTCAATACCCCGCCCGACACCATTGACCAACGTGCCCTCATAACTGGAAGGCCGTCTTGGCGGCAGGGGCTTCTGGTCCAGCCTTCCCTCCAGCCGGGGGGACAGGCCGGGCACGATACGGGGCACCTGCCCCTGACGGGACAGCTCCGGATAGGCCGCCCCTACAACATCCCTCGGGTCCAGCTGCCCGGCCCCGACGCTGCCATACAGCTCATCAAGGCTGTTCTGCTTCAGCGTGCCAAGAAGGCCCTCCAGCACTTTCTCCGACCCATCAACACCTTTCTGGCGGAACGCACGGGCAACAGCACCACGGCCATTCTCAACGTTGTTCTGCCGCTGCTGAAGGGCCACGAAGCGCCGCACACGGGCACGGGCCTTGCCCGTGACGACAAACCGCTCCCATGACGGGGACGGCGTGCCCCCCCGTGCCGTCATGATGTCGATCTGGTCGCCATTCTCCAGAACATGCTTCAGCGGGACAAGACGCCCATTGACCTTGGCCCCCACACACCGGTCCCCGACCTGACTGTGTACGGCATAGGCAAAATCCACCGGCGTAGCCCCACGAGGCAGGGAAATGAGCTGTCCCTTGGGGGTGAAGCAGAAGACCTGATCCTGATAGAGTTCGAGCTTGGTATTCTCCAGAAACTCGTCCGGCCCCTGACTGTCCTCCAGAATGTCCAGCAGGTCCTGCACCCAACGCAGCTTGCGGGTATAGGCCCCGAATGTTTCCGAAAGAACGGCCGTCTCATGCTCGCTGGGGCTGCTGCCATCCTTGTAGCTCCAGTGGGAGGCCACGCCATTCTCTGCCAGATCGTGCATCTCCGGTGTGCGTATCTGCACCTCGATCTTCTGGCTGTGCGGCCGATAGAGCGTCACCCCTGTATGCAGGGACTGGTAGCCGTTCGTCTTGGGGGTGGAGATGTAGTCCTTGAAGCGTCCGGCAATCATGGGGTAGGCCCCGTGCACCGCCCCCAGCGCCGCATAGCAGGCCTCTCTCGTGGGCACGAGAATGCGGAACGCCATGATGTCGGAAAGCTGCTCGAAAGCAACATTCCGCCGCTTCATCTTTTCCCAGATGGAATAGGGGGATTTTTCCCGCCCGATGACGGTCGCCCCCTCCACCCCGGCTTCCTTGCAGAGTGTGGCCAGCTCGCAGCGTATCTGCTCGATCATGTCCGCACCCTGCCCACGCAGGTAATTCAGCCGGGCCCGGATGGTGGCATCAGCCTCCGGCTCCAGATTGACAAAGGCAATATCCTGGAGTTCCGTCTTCACCCGGTCCATGCCGATGCGTTCGGCCAGAGGGGCGTAGATGTCCAGTGTTTCCCTGGCGATACGCTGCCGCCGGTCTGTCCGCTGGACATAATGCAGCGTCCGCATGTTGTGCAGCCGGTCCGCCAGCTTGACAATGAGCACACGGATGTCCCGCGACATGGCGAGCACCAGCTTGCGGAAATTCTCCGCCTGCTTGGTCCTGTCGGACTGAAGCTCCAGCCGTGTCAGCTTGGTCACGCCATCAACGATGGCCGCTACATCCTTGCCAAAACGCCCTGCCAGCATCTCCAGAGAGATGCCCGTATCCTCCACGGTATCATGCAGGAAACCCACCATGATGGACACGGGGTCCATACGGAACCCGGCCAGTATGTTGGCCACGGCAATCGGATGGGTGATGTAAGGATCACCATTGTCCCGGCACTGACCCTCATGGGCTTTGGCGGCCAGATCGTAGGCCTCCTGCATCAGGGCCAGATCAGCATGGGGATCGTAACAGCGGACCCGCTCCAGCAGGCCGCTTATGGAGGGGTGGAAATCCTGCAAGAGGGCGTCCCCGGCACCAGCCACCGTCTCCGCCGGGAGATCGGTGGAAAGCAGCGTTTCATCAGCCATGGATCAGCCCCCATTCTTCACTGATGGAAGAACCTGCATCCCATCCCCGCCCGAAGGCGAAGAAAAGGGGGCCCTTCCCCAGGGCGCACACCTCAGTTCCTGAAAGGCTTAGCGACGCCCCCGGCCGGAGCCGGCTTCATCAGCTGCCATGTTGGCAGCTTCCTCTTCCGCAGATACATCCTGAAGACCGAAAATGTTCTGGTCTGTCGGGATGAGGTCCATCACTTCCTCATCGGAAGGCTCAACTTCCGGCTGGTTGCTCATGGAGCGGACAATGCCGTTCTTCAGCCCCTCGAGGCTCACATGATCCTCGGCGATCTCACGCAGGGCAACAACGGTATTCTTGTCATTATCCCGCGGAACCTGCATCTCCTCCCCGCGGGAAAGACCACGGGCCCGCTGGGCGGCCAGCAGCACCAGGTCAAAACGGTTCGGAACCTTCTCGATGCAGTCCTCTACGGTCACACGTGCCATAAAACCGGCGCTCCCCACTCACATGCTGAAATGGCCCCTGCAAACGGGCCGGGACAGCCCCACCTGCCGAAACAGGCAGCCCATCCCATTGCTATCTCACAATCTGGACTTTTGTTACCACAAAGGCCTTTATTGACGCAACGCAAAGCTGTAAGAGGGAAGCAGGAGGCTGTCCTGCTTTCTCCACCCGACATGCCTTCCATCATCAGATCTGGTGCTGAGTCCGCCATACATACGGAACAGGGAAACAATCAAAGGGCAGCCCTGCCCGAGACTGACAGGACATTTCTTGATCAACACTCCCCGCACCCAAGACTAACCCAAGACCATATGTGAGCCATATGTCCAACCTTCTCCTACGCAAAAACGATCGCACATCACTTTTCATCAACGGGGCCAGCCTGCACCACGCCGCACGCAACCTGGGGTTCGAGGTCGATTTCCTCGCCCTGCGGGATCTTTTCGAACAGCAGTGTTCCTTCCAGCGGGCCTTCTATTATGCGGCCATGCCGGAGACGGAAGATTACTCCCCCCTCCGCCCGCTGACAGACTGGCTGGCCTATAACGGCTATCATCTGGTCACCAAGACGGCACGGGAATTCACCAACCAGTCCGGCCAGCGCCGCGTAAAGGGCAACATGAATGTCGAGCTGGCCGTGGACCTGATCGAACAGGCCCCCCGGCTGGACCATATCGTGATCGTCAGCGGGGATTCCGACCTGCGCCGTGCCGTGGAGGCCGTGCAGTCCCGTGGCGTGCGGGTCACGGTCATTTCCTCCGTCAAGACGACACCACCGATGATTGGTGACGACCTGCGCCGCCAGACAGACCACTTCGTGGAACTGGCTGACATTGCTCACCACTTCACCCGCCGCAATGCGGACAACCGGTCCCGTCCCCCCATCCGCCACCCGGCCGATGCAGAAGATTACGACGACGAGGAATGATCCTTTTCCAACCCCGCTCCGGCGGGGTTTTTTCATGGCGGCTTTCCATCACGCTTCCGCCATCCCTCTTTAATCCCCGCCCACCCCGGTCCATCTCCTCCATACAGACTGACTCAACAAACCCTGGAAGGAACCCACCCATGTCCATCAAGACCATCGGTTTCATCGGTTATGGTGCCATGGCGTCCCTCATGGGGCGCAATCTGGTCCGGGCCGGATACGATGTCGTCGCTCACACGCCATCAGGCCGGAGCAATGGCGCTGAGGCGGATGTCCCCATGCTGGCCTCTCCCCGCCTCGTGGCGGAAAGGAGCGACGCCATCATCATCTGTGTCCCGAATGACGAGGCGGAAAACACGACCCTGCATGGCCCGGATGGCCTCCTGGCGGGATTGCGGAGCGGGCAGCTCGTGCTGGACACCTCCACCGTCTCACCGGAACAGGCCGACCACCTCGCAGCCCTGCTGGGTGAGCGCAATGTCGCCGTGCTGGACGCCCCCATGTCAGGCAGCACGCCGGAAGCCGAAAAAGGGGCCCTCATCATGCTGGTGGGAGGCCCGGAAGCAACCGTAACGCTCGCCCGCCCCATTCTGGACCATATCGGCCGCATCACCATCCATGCCGGTCCGGCCGGGAGCGCAGCCCGGCTGAAGCTCGTCGTCAACGGCATCATGGGGGGCACGCTGAACATCATTGCTGAAGGGATCGCCTATGGCCTGGCCGCTGGCGTGGAGCGCAGCGTCCTTTTCGATGCCCTTCAGGAACTGGCCGTCATCAGCCCCCATCACAAGCGCAAGATCGGCATGGGCAAGGCAGGGCATTTCCCCTCCCAGTTTCCAACCCGCCTGATGAGCAAGGACATGGGCCTGCTGATGGAGGCCGCCCGCCGCTGTGGCGTCCCGATGCACGGCATGGCGGCAGCCTCCCAGAATCTGGCCGCCTCCAATCGGAATCATGCTGATGACGATTACTCCGCCCTGATTGCCCGGATGGAACGGGAGGCTGCCAACCGCTGAAAGGTACCCAGCGGCCCTTCTTCCCACTATTGGGACTGTTTTACTCTTTTTTTAAGACACTCCGCCCCACACACCTTGACGTTGCCGCCCGGCAACCATAGCTAGAGGGGGTCATGAATTGGCAGGAGGGATGCCTCCTGCCCCTCATATGTCAAGGAAGATTCACATGGCTTTTGAACTCCCAAAACTCCCCTATGCCGAAAACGCCCTGGCCGATGCCGGCATGTGCCAGGAAACACTGGAGCTGCACCACGGCAAGCACCATCAGGCCTATGTCACAGCCCTGAACGGCTTCGTCGAGAGCAAGCCGGAACTGGCAGGCAAGGCCCTTGAAGAAATCATTGCCCTGTCTCACGCTGATTCCTCCCTGGCCCCGGTCTTCAACAATGCCGGCCAGCACTGGAACCACTGCATCTTCTGGAACTGCCTCTCCCCCAACGGCGGCCGCATCCCCGGTGCGCTGGAGAAGAAACTGACCGAGGATTTCGGCTCCGTTGATGCCTTCAAGGCCGCTTTCAAGCAGGCTGCCACGACACAGTTCGGGTCTGGCTGGGCATGGCTGGTTCTGGGCTCCGATGGCAAGCTCAAGGTCACCAAGACGGCCAATGCCGCCAATCCGCTCTCCGAGGATGAGGGGCGTACGCTGCTGGGGCTGGATGTGTGGGAGCACTCCTACTATCTGGACTTCCGCAACCGTCGTCCGGACTACGTCACCAACTTCCTCGACCGTCTCGCCAACTACGAGTACGCCGAGAGCTGCCTAAAGGGTGCCTGATCGTCCGGCCCACCCGACATGAGAAAGGCCCTGCCACGGTTCATCGTGGCAGGGCCTTTTCTTTATGGTGCCAGCTGGGCATGAAACCCGCTGAGGAACGTTCCCTTACGCCTCGTTGGCAGGCTTGCCCTCACGCCGCAGGATGGTCGTGATCGTACTGCGGATGACCTTCACCTTCACGCCCTGTGCGATTTCCACATCCACTTCCTGCGAATCATCACGGGTGTTCTGTACCGTCCCCACGATGCCACCTGCCGTGACAATCCGGTCACCACGACGCAGGCTGTTCTGCTCCTCCCGCAGTTCACGCTGGCGCTTCTGCTGTGGGCGGATCAGGAAGAAATAGAAGACCACAAAGATCAGCACGAAAGGTGCATACTGCACAAGCGCTGCCGAACTGAAGGCGCCGCCATTGGTACCGGCATCAGCGGCATAAGCCGTGGAAAAAAGAATATTGTGCATAGGTGGTGTTGGTTCCATCTTGATGAGATAATTGCGGACCATATCGTGCCAGACCGTCACGTCAAGCTCATTACACAGGAAGACCATGCCAGCAACCGCTCTTCTCCCTCTCCTGACCCGCATTGCCGAAAGTCTGGAACGCATGGCTCCTCCACCAGCAAACCCTGCCATGCTGGATGACCCCACGCAGGACAGCTTCATCTGGCAGGGCGGGAGCGGCCATCTGCTGCCCATCCCCCACATGCAGGCCGTCCCGCTGAAGCTGCTGAAGGGCATTGACCGGCAGATCAGGCAGGTCATGGGCAACACACGCTTCTTTGCCCACGGACTGGCAGCCAACAACGTGATGCTCTGGGGTGCCAGAGGCATGGGCAAGTCCTCGCTCGTCAAGGCCTGTCTTCTGGCCGTCAATGAGGAACAGCGCAGGAACGGCCAGCCCCCGCTGGCACTGATCGAGATTCCACGGGATGACCTCGCCACCCTGCCGCAGCTTCTGGCCCTGCTGCGCCGCACCTCCCGCCGGGTCATCCTGTTCTGTGACGATCTCTCCTTCGAGACGCAGGATGCGGATTACAAGTCCCTGAAATCGGTCCTGGATGGGGGCATCGCCGGACGGCCTGACAATGTGCTGGTCTATGCCACCTCCAACCGCCGCCACCTCATGCCGCAGAACATGATCGAGAATGAAGCGGGGGATGCCATCAACCCGGGCGAGGCCATCGAGGAGAAGGTGTCCCTCTCCGACCGGTTCGGCCTGTGGATCGGCCTCTATGGTGCTTCCCAGCCCCATTATCTCAGCATCATCAATGCCTATGCGGAGGAGAGGCAGCTCCCCATCGCCAGGGAGGAGCTGCACCGGCGTGCCCTGCAATGGGCCATGCAGCGGGGCAGCCGCTCCGGCCGGGTCGCCTCGCAGTTCATCACCGCCCTGAGTGCCGAACTGGCCGAAGAAGCCCGCTGAACAGCAGAACAGCCCGCCTGAAACCAGAGCGGGCCGTTCTTCATGCTGCGGACCAGTCAGAAGGCTGCACTGATCGTTCCGAAATATTCCCGTGTCGCCCCGCGCTCCAGGGACTGGTAATCCCCCACGGGCGGGTTGTTGTTCTCACCCATCATGGCGATATATTTGTTGTTGAACAGGTTGTAGACGTTGAAGCTGACCGTCAGGTCCCGCACGCCTGCCAGTTTCCTGAACGTATAAGTCACCCCCGTATTGGCCAGCCAGTAGCTGCCGATTGAGGTGTCGTTCATGAAGCTGTAATACCGCCTGCCAAAATAGTTGGCATCAAAATGCGCATTCAGCCCACGCCATGTATAGGCGATGGAAGCCTTGTACATCCACGCCGGGTAATTGACGATGTTCTTGCCCTTCAGCGGGTAATAATTCCCGGCACTGGAGGTCACGTTCCGGTCATAGGTGCCCTTGTTGTAACTGAGCGTATTGGTGATGATCAGCCCCGGCAGGGGACGGACGGACACGCTGCCATTGGCCCCCGTCATGGAGATGCGCCCGAAATCGAATTCTTCAGAAATCGGATTGAACATCGTTCCCCGTGCCCCAGCCAGAAGCTCGTGCATCAGGGTGGAGTGATAGACGGTCGCATCCAGCTGCACGATGGAAGACGTGAAACGATACCCCCCCATGTAGGTCCAGGCCCGGGCCGGTTTGGTCTGCGCCTTCTGCCGCAGAAACTCCTGCTGGTTGGGCACGGAGAAGAGCGAGTTGGCCACACCCGTGCCGGAGACCTCATAGGCCCGCATGTTCTTGGAGACGTCGATGTAGAACTCGTTCTGCCGGTTCAGACGCCAGTCCAGATTGAAATGGGGCAGGAAAGCTCCCGTGGCATGAAGGGAGCCGGAGGGCAGGCCACCGGCATCCAGAGCCGCCCATGAGTCGTCATTCTCATGCCCGCCACCGGATGTCTGGGAGATCAGGGAGCGGAAGCCCGCTGTCAGCGTCAACCCCTTGAGGATGGTGTAGGTGTCCTGAAGGTGGGTCTGCACCACATTGGTACGCCATCTGAAATTATAGACCCGGTCGGCCGGCCCATACACATTGTAAGGCCCGACCGCCTTGACGGGCGCACCCGCCCCCAGCTCCGGCTCCAGATAATTGTAAAGCCCGGCGGTCTGGTTGTTGTTCTCGTACCAGACACCCGTGTTGATCCTGTGATGCCTCCAGCGATAGTCCAGACTGCTGTTGATGCCGAAACGCTGCTGGCTGTTCTTCCAGACTTCCTGATAGAGCGGCACGCCATTCGGCGTGGCGACCTGCAGGTCCGGGTCCTCCGAAGCGGCGGATGCGGCAGCCGTGTAGCTGTAATTGCCGGACTGGGCGTGACCATAGGCCGTGGTATGCCATGTCAGATGGTCCGTCAGGGCAAGATCAAGATTCAGGCCACCCAGAAAATTGGTCTCATGCTGCCCACCGTCATAATAGGGCATCTGACAGGCATTCACCTGCCCGTTGGACCCCGGATAGGCCATGAAATTGTTCGGGCTGTTATTGCACTGCTGCGCCCACTGATAGGCCTTGCCATAATCCGGGTAGAGATGCGGGACACGCCAGCCCAGATTGTTGATCATCCCCAGTGAGAGGTCCGGATAGTTCTGCTGCTGAAGGTCCGTCCAGTCGAAGAAGGCCGAAACCCTGCTGCGCTCGCCAAGCGGCTGCACCAGCTTGGCATTGACCTGCTGAAGGAACTGGTCCCCCTTCCCCTCCCACATGCCTTCATCCGTACGGGCGTAGGAGGTGTAGAATTTCGTGCCGGAGTCATTCAGACGGCCGGAATCAAACCGGGCATAGGTGCGGTAAGACCCATAACTGCCAAAAGCCTGGCTGACCTTGCCCCCCAGCCTGTCGGACGGATCGCTGGAGGTGAAACGGATGGTCCCGCCCAGCGTGTTGGTGGACGGCACGTCCACGCCACCCCCACCCTGCGACATCGTCATGCTGCCGATATCATCAGGAATGATGGCCGAGGCAAGGCTCAGACCATTGACGGACTGATAGGTCTGGTCATTCAGGGGAATGCCATCCAGCGTCACGCCCAGCTGGTTCATGAAGAAGCCACGGACGTACAGATTCGCCCCGAAACTGTCGATTCCGAACGGGTCCGTGGAGGTGAAGCTCACGCCCGGCATACGGTCCAGTGCCTTGTAGGGGCTGGTCCCGGGCACATATTCCTTCATCACGCTTTTCGGTACGACCAGCTCCGCCGCCCGGCTGACATGCGAGGCATGGACGGACAGGCTCTGCACCCCATGAGCAGACACATATTTCGGCCTGTGATGGCTGGCCGCCTTCACACGCCCTGCACCAGTCCCTGCCGCTGCTGCCTGGTTTCCACCCTTGCCTGTCATATCCCGGCGACTGCCATGCCGGTGCCCCGTCAGGGTGTGCCCACCATGCTGTGCGGCAGAAACACCTGCCGTTTTACCAGCAGAACTCACCGGAGTTGATGAACGGGTCTGGGCAAAGGCAGTTCCACTCCCCATTCCCAGAAAAATGGCAGCAGAGGACAGAAGAAGATGGCGGCGCAATGCGTCTGGCACTCCCAACAATATTGGCACACAATAAAAAGCCCATGTCAGGGTTGTCTCCCTGTCAGGGCAGCTATCAACTCATGTTATGGTGGACTTCCTACAGAGCAGCAGCCTCTGCCGCAAAGGTTATGACGTTTTTTTAACGTTTCCTCTTTCCCCTGTGACATAAAAGGCGCATTTTCAACTGGCATCCCATACAACAGGACATTCTGGATACGGAGCCTCTGATGACCTCACCTTTCCGTCCCCACACTCTGCTTGTCGTGGCAGCCATCCTCATCCAGCCGGATGGCTCTGTCCTGCTGGCACAGCGGCCGGAGGGAAAAACCTTTGCCGGACTGTGGGAATTTCCCGGTGGAAAGGTGGAAGTACCCGAATCCCCGGAAACCGCCCTGGCACGGGAGCTCCATGAAGAGCTGGGCATTACCGTTCAACCCGACCGCCTGGAACCCTTCACGTTTGTCAGTGAAGACTGTGCTACCTTCCACCTGCTCATGACGCTCTATCTTGTCCGGGAGTGGGAGAATGACCCTGTCGGGCGGGAAGGCCAGACACTGGCATGGGTGCCTGCCTCAAGGTTGGATGAATACCCCATGCCCAAGGCCGATGCCCCTCTTGTTCCCCGTATTCAGGCCCTGCTGGGCTGACATGGACGAAAGGGGCCCTCGAAAGCCCCTTTCCTGGCAGGTCTACCCTCAACAGACGAAGGATCAGACACCTTCCAGCACGAAACTGTGCTGCGGATTGCCCGGAACGTCCGTCCGGAACGCAAAAATGCCACCAGCCTGCGGCTGGGCTGCCAGCTCCTCGGGGTCCAACCCCTTGCGGGCTGTCGTCACGAACACGGTCCTGTAATCATCCCCACCAAACGCCACCTTCGTGACATTGGCGACCGGCAGGGCAATCGGGTCCATCATGGTGCCATCCGGGCGGAAGCGGGTGATCTGTCCCCCTGCCCATGTCCCGCACCAGAGATTGCCCTCGCTGTCCGTCACAACCCCATCTGGATACCCTTTGGTGAAAGTGGCAAAAATGCGCTTGCCTGTCAGGCGGCCATCTGCTGCGACATCAAAGGCGTAGATACGCTGCCGGGGACTGTCGCAGGCATAAAGCACCCGACCACAAGGTGACAGGGCCGGACCGTTGGAAACGGTATAACCACTATCCCAATGTGAGATATCCAGCTGGCCGTTCCTGTGGTCAACCCGGTAGAGAGACCCGCTCTCCCGACTTTCCCCGTCATCCATCGTACCAAACCAGATGCGCCCCCGCTGGTCGACACAGCCATCATTCAGCCGGTTCCCCTCATCGTCCGGCTCGATGACGCAGGCCCGCTCGAAATAGCCTTTTTTCACATCAAACCGATGCAGACCATCCGGCAGACCGGCCAGAAATGTCCCGTCACTGACAGGCAGAAGAAAACCCGTACGATTGGGAGCATCCCAGCCTGACAGGGAGCCATCCGTCAGGCTGTACCGATGAATGCGGTGACTCACAATATCGACAAAATAGAAAGAATTTTCTGCCTTGATCCAGACCGGCCCCTCCCCCAGCACTGCTCGAAACTCTGACAGGCACACGGGCTTATGGTGTTCCAGCTTCACAGGCATCTCTCCCTTTCTAAAAGGCCATACCCTCCCATATAATGAAGAAGGTTCAATTTCCACACCCCCGGATGCCACGCCCGAGGGCCCCAAGCCCGCAGAAAAACAATGCGGCCAGCACCAAGGTATTACAGGCTCATGGCTCCCCGTACTGCATGTTTTCTTGTCATCGGCAATGAAATCCTTTCAGGCCGCACGCAGGACGCCAACATCCGTGTCCTGGCCCAGGCCCTGAATGGCCGAGGCATCCGACTTCTTGAAGTCCGGGTCATTCCCGACATCCCGGAACACATCATAACCACCATCAATGACTGCCGGGCCCGATTCGATCTTCTCTTCACCAGCGGCGGCATCGGCCCCACCCATGACGACATTACCGCTGCATGTGTGGCCGAGGCCTTTGGGGTCCCCCTGACATGCCATGAAGAGAGCTTCCACCAGCTGGAAGCCCTCTTCCCGGCGGGAGAATTCAACAAGGCCAGACAGCGCATGGCATGGCTGCCCAAAGGCGCCACACCCATAGAAAACAGCGTGTCCACAGCACCCGGGTTCTCGTTGGGCAATGTTCATGTCATGGCCGGAGTCCCCCGCATCTTTCAAGCCATGGTGGGCTGGCTCATGCCACGTCTTGAGGGCGGAGCTCCACTGACCAGTGCCAGCTGGTACAGTTACAATGTCTATGAAGGCGATCTTGCCGAGGCACTCACGGCCATCCAGCATGACTTCCCTACACTGGATATCGGCTCCTACCCGTTTGACGAAGGACAGAAACGGGGTGTGGCCCTTGTTGCAAAAGGCTATGACGCTGAGGCTGTCACCTTGGCTGGGGCGGCCCTGCGCACCCTTCTTGCCAGCCTGGGCTTCACCCCCCTGGAGGGAGATCCTCCACGAGGAGCCTGAAAAAAAAAGCCGCCTAAAAAGGCGGCTTTCCCAAAAACTCCATATCAGTCAGGCGGAACGGTCAGCCTACCCGTGTCATTTCCAGATAACGCTCCCGACGCCGGGCCAGCAGCTCTTCCTTTGAGAGCCCCTGGACGGAGGCCAGTTCTGCAGCAATGGCCTCACCCACGCGATTGATGGCTTCAGCAGGAAGACGCTGGGCGCCCCCCACCGGCTCATCAATCACATGGTCGATCAGGCCAAGTTTTTTCAGATCCTGCGCCGTCAGACGAAGCGCTTCGGCAGCGGCTGGCGCCATCTTGGGGTCACGCCAGAGAATGGAAGCGGCCGCCTCGGGAGAGATGACAGAATAAATGGCATGTTCCAGCATCAGAACACGATCGCCTGCGGCAATGGCAATGGCACCACCAGACCCGCCCTCGCCGATCACCGTAGCGATCAGCGGAACCTTGACCTGAAGGCAGGTATCAATCGCCCGGGCAATCGCCTCTGCCTGCCCGCGGGCCTCGGCATCAATCCCCGGCCACGCACCGGCCGTATCCACAAATGTCAGAATCGGCAGGCCAAAACGCTCTGCCATGCGCATCAGACGCTGGGCCTTGCGATACCCTTCCGGTCGGGCCATGCCAAAATTGTGACGGAGACGACTCTCCGTATCAGAACCACGCTCGGTCCCGATGACCACGACCGGCTGCCCACGGAAACGGGCCAGCCCCCCTACAAGAGCCTGATCATCCCCAAAAACACGGTCCCCGGCGAGCGGGGTATAATCCGTCATCAGCGACTGGATGTAATCCAGCGCATGAGGCCGCTGTGCGTGACGGGCCACCTGCACTTTCTGGAGAGGGGTCAGCTTGCTGTAGAGCGTGCGGAGCTGCTTGTCCGCTTTCTCCGCAAGGCGGGCTGTCTCCTCATCAATGTTCAGACCATCCAGACCAGCGCCATCCTCCTGGCGACCAACCTGACGAAGTTCACCGATCTTGGTCTCAAGCTCGGCAACCGATTTTTCGAAATCTAGGAACTGGCGCATGTTCTGCCCGATAGCACGCAAACAGGACGCAAGACAGCCCTAAATTGACACGAAGCAGGAAAACTCTGCCGGAGCCGGCTATCACCCCCGCTTTCCCGCCTCCCCGCTCTGCCTGTCCTGCCCCAGGGGATGATGCTGGCGGACAACTTCTTTCAGCCGCTCCGTCATGACCTGCGTGTAAATCTGGGTCGTCGTGATATCGGCATGTCCCAGCAGCACCTGAAGCGCCCGCAGGTCCGCCCCCCTGTTGAGCAGGTGGGTCGCAAAGGAATGACGCAGCACGTGCGGGCTGACACGCAGGGGGTCCAGCCCGGCCTTGAGCGCACAGGCATGAAGTATCTTGTCGAATCCCTGCCTTGTCAGTGGCTTCCGGGGATTGCGCCCCGGGAACAGCCACGGGCTGTCCAGCACGGCATCATAGGCCAGCAGCGCCTCTGCCGCTTCCCTGGCTGCGCTGGAGAAAGGCACGAGCCTTTCCCGCCCGCCCTTGCCCCGCACGGGCAGCATGCCGCCTCTCTGCCGGACACAGCCCGCTGGCAGGCTCAGAAGCTCGCTGATGCGCAGGCCTGTCGTGTACAGCATCTCCAGCGCCACACGGGAGAGAAGGTCCCGGCGCAGATCCGCATGGCCGCAGGTGCCCTTTTCCAGAAGTCGCCTGACCTCATCCTCACTCAATGGATGAGGCAGACCACTCTGATAGCGGGGAGATGCCTGCCCGGCGGTCAGCTCGTCCGCCCGCACGCCCATCTGGAGCATGAAACGGGCAAACTGCCGAAAGCAGGAAAGACGGCGGGCCTGTGTCCGGGCGGAAATGCCACGGCGCCCCTGGTCGGCAAAATAGGCCTGTACACTGCCCCGGGATACATCTGCCAACGACAGGGGCGCACACCAGCAGGCAAAATCTTCCAGATCAGCCCGATAGGCCGCTCTCGTCTGCTCTGCTGCTCCCCGTTCTGCCACGATGGCCTCAAGAAACGCCTCTATCAGGGCAGCAGATTCTGCAGGGCAGCGCCGGACCTCCCGCCCGTCCGTCATGAGGGCCGCTCCTCAATGCCCTCCAACAGGTGGAAGCTCCGGCAGGCCCGGGGCCACCTTCTGGGCAGAGGTGGCAGGGGCCACGGCCTGCGGTGTCAGGTCACGATGCACCATCACCGGTGCCGGGGGCTGCGTATCGTGAGCCGTCAGGACGTACCCACCCCCCACCAACACCACAAGAACCAGCAGGACCAGCACCAGACGGGCAACGGTTTTCATAAGACGGCTCCATGTCAAAGGATACGTCCCGTTTATAGAAGGATCATCCCGTTTTAAAAACCCTCTTCTCTTCCACCGGAGACACACTCTCCCAGAGACATGGGCGATGAGAGACCTACCCCACCTCTCTCACCCGTGATAGAGGGACAGCATGTCCCCTTCCTTGCACGCCCCGCAGCCAGCCAGACCACCATTCCGCATCATTGTCCTTGTCGGCCTCATGGGGGCCGGAAAAACGACTCTGGGACGGATGCTGGCCCAGCATTATGGCATCCCCTTCATCGATACCGATGCCGAGATCGAAAAAGCCTCCCGCCAGAGCATCCCGGAAATCTTCGCCCACCATGGCGAAGCCCATTTCCGTGCCGGGGAACATCGGGTCATACGCCGCCTCCTGAAGAACGGCCCCTGCATTCTGGCCACCGGTGGTGGCGCCTGGATGCATCCGCAGACCCGTGCCCTCATCCACGAGGCAACAGATGTCTGTGCTGTCTGGCTGCATGTCCCCATGGCTGTCCTGCTCAGACGCCTGCTCAACAACCGTGGAAGCCGCCCCCTCCTCGCCCAGGGCGACCCGGCAGCCACCCTGCGTCAGCTCGCCACCGTGCGGTATCCGCGCTATGCCGAGGCAGACATCATTATCGACTGTGGAGATGAAAGCGTGGAACAGGCCACCCGGACCATTACTGATACCCTTGCCAATACGGGTCTGCCCCATCATGTCCCGGTTGCTCTCGCCGGCCACAGTTATGAGGTTCTCATCGGCCGTGAGCTGCTGGCGCAGGCGGGCCTGCGGGTAAAGCCCCATCTGCCCAATGGCCACGCCATCATCCTGACCGACGAGACAGTTGCCACCCATCACCTGGCCACGCTGGAACGCAGTTTCCGTGAGGTCGGCATCCGCTTTCACACCATCATCGTGCCTCCGGGAGAGGGCAGCAAATCTCTCGCCCGTTTTGAAGCCGTCATGGAAGAAATGCTCGAACGGGGCATCGAGCGTGGCACCACCGTCATTGCCCTGGGTGGGGGGGTCATTGGTGACCTTGCCGGATTTGTGGCGGCTACGGCGCTGCGCGGGATTCCCTTCATCCAGATTCCCACAACATTGCTGGCACAGGTGGACAGTTCTGTCGGAGGCAAAACGGGAATCAATGCCCGGGCCGGAAAGAATCTCATCGGAGCCTTCTGGCAGCCCCGGCTCGTGCTGGCCGATACGGAAACGCTGGCCACTCTCCCCCGCCGCCAGCTCGTGGCGGGTTATGCAGAAATCGTCAAGGCAGGCCTCATCGCTGATGCCGAACTGTTTGCCTGGTGCGAAGCCAATGGTCAGGCCGTTCTGGAGGGAGAGCCCGGGAAGCTGGGTGAAGCTGTCCGCCGGGCCTGTGCCTTCAAGGCCGGAGTCGTACAGGACGATGAACGGGAGCAGGCAGGATCAGGCGGTCGGGCCCTGCTCAATCTGGGCCACACCTTCGCCCATGCCTTTGAAGCCGAGTTCCATTATGACGGCCGCCTCCTGCATGGGGAAGCCGTCTCCATCGGCCTGCACATGGCCCTGGCACTGTCCGTCAGGATGGGGCTTGCCCCCGAGGATGACCTGGCACGGCTTGACACCCATCTCCACGCCCTGGGAATGCCCGCCGGTGCAGCAGACCTGCCCCACGGCCTCAGTACGGAAACCCTGCTGAACCACATGGGCCGGGACAAGAAGTTGCGCGACGGGAAGATCACCTTCGTTCTGCTCCGCGGAATCGGCATGGCTTTCACCTGCCGTGATGTCGCCATGGATGATGTCCGGGCCCTGCTTCTGGCTGAAGGTTTTGCCCCCTGATACCGCCACATTCCAGCCTTTATTCCGATAATGTGTTGTATTGGTCACAGTGTATCTTCCATCGCAAACGCAGGGCGGAAAACCTCTTAACTTCCTACCAGCTTTCCATTACATCTCGGTTATCGGCCGCGCTGGCTCCATACGGTGATCGTTCCGACGCCCGCCAACCGTAATGGCCGTAAGTATACAGAATTAAGGACTGAGGAAGTAAATGCGTATTCGTAATGCACTTCTCGCCATGACCTCAATGGTGGCCCTGCCGTCATTTGCCATGGCCAGCACGATCACCGGCCCGTATGTCGACATGGCAGGCGGTTACAACCTGGTTCAGCACCAGCAGTTCCGTCAGGGTAACCCTGGCACCTCCCACGGTCGTGGCATCGGTGGCAACGCCCACTCCGGCACCGGCTTCAACGGCTACCTCTCCACTGGTTACGGCTTCGGTAACGGCCTGCGCCTCGAAATCGAGGGCACCTACAACCAGACCCACATCACCCGTCTGGGTGGCGCCTTTGCCGCTGGTGGCAACCGCAAGGCCCACGGCAAGAGCGAAGGCTGGGGCGGGTTCGCCAACGTGCTGTATGACATCGATCTCGGCATGTTCGGCCTGAACGATGTTCCGGTTACACCGTTCGTCGGTATCGGTGCTGGTTACATGTGGCAGCGTTACCGCAAGGTCTACAACCGCAGCACCGGTCGTCCTGACCCGAACTTCAACAACACCCAGGGTGGTTTCGCTGCTCAGTTCATCGCTGGTGCCGCTTACGACATCCCGGGCGTTCCGGGCCTGGCTCTGACCACGCAATATCGCTTCATGGGCCAGACGGGTTCCATGAGCGGCGTGACCAGCGGCCGTCAGTACCTGCACAACAACAACGAGAACCATGGCAAGGGTGACCGCGTAAGCTTCAACACGCGCTACACGCACCAGTTCATGCTCGGCCTGCGTTATGCCTTCAACAATGCTCCGCCGCCGCCGCCGCCGGCTCCGCATGTTGTCGTTCCGCCGCCGGCTCAGGCTGCCCGTACTTACCTCGTCTTCTTTGACTGGGATAAGTCCAACCTGACAGGCCGCGCCCGCGACATCGTTGCCCAGGCTGCCCAGGCTTCCACACACGTGCAGACGACACGCATCGAAGTTAACGGTTACACCGATAACTCCGCTGCTCATCCGGGTCCGCGCGGTGAGAAGTACAACATGGGTCTGTCCCTCCGTCGTGCAAACAGCGTCAAGGCTGAGCTGATCCGTCTGGGCGTTCCGGCTACGGCCATCGACATCCACGGTTACGGCGATGCCAACCCGCTGGTGGCAACTGCCAAGAACACGCGTGAGCCGCAGAACCGTCGCGTTGAGATCATCCTGAAGTAATCTTCAGAGCTGATTTTCAGCCCGGGCCTTACGGTCACGGAAAAGGGTGCCTTCGGGCACCCTTTTTTTATGGCCCGTTCCCCCTGTGCAACCTTTCACAAGAAAAGATTTACCTCTCCCCTGTGAAGCTGTGTTAGGGTCCCCTCCGCCTCTGCAACAATCCTTATGGTTTTCCAGCTGAAAAATGCTTGAACAGTTCATTCCCAGAAGCCTGATGAAGTTCCTTCCTCTCATGCAGCGCTTCTTCTATTTCGGCGTTGTGGGAGCTGTCGGCTTTCTCGTGGACTGGGCAAGCCTCTCCCTTTTCCGCCATGTTGTCGGGCTCCGTGCTGCCGCCCTGCTTGCTTATGTCATTGCCTCAAGCAACAACTGGATTCTGAACCGTTACTGGACATTCCGGGACTGTTGCCGCAAACGCCACAAGGTGCATCATCAATGGGGGCGCTTTGTACTGGCCAATCTTCCCGGTTTCATCATCAACCGTGGGATCGTGCTGGCCCTCTTCAGCCTTTGGCCGCTGACACGGCATTACACCGTCATTGCTCTGCTCTGCGGGACAGCAGGCGGCATGTTCATCAATTTTGCCCTCTGCCATCACTTCGTCTTTCACAAGAAGACCCCCCAGTCATAAAGCCCCATTCCCCGGCTGGTGGTCTTCTTTACCTGCACGCTTCCCTGCATCTCCTCCATCGGACCTCCATTTCCAAAAGCCAGAAAATCGGCTAGAAAACAGGAACCATCCTTTCTTTCTCCGGAACCCGGACCTACAGACTCATGATCAGTACCAACGATATCCGCGCACAATTCCTTCAGTATTTTGAATCCCACGGGCACCGCATCCTTCCGTCTGCCTCTCTGGTTCCGCAGAATGATCCGTCCCTGCTCTTCACCAATGCGGGGATGGTGCCTTTCAAGAACGTTTTTACCGGGCAGGAGACCCTGCCTTTCAAGCGGGCCACAACAGCCCAGAAGGTCGTCCGTGCCGGTGGCAAACATAATGATCTGGACAACGTCGGTTACACGGCACGTCATCACACATTCTTTGAAATGATGGGGAATTTCAGCTTTGGAGATTACTTCAAGGCTGAGGTCATCGAATTTGCCTGGACGCTGCTGACCAAAGGCTTCGGCATCCCGGCCGAGAAGCTGCTCGTCACCGTCTATGCGGACGATCATGAGGCCGCTTCCCTATGGAAGAAGATCGCTGGCCTCTCGGATGACAAGATCATCCCCATCGCCACGTCCGACAATTTCTGGCGTATGGGCGATACCGGCCCCTGCGGTCCGTCCTCCGAAATCTTCTACGATCATGGCCCGTCCGTGGCCGGTGGCCCTCCAGGCAGCCCTGATGAAGACGGCGACCGGTTCGTCGAGATATGGAACCTCGTCTTCATGCAGTTCTTTGAAGAAGGCGAAGGCAAGCGGACCAATCTTCCCCACCCTTCCATTGATACCGGCATGGGGCTGGAGCGTTTCGCCGCTGTCATGCAGGGCAAGAAGGACAATTACGACACGGACACGATCCGTGCCCTCATCGAGGCCTCTGCCGACCTGCTGAAACAGGATGCGGATGGCCGCTTCAAGACAAGCCATCGTGTGGTGGCCGACCATCTGCGGTCCACCGCCTTCCTCATCTCCGATGGTGTTCTGCCCTCCCGTGAGGGACGTGGCTATGTGCTGCGCCGCATCATGCGCCGTGCCATGCGTCACCTCCACCTGATGGGAGCGAAGGAGCCGGTCTTCTACCGTCTGCTGCCTGCCCTCATCCAGCAGATGGGCCATGCCTATCCTGAGCTGAACCAGCACAAGGCCCTCATCACCGAAACCATGAAGGGTGAGGAAGAACGCTTCTCCGCCCTTCTGGGCCGTGGCATGGCCCTGCTGGAAGACGAGATGGGCCGCCTCTCCAGCAACGGTCATCTGCCCGGTGACGTGGCCTTCAAGCTCTATGACACGTTCGGCTTCCCGCTGGATCTGACGCAGGACGTGCTGCGTGAGCGTGGCCACAAGGTCGATGAGGCCGGTTTTGAAAGTGCCATGGCCGAGCAGCGCCAGCGTGCCCGTGCCGCCTGGGTTGGCTCCGGTGACAGTGCCGTGGAGACCGTCTGGTTCGATGCCCGTGACCGCTTCGGCAGCACGGAGTTCCTCGGCTATGTGAGCGAGGCTGCCGATGCCCAGGTGCAGGCCGTCTTCCGTGGCAGCGATGAGCTTGCCGAAGCCAAAGCCGGTGACGAAGTCGCCATCCTGCTCAACCAGTCCCCCTTCTATGGAGAAAGCGGCGGACAGGTTGGCGATCATGGTACGCTGACAGCCCCGGGCCTGCGGATCGAAATCACTGACACGCAGAAGAAGAACGGCTCCCTGATCGTCCATTATGGCCGCATCGTGGAAGGCACGCTCAGGCCGGGCATGGATGTTCATGCCGAGATCGACCACGCCCGCCGCACCGCCGTGCGGGGGCATCACTCCGCAACCCATCTCCTGCATGAGGCCCTGCGCCGCCATATCGGTGAGCATGTCACCCAGAAGGGCAGCCTGAACACGCCGGACCGTCTGCGCTTCGACATCAGCCAGCCCCGCCCTCTGACGGAGGATGAGCTGAAAACCATCGAGGCCGAGGTGAATGCCCGCATCCGCCAGAACAGCCCGGTCGAAACCCGCCTGATGACGCAGGAACAGGCCATTGAAAGCGGCGCCATGGCCCTCTTCGGTGAGAAATATGGCGATGAAGTCCGTGTCGTCTTCATGGGCAATGAGGATGAGAAAAACCGTCAGGCCTATTCCATCGAACTCTGCGGCGGTACGCATGTGACCCGTCTGGGTGAGATCGGCCTGTTCCGCATCGTCTCCGAAAGTGGCGTCTCCTCCGGCGTCCGCCGTATCGAGGCTGTCTGCGGGGCTGCGGCCGAGCAGACCATCCGCACCAGTGAGGAACGGCTGGCCGAAATGGCTGCCCTCCTGAAGGTCACGCCTGCCGAGGCTCCGGCCCGTCTTGCCGCCCTGCTGGAAGAACGCAAGGCTCTCAATGCGCAGATTTCCTCCCTCCAGCACAAGCTGGCCACGGGGGAAGGGTCTGCCTCCAGCGAGACCATCAATGGCGTCACTCTGGCGGCCCGCTTCCTTGAGGATGTCAGCCCCAAGGACCTCAAGGGGCTGGCTGATGGCCTGCTGAAGCAGATCTCCTCCGGCGTGGTGGCCCTGATCTCCGGCGCCAATGACCGGGGCAGCATCGTCATCGCCGTCAGCAAGGACCTTACGGACCGCTTCGATGCCGTGAAGCTGGCCCGGGAAGCCTCCGCCCTGATGGGCGGCAAAGGCGGCGGTGGCCGCCCTGACATGGCGCAGGCTGGTGGCTCCGAACCGGCTGCCGATGCCGTATTCGCCATGCTGCGCAAGACACTGGCCGAAGGCTGAGACCTGCGAGACCTCTTTTCTGACGAAAAGAACTACCCTGAAGAGAGCGTCAGGCCTGTTATGGAGGGCCTGACGCTTTTTTCTTGCAGATGATCCTGCTCTGGCCTTGCCCGCCCAGGTCATGAAAGACATTTCATGAATCAGGAGGGGCTTTCGTCTGGACGCTTCTTAAAAAGATTTTTAATATATGGCCTATGGGCACCGTGACCTGCCTCGCCCATAGTGGGCTCGCCAGGGCTTTGCCCCGCATGATGCGTCTTTGATCAGGAAACATAACGCTATGGTCTTCCACCGTAACACTCTTCTGGAACTCCTTGATGGCGTCCGCACCTTTGAAGAAGAGGTGTATCCGGAAAAAAAGGATCTCTTCCAGAGTCTGGCTTACGATCAGAACCCACCAACGCTATTCATCACCTGCGCCGACAGCCGCATCAGCCCGAGCCTGATCACCCAGACAGAACCGGGTGAGCTGTTCCTCATCCGCAATGTCGGCAACATCGTTCCGGCCTATGGCAACATGGTCGGGGCCGTGGCTTCCGCCATCGAATACGCCGTCGGAGCTCTGGGGGTAAAAAACATCATCATCTGTGGCCACTCCAACTGCGGGGCCATGTCCGCCCTCATCAATCTGACCACAAACCCGGAAAAGCTGGCCGACATGCCAACCGTCCGCCGCTGGCTGCACAATGCCGAGGCCGCTGCTGCCACCATCGGCGATCTGCGGGCTGAAGATGTTGGCCCCAAAGATGTCCGCGATCTGGCTGAGGCCAATGTCCGCCTTCAGCTCACCCATCTGAAGACACACCCGATCGTTGCCAAGGCTCTGTCCCGTAACGAGCTGAACGTACAAGGCTGGTACTACGACATCCAGAATGGACGCATGTACATTCTCCACGAGAATAACAAGACGGAATATTCCGTTGAAGAGGCCATCGCCCTTCTCAAGGAAACCGGCACAGCCAACCATGCCTGACAGCGTGCCCTTTCTGGCACCGAAGAGCCGTCTGTCCCCCGGGGCAGGCGGTTTTTCATGCCACGCCCTGTCCCTTGCACTCTCTCTGCTGTGCAGCCTCATCCTGCTGCTGTCCCCAGCACAGGCTTCGGAAAGCCTGAAGCTGACCAGCTGGAACATGGACTGGCTCACCCTCCGCCCTGCCAGTGACCATACCCTGCCCCCTGATGCCCCCACACGCACGGCTGCAGACTTCGCAGCCCTGCGTCATCAGGCACACCGTCTCCACAGTGACATCCTCGCTTTTGAAGAAGTGGACAGTCTTGCGGCGGCCCAGCTTGTTTTCCCTCAGGACGAGTATGACCTCTACATCACGCCAGACCCTATTCCCCAGAAGGTCGGACTGGCGATCCGGCGGACGGCCGGCCTGAGCGTCACCGTCAATCCCGAGATCACGGCTCTCAATATCCCGCAGCCGGGGCATCATCACCCCCTCCGGGGCGGCATGGATGTCACCCTCCGCAAAGGAGCCTCCAGCCTGAGACTGCTCATCGTCCATCTGAAGACCGGATGCTGGGCACAGCCTCTTGCTGCCAGAAAACGTGCCTGTTCCCTACTCTATCAACAATTCCATGTCATCGAGGACTGGATACTGGACAGGGTGGATGACGGGACGCCCTTTGCCATTCTGGGAGATTTCAACCGCCGCCTGACACCGGCTGACCCTCTCATGCAAAATCTCCAGAACGACGCCAGCCTGACCCTCACCACGGCGGGCTTTACCAGCCCCTGCCGCCGCAGTGGTGACCTGTTCATCGATCACATCCTGCTCGGCAATCAGGCCCGGGACTGGTTCATTCCGGGAAGTCTCCGTGTCATGCTCCTGCGCAATGTGGCACAAGGGCTGACCCTTTCAGACCACTGTCCTGTCTCCGTGCAGATCAGGCTGCCCTGAAAACAGAAAAGCCCGGGACGGTCTCCCGCCCGGGCCTTTCCTCATGTTTCGGGCAGGAAGAACTTCAGGCCGTTCCAGACATCCCGATCTGCTTGATGTCATGGAAACTGAGAGCCTCATTCATCTCGATAGCCCGGTTCATCATGAAGCCAGAACCGGCAAGGAAGACTGGATCACCATCCAGATCATCAGCCATCGCACTCCGGTTTAGGGCCACAAACTGCTCCAGGGCAGCTTTATCGCCCGTGACCCAACGGGCAAGCGTGAAAGGCGTGCTCTCAAAACCGACCGGCACGTTATATTCCGCCTGAAGGCGGGACTGCAGCACGTCCAGCTGGAGGGTCCCCACCACGCCCACGATTGGCGGGGCTCCATCCTGCGGGCGGAACAACTGGACGACCCCCTCTTCCGCCAGCTCCACGAGGGCCTGACGCAGCTTCTTCGCCTTCATGGCATCATCCAGCCGCACACGACGCAGGATTTCCGGGGCAAAATGCGGAACCCCCGTGAAGCGCAGGTCTTCACCATCCGTCAACGTATCACCAATGCGAAGTGTCCCATGGTTGGGAATCCCCACCACGTCCCCGGCAAAGGCTTCCTCCACCAGCTGCCGGTCCTGCGCAAAGAAAAACTGTGGCGTATGAAGGGCGAACTGCTTGCCGATACGCACATGCTTCAGACGCATCCCACGGGTCAGCTTCCCTGAACAGACACGGGCAAAAGCCATGCGATCCCGGTGATTGGGGTCCATATTGGCCTGAATCTTGAAAATCAGGGCCGTGACATTCTCTTCCGTCGCCTGCACATCCCGTGTCTCAGAGGGCTGGGCACGGGGCGGCGGCCCATAGGCAGCCAGAGCATCCAGAAGGTCCGTCACCCCAATCTCTTTCATGGCTGAACCGAAAAAAACGGGCGTCAGATGTCCTTCATCGAAAAATTCCTTCTCGAAAGGAGGAAGGGCCACCTCGGCCAGTTCTACTTCTTCCCGCATCTGGGCCAGCCGCTCATCATCCTCGGGCAGCTCTTCCTTCAGGTGCAAGGACTTCGTACGAAGGTCATAAATACCGGCGAATTTCGCCGCACGCCCGACCGGCCATGTCGCCGGGGAGACGTCCAGAGCCAGCGCACTGGAGATTTCATCCAGCAGGGCAAAACAGTCCTGCGCCTCACGGTCCATCTTGTTGATGAAGGTGACGATGGGAATATCCCGCAGACGGCAGATCTCGAAGAGCTTGCGGGTCCGGGCCTCGATGCCCTTGGCGGCATCAATCACCATCACGGCGCAGTCCACCGCTGTCAGCGTGCGGTAGGTATCCTCGGAGAAGTCCTCATGGCCCGGCGTGTCCAGCAGGTTGAAGACACATCCACCATAATTGAAGGTCATCACCGAGGTGACGACCGAAATGCCACGGTCCTTCTCGATGCTCATCCAGTCCGACCGTGTCCGCCGCCGCTCTCCCTTGGCCCGGACATTCCCGGCCATCTGGATGGCCCCACCTGCCCGCAGGATGCGCTCTGTCAGCGTGGTCTTACCGGCATCAGGATGGGAAATGATGGCAAAAGTGCGCCGCCGGGGAATCTCCGCAGCGATGGTAGGGTCGGACATATCAGCCTTCCTGGGAAGAGAGCGTAAGAAACGGCAAACGCCGGACGGTAAAACCGCCCGGCGCCTCCATATACAGCCAGTAGCCGTATCTTAGCGGGAGTAGAACTCGACCACCAGATTCGGTTCCATCTGCACCGGGTAAGGCACATCGGAAAGCTGCGGAACACGGATGAAGGTACCCTTCATCTGGCGATGATCCACCTCGATGTATTCCGGCACATCACGCTCGGCACTCTGGACGGAATCCAGAACGATGGCGAGCTGCTTGGACTTCTCACGCACCTCGATCACATCGCCTTCCTTCACCAGATAGGAGGGGATATTGACGCGCTTGCCGTTGACCAGCACATGACCGTGGCTGACGAACTGACGGGCAGCGAACGGCGTCATGGCGAATTTCAGACGGTAGATGACGGCATCCAGACGACGCTCCAGCAGGCCGATCAGGTTCTCAGAGGTATCACCCTTGCGGCGCACGGCCTCGTCATAATAGCGGCGGAACTGCTTCTCGCTGATGTTGCCGTAATAGCCCTTCAGCTTCTGCTTGGCCATCAGCTGCACGGAGTAGTCAGACGGCTTCTGACGGCGGCGCTGACCATGCTGACCCGGGCCATATTCACGACGGTTGACCGGGGACTTGGCACGGCCCCACAGGTTGACGCCGAGGCGGCGGTTGATCTTGTACTTGCTCTCAAGACGTTTTGACATCGGTTAAACCCGTATTCTCTCAGACCGGCGGCTCTGTGCGACAGCCCTTTGTTGCACCGGTAGGTTCCCCTCCCCCATCACGGGGTACTTGGAGAACGGAACAGCCTGCGAACCTCATGGAACAGTGCGCCACAGCACGCATCATCCCGGCCAGACCATCCAACATTCCCGGCAATGGCACTGCCGTTACACGAGGCAGCACAGAGTGTCAAGAAATCCGACCATGTGGGAAGGTCGTACGCCATGCCTGAACGGCAAGAAGAGATTGGAAAAAACAGGCCATATCCCGTATATCCTCGTCATCCCCAATCAGACTGGAGCACTCCCTTTATGGAGCAGACCGAAACGGTTACAGGCCCACGCCTGACCCCGCCTCATGGCGTCGCCCCGGCCATTGCAGCCCTCATGCTCGGGACCTTTACCATTGGCACGGGAGAATTCGGAATGATGGGCATCCTGCCTGCCTTCTCCCATGCCCTTGACATTTCCATCGGGCAGGCCAGCGCCGTCATCTCCGCCTATGCTCTTGGCGTGGTAGTGGGTGCCCCCATCATGGCCATCGCCGGAGCCCGCCTGCCCCGCCGGACAGTCCTGCTGCTTCTGCTCTCCCTGTTCTGCATCGGCAATATCGGCACCATCCTCTTTACCTCACTCCTGCCCATCGAGGTCATGCGCTTCATCACAGGGCTGCCCCATGGGGCCTATTTCGGTATCGCTGCCCTGACGGGTGCCTCCATGGTCGAACGGGCCCGGCGGGGACGGGCCATCAGCATGGTCCTGTCCGGCATCATGATCTCCACCGTCATAGGCGCACCACTCAGCACGTTCCTCTCCCAATATGTTCCGTGGGAAGTGATTTATGGAGCCCTGTCCGTTCTGGGGCTGATCTGCGTGGCCGGGGTAGCCTTTTTCATCCCCGCTGACCGCCCGCAGAACAACATCAATGCCCGTTCCGAGCTGTCCGCCTTCAGGAACCCCCACGTCCTGCTGACCCTGCTGACCGGGGCCATCGGTTTCGGCGGCATGTTCGCCGTCTATACCTTCCTGACCTCCGGGCTGGGACAGGTAACGCATCTCAGCCCCTGGATGGTCACGCTCTATCAGGTCATCTGGGGATGCGGAATGGTCGCCGGCAATGCCTTCGGCGGGGCCATGATTGACAGGAACCTGAACCGCACGACCATTTTCAGCCTGATTGCCAGCGTTGTCTTCATGCTGGCCTTCTGGCTGCTGCTTCCCTCCAGCACTGCCATGCTGGTTGTCTGCTTCTTCCTGCCTGCTGCCACGATCATCCTCAGTCCCGCCATGCAGGCCCGTCTCATGGATGTTGCCGGAGATGCCCAGACGCTGGCAGCCTCGCTGAATCACTCGGCCTTCAACATCGCCAACGCTCTGGGGGCATCCCTGGGTGCCATGCTGGTAGAGCACGGCCTGGGCATCAGCGCCGTTGGCTGGGGCGGGGCCATCCTCTCAGCCAGCGGGCTGCTGATCTACCTCGTCACGCTCCAGGTCGCCCGCCTTCACAAGCCATGAAAAAACGGCAGGCCCCTCAGCCGGGGGCCTGACCGCTGGAGACCGGCACAGCCGGAGCTGCTTCTTCCAATGAACCTTCAATATTGGACAGAACACTGCTGCTGCCCAGCGTACCAGCCGCATAAGCCAATGATGCGGCTGCACTCAACATGCCGTAATAGCTGTCCGAAACGGACAGACGGGCATTGAGCAGCGTATTCTGGAGCTCCAGCATCCGGGTCATCGTACCATCACCCGAACGGTAGGCTGTAAGGGCGGCATCAAAGCCGGTCTGGCTGGCCTTCTGGAGGCTCAGTGCCGCCTGATAGGCCGTGATGCCCGTATGCAGCATGGCCTCTGCACTCACGATCGTCCGGACAGCATTGTTCTGCGTGTCCTGCAGCGCAGCACGGGCACTGTCTTCCCGCTCATGCGCCTGCCGCAGACGATTGCGACGCAGCCCGCCATCATAGATCGGCACGGAAATACCTGCCGTGATGAGACCCCCGAATGTATGCACACGATCGTTGATCGAGTTCACATTGACAAGCGGCAGATTGCGAAAATGCAGGTCATCAAAGTTGTACCCGACATTGCCACTCATGAAAATCTGCGGCCTGTAGCTGGCACGGGCGCCTTCCACCGCACTCTGGGCGGCACGCAGGCTCGTATAGGCTGCCAGGACATCCGGCCGACGGGCCACAGCCTCATGCACCATCTCATCACTCAGGCGGATATCCTCAACGCGGATGTTCCTCCCGCTGTCCGTCTGCACATGCAGTGGCTGGGATGGATTCACGCCCACGGCAGCCAGCAGCTCCAGCCGGTATGTCTCCACATCCCCTTCCGTTCTGGCCAGCACCAGCTCGGCTTCCGCCACGGCCTGCTCGGCCTGTGACGTATCAATGACCGTCCCTTCCCCGTTTCTCAGGTTGGCATCTGCGGCCCGGGCAATCGCATGGGCATTCTCAAGAGACTGGCGCACAAGCGCCACATTGTTCAGAGCAGCCGCATAACGGTAATAAGCCAGAGCCACCTTGTGGATGACCTTCTGGTGTTCACCAGTAAAGAGGATGTTCTGCCCAATGCTCTTCTGGGTCGCTTCCTCCATCACGGCACGACGTTTGCCGAAGTCGAACAGCAACCATTCCAGCCCGACCTGCTGACGTTCCAGTGTGCCCTGAAGGCGGGTATTCAGACTCGCATGCTGGCCTGCCACCCGGAAGCGGTTGTGTGGCTCCAGCAGGCCATACCCCCCCATGGCTACGGCTGTCAGATGCGGCAGATAGGCCGAGCGGGCAATGCCCGTCTCTGCCGCACTGACCCGTGCTGCATCCCAGGCCTGACGTGTAGAGGGGTTGATGGACTGGGCCATGTCGATCAGATCGGCCAGATCGTAGGAATGATCCACCTGCACGGTGCCCAGTGCAGCAGGCTGCGGCAGGACACGGTCCGATGCGAGGCGGTACCCCGCAGGCATTTTCAGGACACGTCCCCCCTTCTGGCCCGGTGCCCCTTTTTCATGCCCCTCCATGATATGACCATTCACATCAACCGGTGCATTCCATGGCTGGTTGGGGGCAGGCGGCATATTCCGCATGGCCGTTGTCTGGCAACCACTCAACGCACTGCTGCAGAGAAGAGCACTACAGACCAGCACGGCCCTGCGCCATACCTTCCCCGGCTGCTGCATTTTTTTACGCTCCATGACCTGTTTCCACTCAAAACCATCCATCAGAGACCTCCTCCTTCCTTAAGGGAAGCGGTCTCTCCCCCCTTCAGTATCTGCCCCAGACGAAGAGACTGTTTCTGCTGGCTGGCAGCAATATCCCCGAACAGACACCCGGCACTCATGGCCGCACGCCGCAGGAACAGCATGTACTGCCTCATGCGATGTTTTGTCGGACGCATGGCGGCCGGTTCTATCATGACCTGCCGCAGCTGGCTCATGGCCCCACTGGCCGTTTCCTGTATCCGTGCCGCCTGAAGCATGCGCTGGTCGTGATTCCAGTCCGTGATATCCTGCGCCAGCAGGCCATCAAGCGCCTTGAGCTTTTGCAGGGCCCCACCCATCGCACTGTGTGGCCAGAACATGGTATGCACGACATATGTGATGGCCAGACCGATCAAGATACCGATGATACGGTCACGGGGCACCGTCAGATCCGTCGTTGGCGCATATTTGGCAAGATCAGCCAGCGTGAAGGTCACGATGATCTGCAACCCAAGGTAGGAAATACGCTGGTCGCCGGCCTTGACCCATGCCCCGATGAAAATGACCACACCCATGACCAGCATGATCTCGGCTATGTCCGTCATGTGTGGCATGAGCCATACGATGGTGCCCATGGCCATGAAACAGCCTATCAGAGCCCCGACAATACGCAGCCGCTGTTTGTCCAGCACGGCCCCCATCGTCGGCAGGGACACGATGAAGCAGGTGATGATGCACGTATGCACCCCCGGCCAGTTCAGCATCTTGTATGTGATGATGGAGAGGCAGACAGAGACGGTCCCCTTGACGGCAAAACGGACATGCTCCGGGTCCGTAAAGGCACCAGGAAGGAAAAAGCCCGATTTCTTTTTCGGTGCGGCATTTCCGGACTGGCTGGAAGGCAGCTGCACGTCCTCGGCTGTCAGGGGCTGGTCCAGACTGTTCAGCAGGCGCTCCATCTCCTGGGCGATATCACCTGAGCAGACCTGATCCGTGCCCGTTTCGGCCGGGCGGCCACCTGTTTCAAAACACTCCGCCGCTTCTTCCAGCCGCTTGGCCAGATACGCACAATCCTCCATGGAAATGGGGGCGTTGGGCTTCAGGCAGCGTTCAACAAATTGCAGGATGCCAAAACTGTTCAGAGCTGCCCGGCGCAGGTAGGACAGGTCTTCCGGGCTCCAGCGCTGTTCCGCAGTGGCAGCACCGAGCATGCCGAACATGCCGCTGACCCCCTCACCCACGGTATCCATGACAGCATCCTGCCAGGCCTGAGGGATGCCGCGCCCCTCGCCCCGCCGTCCCAGACATTTCGCCGACAGGCGCAGCCGCTCGATGATCTGGTCCGTGAGGACATGCTCTGGAGACGGAGAAAGACAGCTCCCCACAAAGGCCATCATGCCGGCGATGATGAGAAACACACGCCATGCCGACAGAACAAGACGGGCGATACTGTCACCGCTCTGCACATTGTCCAGCGCCACCAGCATGTAGGAAAGGATCAACCCGCCAATGACACTGATCATGCCAAGGATGGTTGTCGTGCTGAGGAAGAAAAAGACGAAGCTGAGAACAAGGTTGAAAATGAGCGTTGCCAGAAAATTGTTGATTGTCGTGGCAACCCCCACATAGAGAGCCCCCGTCACACCGGAAAAGAAGATGATGTACATGACGGAGATCTTCATGTTCGCCACCCTGTTCCCCTGCCACAACGCCCCCAGGGTGAGCGTGAGCAGGGTCAACATGGGCAGCTGCCATATCTCACCTATGAGGACGAGCGCCATGCATACGATGGCGGTCCGCAAGGCCAGCGCCGTGCGCCCACGGGTTGGCCTTACGGCCAACCGCCAGAGACGCATGAAGGCGTCCAGATAGGGTTTAACCATGACAGGCAGCACCATGGAGAATTTCCACGTTGGCTGTTGCCCCCAGTCTCATCAGATGTTCAGGAGCATGTTCGATCCTGATGCGCACAGGGAAGCGCTGGGCAATATGCACCCAGTCCATCTGCCGCTCGACAGACGGCACACCACGTTCGCTTTCCCTCATGTAATCGGTCGTCACACCCCGGCCAATGCTCTCGACAACCCCGTGGATGGCATGGCTGCGATCAATCATGGAATACACGGTGGCGCAGTCACCCGGACGGACCGGCTTCAGGTTGATTTCCCGGATTGGGGCAATGGCATACCACTCATCCTTGGAAACCAGCGTAAACAGGTTCTCGTTGGCAGCCAGCACCTCGCCTTCCCGAACATTCAGACTCGTCACATAGCCATCTATGTTGGCCGTCACACGGGTCTGACGCAGCTCATAGCGGGCATGTTCCACCGCCACGGATGCTTCCTGCAGCATGGCCTCGGCGTGTTTGACATCACCGACAGCCACCTGGCTGGCCTGCTGTTCGTGCTGGGCTTCTGCCAGGGCATCCACGGCAGAGTTGAACTTTGTCACGGCCTGGTCATAGACCTGCCATGACACATAATGCTGCTCGGCCAATGGCTTGAGACGGGTCACCGTACGCCAGGCAAGGTCCTTCTCATCCTCGGCCTGGTGCCGCTTGCGCTCGTTGGTTGCCGCATTGGCCATGCGGACGGCCAGAGCACGGCGGGCGTCGTTCAGGTCGGCCTGTGCCTGTGTTTCACTGGCCTCAGCCTTGTGCAGGGCAATCTCATAGGGCTCGGGATCAATCTGGTACAGCAGATCCCCCTTGTGGACGACCTGATTCTCCCGGACAGAAAGAGTCTGGAGGCGCCCACCCACCAGAGCGGCCACATGTACGCTTTCCGTATAGATGACAGCACTATCACTGTTGGGATGCTGGCCTGACCGGTGATCCACATACAGGACACCGAAGAGAGCACATAACAGCGTGGCTGCTGCAATCACGCTCCCCACCGGGAAGCGGCCTTTAATCCGTTCTTTTTTCATGAAACCGCCCCTGAATTACCCGTAGAGAAGAAGCCAGCCGACAAGCCCTATCATCGTGCCCATGGAAAGGTAGGTGACCAGATGATACCGCAACAGGCCATCAATATGCAGGATCAGAAAGACCAGCCGCAGCAGGGCGGCGGACACCGCACCGATGAACAGGCAGATGAGCCAGGCCGGAAAATACGCACCGGCCAGAGGAAAACTCGGCGCCCCGATCCCGGCACAACCCTGCAAGGGCACCATGAGCAGGGCCAGCCCCCACCTTGGGGCTCCATGAGCCCTGAAAGAAAATACTCCGGGCAGCTTCATGCACGCTCCTGTTTCCAGCTACGGGGACAACACACAGCCCTGAAGGGCCTGCCCCCGTACATACGGAAACACCTGCCCTCGCAAAGCATCTGACCAACCAGACCACTCATCTTTTTTACACATCGAAGCGCCCGACGATACGGGAGCATGACCCCTTTTTTCAAACGAATTGAGACAACCAGCATCTCAATCCCTATAAAGTAACATTTAACAACCTGAAAAATGTTTCAGATTACCTATCCTCCCGCAGGGTCTTCCCGCAAGTGACCTTTTTAAGGCCGTGCATCCCCCGTCCTGTACAGCAGAAGGTAAAGCCGTGCCCCAAGGGCAAAGGCCGTCACACCCAGCCCGGCCGCAAGGCCGATCCATAGCCCCTCCACACCATAGCCCTGGTGGAAAGCCAGCCAGTACCCCAGACCGATCCCCACGACACCATAACTCACGATACTGATCACCATCGGAACAAAGGTATCCCCACAGCCCCGCAACGCCCCGTTGCAGACAGCCTGCACCCCGTCGACGATCTGGAAAATTCCGGCAATCTTCAGCAGCAGGACGGTAGTGGCGAACGTACCGGCATCCGGTGGTCCACCAGTATAATAGAGGCGGGCGATCCAACCCGGCAGCAGCATGAGGACAAGGCCCGTCAGAATGGTCCAGGCCAGCACCAGCAACAGGGCACCGCTGGAAGCCCGACAGGCTTCTGCCCTCTTCCGGGCCCCCCGCCAGTAAGCCACCCGTACGTTCGCCGCCTGCCCGATGGCCAGACACACCATGAAAAGCAAAGAAATCGTGTTCAGTGCAACCTGATGCGCCGCAAGGCTGCGTGTCCCCAATCGCCCTGCATTGAGAGTCGTGATCTGGAACAGCAGCAGCTCGGAGGCTGCCGTGACCATCATGGGCAGACCCAGCACCAGCAGTTCCCTGAAGAGCGGCCAGTGGACCCTCGCAGGCTTCAGCAGGTGCCGGAGCTGTGGCCGCCCGAGGCAGAGAAGCAGCAGGACGAGGCTCATGGCCCAGCCCGTCAGCATCGTGGCATGAGCGGACCCGAACAGCCCATAGGCTGGCAGGCCGAACCAGCCGTGAATCAGGGCCGCATTGAGCACCCCATTGCACAGGGCCATGGCTGGCATCGTCCACAACAGCAGGGATTCCGCTCCCAGGGATGGCAGAGCCACACGACACAGGCCAAGCAGAACCAGATTGGGCCACAGGGCATAGAGCAGCACATTGATGAACTGCCCTCCCTGCCTGGTCACCATCTCCGGCTCCCCCATCAGGCTGAAAATACCGCTGGAACAGAGAAGAAGGAGCAGACAGGGAATAAACGCCACCATGCCCAGCACGACCCCCGCACTGATGATGCTGCGCCTGTCATGCCCGCCCCCATGGCCATGCTCCACACCACCACGGGCATGGGACAGCAACACGCCGACTCCACCAAGCACGGCCTGAAAGGAGATCATCGTCGTGAAAAAGAAATTGTTGGAAATTCCCCCGATGGCGACTGCATCCACCCCCAGGCTGCCCAGCAGAACGGTATCCGTCACCGCCATGGCCATCTCCGAAAGCTGGGACAGCGCAAGAGGCAGGCCAACCTGCACAAGAGTGCGGATATGGGTCGGCATCCCCACAATCTGGGGGCCCTGTTTCATACGTGATGCAGACATGAGACCGTCTCTATCGCATATAAAGCAAAGTGCAAATTCTAAAAATAAATTCCCCTGTTGCACCAAACGCATCTCTGTCGCATTGAACAGACATGAGCACGCAGAAGAGCAATACAGCCCCCATCTCCCCCCGGCCCGGCCTGAGGCTTCACAACAGCCATCAGCGCACCACTGTTCCCTTCACCCCCGATGATGCCAGCAATGTCCGCCTCTATTTCTGCGGGCCAACCGTGTATGACCGGGTCCATCTCGGCAATCTGCGCTCCATGCTGAGTGCAGACGTGCTTGTCCGGCTGCTCAAGGCGCTCTACCCACAGGTTACCTACGTTCGCAACATTACCGACATTGACGACAAGATCATCCAGCGGGCACGGGAGAATGATGAAGACATCTCCCATCTGACAGAACGGACCACGAAAGACTTCCACGACGATCTTGCTGCCCTGAACATCCTGCCTCCCACTGTGGAACCCAGAGCCACCCAGCACATTCCCGACATGCTGGAGATGATCGGCCGCCTCATCACGCAGGGCCATGCCTATGAGACGGAGGGGCATGTTCTCTTCGACGTCACATCATTCCCCAGTTACGGGGCCCTGTCGGGCCGCTCGCTGGAGGACATGCTGGCCGGTGCCCGGGTGGACGTGGCCGACTACAAGCGCAACCCTGGCGATTTCGTCCTCTGGAAACCTTCCAGCAACGATGAGCCGGGCTGGGACAGCCCATATGGCCGTGGCCGCCCCGGCTGGCACATTGAATGCTCTGCCATGGCAGAACGCTATCTTGGGGAGAGTTTCGACATTCACGGCGGTGGAAACGACCTGCTTTTTCCCCACCACGAGAATGAACGGGCACAATCCCTCTGCTGCTATCCGCATGGCCATTTCGCCCGGCACTGGGTCCATACCGGGATGCTGCTCTCCAATGGTGAGAAGATGTCCAAATCCCTGGGCAACTTCCATACCATCCATGAAGTGCTGGAGCGTGCTCCAGCCGAGGCCCTGCGGCTGCTCTTTCTTGGCTCCCATTACCGCTCCACGCTGGACTTCACATGGGAGAAGCTGGACGAAGCCCGCCGCATCATGGACCGATTCTACCGGGCGCTGGAGAAAACGCCACCAGCCAGCACGGACAGCATTCCGGCCGACATTCTGGAAGCCCTGTGTGACGACCTCAACACGCCGCTGGCCCTCAGCGCTCTCCACCGTTACGCCGATGCTGCGCTGGAAGGCCAGCAGAGTGCTGCGAACCACCTCTGGGCCGGCGGGCAGCTGCTTGGGCTGTTCACCATGAAACCGGCAGACTGGTTCCAGGGAGGGACAGACCTTGACCCCGCCACCATTGAAGCCCTGATTGAAAAACGTCTGGCCGCCCGCAAGGCCCGTGACTTTGCACTGGCCGACCAGATACGCAACGACCTGGCAGAACAGGGCATCCTTCTGGAAGATGGACCTGCCGGCACAACATGGCGGAAAGGATAAGTCATCCCATGACAGGCCGTAATGGTGGAGCTGATCTGGCTCCGCCCGCTCCCTTTGACCCCGTCGTCATCCTTGTCCGCCCGCAGCTGGCTGAAAATATCGGGACCACCGCCCGGGCCATGGCCAATGGCGGGCTGTTCCATCTCCGCCTCGTGGCCCCCCGTGACGGCTGGCCGCAGCCCCGGGCCTGGTATGCCTCCTCCGGTGCCGACCGCATCCTTGAAGAGGCCACGGTCTTCGAGACGGTGGATGACGCCATCGCCGACCTCCACCGTGTTTTTGCCACCTGTCCACGCCCCCGCCACATCATCAAACCGGTCATGACAGCCCGTGGAGCAGCAGCAGAACTGCGGGCCACCAGCAGCCGGAAGCTGAAAAGCGGCATCCTCTTCGGTCCCGAACGGGCAGGGCTGGACAATGAGGACATGGCCCGGGCGGACACACTCATCCGCTATCCGCTCAATCCCCGCTTCATGTCGCTGAATCTGGCCCAGGCGGTGCTGGTCATGGCCTATGAATGGTACCTGACCGAAGATACGGTGCCGGAGCAGTATCTCATGACCAACGAGACGCATGTGGCAACCAAGGGCGAGGTGGAAAATTTCATGACCCACCTGCTGCGGGATCTCGATGAGTGCGGTTTCCTCCACCACGAGCAGAAAAGGCCGGGCATGATCCGCAACCTGCGCCATCTTTTCGCCCGTGGAGAGGTAACGGAACAGGAACTGCGGACACTGCATGGTGTCGTCAGCGAACTCTCACGGGCCCGGAAAATCCGCCATATGAAATGACCCGTCCCGGTCTGCCCGGCCAGATTCCGGGCAGGCAGCATCCCCATCCCTCCATCCTGCCATAGGCTCCCCATGCATCTGAAACTGCCAGAAACCCTGCTCCACCAGCATAAGACGGCACCACAGACACCGGGTCTGAGCCTTCTCTCGCAGGACAACATCCTGAACATCGTCACGCGCAGGAAAACAAAGGGCCGCCTGCTGGGAGACATGTATCACAACTGTCTGACCATGGGGTGGCTGCCCTTCTTTGCCACGATGACAGCCGCCTATCTGCTGCTCAACCTGCTGTTCAGCGTCGGTTTCTATCTCGTGCCGCATGGGCTGAGCAACGTGCACAGTGGAAATTTCTGGGGAGACTTCTTCTTCAGCGCCCAGACCCTCTCCACAGTCGGATATGGATATATCTATCCCCAAAGCCCAGCGGCCAATGCACTCGCCACGTTCGAGATGCTGGTGGGGGTCATCTCGACCGCCATCATCACCGGGCTTGTCTTCGCCCGTTTTTCACGCCCGCAGGCCAGGGTCCTGTTCAGCAGCATCGTCACGATCTTCCAGGAGGGGGAGAATCTCAAACTCAATTTCCGGCTGGGGAACCTGCGCAATACACCGTTGATGAATACCAGCGTGGAGGCCATTCTGGCCCGTACGCGATGCGACGAAAATGGCCATACCTCGCTCCAGCTGGAAATACTGCCACTGGTTTACAACCATTTCCCGGTTTTTCCGGTCAGCCTCTCCTTCACCCACCACATCACGGAAAGCAGTCCACTCCACGGGCTGGACAAAGCCACCCTTGAGGAACAACAGGCCCGCATTTTCCTCATCTTCAATGCCACCGATCCCGTTTCAGCGCAGGATGTCTTCGCCCACCATACCTACATGGCACAGGACATGCTCTACGGGGCACGCTTCGTCAGCCTGCTGAGAGCCTCCGGACAGGGCCTGATGGAAGTGGATTTCAGCCTCTTCCACACGACATCTCCAGACCCGCTGCCCGCCAGGGATGAGGAGCCCATCACCGTGACAGATGAGACCTCTGCCGGGACAGACTGACAGGCAGCCCGCCCCGGTCTCATCAGGTCAATGCTGCATGGCATCCTGCAGACGGTGCAGGACCCGCTCCCGCCCCATGAGCGGCAGAAGGGCTGCCAGTTCAGGCCCAGCATCCTCGCCTGTCAGGGCCAGACGCAGGGGCAGGAAGAGCGTCTTTCCCTTGCGGCCGGTTTCACTCTTCAGCACGTCAGTCCAACGCTTCCAGACCGTCCCATCCCACGGTCCTTCCGGCAGGAGACGGGCTGCTTCCTGAAGAAACCCTGCCTCTTCAGGCTGGGACGGAGCCACGATGTCCCCCTGCACGACAGACCACCAGTGAGCGATCTCCACGGCCAGATCGATATTGCCCCGGATGGCCAGCCAGAAGGCCTCATCAGCCCCTTCCGGCAGGTGAGGCCGTATCTCTTCATAGGACATGCCATGCAGGACACGGCGGTTCAGCCCCAGCAGCTGCGGGACATCGAACCGGGCCGCGGACCGGGACACATGGCCGATGTCATAGCCGCGCACGATCTCATCCATGCTGGAGGCAGCCTGCGGGTCATCCGAACTGCCCAGACGGGCCAGATAGGCCACGAGGGCACGGGGTTCGATCCCGTCATTACGCAATGTGGAAAGGGCCAGCCCTCCCAGACGCTTGGACAGCTTGCCACCATCCTGCCCCAGCAGCAGTGGCAGATGCCCGAAGGTGAAACGTCCCTCCTTCGCCCCAAGGGCCTCGGCGAGGTCAAGCTGCACGCCCGTGTTGGTCACATGGTCCTCACCCCGCAGGATGTGGGTGATGCCCATGTCCAGATCATCAATCACCGAGGCCAGCGTGTAGAGGATGCTGCCATCCGCCCGCACCAGAACAGGATCGGAAACGGCGGTCAGCTTCACATGGCAGTCCCCCATCACGAGGTCGGTCCAGCGGCGGGTGGCCCCGCTCAGCTTGAAACGCCAGTACGGCACCTTGCCGTTGGCCTCCGCCCGGGCACGCTGCTCGGCCGTCATTTTCAGCATGCCACGGTCATAAAGCGGCGGCTTGCCAGCCCGCAGACGCTGCTCCCGCTTGTATTTCAGCTCCAGCTCACTCTCAAAGCAGGGATAGAGCCGCCCCGTTTCCTTGAGGTGCTCGATCACCTCCTCATACCGGGCAAGACGTTCCGACTGGCGGGCGTACTCGTCCCAGTCCAGCCCCAGCCAGGTCAGGTCCCGGCGGATGGCTTCCTCATAGGCACTGTTGCCACGCTGCGTATCCGTATCATCCATCCGCAGCAGGAACCGGCCACCATGCCGACGGGCGAACAGCCAGTTCGCCACGGCAAGACGGGCATTGCCAACATGAAGATGCCCTGTTGGTGAAGGGGCAAAACGTACTTTCATACCGTACTCTGTTCTCATTCTCTCATGGGACGCATGGCTGCAGGGCCAGTTCCCGGTCCCTTACTGCTGCCCGTTCTGACGGCGGCGGATGACTTCTGCCACGAAGGCCTCATCATCATCGTCATCCTGACCGTCCTCATCAGGCGGTCCGGCCAGCTCCTCGTCACTCACGAGGCGGCGGGGGTCCAGTGCCCGCCAGTCACGTTCCATCGGCGTGGCCGGGCTGGAAACGAAATCATCCAGTTCCGTGCTGGACTTCCATCCGTCTTCCCCAGCATCCACGACCTCGGCATTCTCGCCAAAAGCAAACCAGCTCTGCAACACATCCCGATCCGCCGCACCGGGGACACGGCACCGCTCGATGCTGTCCCGCACATAAGCCCGGGCAAAAGCGTTGGCGTGGGCGAGGTCGAAGAAGCCCTTCACCTCTTCCACCACATCATCGTCACCCTCACTGGCGCCGGACTGATCCAGAATACGGACAACCCAACCGGCTTCATCCTGCTTCATGGTTGCCTCGGCCTCTGCCTGCACGGCTTCCTCAGTACTCTGCCCGCTTTCTCCGCCCCGGATTCCATTGATGAAAGCCCGTCTGGCTTCTTTATCCTCGTCATTCATCATCCGGCCCTTTCCTGAATTTTCTGAAGAAGGAACTCACGCCCGATCTTCACCCTCGGCTCACCGTCGTAGGAAACAATATCAGCCGTGGCGTAGGTTTCTGACCAACGATCCGGCAGGAACGACCCCGTCCCCACAATGTCGATCGGTGCAGAAGCATCATGCATGGCCATGCATTTGGAAATACCGAACCCGGACGAAACGACAATTTTCACCTTCGGAAAACCTGCCTCATCCAACGCTTCCCGCATCCGCCAGATGGCGGCCGCAGAAACGCCCGTCCCTACCAGATAGCGCAGCTCCTTTTCCGACCGGTAGCGGCGGATGGTGCCTGGCGTGTTCCGCTCCAGCACCTCATAGGAACGCTGCGGGTCCAGCCCTTCGAGGAAGCGCCCTCCGTGCGTGTCCAGCCGCACACTCAACTCACCTGCGGCGGCCCTTTCCGGAAAGCGGCGACAGACTTCCAGCATGTCCGTCACTTCCTGCCCAAAATAGTCCACCAACACAGTCAAAGGTTCATCAGGGAAACGCTCCACATACATTTCCGCCGCCCGCAGGGTAGACCCGGCATAACCGATGAAGGCATGAGGCATGGTCCCCAATCCACGCTCCTGCCCGAAAAAACGGGCCGTGGCATGGTTGGCATTGCCGATGAAGCCCACGGCCCCTTCCGCCTGTGCCGCCCGTGACCCCACGGCAGCGGCATAGGCCATCAGCTCCTGCATCTCACCACCGGCACAGTGACGGGCATCCATCGCCAGAAAAGGCACCTTCGGCAGGGCAAGGGCCATCTGGTAGGCGTTATGAGCTGCCACGCAGGCAGCACCCGTCTTCTGGAGCAGCAACGTCTCCAACGGCGCCAGCGCAACAAGCGACCCTGTCAGATAGAAGAGCGGATCCCCTGCTCCGACCCATGTACCTTCTGGATGCACCTCCGTGATCCTGACGGAAAAACCCTGATGACGGGCGACATTCTGCACCCATTGCAGGGCCAGCCCATAGGCCGCCACGACTGGACGGCGGACGAACACGGCATAGGTGACCTCACAATCGCCAAACTGGCTGACGATGTCCCGCATCCGCAGGAAATAGGCATCCGTCCGTCCCTCGATCTGCGGCGCATCCAACGCCTCCTGCGGGCTGCAGGCCTGCTCGAGAGTCTGTTTCCAACTCATCACGCTGTCTCCCCTGACAGAACTGGGCCGATCCTGCGCTTACGGCCGGGCGGACACCTTCAGCGTTTTCCGAAAATACGCTTCAGCCGGTCTGAAAGCTGAAAGGCGATCTCCAGAGACTGCTCGGCATTCAGCCGCGGGTCACAGAATGTCGTGTACCGGGTCGGCAGATCGGCATCCGTCAGACACCGGGGACCACCCGTACATTCCGTCACGTCGCTGCCGGTCATCTCAAGATGGATACCACCAGGCACCACACCGGCCTGCTCGAACACATCAAGGAAGCCCATGATCTCGTCCAGAACATGCTCGAAAGCACGGGTCTTGTATTTGTTGGACGACGTGGTGGTGTTGCCGTGCATGGGGTCACATATCCATGTCACGGTCCGGCCTGTCCTGCGCACGGCCTCCAGCAGCGGGGGCAGGAGCTCACGCACCTTGCTGTGGCCCATGCGGGAAATGAGCGTAATGCGGCCTGCTTCATCCTGCGGATTAAGGATTTCCAGAAGTTTCTGGAGGTCCTCAATGGTCGTGGTCGGCCCGACCTTGATGCCGATCGGGTTGTCCACCCCACGCAGGAACTCCACATGCGCCCCCTCCGGCTGGCGGGTACGGTCGCCAATCCAGAGGAAATGGGCCGACAGGCCATAATGGCGGCCTGTCACCTCATCCACACGGGCCAGAGCCTGCTCATACGGCAGGAGCAGGGCCTCATGAGAGGTATAGAACTCCACCTCATCGTAATGCGGGGCATTGTCCTCCACGCCACAGGCTTTCATGAAGGCCAGCGTATCCTCCACCTGGGAGGCCAGCTGCTCATAACGCTCACCCTGCGGGGAGTTGCGGACATAGTCCAGATTCCAGCGATGGATGTCATGCAGATTGGCAAACCCGCCCCGGGAATAGGCCCGCAGCAGGTTCAGCACGCCTGCCGCCTGAAAATAGCCCATCTCCATACGGGCCGGGTCCGGCCTGCGGGCCTCGGCAGTGAATTCCGGACTATTGACATTGTCACCACGGTAGCAGGGCAGCTCCACGCCATCCCGCTTCTCCACATCGGAAGAACGGGGCTTGGCATACTGCCCGGCCATGCGCCCGATCTTCACGACCGGAACCTTGGCGGAGAAGGTCAGGATGGCAGCCATCTGCAACAGGACACGGAACGTATCCCGGATGATGTCCCCGGTGAACTCCCCGAAACTTTCGGCACAAGGCCCTCCCTGAAGAACGAAGGCCTCCCCGCGGGAGGCAGCCGCCAGACGCTCTTTCAGGCGGCGGGCCTCCCCGCCAAAAACGAGCGGCGGATAGCGATGCAGACGTTCTTCCACTGCGGCAAGGGCTGCCCCATCCTCATAGGTCGGGGCCTGACGGATCGGACGCAGGCGCCAGCTGGCCGGTGACCATTGTGTCGTGCTGCTGTGCCCGTCTGACTGCTGCATCTTGTTCTCCTGCGACAAGGGAAGCGACCCTGCTCATGGGATGGGCCGCCCGTAACGTAATGGTTGGAGCTGTCATTCCAGTGGGTGATTTTATGACCGAAATGTCCGCTGAATGGTAGAGCAGGCCGCAAAATATTCAACCCGGCTCCTTTCGCCCATGCGGCCATGCCATGACCGCCCTGCGGTTCCTTCATCATTTTACCCTGAAAAGGCTTGATCATCCCGCCGCCTGAAAGGATATATGGGGGAAGGAAGTACTTCCCATCTACGCAGGAACAGAACACACATGGCTTCGCCTTTTCATTCAGTCTCCAGATGCCTGACAGCCGTGACGGCTGCCCTCGGTCTTGCGGCTCTTGTTCCGGCTGCTATGCCGGGTGCCATGGCCCAGACGGTCCACTTCAGCACCCCCTATCAGGACAACCCCGCCACTACCTCCTCAAAACAGGCTGCCCAGCAGGCACAGAAAAACGCCGTGAAAGGTGGTGAGCACTTCCGTGCCCGGGGGCATCGTCCGCCGCCGCCGGGCTATCAGGATGTTCCCTCCACGGAGTTCGAAAATGGCCCGGACCCGGAGCACGAGGCCCATCTCCGCTCCAACCGTGATGCTGTCACGGGCAGCAATCTCGGCAAATTCGGCAGCTCCTATCAGGATACCAACCCCATCCAGAGTGGCCAGGTGGGTGACGCTACCGGCAATGGCTGGGTCGCCCCGCGCGGCAATGGTTTCTGAGGGGAAAAGAGACCTGTAAACGGTCAGCCCGCCCCCGGAAAAGCCCCGTCTCCCCACTGGGAGACGGGGCTTTTTTTCATCCTGCCCCCAGTACCTGCCCTGCTGCGGCGCCATACCCCCTGAGAAAGAACGTCCGGCTTGTCTGATACTCAAAGCGGATGATCCTGAGGCAGCCTATCCCGGCAGCAAGGTCCCGCCGGCGGGACAGCCCTCTACTGCCATGGAAGACAGTTTCCAGATGGGCCTGTTCCTGCGTGAACTCTTCCACCGTCATCGGGCTGCTTTCCTGCCCCTGTTCAGTCAGATGGATGATGTCCCGGACCATATGCTCCCCGGCGGCCAGGGCACTTGGGGGCAGACGCCCGAGCGCAACAAGGTCCCGCAGGGTCAACAGGTTCCGCCCGACCGTCATGACGGCCAGCGTGCCACGAATCATGCTGTCAACCTCATCCTGCGGGATCTGGCCCGCAAAACGGATGATCTGCTCCATCCGCAGGGTTGTCTCGTTGGTCCAGAGCCGTTGGGTCTGGGCCCGTCCCCGCAGGGGCTCTTTCAGCTTCTGAATCTCCTTGACCAGCTGCCGCCGCAACTGTGCCCATGCCTGTGTCACGGAGAAAGGCAGAACCGTGCGGAACACCTGCACACCGCTCCACAAGGCAAGCAACAGGGCAAGTGACTGGTTGAACCATGTCACCTCATCCACCCTGGCCTGATTGTCCAGAGTTAGAACCCACGGAAAGAAATTGACATAGGACGCTGCAACCCCTGCCAGAGCGGGTATACGCAGTGCCAGCCCCCCGAGGAACATCAGCACGGCAACCGGTATGGCGAAAACGGCATAGTCCGACGTGATGGGCATGACCAGGAAAACCGGAATGATGCTGGCCAGTACGGAGCAGACAGCCCCATAGAAGAAATATTTGCTGATCAGGATCATGTTGTTCATGATTGCGAACCGGGCGCACACCACGCTGAGCAGGCTCATGTAAGCCCCCCCATAGGACCATGCCGTCACCTCCCAGACAAAGGCGCCGATCAATATGGCCACGGCAGCCCGGATGGCGTTGATGGTTGCAAGCCGCCCATCCGCCTGACGTTTTATGCGATGACGTTTCAGGGCGGGCAGTTTCCGCAGACCTGCATAGTGGGACTCCACCGCCGAGCGGAAATCAATGAGCATGATCTCCACCCCTACCCCAACAATACCCTGCTGGAGAGCATCCTCATCATCCCGGGAGAGGCAGCGTTCCAGCTCGTCATGATTTTCCTGGAGCATGGTTTCAAGCTGGCCCAGCCCAGCCATGACATGAGCCGTGTCCTGCCTGAGCAGGGCTGCGATGCCATCCAGCTCCCCGGCGACACGTTCTAGGCCGGCTGCCAGCCGGGCCGGTATGTGCGGTGCTGATGCAAGACGGGAGCGGACCCCCACCCCACGGGCCAGCACGAAGGACACACGCTCCAGCGTCACATAGGCCTGATCCGCCTCTTCGCCTGCATGACGGGAATCAATACGGATGAATTCAAGCTGATCATTGAACCCCTGCAACGAGCCAAGAATGCGGGTCATCTCCGCCACACCCTTCTCGTCCTGACGCAGGATGAGGGCCAGAGCCGCGGCTGTCTGGCTGAGCAGGGCAGCCATACGCTGCTGGAGGTCCGTACGGGCCACCCGGTCTGCCCCCGGCACGGTGACCATTCCTGCCACCATTTCACACACCACACCCAGCAGGATGTAAGACCCGCGGGCCATGGCAATATAGAAGACCTGATCGGGATGTTCCGAAGCACCGACAGCAATGATGGCCCCGGTATAACCGGCCAGAACCATGGCATAACCCCGGAAATTCTCCAGCATGCAGGCCATGCCGGTACACCAGCCAACCCAGCCGGCCAGCAACACAAAGAAAATCCACGGATGCTGCGGGGCTACCGCTATCAGGCTGATGCCTCCCACCATGCCCAGCAGGGTTCCGGCAATGCGCCAGCGCCCTTTGGAAAGGCTCATCCCACGGGAATTCTGCGCCACGATCCAGACCGTCATGGCAGCCCACTGGGGCGATCCCATCTCCATCCAGAAGGCGATGGCAAGCGCCACAAGCGAGGCGATGGTCGTCCGCAGGGAGAACAGAACGGCACTCAGGGTATTCGGCTGTAACTTGAGCCAGTTCATGATCCGCCCTGCCCTCCTGCCAGCCCGTTCAGTGGCGGTCCACCAGACGGGTGGGCGTCCTCATCGTCACGAACTCCTCTGCCGTGCTGGGGTGCAGGGCCACGGTCTGGTCCAGCTGCTTCTTTGTCAGCTTCGCCGTCACGGCAATGGCCAGCATCTGGATGATCTCAGGAGCATCCGGCCCGACCATGTGGGCACCCAGCACCACATCACTGTGGCGGTCCACCACCAGCTTCATCAGTATCTTCCCTGCCCGTTTGGGCAGCGTCTGCCGCATGGGGGTGAAGCGGGACGTATAGATGGCAAGATCATGCGTTTTGGCTGCCTCTTCCTCGCTCATTCCCACAACACCCACGGGGGATGAGAAGAAGACGGCCTTCGGCAGGGTCTCGAAGGACCATGTCCGCCCCTGCGGATTGAAGAGCTGCTCGGCCAGCATGTGACCTTCCGCAATGGCAGTAGGGGTCAGGTTGTACTGATCCCTGACATCCCCGATGGCATAGATGGAGGGCACATTGGTCCTGCCATCCACCCCCGCCACGACATGTCCTTTCTCCAGCGCCACACCTGCGGCATCCAGCCCTAGGGAATCCACGGCAGCCCGGCGCCCCGTAGCCATGATGACCGCATCGACCTCGTAAGAGGCCCCGTCATCCATCACCAGACGAACGGCCCTGCCGCCACCAATATCCTCCAGACGGACCGGCGAGGTGCCCGGATGCTGGGTGATGCCATGCAGGTCGATCAGCTCCCTGAGATGCGTACGGACTTCCTCATCAAATCCACGCAGTGGCAGGGGCTGGCGGTAGAACAGGTCCACCTGCGAGCCCATGCCCGCCAGAATCCCGGCGAATTCCACCCCGATATAACCGCCGCCAATGATGGCAACCCTCTGGGGCCGCTCGGGCAGATGGAACAGCTCATCAGAGGTGATGGCCAGCTCAGCACCCGGAATATCCAGCCGCACGGGGGTGGAGCCGGGTGCCAGCACGATCTTCCTGGCCCGGATGCGCTGGACCGGAGCCTCCGGTGCCAGAACGGACGGGCCGATCTCCAGCGTATTGGCATCCAGCAATCGGGCATCACCCGTGTAGAGGTCGATCCCGGCCTTCTCCAGCATGGAGACATAAATGCCATTCAGCCGCTCGATTTCCCGGTCCTTGGCGGCAAGGAAGCCGTACCAGTCAAAGGAGGACGGGCGCTGCACATCCCAGCCGAACGCCGGGGCATCCTCGATCATCCGGCCCGTTTCGGCTGCATAGACCATCAGCTTCTTGGGAACACAGCCCAGATTGACACAGGTACCACCCCAGTGTCTGCGCTCGGCAATACCCACACGGGCACCATTCTGGGCTGCAATGCGGGCGCAGCGCACCCCGCCCGACCCCGCACCGATCACAAAGAGATCATAATCCTGCATAACGTTCCTCCCACCTCTCCCCCTTCAGCCAAGGGAAACAGGCCCTGATTATCGCCACACCTGCATGACCCGTTTCCACCAGATAGCAGAACGGGCAGGCCCGAGGGGCTTCACCGATGCGTGAGGGGCCCCGCCACACATCGCCTACTCATACCCGCTCGAACCTGCCCGCTTACGGGTCCGCTGATTTTACAGCCTCGCCTTTACCGCTCGGCAAAAGCCTTTTCGACCACATAGGAGCCCTGACGGCTCATGTTGCCTTCCTCAAAGCCACGCTCTTCCAGCAGCTTCTGGGTATCGGCCAGCATCTCCGGGGACCCGCAGATCATCACGCGGTCATGCTCGGGGTCCAGCTCGTCAATGTTCAGGTCACGGAAGATGCGCCCGTTATTGATCAGGGCCGTGATGCGCTCCTGCACGGGGAACTCCTCACGGGTGACAGCCGGATAATATTTCAGCTTGGCGGCCACATCCTCACCGAGGAACTCATGTTTGGGCAGGATGTTCGTGATGTAATCACGATAGGCCAGCTCGCCACGCTCACGCACCGTATGGGTGAGAATCACGTTCTCATAACGGTCATAGGCGTCCGGGTCCTTGATGAGGCTCAGGAACGGCGCAAGACCTGTCCCGGTGGAGAGGAAATACAGATTGCGGCCCGGCTTCAGGTTGTCCAGCAGCAGGGTCCCCACCGGCTTGCGGCCGATCAGCACCGTGTCACCCACCTTGACGTGACGCAGGCGGGAGGTCAGCGGACCATTCTCCACGGCAATGGAGAGGAACTCCATCTGATCCTCATAGTTGGCGGAAGCAAGAGAATAGGCACGCAGCAGCGGCTTGCCCTCCACCTCGATGCCAATCATCGCAAACTGGCCGTTGGAGAAACGCAGGCCGGGGTCACGAGTCGTGGTGAAGCTGAAAAGGCGGTTCGTCCAGTGATGGACCTGCTGGACCTTGGCCGGATAGAGATGACCATATTCCTTGGTCGGTTCGGCAAGGCGGTACTGGCCCTCGTGCCCCTCAAAGGGGACAAGGCCGGTCAACGGCTCATCAATCACAGGTGTGGGGGCGGATTCAGCGGGGTAAGGCGTGCTCATGATCCGTCGTCATCTCCAGAAATGCAAAAATCACATCATGTTCAGTCAACAGGGCACGGCACCACCCGGAGACCGGGGGCACCGACCGGCATGTTCGACAACATGCCTTTCTTTTACCCGATTGTCACCAGAAACGGGACGCCATGCCCCCTTTTCTCTTGACTTCCCGGCCCTGCCCTCCTGAAAACACCTGCATGACAGACAGTTCCCAGCCCCACGATCCCTCCTCCTTCACCCCCGCCTCCCCGGCAGAACGTGCCCTCGAACAGGCTGAATCTGCCTTTGGGGCGCACCTGGCCATCACCCCACGGGAACGGGCCGCCCTCCTGCGGCAGGTCGCCCGCCGGCTGGGAGCCGACAAGACGGAGATCAACGAGGCCGAGCTGCTCCATGCGCTCTGCCAGGTCCGCCGCCGCAGCTGGGCCAGTGGCATGATGAACCGTGCCCATCGCAACGGAGATGTCTGGGTCCGCAAGGCCGATGTCCTTCTGGCGGCCGAACGCATCAGCGATCCGCTGATTGACGAGAACGGCCAGAACGCCGTGCTGGAAAGCGTGCTGGAAGAACGCTGGCGGGACATGGCAGACACCCCCCTGCGGGTGCTGGACGACATGCGGGCGGACTTTGCCGATGTCGGCACCTTCCTCTCCGGCACGCAGATTGAACGGCTCTCCCACAGCATCGCCCGGGCCTTTGGTGGCGTGGACCTTGGCTTCGAGGATGAGATGATCCTTGAGGAGGAACGCCGGGCACGGGAGCAGGAAGATATCCGGGCCAGGGCCGAAGCCCGCCGGGCACGGGAACTCCAGAAGATCAGGGACTGGGAAGCCACCCTTGTCGGCTTCGAGAAGGTTCCCGCCCTGCTGCACTGCTCCCGCCGGGAAGCCCTGCGCTGGATCGCCGAGAACCGCATCCCCGTCGCCAAGCGGGACATGCAGCCGGACGGGCTGGAGATTTTCCATTTCGACCCGGCAGAGCTGAAAAAATGCCGCCCCCTGCTCAACAGCTGGCGACGTGGCACGGGCCAGAAGGAGAGTGACGGCTATGATGACAGCCCGCAGGCCCGCAAGGGCAATGCGGCCATCGCCCGTGTCGCCGCACTGGACCGCTTCGCCGCCCATTTCCGCACTGCCCGTGCGCTGAAACGCCGCATCACGCTGGTGACCGGCCCTACCAATTCCGGCAAGTCCCACACGGCGCTGGAGGCCCTCGCCCAGGCAGAGAGCGGTCTGGCCCTCGCCCCCCTGCGGCTGCTGGCCCATGAATTCCGGGAAGCCATGCTCAGCCGGGGTGTTCCGGCTTCCCTGACAACCGGAGAAGAACGCATCATCGACCCCACGGCCCGCCATCTGGCCGCCACGGTGGAGATGTGCCCCTTCAGCACCCCTGTTGACGTAGCCATCATCGATGAGGCCCAGATGCTCAGCGACCCGGACCGGGGAGCGGCGTGGACGGCCGCCATCATGGGCGTTCCGGCACGGCACGTCTTCATCCTCGGAGCGGCGGACTGCATCCCGCTCGTCAAGCGCATTGCCGAACTCTGCAATGACCCGGTGGATGAGATCCATCTGGAGCGCAAAAGCCCGCTCCGCCCCGCCGGAACACTGGCCCTGACGGACCTGCGGGCCGGTGATGCCCTCATCGCCTTTTCCCGCCGGGACGTGCTGGACCTCCGTGCCGAACTGATGGCCCATAACCGCCGGGTCGCCGTCATCTATGGTGCCCTAAGCCCGGAAGTCCGCCGGGCCGAGGCCGCCCGCTTCAACCGGGGTGAAGCGGACATCCTCATCGCGACGGATGCCATCGGCATGGGCCTCAACCTCTCCATCCGCCGGGTGGTGTTCAGCACGCTGCGCAAATATGACGGACGGCAGACACGCAACCTTGTCTCGCAGGAAGTCAAACAGATCGGTGGACGGGCAGGCCGTTTCGGCAAGCATGAGGAAGGACTGGTCTGCGTGCTGGAAGGGGCAGGCCGCCCCAGCTTCATCCGCCAGATGCTGGACGCTCCGCCGGAACCCACGCTGGAACTCCGCCCCCTCGTCCAGCCCGATGCGGACATCGTACAGGCCGTTGCGCAGGAAATGGGATCAGACAGCCTTTACGGCGTGCTGACCCGCATCAAGCGGGCTGTCCTCCGCCCGGATGACCCAAATTACCGTCTTGCCGACATGGAGCAGGCTCTGGAAATTGCCGCCACACTGGAAGGCGTGGACGGGCTGGACCTCTCCACCCGCTGGACCTACGCCATGTGCCCGATCAACACACGGGACAACGGGATTCCCCGCCTTGTGGAATGGGCCGCCCTCCATGCCCGTGGGCAGCGCATCTTCCCCCCCGGCACGGGCCGTCTCCCCGCCGCCGCCACGGCCGGACGGGAAGAGCTGGAACGGGCCGAGAAACGCCATCGCCGCCTTGTCACATGGCGGTGGCTGGCCATGCGCTTCCCGGAGAACTATCCGGAACTCATCGTTGCCGAACGCAACGCCGCCATTCTCGATGAATGGATCGAGCAGGTTCTTCGCACCCAGAGCCGGATGCGTGAATCCTCCCGCCGCCATCAGGGTCGCCGGACTGGCCCTCCCGGGCGCCAGGAAAATCATGGTCGGCCCAAGGGACCACGAGGCAAGGCTGGAGGCTTCGAGAAGAAAAAACCACACAAACGGCGCAGGAAGGAATAATCCACCTCAAAAAACGGGCGGGCCTTTCACAAGGCACGCCCGTTCCTGTTTCAGGTCAGCCAGTCAGCCTCAGCGGCTGGGAATGGTGACCATGGCCCCTTTGGCAGACGCTGTCTCCGCAATGGCATGAATGAACTGGAGCATCGAAAAAGCCAGCTTGCTGGCCAGATCATCCTTGGCAATCCAGTACCATGATCCCTCATACTCGACGGAGGTATAAGCCTGCTCGTTGCTGGGTTTCTCCGGACTGCAATGAATGATGATGGCCGGCTGCGGTTCGTTCGGACCACGCACGACGGAAGGAGCCGTCACGCCCTTGTCCACCATCTTCTGCGGCACTTCCATCGTGCTCGCAACGTCTTCCCAGATCGACAGCATGGAACGTGTCACCATCGCCACCTGGCCCGGATGATCCGCCGTACGGCCATAGATGACCTCGGCCTGTTCACAGCCCGGCGGAAGCTGGAGAGCCTGCCGCACCTGCCCCTGAAGCTCGGTAATCTCCGGCGCACTGCTGTGGGGCAGCAGGATGAAGGTCCGTTCTGGCTGAGCGGGTTGCGTCTTGGTTGCCGGTGTCGGCGCAATGCTCCGGATACTCAGCGCATTGCCTGCCTGGAGCTTCCGCAGTGCCCGCAGCAGATAGGTGAAACGGATGGAAGCTTCCTTGCCTTCCGTCCCGGCAATCGTGCTGGTCGTGTTGCTGGCTGGACCGATGGACTGCATCGTCATCTGCAACAGCGTATCGACCGGCAGACCGCTGGAAATCAGCGGCAGAAGCGTCTGCGGTGAGATGGGCCGCAGGATGTTGACCGAGAACTGCATCCCGGAAACCGGCTGATACGTCACCGTCGGGCTGTCACTATAGGAATAGCCCAGCGAACCGCCCAGTGTTCCCCCGGCACCCTGAATCCAGGGCGTACCGCTGATGTTCGCACTGGTATTCGTCTCTGCCGTATAGGCCGAGATGATCTGTGTCGGTTCGATCAATGTAGGTGACAGGGAATAGCGGAGCTGCACGATGTTGAAGAGCATCTCCTGATTCTGCTGCCGACTCATCTCCTTCTCATAATCCAGCCGGTCGCGCCGCATGTTGTGCGGCCCGATAGATGATGAGCAGGCAGACAGGGCCAATGTACCCACAGCAAAGGCACATCCCAGAGAACGAAGCAGTGTCATGAGTTATCCTGAAAAACAAAATATGCCAGAGCGTCCATGCCGCCTGCACATGATCAAGTCCACGACATCTATCACAGGCCCCCCGCCACTGACCAGCAAGCAGGCTCATGACTCAATGGAAATATTTTTCAGGCCTCAAGCACCATCAGGCAATCATCCATATCCCAGCCGATACGGATGATCCCTCCTGCTTTTTCAAGCCCGGATGACGTCCAGACCACCCATGTAGTGGCGCAGAACCTCCGGCACCCTGATGCTGCCATCTTCCTGCTGGTGGACTTCCATCAGGGCGATCATGACCCGGCCCACAGCAAGGCCGGAGCCGTTGAGGGTATGGACGAAAACCGTCGTCTTCTCCCGGCGCATCCGGGCATTCATGCGGCGGGCCTGAAAGTCCCTCGTGTTGGAGCAGGACGACACCTCACGCCATGCCTTCTGCCCCGGCAGCCAGGCTTCCAGATCGTACGTCTTTGCCGCACCAAAGCCCGTATCCCCGGCACAGAGCAGCACCCGGCGGAAGGGCAGGCCCAGCCTTTCCAACACCGTTTCGGCAGCACGGGTCATGCGCTCATGCTCCGCCTCGCTCTCCTCTGGTGCCACAACGGACACAAGCTCACATTTGGTAAACTGATGCTGACGGAGCATCCCCCGCACGTCCCGCCCTGCCGACCCGGCCTCGGACCGGAAACAGGTGGAAAGGGTCGTCATGCGGCGTGGCAGGCTCTCGGCGGGCAGGATGTCCCCCATGACGGAGGCCGTCAGCGGCACTTCACCGGTCGGGATCAGCCAGCGGCCATCATCGGTATGGAAGGAATCCTCGGCAAATTTCGGCAGCTTGTCCGTGCCATACATGGCTGCATCATTGACGAGCAGAGGGACAGTCACTTCCTCATAACCGAATTCACCCGTATGGGTATCCAGCATGAACTGCCCCAGTGCCCGCTCCAGCCGGGCCAGGGCGCCCCGCAGCATCACGAAGCGGGACCCGGCAATTTTTCCCGCGGAGGGGAAGTCCATCATGCCCAGAGCCTCGCCCAGCTCGAAATGCTGCTTCGCCTCGAAAGCGAAGGACGGCACCTCCCCCCGCTGATGCACGACCACATTGTCGTTTTCATCCCGGCCATCAGGCACGTTTGCATCCAGCTGGTTCGGCAGGCTCTGGAGAACGTCATCAATACGCTTCTGTATCTCATTGGCCCGGGCTTCCAGCGTGGCGATCTGGTCCCGCAGGGCGGCACCACGAGCCTCAATCCCAGCCGTATCCTCACCCTTGCGCTTGGCCTGTCCGATTTCCTTGGCCAGCCCTTTTCTCTGTCCCTGTGCCTCCTGCAACTCGGCCAGGGCGGCACGGCGCTGCTCATCCTCCTTCACGAGGGATTCAGCCACGGCGGGCAGGCCACGACGGGCAAGGGCGGCATCAAAAGCGGCGGGGTCTGCACGTAGGGCTTTGAGGTCATGCATGGGTCGGGATACTCCGCTGGGTCTCTACAACTGTCAGGGTCTGTCTATACCAGTTTCCCCTGCCGGGGAAATGTCGCCTTCAGGCGGCGTCCCCACGCTCGGGCAGGGCCTCATCATCGTCATCGGCCGTAACCGGCTTCGGCTCGACCATGCGGGCGGCAAGGATGGACACCTCGTACAGCCCGACCAGCGGTATGGCCAGCCCAAGCATGGTGATGGCATCCGGCGGGGCGATGACCGCCGCAATGGCGAAGGCACCTACATAGGCATAACGGCGGATGCGCCGCAGCAGGGCCGTACCCACCAGTCCGGCCCGGACCAGAAGGGTCAGCACCACAGGCAGCTCGAAACAGATGCCAAAGGCCATGATCATCTTCGTGACCAGATTCAGATATTCCGACACGCGGGCCTGAAGTTCAATCCCCATCTGGTTCTCACCACCAAGCTGCTGGAAGGACAGGAAGAACTTCCACGCAAACGGGAAGACCAGATAATAGGCCAGCGCCGCCCCGGCCAGAAACAGCAGCGGCGTGGCGATCAGGAACGGGGCGAACGCCTTCTTCTCATTGCGGTACAGACCCGGCGCAATGAATATCCATGCCTGGATGGCCATCATGGGAAAAGACAGAAAGAACGCCCCGAACACGGCCACACGCACATAGGTGAAGAAAGCCTCGTACAGGGCGGTATAGATGAGATGCGGCTGCTCGCCCTTCTGCCGCATGATGCTGGCCAGAGGCGCCGCCAGAAACCGGTATATCTCGCCGGAAAAATGATAGCAGACGAGAAAGGCCACCACAAAGGTTGCCAGAGACCAGATGAGCCGCCGCCGCAGTTCCATCAGATGATCAAGCAGGGGCATGGGCGTATCACCGGCCACGCTGCGCTCCTGCGCCTGCCCTGGCACCGTTCCGCCCCCCGGCGCCCCAGCAGGCTGCTCCACCTGCTGGGCGGGTGTCCGTGCCGTATCACCGGATGTCTCAGGCTGAACCATGCTGCGGCTCTCCTTTCATGCTCTCAGAGGGCTGGGCTGCTGTCAGGATGGCCGCACGACGACCATTATGCAGGGCAATCTCCGGCGGAAGAAATGCCGGACGGTGCCAATAACGGGATTCCTCGATCAACCGCAGGGCTGTTGTCGGAGGAAGGATGGCCGGGGCACGCTCCAGCGCTTCTGCCTGTGCCTGCATACGGGCGTTATGAGGCTGGGCGGGGGGAACATGGGACCGGGAGCCCCCCAACTCCTCACTGCCCGGTGCGGGCGGTGGTGGAGGTGGTGGTGGTGGCGGTGGAGGCGCCATGGGCATCCCTTCCTGCCGCCCAACATCCAGCTGCCTGTCCAGCGAGCGGTCCGGGTCAATGGCCCTGCGCAGCTGCTCCCGTGGGCTGAACTGCCTGATCTCCCGCAGCTGGTCCCTCGCCTCGCTGAGATCCGCCTCCTTGACCATCTCATCAATATGCTGCTGGAACTCTGCCCCCAACCGACGGATGCCCTTTATGGCTCTGGACAGGGTCCGCATGGCTACCGGAAGGTCCTTGGGGCCAATGCAGACGAGGGCCACGATCACCAGAAGGGCAATTTCTGTCCAGCTCAGGTCGAACATCGGTGGCCATCTCCCCTCATGAAGGCTGTATGGTGTCTTCTAGCCCAGTTCCCGCCCCATCGGAAGAAGGCTCGAAAAGCAATTCCTCCCTACGGGGCAGGTCTGCAAGGCTTGCAAGGCCAAACAGTTTCAGGAACTGGGGCGTCGTTCCCCACAGTACGGGACGGCCCGGTACCTCCTTGCGACCCTTGGGCGTGATCAGCCCTTCCTCCAGCAATGTATCAAGAATGCTCTGCCCCAGCCGGACCCCGCGGATCGTCTCGATCTCCACCCGAGTGCAGGGCTGGTGATAGGCCACGATGGCCAGAGCCTCCAGTGTCCCCTGGCTCAGCCGTCTCGGCCGCTCGATCACCCGTGCCAGAGCCGGGCCGAACACGGCTCTCGTCCGAAACTGCCAGCCACCGGAAATGGCCTGAAGCTCCACCGCATGGCCCCTGTACCGCTGGGCTACCCCATCCAGCACGGCACCCGGACTGTCGGCCTGTGCCTCCAGCCCCTGCTCCCGCAGAAGCCCCACAATGCTGCTGGCCGTCACCGGCCCTGCACTGGCAAAAAGCAGAGCCTCCACGAGGCTTACAGCTCTGGCAAACTCATCCTGCCCGGCCATGTCCGGCGGGAGCTCCTGAAAGGCTGGCCCTCTCTCATTCATGCCCGGTCTCCTCTCTTTCCCGCCATTCAATAGTGCCGAAGGCCCTGTCCTGCCGCAGCTCCAGCCTGCCGCCACGAGCCATTTCCAGCCCGGCCATCAGGGCACCGGCCAAAGCAGCCCGCTTCTCCAGCGCTCCACCTTCCATCAGCTCTGGCAGAACATCTGTCAGGGACTGCCAGCCTGCCACCCGCCTGCGCCCCAGCAGGCGGGCCAGAGCCTCCCGCGCCTGCTGGGCACTCCAGTACCGTGCCACACGGGGGGAATAGGTCCGCTTGCGCCCTCCCCGCCGCCGTGCCGCCAGATAGGCCAGAACAAGGGACGGCACATCCCCCTTCAGCGGTGCCATTTCAATCCGTGTGTGATTTTCCGCCTCGGCCCGGGCGAAAACATCCCGTCCCAGCCGTGGCTGTTCCTCCAGCCAGGCGGCCGCCCGGTGCATCTGCTCCAGGTCGATCAACCGCTCATGCAGCTGGCCCGCAGCATCCTCCGCTTCATCATCCTGCTCGGCCGAGGGCAGAAGAAGGCGGGACTTCAGCCACGCCAGCCAGGCTGCCATGACGAGCCAGTCCGCCGCAATTTCCAGCCGCAGGGCCGCCGCCCCCTGCCGGGCCCGCTCCACAACCTCCAGATACTGCTCACTGAGCTGGAGAATGGAAATCTGCTGGAGGTCCACCTTCTGGGAACGTGCAAGGTCAAGCAGAAGGTCCAGCGGTCCCTCGAATCCCTCCAGCACGAGATGCAATGCGTCACTCACTGGCTGATGCCGCCACGATCAGTTCGTCGCCACGGCGCAGGCCTGTGCCTGTGCATGCAGCCGGACACAGAGCTGGCGTGCCGCCGCCCTGTCTTCGAACCCGCCTATGCGCAGCCGAATGAAGGTTTTCCCGTCCCGTTCCACCTTCCGGTAGACCGGATCATACCCTCCCAGAAGGTCGGGCAGCCTGTGGCGCAGGCGGCTCCATTCCTGCCGGGCCTGATCCTCACTGGCCAGAGCAGCAAGCTGGACCTCATACCGCCCTGCCGCACCTGTTTCAGCAGCCTTTCTGCGGGGTCCCTCAGAAGACACCATCGGGGTGGCAGGCTTTGCCCGGGCGGGTACAGGCGGCGGCAACGCCCCATCAGACACATCATCCCCAGCAGCCTTGCGGGCCGGCGGTGTCTTCCGCTTTGGCGTCTCCACCCTGCTGCTGGCCTCATCCGGGCTGTTGTCCGCCTCATCGGCCTCATCCCCAGCATCGGATGATGGCTCACGCTTCTTCGGCGCGGACACTGTGGCTGAGGACGCCCCCTTATCCGCCACATCTCCCTTTGCCGTCTGATCCGCCGTATCATCTGGCGGCAGGGACGTGCTCTGGATGTCCCCGCCCTGGGTCACGCCACCTTTTCCAGCATCCGCGTCCCCTCCGGGGGCAGCCACCTGTTTCCCGGGCGACACTGCATCCCCTGCCGGTCCGCTATTGGCAGACGCTACCTTCTGGGCCGCTTCTCCTGCCCCGGGCCCGGAGGCGGACGGTGCCAGACGACCGGCCAGCAGGCTGGCATCCGGCTGTTCAGGCGGGGGAGCCAGATGCACGGCTCCACGACCGGTCACATCGCTCTTCGTGGTGTCATCACCCATGACCATCATGCCACCCGGATCAGCCGGACGATCCTTCACAGGGTAAGGTGGCGGACCGATGACCGGAACACCAGACGGATGATGGCTGGCCATCCAGCTCCAGACCCCACCAATCCCCAGCAGCAGCGCAGCCCCGATCACGCCAAGCAGCATCAATCCCCGTGTGCCGGACTGCCCCCCCATGAGCGACGCCAGCAGGCCTGACCGTACCTCGGCCCGTTCTCCCCGAGATTCATCAGGGCGACTGCGGGGCGGCCTGCGGCTTCCTCCCCCCAGGCGGTCATCAGCCTGAGGGGGCGCTATGTCGTTATGGTGATCGTCCGGCATGGACATGGTTCAGCGCAGCTCCTCTACGGCTTCGACACCAAGGATGCCAAGGCCGATCCGCAATGTTGAGGCAATGGCGGCCACGAGGGCCAGCCGGGCCTTGCTGGCCTCCGGTGCATCATCCTGGATGAAACGCAGGCTGGTTTCCTCACGCCCCCGGTTCCAGAGCGCATGGAAGTCCGATGCCAGATCGATGCAGTATGTGGCGATGCGGTGCGGCTCCCGGGCAAGAGCGGCAGCCTCGACCTGCCGTGGCAGGCTGGCAATGCGGCGCAGGACGGCCAGCTCCTCATCCGCTGTCAGGATGGACAGGTCCTGCCCGGCGAGCGCCTCGTCCGTCACGGCGGCGGCACCATAGGTTTCTTCTCCCAACCGCAGGACGGACCGGCAGCGTGCATGGGCATAGTTGACGTAGAAGACCGGGTTGTCCCGGGTCTGCGCCACGACGGCGTTCAGATCGAACTCCATCTGCGCATCGGCCTTGCGGGTCAGCATGGTGAAGCGCACGGCATCCCGGCCCACCTCATCAATCAGATCCCGCAGCGTGACGAAGGTCCCGGCCCGCTTGGACATGCGCACCGGCTCACCGTCCTTCACCACACGGACGATCTGGCACATGACGACCTCAAAATCCGTCTTCCCTTCCGTCAGGGCGGCGACGGCAGCCCTCATGCGGGAGACATACCCGCCATGGTCAGCTCCCAGAACATCGATCAGCAGATCGGAGCGGGACGCCTTGCGGGCGTGATAGCCGACATCATTGGCGAAGTAGGTGTTGGACCCGTCAGACTTCCGCAGGGCACGGTCCTGATCGTCACCGAATTCGGTGGAACGGAACAGCGTCTGCGGGCGGGCTTCCCAGTCTTCCAGCTTCTTGCCCTTGGGGGGCTCCAGCACGCCTTCGTAAAGCAGGCCACGCGTCTCAAGGCTGGCAATGGCGGCATCAACCTCGCCGCTCTTCAGCACTTCGGCCTCGCTGCTGAAAATCTCGTGATGGATACCCAGAGCGGCAAGGTCATCCCGGATCATGCCCATCATGTGCTCAAGGGCTTCCGCACGGACGGTCCCGAACCATGTGTCTACCGGGGCCACGCCACCATCGGCGGATGCGAGGGAGCGGCCATGCTTTTCGGCCAGTGCCTGCCCGACGGCAATGAGATACTCACCCTGATATTGCAGTCCGCTGGGTGCCAGCTCTCCGAATTCCTCGGCAGGAATATCCGTACCGATGGCCTGAAGGTAGCGCCAGTAGGCGGCCCATGTCAGGGCGATGACCTGTGCCCCGGCATCATTGACATAATACTCCCGTGTAACCCTGAAACCTGCCGCCTCCAGCAGGTTGGCCAGCGCATCCCCCACAACAGCACCACGGCAATGACCGACATGCATCGGGCCTGTCGGGTTGGCGGACACATATTCCACATTGGCACGGCGCCCCGCCCCGAGGGTGGACCGCCCATAGGCGGCCCCACGCTTCAGCACGGCCCGGGCGACATCGTGGAACAGCTCCGGCTTCAGCGTCATGTTCACGAAGCCCGGACCGGCCATCTCCACATGGGCGATCTCCGGCAGGGTGGCCAGCTCGGCCACCAGCTCCCTGGCGATTTCGAACGGCTTGCGCTTTGCGGGCTTGGCGGCCAGCAGGGCGGCATTGGTGGCCATGTCCCCATGGGCGGCATCACGGGGAGGCGTGACCTCCACCCGGGCTGCGACATCGTCCGGCAGGTCTGGCAGAACGGCCTTGAGAGCTGTTACGACCTTCTCCCGCATGATGGCGAAAAGACAATCCGGGGATGATGCTGTCGGGGCAATGCCGGCCATATTCTGCAACTTTCTCTATCCAACCTGTCAAAATCCCCTGAAAGGGGGTCATGATCCACTACATGACAGGCCACCAGAACTGCCTGCCATCCTTGTTCCGTGCCACTATAAAAGCCACCGCCTCTTTTTGAAACAGCCCAGCAGGCACTCGCTGCCAGAACAGGCGATTCTTGCAACCTCTTACCCCAGAACGGACAGGTCCATCAGGCGGCGATGTTCCTCCATGGCGAAACGGTCTGTCATCCCGGCAATATAATCAGCCACGACACGACGTGCAGCAGCCTCGTTGCCTGCACGTCGCCGCTCCAGGGCCAGCTCCTGCCAGGGCGTGGGCAGAAGTTCCGGCTCATCCCCCAGAATGGCACATATGTCGGCCAGAGCGATGCGGGCCTTGCGGGTCATCCGCCGGACACGCCAGTGGCGATACATCCGGGCGTGAAGGAATGTGCGGATTTCCTTGTTCCGGTCTGCCATTTCCGGAGAAAATTCGACGATGGCACGACCCGCATGGCGTACGTCATCGGCATTCTGCGGCTTCAGCTCATCCAGAGCTTTCCGGCTCTGTTCAATCAGGTCGCTGACGAGCCGATTGATGACACGCCGGACCGTTTCATGACGGATGCGCTGGTCACGGTCGAACGCTCCATGCCCTGACCAGTTCAGAGACCGGGCCTCCTCGAGGCAGGTTTTCAGCAGGGGAACCGCCTCGATGTCCTCAAAACTCAGAAGACCGGCACGGAGACCATCATCAAGGTCATGCCCGTGATAGGCCACGTCGTCACAGATGGCGGCGATCTGCGCTTCCACGGAGGCATGGCTGGAGAGTTCCAGCGGGTAGCGCCCATCAAAACTGGCCAGCCACGGTGCAGGACGGCGGACAGGCCCGTGATGTTTCGCCAGCCCCTCCAGCGTTTCCCATGTCAGGTTGAGGCCGTCGAAACCATGATAGCGGGCCTCGATCTCGGTGACCTGCCGGAGGGACTGGATATTGTGGTCGAACCCGCCCCAGTCCTTCATGGCGGCCTGCAACGCATCCTCACCGGCATGACCGAAAGGCGTATGGCCAAGGTCATGCGCCAGGGCGATCACCTCCGCAAGGTCCTCGTTGACACCGAGTGTCCGGGCAATGGAACGGGAAATCTGGGCAACTTCCAGCGAATGGGTCAGGCGGGTACGGAAGAAATCCCCCTCGTGATTGAGGAAGACCTGCGTCTTGTACTGCAGCTGGCGGAAACCGGATGAATGAAGCACCCTGTCCCTGTCCCGCTGCCACGGCGTGCGGGTGCGGCTTTCCTCCTCGGCAAACTGACGCCCACGGGCACCCTGCCGCTGCACTGCGTATCTGGCCATTTCCATCTGCCATCCCCATATCCGAGCGGGCCGCACGAAGCATACAGCCTTTCCGGTTTCGATTCTTGGCGGCCGGCCTTATAGTGTCAACATCTCTCCGCCATGTATGCTGCAATGGCGTGAAATTTTGTGATGATTATGGAGATTGTCCGTGGCCGATTTTAGCATTTCAGGGGCGGCAGCTGCCCGCATTGCAGAGATCATCAGCCAGCAGTCCGAACCGGACGGCATGGCCCTGCGTGTGTCCGTTCTCGCCGGAGGATGCAATGGCTTCCAGTACCAGTTCAAACTGGTGCGGGAGAAAAAGGTTGGTGACCATCTGATCGAAAAGGACGGGGCCCGCGTGTTCATCGACCCCGTCAGCTTCGACCTTCTGGAAGGGGCCGAGCTGGACTTCATCGACAAGCTGATGGGTGCCCATTTCACCGTCAACAACCCCAATGCCGCCTCATCCTGCGGGTGTGGCAGCAGCTTCTCCCTCGCCTGACTTTTCACTCTGGAGGCCCGCCACCCCATGTCCCTGACCTTTGCCAGCTGGAACATCAACTCCATCCGCACCCGTGCCCATCTGGTAAAGGACTGGCTGGACCGTAACCCGGACTGCACCCTGCTGTGCCTTCAGGAGATCAAGTGCGAGGCGCACCAGTTTCCGAAACTCTTTGAGGAAGCCGGATTTCACGTCGCCGTGGCGGGGCAGAAGGCCTATAATGGAGTGGCTCTCATCAGCCGTGTCCCTCTGACCGTCACGACCGATCATCTGCCCGGCTTCGAGAGTGACGAGGCCCGCTACATCGAGACGGAGCTTGAAGGGGTCACCATCGGCAATCTCTACCTGCCCAATGGCAATTCAGGCGGGGACGCCGGTTTCGCCAAAAAGCTGAACTTTCTTGAGGCCCTGCACCAGCGGTCCCTGACCCTGCAGAAAGAGGAACGATCCTTTGCCTTCATCGGGGATTACAATGTCTGCCCGACAGAAGAGGATTACGCCCCCAAGGCCCTGTCCCCGGGCGATGCCCTGCTCCGCCCGGAAAGCCGTGCGGGCTTCCGCCGCCTTCTCTGGTCCGGTCTGACGGACGCCTTGCGCTGCCTGCACCCTGCGGGGCGGCATTACACGTTCTGGGACTATCAGGCCGGAGCCTACCAGCGCAATTCCGGCCTGCGGATCGACCATGCCCTGCTCTCCCCCCGCCTTGCCGACCGCCTGACCGGCTTCACCATCGACAAGGACGAACGGGGACGGGAAAAGCCATCCGACCATGTGCCGGTAGTGGTCAGCCTTTCCTAGAACTCGGCTTTCACCAGCTTCCGAAACAAGGCTTCGGCCTGCTCGTGAACGTCCATGCCCGGCCTTGGCAGGGTCATGGCCTCGGCGTAAGCGAATTCGGCTTCGATCAGCTCATTCACGGCAGGGATGGAAGGGCCGCTCTGCTGCTCCCGGCTTCTGGACTTGAGGTGCAGCAGCTCCCGGATGGGCCTGAGCACGGCGGCCGGAAGGTCGCAGCCCTGACAGAGAGCCTGAAAGTTCATCGGAGGCTGGCCATGCTCATGCAGGCGCATCCAGCGTAAGGCCATGGCTGGACGAAGTGCATAGAAGAGCCGCTTGTAATGCGTGCTGCCATCCTCCCGGATCGCCCGTCTCCAGCTGTTGCGGCCCAGATTCAGGTAGTGAAGCTGGCAGCTCAGTCCAGCTTCGACCTGTCTGGCAAAAGCAGCCAGCTCATCCGCTTCCTCCCGCCACAGATAACGCACCGGGCTGACCAGCCACTCCATCAGGGTTGGATTGGGTTTCGTCAGCAGGTTCAGGGCCTTGCGCAGGTCCCAGCCATTCACGTCCAGATCATCGGAAATGGGCAGCTCGATCACGTCCCGGCCCGGCTTCAGGGACAGGTACCAGTCCAGCCTGTGACGGTAGATGAAGCGGACATCGTAATCACTGTCCGGTGAGGGAAAGCCCCAGGCCCGGCTGCCACTTTCCACAGCGAACAGGATGTCAACATCATGGTCCCGCTCGATCTGACGCAGGATGGTCATGACCTCCTCCCGTATGTCCGGTGCAATTTCCGGCACATAATCCGGCATGATCTCATCAAAATTCATGACAGGTCTCCTTCCCTTTCTTTCACAGAATGGGACAGAGCGGCGCAGGAAGAAACACCTGACACGAAAAAGGCCGGAGCGGATCGCGCCGCCCCGGCCTTGCCCGGATCAGATCAACAGATCAGAGAACCAGAATCAGCCCTGCTTTTCCTGAGCTTTGCTGCCACCAGCAGAGGGCTTCGGCTTGGGCAGGTCCAGCTTGAGGGAAAGTTCCTTCAGGCGGGCAGGCTCGACCGGAGCCGGAGCTTCCATCATCAGGTCCTCACCGCTCTGGTTCAGCGGGAAGAGAATGACCTCACGGATGTTCGGCTCATCGGCCAGCAGCATGACGATACGGTCCACACCCGGCGCAGCGCCACCATGCGGCGGGGCACCATAACGGAACGCATTGAGCATCCCGCCAAAGCGGGCCTCCACCACATCCGGGCCATAACCGGCGATCTCGAAGGCCCGCAGCATCACGTCCGGCAGGTGGTTACGCACGGCACCGGAGGACAGCTCCACACCGTTACAGACGATGTCGTACTGATAGGCCTTGATGGTCAGCGGGTCCTGCGTGTTCAGGGCTTCCAGACCGCCCTGCGGCATGGAGAACGGATTGTGGGAGAAGTCGATCTCGCCCGTTTCCTCGTTGCGCTCATACATCGGGAAGTCCACGACCCAGCAGAAGCGGAAAGCATTCTTCTCGATGAGATCCAGATCGGTCGCCACCTTCGTCCGCACCACGCCGGAGAACTTGACGACCTCATCCCCCTTGCCCGCTGCAAAGAAGACCGCATCACCGGCCTTCAGGCCGCAGATTTCACGGATTTTCTCGACACGGTCAGCTTCCAGGTTCTTGGCGATCGGCCCCTTGCCACCTTCCTCATCAAAGATGATGTAACCGAGGCCCCCGGCCCCCTGATCCCGTGCCCAGTTATTGAGCTTGTCGAAGAACGCCCGGGGGCGGCTGCCCGCACCCGGTGCGGGGATGGCACGCACACGGCCACCAGAGGCTGCAATGCGGGCGAACAGACCGAAGCCGGAGTCAGCGAACTGTTCCGTCACGTCCCTGATGATGAGCGGGTTGCGGAGGTCCGGCTTGTCGGACCCGTAATCCCGCATCGCATCGGCATACGGGATGCGGGGGAAGGCCCCGTCCGTGATCTTCCAGCCTTCCGGTGTGAATTCGTTGAACACGCCAGCCAGAACCGGCTCCAGCACGCTGAAGATGTCTTCCTGCGTGACGAAGGACATCTCGAAATCGAGCTGATAGAACTCGCCAGGGCTGCGGTCCGCACGGGAGGCCTCATCACGGAAGCAGGGGGCGATCTGGAAATAACGGTCGAACCCGGCCACCATCGCCAGCTGCTTGAATTGCTGCGGAGCCTGCGGCAGGGCGTAGAACTTGCCGGGATGCAGACGGGCCGGAACGAGGAAGTCCCGTGCGCCTTCCGGGGAGGAGGCCGTCAGGATGGGAGTCTGGAATTCCGTGAAGCCCTGCTCGACCATGCGGCGGCGCAGGCTGGTGATGACCTGGCTGCGCAGCATGATGTTGCGGTGCATCTTCTCCCGGCGCAGGTCGATGTAACGGTATTTCAGGCGCAGGTCCTCGGGATAGTTCTCCTGCCCGGCCACCTGGAAGGGCAGAACCTCCGCCCGGGACTGCACGTCAATCCCGCTGGCCCGGACCTCCACATCACCCGTTGGCAGGGAAGGGTTGCGCTGCCCCTCCTCACGCACCACGACCTCACCCGTCACGGTGATGACGCTCTCCACCCGCAGACGCTCGGCCTGTTCCAGCAGCGCCCCTTCGGACGGAACGACGATCTGCGTCACGCCATAATTGTCCCGCAGGTCGATGAAGAGCAGCCCGCCATGGTCACGCTTGCTGTGAATCCAGCCCGACAGCCGTACGGTCCTGCCTGCATCATCAGCACGCAGGGCGTTGCAGAAATGGGTACGGTACTGATGCATGAATTCAAACCTCGTCAATCTGTCTGTGACCCGGCTCCGCACAGGCTGTGCCCAATGCTCCGGCTCGCTACATGGAATGGCGGCCACGCCCTGAACGCAGCTCTCCCCCTAAGGGATTTCCTACCCCAATCGTGGTGGAAAAGCCAATCCTAATCAGCGCCACCACCCCGGAACCAGGGCCAGATGATGGCCTCAGAAAAGATCGTAACCCCGGTACTTCCTGAGCACATGCCGCCGGACAACATTGATGAGACGGCACTTCATGGCGTAAAGGGGCGTCTCGAAGCGGATTTCCGGCCTTATGACCGGCTTCTGCCCGAAACTGGCCAGCATCTTGGCCGTTCTGACAGACCCGAAACCATCGAAATCAAAAATCAGGTTGCGCCTCTTGGCTTCCTCGATCGCCTTCCAGATCAGCAGCATGTTCATGCCCGGCACTCTGGAGCGGCGGACACGGACGGCCTGCCAGTAGTACAGCACCCTGTCATCCCAGACGAGCAGGGCTGCCGAGACGGGCACGCCCCCATCATGAGCATAGAGCGCCATGGCCTGGTCCCGATTACGGGCCTCCGTAAACAGGTCTTCCAGCAGGGCATAGTCATGATGGTTCTGTGGCAGTTCCTGCCTGACCAGGTCGATGAACGGAGCCACATCCCCAGACTGCTGGACAGTGAGTTTTTTATCCGCCGTGCGGATGAGATTGCGGGTCTTCTGGTCACAATCCTGCCAGGCCATGTCCAGAGTTTTTTCAGGCATGATGCGGAAGGTGAAATCCTGGTACACCCTGAACCCAGCCAGCCTGAACGCAAAGGAGGACGCATTGTCGGGGTCCAGATAGAAATGGACACCATGATATTTGGGCAGGCTGGCAACGGTCCTGTCCACGACATGCCTGATATTTTGCTCCTGGCGAAATGTTTTTGATGGTGGCAGAGCAAAATCCGGCCCCAGCGTGCGGGTATATTTGGGCATCCTGATGACAGGAGAGCCAAGCCTCTTTTTCATTACGAAAGGAAAACGGGAAACAACCCTGCCCCCCATTTCCACATCAATGAAGGACACTGCCTGCCGACTGGCCGTAGCAAGCCACCATTCCTGATGAAAAATGGAAGTATGCGGACGAGACGGTGCAGTATCTGACATAATATCTCAATACATGTTGTAACAAAAGAATGGATGACGCCTCATAGCACTTGCATAATCATATAAAAATTAATTATTTTTTTAATTTACAAATCCAGACCACATGAAACATTCACAATGTATCATTAATATTTCTTTTTGGTAAAAACAGAACTTACAATTATTGCAGAACAGATACGAAGACTCTCACTTGTACCCACGGCATGAGCATGAGCTGACAGTCATGCCATCCCATGTCCCCCTCTCCCGACAAAACAGCTGCGGAAACAGAAAACGGCTGCCCTGCAGAAGGCAGCCGTTAACCATGTGGAACAAACAGGATGCAAGCCCTATCACACGATGCTTGTCCGCACCTCTTTTGCAACGAACCCATCAAAATCGACCGCAGCACGAGCCATGGCGGAAGACCGGCCAGCCGAAACCAGCGCCACCACCTTCTGCCCCCTCATGTAAGCCGCCATGAAGTCGAACCCGCTCAAGTCCCCTTCTATCAGGACCCGGTCGAACGGCTCTCCCCACCCCATATATTCCAGCTTTTTGCCGAACTGCTGGGTCCAGTACCAGGGGATGGGCATGGGCTGCCGGGACAGACCAAGAATAGTCCGGGCAGCGGCCCGCCCCTCTATCTGCGCCTGACGCCAGTGTTCAATGCGACAAAGCGTTCCTTCATGTTGGAAGGCGGCTACATCCCCCGCCGCATAAATGCCGGGCAGAACCCGCATGTCCTCATCCACAACAATGCCAGACACTCCACCATCAGCGTCCGTCCCAACATCATCAGGCAGGAAACCGCGGCATGGCTCATTGCCGACAGCCACCAGAACATGGGTGCAGGGCAGCTTCATGCCATCATCAAGCTCGATGCCCTCCACATGGTCCTTTCCGTATATGTTCACCACTTCACTATCCGTGATGAAAGCTACGCCATTGTCAGCATGCAGGCGCAGCAGGATGCGCCCGACCTCCCGCCCCCACTGGGCCTCCATAGGAATGACCTGCTCCGGGGCAATCACCGTCACACCAGCCCCTTTCTGCCGCAGGGCAGAAGCCAGCTCCAACGTGGTCAGCCCGCCACCTATCAGCACGACAGCCTGCTCCCCCGTGATCTCCTCTGCAATCTGGCGGGCATCTTGCACGCCATGCATGGTCATCACCCCGGTCAGCTCGATGCCGGGAAGATCCGGCTTCGCAGGCCGCCCCCCTGTCGTGATCAGCACATGGTCCGCACTGTAATCCCGCCCGTCAGCCAGTTCGACACGCTTTGCCGTGCAGTCCAGACTGGTGATTGTCCCCTGCACACGGGTGATCTCATGATGGGCAAAAAAAGCATCATTCAGCAGCAGCGGAGGCTGAACCTTGTCCGGCCCCCCAAGAAAAATGCCCTTGCTGAGCGATGGACGGTCATAAGGAGGCAGGCTTTCATCTCCGATGAGGATGATACTACCGGCAAAACCCTCCTCACGCAGGGTATAGATGGCACTGGCTGCCGCCGCACCACCACCCAGCACCAGCACGGAACTGTCCTCCATGCAGGGCTCAGGAACTCTGGCAGGCAAAGGACTGACCCCGACCAGCACCCGCCCCTCCACGAGGCGGACAGGATAGACGGGCAGGCCAGAAAAGGCGACCGGCTCCTTCACCCGGCCATCCCGTACGCCAAACACCGCCTTGTGCCACGGGCAGACAATCACATCACCGTGAGCCTTGCTGTAACAGTGCAGACGCCCCCGCAGCGGCGCCCCCTTGTGCGGGCAACGCCCCCCCAGCGCATGAACCTCCCCCCCGACACGCACGAGAGCAATGGACTGCTCCTTGATGATGACAGAAAAAACCTCTCCTTCCCTGACATCCTCAACAGCAGCCACATCATACAGGGTCCGGTCCGGCTGCTGGTCCGGTGTCTCAGCGCTGGCATCAGGCCCGAGAACGGGCTGGGGGGCTTTTTCCATAACTCTCTGTCCTGTCCCTTTCTGTCAGCCCCCGGCGGTCACATAGCCTGTTCCGAACATGGGGCCATCACGGCCGGAATATGTACTCCATGATGACAAGACGGGGCCCCTGAAGGCCCCGCCTGCATCATGCTCCGTTCGGAGCCGATCTCAGAAAAAATCGTCCCTGTCGATGTCATCACCACCGAAGCCACCACCATTATCAACCGGCGCATCCTGCGGGCCAAAATCCTGCGGAGAGAACCCTGCGGCATCTGTCCCGCTTCCGGCAAACGGATCAGAATAATTGTCCCCATAATTGTTGATGATGGTCGTTTCATTGCCAAAACCATCGCCAGCACCACCGACACCTTCATGGCCATGCTCCCCGGAGAACAGACCCTCCAGCGCATGGGCCGCCATCATCCCGCCTGCGACACCGGCCGCCGTGGACAGGGCAGACCCCAGAAAACCGGAACCGGACCGCCCGAACATACCCGGCTGATAACCCGGTGGCGGGGCATAACTCCGCCCCATCTCCGGCGCAGCAGCACCAGAGGCAGGCCCCCAGCCCGGTGGCAGGGAGGCCCCGCGGGGCGGTGGAGCGGACGCAGAAGCCCCCCGACCGAACAGCCCGGAGAAGAACCCACCTGACTGCTGCCCCGGCTGACTGGCCTGCTGCTGGAGCTGGGCGATCTGCCCCCTCGCCTGCTGGAGCTGGAACTCCAGATCACGAATGCGGGCCTGCGCCTGGGAGAGAGCCGCCTCCTGCACGACAGCCAGCTGCGTGATACGGTAGCGGGCCTCCGGGAAACGCTGGAAATTCTCGGCGATGAAGCGGTCTGCCTCCGGGTCGATCGGCGGCAGGGACGCCGGGCTCTGGCCATTCGGCAGCCCCACGCCTCCCCCAACACGGGCAACAAAGCGACTTATGAGATCACGTTCTTCCGAGTTCATGGGCGTGCTGTCCTTCACAACTGCTCAGCAGCCCCCGCCCGCCCGGGCGGGGCGCGACATGGGCGCTGTCTCTTCATGCCACATGATATGATACAGCTCTCCATCCCCCGCAAGGGTCTTGGCCCCCTCTTCTCCCGGCAGAGGCCCACAGAATGCACCTGCCGTAAAGACCATCTTAAGAAACCACCCTGCACGGCGGCAACTTCTTTACCCTCTCCCACCCCTACCCGCTGGTGATCCGGCCTCTCATCCTGTAATATGCAGACATCTTTACGTTAATGGAGCCTAGTGAATTGTCCACATCCCGGCCCCCCTGCTTTCAGGATCTGATCCTGCGCCTTCATCAGTTCTGGTCACAGAAGGGCTGTGCCATTCTCCAGCCTTACGATACTGAACTGGGTGCGGGTACACTGTCCCCTCACACGACCCTGCGGGCACTGGGCCGCAAGCCGTGGGCTGCCGCCTATGTGCAGCCCTGCCGCCGCCCGTCCGACGGCCGTTATGGCGAGAACCCGAACCGCCTCCAGCATTATTACCAGTATCAGGTGCTGCTCAAACCCACCCCGCAGGAAAGCCAGGACCTGCTGCTGGAAAGCTACCGGGCCATCGGGATCGACCCGGAAAAGCACGACATCCGTTTCGTGGAGGATGACTGGGAAAACCCCACCATCGGGGCCTGGGGGCTGGGCTGGGAGGTCTGGTGCGACGGCATGGAAGTCACACAGTTTACCTACTTCCAGCAGGTTGGTGGCATCCCGACCGTCGTTCCCTCCACCGAGCTGACCTACGGGCTGGAACGTCTGGCCATGTATGTGCAGGGGGTCGAGAATGTCTATGACCTCGACTTCAATGGCCGGGGCCTGACCTATGGAGATGTCTTCCTCCGGGCAGAGCGGGACTATTCACGGCACAATTTCGAGCTGGCTGATACGGACATGCTTCTGGCGCAGTTCCGGGCAGCCGAGGCTGAGTCCATCCGCCTCTCCGAAGCTGGCGTGGCCCAGCCCGCCTATGACCAGTGCCTGAAGGCCTCCCATCTGTTCAATCTGCTGGATGCACGAGGGGTCATTTCTGTTTCAGAACGTGCCTCCTATATCGGGCGTGTACGCACGCTGGCCAAAGCTGCCTGCGAAGCATGGCTTGCTGGAGACGAGGAGGAAACCACCCATGGCTGAACTGCTTCTTGACCTCTTCTGCGAGGAAATCCCCTCCGGGATGCAGGCCCGTGCTGCCGAGGACCTCGCCCGCCTGCTGGAACAGGCCCTCGCCGATCTAAACCCCCGCAACATCCGCAGCTTTCATGGTGCCCGCCACATTGCGGCCAGCCTCGAGGTGGATGAGAGCATCCCCGCCCGCACCATTTCCGAACGTGGCCCCCGGGAAACTGCCCCGGAAAAGGCCCTTGCCGGGTTCTCCCGCAAGCATGGCGTCAGCCCCGATGAGCTGACGAAGGAAAACGGTTTCTGGGTTCTCAACCGTACCCTGCCGCCAGTCAGGGCGGCGGAGCTGGTTGCCGAACAGCTGCCGGACCTCCTCTGGAAGTTCCCGTGGCCCAAGGCCATGCGCTGGGGCAATGGCTCCCTCTTCACCTGGGTACGCCCGCTCCATCACGTTGTCTGCCTGCTGGATGGCCAGACCGTTCCCTTCACCCTGGCCCGTCAGGATGACGACGCCCACGGGCTGAAGAGCGGCAACGTGACCGAAGGCCACCGCATCCTCTCCCCCGGCACGTTCACCGTCACCGGCACGGAACAGTGGCTGAAGGAGCTGGAAGCCCGCCACGTCGTCATCAACGAGGAGAAACGGGCCGATCTCATCCGTCAGGGTGTCCATGCGCTCGCTGATGAGAAGGGGCTGGCGCTGGTCGAGGATGAAGGGCTGGTCCGTGAAGTCAGCGGGCTGGTGGAATATCCCGTGCCCCTGCTGGGCCGCATCGATGATGCCTTCATGGACCTTCCACCGGAAGTCATGCAGGTCTCCATGCGGGTCAACCAGCGGTACTTTGCCCTGCGCACGAAAGACGGCAAAGCCGCTCCCTATTTCGCCTTCGTGGCCAACCAGACCTTCAGCGACGGCGGCACGCTCTGCATCGCCGGGAATGAACGTGTCCTGCGGGCCCGCTTCGCCGATGCCCGCCATTTCTGGGACCTCGACCGCAAGACGAAACTGGCCGGCCGTGTCGAGGCCCTGAAGCCTGTCACCTTCCATGCGAAACTGGGCACTCAGGAAGAGCGGGCACGGCGCATCAGCACTCTGGCAGGCATCATCGCCACGGCCATGCAGCTGAGTGACGCACAGATGAAACACGCCGAACGGGCCGGTCTGCTCGCCAAGGCCGACCTGACGACCGGCATGGTCGGTGAGTTCCCCGAGCTTCAGGGCGTGATGGGCGGCTATTACGCCGCCCATGATGGTGAAGCCCCGGAAGTGGCCCAGGCCGTTGCCGAACATTACATGCCCCGTGGATTGCAGGATGGCACAGCCAGTGCTCCCGTCTCTGTTGCCGTCGCTCTGGCGGACCGGCTGGACATGCTGGCGGGGTTCTTCGCTATCGGGGAAACCCCCACCGGCTCTGGTGATCCTTATGGTCTGCGCCGTGCCGCCCTTGGGGTGATCCGCACCATCCGGGACAATGGCCTGCGTATCGATCTCGGCAGCCTGCTCTCCAGAGCAGCCGAGGCCTATGCCGGGAAGGAGGGCAAGGATTCCGCTCTGGGTGAGCTGGAACCCTTCTTCACCGACAGGCTCCGGGTCCAGCTCCGCAATGAAGGACGCCGTCACGACGTGCTGGATGCCACGCTGGCCGTCACACAGGTGCAGGAAAACAGGAGCCTCTTCACCGATCATCTGGATGGCGACCTGGTCCGCCTGCTCAGCCGTGTGGAGGCCCTGTCCGACATGATGGGCACGGAAGACGGGCAGAACCTTCTGGCAGCCTACCGCCGGGCCACGAACATCCTGCGCATCGAGGAGAAAAAGGACGGCCCGCACCATCAGGCCCCTGAAGCGGCACTCTATGTACAGGATGAGGAACGTGACCTGGATGCGGCCCTGAATGAGGCCGGGCCGAAGATCACGGCCAGTCTGGCCGATGATGACTTCACCAGTGCCATGCAGCATCTCGCCGCCCTGCGTCCGATCATGGACCGCTTCTTCGAGGCTGTGACCGTCAATGCGGAAGATGCTGGCCAGCGTCTCAACCGTCTGCGCCTGCTGTCGGCCTTCAGCCGCAGTGGCCAGCTGATTGCTGATTTTGGCCGGATCGAAGGCTGAGCTTCAGTCTCACAAACAGGCTACGATAAAAAGGCCGGTGGGAGCGTTCTCTCACCGGCCTTTTTTATGTGTCCCTCTCAGTGCGAGGGACTGTCTGTCAGGAATATCTTGGCTCCGAAACCGATGAAGACCAGCCCGGTCAGCCGGTCCAGACGGCGCACCACGACGGGCCGGTTGAAGAACTGTGCCAGCGGGACCGTCAGGGCCACCAGCAGCCCCAGCCATATGAAGGTCAGCACAACCTGGATCACCACCTGCACGAGCGTAAACGCCACCACATCCGTGGCGGGCGGGATGAACTGAGGGAAAAAGGTGATCACGAAAATACCCGCCTTGGGGTTGAGCAGGTCCGTCAGCATCCCACGGCGGAATCCCGGCCAGAAGGCGTTGCGATGTTCCACCCGCCGGGCCTGCTCCGGCCCGGCCTCCGTCGTCAGTGCCATACGGGGGCGCAGAAGCTGGCTGACGCCCATCCAGACCAGATAAACCGCACCAACACATTTGACGACGAAGAACGCCGTGGAAGACGCCGCCAGAAGGGCCGTCAGCCCGAAGGCCGCTGCCAGCCCCCAGAGGCTCAGCCCCACGGCAATGCCAAAAATGGCCCCGACCCCAGCACGGCGCCCATCGGAGGCAGCCGTCCGCAGGACCATGACGGAGTCCAGCCCCGGCGTGATGGTGAAAATTGCCGCTGCGGTCGTAAAAGCCAGCAGGGGAAGAAGCCACTGATGCATAAAAAACAGACACCTGAAAAAAACCGGCCACAATACTCCGCAACCCGACCTCCTCCAGATGGGGTCTCGGCCCTACGGTTCCAATAGATCAGTCAGGGTCATCCCGATGCACCCAGCTGGAAAGCAGCAGACCGAAACCGAACATCATGGTCAGCATGGCTGACCCTCCATAGGAGATCAGCGGTAGCGGCACGCCTCCCACCGGGATGACCCCCATGACCATGGAGAGATTGACCACGCAATACAGGAAGAAATCCATGGCGATGCCCAGCCCGACCAGCCGGCCAAAGCGGTTCCGACAACGCAGGGCAATCAGCATGCTGCTCAGCAGGATCAGGAACAGTAGCCCGATGACGGCCACACCCCCGACATACCCCCATTCCTCCCCGATCATGGTGAAGATGAAGTCTGTCTGTTTCTCCGGCAGGAAGCTCAGCTGCCCCTGCGTGCCATGCAGGTAGCCTTGCCCCCAGCGCCCACCCGCCCCCAGAGCAATACGGGACTGGAGAATGTTGTATCCTGCCCCCAGCGGATCATGCTCAGGATGCAGAAAGGTATCAATCCGAGCCTTCTGATAATCATGGAGATGGTTATAGATGAAGGGCCCCAGAAACGGCAGGGGCGCAACAAGGATGATGATCTGCCACCACCGCATCCCCGCCGCAAAGAACAGTGAAGCCCCGATCACACCAACAATGGTTGCTGTCCCCAGATTGGGCTCCTTCAACACCAGCACGACCGGCAGAAGTGTCAGAAGCGCCGGGATGATGAGCCGCAGCGGATTGCCCATACGGTCCCGCCCGATCCGGTAAAACCATGTTGAAAGCATGAGGACCAGGGCAATCTTGGCAAATTCGGAGGGCTGGAACTGGAAGCCGCCCAGATTGATCCAGCGTTCCGCCCCCTTGCCCACATGCCCCATCTTCAGCACCAGTACCAGGAGCAGGATGGATAGCCCATAAATGGGCACGGAGAGCATCCTCAAGACCCGTGGGCTGGCCAGCGCCACGCCCAGCATCATCAGAAGCCCGAAACAGAAACGGATGAGCTGGGGCTGGGCAAAAGCCTCCGCACGCCCGCCACCGGCTGAATACAGGGCAACATACCCCACACCGGCCAGACAGCAGACCAGCAGAACAAAGAACCAGTTGATCTGCCAGAGCCGGGAGAACATGCGCAGGTTCGGCTCTGCCCGCAGCAGGCGGCGGGCCGTACGGGGAACGGTGAAGTCCTTCAGCGGCATGACGTCCTTCTATCCCTCAGTCATCCAGGCCGTCAGCCCTCGCCACGACCCCCCGGGACAGGGAGGTCCGGCTGGCCGGGTCCCTGATGAGAGTATCCGTCATGATCTGTGCAGCCAGAGGGGCCGCCTCGGTCGCACCCGCATTGCCATGCTCCACCACGACAGACACCGCATAACGGGGATTGTCATAAGGTGCAAAGCAGATGAACAACGCATGAGGACGATACTGCCACGGCAGGTTCATGGAGTTGAAGTGCCCGCTCTCACGCAGGGCTCTCGGCACGTTCCGCACCTGTGCAGAGCCGGTCTTGCCAGCCATCTGTACACCAGGCAGGCTCAACCGGGCAGCCGGAGCCGTGCCCTGTGGCTCATTCACCACAGCAAACATCCCCCCCCGGGCAGCAGCGAGGGCCTCCTTTGCGAAAGGCAGGGGATCCAGAACCGGTGCAATGCCCTGCCCGCTCACCGAGCGCAGAAGATGTGGCTGCACAAACCGCCCCGTTGCCAGACGGGATACATAAGTGGCCAGTGCCAGAGGTGTTGTCTGCACCAGCCCCTGCCCAATACCGGCATTGACGGTATCACCACCATTCCAGTGGTGACCATGGCGACGGCGCATCTCCGGGGTCGGAACGGACCCTGCCCGCATGTGGGGCAGCTCTATCGGCAGCTTCCCATCCAGCCCCAGGAAGGCGGCGGCTTCATGAATCGCCTCCATGCCACAGCGCCGGGCCACCTGATAGAAATAGACATCGCAGGAATATTTCAGTGCCTGATGCAGGTTGATCGACCCATGCCCGTAACGGCTCCAGCAGTGGAAGCGCACGCCCCCCATGTCGTAATAACCCGGACAGGAAAAACGGTCCGACGGGGTGATGGCATGGGCCTTCAGGGCGGCCAGTGCCACGGCAGGCTTGAAAGTGGAGCCCGGCGGATAAAGGCCGGAAACGGCCTTGTCCACCAGCGGCGTGCGCTGGTCGGTGATCAGACTGTTCCACTGTGTCCGGCTGATGCCACCATCAAAAAGGGTCGGGTCGAAAGAAGGTGTGCTGACCAGCCCCATCACCTCGCCATTGCGGCAGTCCATCACCACGGCACTGGCCACACGCTCACCAATCCGCTCCCGGATGCGGGTCTGCAAGGCGCTATCCAGCGTCAGCTCCAGCCGGGCCCCGGGCTGGCCTTCCACACGCTCAAGCTCGCCCATGACACGGCCATGGGCGTTGACCTCCATCTCCACCGTGCCGGGCTGTCCACGCAGATGGCTTTCCTGCGTCTGCTCCACCCCGGCACGCCCCACCTTCATCCCCGGCAGGGCCATGATGCCATCCCGCTGGACATCCGTCTCATTGGGAGGGGCCACATACCCGATGATATGGGACAACAGGTCCTTGAACGGATATTCCCGTGTTGTTCCCACATCGATCAGAACACCGGGCAGGGTCGGAGCATTCAGCCCCAGCCGGGCGACATCATCCCAGGAGAGGAATTCCTTGAGGGTCAGCGGGACGTAACGATGGATATGTTTGCGATCATGCTCGATACGGGCCCGGTCACGGTCATCCAGCGGCACGATCGTAGCAAAGCGGTCCACCACGGCCTGGAGGTCCGTCGTTTCCTCCGTCATGATCAGCGCACGCCAGTTGGGACGGTTGCCGGCAAGCAGCACACCGCAGCGGTCGTAGATCTCACCACGGGCTGGTGCAATCTGGCGGCGGCTGGTCCGGTTGCGGCGTGCCTGCTCCTTCAGCTCATCGCCATGAACGACCTGCATCTGATAGAGATGATGGGCAAGCGTCCCCATGACCCCTGTCTGCGCTGCCAGAAGCAGCAGGGCACGGCGTGTGAACATACCCCCACCGACAGCCTGTTCTTCTGAAAAAGACAGGTCAGCCGCTGGCCCACTTCGTTTCCGAAATGGCGGACGAGTTTCATCACGCCGGAAGAACATCTGCAATATACGCTTAAAAAAAGATTAAGGAAGGAAAACTCAAGGCTTCCACACTTCAGATGGCCATAGTCTATTACAGTCTGTCATGCTTTTCCATAACAGAAAGCCCCCATAAATACAGAACATGCAGAAAGGGATAACTCCCTACAGCGAGAGCCTCCTGAAAAACAATGGGATAGACCGACAGCGCCCCCCGGACCCGGATGACCATCAACACCCAGTCTGTCAGGGCCTCTCCCAGCACAATCAACCCATACAGGCTCCAGGAAAGCAGGAATCCACGACGGGACAGACCAACACGGCAGCCATGAGCCACGCCATAGGCTACCAGCATCCAGAACAGGAGCACGCCGGGCGGATTGGCACTGAAGAACTCGATCACCACCCCACTACAGAACAGCCCGAACAGGGGCATGAAAGCAGGACGGTAAAGCGCCCAGAACCAGACCGTCCCCAGTGTCAGGGCTGTCTGGAGTTCGGTCTGCCCGAGTATGCCAAACGGGGCGGACAACACAAAAGCCAGAACCACCATGATGACACAGGGGGACAGCTTGCGCCGCACACGAACCATCAGCTTGCGCTGCCGTGTTCCCTCCAGCGCCTCATGATCCAGACGCCCCTGCTCCAACCGTAATGCCATAGCCCCGTACCCGTTGCTGCTCCACCGCCCCCGTGCCTTCCCGGAAATAGTGCTCTCTTCTACAGAAAGCAAACCTCCCTGGAGGGCAGATCACGCCTTCGGGGCAGGTTTCATGCCATTACCCGAATCGTGCCACAAATGCCACCTGACCACCTTATAAGGCATTGATGATAACAAACGGCTTAATTTGAGACCGTATATCAGGAACGCCGACCGTCCAGAAAGTACCCTCAGCCGTTCCTGAGAGACGAAAATGGCAGAAAGCGGCGCAGATTCTGCCAATTCGAAGGGGCTTCCCCATCCCGATGATCCGGCAGGAGCGGAGGCTTCTCCCGGACCCTTCCCGCACTGGGTGGGGCCTCCAGGGTAAAGCCACCATCAAAAATACGAACCAGCTCCAGTTTTCCCAGAGCGGCATCAGGGATGACAACCGGCTGCCCTGGCGCCAGATAATGCACATGACCAACGGCAACACCGCCTGTCAGGCCTGTCTGCCCCCGTGTGACGATATGCTCGCCTTCTTCCGGCATGAGGCTCTGATTGTAATACATGAGACGGGGATAAGGCGTGTTGTCGCCAATCATCATGGCATCCCCCCCGCTGCTCTGTAACGTGACGGGAATCCGGCTGGCAGCATCCTCAATCAGCAGCACTCGCACCACATGCGGTCCCACCTCACTGACACGCCCGACAAGCCCGAAAGAATCAACGGCCAGACTTCCCTGCTGCACCCGGTGTTCCCCCACCTGCAACAGAACCGCCCGCAGGTAAGGGCCACTCTCATCCCGAACGACCCATCCGCTGACATAATCCCGGGTATCTTCCGCTCCCCAGTGCAGCACAGCCTTCAGGCGGGCATTTTCCTGCCGAAGAGTCTGGGCCTCACCATGCCAGTAAGCAAGTTTCTGGTTTTCCTGCCGAAGCTGCGCATTGGCGGCCAACAGGTCCCCCACCCCCTGCAGGGTGATCTGCCATTCATGAAACTGCCGCTGAGGGAACAACAGAACCTGATAGATGGCCCCGGCCTTCTGCGCCGCCGCCATGCGAATCTGTATGGCCCTGCCCGGCCATATCTGCCCGGCCAGAACAGTCCCCACAGCCAGAAAAACCATGACCGGCAGAACAAGCCCGGACAGAAGCTGACGTGTGTGAATGGAGACCATGGCCCGCCTTTTCCCTCCGCTCAGCCCCCGGTCACGGAGGATACCATCCCCCGCCGGAGACCAGGGATCAATACATGCTGCTCAGGACACTGCGGAGCTGCTGCATGTGCTCCAGCGTGCGGCCAGTCCCCACAGCCACGCATGAAAGCGCATTCTCTGCCACGAAAACCGGCAGGCCGGTAGCCTGACGCAGGACATCATCCAGACGCCGCAGCAGCGCTCCCCCGCCGGACAGGACAATGCCCTTCTCCACGATGTCAGCGGCCAGCTCCGGCGGTGTATGCTCCAGCACGGTGGCTACGGCATCAATGATATGCCCGACAGGCTCCTGGAGGGCTTCGGCAATCTGGGCCTCACTGACGGTGATCTCCCGGGGGACGCCATTCAGCAGGTCACGCCCCTTGAGCGGCATGGTCCGCTCTTCCGTCTGTATGTTGGCGTCAAAAGACGCAGCGCCGAGATCAATCTTGATCCGCTCGGCGGAGCTTTCCCCGATCATGAGGTTATAGTTGCGACGGATATAAGCCATGATGGCCTCATCCATCTGGTCGCCACCAACCCGGACAGACCGGGCATAGACAATCCCGCCAAGGGAGATCACGGCAACCTCGGTCGTTCCCCCACCGATATCCACGATCATGCTGCCAGAAGGCTCCGTCACGGCCAGACCGGCCCCAATGGCTGCGGCCATCGGCTCCTCAATCAGATAGACCTTGCGGGCACCAGCACTCTCTGCACTCTCCTGGATGGCACGGCGCTCCACGGCAGTGGAACCGGACGGCACGCAGATGACGATCTGGGAACTGAAGAAGGAACGGCGGTTGTGAACCTTGCGGATGAAATGCTTGATCATCTCCTCCGCACTCTCGAAGTCGGCGATGACACCGTCACGGAGAGGGCGGATGGCCTGAATGTTCCCCGGCGTACGGCCGACCATCAGTTTGGCTTCATTTCCCACGGCCAGGACCTGTCTGCGCCCGCGCACTTCCGTTACAGCGACGACGGAAGGCTCACTCAGCACCACGCCACGCCCCTTGACATAAACGAGGGTATTGGCAGTGCCGAGATCGATCGCCATATCAGCGGAAATGAGCCCCAACAGACGAGAGAACATTCAAAACTCCTGGCCGGATAACCCCGCACGCACGGGGAATGAAAATAAGCAGAACACCACCCACAGCATTCGCCACAAATTATAGAGCCCCACAACAGTTCAGCAAGGCCATATTCCTGCCAGAGACAATATTTTTCGCAGAAAACTCCGCTTCAATTAACATGCGGTAACGTTTCATTCCCACCATGACAGAAGGAAAACAGCAGCCGACATGCAGGCATGGCAGTATCGGCTACCGGTCCCCTTCTCTCATCTTCAGGCAGACATTTCTTCCGGTTCACCCCGCAGACGTTTCACCAGCAGCTTGTTCAGGGCATGGATATAGGCCCGGGCTGCCGAAACGACCGTATCCGGGTCACTCCCCTGCCCGTCCACCAGGCGCCCCCCTTCCTGGAGACGCACGGTCGTACGGGCCTGCGCATCCGTACCTTCTGTCACATTGGCCACGGAGAACAGCGCCAGCGTCGCCTGATGCGGGAAGGCCTCACCGATGGCCCGGAACACGGCATCCACAGGCCCATTGCCCGTGGCAGAGACATGACGGGCCTCACCATCCACCTCGATATCCAGAACGACCTGGGCAGCATGCTGCGTACCGCCCTTCAGCTCCAGCGAGGTCAGACGGACACGCTCATGGTCACGGCTCTCATCATCCACCAGTGCCCGCACATCATCATCAAAAACGATCTTCTTGTGGTCTGCCAGGGTCTTGAAACGCTGGAAGGCCGCATTGACCGTCTCTTCAGTCAGGTCATCATAACCCAGAGCCTTCAGCTTGTCCCGGAAGGCCGCACGGCCGGAATGTTTGCCCAGCACCAGCGAGGTGCTCGTCCAGCCCACGCTTTCCGGCGTCATGATCTCATAAGTCCCGGCATGCTTCAGGATGCCATCCTGATGGATGCCACTCTCATGGGCGAAGGCATTCCGCCCCACGATGGCCTTGTTCGGCTGGACATCGAAGCCCGTGATGGTCGCCAGCAGACGGGACATGCCCAGCAGGCGGGGCGTTTCAATGCCGGTTTCCATGCCATAACGGTCATGACGGGTCCGCAGGGCCATCACGACTTCTTCCAGAGCGGCATTACCAGCACGCTCACCAATGCCGTTGATCGTACATTCAATCTGTCGGGCACCACCTTCAACCGCTGCCAGCGTGTTGCCAACAGCCAGCCCCAGATCATTGTGGTTGTGCGTGGAGAAAATGACCTGATCCGCCCCCGGCACACGCTCCCTCAGCATATTGAAGATGCGCTCCATCTCATCGGGGGTTGCAAACCCGACCGTATCGGGAATGTTGATGGTCGTTGCCCCGTTGGCAATGGCCGTTTCCACACAGCGGCACAGAAAATCCGGGTCCGTGCGGGATCCATCCTCAGCAGACCACTCCACGTCATCCGTGTAACGGCGGGATTCCTTGTTGCCGAAAGCGATCAGCTCCAACACCCGCTCCGGCTCCATCCGCAGCTTGTACTTCATGTGCAGTGGAGACGTGGAGATGAAGTTGTGGATACGCCCACGCCGTGCGCCCTTGATGGCCCTTCCGGCAGCCTCGATGTCTTTGGCGGCGCTGCGGGCCAGACCACAGATTACGGGGCCATCCACATTATCGGCAATCTGCTTCACGCTCTCGAAGTCTCCTTCCGATGCAGCCGGGAAGCCTGCCTCTATGACGTCAACGCCCAGAGCTGCCAGCGCATGGGCCATCCGCAGCTTCTCGCCCAGATTCATGGAGAAACCAGGGGACTGCTCACCATCACGCAGGGTCGTGTCAAAAATGATGACACGGTTATCGGCAACATGACCAAAGGAAGGATGCTGAAAAGACATAACTACGCTCTAACTCCAGATATCTACGAAAACCCGAAATGGGAAAAAATACCCCTGAACGCAGCAAAGCAACCTGCTCGCCTGTATGGCGTTCAGGGGTTCATAAGTCGTAGAAGGAGGGCGTGAAAAAATGTCATTACCCCTCCACGCTAGCGAGCAATGACAGGGAATGCAAGCGGAACTCTCTGTTTTTTTTACAGCATCCCTTTCCGCTGCCGCAGGAAATAGCCATCAATGGCCTGTTTCATGGCCTGGGTGATCTGCGTACGGTGGGCAGCACGACGCAGCGCCTGTTCATCCAGATGGTTGGACATGAACCCCATTTCCACCAGAACAGACGGAATGTCTCCAGACTTCAGAACCCGGAAGGCCGCATGGCGGGATGGATGATGCAGGAGCTGGATGCGGTTCTGGAATGACCGGATCACACTGGCCGCCATATGCGCAGACCCCCGGCGCGTCTCTTCATGAACAAGACTGTTGAGTATTTCCTCCACATCCGGCGGCACGTCGGCCATGCCCGGCCCGGCAAAACGGTCGGCACTGTTTTCCGTCTCTGCCAGCAGGGCAGTCTGCCTGTCCGAAGCGTTGCCGGACAGCGTATAGACACTGGCCCCACGCACATCAGACTGATGCAGCGCATCGGCATGCATGGAGATGAAAAGATCCGCCTTGTGCCGATGGGCCAGCTCCACCCGCCCGGCAAGGGGGATGAAACGGTCATCCGTCCGGCTCAGCACCACATCATACCGGCCAGACGCCATGAGAAGCGCGCGCAGCTCCGTTGCTGCAGCCACAGCAATATGCTTCTCATATGTTCCTGAGACACCGATGGCCCCGGGGTCTTTTCCGCCATGGCCGGGGTCCAGCATGATGACGGGTCTGGGCGGTGATGCTCCACGCAATACGGCGGGGGCCTTCCGCAAGCCATGCCGTGCTGCCGCAGCCTTTCCCGCTCCGCCCGCCAGCAGCCCGCTGGCAGCCGCACCAAGAAGATGACGACGTGTCAGCTTTGCCATGGTGATCCTCCTCCCTCTCCGGTCCAGGTCCTGCCTGTCACACCCCATTAGGCGATCATTCCTGCCACGGGAACAATCTTCCTGCTTTCTTTGGTTAACAGCCCGATACAGACAGGAAAAAATGGCTTTATTCTGCCCCTTTCACCACCCCCCAACTACCCACTTGCCATGAAGGCCGATTTAGGCCATTGTCGCTTTGCAGAAGCCCGGATCTCCCATGCATCCCCGCCCCTGACAACGGGCAGGCAGGACAGCATCAGACAGGGCCCGCACATGCAGTACCTTTCGCGCCGTTTGGTGCAGATAGCCCGGGACGGTTGTTCCCGGTGTGCTCACACCCTGGCGGAGACACTGCATCCGAACCACAGGCAGCCTACCCGGATGGCCACACCATCCCCCGGCGGGCTGCGTCAATTCCCGATGGCAGGACCTGCCATCAGCGTGTTTACCAGAGGCTGCAATGCTGTTCTGTGTTATCCAATCTGGCGACCCCCTCAGGGTATCTGCCCGCAAGAGACCGGACCACCTGCCCTCTGCTGACCAAGACAATCGGCGCAGACAGGGCCATGCCCCGTGCGCCACGGAGTCCAGTCCTTCATGACAAAGCAGATGCTCATAGACGCCACACACGCCGAAGAAACCCGCGTTGTGGTCATGAACGGCAAGCGCATTGAAGATTATGATGTCGAGACATCAGCGCGCCGTCAGCTCAAAGGCAACATCTACCTCGCCAAGGTCATCCGTGTAGAGCCCAGCCTCCAGGCGGCCTTCGTGGATTACGGCGGCAACCGCCACGGCTTTCTGGCCTTCAGCGAGATCCACCCCGACTATTTCCAGATCCCCGTTGCGGACAGGGAAAAGCTCCTTGCCCTGCAGGAAGAAGAATACGCTGCCGAGCAGCGGGGCCGGGACAGCGATCCAGAGGCTGGTGATGACGAAGACAGCCTTCCCGAGGATGACGAGCCCGGCCCGGAGATCGTCAGCGGGGAACATGATACCGGTGAGGAACAGAGCGCCAGCCGCCGCATGGCCCGGTTCCTCCGCAATTACCGCATTCAGGAAGTCATCCGCCGTCGGCAGGTGATCCTTGTCCAGGTTGTCAAGGAAGAACGTGGCAACAAGGGCGCCGCCCTGACGACCTACCTCTCCCTTGCCGGACGATATGGCGTGCTGATGCCCAACGCCCTGCGTGGCGGTGGGGTCTCCCGCAAGATCACCTCCGAAACGGACCGTCGTCGCCTGCGGGACATTGTCGGCAAGCTGGACCTGCCCCGGACGATGGCCATGATCATCCGCACGGCCGGTGCAGGCCGCCCGGAAGCGGAAATCACCAAAGACTGCGACTACCTTCTCCAGCTATGGGACAACATCCGCAACCACGCCCTCTCCTCCATCGCCCCGGCGCTGATCTATGAGGAAGCAAGCCTGATCAAGCGGGCCATCCGGGACCTGTTCACCCGTGATATCGAGACCGTACTGGTGGATGGGGAAGAGGCATGGAAAAACACGAAGGAATTTGCCCGCCTGCTGATGCCCCACAATGCCAGCCGCATCCGCATGTGGCAGAACAGGGGGCAGAATCTCTTCGCCCATTATCAGGTGGAGAGCCACCTGGAGGCCATGTTCTCACCGACGGTAAAGCTGGAATCCGGCGGATATCTCGTCATCAACCAGACTGAAGCTCTGGTGGCCATTGACGTCAACTCCGGCAAGTCCACCTCCCAGCGCAATATCGAGGAAACCGCCCTCCGCACCAATCTGGAAGCGGCCGAGGAGGTCGCCCGCCAGCTGCGCCTGCGTGATCTGGCCGGGCTGATCGTGATCGACTTCATCGACATGGAAAGCCGCCGCCACAACAGCCAGGTGGAAAAGCGCCTCAAGGATGCCCTCCGGGTGGACCGTGCCCGCATCCAGCTGGGCCGCATCTCCCATTTCGGCCTGCTGGAAATGTCCCGGCAGCGTCTGCGCCCCTCCATTGCCGAGAGCATGCTCAGCCCCTGCCCGCACTGTCAGGGTACCGGCTTCATCCGGGGTGTGGAAAGCATGGCCCTCCAGGTCCTCCGCAGCGTGGAGGATGAAGCCAGCCGCCGTCGCTCTTCGGACATTATCGTCCATGTCAGCCCCAGCATCGTTCTTTACATGCTCAACAGCAAACGGGCTGCCATCAGCCAGCTTGAACAACGGCATGACATGACCATCCGTTTCGAAAATGACGACAGCCTGCCGGAAGGCGAGCTCCGCATCGAACGGCTGGCCGCACGCCAGAAACCCTCCCGTGAGGACAGCCCTGTCAACACGGTCCGTACGATCGACATCACGGAAGGGGCTGCCCCTGCAATGGAAGCCAGCCTGCCAGCCGAGGCCGAAGATACCCGGGACGAACAGGAAACGGGCAGTGAAAGCAGCTCCCGTCGTCGCCGCCGCCGCCGTGGTGGACGTCGCCGCAACGAGCAGGAGACCCGGGACGAAACGGCAGAGACCAGCCTGCAGGAGGCGAGCCCCGCAGCGCCAGAGGCTGACAGCACGGCAGATACCAATGATGACCAGGCTCTCATGCCCGGTCGTCGCCGGACAAGGACACGGCGTGTCACGACCGCCGCTCCGTCTGCTCCAAGCCACCGTGAGGAAGAGACCGAGCAGCCCAGCCGCCGCCGTGAACGCCCGGCATCCCGGCGCCGCCCGGCACGCCATCAGGATGAACCGGCCCCCGGTCAGGCATCTTCTGGCTATCAGGGACCAACACCGGCCAATCCCTTCCAGGGGGCTGGCATCGACATCTTCGACATGATGGAACAGCAGGAGGCCCGCCTGAGCGGACGTGCTGAAGCCCCTCCTGCCACAGAAGAAGAACCTGCCGTTTCTTCCCGCCCCCACAGGCAGCCCGTGGAAACGGGAAGCCCTGCAGAAGGGGATGATGAAAAACCGGCCCGTCGCACCCGTACCCGTCGCCGCCCGGCTACACGCAGCCGCATCGTGGTGGACGAAGACCAGGAAGAAGACGACAATCGTGTCGTGAAGATACCGGCCCGTCCAGTCGATCCTGCCGAGGCTGAAGAGGAAGCCGCTCGTCGTCAGGCGCGCCGCCCCCGTCCCCGCCGCCGCCCGGCACGGAACGAAACGGCAGAAGCGGACGCTGCCCCGGCTGCGGAAGAGGCGCCTGTTTCTGTCGCTGAAACCGGTGTGGACAATGAGACACCAACCGAGACAGAGGCAAAACCAGCCCGTCGGCGGCGCCCAGCTCGCCGCAAAAAGGCGGACACGGCAGAAGAGGCCCCTGTAGCAGCCGCCCCCAAGGCTGAGGACACAGCCCCGGTCGAGAATGTGGCAGCACCGCAGCCTGTCAATATCGATGAGGCAAAGCCCAAAAAGCGGCGTGTCGGCTGGTGGAAGCGCTAAAGGCGCCTCCTCCCCCTCCCATCGGAGCCCATGAAAAAGGGCGGCCAGATCACTCTCTGGCCGCCCTTTTCACATCCACACAAATATGATGTTAGCGACAGACGCTATTGTTGCCATCCTCCGCAATGAACGTCCCCGTCAATGGCTGGAAGCAGGCATTACGGGTACAGCTGTTGCCTGTAGCCAGACTGCGACCATAGATTTCGCTCCCCGTACTGGCCTGCTCACGCAGGGCCGTACCACAAAGCGGTGTATTGACGGGAGCAGATGGCAGGTTCGTCTTCATCTGTGGTGAGGACGAACTGTCCCCGCTCCCCCCACCAGACGGCGCCCCGGCAAAGCTCTGGATGGCCGGATGTTGCGCTGCCTCGACCTGCCGGGCTGTTGGCTGGCTGCTACAGCCTGCCAGGACACTCCCTGCCACAAGAAGCAGGCCACAGCCCAGTCTCTGCAAGCCACATCTGTGGCGGCCCCTCGCAATGTTACGCACCATATCCCTCCTCCACATCCTCATGGATGTCCTGTCCTTCCTCGGGACGCCATGATGGCTCCCGGGGCTCCGAAATCTCCTGTGCAGACTATCTGCGGCCTTCATCCGGGTCCAGCCGGGCCTGCCGGACACCATCCGCAAAGGAAAGCTGCACATGGCTCCCCACTGGCAGGGCAGCGGATGATGTCACGGCATGACCTGCCTCATCCTGCACCAGAACATAGCCCCGTTCCAGAATGGCGAGGGGTGAGACGGCCTTCAGATGCCGGGCCACCCCTTCCAGCCTCGTCCGCTGGAGGGCAAGCCGGGACTGCACCGTCTCCAGCCGCAACGGCGCCCGCAGCAGACGCATCTGGCAGCCATCCAGATACCGCTCCCAACCAGACTGCAACCGCCCGGCCTGTGCCTCCACGAGGCCACGCCGCTGCCCCATGACGGTCTCCACGGCGGGCAAATGATAGGCAGCCTGCCCCAGCCGGGCACGGGCACGCATCACAAATCCCGGCAGGGCCAGCTCCAGCCTCTGGGCACGATCATCCAGCCGCATCCGGGCTGTGTCCAGAAGCCCCGGAAGGTCCGGCATCCGGGCCGCCACGGCCTGGAGCCGCAGCCCCTGCCGCTGCAATATCCCCGCCAGACCACCAGAAAGCCGTGCCGCCCGATGGGCGAGGTCCGCCATCAGCTCGGACCGCAGGGGCACCGCCATTTCAGCGGCGGCAGTCGGTGTGGGGGCCCGACGGTCGGCAGCGTAATCAACGAGGGTCGTATCCGTCTCATGCCCCACGGCAGAAATCACCGGCAGGGGGCAGGCCGCCACGGCCCGTACCACGGCTTCATCATTGAAGGCCATCAGGTCCTCCAATGAGCCACCACCACGGGCCACGATCAGCACATCAGGCGGATTGGGAAGGTTCCCCATGGCCTGCACGGCATGGGTGATCTGACGGGCTGCCCCTTCCCCCTGCACTGCCACGGGCCAGAGCAGGACATCCCGCGGGAAACGGCGGGATATGGTCGTGCAGATGTCGTGCAGCACCGCCCCGGACCGGGACGTCACCACCCCCACGCAACGGGGCAGGAACGGAATGGGCTTCTTGCGCCCCTGATCGAACAGCCCCTCATCCCGCAGGCGGACACGCAGGGCTTCGATCCGGGCCAGAAGGGCACCTTCCCCTGCAAACTCCATGCTGTCGATGATGAGCTGATAGTTTGAGCGTTCGCCATAGGACGAAATCTTCCCGGTGGCGATGACCTCCGTTCCATTCTCCGGCACCATCCCCAGCCGGGAAACGTTCCCCCGCCAGATGACACCCGATATCTTCCCGCCCTCATCCTTGAGGGAGAGATAGACATGACCGGAAGCATATCTCTTCATCTCCGTGATCTCGCCACGGACACGTACCCGCCCGAAGGTGCCTTCCAGCACACGTTTGATCGCCGAGGAAATGGCTCCTACGGAATATTCCGGTATGTTGCTGCTCCCCGGCCCCGTACCGCCCTGCGGCCCGGCGGGAGAAAGAAGGCTCTCTCGTTCCATCATGCGGCCATTCTATGCTAAATGGCAGATGACGTGAAAGCGGCTATCTGCATCACACGAGATATAAAAGGAAACAGGATGCGCGTACTTCTGGTGGGTTCAGGTGGGCGGGAACATGCCCTTGCCACAGCCATTGCCCGGTCCCCTCTGCTGGACACACTCTTTGCCGCCCCCGGCAACCCCGGCATGGCAGCCTGCGCACGCTGTGTTCCCATTGCGGCTGATGACATTGCCGGTCTTGTCGAGTTCGCCCGGAAGGAAAAGATCGACCTCGTCGTACCGGGGCCAGAAGTCTCCCTCGTGGCAGGGCTGACCGATGCCTGCCAGAAAGCAGGCATCGCCTGCGCTGGCCCCTCCCAGGCTGCCGCCGCTCTGGAAGGCAGCAAGGCCTTCACCAAGGAAGTGGCCGATGCTGCCGGTATCCCCACCGCCCGCTGGCAGCGTTTCGACGCCAGCAGCAGCAAGGAGGCCGCCAAGGCCTACGTCCGTGAACAGGGTGCTCCCATCGTCATCAAGGCGGATGGTCTGGCCGCCGGCAAAGGCGTGGTCGTGGCACAGAGCATGGATGAGGCTCTGGAAGCCATCGACCGCCTCGGCCTGCCGCTAGTGATTGAGGAATGTCTTGTCGGACGGGAAGTGTCCCTCTTCGCCTTCTGTGCGGATGACAGGGCCAGCCTGATCGGGGCTGCACGGGACCACAAGCGGGTCGGTGATGGCGATACCGGGCCAAACACCGGCGGCATGGGAGCCATCTGCCCGCCACCGGATTTCGACCGGGCGGCGCAGGAAGCCGCACTGGACCTCACGGTCCGCCCGATGCTGGCCGAGATGGTCCGCCGGGGCACGCCGTTCCGTGGCGTCATCTTTGCTGGCCTGATGCTGACGGAAGAAGGGCCGAAGCTGATCGAATACAACGTGCGCTTTGGTGATCCGGAAGCACAGGCCCTGCTCATCCGTCTGGAAAGCGACCTTCTCCCTGCCCTCAAGGCTCTGGCGGAAGGCACGCTGTCCGAGGACAGCATCCGCTTCTCGGACAAGCCGTCCATTTCTCTGGTGCTGGCCGCCAAGGGATACCCGGATGCGCCCGTCAAGGGCGGTGTCATTTCCGGGCTGGACCGGACGGAACAGCTGCCCGGTGTATCCGTCTTCCATGCGGGGACGAAACAGGATGGTGACAGGCTGCTGGCCAATGGCGGGCGTGTCCTGACCATCTGCGCCACGGGTCCCACGGCAGCCAAGGCACGCTCCCGGGCCTATGAAGCTGCTGCGACCATCCAGTGGGATGACAAGATGCTCCGCAGCGACATCGGGCTGTAAGATTTTCCGCACCTGCAAAACAGGCCCGGCCCATGAAAATGAGCCGGGCCTGTTCCGTATGAACCTGTCCGCCGGGTTCTGTCAGCTTTCCGTTTCTGACAGCAGATTCGGCAGTTCCCACAAGCTGTCAAACTGATAGGTAGGTTTCATCTCCCTGCAAACCTCTGCCACACCGTGACCGTAACTGGCCCAGCAGACATCCATGCCAAGGGTCTGGGCAAACCCGATATCCGCTGTCGTATCACCCACCATGAGGCACTGCTCCGCCCCCCAGCCCGGCAGCATATGGGCCAGACGCTGCGTGAAAACCTCCTTCTCCGGCTTGCGGGGCAGCCCCTCTTCAGCACCGATGGACGCCTCAAAAAACGGCTCCAGCTGAAACCGGGCAAGGCTGTGCCGCAAGGTCGGACCGTGCTTGTTGCTTACGGCAATCATCCTGTAGCCCCGCCCCTGGAGAATCTGGAGCACCTCATGGGCTCCGTCATACAGATAGGTTTCTTCCTCATCCGCCTGGGCATAACGCTGGCGGTAGGCAGCCACATAACGCTGGGCCTCATCCATGGAGGCCCCTTCATCCACAATGCTCTGATAGAACCCCTGTAGCGCATCCCCCTTGCCCAGCCGCTCCTTCAGGTAGGAACGGGGCGGTGGCGTCCGGCCGATATCCGTGAAGGCCTCCTCCAGACTCCGCAGGATGGCAGGGCGGGTCTCGGCCAAAGTGCCGTCATAATCCAGCAGAAGAATGGGGTAACGTAGCATGTGGGCTCTTCCTTGCTCTCAATTCTGTCCTGAACGGGCCATGATCTGTTCCAGACCCGCCGTCAGACCAGCTGCATCATCCGTCACGGGCAGCGTGTCAGCGTAATGACCTTCCGGTGTCATGACCACAAAAGATGGAGCCGACTGATAGTAACTCTGCCCCGGCTCCAACGCATAGGGCGCATGGTAGAGGCGTGTCATGGCCTGTGTCATGTTCGGGGTCGCAAAGACCGGGAAGATGTGCGGGGCTACGCCCATCACATAGTCCTTCAGCGTGTCCGGATCTTCCGCCCGGGCATCCAGCGAGACGACCAGAGGCAGGACAGGCTGGCCTTTCTGCTTCATCGTCACGAGGGTCTGGTCCAGAGCCTTGAGCGGAGGCTGGCAGCGTTCCGGCGGGCAGCGTGGGTCCACAAACCAGACGACCGTCCATGAGCCCCGGAAATCACCTTCCGTCACCATGCCACCACCAAGGGAAAAGACCCGGAAGGAGCCGCCCACCACATTGCCCTGTGCGTGAACCCGTGCCCCTTCATCCGCCCCTGTGGAGAGCCAGTAACCACCATAGCCCAGCAGCCCTGCCAGCAGGATCAGCCCCAGAACGACCAGCCCGGCCCGACGGACGACTGTTTTCTTCGGGTCAGTTTCCGGGCCTGCCCCGGTCTTCGAACGGTCCGTCATGTCTGTTCCTGTCTCCTCATTCCTGTCCGGCTGCATCAGTGCGCCTCAGCCCAGTTCTGGCCAAGCCCCGTTTCCACGGAGAGGGCCACATCCAGCCTGGCCACAGATTCCATGACCTCCCTCACGAGGGCCGCCGTCTCCTCAGCCTCGGCTTCCGGGACTTCAAAAAGCAGCTCATCATGTACCTGAAGCAGCATCCGGGCCTTCAGCCCGGCCTCGGCCAGACGGTCCGGCAGGGTGACCATGGCCTTCTTGATGATGTCCGCCGCCCCACCCTGCAGGGGAGCATTGATGGCCTGACGCTCGGCATAGGACCGCTGCGCTGCCTGCTTTGCCGTGATTCCCGGCACATAGCAGCGGCGACCGAAGGGGGTCAGCACATAGCCCTTCTCCCGGGCCTCTTCCCTCATCTTTTCCATATAATCCCGGATACCGGGATAGCGGTCAAAATAGGCCTCGATATAGCGTTTGGCCTCACCCTGCGGCACCTGAAGCTGCCGGGCCAGCCCGAAGGCTGAAATGCCGTAAATGATGCCGAAATTGATGGCCTTGGCCCGTCGCCTTGTCAGCGGGTCCATCTCTTCCAGCGGGATGCCGAACACTTCGGACGCCGTGCGGGCATGGATGTCCTGCCCGTGACGGAAGGCATCCAACAGTGGCTCAATCTGCGCCACATGAGCCAGAAGACGCAGCTCGATCTGGCTGTAATCGGCAGACAGAAGCCTGTATCCCGGAGCCGCCACGAAAGCCTGACGGATGCGTGCCCCCTCCTCCGTGCGGATGGGAATGTTCTGGAGGTTCGGCTCGTTGGAGGAGAGACGCCCCGTGGTCGTGGTCGTCATCTGGAAGGTCGTATGCACACGCTGGGTCTTCGGGTCCATCAGCTTGAGCAGCGCATCCGCATAGGTGGATTTCAGCTTGGCCAGACGCCGCCAGTTCAGGATGGCCGTCGGCAGATCATGGCCCTGCTCGGCCAGCTCTTCCAGCACACGGGAATCCGTTCCCCACGAGCCCGTTTTGGTGCGCTTGCCACCGGGAAGGCCCATCTCATCAAACAGGATTTCCCCCAGCTGCTTGGGCGACCCGATGTTGAAGGGCCGCCCCGCACGGTCATGAATCCCCTGTTCCATCTCCGCCATGCGGGTGGCGAAATCCTCCGACAGGCGGCGCAGCTCATCGGCGTCCACCCGCACGCCAGCTTCCTCCATGCGCTCCAGAACGGTGATGAGCGGGCGTTCCATTTCCTCATACAGGGCCGCCGCCTTCTGGCGGGGCAGCGTCACACGCAGCACCTCCCAGAGGCGCAGCGTCACGTCGGCGTCTTCCGCTGCATAGGCAGTCGCTTTATCCAGCGGCACCTGCGTGAAAGGCACCCGGTTGCGCCCCTTGCCCGTCACGTCATCATAGGGAATGGGGGTATGATCCAGATGCAGGCGGGAGAGTTCATCCATGCCCTGCCCGTGCGCCCCGGCGGACTGGGCATAGGACAGCAGCATTGTATCATCCAGCGGGGCAATGACCTCCAGACCGGCCTGCCGCAGGATGGTGAGGTCATATTTTGCATTCTGGAAAATCTTCAGGACGGCCTCATCAGCCATCAGCGGGGCCAGCTGATCCAGCGTTGCCTTCACGTCCAGCTGGTCGCCCACGGGAGCTTCCAGCGTGCCTTCATGACGGAACGGCACATAACAGGCCCTGCCCGGAGCCACGGCCAGAGACAGGCCAACAATTTCGGCCGTGCGGGCGTTCAGGCCGGTTGTTTCCGTATCCACGGCCACACGTCCTGCGGCACGGGCGGCGTCGATCCACCGGGCCAGCGTGTCCCTGTCCGTGACGGTCTCATAGGGACCGAAAGGAGCCTCACTGCGGGGTATCTCCCCGGCATCCTGCCCCTCTGCCGCAGCTGAGGCCGGGCTGGCCTCGGGCCTGCGCTGTGCCGGGTGGCGGGCCTTGCCGCCAAAACCCATGCGCTGGAGAATGGAAGAGAACCCCATGCTCTCCAGCCAGCTCCGCAACGTTTCGGCGTCCGGCTCACGGGGCCGCAGCTCATCGACAGGTGTCGGCACGGCCACATCATCCGCCAACAGGACAAGCTGCCGGGAGATGCGGGCACCTTCGGCGTGATCGATCAGATTCTGCCGCCGCTTGGAAGGCTTCATCCCGGGGGCTGCGGCCAGAACGGCCTCCAACGATCCATATTCATTGATCAGCTGCGCCGCTCCCTTGGGGCCGATGCCCGGCACGCCCGGTACGTTGTCGGTGGAATCCCCCATGAGGGCCTGCACATCCACCACCTTGTCCGGCGTGACGCCAAACTTGGCTTCAACCTCGGCCAGACCGATGGGCTTCTGCTTCATCGGGTCTTTCAGGGAGACACCGGGGCGGACAAGCTGCATCAGGTCCTTGTCTGACGAGATGATGGTGCAGCTGCCGCCCTGCTCCACGACCAGGCGGGCATAGGTCGCCAGCAGGTCATCCGCCTCCCAGCCCGGCAGCTCGATGGCCGGAATCCCGAACTGGTCGGTTGCCTGACGGATGAGGTCGAACTGGGGGCGCAGGTCTTCCGGCGGTTCGGGGCGATGGGCTTTATAATCAGGGTAAATGTCGTTACGGAAGGTCTTGCGGCCTGCATCGAAGATCACAGCCATCGGCTGACCTTCATGCTCCTTGATGAGCCGGGAGAGCATGTTGGTGAAGCCATAGACGGCATTGACGGGCACACCCTCCGGGCTGCTCATGGGGGGAATGGCAAAGAAGGCACGGAAAATGAACCCCGAACCATCCACCAGAACCAGATGTGTGTTTTCTGACGTCACGCCGTCTTTCTCCCCTGCCCGTGCTGGCAGATCAGTCTTGCAGATGCTCTCTTCTCTAGCCGATTTCCGCCGTTTTAAAAACGGCTCCCTGTCCGTCATGTCCGCATTTCTGCTCATGGGCCTGCCCGGAGGATGCCAGACACCCCCAGCCCCCCGGAGCCTGCCCCACCGCCCGGCCGAGGCGGCTTACGTCCCAGCCAGTGCGACAATTGCCCTCTCCGATGGCCGCAGGGCACCGGTACGGCTCTACCCGGCAACTGTTCCCCAACGTGGTATCATTCTGGCCTTTCATGGCTTTGGAGACAGCCGGGACGCCTGGGAAGTCATGGCCCCGGCCCTCAACAGGGCGGGCTTTCTCATCGTCGCACCGGACGTGCGGGGCTTTGGCGAATTCCCCGCCAAAGGGGGATGGAGCACGACCGACAGGATGGTTGCCGATGCCGTGGAGGAAGCCCGCTGGTGCCAGCAGCGCTGGCCCGGCCAGCCCCTCCATCTGATGGGGGAAAGCATGGGGGGTGCCCTTGCCCTCCTGACCAGCACGTCCCTGACGGCTCCCCGCCCTGACGGGCTGATCCTTCTGGCCCCGGCCATCATGACGATTGGTGAGCCTTGGCAGACCCTTCTGGAAGGCTGGAACCTCATCACGCCACAGGCACGGCTGACGGGTGCGCATATGCCGGGGCATCATGTCGCCACAGCCAATCTCAGGGCCATGCGCCGCATGTTCTTCGACCCGCTGACCCGCCACGGCACGAACGTGCACGCCCTGCGAGGGCTGACGCATCTGATGGCCCATGCGCTGGAGCAGGCACCCTCCGTACAGATACCGACCCTGCTCATCTGGGGAGACAGGGACCAGTTCGTCCCCGCCTCTGCCACACGTCGGCTGATACGACAGGCCCCGCCATCCCTCTTCCGGCTGGATGAGCTGCCCCGTGGGTATCACCTCATCACCCGTGAGCCGCAGGACCGTCCGGCCAGAGACATCATCTCATGGATCGAGTGGCCGGACCGTTTTCTCCCCTCTGGCGGAGACAGTACCGCCACCGTGTGGCTCTGGCTGGAACAGACACGCTGACATGGATGAAAAAAGAGTGCCGCAAGGGCTAGGCAAGCACGCCACTTGCCGTTAAAAGTACCGCCAACGGGGACCCGTAGCTCAGCTGGATAGAGCGTTGCCCTCCGAAGGCAAAGGTCGCGCGTTCGAATCGCGCCGGGTCCACCATGGATTTTCCCCAGCTTTCTGATGTCTTTTTACCGTCGAAGGCAAATACAGTGCCACAAAGAATTGACTCAGGTTTGACTTGAGCTATGAGGTCTCCCGTGTCCTGATCGGACCACTATCCTGATAGTTCTTGGTACGCTATCCGTCCCCGTCCAACCTAATACAGCAAAAAGACAATTATTACTAAAAGTTGGACAAGAATTAGAATGACGGTATCAAAAAATTCAGAGACGAGCGTGCCATTCCCACGCTAGAGCAAGTAAGATTGTGCTCCACCATGAATTGTCGAATAAAATCTAAAAAAACACAGCTACATTCTTCTAAAATCAGGAACATCAATTTCCAAACAAACACCCTCTCTATTTTTCGATAATATATCCTCATTCTGTTTTATCGACAAAACAAGTATTTGCAACGCAGATCGTGCAATACGAAGTGCCTGAAGAACCTCATCCTGAAATTGTGAGAATTCGTATCTTTTTATTTCATCAAAAATTCTTTCTTCTTCAGGAAACTCAGGAAACAAATATTCATGCAATATCATAAAACGATGTGTTGAGGAATTTCGTATGTTTTTGTGTGCATTAAAAATGCCATTTCCAGAGTTATAATCTCCTGACAATTCAACCAGACCATAAAGGGCTCGAACACCAGAATTGATTATTTCTTTAAATTTATCTTTTAGAGAAGACTCTCCATTTGAACCTTTAGGAACACGCCACAGCTTGCTAAAATTTGTACCTTTCATATTCTCGCCAATTTCAAAATATCTGTTAATAAAAACGGATATTTTATCCAAAATATCTAACACAGAACGATGGGCCAAAATAAGGGCCGATACATCCGCTCCATATAAAGCACCATCAGATGTACTGGCAAACCCTTCTATATCCGCCCAGTGATCTCTATCTAAAGCCCTCCATGTCAGATCACGTGCCAGGATATAATCACTTTTCAGCATATTAAACATGGAAAATATGATTGGCTGACCTTCACCTACCGGGACTACGATTCCGGGCAAACACAGCCAATCCAAGGTTTCTGAAGTAGAATTCACGGCCTCCAAAACCGGCGCAAGGGCAAGGCGTTCATCTTTAACCCATTGCACATAAAGACTCTCAGACGAAGGTTGAGACAAAGGTTCATCCCACTGATTCACAAAATTCAGAATATTGTCAGCTTCTTTTTGACTGGTGTATTCGGTCAGTCTCTCCTTATTCAGCCTTACAATTCTACTCAGTCTTCTTATCTGTTCAAGAGTCGCATCAGACCCCATTCCCTGTTGATACAAATAAAAGAGATTCCGCGCCGCACAACAGGCCGCAACCCCATTCTTCAGGTCTGCCCTCAGAGCAAAAAACCATGCATCCTGCGCATCTCCATATCGGAAACTAGCGGAAAATTGATTTCCAAGATTTGTCAAAGCAACTGATCTGAGTTTATTGTGAAACTTGCCGCCGTCTGCTGCACTCCAGAAATATTGACGTATTTTGTTACGGTCATGCCGTGTTCTCTCCTGATGATCCAACCAACCTTCATCATGTGGCGGCGTACCAACCATGGCACATATGCCATTTGCTAAGTTATAGGCCGTTCCAGGATTGGGACGTTTTTCATAACACGTCTGGAATACTCTTAAGCCTTCTTCAATAACGTTCCTTTCCCCTATGAGACTTCCAGCATTAACCAAAATACAGGCCTTCACATATTCCAGATCAAAATAATCTATAGAATCCTTAACTGTTAATTTTAGTTTTTTCACTTCACGAATCGCTTCTCTAGGATTCGTGTTCAATAATTTCTGTAAGCGATATTCAATTTCATGAATTTTCACTGTCAGTCTCTCGGCCTCTTAACTGTATTACTTTTCTTTCATTCCGTACTTTTTATCAAAAAATATACAAACATGAAGAAGAAAGAAATGCCCTCCTCTACAATTCCACTTTCAAAAAGATACCCAACATCTTTCTCATCTCCAAGTATCACATGCATCACCTTATCAAACAACAGAATAACCCTTTAAAGTTTTTGATCTCCAAGAAAACTTAATCGTTAATGATAATAGAATTTAAGCCACCTCAACCTACTGACTATCCATGAAATAAGGGATGACAAAAATACGCCCACTATCCTCATTACAAATTTTAGAAAAAGCCTTCCCCACACAAAAGAGGAACTAGCCCCTCACCCCAGCAGCTCCTGCCCTATGTAATGACCATCAAGACGCCCTGGGCAGGCGAACAGGCCACTGCCTATGTGGGTCGTGTACTGGTTCATCATGTCGAATTTCGACATGCGCTCGAATATCCTGGTGAAGGCCGTGCGGGGGTCCTGCTGATAGGCGAGGAACATCAACCCGGCGTCAAACTCGTTGCCCTGCCGCCACGGGGGCCAGCGTTCGGCAATGTAGCTCAAACCGTTATCATAGGAATAAGACCGCCTCAGCAGCTCCGCACCACCATTCTCCTGCGGGGCGGCAAGGCGGGCGTGTGCATTTTCAGGCGTGACAGGATTCCCGTCCCTGTCAGTCTGACTGAGAGTCAGCGGCTCATTCTCATGATGCCCCCCAATGGGTGCGCCACTCTGCTTCTGACGCCCCATCGTCTCTTCCTGAAAGCCCGTCCTCGTACGGTCCCAATGCTCCAGGGCAATGCGGATGATGCGGGCCACAAGATAGGTTCCCCCCTGCATCCACGGTTCGTCCGTCGGGGCTGCCCAGAGGACCCGCTTCGCCACGGCAGGATTGGCGATATCAGGCTGTATGGTGCCATCCTTGAAACCCATCAGATTGCGGGGTGTCTGATGCCGGCCGAACTCCGGTGAAAAACCGGTCTGTGCCCAGCGTGGGGTTGCCCTGCCATCGGCCAGACGGGCCAGGATGCGGATGGCATGAAAGGCCGTCTGCGGATCCGTCGCACAGCTCTGGATGCAGACATCACCCCCCGTATGGGCCGGAACGAGCTGATCCCCCGTAAAGCGGGGCAGGTCGGCCAGCGGAGCCGGACGCCGGTCCGCAAGACCATACCGGTCTTTCCCCTCCTTCGTGAACAGCCCCGGCCCGAAGCCGAAGGTCAGGGTCAGGCTCGCCTGCTCCAGACCATCCACATCACCGGAATCAACAAGATGCGGGGCGGGCCGGTGCGCCATCAGGGCCTCGGCGGCCTCCGTCCATGCCCTCATCATGTCGGCCACATCGGCCTTCTTCTCCGCCGTGAGATCAAACGTGATGAAATACAGGAACGGCAGCTGCGGCAGCATGATGCCAGGCTGATGACGCAGGGAAGAGGCCATCGCAAGGCTGGTGGCGGGGCGCATCAGCTCCAGCCCTGCCAGCCCCAGCGCCCCCCCCAGAAGAGTGCGGCGGGAAAGAGAAAATGTCATGGTTCTACTTTCACGGAAGGGCAACATTGAGCGTGTTCATGTCATCTTCGACATAATAGAATCCCCTGTTGTCAGGGGTCATCGCCAGACCGAACAGGTCGCCATTGCCCGGGGGCTGCTGGGCCTGGTCATTGTCCACCCACTGGGCATAGAGCTGTTTCTTCGCCACGGGGTCTATCTCGACAACCTGCCCGTTGCGCCCGTTGGCCACCAGCAGGTGATGCCCCGGCACCCAGATCATCGCCAGTGGCCAGTTGAGCAGCTGCCCTCTGGTGATGATGCGCCCCACGGCATCATTCTGACGTGTCACGGGGGTCGTGCGGTTCACGGCATCATCAATGGCCGTGACCTCCTCATCATAGCCATCCGTGACATACAGCGTGCCGTCACTGTCCAGAGCCAGTCCGGTTGGTCCAAAAAGGAAATTGTCACGATCGGCACGACCGGCAAACCCGGTCGCTATGATTGACTGTCTGTCCAGCACGGGGGGCTTCCCCGGCGGAACATGCAGATTGAAACGCATGACCGTCGCATTATGCAGGATGGGTGGATAATGCGTTGCCGGGTCCAGAACATAGGGGCTTGGCAGACCCGCCGCCGCCATGGAGATGAAAAGCGTGGCCGTGTCTCCGTTATCAATGCTGGCAATATTCCCCCACGGCCCCGTAATGTCCGGTCCTTTCCACGCCGTGGCAAATTTTCCGTTGGCATCAAAAACCAGAAGGCAGCCATCCCCCTTCGTACCTGTCGTCCCATCCTTGCTTGGCGTGCTGCCAACAATGACCCAGCCCGCCTTGAGCACCGTCAGGGCTGTCGTGAAGCCGATCCCCCCCGGGCAGGCTGCCAGATTGGCAGGGGCACTGGCAAACAGGCGTATGTTTTTTGTCACGGGCGAATAGGCCACGATGGTCGTGCCGGTTCCCTGAAGATTGTTCACATTGTTGAAGTTGGTGATGAGCACTTCATCCTTCTTCAGGCTGCCCATGTCCTGCGGCACCAGATAGATCGCATAGGGATTGAGATCGCCATTGCCCGGACTTGTGGAAGCCAGCATGGCATGGCGGTGGATGGTCTCCAGAAATCCCTTCGGAGCAGCCTCCCCTCCCTGTGGAGCAAACACGGCAGCGAAAGCGAAGCAGGCCAGGCCGGGCAGAACTCTGCGTAGAAACTGTTTCATGAAGCACCTCCTACAGGGCAATGATCGCACGCAGACCAAGGACGGCAATGTCCTTCACGCGCCTGTCAGGGTGAAGAGTGTTCGGCACCCCACCTGACGGATTGAAAATGTACTGGAAGTCCGGCTGGAGCTGGAGCCAGCCTGTCATCTGGCACTGATACATCAGCTCCATGTAGGTTTCCCCGCTCTGGGACGGCATGTAGCTCCCGTTGTAGAACCGGGTCGCCCTGTCAAATTTGGCCAGCGCCTTGCTGAAATGCGTGTAGCCCATGGCAAGCCCCAGCGTGTCATCCTGCCGGTATGGCAGCGGGTCCTTGAACGTGAAGCCGAAATTCAGGCTGAAATCGTTGGGCGCACGGTCGGACTGCGGCGTCCCCATCGCCCGGCCAAAGACATTGAATGTCCGGTTGGGATCGTAATGGCTGTGCCACAGCATCTGGTCCACCACCGCATACAGGCTGAAAAGGCCACGGTGACGGCGGGCCACGCCACTGCTGGCCGGAGACGCAAGCGGCACGTGCATGTTGTCCCAGTACTGGTCCGCAAAAGGCTCGGAATCATACCAGGCCCCGATGCGATAGACCCGTGAGAGCGCATCGGCCTGATCTGGCGAGACCATGGCCCCCAGGGCGGGATAGACATACTGGAACTCCACCAGAGCCAGCACACCCCGGTTCAACACGAAACTCGTCCCGGATGGATTGCTCTTCTGAGCATCCACACTGACATTATGAGCAGGACTGCCACTGAACACGCCAGCCTGCACATATAATGGTGTGGCCATCCAGTATTTCGCCCTCACCCCCAGCGAGGAGAGCGGATAGGCCGGTCCGCCACCGGGCATGTCCGCTGAAGGCACCATGGGCCAGCCGAACATGGTGTTGGCAAACACGAGCGCATTGCTGCTCACCATCCATTCCTGGTCCAGGCTCTGCTGGCCAATCTTTATGTCCAGAGCCTGCTGGTCCAGAAATTTCTGGTCAAACCACATTTCCCACAGGCGGGTGGAACGGTCTGCCTCGATCCCGCTGATGGTCTGGGCCACCTGAAGATTGTCATCACTGAGACTGCGCCCATGTATCTGTTCCATGCTGACCTGAAAGGTACCACCGTACCAGCCAAAAGCCCGCTGCGTATTCAGTTGCAGCACCGCAACAGTCAGGCCGTCATAGGCGGCTCCCCGCCGTGTTCCCCCCGTGACATTGCCGAAAATCTCCGACGTCTCCTGAAGGGCAAAAACCAGCCCCGCCTTCCCCATGGCTGTCCGCAGGCCCCACATGCTGCCGAGCAGGTTGGAATCCCGTTTCCAGTTTGACAGAAACCCGAAGAGGCCGTCTGCACTCTCATCCCCTGCCGCTGCGGCATTGCCCAGATTGACCACGGGGGCACGGGCCTGAGCTGTAGTTTCCATGAAAAACGAGAGCAGGCCAATCACTGCAACCTGCACAGCACAATAACGGGACCGGGTGAACAGCCTTCTGAAAGTAAGGGTGGGCATGGCGGCTCCGATAACTGTTAATGATTCTTATTATTGATATCGGAAAAATTTTTCGATTCAATTAAAAATTGATTCTCATTCGCATTTGGAAAGCATCACCAGCACTCTGAACAGCCCATTCCCGTCAAAGAAGCAGAATTGCCATGATGTCTACTCCCCACCATGATTGAAACACGAAGACAGCCCGCAGGCCCATCCGATCATCTTTCAGAACGTCTCTGCCACAATATCAGGAGGACACATCATCATGCTTTCCACCTCATGGGTCTTCTGGGCTCTGCTTTCAGCAGTTTTTGCTGCACTGACAGCTCTGTGCGCCAAGATTGGCGTCAACAACATTGATTCCGACCTGGCCACCTTCATCCGCACGCTGGTCATACTCGGCGTACTGGGGATGATCTTGCTGATTACAGGCAAATTTCACGAGACCAGAGGCTTCAACATGCGGGGCTGCCTGTTCCTGCTATTATCCGGTCTGGCGACGGGGGCCTCATGGCTCTGCTATTTCCGTGCCCTAAAGCTGGGCGATGCTGCCCGTGTTGCCCCCCTTGACAAACTGAGCGTTGTTTTCGTGGCCATACTCAGTGTCACCGTCCTCGGGGAGCAACTCTCCCTCAAGGGCTGGCTGGGAGTCCTGTTCATCGGGCTGGGAGCCATTCTGGTCTCCCTGGGGTAGACCTTTCTCCCCGTTATCAGTCGCCACAAAAAAACGGACCCACCCAGAGGGCAGGTCCGTTTTCTTCAGAAAAGACTCTTCTGTCAGAAGAGGGAGGCAGGCCTTCCCTCTTCCTCCAGCTTACTCGCCTTCTTTACCGGTTTCTTCTTCAACCGCAGCCGGCTCTTCCGTCGTTACGGGAGCCAGACGGCTGGCAAAGTTGCAGGCCATCAGGTAGCAGACGACCGCCGTACCGAGAGAAGCAAAAGCCGTGTTGCGCTCACCCGGATTGATCAGCATGGCCACGAATACCAGAATGATGGCACCCAGGCACAGGAGGCTGAGATAGGGGAAAAGCGGCAGGGTGAAGTGCTTGCTCGTCCCAGAGCGCTTGCTCCGGCGGCGCAGCACGATGTACGTCGTGGAAATCAGCGCATATGTCAGCAGGATCAGACCACCACTACAGTTCAGCAGGAAGCCGAAAATCTCGCTCGGTGCAAAGATCGAGGAGAAGGCGACCAGAAGACCAGCCACGGAGCTGATGGTAATGGCCATGCGGGGCGCCTTGTCCGGCGACGTACGCACCAGAAACGCCGGGGCATCACCCTGGATGGCCAGCTCTGTCAGAATGCGGGACGTGATGTACATGCTGGAGTTCAGGCAGGACAGCACGGCGCTGAGGATGGCGATCTGCATGATCAGCGCAGCACCCGGCACACCCATGGTCTGAAGCACGGCCACGAACGGGGACTTGCCCGGATACAGGCTCCACCACGGCACGATCATCGTGATCAGGCAGATGGAGGAAACGTAGAACATCATGATGCGCAGGCCGAGTGTCCGCGTCACACGGGAGACATTCTGCCCCGGATCAGACGTCTCGGACGCCGCCACGGTGGAGATCTCGGAGCCCATCATGGTGAACAGCACGGTCGGCACCAGCGCCAGCAGCGGCACGATCCCGTTGGGGAAGAGCCCACGACGACCAAACAGGTTGTGATGGACCGGCACACCCGGACCAAAAACATGCAGGACATACAGCAGCGCCAGCAGGATGAAGGCCACGATGGTGAAAACCTTGATGCTGGAAAGCCAGAACTCGCACTCACCAAAAATCTTCGGGGCAAAGAAATTCACAAACTTCATGCTGAGGATGAGGATGATCGACAGCAGCCAGACAGGCAGGTCGATCCAGTCCCGCAGCATCATGGCACCAGCGATGGCTTCCGAGCCGATCACGACCACCCAGAAGAACCAGTAGAGCCAGCCGGAGGCAAAGCCGATCCGGTCACCATGCGCAAGGCGGATATACTCCACGAAGGAGCCACGCCCCGGGTCGCTGACAACAATCTCGCCAAGCATCCGCATGATCCCCATGATCAGGAATCCGACGACAACGAACACAAGCGCAATGCCTGGTCCCGCTTTGGCAATGGCGGCACTGCTACCAACAAAAAGCCCGGCGCCGATCACGCCGCCGAGGGCAATCATCGCAATATGACGACTCGAGAGCCCCTTATCTTCGGCCTGAGCCTGGTCAGTGGTGGGTTCCTTCATGAAAAGGTCCTTATGAATAGTTGGCTGTGCAAATCGCCCATCCAGTAGATGACGGGTTCTCCGCTAAGTCATTCCCATTTTGTAACATCTACTGTCAAAATGGAAGCCGGAACAGATTAAAACTCCGTTCCTTCTCAGAAGTGACGGTAAAAATAAAGCTCCAGCACACCTGATGTCCCATGTATGGGCGGCATAGGCATGCCTCCCGGAACACCGGCCTTTGCCAGTGCCTTTCCCGCTGGCCCCGCAAAAGCAACACCGCCAGCAATCGCTCCTGATGTGTTGCCATCAAACGTGTATTCTGCGGAGAAATCAAGCTCATCCGACATGTGGCTCCCCACATTGCGGGACAAACCCGACCCTGTGGGGTAGAGAAAAGACAAGTCGTAGAAATGCAGGCCGAGCTTCAGCTCGTCCGCCTTACGCAACAGATGGACAGGTGGGACACCTGTCAGATCCACCTGATGGATCTCCATATTGGACAGGGGAGACAGATACATGCCCGTGATTTCCCCCGGCCAGTAGCCACCATAGGTATACCGGCGCCCATCGTACAGAAAGTACGTATCATAATTGTGCTTTGTCCGGCTATGTGGGTTTTTCCCCCCGCTGAAACGGGTATAACGGTAAAAGACGTGCGGCTTCCATGGCAGGCTGGTGAACGTATAGCCTGGCTCAATATATGTCGAATAGGCACTGACCCCCTTGTAACCATTGCCCGCATGGCTGTTCTGCTCGGAAACGAATGTGCCATAGAGCGTGAAGTGCTTTGAGATGCCCAGCGCCCGGATGGGCACGAACGTACCACCCCAGCTCAGCTGACTGACATTCATCCCCTGCCTGTCCCCACGATTGGCGTAGTCGTAGGCTGAACCGATATTCGCCTTCCGCACATGAAAATAGGTCAGGGTCAGATAAGCCGCCCTGTCCTCGTAGACGGCCCCGCCATCCCCTCCTGGCCTGCTGCGAAACCATGTGATGTCAAACCCCTCAAACTTGGTCTCCGGCCTGTCATTATTGCGGGTCTGCTTGTTGTTGGTGTTGTTCTCCAGCATGAAGACATCCGCCCGCAGCGCCTTCCCCTGATATTTGATGACACCAGGGCCGGAAAAGGCAAACCGGGGCGCATACCACCAAGCGCCACGATCCCCGGAGCTGTAAGCACCCTTCCCCATCAGAAAGCCATCATCAATCTGGAACTTCTGCCGTCCTCCCTCAATGATCAGCTTCCGCTCCTTGTTGAAGGGCAGGTCTATGCCCAGATTGGCCTCCTCCAGCGTGACCGCACGAGGGGTCCGTGTCGTCTGGGAAATGCTCTCGGCATCGCCATCCCCCAATGTCGTGGAGCCAATGGCCGATGCCTGCCCGAATACGCTGAACCCCCAGGGCGTTTTCCACTGCCCTGCAAGAATGGGTTTGCCGTACAGCTCGGCATATGTCGTATCCTTGATGAGGGCATAGCCGCCCGTCCGCTTTTCACGGTACGACCCTGTCCCGAAGTTGGTATTGGGCAGAAAGAACGCATCACCCCCAATATCCAGAGAGGCCTTGAGAGAAATGTTTCTGGTCGCAACAAGTGTCTGGTCAGCATAAGCGTCAGAAATCACATAAACGTTGCCCAAAACGGCCAACGAAACGAAGAGTTTCCGCAGTTTTGATGACATATGAGGAACCTTTTGGAAATTTTCCTCACAATTTTATTACAGAAGAACCGTTCCTTGTCTATCGACCGTCTGACTTGTTTATCAGTACAGTCTATGAAATGGAGACAATATAAAATTTATTCTTTTTCTTCATCATGACGATACTGCCTCACGAAAACACGCTCTAAATGGCAGTTTATTAACCCTTCCACGCCCTGTTCCGTATCAAACCGGACAGAAGAACAGAAACGGAATGATGGGCGCTAATATTAAAAATGTTTATAAAAATAAATTTCCATTACACCGGAAGCTCCATGGATCTTCGGCATGGTCTGTCCATCCGGCACGCCAGCCTTGGCCAGTGCCCGCCCTGCTGGACCAGAAAAGGCAGCACCCGCTGCAATCGCACCGGATGTATTCGCATCAAAAGCATATTCTGCTGAAACGTTGACTTCATCCGACATATGTCGCTTCGTACCCGCAGGCAGGCCTGCGCCCGTGGGATACAGATAGGCAAGATCGTAAAAATGCAGGCCAAGCTTCAGCTCATCATCCTTCTTCAGCAGATGGACGGGCGGCACACCGGTAATGTCAAACTGATGGACCTCCATGTTGGAGAGTGGGGACATGTTGTTCCCCACAATCTCCCCCGGCCAGTAACCGCCGTACGTGTAACGGGCACCATCATAAAGAAAAAACGTATCGTAATTGTGTTTCGTCCGGCTGTGGGGATCCCGCCCCCCGCTGAAGCGGGTGTACCGGTAGAAAACATGAGGCCGCCACGGAACCCGGGAAAACGTATAGCCCGGCTCCACATAGACGGCATAGGCACTGACCCCCTTGTACCCATTGCCTGCGTGGCTGTTCTGCTCGGAAACAAAATTGCCATAGAAGGTGATGTTCTTCGTGAAGGGGCGGCTCTTCATCGCAAAGGGCGTTCCCCCCCAGCTCAGGGCCGTCACGCTCATACCCTGCCGGTCCGCCCTGTTGGAGTAATCGTAGGCCGCTCCCTTGTCGGCATGGCGGACATAAAAATAGGTCAGCGTGACATAGGCCGCCCGGTCTCCGTAGGACGAGCCGCCATCTCCATCCGGACGGCTGCGGAAGAGCGTCACGTCAAAACCGACAAACTTCGTTTCCGGCTTGTCATTGCCGTAGGTCTGCCGGTTGTTGCTGTTGTTCTCCAGCATGAACACATCGGACCGGATGGATGTCCCCTCATACTTGATGACCCCCGGCCCGGAGAAAGCAAACCGGGGCGCATACCACCAGGCCCCACGCTCACCAGAGCTGTAGGCTCCCTTCCCCATGAGAAAACCGTCATCAATCTGGAATTTCTGCCGTCCCCCCTCGATGATCAGACGTCTTTTCCCATTCAGCGGAATCTTCACGCCCAGATTGGCATCCTCAAGATTCACCTGCCGGGGCGTGCCGGAGGTCTGGCTCACGCTCTCTGCATCGCCGTCACCCAACGTCGTGGACCCGATGGCCGAAACCAGCCCGAACACCGAAAAACCCCACGGGGTCTGCCATGTGCCTGAAAGCATGGGCTGGCCATACAGCTCACCAAGACCAACATTTTTCGTGCGTGTGTAATAACCCGCTTTATGCGGCGCATAAGAGCCCGTGCCAAAATTGGCATTGGGGAAATAAAAGGCATCACCCCCAATATCGAGAGCGGCATTCAGGGTGATATCCTTGCGGGAAAACAGGGTCACGTCCGCAGATGCTTCAGAAGCGGTAAAAACACCAGCCGACATTGCAGCTGTACAAAGCAGTTTCCGCACCCTTGCCGCCATGACCATCCTTATTCTCAGGCTGTTCTGGCGGCTTATTACCTCATGTCTGCCGTATAATCCAGAGAATGCAGCCCAGAGAATGTTACGATCTCGGAAAAATATCTCGAAAGAGCCTGCGCCTCATGTTCTCCACAGGCAGCCCGCCTTCCCTCAGCCCGGTACGCCGTCACCGCCGGTGATGCCCCAGACCTGCCCAGTCACGTAGCTGCTCTCCTGAGAGGCCAGGGTGACATAGACCGGCGCAATCTCCACCGGCTGTCCGGGACGGTACTAGGGTGTCTCCTGTTCACACAAGAACGTCATGACTTCCTCCGTGACCACAGCTTCCGAAGAAAGAAGGCAATGCCCTCAATCAGAAGAACAAGAAGGACGATGCCAACCACTTCGAAAATCCCTGCCATTATCAGGAACTTCTTGACGACCTTCTCAGTAGGACGACAAGCAACCTGTACGTCCGAAAGATTCAGCTTGGACGTACAGACCATGACTGTCTCGCTACCCTTGGGCATGGTCACGGTAATGGTGGCAGGAATGGAGAGGGGAGCAGCTTCGGCAACTACAGGAGCGGCGAGAAGCAAACCAATGACAAAAGCCGCCACACCGGAGAAAAACGCCCACCTGCCCACGGATGACACGCCCTCGCCTTCATGGCTGGCAGCAGCCTCACCTGGCCGGGTCGTATCCATCTCATCTCGGAACATGGGGCATCTCCTGTTCAACAGCTCTTCCTGATGAAGACGACCTTCTGCGAATATCGGCCATCACGTCAAGCTGTTTCAATTCAACAGCTCTTCCTGATGAAGACCACCTTCTGCCCCGCCCCGCACGTCAACCGCCCTCCCGGAGCGCATCAAACGGTTTCACGTCACGATCCGTTTACATGACCATGCACGGCCCGTTCCGGTTCAGGAATGGTCTGGAAGGGTCATCCCGGTCCGTCACGGGCGCAGCTGCCCTGTTCCGTGCACCTCATAACGCCATGTCATGAGCTGGGCCGGGCCAACCGGGCCACGGGGCGGCAGGCGGCCTGACATGATACCGATTTCCCCACCCAGTCCGAATTCACCACCATCACTGAACTGCGTCGAGGTGTTCCACATCACGATAGCACTGGGGACACGCTGCATGAAATACTGCGCCACGGCCTCATCTTCCGTCAGGATCGCCTCCGTATGACGGGACGAGAAGCGGACAATATGCGCCAGTGCCGCATCCACCCCTTCCACGACGGAAATGTTCAGAACCTTGTCCAGCCATTCCGTGGCAAAATCTTCCTCCGTGGCAGCGGGCAGTTCCGGCAGGATGCTGCGGGCGGCCTCGTCAGCCCGGAAGGTGCAGCCCTCCGCTGCCAGATCGGCCACAAGCTGCGGCAGGAGACCCGGAGCAATGGCAGCGTCGATCAGGAGCGTTTCCGTGGCCCCACAGATGCCGGGACGGCGCAGCCTGGCATTGCGCACGACCCTCCGGGCCAGCTCATGATCCGCCGCCGCATGGACGTAGCTGTGGCACAGCCCCGCCGCATGGGCCAGAACCGGCATCCGTGCCTCGGCCTGCACACGCTCCACCAGCGCGCGCCCGCCACGGACCACGGTCACGTCAATCAGCCCTGCTGCACGGAGCATGTCCCCCACATGCTCCGGCCCGGCATCCGGCACCATGAGCACGGCATCCTCCGGCAGGCCAGCACGGGCCAGCCCCTGCTGGATCACATGATGCAGGGCCTGTGTGCTGTGAAAACTCTCCGGCCCGCCCCGCAGCAGCAGGGCATTGCCGGACCGGATGGCCAGAATGGCCGCATCCACCCCAACGGTGGGCCGCCCCTCATGGATCATCCCCAGCACGCCAAGTGGCGTGGCCACACGACGCAGCTTCAGGCCATTCGGCTGCTGCCATGCGGCCAGAACCTGTCCGACCGGGTCTTCCATGCCCGCAAGGGCGTCCACGCTGCGGGCCACGCCCTCAAGCCGTTCCGCCGTCAGGGTCAGCCTCTCCTGAAAGAACGGGCTGAGACTGGCCTGCTCAAGGTCCCGGCGATTGGCAGCCAGCAGGGTTTCCGTTCCGTCCCGCAAGCCTGCGGCCACATGGCGCAGTGCCGCCGTCCGCTGCCCTGCCGGACATACGGCCAGAATCCCGGCTGCCTCACGGGCACGCCGTGCCAGCACATGCATGGGCGGGACGTGAGCGTCCGTCTGCGTTCCTGTCGGCATGGGTCTTTCTCCTCCATCTCCACCGGCCCGGCCTCCCGCTGCCGGATGATCCGCACCATCCATCACCAGCCCCATCGTGCCGATCTGGACCGGCATGGCAAGGTCACTCCGGCAGAAACCCGCCATGCCCATGTACCGCCCCTGCTTGACAGGCCGACAACGGCCCCGCATCTCTTGAGGCATGTCCTCCACCGCCACACAGCCACCAACCGTCCACTCCCTCCGCCTGCTGGGGATTCTCAGCGTCCTGATGGGGTTTGCGGCCATCTCCACCGATTTCTACCTGCCAGCCATGCCCACCATGGCGCAGGCCCTGCAGGCGCCGGGAGGTGAAATGGCCTGGACGATCTCCGGCTATCTGGTGGGGTTCAGTTTCAGCCAGCTCATCTGGGGGCCGGTCAGTGACCATTATGGCCGACGGCTGCCCATTGCCATCGGGCTGGTCCTGTTCACTCTCGGGTCGGCAGGCTGTGCCGCTGCCGGTTCCATCACGACGCTCATCGCCTTCCGCCTCCTTCAGGCCATCGGGGCCTGCGCCAATGTCGTGATCGCCCGGGCCATGGTGCGGGACCTCTATCACGGCCACCGTGCCGCCCAGATGCTCTCCACACTGATGACCGTCACGGCCATCACGCCTCTGCTGGCCCCGCTGGTTGGCGGACAGATTCTGGCCTTCTGGGGCTGGCGGGCCATCTTCGTCAGTCTGGTCTGTGTGGGCCTCATCATGCTCGGCAGCCTGTTCTTCCTGCCGGAGACTTTGCCGAAGCGGGATGAACGCCCCCACTCCGTTCTCCATGCCTTCTCACACTATGCCCACCTCATCCGCCGCCCCCGCCTGCTGGGCTATGCCTGTGCCGGCGGCTGCTACTATGCGGGGACGTTCGCCTACATTTCCGGCTCCCCCTTTGCCTATATCAGCTACCACCACGCCTCCTCCCTGCTCTATGCGCTGCTCTTCGGAATGGGCATCGTGGGCATCATGACGGCCAACATGATCAATGCCCGGCTGGTCCACGCATGGGGCAGCGACAGGCTGCTTGTCATGGGGGTCATCATCAGCGTTCTGGTCTCGCTCTGGCTGGTCGCTGATGTCTGGACTGATTATGGCGGACTGTGGGGGCTGTTCCTGCCGCTCTTCCTCTATGTCGCCATGGCCGGATTCATCGTGGCCAATTCCCTCTCCGGTGCCCTGCATGATGACCCCGCCCATGCGGGCACCGTCTCCGCCATGACGGGAGCCGTCCATTATGGCAGCGGCATCATCGGGTCCGGGCTGGTGGGGCTGCTGGCGGATGCCACACCCCGCCCCATGGCCACGATCATCTGCGTGGCCTCGCTGTTCAGCCTCGTCTTCCTGCTGCTCATCCGTGATGGCAGGAAGGGCTGAAGGTCGGCCCGCTTCTTACGGGTTCAGCTCGCCCCGCTCCAGCCAGCCTGCAATCTGCTGCATCCCCGTCTGGATGTCGGAGAGCGGGAACTCATAGGCCCATGTCTCGCCCGTTTTCGTCTTCGCCGTCAGCTGTGCCGTCTTCCCCGATGACAGAGCCTGCACGGCACTGGCCGGAAGCTCCTGCTGGGCCATGCAGCCTGTCTCGTCACAGGATTGCAGGGGCAAAGGCACGGCCTGCCCGTTATCCACGCTCAGCTGAAGAGTGGCCTTCATGTCGAACGGCAAGCGTGTCGGCAGGTTCAGGCTGATCTGCCAGGGCTGTTGGGCCAGCGGCTTCCTGATGAGGTCTGGCGTGGCATGAGCCAGCAGGAAAAATCCGCTATCCATCGTCGTCCCCGTCATGCGTTCCAGCTGGATGGTGCAGAACTGCGTCCCCTGTCGGCTGCCCTTGGCCGGATAGGCACAACCATAACGCCAAGGCCCGGCAAAGGCGGACCGGGCCGTTACTCCCGGATGTTCAGCCGCCATGATTTCCGGCAGACCTCCCCCTTTTTCCGTCACGGCTTCCACAGCTGCGGCCCGACCATCCTTCGGCCCAGCCGCAGAAGCTGGCACGGCAGACAGCAGACCAAGTGTCATCACCATGACGGCATGAGGGCGTCTGAACATCTTTCTTTCTCCTTCTACGGTCATGCCGCCACCGTAACACCAACCGGCACACACATCATCAGGAAAACATGGACCATGCCGTCACCGCACGCTCCCGCCATCCGCAATGCGCTGCAACACATAAGGCAGGATACCCCCCTGGGCGACATAGGCCAGCTCAGCCTCCGTCTCCAGCTGGAGGGTGGCCTGCACGACCTGCTCCATACCATCCGGTGCCGTAAAACACACACGGACAGGCTGCCGGGGCTCAAGCCGGGCCGGAAGGTCGATGCTCACTTCTTCCTGCCCCGTCAGGCCGAGCGTCTGACGGGTCACCCCCTTGGGAAAGGTAAGGGGCAGAACCCCCATCCCTGCCAGATTGGCCCGGTGAATCCGTTCGAAATCCTCGGCAATGACAGCCTTTACCCCCAGGAGACGGGGGCCTTTCGCTGCCCAGTCCCGTGATGACCCCATGCCGTAATTCCGCCCCGCTACCACCACCAGCGGTACCTGCTCCTGCTGATACCGGGCAGCAGCATCGAAAATGGCTCCTTCCTCCCCATCTGGCCAGTGCCGGGTCACGCCACCCTCACTACCGGGGATCATCTCATTACGGATACGGATATTGGCAAATGTCCCCCGTGCCATGACACGATCATTCCCACGGCGGCTGCCATAAGAGTTGAACTGCGCCGGTGAGACGCCATGCTCCTCAAGATACCGGGCAGCAGGCGAACCGATGGCAATCGTTCCGGCCGGAGAAATATGATCCGTCGTGATGTTGTCCCCGAACAGGGCCAGAATCCTGGCCTTGCGGATTGGCCCCGTCACGCCGGCAGCCTCCTCCAGCCACGGCGGTGACTGGATGTAGGTTGAAGACCCATCCCACGCAAACGTTGCACCGGCCTTGCCGTCTCCCAGTGCCTGCCACTGGGCAGGCCCCCGCTCCACAGTCGCATAGCCACGGGCAAAGGCCTCCGCCACGACGGACTGCGCCATGAGATTCGCCACCTCATCCCCGCCGGGCCAGATATCGGCCAGCATGACAGGCTGACCGGCCTCATCATGGCCAAGAGGTTCCACCGCAAGATTCCGTGTCACGGTCCCGGCCAAGGCATAGGCCATCACGAGCGGTGGGCTGGTGATATAATTCAGCTTCGTATGAGGGGAAACACGCCCCTCGAAATTACGGTTCCCGGACAGCACTGCGGCAACTGTCAGATCATGCTCCGTGATCGTCCGGGCAATGTCAGCCTGCAAAGGGCCGCTATTGCCGATGCAGGTCGTGCAGCCATAACCAACGATCTCAAACCCTAACGCACTGAAATCCTCCAGCAGACCGGCCCGTTCCAGATACCGGGTTACGGCCTGGCTGCCCGGGGCCAGAGAGGTCTTGATGCGCCGTGCCACCTTCAGGCCCCGCTGACGGGCCTTCCGGGCCAGAAGCCCTGCTGTCAGCATGGCCGCAGGGTTGGATGTATTGGTGCAGGATGTAATGGCTGCCAGCACGACATCCCCGGCACCAAGGCTTTCCCCCGCAAGGGCGGCATCCTTCGTGCGGATGGGGAAACGGACATCCCCCTGTCCTTCGGCCGCCAAGGCGGCCCGGCTGGTCTCTGCCACGGCAGGAAGGTCATGACGCTGGGAGGGTGTTTTCGGCCCGGCAACAGAAGGCTTCACCGTCCCCAGGTCCAGACTCAGCACAGTGGTGAAAAGCGGTGTTTCATTACCCTCCCGGAACAGTCCCTGCTGCCGCAGGTACGCTTCCACGAGCCGGACATGATCCGGCGAACGGCCTGTCAGGGTCAGATAGTCCATGGCCAGTGCATCGGGTGGAAAATAGCCGCAGGTCGCTCCATATTCAGGTGCCATGTTGGCAATGGTGGCCCGATCCGCCACCGGCAGGTGGTCCAGCGCCGGACCGAAAAACTCCACAAACTTGCCGACAACCCCTTCCGCCCGGAGTTGTTCTGTCAGGGTCAGCACGATGTCCGTCGCTGTCACGCCGGGAGCGGACCGTCCCTCCAGATACACCCCCACCACATCGGGCAGACGCATGGCAATGGCCTCTCCCAAGGCGGCGGCTTCGGCCTCGATGCCACCAACACCCCAGCCCAGAACACCAAGGCCGTTGATCATGGTCGTATGGCTGTCTGTTCCGAAGACCGTATCCGGGAAAAGGGTTGTCACGCCCTCTTCCTCCTTCCGCATGACCAGCGGAGCCAGATATTCCAGATTCACCTGATGGCAGATGCCGGCCTCTGGCGGAATGACCCGGAAATTGTCGAAGGCCTGCTGCCCCCAGCGCAGAAAGCTGTACCTCTCCCGGTTGCGGCTGAACTCGTGGGCCACATTCTGCTCCAGAGCATCTTTCTGCCCCGCCACATCCACTGTCACGGAATGATCAATCACAAGATCTACAGGGATGAACGGATTGACCTCCTCCGGATCACCACCCAGCCGTTTCATGCCGTCACGCATGGCGGCAAGATCGACCACAGCGGGAACACCTGTAAAATCCTGCATCAGGATACGGGCCGGACGGAACGGAATCTCACCTTCGGCATGGCAGGTCTCAGCCCAACCCGTCACCAGCGCCGCCGCATCATGCTGCCCCTGCCTCAACACGTTCTCCAGAACGATCTTCAACACATAAGGCAGGCGTTGCGCCTTCTCCCCCGCTCCGGCCAGAGCCTGGGGGAGCGATACATATCGATAACTCTGCCCCTCATGCTCCAGCCTCTGCCATGGAATGCCCCCCTGCCCGGCTGTCCTGTCTGTTCCAGTCATCATGCCCTCCCGCTTGCCAGTCTCGTGCCCTGTTTCTTCAGCCGGCTGCTCCTCAGGACGCCGGCACATCCCGCCTGTCCGGCCCGACATAAAGGGCACGGGGACGGCTGATGCCTGCGCGGCTCTCCAGCATTTCCTTCCACTGGGCAACCCATCCCGCTGTACGGGCCACAGCAAAAAACACCGTGAACATGGAGGACGGAATCCCCATCGCCCGGAGGATGATTCCGGAATAGAAATCCACATTGGGATAAAGCCGCCGGGAGATGAAATACTCATCATTCAGGGCTGTCTCTTCCAGCTTCATGGCCAGCTCGAGACGGGGATCATGATCCATCCCGAGCTCTGCCAGCACTTCATGGCAGATGTTCCGCATCAGCCCGGCCCGTGGGTCCAGATTCCTGTAAACACGGTGGCCAAAGCCCATCAGCCGCGTACCATCCTCCTGATTCCTGACACGGTTCATAAAAGCCGGAATGCCGTCCACCGTACCGATCTCATCCAGCATATCCAGCACGGCCTCGTTCGCACCGCCATGTGCTGGCCCCCAGAGCGCCGCCACACCAGCAGCGACACACGCAAAAGGATTGACCCCCGTGGCCCCCACCGTCCGCACGGTGGATGTAGAAACATTCTGCCCATGGTCGGCATGAAGGATCAGAATCCTCTCGAAGGCCCGTGCCAGAACCGGATTCACCTCCCAGGCTGCTTCCGGCATGGAGAAGAGCATGTGCAGACAGTTCTCCGCATAGCTCAGTCCCGGACGGGGGTAGATCAGCGGCAACCCCCGGCTGTAGCGGTAGACCCAGGCTGCCAGAGTCGGCATCTTGGCCACAAGCCGCAGGGTAGACATCTCCCGCTCCTCTGATGTGATACGGTGCCGCTGGTCCGCTCCCTGATTGCCATAGAAGCTGGAGAGGCCAGCCAACGTCCCGCAGAGCATGGCCATGGGGTGGGAATCCCGCCGGAACCCGTTGAAGAAGTTGCGTATCTGCTCATGCAGATGTGCCTCAGCCATCAACCCATGTTCGAAACGGGCCTTCTGCCGTGCATCAGGCAGCTCTCCGTGCGACAGCAGCCAGGCGACTTCCGGGAAACTCGCTTTCTGGCAAAGCTGCTCAATCGGGTAGCCACGATGCAGCAATATCCCGGCCTCACCATCAATATAGGTGATGGCACTCATGCAGGATGCCGTATTGGCAAAACCGGGGTCATAGGAAAACACACCCGCCCGCCGGTAGAGGGTCCGCATGTCCACCACATCCGGCCCCAGCTGCCCCTTCATGCTGCCCAGCGGCACCTCCTGCGCGGTTCCCTCCACCCTGCGAAGCACCCACTGCCCGGCATCCTGCTGTGCTGCCATTACTTCACGGATCCCCATGATGTGACCTCCCTGCGAAACAACACCGGAACAGTCCATTTAATTTCGGTATCGTTATATTTGAGTAACGCACATAGTTCCTGCCCCCGCAAGCATCATGCTCTACAAAAAAATCTTTATCTTCCAGCTCTTGTCACATTCCCATGAAGCATGATGAGCTGGTGCTCTCTGGCTGGATCATGCCACCGGCCAGACAGAAAGGTTCACCCACCACGGGCATGAAGAGGGCACACAGCCCCATTTTCAGGGAGAATTCCCCCCCATGTCAGCCCACACATCCTCCACAGCAGGACAACCCATACCCGTAACACTGATTCCCGGTGATGGAATCGGCCCGGAAATCACACGGGCCACAAAAGAGGTTCTGGCGGCCCTTGGCGCCCCCTTCCTCTGGGACGAGCAGAAAGCCGGAGTCCATGCTCTGGAAGACGAAGGAACCCCTTTGCCGGACGCCACCCTCCGCAGCCTGGAACGCACCCGCCTTGCCCTCAAGGCACCGCTGGCCACGCCCAGCGGCACGGGATTCCGCTCCGTCAATGTCACACTGCGCCAGAAATTCGACCTTTACGCCAACATACGCCCTGCCCGTACTCTTCTCCCACGGGATGACCTGCGCCGCTATGACGGGCTGGACATCGTGCTCATCCGGGAAAATATCGAGGGTTATTACGCCGCCCGTGACTATTATCTTCCCCAGGGCGATGACCCGCAGGGCATGGCTCTTTCAGCTGGTTATACAACACGGGCCGAATGCGAACGCATCGTGACCCATGCCTTTGACTATGCACTGGCCCATGGTCGCAGAAAGGTAACGCTGGTCCACAAGGCCAACATCCTCAAGCTGATGAGCGGCCTTTTCCTGGAAACAGGACGCAAGGTTGCCGCCCGTTATGAAGGGCGCATCGCCTGTGATGAACGGATCGTGGATGCCTGCGCCATGCAGCTCTGCCTCGCCCCCTCCCAGTTTGATGTGATTGTCACCACCAATCTGTTCGGTGACATCCTTTCCGACCAGATATCCGGTCTAACAGGTGGGCTGGGACTGGCTCCGGGGGCCAATATTGGAAAAGACATGGCCATCTTCGAGGCCGTCCATGGCTCCGCTCCCGACATTGCCGGACAGAACAGGGCGAACCCCACGGCTCTCCTGCTCGCAGGCGCCCTCATGCTGGACCACACAAACCATGCAGCCCTGGCCACCCGCCTGAGAACCGCCATCATCCAGACACTCCAGAACGGCACACGCACGGGCGACCTCGGTGGCACGGCCACAACAGACCAGTTCACCAGAGCCGTCATAAACGCCCTGGAGAAACCCTGAACCGGAACATGAAAAAACCCGGCCTTTTCTGGCCGGGTTCTGACCTCATCCAGGCCTGAAAGCAGGGCTCAGACCAGATGCTTGAGCAGGATGCTGCGATGGATGACCGAAAAGCCCCAGAACATCAGGCTGATAGCCACATAATAGCCCAGCGCCGCCTGTGCCGTGATCGGGTTGATGCAGAACAGTGTCACGCCCAGAACAATATTGACGATGGCATCCAGCGCCATGAAGCTGCGGCCATAAGGCGAAGCCCCCATTCCGGCCAGCTCCATCACGCCACGCACGATGAACCATGCAGCAACCCAGATCGTCAGCCCGATGGCCGACCCTACGGGGTTGAAGAAGATCAGGATGGCCAGGATGATGAAGAAAATACCCAGGAGACCATCCAGCATCCGGCGTTCCATACCTGTCCGGCGGAACACATCCACCAGCGTGAAAACCCCGACGAACAGAAGCCCGACCGCAATGAGGGCCGTAAGAGAGATGATGCTCAGCACGGGTGTCATGGCCACAAGCACACCCGTGAGGACGATCAGGGCCCCCATGACGATTCCACAATTACCTTCCTGCTTTACCAGATTTTTCTGCTGATTATCAGTCATGAGCCTTATCCCTCCATAATCTTCCCTGAAAAGGATGACGTATATTCACATTTCTGACAAGTATCAGAAGCCATGCGTAATAATGATGCCTGCCATCTTTTCCAGCCTGACATATCCTGCCATCTTGGCCTGCCATGCGCACATGCATGACAGTACGGCATGGAGCAGAAAGGAGGACCCTCATGATGACGGAGGCAAAGCTGGTGCTGATGCGCCACGGGCAGAGCCTGGGCAATGAGGCCAACCTGTTCACGGGCTGGAATGATCTGGACCTCTCCGCCAACGGCCATGAGGAAGCCCGCAGGGCAGGCCGCCTGATGCGGCACCACGGCTTCCGCTTCGATGCAGCCCACAGCTCCATGCTGAAAAGAACCATCCACACACTGCATCACTGTCTGGACGAGCTGGACCAGTCATGGCTGCCGGAATACAGGAGCTGGCGGCTGAATGAACGCCATTATGGTGCCCTGCAGGGGCTGAACAAGGACGACACCATCGCCCGTTACGGCCGGGAACAGGTGCAGCAATGGCGCCGGAGTTTTGACGTCACACCGCCAGCTGTAAAGCCGGACAGCCCGCACCATCCGGGGAACGACCCCCGCTATGCCTCCATCCCTAGATGCGATCTTCCCTGCGCCGAAAGTCTGGCCATGACCATGAAGCGGGTGCTGCCCTACTGGCAGGATATGCTGCTGCCAGCCCTGCGGCAGGGCCAGTCCCTGCTTGTCATCACGCATGGGACTGTCATGCGGGCCCTCATCGGCCATCTGGACGGCCTGTCCCCCGAGGAAACACAGACGCTGGAAATCCCGACAGGCACGCCACTTGTCTATGAAATGGATGATACCGGCAACCCTGAACAGCCCCACTATCTGGAACCTTCAGACATCATCCTCGACGACATCCCGCATCCGTTGTGACAGGGTACGCCCTTCTCCATCTTTCCATTCTATCCAACCGTTGGCAGAACGTCCCAACAAAAAGCTGGCAGCTGGCGAAGGATTCTTGAAAAGCGTGTCCCGTGTCAGCACCAGCCTTTCTCCCTCCAACCGCAAAAGACCGTTGTCAAGAGCTTCCTGACGCCCCTCCGCCGCACGGGGAGCATATTCCTCATATCTCGGAGAAGACCTGCGTCCATAAGACCCTGCCAAAATCACCATGCCTTCTTCGGTATAGTGGCCCCGCCCTTCAACACCAGTCCCTCGACAGAAAAACAGTTCCGGTACATCATCCTGCACTTGGGCAACCTGCCCTTCACCTAAAGGAAACTGCTCCAGGACCGGTTTAAAAACAGGATACCCCAGAGTCGTCAACAGAATGCTGATGGTCTCAAAGAGTTCATCACAGACAGCCCTCATGGAGGGAGACATGTGCGGGAAATCCCCGCCTTTCTGTCTGTTGTCCAGCACATACCGGCCGACCGCCTCTGCCTGCCTGAGAGACCACACCTCCAGAAAACGGGCATGCACCTCGGTCAAGACATCCGTCGACGTGACAGCCACCACAGCCCTGTTCCAGAAATCCTTTTCCCCGTTATGCTGCTTCAGCCGCTCCCCCAACTTTCCGGTCTGACCAACATATACTTTCGGCCGTTCCGTCTTATCTTCCTCCCCGAAAAGAAAATAAAGACCCACCCGCCCTGCTTCCGGTCTTTGTAAAAAAAGACGCAGCTGTGACCGGGGAATTTCAACCAGACTGACAGTACGGGTCACAACCGAGGCGACACGCAGACTCTGGGGATCCCCAGACGGCAAAAAAATCTCGATGGTCTGAGGATGTGGCATGAGCATTCCGTCCTGTCCTTCCAAAAAACATCAGAAAACGGACTGCCGTTTTCCATACCCTCTATTCACACCATCATCCCCGATTCCTCCACCATTCCATCCGCCGGAACTGTGGGTAACCTCTGATGATGCTCAGCTGTGGCCAGCACCCTGCGTGGCGGTGATGAGGCTGAACAGGGCCGTCCCGCAGCACATATAGAGGATATTGCGCTTCGGCCCCCCAAAAGTGAGGTTCGAACAGCCGACAGGCAGGCGGATACGGCCAATCATCTGGCCATGTGGATTATAGATGAACACACCGCAAAGCCCCAGCGGCCCCCAGGCACCGCACCAGAGGTTGCCCTCCACATCGGTGCGCAGGCCATCAGGGCGCATGGCCCGGCCAGCCAGCGTAAAATCCGTGAAGAGACGCCCGTTGGTCGGCCGCCCCTGTTTCAGGTCGAACACATGGATGGCATGGTCCGGCAAAGGCGGCTGCGCACCAGGGCCCACACCAGAGGACGCCACATAGAGCCGGCTACCATCAGGGGAAAAACAGAGACCATTGGGCCCTGCCACATCCTTCTGCCCCAGCACGGCCTCCACCTTCCCGGTTTTTGCATCCACCCGGAAGGTATGATCCTCCTGCCGACGCAACCCGCCATACTGGCTTGTCAGCTCCGCATCCAGATAAGGATTGAGATGACGCTGGGGATTGGCAGGGCCATCCACATCGGCGTGGCCTTCCACCACTCCGTCCCCGTAGGCCGGGTCTGTGAACCAGATGCTGCCATCGGGTGCTGCCACGACATCATTGGGAGAGTTGAGCGTCCTGCCCCTGTACCGGTCCGCCAGCACGGTGACACTGCCATCATGCTCCCAGCGTATGACCCGGCGCATCCCATGCTCACAGGTCACCAGCCGCCCTTCAGCATCAAACGTGTTGCCATTGGCATTAAAACTTTCCCGCCGGTACAGGCTCACATGGCCCTGCGGCCCATCCTCCGGGTCGTAGCGATACTGGCACCCCGTGATCGTATCGCTCAGCAGCAGAAAACGCCCGACCGTACACCAGGCCGGGCCTTCCAGCCAGCCAGCCCCCTGCCAGAGCTTCCGCAAGGGAGCATTGCCATAATTCACAAGCCCGAAGGATGGATCAAGCGCCAGCACGTCAGGGTCGGGCAGATTGACCGGTGTCTCCTCCGCACCCCATGTCCGGGGCGGGGAGGAAATCACACTCGGGCCCGACACGATGGACCCAAGAGCATGTCCCGCCACGGGAGACGCCGCTACCCCTGCAAGACCCGCCAGCAGACCGCGGCGTGTCAGACGGCCGGCAGAACCACCAGCCCCTGCTTTTCCATCCCGCATCGGTTCATCCATATTCACATCCTCCCCCGGCCCGTTTCATGCCGACATCCAGCACTCACACCAAGGTAGAACTCAGCACGACGCAATCAATACCCGAAGGCAAAAGCACGCTGCACGGCCTGGACATCCTGCACCCCACCGGCCAGGAGCAGCTGTAGCAACAGACGGGCCTTCTGCGGGTTGAGGTCATATGACGCCACGAAGTGATGGGCCTCATCATCCACTTCCACATCACGGTTGACAAACCCGTCACCGACACGGCTGGAACGTACGACTACAATCCCCGCCCGGACGGCCCTGTCCAACGCCTGCATGGCCTGGGCCGACACATTGCCATCCCCCATTCCAGCAATGACGATCCCCTTCACACCGGCACGGATGGCATCATCAATCTGGCGACCATCCATATCCGCATGCGCATACACCACATCCACAGCAGGCAGCGTTGCTCCATCCGGCAGGGACAGGAACAGACGGGGCCGCGGCGGCCCGTAAAAGCGTACGGCGGCAGGGTCCACAATACCCACAGGCCCTGTCTGTCGGGACACGAAGGTCTGCAGGACCGTGCTGTCCGCCTTGCTGACCCAATGGGCCGCATGGATGGTATCATTCAGCACGACCAGCACCCCCCGCCCCTTCGCCTGCGGATGGGCTGCCACCTTGACTGCCTCATAAATGTTGGCCGGACCATCCGCACTGATGGCCGAGCCCGGACGCATGGCCCCTGTCATCACCACAGGCTGGTCATGATGCAGGACGGTATCCAGAAAGAAGGCTGTCTCCTCCATCGTATCCGTCCCGTGGGTGATGACTACGGCATCGGCCTCATGCCGGGCAAAAGCCTGATTGATACGCTCCATCAACCGGAACCAGACCTTGTGATTCATGTCCTGCGAAGGAATGTTGGCGATCTGCTCCACCTGAAGCTGGGCCAGCCTGTCCACACCCGGCACAGCGGCCACAAGCTGCTGCCCCGTTGTCGAGCCTGCATCATAACCGATTGCAGAACGTGGGTCCGCCTTTCCCGCTATGGTCCCCCCCGTGGCCAGAACGAGCACACGGGGCAACCGCCCCATGCCCTGCCCTGCCTGCGCCGAAGCCGGGGTGGCGGCCACCAGCCCGGTACCAAGCGGAAGAACCCTGAGAGCGGAAAAAGCCAGCTTCAGGCAGCGCCGGGCCCCCTTATGGGGTTTCAGACTGTTCAGCGTGTGTCGGATGGTCATGATGGACGGCCCTTTCTTACACGAAAGCCACGATGAGCGGACCAAGCAGGGTCAGCAGCACATTGGCCACGGCATAGGTAATGGCAAAAGGAACAGTAGGGCTGCCATGGCCAGCCTTGGCCAGAACCTCACCAAAAGCCGGGTTGGAGCTGCGTGTCCCCGCAAGAGCCCCTGCAAAGAGGGCAACATTCCGATACCCCAGCAGAAAACGCCCGACAAGAGCCGTGATCACCAATGGCACGATGGTGACGATCATGCCCAGCAGCAGAATCGTTCCCCCCTGGCGGGTAATGATCGCCACGACCTGTCCACCTGTCTGAAGGCCTGTCACTGCGACGAAACCTGCCAGACCGAAACTGCCCCAGAGCAGGCAGACAGAAGACGGCATGGCGCCGTAGCCCGGATGTCGCCCATGCCACCAGCCAAAAAGCAGGCCGGACAGCAGGGCCCCACCACCACTGCCCAGCGTGATGGGCACCCCGCCCAGATGAACGACCACAAGCCCGAACAGCAGCCCCAGCGCCATGCCCAGCATGTTGTAGACAAGGTCCGTCGTAACCGGCACGGCAGTCCGCTGGACCGTCCCATTCTGGACAGCAGGCAGCGTATCCTCCGTCGCATCTTCTGGCAGGGATTCTGCCTTCAGCGCATCATCCCGCAAATTGCGACGCATGCAGAGTGGCAGAATGGTGGCGCAGAAAATGATGGTGCCGATGGACCCGAAGATATAGGTCACGGCATAGCCGACAGCAACATCCGCCTGCATCTGCTGCACCTGCGCCAGAGGGAGGCCAAGCTTCTCCAGAGCGGAACTGGCAGTGCCAATGATGGCAGACTGCGTCAGCCCCCCTGCCGCCAGACCGGCGGCTATGCCTTTGTCCAGATGGAACAGCCGCGCAACCCCGATAACGGTCCCGAACGCACTGATGGCCATGATGACCGCCAGTGCCACCTCCCGCAGGGACTGCCGCCCCAGAGAGCGGAAAAAGTTTGGGCCACTGCGATATCCCACAGCGTAGATGAACAGGATGAACAGTACTGTCCTGAGGCTGGACCCCACATGCACACCAAACTGGCTGATCAGCACGGCCACCAACAATGACCCTGCCACGCCCCCAAGCTGAAACACGCCTATCCTTATGCGCCCGATCAGAAAGCCAAAACCGACGGACAGGAAAAAAGCCAGCTCTGGATTCTCTCCAAAAAGATGAGACAACCCGTGAAACAGACGCTGGAACATGCCGTGACCTTTTCTCCAAACAGTCATGGAGAAAGCCTGGCGGTTTCCCAACCAGGCTTTCTCTACAGAACATTACTTACCGATTATGGGACGTTCCATCCAGACGGGATGGATGCCAGCGAACAGCCTACCCGAAAGCCACAATGAACGGCCCCAGAAGAGTCAGCAGCACATTGGCCACGGCATAGGTAATGACAAAAGGGATGGCCGGTGTGTTGTTGCCTGCCTTGGCCAGGACCTCACTGAAGGCCGGGTTGGCACTACGTGCCCCCGACAGGGCCCCGGCAAACAAGGCGACATTCCGGTACCCCATGAAGAAACGGCCAATAAGCGCCGTAATGACCAGCGGCAGGATCGTCACCACCATACCGAGCAGCAGGAGGAGCACCCCCTGATGGACAATGACTTCCACAGCCTCCCGGCCTGTCTGCAACCCCGTCACCACCACGAAGCCAGCCAGACCGAAATTGCCCCAGAAGGAACAGACAGACGACGGCATCTCCCCATAACCGGCGTGCCGCCTGTGCCACCAGCCGAACAGCAGACCGGACATCAGTGCCCCACCCCCACAACCGAGCGTCAGGGACATACCCCACACACGGATGACCACAAGGCCAATGACCAGCCCGACAGCCACGCCGAGCATGTTGTAGACGAGATCGGTCGCCGCTGGAACAACGCCACGCTGCTCGGTCTCACCCCCCACATCCTCCGGCAGTCCCCCTGCCTCTGCCGCCAGGGCATCGGCCTTCATGTCACGCCGCATGAAGAAGGGCAGGATATCCACGCAGAAAATGATGGTACCGATGGAACCGAAAATATAGGTCACGGCATAACCTGCGGCCACATGGGCCTGCATCTGCTGCAACTGTGCAGCGGACAATCCCAGCTCTGCAAGGGCCGAACTGGCCGTACCGATGATGGCAGACTGGGTCAGCCCCCCTGCCGCCAGACCGGCCGCCATGCCCTTGTCCAGGTGGAACAGACGCCCTACCCCGACAACCGTTGCAAACCCGCTGACAGCCAGAATGACAGACAGCATGATCTCTCGCAGGGACTGCCGCCCCAGAGAGCGGAAAAAATCGGGCCCGCTGCTATACCCCACCGCATAGATGAAAAGAACGAAAAGAACGATCTTGAGGTCAGAATCCATCTTGACGCCAAACTGGCTGATCAGGACCGCCATCACCAGCGACCCTGCAATACCGCCGAGCTGGAACGTACCAATCTTTATCTGACCTATCCAAAAACCAAGACCGATGGAAAGAAAAAAAGCCAGCTCCGGACTCTGCGCAAAAAGCGACGACAGACCGTGAGACAGAAACTGGAACATTTCGGGACCTTTCTCCCAAACACTCAATGAAAAGCCACACACGTATCACGGCCCATGGTGGCTTTTCTGCGACCCGTTTTTACTCAGCTGCTGTAAAAATTTCCTCGAGATATTCCAAGGAGACAGCCTCCCGGGTATCGGGAATGGGCTTGCCCTCATGGTCCAGTTTTTCAATCTCGTACACGATGAAACCCTCATCATCATAATGTACATCGATGACAAGGAAGCGGTCGGACGCATCGCCTTCACCACGATGCTCTTCCGTCTTCACCAGCTTCTGGTCCTTGGCGAACGGCAGGTCAGCCAGCTTTTCTTCGTCGATCTGACGGACGGCATGGTTCCATTCTTCGTAGGTCTTCCGGATGGCCGCATAGATTGCTGCCGTATCGGGAAATTCTTCAACATCCTCTGTCGTGGTGACATCCACCGTAGCAATGTCGGACCCGAAATTGGCCTGAACCTGATAAGGCTCGGGCGCAATCGCCTTCACAGCCTCCAGAATACGCTCAAGGAACTCAGGCCCATACATGGATGAATTGAAATTCAGCATCTTGGAACGATCAAGAGTAACACTGATTTTGGCGGTTGTGGCCATGGCCCCCTCCTGGATAAAAAATTGCCGGGGCCCATTCTACCAGAACAGGGGGCCTCGCACACCCCCTCAGGGGTCAGTCACGCCCCACGCACAACCTCATCCTCATGCTGGAATCTGGCTTTTTCCCTGATGAATACTGGCAATTCATGACATGAACGCCATAAAACACACCTGCGTTACAAAAACGTAACATGGTTGCTGATGGGCCAGCCTCATGCCCCTCGCCCTCGCCAACAGCCACACAGCCGATGGGATTGGCCCTCAGAGAGGGAACGGCATGAGATGGTTAACGCAACATGCTGAAGAAGGTAACATCAGGCTACACGAACACCAAATATATTAAAATAAGATTTCTTTTAATACTTCAGAAAGCTTCCATCCGCCATAAGGCTTTAAAAAGGCTTTTTTAAGTCTTATCCATGGTGATATCTGTTACTTCACGAGGGAATCATGTCAAAATTTTCAGCTATCATGCATAACCCGAATGAAAGCCTTGAGGATACTGACGACCTGAGAGAGCGGCTGCATTTCCTCCAACTGGGTGAACAGGACTGCCTGGCCATCCGCCGTATTGAAAAATACGTCATCAGATGCCTGCCCAAGGCATTGGATGCCTTCTATGACACGGTCCGCCGGACCCCCCAGACCAGAAGCTTTTTTTCCTCAGAAGCACAGATACAGAAAGCCAAAAAGGCGCAGCTGACTTACTGGAAGAACATCGCAGGTGCCAATTTCGGCCTGCAATATGCCAATACGGTGCGCCGCATCGGCCGGACCCACGCCGAAATCGGGCTGGAACCACGCTGGTACATCGGCGGCTACGCCCTGCTGCTTGCCAACATCATCGCAGATGTCTCAAATCAGCTGGCCCCTCCGGCACCGCTGTTGCCCCCAAAGATGCCCTTCTCCAAGCTGACGGACTCCCTCGCCAGCCTCAGCAAGGCCGTCTTCCTGGACATGGACCTCACCATTTCCATCTACATTGATGAAGCCAGAAAGCTCAACAAGGAAGAAATGAGCAAACTGGATGAGGCCATTGAAGAAGAACGCCGGTTTGTGACTGAGCGCTTTGGCCACATCATCGACGCCCTTGCCAACAAGAACCTCTCCCACACGGTGGATGGGAACTTCCCCAATACCTACCTCCCCATGCGGGACAACCTCAATCACGCCATCTCGTCCCTCTGCCAGACGCTTCATACCATCAGCGAGGCAACGGAGAGCATCGACAATACCGCTGATGAGATCAACAGCGCGGCACAGGACCTCGCCCAGCGCACGGAACGGCAGGCTGCCTCTGTCGAAAAAACGGCCGCTGCCGTGGAGCAGATCACCGCTACGGTATCTTCCACCGAATCCCGTGTCAGCGAGGCGACCCAGTTCGTTGAGGAGTGCCAGGCCATCACGGAACGTTTCGGCACCATGATCCGCCGTGCCAGCACGGCCATGGAAGAGATTGAACGTTCTGCCGAAGCCGTAAACAAGATCACCAACGTCATCTCCAACATTGCCACGCAGACCAACCTTCTGGCACTGAACACCGGTGTTGAAGCCGCCCATGCGGGCGAAGCCGGCAGCGGGTTCCGTGTCCTGGCGCAGGAGATCCGCAAACTGGCCAACCGGGTGGGCGATGCTTCCGAAGAGGTGAAGGACCTCATCAATACCTCCCAGACCCATGTTGATTCCGGTTCAGCCATCATGAAGGATGCCAGCAGCGCCATCGACACCATCATCTCCAGCGTGGCCAATATCGGCACACATCTCAGAGAGATCTCAAAGGCCACATCTGAGCAGGCATCGGCCCTGCGGGACGTGAATGGTGCCGTCGTCACCATCGACCAGGGCACCCGGGAAAACGCCGCCATGGTGGAAGAAACCTCTGCGGCCACCTCCAACATGGCCCAGCGGACACGCCAGCTACGGCAGCTGCTGGATGGGTTCGTTCTCCGGGGACAGAAATGATACGGGGGGCCTCCGTGCCCCTCCAGCCGGTCGGCATACTGCACCATGGAGCAGTACAGGACAGACAGGACAACAAACGCCCTTCTCTGACCATCCACCCGACCTGAAGTCGCACTGGCCAGACAGCGGAAGACGGTCCCGCTGAACAACAGATCACTGATGGTATCCATCCCCCATGAAAAAAGGTCCGGAGCCTGGCACCCCGGACCTTTTCCCTAATGGGTCATGTTGCCATGACCTCACCCTGTTGGACCTTTTCAGGCCTGATGGGCGGCACGATAGCGCTCACCAAGGGCGTTCGCAGCCACCATGGCATGATAGACATCATCCGGCGTGACCTTGAAGGGCAGATTGCCCATCGTGTCGTCCTTATCGCAGGCGATCTCGGCCACCTTGCGCCAGTCAGCCTCCACAAACTCCTTGACACCCAGCTCCTTGAGGGTCATCGGCAGGCCAGCTGCCCGCACGACACGCAGCACCTCTTCAATCTCTTCCTTCGGTGCATTCTCCAGCACCAGCTGGGTCATCAGACCAAAGACCACCTTCTCACCATGCTGGGCATGATGGAGATCCTCGATAGCGGTCATGCCATTATGCACGGCATGAGCAGCGGCAAGACCACCCGTCTCGGCACCGGTCCCGCTGAGATAAATGGTTGCCTCGACCATTTCTTCCAGAGCCCGGGTCGGCACCTTGTTGCGCACGGCATCCATGGCAAGATCAACATTCTTGCAGACCAGGTCATAGCACATGCGGGCCAGACCGAGTCCCGTACGGGACGGACGCTTGCAGGAAAGGTTCACCCCATCAGACCGGTAGCAGGCGCGGGCCTCAAAGTATGTGGAAAGGGCATCACCGATACCAGCAGCAAAGAAGCGCACCGGGGCACCGGCAATCACACCCGTATCAGCCACAACGACATCGGGATTCTGCGGCAGGAAGAGGTACCGGTCGAACTCGCCCTTCTCCGTATAGATCACAGCCAGCGCAATGCAGGGTGCATCGGTGGAGGCAATGGTCGGATAGAGGATGAGTGGCAGCTTGTAATAATGGGCAACGGCCTTGCTGGTATCCAGCGTCTTGCCACCACCAATACCGACAATGACATTGGCACCACGTGTCTTGGCCAGCTCGCCCAGACGCTTGATCTCGGCATCCGTACATTCACAGCCGAACCTCTCGGCTGTGCCTTTCAGCCCGGCTTTCTCCAGCCCAGCCACGGATTCCTTCTGGACACGCTCCACAAAGAATTCATCGCTGATGATGAAAGCGTTGTCGCCAAAATCTTTTACATAGTCATGCAGCTGGGCCAGCAGACCCGTACCGATGATGAATTTCTTGGGGGCTGAAACGGTGCGCGGGGTTTTCTCAACCATGCTCGATATCTCCTTCAAGCATATGTAAATACCTTGTTACCCCGCCACGCTACCCCTTCGCCCGCCACTTGACCAGAAGACATTACTGGCTTTCACAACATGCCAGCATGTATTGCCATGCATAGGTGACAGGCGTGTCCCGCCTCCTCTCTGATCTCACCTCATGGCTGGCAAATAACAGGACAAATACAACCCTCTTTATTGAGGGATGAATATCCGGCAAACGCAATTACCAATATGAGAATTATTGCATCCTGTTCTCAAAAAAAGGTCAGGACCACTTTTCAGAACAGCGGCATATTGTCGATCAGCCGCACGGCCCCCAGCTGCACGGCCAGCAAGGCCAGAGCCCCCTCCCGGACCTCCTCTTCAGCCTGGAACGTATCCGGATTCACGATGGTGACATAGTCAATATCCACAAGCCCGGCCTGCACCAGCACATCCCGCATGGCCCCCTCCAGCACGGCACGGCGGCGCTCACCAGCCTGCACCAGGGTCCGGCCCCGGCAGAGAGCCTGATGCAGCACCGGGGCCCTGTGGCGTTCCGCCTCCGTCAGACGACTGTTGCGGCTCGACCCGGCAAGACCGTCCGCCTCCCGCCATGTTGGCAGGGTCACAATATCTACCGGAATATTCAGGTCCCGCACGAACCGCTGGACAACAGCACATTGCTGGGCATCTTTCTGCCCAAAATAGGCCCGCTGCGGCTGGATGATGTTGAAGAATTTCGCCAGCACCGTCGCCACACCTGCAAAATGGCCGGGACGGGACGGCCCCTCAAGCTCCAGCGCCACACCACCAACATCCACCTGCGTGGCGAACCCTTCAGGGTAGAATTCTGCCGCTTCCGGCGTAAAAACACAGGCCACGCCCTCCCTGCGCAGCAGGGCAATATCCCGTTCCAGCGCCCGGGGATAATTGGCAAGATCATCCGCCGACCCGAACTGTATGGGATTGACAAAGAGACTGACGACAACAGCATCAGTCTCCTCCCGGGCACGGCGAACAAGCGAAAGATGCCCCTCATGCAGGAAGCCCATCGTCGGTACAAAGCCGACCCTGCCAAGCTGCGCCCGCTCCTGCCGCATCTCCTGAACCGTCGTGCAGAGTTTCATGTCGTCCCTTTCCCGGATGATTGCCCTCGCAGGCTACGCCTTTCCATACCCTGTCTGCCTCCTGTCTGTCTTCCCCGACAGGCCGGAACAGGCTAACAACACCTCACCGCCGCCACACCCAGCCAGAACGGACTGCCCATGCCCGACACCAGTACGGCCCGTACACTCCCCATTGCCATCATCGGGGCTGGCCCGGCAGGGCTGTTTGCCGCTGAATGTCTGAGCCGGAAAGGCCATGAGGTCCATCTGTTCGACCACATGGCCAGGCCGGGACGGAAATTCCTCATGGCAGGCCGCAGCGGCCTGAACCTCACCCACAGTGAACCGCTGGAACCATTCCTGCAACGCTACGGGACAGCACGGGACTGGCTGGAACCTGCCATCCGCCACTTCCCGCCCGAGGCTCTCCGCCTCTGGGCTGAAGGACTGGGCGAACCCTGCTTCACCGGCAGTTCTGGCCGGGTCTTTCTGAAATCCCTCAAGGCCTCTCCCCTGCTGCGCCGCTGGCTGGTCCGCCTTCAGGAACAGGGCGTGCAATTCTTTCCCCGCCACAGGCTGACAGATATGCAGGGCCTGTCTCTCACCTTCCAGACACCGGAAGGCCCGGTCCAGCAGACAGGACGTGCCGTCATCCTCGCCCTGGGGGGCAGCAGCTGGGCACGACTGGGCAGTAACGGGCAATGGGCATCGCTGCTGGAACAGCACTGCACGCCTTTTGCCCCTTCCAACTGCGGCTTCATGCCGGACTGGCCTGCCGAATTCCTGCTCCGCCACGAAGGCGAGACCCTGCGGGGAGTCACGCTCAACTTCGCCGGCCAGACACATCGTGGCGATCTCATCATCACGAAACGGGGGCTGGAGGGAGCACCACTTTACGCCCTTTCAGCTCCACTGCGACAGGCTCTGGCAAAATCAGGCGGAGACACCGTAACCGTCCACCTGAATCTCCGCCCGACTCTGACGCAGGAACGCATACTGGAACGCCTCGCCCGCCAGCGTCTCCGTGAAAGCCGGAGCAACAGGCTGCGCAAGGCTCTGGGGCTGGACCGTACCATGCGGGAGCTGCTCACCCAGCTCTGCCCGGACGCCCGCACACCCGGTGAGCTGACAGACGCCATCACGCAGGCCCCCCTGCACCTTGTGGCTCCTGCTGCGCTGGACAGGGCCATTTCCACCGCCGGAGGGCTGAAACAGGCAGCGCTGGATGAAGGCTTCATGCTGCGCCACCAGCCCGGCCTGTTCGCCTGTGGTGAAATGCTGGACTGGGATGCTCCTACAGGGGGCTATCTGCTCCAGGGCTGTTTTTCCACCGCCTGCTTCTGTGCAGAGGCTGTTCATCACTGGCTCTCCCGTCCATTGCCCGGTAAAGTGGCGCCATGAGTTCATCACATTTTGGCCCCCTTCTTCTTGGCACCACAGCCCGTGGTGAGGATGCCCACATCGACCTGCCTGAACTGCTGGCTACCCGCCTGCTCGTGCAGGGCAATTCCGGCTCTGGGAAATCCCACCTCCTCCGGCGTCTGCTGGAGCAGAGCGCAACTCTCGTCCAACAGGTCATCATCGACCCGGAAGGGGATTTCGTCACGCTGGCAGAAAAATACGACCATCTCGTCATCGAGACGGACACACAGTCCGAAGCCAGCCTGCGAAGTGCGGGGGAACGGGTCCGGATGCACCGGGCCTCTGTCGTGCTGAATCTTGAGCAGAGCGAGCCGGAAGGGCAGCTCCGTTCTGTCGGTGCCTTCCTGACCGGCATGTTCGAAGCGCCAAGGGCCTACTGGTATCCTGTCCTCATCGTGGTGGACGAAGCCCAGCTCTTCGCCCCCATTGCCGGGGGTGATACCTCTGACGAGGCACGCCGCCTCTCCCTCAATGCGATGACCAACCTCATGTGCCGGGGACGCAAAAGGGGCATGGCAGGCATCATTGCCACCCAGCGTCTGGCCAAGCTGGCCAAGAATGTCGCCGCCGAGGCTTCCAACTTCCTGATGGGACGGACCTTTCTGGATATCGACATGGCTCGTGCCGCCGACCTTCTGGGCATGGAGCGCCGTGCTGCCGAAGGCTTCAGGGACCTTGCCCGTGGGCAGTTCATGGCGCTGGGACCCGCCCTCGCCCGTCGCCCCCAACGTGTCACCATCGGTCCGGTCGAGACAGCCAGCCATGCAGGTGGCCCTGCCCTCATGCCGCTTGAACAGCCCAACATTCCTGTGGATGAGCTGCGGGATCTCATCCTCGAGGCCCCGCCGGAACCCGCTTCCCGCCCCCGCAAGGAACCGGCTGCCCCCAAGCCGGACCTGCTGGCGCAGCTTGATGCCTACAGCTCCTCCCGTGACGCCAGAGAGCAGCAGCAGAGCCAGCAGATGGCTGCACCAGACCCGGAAACTCTCTGGACTCTCGTCGCCGAAGCCGGACAGGATGAGGATGCCGCCTACCGGCCACTCGCCACCCTGTATCAGGACTTCCAGATGAGGGCACGGCTGGCCGGGTTCTCCCGCAACATCCTGCCCATGCCGCAGTTCCAGACCATGCTGAGCACCATCCGCTGCGGTATCACCCGTGAACGGGCCGAGAGCGAGGCCTGGCAGGACATCCAGCAGCGGGCCAGCCGCCTGCCGGACGACATGCAGCCTGTCTATTTCCTGCTCGCCCATGCAGCCATGGAAGGCAAACCCTGCCCGGATGATGCCGCTCTGGCCCGGGCCTATGGCACCCATTCTCTAGGGCGGGCACGGCGGCAGCTTACTTATCTTGAGAAATGCGAGGCCATCATCCTTCAGGGCACGGGCCGCCACCGTCGGATCGCCATTATTGGCCCGGGCTGGCAGACAGCCTCCCCGGCCTGACCCCCCTGAACAGCCCCCATGGGAAGGAGCCGCCCGGGCAAGGGTCTCCTTTCCCCACGAAAAATGGCGGAGCCAGAGGCCCCGCCATTTCCTGATGCCCAAAGAAAGGGCCATCACTGAACCGGTAATAACCGACCCTGTATCAGTCCACCACCTTCGGCGGGGGGACAACACGCAGACGCTCAATCACACGGTCCCGCAGCTCTTCCGGCGTTGCATCACCAGGAACACGGATCACCGGCTCGTCATCTGTCGGCTCCTCCAGAGTGGCCAGCTGGCTCGGCAGAAGGGTCGGCGGCATATAATGCCCGACACGGTGCTTCAGCCGGTCCTCTATGATCTTCGGGTCCACCTTCAGGTAGACGAACTGGACCGGAATATGCTTGGCCAACGCATCACGATATTTCTTCTTCAGGGCGGAACAGGTCAGCACGGCACCGGTCCCCTTCTCGGCACACTTGGCCAGCCAGTCGTGGCACAGCTCCAGCCAGGGGGCACGATCTTCATCCGTCAACGGGTGGCCACTGCGCATCTTTTCCACATTGGCTTTGGGATGCAGGTCATCACCTTCCTGAAACGGCCAGCCAAGGCTCTTGGAAAGCAGCTCAGCCACAGTGGTCTTGCCGTTGCCGGAAACCCCCATCACCACAATGTAATGCGGAGCAATACCCGATGCAGCCTTGGCGGCTTCTTTTTCTGTCATGGCGTCCATTGTTCAACCTCCCGTTCGGTGGCAACCAGCACATCGGTTGCCATATTGGGGAACAAACCATGCTCCACCACGCCTACCGTACCATCCAGACGCGTGGCGAGAGCCTGCACGTCACTGATCGGACCGAAAGCGCAATCAAGTATCCTGTTCCCGTTATCGGTAATAAGCAGCTCGCCTGTCAGATGCCGACGGGGACGGATGACCTTTGCCCCCAGAGCCTCCAGACGGGCTGCCGTTGCCTCGTAGCCAAATGGAACAACCTCCACTGGTACAGGCACCCGCTGGCCAAGCTGGTCAACCGGTTTGGTTACATCCACGATCACGACAAAACGCCGTGACGCCTGGGCAACGATCTTCTCACGCAGCAGAGCAGCCCCCAGCCCCTTGATGAGATTCAGCGTCTTGCGCTCCACCTCATCTGCGCCATCAATGGTGATGTCGACTACGGAATGTTCTGCAAACGTCGTGATCGGAATCCCCGCTGCACGGGCAAGTCTTGTCGATTCCTCGGAGGTCGGGATGGCATGAATATCCAGCCCTTCCCCGGCAACACGCTCACCGAGCCTTTCAATCATGAATGCTGCGGTACTGCCTGTCCCCAGCCCGACGACCATCCCCGGTTTGACGAGGCTTGCAGCAAGATGGGCAGCAGCACGTTTACAGTCATCTACATTCATGAAAGCTCTCCAGCAGCGGCTTCATCGGCCAGTATGAGGATTTTCCCCTCGGAAACAATACGCCCTGATGGGATGCTGCCATCCCCCTGACGCAAACGGGCCAGCATTGGTACTTTATTTTCCCCGGTGACAAGGAAAACGACCAGTGCACTGGAGGCAATGGCCGGGTAGGTCAGCGTAAGGCGCTCATGCGGGGCCGTACGGGGCGCTGCGACGCCAACCCAGGCCTTCTTTTCCTCAAGGACAGGCTCCCCCGGGAACAGGGATGCCGTATGCCCATCCGTACCCAGGCCAAGCATGACGATATCAAACAGCGGGCGGCCTGCTTCCAGCTTCGTGGCACCATAGGCCTGTTCCAGAACGCTCTGGTAGCTGGCAGCATCTTCCGCAACCGTAGCGGCTGTCGGCATTGGATGGACCTGAGCCGCCGGGATGGAGACCCTGGAGAGCAGCAGCTCCCGGGCGCTGGCATGGTTGCTGTCCGCATGGCCCTCGGGCACGTGACGTTCATCCCCATAGAAAATTTCGACACGGGACCAGTCCACCTGCCGGGCCATGTCGGGCTGGGCAAGAATCGCAAAAAGCTGCTTGGGCGTGGATCCACCAGAGAGAGCAATGCGCACCCTGCCCTGTTGCTTTTCTTTCACCGTCCTGATCAGCAGTCTGGCCATTTCCATAGCCACGGCTTCTGAGTCCTTCAGAACCTCTACGACCGCATGGCGCATGTCTGTCGTCATACCCGTACCCTCCGAATCACGTCATCTCCCCTGCTGGCAGGGGGCTAGCGGCATAATGAACGTCTCGGCAGCATATGCCCAGCCACCTTCATCAGGTTTTCCGGTCACATGGGTGGCTTCTTTCTTCACGGAATCCGGCGCCTGCCCCATGGCGATGCCCATGCCAGCCGCCTGCAGCATCGGGATGTCATTGGGGGCATCGCCAAGAGCAGCCACTTCCTGCGGTGTTACGCCATACAGTCTGGCCAGCTCTGCCACCGCCTTGCCCTTCGTGGCCAGGGCAGGTGTGATGTTCAGCTTGTGTGGGGCCGAACGCAGCAGGCTCGCCCGCCCGGCAAAAGGAGCCGCCAGCTCGGCTTCCAGCCGGGCAATCAGGGCTGTATCGTCAGAACAGACCATAAGGCGGTTCACGGTCTTCGGCGTGACGGGCCATGAAGATACTGCCCGGGGCGTGATGCCCGTCAACTCCTGCTCCCGCTTTGCCAGCAGCGTCCGACTGTCACGCACCAGCCATTCCTGTTCTGTCTGAAACCAGACCTCCACAGGGAAAGGAGACAGAGCTTCGAGAATGGCCGCAAGATCCCCGACAGAAAAATGGTGGCTCTTCAGAATGGTGCCATCCGGCATGAAAAAGACGCCCCCATTAAATCCGGCACAGGGCCCTTTCAGCCCGAGCTGCCGGACATAAGGCAGCACAGCCGCCGGGATGCGGGCACTGACGAGCGCCAGAGCCACACCCCGCTCTGCCAGATGCTGGACGGCCGTGCCTGTTGTGGGAGAAATGGTTCTGTCAGAACCAAGAATGGTGCCATCCATATCGGACAGCACCAGCCTGATCCTGGGGGATGTTTCTGTCATGAGTATCTTCCTCCCTCACGGGGGAAGAAGGGGTGCGGCCCCCTACCGCATCCCCCATTCTCCAGAACAGTTTATTTCTTGCGCTCGGTATGGCCACCAAATCCATACCGCATGGCCGAAAGAGCCTTCTCGGCGAAATTGTTGCCGGTACGGGACCGGAAACGGGTATAAAGGGCTGCGGTCATTACCGGGGCAGGCACGGCCTCCTCAATGGCGGCTTCGATCGTCCAGCGGCCTTCACCGGAATCCTGCACCTCGCCACTGAACTCGCTCAGATCACCAGAACGGGCCAGCGCCTCGGCTGTCAGGTCCAGCAGCCAGGAGGACACGACACTGCCACGGCGCCACACCTCGGCAATATCAGCCAGATGCAGGTCATAACGCTCATCTTCCGGCAGCTTTTCGGAGTTCTTGCTGGCCAGCACATCAAAACCCTCAGCGATGGCCTGCATCATGCCGTATTCGATGCCGTTATGGATCATCTTCACGAAATGACCAGCCCCGGCCGGACCACAGTAAAGATACCCCCTCTCGGCCCGCGGGTCGTGGCGGCCATCATCCTCACGGTCCGGCGTGCGGGGCACATCACCCATGCCCGGAGCCAGCGCATCCAGAATGGGGTCCACATAATCCGCAGCGTGCTTCTCGCCGCCATACATCATGCAGTAGCCACGCTCCAGCCCCCAGACACCACCAGAGGTCCCGACATCGATATAATCGATGCCACGCTCGCCCAGCTCTTTCGCCCGGCGGATATCTTCCTTGTAATAGGTGTTGCCACCATCGATGATGATGTCACCTTTGCCCAACAGCGGGGCGAGCTTCTGTATGCAGTCTTCCGTCACCTTGCCAGCTGGCAGCATGACCCAGATGACACGACGCTCCTCACTGGAAAGGAGTTCGGCCATTTTCTCGAAGGTCTCGGCCCCCTGGGCACGCCCCTTCTCTGACCGCTCGACAATCTTCTCGGTGACAGCGGGAGTCCGGTCGAACACGACAACATCATGCCCCTTGCGGGTCAGGCGGACGGCAATATTGCCACCCATGCGGCCAAGTCCGATAATTCCGATACGCATCCTCAAGCTCCTTTTAGAATATCTGTCACCAGCTGAGCGAGACGGTCCAGTCCTTCATGCAGGGGACCGACAACATGCACACGCAGCGCACGACGGCCACGAGCGGCCAGAACGTCGAAATCCCCCCGGGCCTGAGCGGCCTTGACGACACCAAAGCTGTAAGCGTGTCCCGGTATGGGCAGGTCCGCAGCATCATCCGCCGTCACCTGCAGGAAGACACCGCTGTTGGGGCCCCCCTTGTAAGCCTGACCTGTCGAGTGGAGGAACCGTGGACCAAACTGCGCCGCCGTGGCGACATGAAGCCGATCCCTCAACTCTGTTCTCACCGTCTGCTCCCAGGCGATATGGGCTTTGTTCCGCTCAATGTAAGCGAGGAGGCCAATATAGTCGTTCTTGCCCACACGGTCAAAATGAGCTTTCAGAATGGTTTCTGCACTACCGCTGCCCAGCGCCTCCCGGTTGCGCTCATCAGCGTAAAAAGCGAGGTTTCCATCCTGGGCGAACGGCGTCTCTTCCGGCAGATGGCCCGTCTCGGCATAGGCTTTGGTCAGCTTGCGGGTCTCAACCTTGCTGAATTCCACATCAGGCTGGTCAAAAGGATTGATTCCCAGCACGGAGCCAGCCACCGCCGTGGCAAATTCAAACACGAAGAACGCCTGCACGATTTGCCCGACATCCTCGAGATGCAAGGTCACGACAGGATGTCCCGCCTCCCGCAGGGCCTTGATCCCCGGGCTGACGGGCTCATGCCCCAGCCGCAGTTCCACAAACATGCGGTCATCACCATAAACCTCCGGCGCCCCCAGCGGCTCGCCATCAATAGGGATGAGCCCCGTGCCATTCTTGCCGGTGCTTTCAGCCAGAAGCTGCTCCAGCCAGGCACCGAGGGAGGCGATCTTCTCCGAAGCCACGAACGTGACCTTGTCCCGCCGGAAACTGGTGGCCGCCACCCCAAGGGCCAGCCCCAGACTGACACCAGGGTTTGTCACAGGCGGAACGGAAGCATCGCACGCCTCGATCATCAGCTGCGTGCTGTCCAGCAGGGCCCGGACATCGTACCCTGCTGCCGCCGCCGGAGCGAGACCAAAGGCGGACAGAACGGAATACCGCCCGCCGATCTCCGGGTTGCCGTGGAAGATATGGGCAAAGCCACGGTCTCTGGCCAGTGTTTCCAGCGATGAGCCGGGGTCCGTCACGGCGACGAAACGCTCACCGGGCTGACGGCCAAGGGCCTTCTCCGCCTGATCCCAGAAATAGGCGAACAGGATGTTCGGCTCCAGCGTACTGCCGGACTTGCTGGACACGATGAACAGCGTGTTGGCCGGGTCGATGGCCCGGCCGAAGCTGGCAACCTGCTGAGGGTCCGTACTGTCCAGAACATGCAGCTTTGGGCCACCGGGGGCTCGGCCAAAGGTTTCCTCCAGCACTTCCGGTCCGAGGCTGGAACCGCCCATGGCCAGCAGCAGCACGTCGCTGTAGCCACGTTCCTTCACCTCACGGCCCAAGGTCTCATAAGACTCAAGAGCCGCACGGCCATTCTTGACCACATCCAGCCAGCCGAGCCATCGGCTTTCCGGCCCACCGGTCCAGACGGACGCATCACGCTCCCAGATGCGCCGCACCTTGCCATCCTGGCTCCAGCTCTTGCCCGCCGCAACCACGGCATTTTCCAACTCACCCGACAATGCCAAGGATACTCGCATAAGACGTTCCCCCAAAACAGCTTCCCGGCGGGCTGCCACCGCACCGAGCAATCCATCAAAAGCGACCTCGAAAGCCGTCACACCTTCTTCCAACAAGGTGGTGGTCACACTGTCCAGATCAAGCCCCAATCGCCCTGCTTCTGCCAGAATCAGGCTGGCGCTCTCTCCACCCTGCGCAAGGCGCTCCTCCGGGATGCCATGATCCCGGAAGGCTTCCAGCGTACGGGGTGGCAATGTATTGACCGTATCAGCGCCAATCAGCTCCTCCACGTACAGCACGTCACGATAGGCCTTGTCCTTCGTGCTCGTACTGGCCCAGAGAAGACGCTGAGTCTGCGCTCCTTTCCCTGCCAGAGCTTTCCAGCGCGGGCTTTCCGTTACCCTGAGATAATGCTGATACGCCATGCGGGCATTGGCAATGGCCACCTGCCCCCGCAGGGCCTTCAACGCCTCGGCTTCCGGGTCACCGGCGGCCAGACGGCGGTCGATGCGGGCATCAATGCGCCCATCAATCCGGCTGACAAAGAAAGACGCCACACTACCAACGTGATTCACCGGCAGACCGGCCTTCACCCTGGCCTCCAGCCCCCGCAGATAGGCGTCCAGCACCTTCTCGTACATGCCCAGCGCAAAAAGGAGCGTGACATTGACGTTGATGCCCTCGGCAGTAGCCTGCTCAATGGCTGGAATGGCCTCTTCCGTCGCCGGAATCTTGATCATCACATTGGGGTGACCAACACGCTGCCAGAGCCTGCGGGCTTCTGCCAGCGTGCCTTCAGCATCATATGCCAGGTAAGGAGAAACCTCTAGACTGACATAGCCATCCCGTCCGCCGGTTTCGTCAAACACGGGCCGCAGAACCTCGCAGGCCTGACGGATATCTTCCACGGCCAGCGCCTCATAAAGCGCACCGGCTGTCAGGCTGCCGCTGGCCAGGAGGGCCTGCACGGCTTCCTCATATTCCGCACCATGGCCAATGGCCTGCTCGAAAATGGCCGGGTTGGAGGTCACCCCTTTCAGGGCGTCCTCCTTCACCATGGCTGCCAGACGGCCATCCTCGATGAAATCCCTCCGGATGAAATCCAGCCAGATGGACTGCCCATGGCTGACCAGACGGGTCAAAGGTGTCTCTGGCGGGGTGTTTTCCATCACTCTCACTCCTTATCCAGTCAGTCTGCCTTCTGTAACAACTGGCGGGCCTGTTCATAAACAGAGTCTACCGTAAAGCCGAACTTCGCCATCAGCTCTGCTGCTGCGCCGGATTCCCCAAAGCTGTTCATGGCAATGACGACACCATCCAGCCCCACATAGCGGTCCCACCCAAAGCCGGAAGCCATCTCTACACCGACACGCCTACGGACAGAAGGTGGCAGGACGGTGTCACGATAGGCCCTGTCCTGGCTCTCGAACAGATCGAAGCTTGGCATGGAGACCACACGGGCCCGCACGCCTTCAGCCTTCAGCCTCTCATAGACACCGACCACGAGCGAAACCTCGGAGCCGGACGCCATCAACAGAATCTCCGGCTCACCCTCACAGTCCGCCAGAACGTAGCCACCACGGGCCACACCCTCGGCCGAGGCATACCGGGTACGGTCCAGCGTTGGCAGGTTCTGCCGTGTCAGGGCAAGGGCCACGGGGCCAGCACGATGCTGCATGGCCACACGCCAGCTTTCCACCACCTCATTGGCATCTGCCGGACGCAGCATGGTCAGCCCCGGCATGGACCGGAACTGGGCGAGCTGCTCGATGGGCTGATGGGTCGGGCCATCCTCCCCCACGCCGATGGAATCATGCGTGAACACATAGATCACCGGCAGGTGCATCAGCGCTGCCAGACGGATGGCGGGCTTCATGTAATCAGAAAAGATCAGGAAGCCCGCACAGAAAGGCCGCAGGCCACTCAGGGCCAAGCCGTTGCAGATGGCGGCCATCGCATGTTCACGCACACCGAAGTGCATGTTGCGGCCATCATAGCCAGCCCCTTCCTGCACCATGTTTGAAGGGGCCTGCACCGACCGGGCGCCCTTGATGAGTGTCTTGGTAGAAGGCGCAAGGTCCGCCGCCCCGCCAACCAGCCAGGGGAACTGGGATGCCACGGCATTGAGCACCTCCCCGGAACTCTGGCGGGAGGCCAGCCCTTTCTCATCCGCCGGATAGACAGGCAGCTCCGTTTCCCAGCCTTCTGGCAGGGTTCCGGCAAAAATGTGCCGCAGCTCGTCCCCTTCCTTCGGATACCGGGCGCAGTACTCGGCAAACCGTGCCTCCCATTCCGCCTGTGCTCTGGCACCACGCTGCCCGGCCAGTGCCTCGAAATGCTCCTGCACGCCATCCGGCACGGTAAAATGCGGCGCATCTTCGGGCCAGCCATAGGCCTTCTTGGCCCCTGCCAGCTCCTCCATGCCAAGCGGCTCACCATGGGCAGAGGCCGTTCCCGCCTTGCCCGGTGCCCCATAACCGATGATCGTCCTGAGAATGATCAGGGTCGGGCGGGAGGTTTCCTCCCGTCCCTGTTTCAGGGCTTCACAGATGGCAGGCACGTCGTTGCCATCAGCAACTTCCAGCACCTGCCAGCCATAGGATTCAAACCGCATGGCCACATTCTCCGTGAAGGTCACATCCGTGGAGCCCTCAATGGAAATGCGGTTGCTGTCATACACCCATGTCAGGTTGCCCAGCTTCAGATGTCCGGCCAAGGATGCGGCCTCGGCCGCAACCCCCTCCATGATATCCCCATCACCACAGAAAGAGGTAATGTGATAGCCAAAGAGGTCGAACCCCGGGCGGCCGTAATGTGTGGCAAGCCATCGCTCGGCCATGGCCATGCCCACCGCACTGCTGCACCCCTGCCCCAGCGGGCCGGTCGTGATCTCCACCCCGGCTGTCAGCCCGTATTCGGGATGGCCCGGTGTGCGGGATTCAAAACGGCGGAAATTTTTCAGGTCTTCCAGCGTCAGGGCGGGGCGATCGACCACCTGCCCGTTCTCAATATCCTTCACCCCGGCCAGAAACACCGTGGCATAGAGAAGGATGGACGCATGCCCACCCGAGAGGATAAATCGGTCACGCCCCGGCCAAAAGGGATCGGCCGGGTTATAATACATCGTAAACTGCCAGTAAGCATACATGGCCGGGGCCAGAGCCATTGCGGTACCCGGATGGCCGGATTTTGCACGCTCCACACTATCCATCACCAATGTGCGGATCGTGTCTATGCTCATTTTCGACAGCATACTGTTCACTGATCTAACGTCCTCAATTCAAACAATCATCCGATCACCCACAGCAGGCTCATGCCCCTTAACACGGCCCGATGCAGTCCGGATATTTCACAAGTGGCCTTATCCTGCGAAAGAACGCAATGCCCTACCGGCAAATAAGATCAATTTTCCTACCCATCCCTTACAGACAGGCTGGACCTGTCAGACCCGGCGGCAGATTCCGGTCAGCCTGCCCTCTTCCATCAGGCCTGCCGCAACCACATATCCTGCACGCCAGAAAGGCCTTTTCCCCCTTGACCTGACCACCGGCAGGCAGGACATTCAGAGGCCTCTGACACGACCCATTCTTTTACCGCAAAGGCAGCCCATCCATGACGCAGCCCGAAATGTCCTTCACCCCGGAGCAGATCACCGCTCTCTTCATCGATGCGGCCCGCAATGGTGAGAATGATCTGGTCAGGCAGTTTCTTGAGGCCGGCATGCCGGCAGACTGTGCCGACAGCCGGGGCTATACACCCCTCATCGTCGCCACCTACAACGACCAGCTCGACACGGCCAGCCTGCTGCTGGACAACGGGGCCGACCCGAACGGCGTGGACGCCAAGGGGGCCACGGCGCTCTCCGGTGTGGCCTTCAAGGGGTATGAGGCCATTGCCCGCCTGCTGCTGGAGCGTGGCGCCAATATCGACCAGGCCAACCATGCCGGGCGCACGCCGCTCATGTTTGCCATCATGTTCGGACGGCAGGGCATGGCCCGCCTGCTGCTGGAACGTGGCGCCAACCCGGACATCCGGGATACGGAAGGCCTTTCCGCCAGAGACCTTGCCCACCGCCAGGGCCTTGGCAGCCTCTTTGCGGAGGCCACCGCCCCATGAGCCGTTTCTGGAACCGGCAGGTCCACGACCTCCAGCCCTACATCCCCGGTGAACAGCCCCGCATGACCAATCTGGTCAAGCTGAACACCAATGAGTCCCCCTACGGTCCGTCCCCCCGTGCGCTGGAAGCGATGAAGGCCAGCGTAACTGATGACCTGCGCCTCTATCCAGACCCGACAGCCCTGGCCCTGCGCACGGCCATTGCTGAACAGGAAGGAGTTCCGGTCGAGTGCGTCTTCACCGGCAACGGTTCTGACGAGGTCCTGGCCCACGCCTTCCGGGCCCTCTTCCGTGACGATGCGCCGGTCCTGTTCAGCGATGTGACCTATGGCTTCTACCCGATCTACTGCCAGATGTTCGGGCTGGATTACCGCACCATTCCCCTGCGGGATGATTTCACCATCGCACCAGACGATTATGACGGTCCGGCTGGTGGTGTCATAATCGCCAATCCCAATGCCAACACCGGCATCAGCCTGCCCCTGCCAGCCATTGAAGGACTTCTGAAGCGCTTCAATGCCCAGACGGTCATCATCGATGAAGCCTATGTCGATTTCGGCGGGACCAGCGCCGTGGCCCTGACACAGCGTTATCCCAACCTTCTCATCGTCCGTACCTTCTCCAAATCCTCCGGTCTGGCGGGGCTGCGCGTGGGCTATGCCATCGGCTCGGCGGAGCTGGTGGAAGGGCTGACACGGGTAAAAGACAGCTTCAACTCCTATCCGCTGTCCCGCCCGGCACAGGCCGGGGCTGAAGCCTCCATCCGGGACACGGAGTGGCTGGAACAGACCACCACCCGCATCATCGCCACACGGGAGCGCACCGTGGCAGCCCTGCGGGAGCGTGGCATGACGGTCCTGCCCTCCACGGCCAATTTCATTCTGGCCCATCACCCCTCATGCCCAGCTGACACGCTTTTCACCGGCCTGCGGGAGCGGGCCATCATCGTCCGCCATCAGGGCGGCAGCCCCCGCATCAGCGACTGGCTCCGCATCACCATCGGCACGGATGAGGAGATGGACGCCCTGCTGGCCGCACTGGATGACCTGCTGCCCCGCTGACGCATCAGCCCCCTCATCATTTTACAGATTAACAGGACAGACCCATGCCCACATCCTCTTTCACACATGACCAGCTTCTGGACCGTCTGGCCGAAGTTTCCGTCCGTACGGGGCTGAACATCACACCTGGCCAGCAGCTCATCATCACGGCAGGGCTGGAAGCCGTACCCCTCATCCGGCGCATCACGGCCCATGCATACAAGGCCGGAGCGTCACTGGTCACAACCCTGTATCAGGATGATGAGACTACGCTGGCCCGCTTCCAGCACGGTCATGAAGACAGCTTTGACACGGCAGCGGGCTGGCTGGCCAACGGCATGGCGGAAGCCTTTGGCAAAGGAGCCGCCCGCATGGCCATCACGGGGGGGAACCCGACCCTGCTGAAGGACCAGAACCCGGACCACATCTCCCGTGTCAGCCGGGCCAGCTCCACGGCCTATCGTCCGGCCATGGAACGCATCACCAATTTTGACATCAACTGGAACATCATTGCCTGCGCCACACCGGCCTGGGCCGAGCAGGTTTTTCCACATCTGCCAGCAGAGGAAGCCCTCACCGCCCTGTGGAATGGCATCTTCCAGGCCTCCCGCGTGGATGTGACCGACCCGGTAGCCGCCTGGGCGGACCATAACCGGACCCTCCATGCCCGTGCTGCCATGCTGAATGACCGCCGCTTCGACGCCCTGCACTTCACCGGACCGGGCACAGACCTGACGGTCGGGCTGGCGGATGGCCACCTCTGGGCCGGTGGTGCCGAAGAAGCCAAGAATGGCATTGTCTGCAACCCGAACATCCCGACAGAGGAAGTCTTCACCACCCCACACTGTGCCCGTGTGGAAGGGACCGTCTCCAGCACCAAGCCACTCTTCCATCAGGGATCGCTGATTGACGGAATCCGGGTCCGCTTCGAAAAGGGGCGCATCGTGGAGGCTCATGCCAGCAAAGGCGAAGATGTGCTGAAACGCATTCTGGACAGTGATGAAGGCGCACGCCGCATTGGCGAGGTTGCCCTCGTACCCCACTCCTCCCCCATCTCCCGGAGTGGCATCCTGTACCAGAACACCCTGTTCGATGAGAATGCCGCCTGCCACATCGCTCTTGGGCAGGCTTACACGAAATGCATGACCAACCCTGAAGGGCAGAGTGAAGAAGAGCTGATCGCCCGTGGAGCCAATCATTCCATCATCCATATCGACTGGATGATCGGTTCCGACAGGATCAACATTGACGGCCTGAAGGATGGCCAGCGCACACCCCTCATGCGCTCTGGCGAATGGGCCTGACCCCTCCAAGGAAACAGTAACCGTGACCATTGCTCTTGACCCCGCCCGCCTGCCAAAGCTGGACATCCTCTCCCTCGCCCGGACCGGCCTCATCCTCCGTGCCGAGCGGGAGACACCCGATACGGGTATCCCCAGTTTCCTGACCCGGTCAGGCTGGGTCGAGCTGGTCACCCATCACCGTCGCTCCACAACCGACGGAATTGAAACGGAGGAGCAGACAGCCAACCGCCTGCTCCCCGCACTGGAGCGCATCTGCGCCCGCCTCCTCAGCGAGGCGGCCCGTGGGGCAAAGGCACAGGACAGGCAGGATGCCTCCGTCTTTACCGTGGAAACAGACCTTTTCCCCAGCTCTACGCAGACACGCATTGTCCTGGTTGCAGACAGGACCCATCCCGTTGCCTGCGCCCTGATCGGCACGCCAGAACAGATCACCCAGCTTCTGGCCTCCACCGATACGAAGAGCGGTGAAGCCTGAAACGATTCGGACCTCCTACATCCTATTTCCAAATGTTTTACCCTCGAAATAGGATTAAAACAGTTTTATTTTATCATTAAAAGAATTGATGACCTGCCCCGTTCCCATAAAAAAAATTAGGAACGTTCTATAACCCTTGTTCGACAGGCCCATTTAGCAACACTATATTGTTGCTTAATTTTTCACTTATATTTAAATACATTTTTTTACTATGGTAATTGATGAAAATAATTTCAGTATGCGAAAAAAAATTATAAATTAAATGTAAGTATAACTTCATATTACCTTATCAGAAGCCCGTCATATTCTTCTTTTCTGTAAAGAAAAACATCAAAAAACCCCTTATTTGACACAAAAAAGTCCTATGATTCCGACATATACGACGAAAGTTCTGGTTGTATGGATTGCTAAAAAAACAATCAAAGGTTGCATTTCATAAAAAATCTCTTCCATAATACAACCGTTCCAAGGGGAGTTGAAATTATGCGTATTCTCATCGCTGATAGCGACAGCGGCGCTGTAAGCCATCTGGTAAAGGTACTGGGGAAGTCCTCTTACGCGGTCGACCACGTCAAAACCGCCGATGAAGCCCTCAACATGTTCAAGCACTATGAATATGATCTCTTCATAACCGAGCTGGTACTGAGCGACCTGCCGGGAGAAGAGCTCATCCGTCAGGTCCGACGCTCCCGGATCTCCACGCCCATCATGGTTCTGTCCGTCCGGACAGACTCCCCGACCAAGGTGGCCGCCTTCTCAGCTGGGGCTGATGACTACGTTACCAAACCCTTCGACATGAGCGAGACCCAGGCGCGCATCCAGGCTCTGACCCGCCGTTCTTACGGCATCGCTGAATCACGCCTGTGCGTTGGCCCGCTGGAACTGGACCTTGAAAGCCGGATGGTCAGCGTCAATGGTCACTTCCTGCACCTCACCAGCAAGGAATATTCCATTCTGGAGCTGCTGCTCCTGCGCAAGGGTGCAGTCCTCACCAAGGACATGTTCCTGAACCATCTCTATGGTGGCATTGACGAACCCGAAATGAAGATCATTGATGTCTTCATCTGCAAGCTGCGGCGCAAGCTTCAGCGCTTCGGTGCCGAACACATGATCACCACTGTCTGGGGTCGGGGGTACATCCTTCAGGATCCGGCCGTGGCGGCTGGTACCTCTGCTTCTTCGCAAGGCTTTACCGAAGGGTCGGCTCCCCTGCGTCAGGCAGGCTGAAATCCAGGCACGGAGCAGCCCTCCCATCTCCCGTGAAGTAAAGAAAAAGGCCCTTGCCCCATGGTGCAGGGGCTTTTTCTTTACTTCACGGGAAAGGCTTTTCAGGCTCCGGCCAACGTCTGGATATGGGCACTGACCCGGTCCACGACCTCGGCTACCAGAGCCCTGTCCCGGGCCTCCACCATCACGCGGATCAACGGTTCTGTCCCGCTGGCCCGCAGTACAAGACGCCCCTTCCCCTTCAGCCGTTCTTCCGCCCAGCTGACAATCTCCCCAAGGGCCGGATGCTTCATGGGATTATCACCCTTGTAGGCCACATTTTTCAGGGTCTGGGGATAAGGCTCAAAAAGATGACACAGCTCACTGGCTGGCTGGCCGGATTCCACCAGAGCTGCCAGAACCTGAAGCGCCGCCAGCAGGCCATCCCCTGTTGTGGCGTGATCGGACAGCACCATATGGCCGGACTGCTCCCCGCCAAGATTGCCTCCCGTCTGGCGCATGCGCTCCACAACATAACGGTCCCCGACAGCCGTTCGATACAGGCTTAGCCCCTGCGTTGCCAGATAATCCTCCAGCCCGATATTGGACATGACAGTCGCCACGATCTCGGAACCATTCAGCCGCCCCATGCGCTTCCAGAGTGTAGCGATGAGAGCCAGTATCTGGTCCCCGTCCACCAGCTCGCCCCGCTCATTGGTGAACAGGACACGGTCCGCATCCCCATCCAGCGCAATACCGCAATCTGCCCCATGAGCCCGCACAGCTTCACAGAGTGCCTGCGGATGGGTAGAGCCGACACCATCATTGATGTTCAACCCATCCGGTGAGGCCCCTATGGTTATGACCTCTGCCCCCAGCTCCCAAAGGGCTGCAGGTGCCACACGGTAGGCAGAACCATGCGCACAATCGAGCACGATTTTCAGGCCATCCAGCCGCAGTCCCCGCGGGAAGGACGATTTGACACTCTCAATATACCGGCCTGCCGCATCATTCAGGCGGGAGGCCCGCCCTATGGCCGCAGGCGATGCCAGCTGTCCGCTCAGATCGTCCCCCATCAGGGCTTCGATCTCTGCCTCAACAGCATCGGAAAGCTTGAACCCGTCCGGACCGAACAGCTTGATCCCGTTATCCGTGAAAGGATTGTGGGATGCCGAAATCATGACACCCAGATCAGCCCGCAGGGAGCGGGTCAGAAAAGCAACAGCAGGCGTAGGCAGCGGCCCCAGCAGGACGACATCCACACCTGCCGAGAGAAAACCGGACACCAAGGCACACTCGATCATGTAACCGGAAAGACGCGTATCTTTGCCCAGCACAACCGTGTGGCGATGCTGGCGCCCTGTCTGCCGGCAGAAATACAGACCCGCCGCCTGCCCCAGCTTCTGGGCTATCTCCACCGTCATGGGTGCCGTATTGGCCTCGCCACGGATCCCGTCAGTCCCGAAAAACTTCCGCCCGTCTGCCATGACTTCCCCTCCGTCTTCCATACCATATGCGGCTTCTGCCAACAGCTGACAGGGCTTGCCTTCCTGCACCAGATGCTCCCTGCAATGCCAGCCATTCCCCCGATACGCAAGCCTTTCATAAACAGAACGGGCGCATGGCCAATGCTGCCATGCGCCCGTCATCCCTGTCAGTCAGACCAGAATAGCCTCAGCCCGATCAGGCCGGCTGGGAGGCCACTTCTCCCCCACTGGCAGCGCCCGACATGGCACCGGAAGATGGCACCGACGGACGACGCCCATTGAAGGAATATTCCTCCTCTTCTTCCTTGCCCAGCGGTTCCCCCCGGATGACCTTTTTCACTTCCTCGCCCGTCAGCGTCTCATATTCCACCAGCGCCGCAGCAAGGGCATGAAGGGCATCAATATGGGTCAGAAGAGTATGCTTGCACTGGCCATATGCCTGATCGATCAGCTTGCGGACTTCCTGGTCGATCTCACGACCTGTCTGGCCGGAAATCTGACTCCTGTCCGTGCAGTCCACCATGCCGATAAGCTCGCTCATGCCGATCTGTGCCACCATGGACCGGGCTGTGCTGGTCGCCTGGCTGATGTCGGAGGCCGCACCGCTGGTCACGGCATCATGACCATAAATGATCTCCTCCGCCACACGCCCGGCCACGGCCACGACGATGCGGGCATAGGCCTCCCGACGGGATATGACATCAGGGTCCTTGTCCGGCAGGCTCATCACCATGCCAAGAGTCCGCCCACGAGGCACGATCGTAGCCTTGTGGATGGGAGTTGTCCCCGGGGTCAGCACGGAAGCAATGGCATGGCCAGCCTCGTGATAGGCTGTCATGCGCTTTTCTTCCTCCTCAATGACGGCAGACCGGCGCTCGGCACCCATCCATATCTTGTCCCGGGCCTCCTCAAACTGGGCCATGGAGACGACCTTCCTGTTCTGCCGTGCCGCAAACAGGGCGGCCTCATTGACAAGATTGGCCAGTTCCGCACCCGAAAAACCCGGCGTGCCCCGTGCAATCACCCTTGGGTTGACATCCGCAGACAGGGGCAGCTTCTTCAGATGAACCTGAAGAATCTTCTCACGCCCCAGCATGTCCGGGTTGGGCACGACGACCTGCCGGTCGAACCGGCCCGGACGCAGCAGAGCCTGATCCAGCACATCGGGACGGTTGGTCGCTGCAATGAGGATGACCCCCTCGTTACTGTCGAAACCATCCATCTCCACAAGCATCTGGTTCAGTGTCTGCTCACGTTCATCATTGCCACCTCCCAGACCAGCACCACGCTGGCGGCCTACGGCATCGATCTCATCGATGAAGATGATGCAGGGCGCATTCTTCTTCCCCTGTTCGAACATGTCACGGACACGGGATGCACCAACACCGACGAACATCTCGACAAAATCGGATCCGGAAACGCTGAAGAACGGCACATTGGCCTCGCCAGCCACGGCACGGGCCAGCAGGGTCTTCCCTGTACCGGGAGGACCAACCAGCAGAACACCCTTGGGCAGGCGTCCCCCCAGACGGGTGAATTTATGCGGGTCCTTGAGGAAGTCGACAATCTCGACAAGGTCTTCCTTGGCTTCGTCCACCCCGGCCACGTCGGCAAAGGTGACACGCCCCTTCTTCTCCACCATCATCTTGGCACGGGACTTGCCGAAGCTCATCGCCCCCCGCCCGGCCCCGCCATTCTGCATCTGGCGAAAGACCATGAAGCCCAGGCCCAGCATCAGGATGATCGGCAGATAAGCCGCAATGTAACGAAGAACGGGATTGTCATCACTCTGGGGCGGGTGGGCAGTCACCTCAACTCCAGCCGCCGTCAGCCGGGACACCATCGAGGGGTCGGACGGAGCATAGGTCTCGAACGACGTACCATTGGTCAGCACGCCGGAAATGTTCTGCTCCCGGATGGTAACGGACCGGACCTCATGACGCTCCACATCATGCACGAAGTCAGAATAGGCGATCTTCTGAACGGCCTGTCGGCTGCCCCCAGGCTGGAATGCCGCCAACATGCCGATGACCGCCAGGACGATGACCACCCAGATCGCAACATTACGGCCAATGTTTTTCATCTCTTCAAAAACCTCACAAATCGGGACGCACAGGCCGGGCCGGCGTCACACTCAGTGCCTTCAAGATAGGTATTTCTGGCAGCGTTCCCACCCCCATCAGGCCAAAATGGATGAAAAACCCTGATTCCGCCTCATTCGCACGGCCTGTTTCATCCCGTCCAGTCCCGTTCCCCTGTCAGGGGCGTTCCCCCATCCCAGACAAAAGTCACACGGGGCAGGTCGGGCCGCAGCCCTCTCATGCCCTCTGGAACTGCAACAGGTTCACCCCCAACCCACAGGGCAGGCAGAGCGGGCAGAACACAGGCCGGAACGGCCCGGCCCGCCCGCTGCCACGGCCCCAGAGCCGCCACGACCGCATCCGTATGATCAGGCCCCAGATACCGCCAGCGCCCGTCCCAGCACTGCCCATGCCGGGCCGGACGCTTTTCCGTCAGATTCCTGGCCTCGCGGTACAGCATCCAGCCTGTTTCCCGCCCCCGGAGAGGATGCAGGCAGACCCGCCCCAGAGAGCCTTTTCCAGCCCGCCGCAGGGCCACAACAGCCTGACGGGAAGGCACATAATCCTGCCCCCCCACAAGGCGGATCAGCCGCCCCAGCAATTCATCCTCCAGCAACGGCTCCGTGTCATGATCCTCACCGCCCCCCAGCTGAAGAATTTCCGGTGCAAGTTTCAGCCATCCTTCCGGCTGCCAGGCTACCCCACAGGCCATGAGAGCCGCCAGCCGATCCTCAACCCTCTTCTGTCTGGCACAGGCACCCTGCCTTAGAACATGCATCGCCCGCCGCCCGGCATCTGTCAGATCCTGCCGGACTTCCACACGGCGGAAACGGCGGTTCTGATTTGATGGGTCCTCACACCAGGACACCCCAGCGGTGCGCAGCGTCATTTTCAGCCGTTCCGGCCGAATCCCCAATAACGGCCTCAGCAGAGTGATCCGCCCCCGCACAGTCCGGGCCGCCATGCCACACAATCCCCGGGGTCCACTGCCCCGCTCCTGACGCATCCAGAGTGTTTCCTCCTGGTCCGCCTCATGATGCGCCACCAGCAGAACGGAGCCTCCAGCGTCGATACAGGCACTTTCCAGAACACCGAAACGGGCTTCTCTGGCCCGGTTCTGTATCCCGCCGGGTCTGAGAGGGGCCAACGTGAGCTGCCGTGCCGGGATATCCAGTTCCGCAAGACGCTGGCAGGTCAGAGCAGCTTCCCCGGCCGATTCAGGCCGCAGGGCATGATCCACGACCAGCGCCAGAACATGGCGCCTCCACCCGCGGGCCAGCAAGGCCAATGCCATGGAATCGCCCCCACCAGACACGGCGATGCAGAGTGGATGCGTCGCCTCATCCGGCCCCACAGGACCGATCCGGGACATGATGTCAGAAAACTCACCGGGCGTGACGGGCCTCACCCCATCTTTATCCAGCTCCGTCGTCCCCACCATGCTCCTTAATGACAGCCTGCCCGCTCGCTGAAAATTTTCTCGGACGACTTCACCCGGGCCGAAGCATTGGGGAATTCCTTGTGCAGCCGTTGCAGGGCCTCGCAGGATGCCGTCCTGTTGCCCAGTGCCAGCATGGACGCCGAAACACCCAGCAGGGCCTCTGGTGCCCGTGGGGAATCAGGCGAATGGCTGTACACATCGTAGTAGGTCAGTGCGGCATTCTTGTAGGATTTCTGCCCGGCCAGCGACTGCGCCAGCAGATACTGGGCCTCCGTGCGGCTCCAGCCCGTCTTGCTCTGCTTGAGGGCCTGCCGGGCCTGTGTCTCCGCAGCCTCATACTGATGGGCCTTCAGGGCCGCACGACCTGCCTTGAGGGTATCGGCCACGGAAGTTGCCTGTGGCGTTGCCGGCGGCGGCGCTACGACCGCCGCCGGGGCTGATGCCGCCGCTTCCCCGGCTTCGGGAGCCGGACGGGACGCAGCATGATGACCATTCTCGAGGGCAAACTGCATGTCCCCCATCTGCTTCGCCACCGCAGCCTCATCCTGATGAAGCTGATTGCTCATCTGCTCCATCTGGCCATGCATCTCCCGCACTTGGCTCTCCAGAGAATTCACACGCTCCAGCAGATTGGCCACAAGATCGCCTCCGCTACGCCCTGATGAAACACCCGAAGACCGGTTGCTGTCATCACCGCTGGATGTCGGAAGGGGAGCGGAAAGATCCTCACCCTGCTCATCAACACTGCCCACACCATCACCCAGGCCACCACCATCATGCTGACGGGCCAGTGCCTGATGCTGCCGCATGATGGCCTCGCGGGAGAGACCATCCTCCGCCCATGCCGGAGCAAATGCTGCGCTTGCCGTGCAGGAGAGCAGCACGGCCCCCAGCGCACTTTTCAGAATGGCTGAAACAGGCCCCAGAACAGGCCGAGCAGAATGACCCATGATCTCATCTCCCAACGGACAGGCAATCATCACACATAAAAAAAATCGGGCCGGTTTGCTCAACCGGCCCGACCTTTCCCGGAAAGGGCATCATCTGCCCCTTCCTACAGGTTTCCCGGAACCGTGCCTGCTTTAACGGACAGACGTAATGGCGTTACGGTTCTGTGCCCATGCTTCCGGCGTATCACCATCAGCTGTCGGCCGGTCCTTACCATAAGAGATCGTCATGATACGGGACGGCGCCACACCCTTGGCCTCCAGATACTCACGGGCAGCATTGGCACGACGCTGACCCAGAGCAATGTTATACTCCTCGGTGCCACGGTCGTCACAGTTGCCAGCCACCAGGATGTTGACCTGCGGGTAACGGGCAAGCCAGGCAGCCTGCTTGTCCAGCGTGGCGCGGCCCTCGCTGTTGAGCTGGTTCTTGTTCAGCTCGAAATAGACGCGGTCCCCGGCAGTGGCGACCAGATCAGCCTGGCTGCCCGGAACGGGACCCTGGCTCATCTGCTGCATGTTCTGCCCATCGCCATTGTTGTCGTGGTCCTTGTGGTTACCACTACAGGCGGTCAGAGCGCAGGCCATGCCCAGCACGGCGAACATCTTCAACTTCATGACAATCTCCTGCAAAAAGATGCACCCCAGTAGATGGGGAGTTTTTCACCCACCTGCAAGACGCAGATGGGGAAAGGCGGCTGGCAGCCCGAAGGCCACCGATGCCATGGAAGCACAAGGTCTCCCATGGCCAGAAAAACATTCCCTGCGCTCAGCGCCGCAGCGGCGACCAGGCCGGGTCAGAAGCCCCGGTCGTAGTAGGAATGATATGCTCATTGAAGCCTGCCACGTCAATCACGGCGATGGAAGAGCTGAAGCCCGCTCCCCCAGCTCCTGCCGCATTCTGGCGACAGAATGCCAGCGCACGGCCATTGGGAGCAAAGCTTGGGCTTTCCACCGTGAAGCCCTGTGTCAGAGACCGCTCACCAACGCCATCCGGCCCCATCACGCCAAGGGTGAACCCCCCTGAACCAATGCGGACAAAAGCGATCTGGTCCCCTCTTGGTGACCACACGGGCGAGCCATAGTGACCATGGCCGTAGGAAATGCGCCGGGCATCTCCACCATTGACGCTCATCACGTAAAGTTGTGGCGAACCGCCACGGTCGGAGTTGAAGACGATGTTCTGGCCATCCGGGCTGAAGCACGGGCTGGTATCAATCACACCCGGGGCCGATGTCAGACGACGCCGATGCTGGGTCGCCAGATCAATCAGATACAGATCCGCCCCGCCATCCCTTGTCGTGGCGGACAGGATGATGCTCCGCCCATCAGGAGAAAAGCGGGGAGCGAAAGAGATACCCTCAAACGTGCCCAGAATGGTCTGCTGTCCCGTATTGAGGTCATAGACATACACACGGGGCCGATTGTTGGCATAGGACAGAAATGCCAGCTGCTCGCTGATCGGGCTGAAGCGGGGCTCCAGCGTCAGCCAGCTGCCATTGGTCAGCATGTGGGCATTGGCCCCATCCTGATCCATGATGGCCAGACGGGTGGACTGATGCCGCCGGGGACCTGTACGGGAAATATAGGCGATGCGGGTATCGAAATAACCATCCTCGCCCAGCAGGCGCTTGTAGATGGCATCCGCAATGATGTGTGCAATGCGGCGCCAGTTGCTCTGGGAGGCCGTATAGGCCCGACCTTCCATCTGCTGGCCCGCCACAACGTCCCAAAGGCGCATCTCGACCCGCACGCTGTCAGACCCGGCGGCACTGCCGGCCACGGCCACACGGGCCCCACGACCCTTCAGTGCCGAGAAATCCGGCTGAACAGAAGCCGGTACCGTTCCCCCCATGACCTGGAAAAGCCCTGTGCTGGACAGGTCGGCCGAAATGACGCCAGAAATCTGGTTCCCCAGCCCCGGCCCGAAATCAGGAATCACGATGGGAATGGGGGCCTGATGGGCGCCAGCGACCGTGATCTCTGCCGGAGCGCTGTCACCTGCTGCCCGGGCCGTCCCGCCCAGAAGAGCCAGCGGCGTGACAAGCACACCACTGGCGGCAGCACCGCCCAGAAGGGAGCGGCGGGACAGATGCCGCTGGAGGATGCCGGCTTCGGTATCAGAAAAAAACGACATGAAACAACCTCAGATAAATCCAGCCTCAGGGCTTGAACAGAAAACGGAACTGCCGCACCTGCCCCAGCAGGCGCTTCGGCACGGGCAGGCGGGAACAGGTTGGACTCAACACGGCATCCCTCGCCCGCTCGGCCTGGACCCGATAGGTCGGATCCGCTGCCATACGGGCACGGGTCTCCGGCAGAAATGTGACCATGCGGGCCTCGCCGGAGGCATCCACCGTCACCATCATGCGGGCAGAGAAATTCTGGTAATTCCGGGCCAGCGTATCCTCCTGGTAGCAGCGCTGCACGGACGACCCGATGGCATTCTGCTCACCACTTGTCAGCGCCCCGGTATCGCCATCAGGACGGCCACCACCACGGGGTGACCCACCCTGCGCCTGATTGGGCATCGCCTTGGGCGGGCGCTCCTGCTTCTCCTGGCTCCGGTACTCATCCAGCGTGGCCAGCAGGGAGCGGCTGTCCTCCTGCGTTTTTTTGGCCTCATGCTCCTGCTGGGTATGGGAGAGCTGCGGCTTGGCAGGGGGCTTTTCCACCTTGTGATCCGGCGCCTTGACCTGTGCCTGCTTATGCACGGGCTCCGGCTTCGGCTTTGCCTGTTCACTCACCTCACCCTTTTCCTGCACGGGAGCACGCTGCTGGACCGGCGTTTTCACCGCCACATGGGAAGGTTCCGGCGCAGCCTGTACAGGCCGGGGTGGTGGCGGAGCGGGCGGAGGTGGCTCAACCGGCTTCGGCTTGGGCGGCTGTGGCGCCGGTGGGGCCTTTGTCTCCGTAGGTGCCTGCGGCGCCGGAACCTCGGCCTTGTGAGAAGACCGGGCCGCTGGCCGGGCCCCGCCGGTCGTCTCATACACCATGGTGACCGTCTGCTCGTCCGGCTGAGGTTCCGGCAGCGGTGGCTGTGGATGCCAGAGCAGAAAGCCCAGCACTCCCCCATGCAGCAGCAGGGAAGCCAGCACCCCGCCCGTCACCAGGCTGGACTGCTTCCTTTCCCGCCGCTGATAGGGCGGTGGTGTTTCGTCAAACGGTGATGACGCAGAGAGGCTCACACAGTCTCTCCTTACTGGCCGCCCTGCGGCTGCTGTGCCAGCAGGGCAACATGCGTGAAGCCGCCAGATGTGATCTGCCCCATCGTGCTCATCACCTTGCCATAGTCGATATGGGCATCGGCCCGCACAAAGATGCGACGGCCAGGATCATCGCTTGCCATCTGCTTCAGCCGTGTCACGAGGTCATCCCCACTGACAGGGTCATCCCCCAGATACAGGCTGCCGTCGCTCTTGATGGATACCGTAATGGGTTTGTCGTCCGAGTTGACCGGCTTGGCGCTTGTCTGCGGCAGATCGACATTCACACCGCTGGTCAGCATCGGTGCCGTCACCATGAAGATGATGAGCAGCACGAGCATGACATCCACCAGCGGGGTGACATTGATGCCAGCTTCAGGCTGGCTCCGCCGCCTGCCCCTGCGTCCACTGCGTGATGAAGCCTCCATGATGCTCAGCCCCTCCCGCTGCCGCGCTCTTCGGACTGGCGGGAGAGGATGGCTGCAAACTCGGTCCCGAAGCCTTCCATCCGCTCAGCAAAATTGTCCACGCTACGGCTGATGAGGTTGTAGGCCACATAGGCCGGGATGGCCGTGAGCAGACCGATGGCCGTCGCAAACAGGGCCTCGGAAATGCCCGGTGCCACGACGGAAAGGTTCGTATTGTGCATGGAAGCGATGGAGCTGAATGCGTGCATGATACCCCAGACCGTCCCGAACAGCCCGACAAACGGAGCTACCGGGCCGATGGTGGCCAGCATGACGAGGTAGCGGCTCAGACGTTCGGTCTCACGAGCGACCGTAATGCTGATGGCCCGGTCGATGCGCTCGGACGTACCCCCATGAATCACGTCAATGCCCGCAATACGGGAGGACCGACGCCACTCCCCCATCGCCGCCCCGAAAACGGCAGCCATCGGATGGACAGGCCGGGCACCCTCGCTGTCATAAAGATCATCCAGAGACCCGCCGGACCAGAATCTGTCCTCAAACCCCGTAGCCTCACGATTGACCCGGCGGAGGAGAAGCACCTTCTCCACAATCACCGCCCACACAAAAATGCTGCACAGCACCAGCCCGATCATGACCAGCTGCACAGCCAGCGAAGCATTCAGGAACAGATGAAAGGGCGAAAGCCCCGCTGCCCCGGCAGCACCCAGAGCACTCGAATTCACAGCCTGATCCACTCCGCTTTCTCCTGTTTTCTATGGTTCTGTTGGATAAAGGACTACTGCCCCATGTTGCGGCAGGATGCTCCTTTTTCAATGGCACAGGACGCAGAAAGAGCAAACATCTTTATCTTTAAATCTTTTGTCAGGCGGAACGTTCTTCCGGCACCGTCAGTCCTGAGAGTTTTTCCCTGTAGGATGCCGGAAGACGCAAGGGGCTCATGCCAGCCAGCTTCAGGCAGGCCAGTTCCACCTCAATCACCACTGACTTCTGCCCCTCACGGGAAAGATTGGTGATGACCTGCCGCAGATTCAGCCGGGCTCCCGACATCTGAAGCAGCACCGTCTCCACATCCATCAGTTCATCCAGCCGCAGGGGCGCATGATACCGGATACCCAGCTGCCTGACGACAAAACCGATTCCATCCTGTTCTGCCATCTCTCCGACGCCAAGCCCAAGGCTGCGCAAGGCCTCGGCCCGGGCCCGTTCGGCAAAACCCAGATACCGGGCATGATAAACGATGCCCCCTGCATCTGTATCCTCATAATAGATACGGAACTGACAGTGATGTGCCGCCATGCTGTTCTCCCCCGATGACGGCCCCTACAGGAACCGTGGTGCCAGATTGTCTGATGGCGGTGTGAGACCGAGATAACGCCAGCCCGGTTCACCCAGCATCCGCCCCCGTGAGGTCCGCAGGACGAGCCCTTCCTGTATCAGATAGGGTTCCACGACGTCCTCCAGCGTATCACGGGCTTCTGCCAAAGCTGCCGCCAGAGTTTCCACCCCTACTGGGCCACCCCTGTGATGCTCGGCAATGCGACGCAGATAGCGCCTGTCCATCGCATCAAGACCATGACTGTCCACCTCCAGCCGGGAGAGGGCTGCATCTGCCAGCGCACGGTCAACAATCTCTTTCTTCGCCACAAGCGCAAAGTCCCGCACGCGGCGCAGCAGCCTTCCGGCAATGCGCGGCGTCCCTCGGGAACGGCGGGCAATTTCCTCGGCTCCTTCATCTGTCAGGGCCATGCCCAGCTTCCCCGCCCCCCGGCTGACGATCTGCCGCAATTCATCAGGCGTATAGAACACCAGACGCAACGGAATGCCGAACCGGTCCCGCAATGGTGTGGCCAGCAGGCCGGACCGTGTCGTAGCTGCCACGAGCGTGAAAGGCGCCAGATCAATCCGCACGGAACGGGCCGCGGGGCCTTCCCCGATGACGAGGTCCAGCTGGAAGTCCTCCATCGCCGGATAGAGGATTTCCTCAATCGCTGGCTGAAGACGATGAATCTCATCAATGAACAGCACATCACGAGGCTGAAGATTTGTCAGGATGGCCGCAAGGTCTCCAGCCCGCTGGATCACCGGCCCGGACGTGGCACGAAAGCCCACGCCAAGCTCACGGGAGACGATCTGCGCAAGAGTCGTCTTTCCCAGCCCCGGCGGGCCATGCAGCAGGACGTGGTCCAGCGCATCACCCCGTTTGCGGGCTGCCTCGATGAAGATGGAGAGATTTTCCCGACTGGCTTTCTGGCCCGTAAAGTCGGCCAGGGTCTGCGGCCGCAGGGTGGCATCGGCCACATCCTCCGGCTGGCGTGTGGCATCCGTCTCCGGCGCACGGCCGGGCGGCATATCTGGCACAAACTGGTTCATCGGCCCCGTTCTTTCCCTCTACCCTCTGCCTACCGGGCCAGTTCCTTGAGAGCAAGACGGATGATGACATCCAGCCCTTCCCCAACGTGGTCTCCAATGAGACGGCTGATGATGGGCCAGCTTTCAGCCCGACGGAAGCCCAGCCCTTCCAGCGCCATGAGGGCATCCTGCTCCAGCCCGGCACTGCCATGCAGGCTGGTACTGATGGCTGCTCCGCCCCCCCCAGCACTCATGGACGTCCCACTCATGCTGGCAGGAGCCGGCATTTTGGCCACTTTGCTCCTGAGCTCCGTCAGGAGGCGGACTGCCAGCTTGGGGCCAACCCCGGCAGCCTGCGTAAAGGCTGTCCTGTCCTCAGCATGGACAGCCTGCCAGAGCAGACTGGGGCGGCTGACTGACAGAATGGCCAGAGCCACACGGGCCCCTACACCCTGAACGGTCGTGAGAAGACGGAACCATGCCTGCTCATCCGCCTCCGCAAAACCAAAGAGCTGGATGGCATCTTCCCGCACAACCGTTTCCACCAGTACACGGGCGACTTCCGGCGGGCGGGGCAGCAGCCCCAGCGTATGGCTGGAGGCTGAGACAACATACCCCACCCCATTCACATCAATGAGGCAGTGATCACCATCGATATGAGAGACAAGGCCTGTCAGCTGTCCGATCATGCCATGCGTACTCCTGCGGCTACATGCCGGGCACTGGCCCGATGATGGGCATGGCAGATGGCGATAGCCAGTGCATCGGACGCATCAGCCCGCCGGACCTCCGCCCCCGGCAACAGACGGCGGACCATCATGCTGACCTGCTCCTTCGTGGCCGCCCCCGTACCAACCACAGCCCGCTTCACAGCCATGGCCCCATATTCATGCACGCTCAGCCCGGCAAGGGCGGGCACAAGCAGGGCCACGCCACGGGCATAGCCCAGCTTGAGCGTGGAGGAGCCGTTGCGGTTCACATAGGTTTCCTCAACGGCAGCTTCTGCAGGACCATACTGCTGGATGAGCCTCATCAGCCCCTCATGCAGGTCGCACAGACGGCGAGGAACGTCATCACCACTCTGGGTCGCCAGCACACCGTCAGCCACATGGCGCAGGCGGTTCCCCTCCACATCCACGATACCCCAGCCCATGAAACGCAGGCCGGGGTCGATCCCCATGAGACGGATCAAGCTGCCAGAGCCTCGGCCACCTCATCAGGGAGGTCGAAATTGGCATAGACGGCCTGCACATCGTCATTCTCCTCAAGCACGTCAATCAGCTTGAGAACGGAGCGGGCCTGATCCTCATCCAGCGTGACGGTCGTCTGCGGACGCCAGTCCAGCTTGGCGGAACGGGGTTCGCCAAAACGGCCTTCCAGCGCATCACGCACGCTCATCAGGGCCTCCATGGCCGTGGTGATTTCGTGGCCGTCTTCCGTGGTCTCCACGTTATCAGCCCCGGCTTCAATGGCGGCTTCCAGCATGTCATCCTCAGAAGCAGCATCCTGCGGATAGGTGATCACGCCGATATGGTCAAAGCCAAAGGACACGGAATTGGTTTCTCCCATGGAACCACCATGCTTGGAGAAAGCCGCCCGGACTTCGGAGGCCGTACGGTTGCGGTTATCAGTCAGCCCCTCGATGATGATGGCCACACCAGCCGGACCGTAGCCCTCATAACGGACGGCCACATAATCCTCACCACCACCGGCACCGCTGGCCTTCTTGATGGCACGCTCGACCGTATCCTTGGGCATGTTGACCTCACGGGCTGCCGTGATGGCAGCACGCAGGCGGGGGTTCATGGCCGGGTCTGGCATGCCGGACCGTGTGGCCACCGTGATCTCACGGATGACCTTGGCAAACTGCTTGGCGCGCTTAGCATCCTGCGCACCTTTGCGGTGCATGATGTTCTTGAACTGTGAATGTCCTGCCATGGACCTTACTTCTCCCAAAACAATGTTGAAACACCCATTACCATGCACCAGCACACCGTGCATCAGAAGGGGCTGCCCCCAGCAGGAAGCAGCCCGCCTTCTCAGATCATCCTGCCGTGGCAGTGCTTGAATTTCTGCCCGGACCCGCAGGGACAGGGAGCATTGCGGGGGACCTCATTGAGCCAGCGGGCCAGCGTGGCCGTATCCAGCGCCTCCTCATCAGCGGGACCATCCTCCTCCATGAAGCCAGTCGGCCCCGGCGGCATGGACGGTGCCTCGCTGACGGGCTGGACATGCCCGACAGACTGCACGACACGCAGCCGCAGGTCCTCCAGCATGTATGTGAACATCTGGAAGGCTTCCTGCTTGTACTCGTTCAGCGGGTCACGCTGGGCATAAGCCCGCAGGCCAATCCCCTGACGCATCTGGTCCAGCCCGTGCAGATGTTCTTTCCATGCCGCATCGAATGATGTCAGAAGAATATGCTTCTCGATCAACCGCATCATTTCCGGGCCAACAGTCGCTGAACGGGCTGCATGGGCCTTCGTGGCTGTTTCTTCGATGCGGTCGATCAGATGCTCCTCATCCATGCCATCTTCTTTTGCCCAGTCGGCAATCGGCATGTCCAGATTCAGGATGCGATGCAGCTCACCAGCAAGGCCATCCACATCCCAGGCCTCCACAAAGGAATTCTCCGGAATATGGGCATGGACGAGCTCTTCAATCACCTTCCCCCGCATCTCGGCAATCACGCCAGACACATCGGCGGATGCCATATATTCACGGCGCTGGGCATAGACCTCCTTGCGCTGTGCATTCATGACATCATCGTATTTCAGCGTGTTCTTGCGCATGTCGAAGTTGCGGGCCTCGACCTTCTTCTGCGCCTTTTCCAGCGCACGGTTCAGCCACGGATGCACGATGGCCTCACCCCGCTTGAGACCCATCTTCTGCATCATCGCCCCCATGCGGTCGGAGCCGAAAATGCGGATGAGGTCATCCTGAAGGGAAAGGAAAAAGCGGGAATTGCCCGGGTCACCCTGACGGCCAGACCGCCCACGCAGCTGGTTGTCCACCCGGCGGCTCTCATGCCGCTCCGTCCCGATGACATACAGCCCACCAAGCTCGTGTACCCGCTTGTGGTCAACGGCCACCTGCGCCCGGACCTGTTCCGCAATGGCAGCCCGCTCAGCTTCATCCTCAATACCGGCAGTCTTTTCAGCCACCAGCATCTCGACATTGCCACCGAGCTTGATGTCCGTACCACGCCCTGCCATGTTCGTGGCTATGGTGATGGCACCCGGCGCACCGGCCTGTGCGATAATGCTGGCCTCACGCTCATGATGCCGGGCATTCAGCACATTATGCGGAATACGCTTCTGCCGCAGCAGGTGTGACAGAACCTCGCTCTGCTCGATGGAGGCCGTACCGACAAGAATGGGCTGGCCTGTCTCATGCACCTTGCGGACGAGTTCAGCCACGGCCTCATATTTCTCTTCCGCCGTGAGATAGACCTCGTCATCCGCATCCTTGCGGCGCACGGGCAGATTGGTCGGAATCTCCACGACCTGAAGATTGTAGATCTCGGCGAATTCATCAGCTTCCGTCATGGCCGTACCGGTCATGCCAGCCAGCTTGGGATAGAGACGGAAATAATTCTGGAAAGTGATGGAGGCCAGCGTCTGATTTTCCTGCTGGATTTCCACACCTTCCTTGGCTTCCAGCGCCTGATGCAGGCCATCAGAGTACCGGCGGCCATCCATCATGCGGCCCGTGAACTCGTCAATCAGCATCACCTTGTCGTCACGGACGATATAATCGACGTCCCTCGTAAAAAGCGTCCGGGCCCGCAGGGACTGCTGGACATGATGGACAACCGAGACGTTGTGGAGGTCATACAGACCGCCTTCACGCAGCAGGCCCGCCTCCTGAAGCAGCTCCTCGACACGGTCGGAGCCTTTTTCCGTCAGCGTGACAGTACGCAGCTTCTCATCCTTGTCATAAACATCCGGCTCTTTCACCAGCCGGGCAATCACGGCATCCACATGGCGATAAAGGTCGGAGCTGTCATCCGCCGGACCGGAAATGATGAGCGGCGTACGGGCCTCATCAATGAGGATGCTGTCCACCTCATCGACAATGGCAAAGCTGAAGGCACGCTGGACCATTTCATCCAGCGAATACTTCATGTTGTCCCGCAGATAGTCGAAGCCGAACTCGTTGTTCGTGCCGTATGTGATGTCCGCTCCATAGGCCGCACGGCGCTGGTCGTCCGTCAGGTTCGGGATGATCACGCCGGTGGTCAGGCCAAGGAAGCCGTAGAGGCGGGACATTTCCTCAGCGTCACGCTTCGCCAGATAATCATTGACGGTAACAACATGCACGCCCTTGCCAGACAAGGCATTCAGATAGACAGCCAGGGTCCCGACAAGGGTCTTGCCCTCACCCGTCCGCATCTCGGCAATCCGCCCATCATGCAGGACCATGCCCCCGATGAGCTGCACATCAAAATGACGCATCCCCAGCACACGGCGGGAGGCCTCACGACAGACAGCAAAGGCCTCGTCCAGGAGATCATCAAGGGAGGCACCCTCAGCCAGACGCTGGCGGAATTCCGCAGTTTTACCCTTCAGTTCATCATCCGTGAGAGCCTGCATCTGCGGCTCCAGAGCATTGATCTCCGGCACGCGCCGCTGATACTTCTTGAGTGAGCGGTCGTTGGAGTGGCCGAAGAGGGCGCGAGCAAGGCGTGAAAGCATGAGTTACCCTGAAAATTTTGCCACCAGCAACCATGTGCGCCCCTCTCCCCTGTGGGAAACAAGGAAACGCCCGCTGCGGATGGTCACAACGCTTTTCATATCATGTCCGACATAAGGGCCCTCGTCATCATGGTCAATGGGAAAGCCCCCGTCCGGCTTCCGGACGCAGCGCAATTCTCCGCTTTTTCCCCTGTCAGGCACCAGCAGCCCAACCTGACGTCCGTACCAACATAAAATATAGGCAATACTTCGCCTTTCCGGCACCAAAGCCCTTGCTAGGGCAGGCAGGCTTTGTCATGGTGAAAGGGCTGAGTTTTAACAGATCGAAATGATGAGGTCTTACATGCGGCTTTCCCGCTCTCTTCTCCTGTGCACGGCCCTTATCGGGGGTGTCTCCTCTTCTGCCTCGCTGACAGCGCAGGCCGTGGCCGCCGACGCCCAGCCGGCCCCCGCCGCACAGCCGCAGGCCAAGCCCGCAGCAGACCCGAACATGCTGCTCGCCACCGTGAATGACCAGAAGATCACCCTGGGCGATGTCCAGCGCGCTGCTGCCACCCTGCCGCCGGAGGCGCGCCAGCTCCAGCCGGCCGTCATCATTCCGCTCCTGATCAACCAGCTCATCGACCAGAAGGCCATCCAGCTCCAGGCGGACAAGGCCGGTCTGGCCAGCAAGCCGGCTGTCAAGGCTGCCATGGAAGCAGCAGCAAACAATGTGCTCCAGAATGCCTATCTGGAGGAGCAGGTTGCACCGAAGCTGACGGACGATGCCCTGAAGGCCTACTATCAGGAGCATTTCGCCTCCAAGAAGCCTGAGGAGGAAGTCCATGCCCGCCACATCCTCGTGGATAGCGAGGCCAAGGCTGAAGGGATCATCCGGCAGCTGAACAAGGGGGCCGACTTTGCCAAGCTGGCTGGCCGTCTCTCCACGGACAAGGCATCCGGCGGCACGAATGGTGGCGATCTTGGCTGGTTCAAGCGTGGGGACATGATCCCGGATTTCTCCAACGCCGCTTTTGCCATGAAGTCCGGCACCATCACCCAGAAGCCGGTCCATACCCAGTATGGCTGGCACGTGATCCAGGTTCTGGGGACCCGCACGGCCCCCGTGCCGAGCTTTGAGCAGGTGCGTGACCAGATCCGCCGCGACCTGATCCGCCAGGAAGTCCGCAAGGTGGTGGAAGCTGCCGAGAAGCAGGCCCGAATCGTGCATTATGATGCCAAGGGCCAGCCCATCACCAGTGCACCGGCACCTGCCGCTGCCCCGGCACAGGCAACACACTGAGCCATGGCCAAACCATACCCCCGCTCCCCACTGGCACTCTCACTGCCCAAGCTGACCTCGATTGCCGGGGTGCGGCTCAGTGGTGTGGAGGCCAACATCCGCTACAGCGGGCGGACCGACCTCATGCTGGTCGAGTTCGCCCCTGGCACGACGGCCGCAGGTGTCTATACCCGCAATCTCTGCCCGGGGGCTCCCATCCCCTGGTGTCGCCGTGCGCTCGCCAGCACGCCCCATGCCCGGGCGCTGCTGGTGAACTCCGGCAATGCAAATGTCTTCACCGGTCGTGCCGGGGAAGAGGCCGTGGTAGCCTGTGCCGGAGAGGTCGCCCATCAGCTGGGCTGCCCTGTCGAGGATGTCTTCCTGGCCTCTACCGGGGTGATTGGCGAGACGCTTCCCTACAAGAAGATCCTCTCTGCCCTGCCCGCAGCCATTGAAGCCCTGCATGTTGATGGATGGGAAGAAGCGGCCCGGGCCATCATGACCACGGACACCTTCCCCAAGGCGGCCCGTCGTGAAGTGAAGATCGGCAGCACAACGGTCTGCCTCCAGGGCATAGCCAAGGGGTCGGGCATGGTTGCGCCGGACATGGCCACCATGCTGGCCTACGTCGCCACAGATGCCTCCCTGCCCCAGCCGGTCCTTCAGGCCCTGCTGGAAGAAGGCGTGGGGCCGAGCTTCAACTCCATCACGGTGGACTCTGATACCTCTACATCCGACATGCTGATGCTTTTTGCCACCGGGCAGGCCGAGCATGAAGAGATCGGCAGTTATGAGGATGCCGCCCTAGCGGAATTCCGCACGGCCCTGAAGGACCTGCTCCATGAGCTGGCTCTGCTGGTCGTCCGTGATGGCGAGGGTGCCACCAAGCTGATCCGTGTCGATGTGCAGGAAGCTCAGGATGACGGGTCCGCCCGCAGGATCGCCATGGCCATTGCCAATTCTCCGCTGGTGAAAACCGCCATTGCCGGAGAGGATGCCAACTGGGGGCGTATTGTCATGGCCGTTGGCAAGAGTGGTGAGCCTGCCGACAGGGACCGCCTTTCCATTGCCATCGGGGACCACTGGGTGGCCAGCCAGGGCAGTGTGAAGGACCATGATGTCGAGGCGCTGAATGCCTACATGCGCCAGCAGGAGATCACGATCACGGCAGATCTGGGGCTTGGATCCGGCCGTGCGAGCGTCTGGACCTGTGATCTGACACACGGTTACATCGACATAAACGGCTCATACAGAAGCTGATACCGGGGGCATTTCCGCCCATATCCGGCAGGGTCAACCCCCAGTTGCGGACGGGGGCAGGCCCTGCCCCGGCAGGCACCGGTACCCCCCGGGGTGATAGGGGACCGGGACAATCAGAAAACAACATCGATGACCATGACAGGGCTTGTATATGGCAGGGCGGACCGCTAGAGCTCAGATATTGCTGCGCGTTCTGTTTGCGCCTGTCACGTCGGAAAAACGAGGAACGGTTCCATGTCCGCAAAGAAACATGTCGTCATTCTGGGAGGTGGTGTTGGCGGGCTGGAAGCCGCAACCCAGCTCAGCCACAACTCCCATGTCCGCATTACCCTGATTGATCAGAACGCCGTCCATATCTGGAAGCCTGTCCTGCATGAGCTGGCATCCGGCACGATCGGCCAGAAAGGCAACCTGTTCGCCTTCAATGAGCTTTCCAAACGTTTCGGCTTCTCCTTCATCCAGAGCACGCTGGACACCATCGACAGCACAACAAAGACGCTGAACCTGGAAAACGGGCAGGTCCTGAATTACGATCTGCTCATCGTGGCTCTAGGCTCCTGCGCAAACGACTTCGGCACGCCCGGGGCGAAAGAAAACTGCCTCTTCCTCAATACCCTGGCTGATGCCAACGCCATCCACGACCGTTTCCGTACGCTCATCGAGCGGGCGCAGCTGACAAACAAGCCTGTCCACCTGAACATTGTTGGGGGTGGTGCCACTGGGGTGCAGCTGGCTGCCGAGCTCTGCCAGGCCATCGACAGCACTCCCGGCCTTGGCCCCTCTGCCCGCAAAAGGCTGCTCAGGCCCACGCTGATCGAGGCGCAGGACAGACTGCTGCCGCCTTTCCCCGAGCAGGTTTCGGCCGAGGCCAAGGCCGAACTGGAGAAGCTGGGATTCGATGTCATCACCGGCGGCATGGTCAGTGAGGTCGGCTGCGGATACATCGCCCTCAAGGATGGCCGGCGCATCGAGTCCGACTTCCCCATCTGGGCTGCTGGGGTGAAAGCCTGCGTGGCGACCTCTCTCCTGAAGAATCTTGAGCTCAGCCGCAGCGGGCAGATCATGGTCACCAACACGCTCCAGACCACGAAAGACCCGTCCATCTATGCCATCGGTGACTGCGCCCGCATGGAGGTCAACCCCACAGCCCCCACGGCGCAGGCCGCCCGGCAGGAAGGCCGTTATGTCGGCCGGGTTGCCATTCCCCGCCAGCTGGCTGGCAAGGCAGCGGTCCCGTTCGTCTATAACGACCGTGGCGCCGTCGTGGCTCTGGGGCGGTACAATGCCTGGGGCATGTGGCCCTCCAAGAAGGGGTTCGGCGGCCATGGCTTTGGAGCCCAGCTGGCCCGCTTCATCCATGAAGGTCTGTTCCGCCAGCACCAGATGGGCATCAGCGGTCTTTTCCGTACCGTCTGTGCAGCCCTCGGCGAACGCTTCAAGCCCAACAATCCTGATCTGAACGGCAAGAAACCGTCAGCACAGCCGGAACAGGACTGAAGCGGCCCTTCCTCCCAACCCGGCAGCCCCCTTCACGGCAGGTGAAGGGGGTTTGCCCTGCGGGGGCTCAAAAAGGCCTGTACACTCCACCATCAAGGTTTCTCACCAGGACGGCACAAGGCGCAAGACAGTTGCCGGGAGACCTTTTATACTCGGGCTCTGTGCCATCATGATCCGTACCGCCAGAAAAGGGCAGCCCCATTCTGCTCCCCTTGCGGCGACAGGGGAACGCCTGCCATGACCCTATCCTGTACAGCTTCCACCGGTTCTATCGAACAGCAGATCATCAAAAACGGTTTTGCCTTTCTCCCCGCTCGACAGGCCAGAGCGTGGCTGGAGCCCAGCGGCCTGAAAGACTGGCAGGGTTTTGCTGAAAGCTGGAATGATCTGGGCATGGACCTCTACATGGCTGATGGCGGGCGCTACCGCCGTCGTCGCTATGGGACCTTTTCCATCACCGGGAACAGTCTGACCCGCAAGGACCATCAGCCCCATTATCAGAGCCGGGATTACAATCTGCTCAATGGCGGGGTAGAACGCTGGTTCAGTCCCATCACTGACGAGATGGGGCGACATCCGGCCCTTGCGGCCATTCTCCAGGCCACCTCCACCATGGCGGACCACCTCTCCCCGGAACGACCCCAGCCAGCCCCGTGGCATGTGGAGGTCCATCAGTTCCGCATCGAGGCCGCCAGCGATGCAGAGGCTCTTCCCACGCCGGAAGGGATGCATCGTGATGGCGTGGACTGGGTTTTCGTCTTCATGGTCAACCGCTGCAACATACGGGAAGGCGTCACGAGCATCCATGCGCTGGACCAGCAGACCGTATTGGGGTCCTTCACCCTGACAGAGCCGCTGGATACTGCCATTGTGGACGATCACCGTGTCTATCACGGCGTGACGGCGGTAGAACCGGAAGACCCCACCCTGCCCGCCTACCGTGACGTGCTCGTCGTCACCTTGCGGTATGAATGAACACAACCCCGTTACCCTGCCATTCATGGCGGGCTTCCCTGTCTTTTCCTGACCCGTCCCCCAGAGGATAACGACGCCATGACCCGTTCATCACCTGTTCCTGTCCGCCTCCGTGGCCTTGCCGGAAACCTGTGCCGTTCCGCCATCGTCATGGGTCTCTTCGGTTTCATCCAGACCAGCCCGGCCGAGGCGGCCAGCCAGAAGCATCCGTCACGTCATCATCATTCAGCACAGCACTCCAGCACGACACCCGTGGAGCTGAAAGCCCAGCCCGGCACGGAGCTGGACAGGCAGGCCCGCAGCCTGAATGCAGACCTTCTGGACGATGCGGCCCGCCACAACGAGACACCCATCGTCCTGACAGGGACAGCCAAACTCGCCCCAAAGCAGAAAAACATGATCCTGTTCGTGCAGCTGCAATCATACCGCCTCTGCGGGTCTGCAGGCTGTACCACCTCCATCTATCGCAGGAATGGCAACAAATGGGACACACTGCTGGACAGCGTGAACGGTTCCATCCGTATTGCCCGCCAGCGTCACAACGGTCTGGCTGACATCATTATTGATGGCAACGACCGCTGGGTATTTGACGGGCAGAAATACGAGGACACTCTCAACAGCCCCTGATTCTTCGGGCCCCACCGTCATGTTGGCAGGCGCTGGGGCCCTTTTTCATCTTTCTGCAAAGGAATGACAAAATCCGGCTGATACCGGAGAAAATATTTTTTACAGTTTTTTATATAGATATAATCATATCATTATATGATAAATACAATACATTAACTTGCCGTCACCTTTAGCTCTCAATAATACCCATCTCCGCCCACTTCTATACTTTACATATAACATCATGCTTATATGTGTATGGGATTGATATTTTCGTCAAGTTTTTTTACCCATGGCGCTCCTTCAACAGACAGAAAACGGGGACCAGACCACAGCCCCCCAATGAGCCAGCGCCATGCCTTCTTCCACCACGCCCTTCTCTTCCGTAGCTGACCGGACACCTCTCATCCTTGATGGTGGCATGGGGCGGGAGCTGCACCGCATGGGAGCCCCGTTCCGCCAGCCGGAATGGTCAGCCCTCAGCCTGATAGAGCGGCCCGATCTGGTGCAGCAGGCCCATGAGAACTTCCTCAAGGCCGGGGCGCATGTCATCACGACCAACAGCTATGCCGTCGTGCCATTCCATATCGGTGAGGAACGTTTTGCCGCACGGGGCGAGGAACTGGCCCGCCTCTCCGGCCATCTGGGACGGCAGGCCATTGCAGCACAGGCCCAGGGTGGAAAGCCGTCTCTTCTGGCCGGTTCCCTGCCCCCGGCTGGTGGTTCTTACCGTCCCGACCTGTTCACCCCCCAGAAGGCAAAGGCTATCCTGACGCCGCTCATCCGTGGGCTGGCACCCTCGGCCGATCTCTGGCTGGCAGAAACACAGAGCAGCATCGCCGAACTGCAGACAGCCCACAGGCTCGTCCAGCAGAGCACGGACGATGCACGCCCCTTCTGGGGAAGTTTCACGCTGGATGATTCCGATCCCGCCGCTCTCATCCACCAGCACGCCCCGGTCCGCCTGCGGTCGGGTGAACTGCTGGAAGAAGCCGTGGAAGCCGCCCTTCAGCTGAAGCTGGAGGCCCTGCTCTTCAACTGCAGCGACCCCCGCATCATGGAAACGGCCCTGCACACAGCCCGAAAGGTGCTGAAGACACACGGTGATTCCACCACCCTGAAACTGGGCGTGTATGCCAACGGTTTCGCCCACAACCATCATGACGGCGAAGGCGAAGGAGCCAATGAAAGCATCACTCCACTGGATGGCACGCTGACATCCCAGCGTTACGCCGACTTCGCCCAGCACTGGCTTGCTGCCGGGGCCGACATCATCGGGGGCTGCTGTGGCATCGGGCCGGAGCATGTCGCCGCCCTCGCCGCCCGTTTTTCCTGACCTGCTGACCCACCGCCCATTTCGCACTCTGGAGACACCACAATGCCCCGCCTGCATGGCTCTCACCGTCTGCCTGCCTCCCTGCTGTCCCTCTCCTGGCTTATGGGGTCATGCGGCATGGGCCTTGGCCTCGCCACGGCCCTGTCAGGCTCACTATCCACCGCCAGAGCCGCCACAGTGACAGGCACGACCACGACCTCCCCAGCGGCCAGCAAAAAGACACAGGCCCGCAAGAGCACATCCACAACCCGCCACAGGCCCCATGCCATCAATGCCAGATCAGCCGAACATCTGACCGTCCACCGGACAAACACACCGCTGAAACGGGCACGGGCCAGCACCTCACCGGTGGATATCGTCACGGCACAGCAGCTCCAGCGCACGGGGCAGCTGAACGTGGCGGAAGCTCTGGCCCGCATCAATCCGTCCATCACCATCAGTGCAGCAGGGTATGACGCCTCGGCCCTGACCTCCTCCATCCGCCTGCGGGGGCTGAACCCCAACCACACGCTCGTGCTCGTCAACGGCATACGCCGCCACACCACGGCGAACATCAGTGCCGACAGCGGGCCGGAGGAAGGCTCCAGCCCGGTGGACCTGAACATGATCCCCCCGGAAGCCATCGACCATATCGAAATCCTGCGGGACGGTGCCGCCTCCCGCTACGGGGCGGACGGGCTGGCCGGTGTCATCAACATCGTGCTGAAAAAGGACGTCAGAAGCTCCGACATTGATGCCCAGACAGGCGCAAATGCCTATAACGGCGATGGCTGGCAGTACCAGTTCGGCTTCGACAAGGGCCTAGCCCTGGGCGAGGACGGGTACGTCAATCTGGCCGGGCAGATGTACCATACCGACCATTTCATCCAGAAAGGTCTGGACGTCCGCACGAACCGTTATGACGACCCGGCCCTCAGCCTTGCCGAGGAAACCCGCCAGACCCTCAGCCTCAATTTCGGCAAGCATTTCACCCAATCCCTGGAAGGCTACGGCTTTGTCACCTACGCCCACCGTCACGGTGAAGGCTTCCAGGATTACCGGACGCCGGACACGTTCCCGCAATATTATCCCGACGGGTTTTCTCCCATCGAGGCCATGGAGGAACAGGACTACGCCGTCACACTGGGGCTGAAGGGCCGCCTGCCTGCCGGGTTCCACTGGGATGCCAACACGACATACGGGGCCGATGATGACCACATGACCCTGAAGAACAGTGGCAGCCCGGCCTATTATGCCGATTATGGCACATCCCCCACGAAGGTCCGGACGGAACGCTTCAAGAACGAACAGTGGAACAACACGCTGAACATCAGCCGCAGGTTCGCCTTTGCTCCCGGCCGCTCGCTGGACCTCTCCTTCGGCGCCCAGCACAGGCTGGAGAAATACACCATCGGGGCCGGTGAGCCTGCCTCCTACTACAAGGGTGGTCTCCAGGGCTTTGCGGGCCTGATGCCGCAGAATGCGGGATCATGGACCCGCAACGTCTGGGCGGGCTACATTGATGCGGACTTCCACCCGCTCCGGCATCTCGATGTCGATTTCGGCGGGCGGTATGAGCATTATACCGATTCCGGCAATGCCGAGACGGGCAAGATCGCCGCCCGGTATGACGTGACGAAACGCTTTGCCCTGCGAGCCACCATCAGCAACGGCTACCGTGCTCCCACCCTGCTGGAGCAGCATTACAGCGTGCTCAGCGTCATCCCCAACGGGGCCTCGGCCAGTCTGCCTGTCAGTTCCGCAGCGGCCAGCTCCCTCGGGGCCCAGCGGCTGAAGGCGGAACGCTCCACCAACGCCAGCGGCGGCATCGTGCTGGAACCCGTCACGAACCTTCATGTCTCGGCTGACGTGTACCAGATCAACATCCGCAACCGCATCTCACCGGGCGGCAGCTTCCAGGGCAGTGCGGCAGAAAATGCCATCGCCCTGATGGGGGCCTCCCTGCCCGGCGGGCTGGACCCGGACAACGTCACAGCCACCTACTTCACCAACGGGGCCAGCACCCGCACGCAGGGGCTGGACATCATGGCCGATTACGCCCTGAAGCTGCACCGCTACGGGTCACTCAATCTCAGCCTGGCCCTCAATCTGAACCGCACCCGCATCCACCATCTCAACACCTATGCGGACGGATCGCCCATCCTCAATGCCCAGCAGATCGGCTACCTCACCACGGCGTCACCCCGCAGCAAGATCGTTCTCAACGCATACTGGAAGCTGAACCGCTGGAATGTGAACCTCCGCCAGACACGCTATGGCGAGACGGTCAACAACGTGACCTATCAGGACCAGGCCCCGGCGGCCCTGCAATATTCGCAGAGCCAGTTCCACCGCTTCGTGAACACACCTGCCTGGCTGACGGACCTTGAGGTCGGCTTCCAGGCCACGAAGCGCATCCATCTGGCCGTCGGCGGGAACAACCTCTTCAACGTCCGGCCCCGCCGGATGCCGCTGGAAAACTCCTACACCGGCTCACTGTTCTACGACAACAATTCCGCCGGTATCCCCATGACGGGCGGCTATTACTACGGGCGCATCAACATCAGCCTGTAACCCCGGAGACAGGCACGGACCACGACAGGGCAGACCACCATGTTCTCAGCGATCGAGCAGCACACCATCCACCCCATCCCCGCCTCGGACAGGCGGGGCCGCCCGCGGGACCAGTTCACCATCTGGTTCAGCACCAACATGACGCTGCTGACGGTCGTGACGGGTGCGCTGGGGCCGTTGCAGTGCCACATCTCCTTCACTCTCACGGCCCTTGCCTTCCTGCTTGGCAGCCTGCTCGGGGCTGTCTTCATGGCCCTTCATGCCGTGCAGGGGCCACGGCTTGGCGTGCCGCAGATGATCCAGAGCCGGGGGCAGTTCGGCGCATGGGGGGCCATGCCGGTCATCCTGATGGTCGTCGTCATGTATGTCAGCTTCGTCGCCTCCAACTGCGTGGTGGGCGGCGATGCGCTGCGGAGTGTCCTGCCCTCGCTGGGAGCACATCCGGCCATCCTCATCATGGCCGTCCTCAGCCTGCTGCCCTGCATCATCGGCTACCGGACGATCGAGATATTCTCCTCGGCGGTTTCCTTCATCACGACGGCCGTCATCCTGCTCTGCTTCTTTGTCGGGCTGGCGAGCCTGCCACACGGGCAGGCCTTTCTGGCAGACATGCACGGCTCCTTTGCCGGGTTTCTCCAGGCCTTTTCCATCGCCGTGCTCTGGCAGATCGCCACGGCTCCCTATGTCTCCGATTCCTCACGCTACCTGCCGGATGAGAAGGCCAGCTATCCCCGCATCTTCCTCGCCTGTTATGGCGGCACGGTCGGCGGAACCTTTCTGGCGATGGCAGCGGGGGCCTTCCTCAGTGCCGCCACAGGGCTATCACCCGCCGTCGCCATCACTCACATGACGGGACCATGGGCAGGGCTGATCATCCTCGTCCTGGGGCTGTCCATCGCCTTCGCCAATGCCATGGACCTCTACTGCTGCACGCTCTCCCTCATCACGCTGCTGCACAGCTGCCGCACCAGCTGGCAGCCACGGGGGCGCAGCCGCCTCATCATCACCCTGCTGATCATCCTGACAGCCACGGCGATGGCCCTTTTCATGGCGAAGTCCTTCAATGCCGCCTACAGCGCCCTGCTGGACCTGCTCATGGCCGTCATGATCCCGTGGACAGCCATCAACCTCTCGGACTTCTACCTCATCCGCAAAGGGGACTATCATGTCCCATCCTTTTTCGAACGGGATGGCGGGGTCTATGGGCTTGTGAACGGCCCGGCCCTGTTCAGCTACGGGCTGGGGATTCTGGCGGAAATTCCCTTCCTCAACCTGTCCTTCTATCACGGCCCGCTGCTGGAGCGGCTGCATGGCGTGGACATCTCATGGCTGACGGCCCTGCTCGTCTCCACGCTCAGCTATCTTCTGCTGGCACGGTACGGAAAAGCCCACCACACCCAACAACCGGGCGGATGAAGAGACGACCTTCTGGTTTTCAGGGGAAAGACTGGAGCGGATGAGGGGAATCGAACCCCCGTATGCAGCTTGGGAAGCTGCCGTTCTACCATTGAACTACATCCGCTTCGTGGGGCCTCTTATACCGGCTGGCAAAACCCTGCGCAATCCCCTTTCCATCATATTTTCCAGCAGAGTATCGCCCTTTCCCGAACATCTTCCAGCGAACCGTGACCGGTTCTCCTTGACGCCCCCTTCCACCGGGCGCATAGTCGGGGCGTGGCGTTGCTGGACGGTAACCCACCCTCGTGATTTGATAGGCCGGCTTGCGGCGAGGTAAAAGAACATGCGCTAAAGAGGCCCTGTTTCTCTCCCGCAGAATCAGGACTTCATACGGCCTCCATCCTAATCGGGCAGGCCGCCGGGTGGTCTGCCTCTTCAGCTGGAGGAACCCATGCCCTCTACCGACCAGTCCTTCCTCTCCTCCTGCCGCACCGACACACGTCTGCTGCACGAGGCCCGCAACCGCACCGAACATGGTGAAACGTCGGACGCCATCTTCCCGACCTCCGGTTTTGTCTATGACAGTGCAGAACAGGCCGAAGCCACCTTTGAAGGAACAATCCAGCATCTTCAGTATTCCCGCTATGGGAACCCCACGGTTGATGCGCTTCAGGATCGCCTTGCCCTGCTTGAAGGGGCCGAGGCCTGCCAGACGACATCCACCGGCATGGGGGCCGTCTCCTGTGCCCTGCTGGCCCAGCTGAAGGCTGGTGACCGTGTCGTGGCCAGCAGTGCGCTCTTCGGCTCCACACACTGGCTGCTGGACTCGCTGCTGCCCGGCTATGGCATCGAGACCGTCATGCTGGACGGCACCGACCTCAAGGCCTGGGAAGAGGCTCTTTCCAAACCCACCCAGGCCGTGCTGATCGAGACCCCCTCCAACCCGATGCTGGATGTTCTGGACATCCGCCACATTGCCGACCTTGCCCACAAGGCGGGGGCCATCTTCATGGTGGACAATGTCTTCGCCACACCTGTCGGCCAGAAGCCGCTGGAACTCGGGGCGGATGTCGTCATTTATTCCTGTACCAAGCATATTGACGGTCAGGGCCGTGTGATGGGCGGGGCCATTCTGGGCAGTCAGGAATGGATCACCGGAACACTCCAGCCCTTCGTCCGCAATACAGGCAACACGCTGTCTCCCTTCAATGCCTGGGTGCTGTCCAAGGGGCTGGAAACGCTGCGCCTGCGTGTGGAGGCCATGGCCCGCAATGCCGCCCGCCTTGCTGACGCCCTGAGCGAACTGCCCGGCATCACGTCCGTCCGCTATCCCGGCCGCAAGGATCATCCCCATGCCGACCTTGCCCGGAAACAGATGAGCAATGGCGGAACACTGGTGGCCTTCAGCGTCGCCAATGGCAAGAAAGGGGCGTTTGCCTGCCTCAACGCCTTCCGGCTCATTGCCATTTCCAACAATCTGGGGGATGCCCGCAGCCTTGCCACCCACCCCGCCACCACCACCCACCGCAAGCTGACACAGGAACAGCGTGATGCTCTGGGCATCACGGATGGGTCCATCCGCTTCTCGGTCGGGCTAGAAGATGTGGAGGACCTGATCGAGGACCTGCGCCGTGGGGCCGAAGCCGCCCGGCAGGCAGGCTGAACGACCCGGCCTGCAAGCCCGTCCCCGCACTCCCCGTGAACGGGACGGGCGGCCACGACAGGTCAGACATATGAAGACATTCCAGAATACCAGTAAGGAAAATCCGCCGCTCCTGACAGAATGACCTGACAAATCCCCATAATGATTCTAGTAAAGGCCCATGTCCGATAATTCCCTCCCCCCGGAAGGCCCGATGGCCGAGACGGAAACCCTCGAGATGGAGCCCATCACGTCCCTGCCCGCCTTTACGGCCCATACCGGCGACGTGACCGTGAATGTCCGCCCTTTCTGGGTTGATGAACATTCCGACCCGGAAGAACACCGTTATGTCTGGCTCTATCATGTGCTGATTGAAAACAGAGGCAAGGAGAGCATCCAGCTTCTCTCACGCAGCTGGACCATCACGGATGATCGGGGTGGGCGTGAAGACGTGCATGGTGAAGGCGTGGTGGGCGAGCAGCCCGTCATTGCTCCAGACAGCAGCTATCAATATACATCCGGAGCTGAACTCAAAACACCGAGCGGCTTCATGGAGGGCCTCTACCACATGGTCACTCCGGCCAGCGGCCATCGTTTTGATGTCACCGTGCCCGTATTCAGTCTGGACAGTCCCCATCACATGGGCATGACCCACTGACGGACAGCAGAAAAGGACCCGCCATCTTGAACGCCCCTCATGCCCGCCCGAAACACAGACGCATTGCCGCCCTTCTTCTGGCGGCGGGGCGTGGGCGGCGGTTCTCTGCCGGTGCCCCGCAGGAACAGGCCAACATAAGCAAGCAGTTCCATCTTCTGGCCGGGCAGCCGGTCATCCGGCACGCCGCCATGGCCCTGCTGCCGCATATCGATGTCCTCCAGCCGGTTGGCAGCGACCCGCTCCTGCCCGAGGCCCTGGCAGGGCTGGATGTCCTTCCCCCGGTCGAGGGCGGAGCCGAACGGCATGACAGCGTGCGGGCCGGACTGGAGGCCCTGGCAAAACTGCCCGAGCCGCCTGATGTCGTTCTCGTGCATGATGGTGCCCGCCCCTGCGTCCCGGCTGCTGTCATCACCCGTACCCTTGAGGCACTGGAGACCCATGAGGGTGTCATCCCGGCCCTGCCTGTCAGCGACACGCTGAAGAAGGTGGAGAATGGCCTCATCACCGGGACGGTCTCACGGGAAGGCCTCTGGCGTGCCCAGACCCCGCAGGGCTTCTCCTTCCCGCTGCTGCGGGACCTGCATGACCGGCACCGCACCGCCCTGACCGATGATGCCGGCCTGCTGGAGGCGGAAGGCCACAAGGTGGCGATCGTCATGGGTTCGGAAGACAATATCAAACTGACCGTTACGGAGGATCTGATGCGGCTTGAACGTGTAATTGAGGACCAGAAGACCCAGCCTGCGCAGGCTCCCGTTCTGCTGCCCCGTGTCGGTCTGGGCTACGATGTTCACGCCTTCGCCGAGGGCCGCAAGCTCATCCTCTGTGGCATCGAGATTCCTCATGAGAAGGGCCTTGCCGGTCACTCCGATGCCGATGTGGGCATCCATACGCTCTGCGACGCCATCTATGGTGCGCTGAATGAGGGCGACATTGGCCGTCACTTCCCCCCCACGGATGAGAAATGGCGTGACATGGATTCCGCCCGCTTCCTCATCCATGCCGGAGAGCTGATCCGCTCCAAAGGAGGAATGCTGGTCAATGCGGACCTGACGATCATCTGCGAGCGCCCGAAGATCGGCCCTCATGCCAAGGCCATGTGTGCCCGTCTTGCCGAGCTGCTGAAGGTCAGTCCCAGCCGCATTTCCGTCAAGGCCACGACTTCCGAGCGTCTGGGCTTCACGGGGCGGGAAGAAGGCATCGCCGCCACGGCTGCCGTCAGCATCATGGTGCCGGACAGCGGGGAGTAAGACGCTCCCTCCTTCCGCAGGGCCAGTCGTGAAAAAGCCCCTCCAGAGACCCGTTCTGGAGGGGCTTTTCCGTTCCATGAAATCACGCTTCCTGTCCGGTCAGGCTGCTTTCACCCGCCCCTGCGCCAGATGCAGGAAACGGAGCGCATCGGCAATGTCCGTGTTCCGCTTCTCAAGCAGTGTGGCGAGTTCCCTGTCGTGGCCCCATTTTTCCAGCTGACGGTATTCGTCGGCGTGGGCAAGATGCACGGCCTCGTCAAAGCTGACCACGTCATGCACCAGAGCCAGCGGCAGAAGCAGGCTGCCCATGATGGGCACCATGACACCCAGAGCCGTCAGCTGGGCAGGCTCCAGCTGCGACAGGTAATGCGTCAGGGCCTCGCCATAGGCGGCAGGCTGCTCCAGAGGCATGAGACCATCCGTCATGGCCGGATGCAGCCCCTGTTCCGCTGCCCAGGCCCGGATGCGGGCCGTCACGGCATCATCCTGCGCCACACTCCGGTAGCAGAGATTGTCATCAATGCCATAAGCGTGCAGGGCGGCTTCCATCGCTGCACGATCGGGCAGGATGCGCTCGATATGACTGCCCGCCATGCGGGTCAGGACCAGATCATCCGGGGTGAACTGGGCACCCTCGGCAATCTGACGCCATTCTTCCGCAAGGGCCTCTGCCAGAGCAGGAGATGACACGGCCAGGGCCGTTCCAGCAGGCAGCTTCACGGGCCTGCCATCCAGCAATGGTCCCTGCTGGCCAGACTCACCGACTGGCCCCACTGTCACCTGTTTCCAGAAACGCCTGTGCAACTGTGCCATGACGCTGCTCTTCCTTCCTGTCAGTTGCCACCAAGACCAAGGGCCCGGAGAATCCCGCCTGCCCCGCCAGAATGGCCATCATCCCGTGCAGGCAGGGCCAGACCCTTCTGCCCGCCACGAGCCTGCTGGACAGCATGAGCACAAGCATCACTGCCAAAACGGGCTGTATCCAGAACAGCCTGATCCTTGTCCTGCGCTCCTATGTGAACCGTGCCATTCTGCCCTGAAAGGGCCAGTGGTGTGGAAAAATCCGCCCCTACAAGCGTGACATGCGGCATGAGCTGGAACGTGTAGCTCATGTCACCCAGCTTCATCGTCCCCTGCCCGATGAGGGAAAGATGCTTCACCTCCAGAGCCATGTCACTGAAATGTGCCTGACCATGCCCGAATGTCGCCGTCCCGGCAAAGCAGCGCAGCCCCATCGTGCCAGAACCCAGCTTGAGGAGACTGGCCGCAGGGCCTGCCAATGGTGCCAGAACCTCCCTTTGGACACGGCCATCCACAAGGGACAGGCCCATCTGGCCATCCAGGGCCTGCCACAGGGCCTCAGGCTGGGCGCCTTCCGTCCCGAGAGCCCCTTCCAGCTGCACAGGCCCCTCAAACATCACAGGCTGCCCCAGCAGGCTCTGTACCCAGCTGGCCGGCAGAATGAATGGATGCGCCTTCATGCCCATCCGCAGAGGGTCAGCCGTGCCATCCAGCACAACCTCACCCGCAAGCGGCACGTCCTGCACGCTCCCTCCCAGCACGGAAAGACTCAACCGCCCCTCCAGCCCCAGAAGATGCAGATGCAGCCCCTGATAGGCGATGCCTGCCACATGGAGCTGATCTGCTGTCATGTCTACATCGAACGGTCGACCCGCCATGCTTCCGAACCACTGCGTCAGACGGGTCTCAGACGCCTTTCCTTCCGCAGGGGCCACCTCTGGCGGCCGGGATGCCTGCGCAGCATCACCGGGCTCTCCCTTGCCCGCAGCGGGCACAGGCCCCGCCTGCACTGCCGGCTCGGCAGCAGGTGTGAGCGATGCGGAAGAGACACGCTCCCCCTCCAGATGGGTCAGATGCAGTTTGCCCACAAGCCCCGCATCCGGCTGCATGGGCAGGTCCGCCGACAGGTTTCCGCCCGCTTCCTGACTGTCAAACACCACATCCTGAAGCGACAGGGAAGAAAGGCCTGCATCCTTCACCGGCCCCAAGACAAGCTGCCCCTTCACATGACCATCATGCACCAGCAGGCCCGGAATTCCCCTGATGTCAGGAAACTGGAACAGGGCTGCCTGGCCGGAAAAAGCCAGCATACTGCCCTGCCGCCCGGCCTGTCCCTGAAGGTCGAAAGACACATTGTCCTGTCTGGCATCCGTTCTGGCGGCATCACCCCGGCTGAACAGGTTGGATAATGTTCTGTCCTGCCCCTGCACGTTCAGCTTCAGCCCGACAGATGCCGGGATGCGGCCCAAAAGAGCAGACTGTGCCCTCTGCAAACTCTCTGCCTCACCATGAAACAGCCAGGCATAACGCCCCCAGGCAGCCTGCCCCTGAAGGACAAATGGTGCCTGCGCACTGTCAGCATCAATCTGGATGTCGCTCAGCTGCAGCGGTGCCGCCACATGCCACATGCCCGCAGGCAGGGTCGCACTGCCCAAATGGGCATGAACCTGATCCAGCACCAGACGCCGGGGCAGATGCAGCAGGGCATCCGTCAGAGCCATGTCCGTTCCGTTGCTGGCAGCCACCATGTCATCATCACTGTGGAAGCGGACTGTCCCCTCAAGCTGCCCCAGATCAACCGGCATCGCCCGTGAGAGCAGATGCCGCAGGCCCCGCAGGGATGTCCAGCGACCGGACAGCGTGAAATTCACACCTTTCAGCCGGTGGGCATCCCGCATGAGGCCATCAAGCGTGGCATGGTCCTGGTGCTCGCCGGTCCCCAGCGTCAGCCCTAGGCTGAAAGCCCACGGGTCTTTCTGTCCGGCAGACGCAGAGAGAAGCTGATGGAGAGGGCCAAGCCGTCCCCGCAGCGTAAAAGGCGTGTGCCCATATGTGCCCCGCAGATCCACCCACGGGCTCACACTGCGCATGCCCGCCATCTCCAGACTGGCCAGATGAAGGTGGCCTCCTTCCGGGACATGACTGTCCGACAGATCATCCTGCCATGAGAGTTCAGCATCAGTCAGATGCAGCCCTCCGAAGCTGACCTTCCAGCGGGGGGTGACGGCATCACCGGCCACAGGCGCTGCGACCCTCTGATCCTGCGAGATTACAGGGAGCCACGTGGAGCACTGTTTCTCGCTGGCCCGATGCAGCATGATGCCCGCGCCCCTCACCGTGAATTCCTGAAAGGAAATCTCCCGGTTCAGTATCGCCAGCAAAGACAGGTCCGCATGGACGGACCGGGCCGCCACGAAGGGCGTGCAACCCGGTCTTGTCAGTACGACATTTGTTGCCTGAAAAGACGGCCATGGCAGCAGCTGGAAGGACGTTTCCCCCATCTTCAGCTCCAGCCCCGTCTGCTGCTGGAAGGCCTCCGTGACACGCTGCCGCAGCCTGTTCTGGTCTATCAGAAACTGCGGAGCAAGGCTCACGCCTGTCACCACCACCACCAGCCCGATCAGGATTGCTGCCAGCTTTTTCATCTGCCTGTGTCCTCGTTTTCTCAGGCGGCCAGGTCCCCCTGCAAAGGGCCAGCCGTCCCTGTCAGTCTTTCACCGTGTCCGGCGTGGTGCTGGTGTGTCACCAGCAATGAAACCCAGCGTCTGGAACGTCTCACGCATATGGGGCGGCAAGGGAGCCGCCACCTGCAACCTTCCCCCCGCCGGATGAGGGAACTCCAGCATCCTTGCATGGAGGTGCAGCCTGTCCGGGAAACCCTCCACATGGGCCGTTTCGCCCCCATAGCGGGGATCACCCAGAATGGGCGTGCCCAGACTCTCCGTATGGACACGCAGCTGGTGCGTCCGCCCCGTCCAGGGGGACAGGGCCAGCCAGCTGAAACGCTTGCCTGTGGCATCCAGCGTCTCGTAGGAACTCTTGGCACTCATCGCATCCTCTTCCCCACGGGAGACAGGCACGATAAGCGAGGCACCCCCGGCCCCGACCTTGGCCAGAGGCTGGTCGATCACACCTTCAGCAGGGCTGGGCCGCCCGACAACCACCGCCCAGTAGGTCTTGCTCACCTCACGCCCCCGAAAGGCCGCTGCCAGTTTTGCCGCCACACCAGGCGTGCGGGCCAGCAGCAGGATGCCGGACGTATCACGGTCAATGCGATGCACGAGGCGGGGCTTGTCGCCTCCCTCCGGCCTCAGCCCCTCCAGCATCATGTCCACGTGTACGGTGATGCCGGGGCCACCCTGTGTTGCCAGTCCGGACGGCTTGTTCAGCACGATGAGATGGTCATCCTCATAAAGGATCATGTCCCGCAGCTGCTGGACGAGTTCCGGGTTGGGCGGTGGCGGCGGGGCCGGGCGGCTCTGGTCCGGCAGAGGGGGGATACGGATGCTCTGGCCGGGATTGAGCCTTTTATTGGGCTGCACCCGCCCTCCATCAACCCGCACCTGCCCCTTGCGGCACAGCCTCTGCAACCCGCCCTGTGTCAGGTTGGGATAATGACGGCGAAACCAGCGGTCGAGACGCAGATCGGCCTCATCTTCGCTGACAATACGATTCTCAACACTCATGACTGGCGAGATGCCCGTTTCTGCGCCAGCATGTCCAGCCGTTTCCTGATTCTTTCTTCAAATCCACGGTCGACCGGCCTGTAAAGCGTCACCCGTTCCATGCCGTCGGGGAAGTAGTTCTGGCCGGAAACACCATCCTCGCAGTCATGATCGTATTCGTAGCCCTTCTTGTAACCCAGCTCCTTCATCAGGGCTGTCGGAGCATTGCGGATATGGGCCGGAGGCATGAGGCTGCCCGTCTGCTTCGCCAATGCCCTGGCCTCATTATAAGCCCGATACACTGCGTTGGACTTGGAGGCGACCGCCAGATGGACCACAACCTGCGCCAGGGCCACCTCCCCCTCTGGAGAGCCAAGCCTCTCATAAGCCATCGCTCCGGCCTGTGCCAACGGCAGGGAGGTCGGATCAGCCTCGCCAATATCCTCACTGGCAAAGCGGACGAGACGGCGGGCAATGTAGCGGGGGTCTTCCCCGCCTTCCAGCATACGGGCGAACCAGTAAAGTCCCGCATCAGGGTCACTCCCCCGCAGGGATTTGTGCAGAGCGGAAATCAGATTGTAATGCTCGTCCCGATCCCTGTCATACAGGACAGGCCGCCGGGACAGGGACCGGGCCAGCTCCTCCGGCCCCAGCGGGCGGGTTCCATCCTTCGTCAGGGAAAGAAGCTGCTCGACCATGTTCAGCAGATAGCGCCCATCCCCATCCGCCATGGCCCGCAGGGAGGCCCGGCCCTCATCCGTCAGGGGCAGGGTCCGCTCCGTGGCCGTTTCGGCCCGCACAAGAAGCTGCTCCAGCGCAGCATCATCCAGCCTGTGCAGGACAAGAACCTGACAGCGTGACAACAGGGCGGAGTTCAGCGTGAAGGACGGATTCTCGGTCGTGGCTCCCACCAGCACGACCGTTCCCCGTTCCACATAGGGCAGAAAGCCATCCTGCTGCGCCCGGTTGAAGCGGTGAATCTCATCCACGAAGAGCAGCGTGCCACGCCCGGTGGCCTCGGCCTTGCGGCGGGCTTCATCAAAGGCTTTTTTCAGATCCGCCACACCGGAAAAAACAGCGGAAATCTTCGTGTAAAACAGTCCCACCCGTTCGGCGAGCAGCTGGGCAATGGTTGTCTTGCCGCATCCCGGCCCACCCCAGAGAATCAGGCTGGACAGATGGCCGCTTCCCAGCATCCGGGTCAACGTACCCTCCGGCCCCAGAAGATGGACCTGCCCCTGCACCTCATCCAATGACTGCGGACGCAGACGGTCCGCCAGCGGCTGGGTGCCCGCAGCACGGCGTGACGGAGAGGCCTCTGACCGGCGTGCCCCCTCCTCATGCCGGGAAACACCACCCGATGAGGAACCCCCAAAGAGATCCGGCATGGTATCCGACATCATCATCCCTCCTGCCTTTCCCACCACTGCCAGACCCGGCAGCCTCTCATTCAAACAGACGCCGCAGCCCACCGGGCAGCAGGGCGGAGAAAGGGTTAACATGCATCTGTGGCTTGGCCAAACTGCCATCCAGCCTGTAGGTCATGGCCATGATACCACTTCCCTTCCGGGCCCCGAAAAAACTGCCCGCAGCCTGATTGATCCCAAAGAATGGCGAGATGGTGCCCTGCATCTGCATCATGGCCTGCCCGAAATCCATCTGCCCTTTCATCGTCACCCCCAGAATGGCATTGCCGGCCCGCGCCTCTGCCAGATCAAGCCGCTCCCCCGCTACCCGGAAGGACGCCCGCAACTGGACATCTTCAAACTGTTTGCGGGAAATCTGCCCCCAATGCAGGGGTGCAGCCAGCGTGGCAATGACAAGAGCCGTCGGCGGATTTTTCAGCGTAAGATGGTCCACGGCCAGCGTGCCATCAAAGGGCGGCAGCCCCAGTCCCAGCCCCATGGTACGCTCGGCACTGGTCACATGCGCATCGGCCGCCACGGGCTGGCAATGGCCCTGGAGGTCCACCGTGCCACCAGCCAGCTGGTCATACACACCAAGAGACGCCAGAATCCTGCCCAGATCAGCAGCAATGAGCCTTACATCCAGCACGCCTATCCGTCTGGAATCCTGTGCGAGATCAAACGTGAGGGACGGCTGGGCCACATGCAGGAAAGCCCCCTGCACCCGCTGCGCTGCCCAGCGAAGGCTGGCTGACACATGGCTGGCTGTCTGTTCAGCTCCATAGATCACCCTGTCAGCCCGCAACCCGATAGCCCATATCCCCTCCGGCAGGATGGAGGCCTGGCCGGCGCTGCCGGGTGCCCGTCTGACCTTTTTCTCCACGGGATGAATAGGCTGTGAGCGTGACTTTCCGGTGGCCGGATGCCCGAACCAGGGGGTCAGGTCCAGAGTACTGGCCTGCACGGATATCTGGTACCGCCGGTCATCCGCCGTTCCGTCCCGCACCGGCCAGTCCATCACGGCACTGCCGCTCGTCCGTCCAAACTGGAAATGGGTGAGGTTGATCCCTCCCAGCTGACCAGACCTCATGCGCCCTTCTGCCTGAAGGGCCAGCTGGGGACCATGGGCGCGAACATCATCCAGACGGATCATCTGCCCATCCTGCCATGTCACTCCTGCCTGCAAGCCCGCAGGGACACCAACAGGCTTGTGCCAGAAACGGGCCCGGACACCCAAACCTCTCAGGTCCACCTGCACCGAGGCAGTCCCCCGACTATGGCCGGGGCCCCCACCGTACTGGCTGTAGACAACATGCCCCACGCCACTGCCCTGCATGATGGAGTCCTGCGCCAGCCCCGCCGGAACCCCGAGACTGCGCAACTCCTTTGCCCCCAATGAGGCCTGCAGATCTGCTTTCAACATCAGGCGTCCCGGCACATTGGCCTGAAAACTGTCGAACAGGCTGCCCGTCATCATCACGCCACGGAACCGGGCACCTCCCTTCACGGCAAGTCCGGCTTCATTGACCGAAAAGTGCCCATTCCCCTGCTGTATCCGCCCCAGGGACGGCAGAGCGAACCAGATGTTCTGGAAATCAAACTCTGCCCCATATCCCACATCCTTCATCAGAAGGTGACTGTTGAGCGGCAGCTTCAGCGAGAGCGTGCCCTTCAGCATCCCGCCCGTATTGGCTGGATTGACCGGATGACGGGACAGCAGATTGAGCCGTGGATAGGAAAGGACCGCCACAAAAGCTGACAGGGGACCTTCCATCCCCAGCGAGAATTCACCTGTCTGCTCCCGCTTGAGCAGATCACTCAGAACAATATGCCCCGTCGGTACGGTCACCGAGCCCCCTCGACCATCCGCAAGATGACCATGCTGCACGTCGATCAGCAGACGGTCATCATCCACAAAATGGGCGTAGGCATCCTCCCCCGTGACCTGTGGCATACCCTCCATCCATGTCACGCTCAGGCTATGGCCTGTCAGTTCACCCCCCAGCGCCCTGACATCCAACCCGTCGAGACCGGTATTGCTGGTAAAATCAAGCTGAAGATGCAGATTCTCACCACGTCCTGCCGTCATGTTGGTGGTCATCCAGCGACGGGCTCCACGGGCTGTGCCATCCGGCCAGACACTCGCCAATGTGGCAAAATCGAATGTTGGCACATGGCCATCCACCAACAGCTCCACATCCTTTGGCCTGTCCAGATGATCCAGCCGCCCATGGGCATCAATGATGAAAGGGACCGTCCGCCCCAGGGAGTCCAGTGCCGCAAGCTCCGTATGCAATGCCAGAACCAGGGGAGCCTGCTGGCCAGCCTCCGCAGGGTCCAGATGGAACGATACCTTCCCCGATGAGAGACGGAACGGAATGCGGCCAGGCCGGTCAATCTCGCCAGCTCCAGCGTCCACCTCCCCTGCCATGTGAGCAAAATGGCCGACCAGCCCATGCCCCTCCAGAATCCCTTCCAGATGAAACGCCAGAGGCATGTTCGGGATGCCCATGCCTTTTTTCCCGGCTGGCGACAGCGGCAGCCAGGCCGCCAGAGCCGGAAAACGGACCGGAGAAACAGTCAGCTGCCAGCGTGTCCGTGCCGCTCCGTCGGGAGCCATGTCACCTGCCAGATGGACCGTGGCCTCCTCCTGCCCTGCACCCAGCCCGACCCCCTGGAGGGACGCCTCCATCCGCCCCTGCCAGCCGGTCTGCCTGTCATGATCCGCCTTCAGTTCCGGCAGGGTTACAATGAGCGAAGAATCCGGTGCCGTCTCATCCCTTATGGTCAGCCTGATATCCTGAAGATCAAGATGCCAAGGCATGATGGCAGCCAGAGGTGGCAGAGTGCCTCCACCCGGATGCTGCGCCCCGGGCCTCACACCGCCCAGGCTGACATGACCCTCCGCATCCCGGAACGCCACAAGGCGCAGCCCCCGGACATCCAGCGACCGCAGGCCCACCTGCCCATGCAGCAGGCTCGCAAGCCGGAAAACAACCCCGACATGATCAAGCTGCTGTTCCGGCACTTCGGCAGCCACCTCATCAGCCCCCCCGCCTTCTGGAAGGGCACGATACCGGACACCCTCAAGGCTGAGCAGAATCTTGGCCGAATGACCGTTCTTTCCGGGTTTCCACGACAGGGCCATGCGCTCCCAGTGGAGACGCCCCCCACCAGCATGGGTCAGGGCCCCTCCCCAACGATGGGACAGCCCCGTCACATCCAGAGGCCCCTGGGCCAGCCGTCCCAACAGCAGGGCCACCGCCAGCAGCAGCCCCACCAGCGGCACCAGAAGCCCCAAGGCCACACGGCGCAGGATTGTCTGCCATGTCATGTCCACGATACCCCGGATAAAGAGACATCCCGTGATGTCCTGAAACAGAAAAACAGGAGAGCGGCTGCCCGGAACAGACCGGAGACTGGCGGAAACCGGCTGTCAGAGCCGGGACAGAGCCTCCTGCACCCATGCCACATGCCTGGCGGGGCTGACCTTCCGCTTGAAAGCGACAAGACGCCCTTCCGCATCGACCAGAAAGGAGCTCCGCTCAATCCCCATGAACTCCCGCCCATAGAGCTTCTTCTTCACCCACACGCCATAGGCTTCGGCCAATGCATGATCGGGGTCTGACAGCAGGGTGAAGCTGAGCGCCTGTTTCAGAATGAATTTTTCCAGTGCTCCCACACCATCGGGACTGACACCCAGCACACGCAGACCATCCCCACCGGGGATACGCAGCTCGGCCAGATGGTCACGCAGATCGCAGGCCTGAGTGGTGCAGCCCGGCGTGGAAGCCCGTGGATAGAAATACAGAAGATAGGGCTGCCCGCGGAGGGCATGGCTGCTCACCCTCTCCTCGCCTGTGGGGCCCATCCCCGCCAGATCGAAATCGGGCACCGGGGCCCCCACGGCCAGCCCCTCACCGGAACCTGAAACCTTTTCTGCCTGTGTCATGCTTTTACTGCTCCGCACTGTTGGGCTGGTCACCATGGGAGACACTGCCATCTCCCACCGAATCATCAGGGCTGTGTGGCTGATCCGGCACGCTGCTGCCCTCACCCCCGGTACGGGCGGCACCATGCGCCGTACCATCCAGTGGAGCATCCGGAACGGGACGGGCCTGTGCCGGCTGGGATGCCGGCCTGCCCTTGAGGAAGGGACTGACCCTCTGAAACCCGGCAGGCGGCTGGAAACGGTCTGCCGGAATGTCCTCATACCGCACGGACACGGCCTGAAGATGGCCCTGAAGACCATCAGCATCCACACCATCCTCGGCGAGGATGAGGCCATCCTCCGTCACGCAGGCCGTTGCCTTGCCACGAGGGCTTTCAATGGCCCATTCCCGGCAAGGCACGCCAGCAATCTGCTTCATCCCGCCAGCATGGTAGGTCATATCCAGACTGAGCAGGAACGTATTGTGCAGCCCATGCATGGGACGGAACTGGATGTAGCGCCTCTCCTGCATGCTGACGAGCGTCATGATCTGGTTGGGGCGATCCAGAATGGTGGCGCTCTGCCCATCATCAGGATCAATCCGCAGCCGGTCACCCGAAGCAGCAAAAGAAACCGCCACCTGATGCTCCGGCCCGGCTTCCTTCCCCTTGCCCGGCAGCACTTCTGTCTGGAACCGGTAGGTCACCACGGCATCCCGCATCGGTGCCAGAGGGGGATGATCCGCTGGCGCAGCGGCTTCGGCAATGCCACAGGCCAGCACGGCAGCCCCAAGGGCCGCCAGCACTGTCCCCCCGGCCCGCCGCACGACCTTATCCCGCCCCGGCATGACTTCCCTGATACACCACTGCATCCGCACGTCTTCCTCCATCTCCATCCATGACCGGCGCCGGACACCGCCCAGCCTGCAAACGGGCAGAAGCATATCAGACCATGACAGCAGGGCCAGAGAGAAATTGGTTACCTTTCTGCCCGCCCGGCAGAGCCCTGCACCATGGCCTCCAGTTCCGGCCCCAGAGCAGCAAGGCTGACATCTCCAGGCCATCGGGCAGGCTGCTGCATGGCCGCCGCAAGCTGCTGCCTGTAAGCCGCAAAGGGCACTCCCACACAGCCAAGACTGGCCAGATGCGGGGTGACGTACTGCGTATCCAGCAGGCCATATCCCCCCTGCCGCAGGGCCGCCATCAGATGTACCAGCGCTATCTTGGACGCATCCCGCACATGGGACACCATGCTCTCCCCGAAGAAGGCACCATGCAGGGACACACCATAGAGCCCCCCAAGAAGCGCTCCGCTCTCCCTGTCCCGGACCTCCACGGAATGGGCATGGCCCAGACGGTGCAGCTCGCCATAAAGCTGGCGGATGCGCCCGCTGATCCATGTTTCCGGCCGGGAGGGCGTCAGGCGGGCGCAGGCCTGCATCATGCCATCGAAATCCTCATCACTGCACAGGCGGTACTGCCCGGCCATGACGGTCCGCATCAGCCGCCGGGGCAGGGCTGGTGTCTCCAGAGGAATGATCCCCCGCTCCTGCGGGCAGAACCATTCCAGCTCATCGCTCTGCTCATCCGGTGCCATGGGGAACAGACCTTCCCCATAAGCACGCAGAAGCAGGTCAGATGTGATAGGCTCCATCAGATAATCTTTCCCTACAGAGAAGCCGAATCATGTCCAGCCAGTCTCCCTCACGCCCTTCATCGCAGACCTACATCTATACGATCGCACTGGCCCTGTCCTTCCTTCTTCAGCTGGTCTGGCCTGCATTGACTCCCCTCATGGGTGTCATGCGCGTTTTTGCCCTCATGGGTATTCTCGTCTTCGGACCACTGGAGCTGTATCAGCTCTACCGCATGGCCCCACGCTGAAAACGCCACCCGGACAGAAAAACAGAGGGGCGGCCCCTGCCGGAGTCCGCCCCTCTGAAAGCCGTGCAGACAACCCTGCTCACGCTTCTGCGCTGCGACCTCGATACGCCTCGGCGGCATCCCGCACAGCAGCCCCGTGCAGGCGCTCCAGCCTGCGGATGGTGAAATGGGCCTTGGCCAGAGCCCGATAATGAGCAAGGAAGGCCGAGTTGATGGCCGCCCCGCACAGAGCCCCGGCTACCGGCACCATCTGGGCTGCCAGCTTGCGGGACAGGGCCATGCCATAATGTCCCGCCACCTCGGCCATCAGCATCACAAGCGGCTGGCCACGCATCAGGCCACGGGCAGCGAAAAAGCCCAGCTCCCCCTCGCCTTTCTGCTCTCCCATGCTCCGCAGGGCGAAGACTTCCAGACAGGCCCGGCGTGTCTCCTCGCTCCGCAGGTCTTCACCATTTTCCTGAGCGATGGCGGCAATCTCCCGCATGATGGCCAGCGTGGTGAACCCGACATCCGGCACCATGCTGGCAAAGCCACCAAAACCACCCGCCGCACCGGAGACCGCCACGGCGGCCTGGATCAGATTCTCACGCCGTGCCCCGGCCCCACCTGCCTTGCGGTCCAGACCAAGAATGGCCAGACGGTAGGCCTGGTCCAGCGCAGAACTGGCCAGCTTCTGGAGTTTTTCCTGAAGGCCCGGCGCCAGAGACAGGCCCTGCAACCCCATATGGGCTGCCCGGCCCACAGCACCACCCATCAGGTCACCCAGACGGGCCAGCGTGCCCCGACCTTTCTCCACCCCATCCAGCACGGCATGGAGCTGGGACAGGGCTTCTGCATCAAGATCATGGGACAGGAAACTCGCACTGGGCACATGGTCCTTACGCTGTTCCGTCATGGTCTGAATCTCCTCATTTCCAGAGCGGGCCACCACAGCAGGGGGCCGGGTCCATCGTTACTGCGCTTTTTCCCACTGGCCCTTGCGGGTCAGATAGGCGAATTCTTCCTCTGTCACCGGGGCAACAGAAAGGCGGGACTGCTTGAGCAATGCCATGTTTTCCAGAGCCGGGTCAGCCTTGATCTCCGCAAGCGTGATGGGGGAGCGAAAGGCTCCATCGGCCTTCACGTCCACGCAGACCCAGCGGGGATCATCCGCCGTCGGGTCCGGAAAGGCCTCCCGCACGACCTCGACCACACCGACGATGCGCTTTTCCGTCACGGAATGGTAGAACAAGGCCCTGTCCCCGCACTTCATGGCAGCAAGATTGTTGCGTGCCTGGTAGTTCCGTACGCCGGTCCACGGTTCGACATCATTCTTCACCTGCTCATCCCATGAGAAAGAGGCCGGTTCCGATTTGATCAGCCAGAAGGCCATGCGTCACAATCTCCCTGTTTTCCGGGGCGGCACTCCCGGTTTTTCCGCTCCATCTGTCCACGGCCATATCGTGTGTGGCCAGCCACTCTACAATGCCTGACTTTGAGGCTTTTTCAAAGCGGGGGCTTCCCGGAACGTCTGCCGCCATGATGACACCATTTTTCATTTCTCTTCTTTCCGTGAAGCCGCCATACTTGCCCCATGTCTTTTTCCACCTACCCCGCACCATCCGGACGATGGACAGGCAGCCCGGCCCGATTCCTGCATGTCACCCGCCCCATGGCCCTGCCCTGCCTGCTTGTCGGGCTGGCGGTACTGGCTGCCGGTCTGATCTGGGGCCTCGGCTTCGCCCCGGCAGACTGGCAGCAGGGCGAGACGGTGCGCATCATGTATCTGCATGTCCCCATGGCGTGGCTGGCTTCTGCCGGTTACGTGCTGCTGGCTGCCTGCGGGCTTCTGTCCCTCGTCTGGCGGCATCCGCTGGCCGGTATCGTCGCCCTAGAAGCCGGACCGCTGGGAGCCACGGCCGCCGCCCTGTGCCTGATCACCGGGTCACTCTGGGGCAAGCCGGGCTGGGGGACATGGTGGGTCTGGGATGCCCGGCTGACCTCCATGCTTGTGCTGTTCTTCCTCTATCTCGGACACATCCTGACCATCCGGGCCTTTGACGACCCCGTGCGGGGCCAGAGGGCCGCTGCCCTGCTGGCTCTGGCCGGTGTGGTGGACCTGCCCATCATCAAGTTCAGCGTGCAGTGGTGGAACACCCTGCACCAGCCCGACAGCATCACCCTGACCGGTGCCCCCACCATGGCCATGAGCATGTTCTGGCCCCTGCTCGTCTGCACGGCAGGCTTTACACTGACGGGAACGGCCCTGCTCCTCATACGCTGCCGGGCCGCCCTGCTGGAGCGCCGCACCCAGGCATTGGCCCTGCGGGACATCTCACCATGACCGCACCCGCCTTCTGGCCCCCGCACTGGGGGTTCGTGCTGGCCAGCTACGGGCTGGTCATCGTCATCTTGGCCGTGACGGTCAGCAGCAGCCTGCTCCGCCTTCGCCGGGCCAAACGGCGGCTTGCCCTCATGCAGCGTCTCCAGCAGAAAACGGCAAATCTGCCTGCCGGACAGGAAAGGGATTAACAGCCCGCCCTCGTGTCTTTAAACGGGAACGGTATGTCTGCGTCACTTCCCCTCACCCGCCGCAAGGCCGGACGTTTCTGGATCATCCTGGCCTGCCTGCTCTGCCTAGGTGGGGCGGTCGGGCTGGTTCTCAATGCGCTTTCCAGCACCATCGTCTTCTTCATGGCTCCTTCACAGGTGCTGGCCCATCCGCCGGCACCAACCCGGACCATCCGGCTGGGCGGCATGGTCGTGGCCGGGTCCCTCCATACCGGCAGGGCCTCCGACGACACGCCAGAGGCCCGCTTTGACGTGACGGACGGGCAGGCTGCCGTCACCGTGCAGTATAGGGGCATCCTGCCGGACCTGTTCCGGGAAGGGCAGAGCGTGGTGGCTCTGGGCCGGTATGATGGCCACGGCTTCACCGCCAGCGAGGTTCTCGCCAAGCATGATGAAACCTACATGCCCAAAGAGGTTGCCGATGCTCTCCAGAAAAGTGGCCGGTGGGACCCCCGTTTCGGCCCTCCTCCCAATGCCGCCGACTGGAACAGCATGACCGTGCCCCACCCGGACACGCCTCCCGGGCCAGGGGCCGCACCGTGACATGACCATGCTGGCCACCATCTTCTGCCCCGAGGGCGGGCATTTTGCGCTGGCTCTGGCCTGTGCCCTGGCCCTCATGCAGGGTGTCCTGCCGCTGGCCGGTCTCCGCCGGACGGACAGCCCCCTGACGGCCCTGGCCCGCCCTCTGGCCCTCAGCCAGTGCCTTGCCCTGCTTTTTGCATGGACCTGCCTCGTCACCGCCTCTCTGGGCAATGATTTCTCCCTGAAACTCATTGCCGAAACCTCGGCCATCAACAAGCCGTGGGCCTACAAGATCGCCGGTCTCTGGGGCAATCATGAGGGTTCCCTCCTGCTCTGGGTCACGCTGCTGAGCCTCTGGTGTGCAGGGCTGGCCCTTCTCCCCGGCCAGAGTGCCGCCCGGCCGGAAGGGCTGCCCCTCCGCCTGCGGGCACGGCTTCTGGCCCTGCTGGGACTGGTGGGAGCTGGCTTCCAGCTCTTCTGCCTGACGACCTCCAACCCCTTCCTGCGGCTCTGGCCCGTTCCGGCCGACGGGATGGGCATGAATCCGCTCCTTCAGGACCCCGGCCTCGCCGTGCATCCCCCGCTGCTCTATAGCGGTTATGTCGGCTTTGCCGTGCCCTTCGCCTTTGCCATCAGTGCACTGCTGGACGGCAGGGCTGATGCGCTCTGGGCCCGCCACATGCGCCCGTGGGTCATCAGTGCCTGGGCCCTGCTGACGCTGGGAATCACGCTCGGATCATGGTGGTCCTATTCCGTGCTGGGATGGGGGGGATACTGGTTCTGGGACCCGGTGGAAAATGCCGCCCTCATCCCATGGCTGACGGGCACGGCCCTGCTGCACAGCGTTCTGGTCGTGGAGAAACGCAATCTGCTGCACGTCTGGTGCCTGCTGCTGGCAATTGCCACCTTTGCCTTTTCCCTCTCCGGGACGTTCCTCGTCCGGTCGGGCATTCTCAATTCCGTCCATGCCTTCGCCAACGACCCGGCCCGGGGGCTGTTCATTCTGGGGCTTCTGGGCCTGTATGGCGGCGGCAGCCTGCTGCTCTTCGCCATCCGTGCTCCTGCCCTGCCCACCCCGCAGGCAGGTTTCTCGCCCCTCTCCCGTGAGAGTGCGCTGCTGCTCAACAACATCCTGCTCTGCACGCTCTGCGCCGTCGTGCTGACGGGGACGCTCTACCCCCCCTTCATGCAGCTGCTCTTTGGCCGCACCCTCTCCGTTGGCAAACCCTTCTTTGACGCCACGACCATTCCGCTCACCCTGCCACTTCTGGCCGTCATGGGGGTGAGCATGGCCCTGCCATGGCGACAGACCAGAGCGGACAGGCTCCTGCCCCGTCTGGCCCCGGCCCTGCTCATCACGGCCGGAAACATCCTGCCCGCCTTCTGGCTGTTCCCCACACCACTGGCGGCCCTGTCGGCCCTGCTGGCCCTGTGGGTCATCAGCGCCGCCCTCTGTGACCTGATCCTCCGCCTGCGTGGCCTGCCTGAAGGCAGCCGCCAATTGCACCGCCTGCCCCGCAGTCTCTGGGCTGCCAGCCTGGCCCATGTCGGCGTGGGGGTGACCATCCTCGGTCTCTGCGGCATGGCGGGCAGCCAAGAACGCCTCATAGAGGCCAGACCCGGCACCCATGCCACGCTGACCGGGCGGGACTGGGAACTGACCGCCCTGACCGCCCATCACGGCCCCAATTATGAGGCCGTGGAAGCACACCTGACCATCCGCCATCACGATGCCCACGGGCCGGTTCTCACAGAACTGACGCCAGAGATCCGCCTCTTCCCCCGGCAGGGGCAGCGTACACTGCATGTCGCCATCCTCCACCGCCCGCTGGAAGACCTCTATGCTGCCCTTGGCAGCGTGAAGGAAGAGCGTGACCCACAGGGGCAGAGCCATTACAGTGCCATCCTGCGCCTGCATGAAAATCCTCTGGCCTCATGGATATGGCTGGGCGGCATCATCATGGCCCTTGGCGGGGGGCTGCATCTGCTCCCCTCACGGCGGCGTCCGAAACCGATGGAAGGGGAGGTCGGATCATGCAGCTGACACGCCGCCATCTTCTGGCCGCCCTGCCCTCCCTGGGGGCTGCGGGGCTGGGACTTGGATTCATCAGGATGCTTCATGGACTGGATCGGGGGCAGTTTGATCCCAGAGCCATCAACACCCCGCTGACGGGCCAGCCCGTGCCGGAGTTCCCCGCCCTCTCCTCCCTGCCCGGACAGGCCGGGCTGACCCGGGAAGATTTCAGGACCATGACGCAGCCGGTCCTGCTGTCTGTCTGGGCCTCATGGTGCCTGCCCTGCGTGGAAGAAATCCCGTTCATCAGCCAGCTTGCCGCCTCCCTCGCCGCTCCCCGGAAGAAGCGTGATGCACCGCTGGCCCTCTGGGGCCTCTGCTACAAAGACCAGCCCGCCAGTGCCTCCCGCTGGCTGGAACGGGCAGGCCAGCCTTTCACCCGGCTTGGTCTGGATCAGGATGGACAGGCCGCCATTGAATGGGGCGTGACCGGCGTGCCGGAAACCTTTCTCATCATGCCTGACCCGCAGATGGGCGGACGGATTGTCTGGCATGGAACGGGTGGCCTGACGGAGGCGGTCTACCAGACCCGTGTCGTTCCGCATCTGGAGGCAGCACCATGAGGCTGGCCGTCACCCTGCTCCTGCTGCTTCTCGTCAGCCCGACCTGTCTGGCCGTGGACACGCCGGATGAGATGCTGTCTGACCCGGCTCTTGAGCGGAAGGCCCAGCAGATCGGCCAGCAGCTCCGCTGCCTCGTCTGCCAGAATGAGAGCATCGAGGAAAGTTCTGCCCCTCTGGCCAGGGACCTGCGCCATGCTGTCCGCCAGCAGCTCCAGCAGGGACATACGGCAAAAGAGATCAGGGCCTGGATGGTCCAGCGATACGGAGAATTCATCCGGCTTCGCCCCGCCTTCTCGCCAGCCACGGCGCTGCTCTGGCTCATGCCCCTGCTCGGCCTCATGGTGGCCCTGCTTCTGGCCTGCCGTTTCTGGTACCGTCCCGCTCCGCCACCGGCACCCCTCACACCGGAAGAACGCCGCACTCTGGACAGCCTGCTGAAAAAGGACTGACCCATGTCACTGCTGATCGTTGCCCTCATCTGCCTGTTCATCGGGCTGCCCATCGGCCTCAGCCTCATCCTGCGGATGAAGGTCTCCAGCCAGACGGACGACCCCACCCTGTCCCTCTACAGACGTCGGCTTGATTCGCTGGAACGGGACCGGAAGGCCGGCCTGCTGGAAAAACAGCCCTATGATGCAGCCCGCATCGAGACGGAGCGGGAGATCGTCAACCATGTCTCCACCCCGCCCCGGAGCCTCTCCGGTGCAGGCAATGCCCACAAGATCATCGGCCTTGCCACCCTGCTGCTCATCCCCCTGCTGGCCCTGCTGCTCTATGCCATCAATGGCCAGCCCTTCTTCGGACCGCAGCCTGCCAGCCAGATTCCAGCATCCGCCTTCAGGACCTCGCCCATCAGCCCACCGGCCAGCACCATGACACCATCATCCACTTCCCAGAGTGGCCAACAGCCATGAAACCCGGTTCACTCCCCCGCCTGACACGCAGTGCGGCCACCCGTCTGGACAGCACCCCGCAAAGCCTGCCCCCACGCAGCATGAGTGCCTGCCCCTGCTGCCATCAGCCGCTACAGAACACGGCCAGTGTCTGCCCGCACTGCCGGGCCGAAAAACATTATGGCCCTGTGAAACGGGAGGTCCTGCTCTCCTCTCTCTGCGGTCTGGCGCTGGTCCTTGGCCTCACCCGGCTGCTTTTTCCCCAGCTCTTCGCCCCCTTCTCCCCATGGTTGATTCTGCTCATGCTGGCAGGACTGGCCGTAGGGTTCATCTTTGCCCAGTTCCGCTTTGCCGGAGACCGGTGGCTGCACCTCCACAAAGACTGAAGGCGGGTTCCTTTTCACCCTTCATGAGCCTATCATCTGCCCCGTTTTCCAGCCTGCATGATTCCGGAGGATCATACCCATGTCCGCTACGCCATCTTCCCATCCCGTCACCCAGCGTGGCATGGCAGTGCTGAATGATCCCCTCCTGAACAAGGGCACCGCCTTCCCCTGGGAAGAACGCACGGCCCTGGGGCTGCATGGTCTCCTTCCACCCGGCATCCACACGCTGGAAGAGCAGGTCGCACAGGCCTATGAAAACATCATGAGTGAAACGGACATGCTGGACCGGCATGTTCGCCTCCGTGCCATACAGGACACGAACGAGACCCTCTTCTATGCCCTGTTGCAGAAGTATCTCACGGAGCTCATGCCTGTCGTGTACACACCGGGTGTAGGGCAGGCCTGTCAGGAGTTCTCCAGAATCTGGCAGAAACCACGGGGGCTCTTTCTCTCCGGGTCGGACCGTGGGCACATGGCAGGTCGGCTGGCTGCCATCCCCAATGACGACATCCGCCTTGTCATCGTCACGGATGGTGAGCGCATCCTCGGGCTGGGCGATCTGGGAGCCAATGGCATGGGCATCCCCATTGGCAAGATTTCCCTCTACACGGCCTGCGCCGGGATCAATCCAGCCCTGATGATGCCCATCATGCTGGATGTCGGGACGGACAACGTCGCCCTCCGCAATGACCCTACCTATATCGGCAGCCGCACCCCCCGCCTGAGAGGGCAGGACTATGAAGACTTCATCGAGGAATTCGTAACGGCCCTTCAGGCCCGCTGGCCGGGCTGCCTGCTGCACTGGGAGGATTTTGCCGGACGCAATGCCGCACCACTTCTCCAGCGTTATCGGAACCGTATTCCCAGCTTCAATGATGACATTCAGGGCACGGCAGGCATTGCCACGGCTGCCATCCTCAGCGGCCTGAAGGCCAAAGGCGAAACACTGGAGCAGCAGTGCATTGCCTTTGCAGGCGGCGGTGCGGCGGGTATTGGCATTGCCGGGCTTCTCCTTGCCGCCATGAAGGCCGAAGGGCTGTCGCAGGAAGAGGCCCTGAAGCGTTTCTATATCGTGGACCGCCAAGGCCTGCTGACCCATGACATGGACGGGCTGAGCGAAGGGCAGGCCCTCTTTGCCCGGCAGGATGAAACAGCCCAGAATGGACAGGGCCGGACTCTGGCGGAGGTCATCAGCAAGAATCACCCGACCATCCTCATTGGTGTTTCCGGTCAGGCGGGCCTCTTCAAGGAAGCCATGGTCCGGGAGATGGCGTCATACTGCTCCCATCCCCTCATCTTCCCTCTCTCCAACCCGACAAGCCATGTCGAGGCCACTCCGATGGACATTCTGACATGGACAGGCGGACGGGCCATCGTCAGCACGGGCAGCCCGTTCTCCCCGGTTGAACTTGATGACCGCAGCATCATCATTGACCAGACCAACAATTCCTACATCTTCCCCGGTCTTGGGCTGGGGGCGCTGGCCTGCAAGGCAGAAAACATCAGCGAGGGGATGATCATGGCCGCAGCACAGGCTGTTGCGGCCCTCTCCCCGATGCAGACCGGGGGCAGCAACCTGCTTCCCCCCATTGAGACCATTCATGATGTCGCCCTGAAGGTTGCCCACGCCGTAGCCCGGCAGGCCCAGGAAGAACAGCTCTGCCCTGCCCTTGATGATGAAGCCTTGCAGGAAGCCCTCTCCACCCTGAGCTGGCGGCCCCGCTACCAGCCTTATCAGGCGGCCTGACCCTCCCTTTTCACCCTACTTCCGGCAGGACCTCTTCATCATGGCAAACCGTACAGAAACTGATGGCCTCGGCCCGATCGACGTTCCCCAGACAGCCCTCTGGGGGGCCCAGACCCAGCGGTCACTCCGCTATTTCAGCATCGGGCAGGAACTCATCCCCCGTGAGATGATCGAGGCCTATGCCATTCTCAAGCGGGCCTGCGCCGTAGCCAATGCGGCCAGCGGACGGCTGGAAAAGGACAAGGCAGAGCTCATCGTCCGCATCTGTGACGAGATCATGAGCGGAATGCATGACCGGCACTTCCCTCTCCATGTCTGGATGACTGGCTCCGGCACGCAGTTCAACATGAATGTCAATGAGGTCATCGCCAACCGGGCCAGCCAGATGACCGGGCAGAAACTGGGCAGCAAGAAGCCGCTGCACCCGAATGACCATGTAAACATGGCACAATCCACCAACGACACCTTCCCCAGTGCCATGTACATCGCCAGCGCCCTGACGGCCCATCGCCGCCTGATCCCGGCGCTGGAACGTCTGCACGGGGCCATTGCCCACAAAGCCGCACAGTGGAAGCATATCGTCAAGGTAGGACGGACACATCTTCAGGATGCCGTGCCCATCACGCTGGGACAGGAATGGGAAGGCTATGCCGGGATGCTGGAAGACAACCTCCAGCGGCTGGAGCAGGCCCGTGACGGACTGCTGCCGCTGGCTCTGGGGGGGACGGCCCTTGGTACGGGCGTGAACACCGACCCGCAGTTCGCTGCCCGGGCCTGCAAGGAGATTGCCCGCCTCACCCAGCTGGACTTCACCAGCGGGGCCAACAAATTTGCCCTGCAGGGAGCACATGATGCTCTGGTGCATCTCTCCTCTACCCTGCGGACGCTGGCGGGCAGCCTCTTCAAGATCGCCAACGACATCCGCCTGCTGGCCTGCGGACCCCGGGCGGGGCTGGGTGAGCTGAACCTGCCGGTGAATGAACCCGGCTCCTCCATCATGCCCGGCAAGATCAACCCCACGCAGGCCGAAGCCCTGACGATGCTGTGCCTTCAGGTCATGGGCAATGACGTGGTCGTGGGCATGGCGGGCGCTGGCGGAATGCTGGACATGAACGCCTACAAGCCCGTGATGATCCAGAACATCATGCAGAGCCTGACCCTGCTTCATGACGGCATGGAAAATTTCCGCCGCTTCCTCATCGAGGGCACGACCGCCAATGAGGACCATATCCGCCAGCAGCTGGACCATTCCCTTGTGCTGGTCACGGCCCTGTCCCCCAGCATTGGGTATGACAGAGCCTCGCAGGTCGCTCACCATGCCGTGGAGAACGGTCTCAGCCCCCGCCAGAGTGCGCTGGCTCTCGGCTTCATGACAGGTGAGGAGTATGACCGTGTGGCCGACCCGAAACTGATGCTCCAGCCGAACATCAAACCACCCAAGGGCTAAAAATCTATCTCCACGTAAATGAAAGGGGCCCAACGGACTGCTCCGTCAGGCCCCTTCTGCCATGTCATGCTGCTGTCACCGAGATGAAGCAGCGACAGGAAAAAGAATGATCCGTCTCTCAGACACGATGGCTTCTAGGCAGACGGCCATAGGCAATAACATCAACCGGGTCTCTGGAGCTGTTCCAGAAAGCAGTCCGCCCCTGATTATGGGCCAGCTTGCTCAGCGTGAACCCGTAACGGTCACAGACATGCTCTTTTGTCACACCGCACGTATTGAAGACATTGCCATCATAGTAAGACGGGACAATAACCATAACCTTGTCACTGAGAAAACTCACAGGGAACCGGATGTAATCGCCGTTACCGGCAGCCACCCTGAAACGGATGTGATCCCTCTCCACGATGAGCGTGTTGGTAATGATCTCAGACATTGGTCCTAACCTCAATAATCACTTGTCGAAACGGACACATGAACAGGCTGCGTTGACGTAATGTTGACCCCCGTACATCCCTTCGGTGGGAAGACCAGCCCTGTCAGGGACGTCTGGCCTCCATTGATGAACACTTCCAGGCTGCTGGTATCGATCAGGATGGTGATGATCATGTTGGAAGTCGCATTGCTCTTCAGACCTGCCGGAATGGAATACGTCTTTCCCCAGCCCTCAGGTGGTTCATTGGATAGCCGGGATACAGGATGCCTGCTCTGGTCCTGTCAAACGTGATCTGACCGCTCCGGTAGATGATCAGGTCGGTACTGTACTCCGTGCCTTCCACCCGGCCCTTATTGACGGATATGCGTACTTCCTCTGGCCAGTGACCATCAACCTGATCCAGCACAACATCCAGACGATAGCAGTCCGACGTCTCTACCTCATCTGACGCAAAATCAGGATTGCCCTCACCACCTATCGTCTGCCTGGGGCCCCCTATCCCAGTGATACCATCCGCTTTTTCCACAGGAAATGTGTAGACTTTCTGCTGGCCACTGTAGTCAGTCTGTATCCAGCAAGCCCTGGGATAGGACTGGATGTTCTGGAAACCCTTATAGGGTGAAGGCAGGAGCGAATAATCCCAATTACCCAGCCAGCACCCCACATAGGTCGACCTGCCATTGCGGCCTGCCACGGTCGCATAGGAATCCGGCCCGTAATCCAGAGGGATGGCCTTGGCCTGCTCATCCGGAATAAACTGCGTGCCATCCCACGCCCCCAGCCAGGCCACACAGCATTCATGCGACTGGGGCCCGCCAGGATAATCACCCTGCACGGCTCCCAGTATCGCCCACTTATGTCCCAGAGTATTCCCATGATCATCCACGATTTTCAGCTTCATGACATTGGGGCACTCCACCAGCGGTCCTGGTCCTTCCATGCTGGAAAGAAAATCCCATGACGTCCCATTAACGCTGCGAAAGAACGCAAACCGTGTTCCGATCGTCGTTGCCATCACCAGCTGGCTGTTATCGTCATCCCAGAATACACGGCAGTCCCTGAAGTCCCGCCCCTCATCACGCACGGAGTCCGGCACGAGATCAGGAGAACAGCATATCCCCAAATTGTACGGAACCTCGCCGAGCCTCTTCGCCACCAGGAGATATATGGCCTGCAAGACAGGGGCCGGGCCAGATATGTAATAATAGACACTGCCCCGACCACGGCCCAGCCTGTCTTCTTCATCCACCCACACACTTCCGGACCAGTACGTGCCGGAAAGACTGCTATTCTTGTCGATGAAGACATCCTTGCCGGAAGGCTCACGATCATCATCCGACGTCATCGTATCGATGGTAGGGCCGCTATAAGAAATCCACGACGTCGTTAGAAAACCGCTGTTAGGAGTCCATTCCGGGTTTCCCAGAGCCCACGTCCTCCACAGTCTGGCCTTCCGGTCATAAACGTAGTTTTGACCGTCATTCTGCCATTTGTGTCTGCCGGGGACCGGTACAGGAGCCAGATGCCTCTTAGGATAATACGCTACCGAAACATTGGACAGGTCCGTCATAGACAAAAACCTTTCGTGACAAAATCCGATGACAGTACCGATAGGGCACATGGCCCCGTCTCATGAGAGCGTTGCCATAAAAATTGTGCCATTTACGGAATATATTATTAAAAATAAGAATCATGACCATAAAATGACAAACAACATTGGTATATTGATTGTAAATTAATGATTTGATATATTAATTTATAATCATCAACGCCCATACTCATGAAACAGTACATTATATTAACAAAAATCAATTTTCATAATTGCTTTCATGAACCACCAGAAGGGATACTCATGTGCCAGCCTCTACAGAAAAAGCCCGCATGGACACACCATGCGGGCTTTCCCTTTGATCCATCAGACAGGGGCCGCCTCCTGAACGACCTTCCTCCATTTAATTTAAAATTTGTAACGGAAGTTCCCAGACCCGCCAGAGCTGGTCTGATGCCCACCATACTGACCGACATAATCGACATTCACGTCGATCCGGTCCGTCAGATGCGCCGCAAAACCCGTGTTGATCTGCGCCGTGCTGACAGAAAGTGGGGTCCCCTGCACGCTCATGCCATACCCATCACCCAGCGTGGAGAACCCTTCCCGCACAGAGGCGTTCGTCCGCCCGAAGGCCCGACGGTATCCGGCCTCCAGATGAGGCGAGAAGATAACCCTGCCAATATTCACGCTCGTGGCCAGCTTGACCCCGACCGTGGAGAACCCGATGGAACTGTTGCGTCCCTTCACGGCAAGAGCCGTCTCAGCTCCATGTTCATGGAAGCCGGTCTGGTCATAGTTCAGGTAGGTCATCCGGGCAAAAGGCTCGACCTCAAGCGGGAGGCGGCTCTCACTGGCAAAAACCATGCGATACCCCGTCTCTACAAAGGCCTGCCCCGTGCCGGTCCGGTTGTTGGAGGACAGACGACCCGCATAATCACCATAGGTGACACGACGGCTCGTATGCAGCATGTTCCAAGAATAGCTGAGGCCTCCCTTGAAGGTGATGGCCGCATTGTCCGTCAGCCCACCGACACGCCACGCATTTCCCACATAGGCACCGATGGTGGCGGAATTGGCATGGGCCGAAGAGCCACGGCCTGACTGCACACTGAACCAGTCACGCCCATAGGCCAGAAGCCCGCCAAGACGCCAGCCACCTTTCAGCCCCGTGTCAGCCCCCATGATCCAGCCCACGCTGGACTGGCCCATATGCCCCGCACCGGCAGCTCCGCCGGACTGGCCACCCTTCTGCCCATAGACCGTCCCCCAGACGGAGACATGACGGGTCGGATCCACATCGCAGTAACCGCTCGTCTGCTCCCTGCCATCATGGGCATGGGCACGCAGCGCATCCCCTGCACAGTCCAGACGGTCCACCACAGTTTCCTGAACATAGAAACTGTCATTGACCATCGCCGTCTTGGCACTGGCATTGATCTCACCCGAGAGGGCATTATAAGCCCCGCGGACCTGCTCACCCGTCTGCATGGCGGACCCGGCTAGGGCATCCATGAAGCCTGCCGATGTCCCAGCCCGGTCCAGACTGCCGGCAACCTGCCGCTCGTTACGGTCCTGCGCATAGGCATTGAAATTCGCCACACGCACATAATCCATAATCCAGCTGCGTCCATCCTGCGCTTCCGATACCGTACCACTCAGGAAAGCCGTGCTCAGAGGGGATACCGCCCCCTCATCACTGCTGGACATCCGGGCCTTCTCACCCAACGTACCGGTAGCTAGGGCCCCATCGGCCAGTTTCAAGATAGTTGTCCTGTAATGCTGCCGCATGGCCATACTGGACAGATTGCTGACCGTAGCCGCAACCTGTGCCCCGTTCAGGTGGTTCTCGGTACCTGCCAGCGTCAGCGATGTGGCTGCTCCCTTACCCCCATCCAGCGTCACGCCAAGGGAAGCGTTCGGGTCCAAGGACAGGTTGTGGACCGTCCCGCTGCCGGAGATCATGGCCCCGGCGGCCACGTTCGTGGCACCACCAAGCGTGCCGTTCACGGCCAGCCCGCCCTGACGCACGTTCGTCGTGCCGTCGAAATGACTGTCATCAACAGACTGGGCCAACGTCAGGAAACCCGTTCCGGTCTTGTTGAAGGTTCCGGAACCGCTCAGGGAATTATCGAGACTTTCCGTGCCATTCTCCTCGACCGTCAGCGTACCGTCCACGGCAATGCCGTTCGTGCCCAGAGACTGCGTTCCAGCCGTGACATCAGCCTCCTGGGCAATCTCCGTGCCACCAGAATAATAGTTCGTCCCCCTGAAGACGACATTCTGCCCCTGAACGATCAGCCCGCCCTGACCGAACAAGGCATCACCATAAGAGGTGTTGCTCCCTGTCAGCGTCAGCGTCGAACCGTTCCCTAGATACCCCGTGCCATAGCCCGTCAGGGTGCCGATCCCGGCCTTCGCATTGTCGGCAACGACGAAAAGATTTCCCGCTCCCTTCAGGTCACCCAGTACGGCTCCGGAATTTCCCGTCATGCTATCATGCACCGCCAGCAGCAGGGACCGGGTCTGCGGGTCTGTCGTTCTGGAAAGCTGCGCCTCCACATAGGCCTGACGGCTGGCACTCATCCGGCCATCCGTCCGGTCCAGTCCGGCAGCCTGGTCAAGCTCCTGCGAGCCATTGCTCTTCAGCGTGCCGATGCTGGCACTGTCCGCCAGCGTGACCATACCGGACTGCTGGTCCAGCGTTCCTGTCACCCTGCCCTGGCCGCTCAGCTGCACCGTGCCCATATTGGTCATGGAGGCCACCTGCCCCGTACCGGAAATGGTGGCCTGACCACTGCTGTTGGACACGTCCCCCGTCTGACCAGTCACGGAAAGCGTGCCGTTGTTCACGATGCGGCCAACCTGTCCAGCCACATCCAGCTCAGCCCCCTGTGCCACGGAAACCTGGCTCCTGTCGGAGATCACCGCATTCCGGGCCACGTCCAGCGTGCCGGCCAGCACACCTGTGGCACCGCCATAATCGTTCCGACCCGCCAGCGTGACGGTTCCAGTCCCCGTTTTCATCAGGCCTGTCTTGGACGGACCATCATCCACGATGGACGTGGCAATCGTACCACTACGCCCTGCCTCGGCATTCACGCCCAACATGTTCTGGCCATTGCTGGTTGGCACCGCTGCCAGTGCCCCACCGGTCAGCGCATAGCCACCAGAGCCGAAATTGACGACGGAGGCCTGAGTAGGCTGCGAGCCGCTCCCTTCAACCGTAATTGTCCCGCCTGATCCAACAAAATTTGGGGGAGCTATAGGAGAACCCATTTGTCCATCAAAAACACCATATGAAGTCATGACGGCATCACCACCAGACCATGATGTCAAAGTAATTTGCTGTGTTTTCTCCCCACTACCAGACGTACCCGTACCGCCAGTCGTGCCCTCATGGGCCGTAGCCGCACCCGTATTGTCTGCACCAGTCGCCGTGCCAGTCCCCGACGTGTTGGCTGTACCGCCTGTTCCTCTCCCATCTGTGGTGACCTGAGCTACCATGACGTCAACACTCTTTGCTGCGTCATCATGGACGTAGCTGAGCATCTGCCCGGCTCTGGTTGGCAGCAGCGTGGCCTGCTGCTGCCCGGAAAGCGTGCCCGTATAATCGATCAGATGATAGATGCCAACATCGACAGCACCATTCTGCCCCCTGTTCTGCCCGGCAATTCCCGCAATCTGAATGTTGCCACCCAGCGTTACATTGCCGCTGACTTCAGCATGGGAATTATAGGCATCCCCCTTATTCCCTTTGTCTGAGGTCGTCCCTTCATAAAAGGTTGTCGTGCTGCCTCCGGCAAGATTCAGGTCACCATACAGCTTCAGACTACCGGCACTCGTAGCCGTACCGATGTTCAAGCTACCACCATCCGAGACCGTAAAGGTGCCCTGCCGCTGCGTGTTGAAGGTTGATCCCTGATTTTCCGGCACGAGACCAAGCGGCTTCATGCCCGTCACCGTGGCCGTACCACCCTGATTGATGGCTATGTTACCCGCACCATTCTGGCCGCCCAGAACGGCAAAGGAACTGTCCAGATTCAGCTGCCCACCATGATCAACGATGATGTCGCCAGACCCTTTCCCGCCATCGACTGGGCCGATCCAGAGACCACCATTCTGGACATTCAGCTGAGCAGACTGACCCACCGTACCCGGATTGACAAAATTACCGGACGCATCATACCCGACCTGATTCCCAGTGACATGAATGACACCATGAGCTTCACCTTCAGAATAATAAGGATTGGTGTTCATGCCATTTGTTCGATCATCCGGGCCATTCCCTGCTGAATTCCCGAGATAAACACCACCATTAATCCCGCCGCCGGACACAAAAAGAGCTGCACCATTAGCAATCCATAATGTCCCATGAGACGCCCCATAAAACGGGGTAAAACCCAAATCAGGATTAGACGTAAAAAGAGACATGACGGAGGAAGGCACACGGCCAGTCTGCTGACCTACAACCAGCTGTTCAGTATGTAAAGACGTCCCCTCATCACTTACAACAAGCGTTGCATTATTAGAATCAACTCCACCTCCACCATATACAGGACCGTTTGATGTACTCTCAGTGAAGTATCCGTTATCATACCCTCCAGCAACCCGAAGCTCCCCAACATCTACCTCTGCTCCAGCGTGAAGAAATGTGTTCCCCATCTGTCTTGGCGTAATATCCTCTCCCGAATGGTATCCGTTACCTGAAATATCAAATAATCCAAGATTGTTAATTTTTACCTGTTTAAAATCTGAAAAAGAAGAATTTACAGAAAAAAGCGGATATACTACCGAATATGACGAATTTGAACCAGAAGAAACGTACTTAGTATTTGATGATGGGAAACCTGCCATATCTAAGTTCCCATCACCTTTAATAGAACCTGAAAAATGACTCCCAGAACCATATATGTACAATTTTCCGACAACAGAGAATTGAGAACCATCTCCCTGTATAGGAGTCTTCGTGTTAATAAGAGAGATACCTCCACTGCCATTTATTGAATTAAAAGAATTATAAATACTATTTTGAGCGGAATTTATGCGCAAAAAACTTCCATCTTTAATATTCAAATCAGGATATGACACCTCTTTTATATTGCTGTTTGGATATAAATTCTTCAAACCAGAAGCAACACCCCCACCACTGTTGCCGTCCTGAATATCAATAAGTATTCCATTGTCTATATTTATTGTTTTTATATCATTTGATGAAAATCCTATATTTCCTCCACCTACCGAAAGGGAGCCACCACCTTCTAATTTTAAAGTGTTAGCATTTATTGAATAGTATGACACATAACTATTATATGGACTCTTCCCTCCACTTATAAGGTTAAGATCACTCAGTTTATTGTAATCATTATTCGAAAGTCCATCGTAGTTATTATTTCCACTTCCGAACAATACTTCCTGCCCTACCGGCACTGAAACAGTTACAGTACCAGATTGACCATTCACCTGCGTAATAACGTCCATCGGCTGCATGACATCAGCCTGAACAACACCCATCACCCCGACCGTCAAAGCCAGAACGCTCACAGACATTCCAATACATCCGAGATATCTTTTCTTATTATGATGTCCTTTACAAGAAGAAGAACAAAAATCTAGATTACCAAATCCCTTAAAAGAAAATAGATTATACCTAGGCACCGTTCTCACTCCAAAGAATCAAAAGGACATACTCTATGTATATGCATATTTTATTGCCATTCCCATTCACAGAAAGACAATTCCTTACATAAGGTTAATTTAATTTCATTCTGTGACTTTTCAACCACACAAAAAAAGCCCGCATGGCGTGTCCATGCGGGCTTTCCCCTAAGCCAATCAGCCAAGTTCTCGCTTACTGCTGGATCAGATTGCCATCCTTGTCCACCAGTGTGATGGGGTAATCCCCGGAGAAGCAGGCATCGCAGTTTGTATGGTTCTCCACCGGGCGCCCCTGATGACCAAGGGCACGGTAGAGGCCATCAAAACTGATGAACGCCAGACTGTCCGCATTGATGGCCTTGCACATCTCTTCCAGCGAATGACGGGCGGCCAGAAGATGCTTCTCGGAGGGCGTATCAATCCCGTAGAAGCAGGGATGTTTGGTCGGTGGAGAAGTGATGCGCATGTGCACTTCCTTCGCTCCCGCTGCCCGGACCATGTCCACAATCTTGCGGGATGTCGTGCCGCGCACGATGGAATCGTCCACCAGAATGACCCGGCGTCCTTCCAGCACGGCCTTATTGGCCGAGTGTTTCATCTTCACGCCAAGATTACGGACCTGATCGGTCGGCTGGATGAACGTCCGGCCTACATAATGGTTGCGCACGATGCCCATCTCATAGGGCAGGCCACTCTCATGAGCATACCCGATGGCAGAAGGCACGCCAGAATCCGGCACAGGCACGACCACATCAGCGTCGACCCCACTCTCCCGGGCCAATTCGCCACCGATGCGGGTCCGCACTTCATAGACGGACTGTCCCTCCAGCACGGAATCCGGCCGGGCAAAATAGATGTATTCAAAAATGCAGAACCGGCGGCCAATATCCCCAAACGGCCAGAGAGATTTCACCCCATCCGCATTGATGACGACAATTTCACCCGGCTCGATGTCACGCACATAGTCAGCACCGATGATGTCCAGCGCACAGGTCTCACTGGCCAGCACCCAGCCGCCCTGTTTGTCCTCATGCCCGGGCATGCGGCCCAGAACCAGCGGTCGCACGCCCAGCGGGTCCCTCATCCCCAGCATCCCGTCATCCGGTGTCAGGGTGATGAGGGAATAAGCCCCCTTGATCTTCTTTGCCGCATCCATCAACCGCTCGATCACCGTGTCATAGAGCGAAATGGCGACAAGATGGACGATGACCTCCGTATCCATCGTGGAATGGAAAATACAGCCACGCTTTACCAGCGCCTTGCGCAGGGTGGCGGCATTGGTCAGATTGCCATTATGGGCCACGGCCAGACCACCAAAGGCGTAATCGGCATAGATGGGCTGGACATTGCGCACATGGCTGCCACCCGTTGTGCCATAACGGTTGTGCCCTATGGCCGCCTCCCCCGGCAGGCCTGCTATCACGTCCTGATTGCCAAACACATCTCCGACAAGGCCCAGCGCCTTGTGCTGGTGGAACGTGTCGCCATCAAAACTGACGATACCGGCCGCCTCCTGACCACGATGCTGGAGGGCATGCAGGCCGAGAGCTGTCAGCGCTGCCGCATTCGGCACACCCCAGACACCAAAAACACCACATTCCTCATAGGGACGACTGGACGATTCAGGAAAAGACATATCGATGGAGCAAACCTGACGGGCGAATCCCGCTCATATCTAAGTGGCACAGCGGCACAGGCAGCCAACCCCTTGAAAAAACCGGCCATTGCCCTTCTTCAGGGCAGCCTGTCCGTCAGGGTGATGCCTGCGACCCCCCTTCAATGGCTATTCGATGGCAGAAAGGCAAGATGTTCCGACCATGAAAGCGGTATATATCCCTGCAAAAAAGCCACGCCACGCACCACGAAAGGTGCAAGGACACTCCCCTGCATGGCGGCTTCCAGCCAGTCCTGCGCCAGATAGCTGCCCGCACAGAAGAGCAGCACCAGCACGACATAACCCCGCACCAGCCCGAAACCAGCCCCAAGCAGTGCGTCCAACGGGCCGGAGAGCAGCCCTCTCATGCCACGGGCCAGCTGGCTGGTCACCAGATTCAGAACAATCATGACCAGAACGAACAGCCCCAGCCGCCCGCCCCAGGTGAAAACAGCCGTCCCCTGAAAGGTAGGAGAAACAAGCGGAGCCAGATGGGACAAGGCCACGCCCCCCCAGCGGCCTACCAGCCAGAAACTGCCTATCCAGACCAGCAGGGCTCCGCTCTCGTGCGAAAGCCCTCTCACCAGCCCCCAGAGGGCCGACAGGCCAACAAGAACCAGCATGGCCCAGTCCATCGCGCCAAGATGCTCCAGAAATGTTCCGTGCAGGCCTGTCATTGCGGCTCCCGTCGCTCTTCCACCATCAATCCCGCTACCTGCCACCAGCCTGTCAGGGCAGCTTCGTGGAGCGGTAACGGCCCCCCTTGCGGGCCCGGATGCCACGTTTCAGCAAATCGGATGAAAGGTCAATCCGCTCACTCAGTTCCTGCCAGATGGCACTTTCATCCACACCATGCTGCTGCCATATCTTCCGTATCTCCAGCAGGAACACCGCACTATCCTCGACCAGGGCCTTCGGCTCCCCGTACAGATAGTCCAGAAGACAATCGGTAGCCTGCTCGGCCAGCATCTTGCATTCCTGCCCATCCTTGTTTCTGACCCCAGCCATGGCTGGCCCATATCGTGCAGACTGTGTCATTTCGGCTCCCATCATATCCACCCTGCCCCTCCTGCAAAAGAGGAGAGGGCACACAGGTCTGTTACCCACATTCAAGGGAGGAACAGAAATTAATAAAAATTCAATAATAAATTGATTAATACTATATTAGTGAAAAATAGTACAATTCATTAACAGGAAAATCTTTTCTTTTTCTAATACCATTCAAGGAATTCAGATATCATCGCTGAAATTACACCACAAAAATACCACAGAGCCTCATCATCATCTCCCTATTTCGTACAGAATCATCGACGGTCTGCACCCCACTGGAGAACAGTCATGTCAATCACATGGGAAAAACCACAGAAGTACTCCAACCTGTCTCCTGATACAGGGGGCGGCAATACTACTGGTCTCCCCGGCTTCTGGTTTGGTCCGGAGACCCTCCCGAACCCAGCAACCGGGAACGTTTTCAACACCCGGCTCACTGCAACAAACCAGCTCACTTCTGCCCAGCCGATATATCAGCTGGCCATGGTCCAGGGCGTGAACATAAGCCAGTCGGGAGACAAGGCTGTTGTCCTCATGCATATCCCCAACACAAATGTTTTTGCTGTAACGTACCTGTCTTATGTAGGTTCGTTTACCTACATGGATGTCATTCCTCCAACTCCTTCTGTCGTTGCAGAGTTTGCGATAAAGAATGTTCAATTCATAAAACAGATAGGGGACGGGCAACAGTATGCCCCTCTTCCTCCTGACGAACAACAGACGTATCTTGGCCTGTCCAATCTGGCAGCAGCCGTCCAAACCGGGAAGCATTATCTCTATCTACAGCTTGTCCCCAATACGGGCTTTGATTCCCTGAATCAGGGCAGCCCAGCGACACCGGGATCGCCTGTAACACTCAGCAATGTCGACTGGACCTTTGACACCGGCGTCACCAACATCGACATCGCCTGCTTCCTCCCCGGGTCCATGATCATGACGGATGCTGGGCCTCGGGCTGTCGAAACTCTCGCTGTTGGTGATCTCGTCCTGACCGGCCCTGACGGCAACCAGAAGCTGGAGCCGATAACATGGGCAGGGCGGGGCCGTATCGATGTCCAGCCCCATCTGCCGGATGACCGGGCAGGCTATGCCGTCTGCATCAGAAAAAATGCACTGGGAGATGGCTGCCCTGATGCCGACCTGTATGTAACATCAGAGCACACGCTCTATCTTGATGGCCATTTCGTCCCGGTGCGGATGCTCGTCAATCACCGGTCCATCCACTATGACCGTGAACGTCTCTCTTACGACTATTATCACTTTGAGACGGCAGAGCACAGCATCGTCCGTGCCAACAGCGTGATGACGGAAAGTTATCTCAGCGGCAGCAGCCGCCGCAATTTCCATGAGATGACTTTCCTCCAGGAAGGAAATGTCGTGGCTTTCCCGCCCTCCAAGAGCTGGGAAAAGGATGCCTGCGCTCCGCTGACCGTGGATACCGCCTCCATCCAGCCACTGCATGAGGCGCTGGACGAGCGGGCCCGCGCCCTCGGTTTTGCCCGGCAGGTACCACCTGTCTCCCTGGTGCAGGATTCAGACTTCCATCTGGTCACCAATGCCGGGGACGTTCTCTACCCTGTCCGCCGGATACAGGACCGGGCCATCTTCCTTCTGCCGGAAGGCGTGACAGCCCTTTACCTTCGCTCCCGCACAAGCCGCCCCTGCGACACCATCGGCCCCTATGTGGATGACCGCCGTTTCCTCGGTGTCCTCGTCGGTGCCGTGGAGCTGTACCAGGAAAAGCAGACCCACAGCCTGACATCCCATATGTCGGATCCCCACGCTTCCGGCTGGGATGTGGTGGAGAACAGCCCCTGCCGCTGGACAAACGGCAACGCCCTCCTCTCTCTGGAAGAGTTTCCCACCATTCATGAGCGGGACATGCTGAGCATCCAGCTCCTGGCGGAAGGGCCCTATGTTGATGAGGCCGGGATAGCCCAGCCAACCATTGCCCTGCCTGAAAGTGTGGCACAGAGATGAGGCCCCTCCCGGCCTGTCCCGACCATATCGGGACAGGCCGGGACTGTTCCCACTCCCCCGAAATACTTTGCCACTCATGAAAGATACTTTATACATCCCCTGTCCGTGAACGGCTGCATTGTCTGTCCACCAAGGGGGGGTCATCTGTCATGGGTGCCTGCACCACAGCCATTCTGACCAGAATCCTGCCTGCCCTGCTGGCTGGCGGTGTACTGTATGTCTCTGCTCCCCAATCAGCATTGGGCCAGAGCACACCGGTGGCCGGTTATTCCCCGGGCGCCCGGAGCGCAACCACCGCCAACACGATGCTCGACAGTGTCGTGGGCAACACCCATTCCCCCATAAAGAACCAGACCAGCCTTACCGGGGAACTTTACCATATTGCAGCGGATGGCACGGTCACAGCGCCCAACGGGCTGCTTGTCTCTCCCGGCGGGTGCCAGACACCGGGCACGGCCCATCTGCCAACCTCCATGAAAACTGCAGGGCCACACACGCCGTACCGCTTCGGCACGCTGCGACACGGCAAAGGGTTCGAGACGGTAACCATCGGAGTCAGCGCCCAGCCCGACCTGACCACGACAGACCCCAAGGCGCCCAGGACACGCCGTGCCACCCTGAATGCCTCCTTCGGCCCGACCGGGCTTTACATTCTCCCGGAACCCTGCGCCCGCACCGGCTCCAGCGACAGCGCCCTGACGCTGGATGCCGCCGCCAGCCTGGCCAGTGCCGACGGGAATGCCTTTACCCTTGCAGGAAACCGCTCCAGCGAAATTCCCGTCAACAAGGCGGAGACCCTGCCTGATGGAGATGTGGAGCTGCGCAACAGTGCTCTCCCCGGTGCTGCTGCCCCGTGACCGTCAGCCCGTTCCGTCTTTTCGCCCTGCCCGTCCTCTCTTTCCCGTCCTGCGGGTCCGCCATGGCTCTGGCGGCCCTGTTTCTACCGGGAACAGCCATGGCCCAGACCATTCCTCCGGCCAGCACCCCCGCCGGGATTCCGGCTACAGCCCTGCCCACCCCCCTGGGGTTTTTCAATCATCATACGATCGGCAGTCCCTCTGCCGATACCAGAGGGACCGAACCGGATACCAGCCGTACACCATCATCCCACCCCATCATCCCTCTCCAGCCGGGGACTGCGGGCCCCAACCCGACCCCGCATCTGGAAGACACTCTCGCCCTGCCCCGCCTCCAGGCCGTCATCCTGCAGCCGGCAGGCCATACAGGCAGCAGAACAGCCCAGCAGCCCATTTCTTCCGAAGGGCTGAAGCTGAGCCACGCACCCGGTCTCTATCGGGTAATCCTCCCCTATATCGGCCATCCTCTGACATTCCAGAAAATGCATGAGCTGACGGGAGCCATCGCCATCTTCTTCCGCCAGCATGACCGGGCCTTCATCAGCATCACCGTGCCTCCCCAGCGTGTACACGGGGGCGTGCTGCATATTGATGTCTCGGAATACCGGCTTGACCGCATCACCGTGCATGGCAACCGCTGGACACCTGCCTGGCAGGTCCGGCAGGCCAGCAACCTCACTCCCAACCAGACCATGGCCCTGACGGCCCTCCAGACAGACCTGGACTGGCTGAACCTCAACCCCTTCCGCACGGCGGACCTCATCTACCGCCCCGGCAGCCACCCCGGCAGCACGGATGTGGACATCAACGTGACAGACCGCTTTCCCGTCTATGGCTATGCCGCCATGAACAATCAGGCGGACCGCTCACTGGGCCGGCTCAACTGGTACACGGGGGCCTCATGGGGCAATGCCTTCGGGCTGGGGCAGATACTGACCTACCAGTTCAACCGCACCTTCATGAACCGGTTCGACAACCACACGGGCAGCTGGACCATCCCGCTCCTCGGCCATAATGCCTTGCAGATTTTCGGGAACTATGCCCTCTCCCACCCGACCAGCAACACGCCGGGCCTCATAAACCGGGGTCTCAGCGGGCAGATTTCACTGCGCTGGCTGCACATGTTCGACCATATTGCCCTTGGCCGGGATGCCGGGCTGGACGGCATGATCCAGCTCGGTTTTGACTGGAAAAACACCCATTCCGACCAGTTCTACCATGCCCACACCATCACGCTCTCCAAAGCCGCCACGGCCCAGTTTGTCGTGGGCTATACAGGGTCCATACAGGACCCGTGGGGGCAGACGCAGATCAACAACCAGTTTTTCTACGGTCCCGGCGGCCTGATGAAAAATGATACGCGGCGAGCCTATGAGAGCATCTTCCCTCTCTCCAGCCCCAATTATGTCTATGACCGGCTGATGCTCACCCGGACACAGAACCTGCCCTACGGCTTTTCTTCCACAACGAAGGTAACATTCCAGCGGGCCAGCAAGAACCTGCTCTATAGTGAACAGCTCATGATCGGCGGCATGGGCAATGCCCGTGGCTATTTTGCCAATACATCCTTCGGCAGCAACGGCAATGCCGTCAGCGAGGAAGTCTTCACTCCCGCTCTCTCCCTGCTCCAGCTGGCTCACCTGCCCACGCCGGGACAGCCGGACAGCAACAAGCTTGGCATCTTCTGGGACTGGGCGGACAACCGGCAGGTCCACCATGTGGGCACGGGCGCCCGGGCGGCCACCCTCGCCAGCGTAGGCGCCGACCTTACCGGCAGTCTGAACCAGCACATCAACGTCACTTTTGATGCTGGCATCCGCCTACGCCGCATCCACACGACGGAACTGGCAAACCGTCGTGGGACCTTCTGCGACTTTCAGATTGTCGGAGGCTTTTAAGCCTCCGAACGGGGCAGTTTCAGTTCTGTCCAGAGCGTGTCCAGCGCACTGACCAGAGAGGTCAGCTCCTCTTCCGTATGGAGCGGCCCCGGGGTCAGGCGCAGGCGCTCCGTCCCTCGGGGGACGGTCGGATAGTTGATAGGCTGGAGATAATGGCCGAAGCGCTTCAGCAGGCTGTCCGTCAGCTCACGGCAGAGGGTGGCATCTCCCACCATGACGGGCGTGATGTGCGACTGACCAGGCATGTAGGGGATTTTCACCTCGTCCAGCTTCTTCCTCAGCAGGGCCACGGCCTCCCGCTGCCCCTTGCGCTCGGCATCGCTGTGGCGCAGATGCCGGACACTGGCCAGCACACCCGCCGCAATCATCGGCGGCAGGGAGGTGGAGAAAATGAAGCCTGAGCCAAAAGAGCGCACGAAATCACACAGGGCAGCAGAGGCTGCGATATAGCCCCCCACCACGCCATAGGCCTTGCCCAACGTCCCCTCGATGACGGTCAGCCGGTGTTCCAGACCACGCTCCTGCGCTACGCCGCCACCCTGCGGGCCATACATGCCCACGGCATGGACCTCATCCAGATAGGTCATGGCGTTGTAACGGTCGGCCAGATCGCAGATTTCTTCAATCGGAGCAATGTCGCCATTCATGGAATAGACGGACTCGAAGGCGATGATCTTCGGCGTATCCAGAGGCAGCTCTTTCAGCCTGGCCTCAAGGTCTTCAAGATCATTGTGCCTGAAGATGCGTTTCTCCGCACGGGAATGGCGGATGCCTTCGATCATGGAGGCATGATTGAGTTCATCAGACAGCACGACACAGCCTTTCAGCCGTGCGGCCAACGTGCCCAGCGTCACCCAGTTGGAGAGATAACCGGAATTGAAAAGCAGGGCACTTTCCTTGCCATGCAGGGAGGCCAGCTCCTTTTCCAGCAGGACATGATGATGGTTGGTGCCGGAGATGTTCCGTGTCCCGCCTGCACCTGCACCACTTTCATCCAGAGATTTATGGATGGCCTCCAGCACTGCGGGGTGCTGCCCCATACCCAGATAGTCGTTGGAGCACCAGACCGTTACATCACGCCCGACGCCATGGTGGAAGGCTTTGGGAAACCTGCCGACGTGACGTTCCAGCTCCGCAAAATAACGATAGCTGCCATCAGCCCGGAGGCCATCCAGCGCATTCTGGAACAGGGTATCATAATTCATAGACATTGCTCTCCTCAGGGTCATCAATTTATGGTCCGCCCCCCAGAAAGCAAGGTTTAAACACTGTTATAAACGAAAACATGGTTACAGGACCCATTAAACAGGACTGTCTGGCTACAGTTTTTTTACCCACTCCTCTATAGCTGGTGGCTCCATATCTCCCCAGGCGGGGAACATCGTTTGCCGGAGGCCTGTCTTGCCTGTTTCCGCTTCTTCCTCCTCTCCGGGTGGCCGGCCCGGGTTCAGCGCCCTGCTGCCTTACTGGCAGGTCACCCTTGCTGCTTTCAGCGGCTGGTTTCTCGATGCCTTTGACCAGACAACCCTGATGTTCACCCTGCCCGACATTGCCCGGGATTTCGGCTGCACGCTGGCCGCCCTTGGCAGTGTCTTTCTGGCACAGGCTCTGGGACGGGCCGTAGGCAACACGGGTTGGGGCTGGCTCTCCGACCGTTTCGGCCGCAAGCCTGCCTTCACGCTCGGCATCCTCTTCTTCGCCCTCTTTGCCGCCCTCACGGGGACAACCCACAGCATCACCACGCTGGTCATCACACAATTCCTGTTCGGGATCGGTTTTGGTGGAGAATGGACGGCCTCCGCCACCCTGCTGATGGAAAGTGTTCCCGGCCCGCTGCGGCCTCTGGCCTCCGCCACCATGATGGCCGGTTACGAAATCGGCTATATGGCAGCGGCCGGAGCACAGGCCCTCATCCTGCCCCATCATGGCTGGCGTGTCATGTTTTTCATCGGGCTGCTGCCTGCCCTGCTCATCTTCTTCATCCGTTTCAGGGTGAAGGAAAGCCCTCTCTGGCTCGCTGCGCAGGAAGAGAAAAAGCGTCAGCACGATCAGGCTCCGGCAGAACCGGCCGCCTCTTTCTGGCAGACTGCCCGGCAGTTCTGGAACGGCGCCGCCTTCCAGGCCATTGCCTTCATGTGTTTTCTGGAGTTCCAGAAGGCCGCCCTCTACACATTCTATCCTGCCATCCTGCGGGACAACCACCATCTCAGCCCCCAGCTCATCTTCTGGCCGGTGGCCCTCTACTGCCTCGGCTCGCTTGCCGGGAAGATCCTCTGCGGGGCACTGGCAACCCGCTTCGGGGAAGGGCTCGTCATGCGGGTGGCGCTCGGAGCTGTCATGCTGCTGATCATCCCCTTCCTCACAGCTGGACCATGGGCCATCCTGCTGGCCTCCGCCTTCTTCATCGGGGCAGCGGCCTCCGGTATCTATGCTCTGGTGCCCCATTATCTCTCCCAGCGCTTCCCCGATGCAGGCCGCAGCGCAGGCATGGGCACCAGCTATGCTGTCGGCTCTCTGGGGCAGGGTGTGGCCGGGCGGCTGGTCCCCTCCCTTGCTCCGCTGCTGGCAGGAGGGTTGCCTGCTGCCGCCATCCTCTGCGTTCTTTCGGGAAGTTTCATCAGCCTCGGCATCACAGTCTTCCGCCCGAAAGACGTGCAGAATTTCTGAACCGTTCCGCCTTCCCTGAAGGCCTTTCTCCCTGGCAGAAGGGCATGAAAAAACGGGGTGGAGCCTGCGCCCCACCCCGTTCCTTCCAGCAGGAGATGTCCCCCGGTCCGCCTCTCAGAAGCGGACCTTGACGGACCCTGTCCCACCACTCTCGGTGGACTGGTTGCCATACTGCCCGATATAGGACAGGTCCAGGTCAACACGCTCGCTCACCCGGGCGGTCACACCAGCCTGCACGACGGCCGCATTTCTGGAAAGCAGCACACCGGCCACATCCATGTCACCGGCACCACTACCCATGGCGAAGGTCTCACGCTGGCGGGAGCCCGTCCGACCAAAGGCATGACGGTATGCAGCGGACAGGTGCGGCATGAAGACCGCCTTGCCAATGCCTACAGTCGTTGCCGTGCGGAAGCCGAAGCTCGAGAAGGTCACACCCGTATCCGTCCCGTGGCTGTGCAGGGCAGCCTCGTTGCCATGCTCACGATAGCTGTCGCTCTGCATGTTCACATAAGCCACGTTCATGAACGGCTCGAACATGCTGCGTTCCCCACGGAACTTGTAACCCAGCTCCCCGAAGCCCTGGGCCGTACCACCCAGATAGCTGCTGCTGAGACGCCCGCCATAATCACCCACGGCAACATGACGATGGGTATTGATGACGTTCCAGCTATAGATGGCCCCGAAGCGGAGATTCAGGCGACCCCAGTGCGTCCCGGCATAGGCACCAATGCTGATATTGTTGCTGTTGGCCGAGGAGGAACGACCACGCTGAACGTTGAACTGGGAATGACCGTAAGAGATCAGCCCACCAACACGCCAGTTGCTATGGTTGATTGGCCCATCCGCCCCGATGACAAAGCCTGCGGTGTTATGGTGCATGAGGGCAGCATTGCCGTCCCCACTGTTGAAGCCCATGCCACCATAGGCCTGCCCCCACAGGACCGCATGATCGGAATAGCAGGCGCCATCCTTCCTGCGTGTCTTCAGGTCATAGAAGCTCTGGCCATTGTGACCATAGTCACAGTCGGCCGCAGCCAGACGGTTCAGGGCTGCATTGCGGATATAGAAGCTGTCCTGGATCAACCCTGTACGGATGGAGGCGTGAAGCTCACCAGACAGGTTGTTCAGGGCATGACGGGCCTGGTCTTTTGTCAGGACCGTCATGGCCTTGGCCAGATCACTGTTTTCGGAGATATGGTTCAACCCTTCCCCGGCAGCGATCTCGTTGCGGGTCTGGCCCACATACTCGAAACCATGGATGGAACGACGCAGCATCACATCCACATCATTGCCCTGATAGACAAGACGAGGATCAAGATAGGCATAATCCTGACCGATATTGGTCTCCAGGTCATCATAATGACCATTCACGCCACCATTGGCCGTCAGCACATGGTAGGCCTGACCATATTTCAGGGCCGTCGGGTCCTTCACCTTCAGAGCCAGCGTACCCCCCTGGAGGTCCGCCTTGCCTGAGACCAGAACCTGGTCAGACTTCAGCTCGCTGTAGGAGAAGCCGTCCGGTGCGACCAGCTGACGCCCGGTCGCCTCATTGCTCCCGCGGATGGACAGGACCGAGCCCTTGGCCATGGTCAGATCACCCATGACATGCAGGGCACCCGCATCTGTCTCGTTGCCAGCCCCCAGCATACCGCCGCTGGACACGACCGTGCTGCCCACGGAACCATTACCGGCCAGAACGGCACCATGCTGCACGGTCATGGCAGAATGGCTCATGTTGCCATCAACAATCATGTCTCCGGACTGGATGTCTGTCGGACCATTGAAGCCGGAACCATCACCAGCAAACGTGAGCACCCCGGTGCCTGTCTTGGTCAGGGCATGATCACCGGCACTGCCATCATCCGTCAGGACGACATTATTGCCCAGTGTCATCCGGTTCTCATCCTGCACGTCGAACACTGCCCCCTTGGAGCCGATGGCCGTATTCACGTTGCTGGTCAGATCAGAACCCTTGATGTTCTGGAGCGTACCGCCATCCAGCGTCAGCTGGGCCTTGGCACCCTCTTCGGCCACCAGGCCGGGCTTGCCGTCAACATCACCAGCACTCAGCCTGCTGCCACTCAGCACATCGAGTCTAGCGTCGGTGCCATCAGCCGGAGCTGTCTCCGCTTTGGCAAACACGACCGGACCATGGCTGTGGAGAGCTGCACCATCAGAGAGGCTGACGTCACCCGCCTTGCCTGCACCAATCTTCACACTACTGTCTGTCGTCAGCTGAGCCTTCGCCCCGGCCAGAGCCAGCGTACCACCAGCCACGGAGACAGGCCCCCCAAGATGGGACTGGTCTGTCAGCGTCTCATGCCCGCCGGAAAGTGTCAGCCCGCCATTGCCGGACAGGGACCCGGTATAGGTATCCTTGGCATTGGTCAGAGTCAGGGTGCCATTGAGAACACCATTTCCAGACCCGGCGAGAGAGCCGGCATCAGAACCATGATCCGTAACGCTGAAAGATCCGCCATTGGCCGCCAGCGTCCCAGCAATCTGGTTCCCGTCAAGGGTCAGGTCACCCTTGCTGTTGGTGACATCACCCGTGACATGGTTGCCTACACCCAGCGTCATGCTGCCGCTGTTGTCGGCAGAGGCCAGAGTGCCACCAGTCGCCTTGAAGGTCGCCCCGTCAGCATTGGTCACGTGACCAGCCGTGCTGTCCGCCAGAGAGGCCGTACCAGCCTGGTTGGCAACATCGGCCAGCATGGCGTTCTGTGCCGTCAGCTGACCATGGTTGGCCGTCGTCCCAGCAATCTGGTTCCCGTCAAGGGTCAGGTCACCCCTGCTGTTGGTGACATCACCCGTGACATGGTTGCCTGCACCCAGCGTCATGCTGCCGCTGTTGTCCGCAGAAGCCAGAGTGCCACCCGTCGCCTTGAAGGTCGCCCCGTCAGCATTGGTCACGTGACCAGCCGTGCTGTCTGCCAGAGAGGCCGTACCAGCCTGGTTGGCAACATCAGCCAGCGTGGCGTTCTGTGCCGCCAACTGACCATGGTTGGCCGTCGTCCCGGCAATCTGGTTCCCGTCAAGGGTCAGGTCACCCCTGCTGTTGGTGACATCACCCGTGACATGGTTGCCTGCACCCAGCGTCATGCTGCCGCTGTTGTCCGCAGAGGCCAGAGTGCCACCCGTCGCCTTGAAGGTCGCCCCGTCAGCGTTGGTCACGTGACCAGCCGTGCTGTCCGCCAGAGAGGCCGTACCAGCCTGGTTGGCAACATCGGCCAGCGTGGCGTTCTGTGCCGCCAGCTGACCATGGTTGGCCGTCGTCCCGGCAATCTGGTTCCCGTCAAGGGTCAGGTCACCCCTGCTGTTGGTGACATCACCCGTGACATGGTTGCCTGCACCCAGCGTCATGCTGCCGCTGTTGTCCGCAGAAGCCAGAGTGCCACCCGTCGCCTTGAAGGTCGCCCCGTCAGCATTGGTCACGTGACCAGCCGTGCTGTCCGCCAGAGAGGCCGTACCAGCCTGGTTGGCAACATCGGCCAGCGTGGCGTTCTGTGCCGTCAAGGTACCAGTGTTGGTCGTGGTCCCTGCAACCTTGCCACCATTGACGTCAGTCGCAGCAGCGTTGTTCAGATTGCCAGCAAGGGACCCTGTCAGGTTCAGACGGCCGTTCTGGACATCCGTATCCCCCGTGTAGCTGTTCGCCCCGCTGAGCGTTGTCGTGCCCTGCCCTTTCTGGACGAAGGAGCCGGTACCGGAGATCGTCTGACCCAACGTGACATCATTGCTGTGATCCACAGCCAGAGTCCCGTCATTGACAATGTCCTGCTGGCCGACAGACCCTGTCGTCCCACCATTGCCGAGCTGGAGCGTGCCAGCCTCAACATGGGTCGGCTTTGCAAAGTCATTGTCGGAGCTGAGGATGAGCGTACCAAGGTCCGTCTTTTCCAGCCCTGTGCCGCCATCAACCTTGCTGCCATCAATGACAGAAGCGATCTCTGCCGTGATGTCCTTGCCAGAAGACGTCCCGTCACCCACACGGATGACCGTCTTGCCGGTGGAGGCATACAGGTTGTCGCCTGTCACGAGGTAATTCTTGCCATCAAGGTTGGCAAACTGGGCACCGGAGAAGATGACCGGAGCCTGCGTGCCATCCTCGGCCTTGTCATTGACATGGACCGTACCGGCAGAGGCTGCAAAAATGGCCATGTTGCCATTCTGCCACTGGCCGTTGGCAGAGCCGTCGGCTGTAGCCCAGCTGGGTGTGCCCTGCGGTCTTGCCGCCGTCCAGACACCATCCCCACCGTCAATGCGGCCATTACCCCTTCCATCATCGGAGCGATGGGCGCTGCTGCCACCATCCCAGTAGTTGAATCCACCTGTATTGACCGCCAGGTTGACCTGATGGTCGATGGATGTCTGGACAACCATCCCCTCTGGAAGAGGCTTGGAGGCCACGTCAACCGACTGCTGGGTTCCAGAAAGCACACCACCGTAGCTGTACAGGCGGTACAGACCGGCCATCAGCGAAGAATTGTTCACATCCGGACCAGCATCAACCGGCTGGATGGACAGCGTGCCACCAAGCGCCAGGTTCCCCTTGACGTTGATGAAGTCGTTGTAGGCGCCACCTTCCGTATCAGCCTGCCCCAGACGGAAAACCTGACGGGACCCATCGGCCAGATTCAGGCTCCCGTTGACGGTCAGTGTGGACGGCGCCTCAGCCGTCCCGGCGGCCAGTGTCCCGCCAGAGCCGATATTCACATCGCCACCGATCGTCCCCGTACCGCGCAGCGTGGCGCCATCGGTAACGGATGTCAGACCCTTGGCGGCGCTGTTGTCACCGTTCACATCGAGCTGCCCGCCCGTCTGCACGAGAGTGTTGCCAGAATAGCTGTTATTGCCTGTCAGGACTTCGTGCCCACCAGAAACCGTCAGCCCGCCATTGCCACCCATGCTACCGGCATAGGTACTGCTGGCATTGGTCAGGTTCAGCGTGCCTTCCAACTGGGCATTGCCGCTCCCTTCAAGAGATCCGGCGGTGAAGCCGTTATTACCGATGGTGAACTGGCCACCATGAGCTGCCAGCACGCCCTTTGTTTTGGAACCATCCAGCATCAGGTCGCCTGCGTGCTGGGCAATGCTCCCATGGACAATGACACCCTGATCCAGCGTCATGTTGCCATTGTTCACGACAGAGTCCAGCTGCCCGCCCGCTGCACTGAAGGTCCCGCCGGATTCGTTGGTGACATCAGCCAGTGTCGCCTTGCTGGCGGTCAGTGTTCCACTGTTCGTGGTCGTACCAGCAACACGTCCGCCAGTGATGTCTGTCGTTCCGGCATTGTTCAGCGCACTGGCAAGGCTCCCTTTCAGGGTCAGGCCACCATTCTGCGTGACATCGGTCTCACCCGTGTAGGTGTTGTTGCCTGCCAGGGTCTCACGTCCCCCGGAGATGGTCAGCCCGCCATTGCCGGAGATGTTGCCTGCATAGGTGTCAGCTGCCTTGGTCAGGTTCAGCGTGCCTTCCAGCTGACCATTCGCACGACCGGCAAGCGATTCTACACTGGCGCCACCGCTGGTAATGTCAAACGTGCCGCCCCTGGCAAAAAGCACGCCGTTGACCTGAGAATCATCAAGGGTCAGCTTGCCGTCATTCTGAAGGATATCACCATTGACGACACTCTTCTGCGCCAGAAGGAATGTCCCCGTGTTGGTGAACGTCGCCAGCTCACTGTCATAGAACTCTGCATCACCACCATTGGTGAAGTTGCCCTTCCTGGGCACGGAACCCGCCCGGTTGGTGAGGTCATCCTCATCCCCCATCCGGTTGGTGATCGTTGCTCCGGAATCCCCACTGCGGCCTGCCAGAACGTCCGAATTGCTCTCCGAGTCCGCAGCGGACGGGAGGCCCGGAACCTTGGAATGGACAGCCAGAACCTTGCCGGTATTCGCAAACCGCCCATCAACAACCGTATCCTTGAAGTCCAGCACGCTTTTTTCGGTGCTGGTCACTTCATGAACAAGCGTGTTCCTCAGGGTCGCATTGCCACCAAGATTGACAAGATTGGCCAGCGTGCTGTCCGTGGCCGTAAAGCTGCTGTTGTTCGTGACCACGCCCTTGACGTTGGTATGATCAACAGACGCCGTACCGATATTGGCCAGTGTCCCGTCCAGCTCACCACCCTTCTGCACATACGTGCCGTTGGTCTGGTTGATGACCTGACCCGACAGCGTCGCATCCGTCACGGACAGGGTACCGGCTTCCACGTTCGTCATGCCCTTGTAGGCAAGATTGCCCGAAAGACCCAAGGTCCCCGTGCCGGTCTTGTCGACCCCACCATCCCCCGTCAGGCCGCCTTTCCATGACATGGTGTTGCTGCCCTGGACATTGAACTCGTTCATGCCGGTCAGGTTGGCAGCAACCATGCTGGTGAAGTCACGCCCCTGGATGTTCCGTATCGTGGCGGCATCAAGATTGATGGCAGCCTTGGCTCCGTCCTCTGCGGCGATGGCAGGAGAAGAGCCATCATCACCAGCTACCAGCACACCATGATCCAGCACATTCAGCGTGCCATCGGAGGCTGCGCCGGTCCCCGGCACACCGAAGCGGATCGTCCCGTCATTCTGAAAGCGCCCGCCATCAACCGTCACGGTCCCCTTGCCACCAGCACCGATGATCGTGTTGCCGTTCTGCACCGTACCATCGACACCGACAACGAGGCTCCCGTTGCCGCCATCCTCGCCAAACCTTGCTTCATCAGCGCGGAAGCTGGCACCGTCGCTGATATTCACAACACCGGTCCCCTCGTTACCGATGTGGGCATTGGTAGCTTCCACGGCAGAGCCACTGCCCGTCACATTCACCGTGCCAGTCAGGGACTGAGAGGCTGCGGCATAAAATTCATCAGCCTCAACACGGGAACCGTTCTCGACGTTCAGCTCACCATTCTGGTCATTGCCAACGACAACATACATGCCCTCGTTGGTACGGTTGTTGATCTGTGCCCCATCCGTCAGTGTGGCATCGCTCTTCCCGATCGGGCCAGACCCACCACCGTAAGCCGGGTCGCCGTTACCGATGAAGACGGACATCCGCTGTATCCTGGCGTCCGGACCTTCCAGCACCAGATGCCCCTCATTCCCCCGTGCCAGACCGACATCCAGCGGGCCCCGCGGGCTGCCTTTTTCCGTGAAGAAAGTTCCTTTGTCCCGCAGGATCAGCGTACCATTGCGGATGTCCACAGTGCCGTTGATCTGATTCTGGCCTGTCAGCACCTGTGTGCCAGACAGCAGGCTCAGGACACCCGTCCCCTTGAGAGACCCGCCATACGTCTCCCCTTTACCCTGCGTGATCGTCAGTTCCCCCTGATAAGGGGCGGACGGATCGGGAGACGGTGTCATGATATAGTTGTGGTTGTCGTCCGCCTTGTCGAGCACGGCATCTGCACTGCCTGCCAGGGACTGCACCAGCGTACCACGATGGCTCGCCCCGTTATGCCCGAAAATGGCCGTGCCCCCATCCAGATGCAGGGTACCAGCCACGCTTGTACCATCCAGACCGAGCTGACCATCCTTCTGGTACAGGTCCCCCTTGACCTCCGTTCCCTGGGGAAGGTTACGCGTCTGAGTGTTCGTCATGTCTCCGGAAGAAACAGACGCACCATCATCGGCACGGGCCACACTGCCCACCCCAGCGACCAGGGATACTCCGCTGAGCAGAGCCAACATGTAACCAAAACGGCGATACCCTGCCTTGTGGCTCGCCAGATACCGCAGCGGGGCCTGCCCGCTCTGCCCAGTAATCAACACCGGCTTATCCTTGTAATATCCACACTGTTGCAACTGGAGGTGCTGCGTATACCTCCGCCCACTGTGGAAACCGGTACCTGGTGATTAGGGTCTAATTATCGCATAACTTTGGCAGAAAATTGACTAACCAATTACTTCTTTTAATTTGGTGTTAATATACTCTGTTATCTTAGGTAATTATGATATGTTTCATTAATAAATAATTTCCAATATTCATGAGGGAGCCCGCAGAACTCCCATCTGGCCTCCCATCACAGGGAGGCCACCAGCCACTCCGCCACACGGATGCCGTCAATCCCGGCGGAGAGGATTCCCCCAGCATAGCCAGCTCCCTCACCAGCAGGGAAAAGCCCCCGCAGAGCTGGACTCTGGCCCGTGGCGTCACGGTCAATCCGCAAGGGCGAGGATGTCCGTGTCTCGACACCGGTCATCACGGCATCATCCATGCTGTAACCCTTGATCCTGCGCTCGAACCGGGGCAGGGCTTCCCGGATGGAGGCCACCACGAAATCCGGCAGACAACGGGAAAGGTCAGTCGGCGTCACACCGGGCTGGTAAGAGGGCACGACCGTGCCCAGAGAGGTGGAGGCCCGCCCTGCAAGGAAGTCCCCCACACGCTGCGCCGGAGCACGATAATCCCCGCCACCTGCCACGAAGGCCGCCTTCTCCCACTGACGCTGGAAGGCGATCCCCGCCAGCGGCTCATCCGGGAAATCGACACCGGGGCGGACCTCCACCACGATGCCGCTATTGGCGTTCCGCTCGGCCCGGGAATACTGGCTCATCCCGTTCGTGACGACCTGATCCTTCTCCGAGGTTGCCGCCACGACCTGCCCACCAGGACACATGCAGAAGGAATAGACACCCCGCCCCGTGCTGGCATGATGCACCAGCTTGTAATCGGCCGCACCAAGCAGCGGATGCCCCGCCTGCGGGCCAAACCGGGCCACGTCGATCACCGCCTGCGGATGCTCGATCCGCACTCCGATGGAGAAAGGCTTGGCCTGCATCGGCACACCTTCCTCATGCAGCATGGCGAACGTGTCCCGGGCAGAATGACCGACCGCCAGAATCACCCGGTCAGCAGGCAGCACTTCCCCGGTGGAGAGACGCAGCCCCGTCACCTGTCGGCCACCACCCTCACAGGGTGCCGTCTCGATGCCCTCCAGCCGGGTCTCGAAACGATATTCCCCTCCCAGCTCCTCGATCTGCGCCCGCAGGGACTGCACGACCGTCACGAGCCGGAACGTCCCGATATGCGGCTTGGAGAGGGTCAGGATTTCCTCCGGCGCACCGGCCTTCACGAACTCCTCCAGCACCTTGCGCCCCAGATGGCGGGGATCCGACACGCCGGAATAGAGCTTGCCATCGGAGAATGTTCCGGCTCCCCCTTCACCGAACTGCACGTTGCTTTCTGCCGTGAAGCGGGATTTCCGCCAGAGGGCGAACGTATCGACCGTACGGTCCCTCACGGCCCGGCCACGCTCTATGATGATCGGCTTCAGCCCCGCCTGGGCCAGCACGAGAGCTGCCATCAGGCCACAGGGCCCCGCCCCGATCACGACGGGCCGCTGCGTGCGCCCGGCGGCGTGAGAGGGCAGGACGGGCGGAATCCAGCGCATGTCCGGCGTCGGACGGACATGCTGGTCCCCGCTGAAACGGGCCAGCACGGCATCCAGCTCCCGCAGCTCACAGTCCAGCGTATAGACGAGCTGGATGTTCCCCCGCCGTCGGGCATCATGCCCCCGGCGGAAGACATGATAGGCCAGCAGCTCCTCCGGCCTTACGGCCAGACGGGCCACGATGGCGGCCCGGAGGGCTTCCGGCGTGTGGTCGAGAGGAAGGGCAAGATTGCTGAGGCGGAGCATGGGGGAAAAGGCTGTCATGCCCGTTCCTTTAAAGCCAGCACCGGGGCACTGGCAAGCAGGGAGGACAGACAGGCCACCGGTCCCGCTCCCTGCCCTGCTCCATGTGAAACAGGACAAGAAAAATGGTGAAAGCTGGATAGGTCTAACTTATACTGCATCCCCTCATACATCTTCGTGCCTATCAGGGTTCCTCCATGACGACCACGCCCCATCCTCCACACGAGCCGGCAGAAGGCACAGCCTGCTCCCACCACGACCATGATCACCACGATGGGCATGGGCATGGGCATGGGCATGGGCATGGGCATGGGCATGGGCATGGGCACCATCATCATGGCGGGCACGGGCATGTCCACGCTCCGGCCTCCTTTGGTGGCACGTTCCTCATCGCCATCATCCTCAACACGCTCTATCTCGCCGGGGAAGCCGGATGGGGCTTCGCCGCCCACTCCCTCTCCCTGCTGGCCGATGCGGGGCACAATCTCTCGGACGTGCTGAGCCTGCTGGCCGCATGGGGGGCCCAGATACTCGCCCGCCGCACCCCCAGCGAACGCTTCACCTACGGGCTGAAACGCGCCACCATCCTGACGGCCCTGCTCAACGCCACCATCCTCCTGCTCGTCACCGGGGGCATCATCTGGCAGGCCATCTGGCACCTCATCCATCCCGAAACCGTGCAGGGACAGACCATCAGCATCGTGGCGGGCATCGGCATCCTCATCAATGGCGGGACGGCCCTGCTGCTCATGCGGGGCGCCCATCATGACCTGAACATGCGGGGAGCCTTCCTGCACATGGCCTCCGATGCCCTCATGGCCCTGGGCGTGGTCATTGCCGGTGTCCTCATCACGCTGACCGGCTTCTCCTGCATCGACCCTCTGGCCAGCCTCATCGTGTCGGGACTCATCATCTGGGGGACATGGTCCCTGCTGACCCATGCGCTCGGCCTGGCCCTTGATGGCGTGCCGCAGACCATCACTCCCCGTGCCGTGGAAGACGCCCTGCGGAGCCTGCCCGGCATTGCCGACCTGCATCACCTTCACATCTGGCCCATCAGCACGACCGAGACAGCCCTGACGGTCCATCTGGTCCTCCACCCCGTGCCGGAAGACTGCACCATTCTGGAAGCCCAGAGCCAGACGGCCGACCTTCTGGCCCGGGCGACCATCCTGCTGCGGGAGGAATTCGCCATAGGCCATCCCACCTTCCAGGTGGAACCGCCCGAAGGAGCCGGCTGCGCCACACCCGGCTGCAACACCCCCCACACCGCCCCGAAAGAGACGGACTGCACCCATGACCACCACCACGCCTGAAAGCGCCGTGCCAAGGGAGAACACGACCACGCCACTCCGCCTGCGGGTGGCCCGTCTTTCCATCCTCGTCAGCCTCGTGGTGCTGGGCATCAAATATGCGGCATGGGCCGTCTCCGGCTCCGGTGCCCTGCTGTCCGATGCCATCGAAACCATCCTCAACGTTCTGGCCTCCGTCGGCACGCTCTGGGCCGTGGCCTTTGCCGCCCGCCCGGCAGATGACAACCACCCTTACGGGCACGGCAAGGCGGAATATGTCTGGGCCGTCATCGAGGGGGTTCTGGTGGTGCTGACGGCCCTGGTCATCCTGGCCATTGCCGGGCACGATGCCCTGCACATACAGGCCCCGGAAGCTCCCCTGCCGGGGGCGCTCCTCAATGCCTCTGCCGGGGTCATCAACCTCATCTGGGCCCTCATCCTGCGACGGATGGGCCGGACACATCACTCACAGGCCCTTAGTTCGGCCGGGGATCATGTTCTCTCCGATGTCTGGGCCAGCCTGGCCCTGCTGGTCGGTGTCTGCCTCATCCCCCTGCTGCACTGGCTCTGGCTGGACCCGCTGCTCTCCGCCCTCGTGGCCCTGAATGTCCTCTGGACCGGCTTCGGCATGATGCGCCATTCCATGACCGGCCTGCTGGACGAGGCTCCACCGCCGGAACTGGTCCATGAGGTCGGCCAGACCATCACGCAGGCAGGCCAGGGAGCACTGGAAGCCCACGACCTCCGCATGAGGCGGGTGGGGTCCCTCTATTTCGTGGAGTTCCACCTCATCGTGCCGGATGAGATGCGCATCACGGACGCCCACGACATCTGCGACCGGATCGAAAATGCCATACGGGCCGTGCTGGGCCGCTCCTCCATCCATATCCATGTGGAGCCGGAGGACCTCGCCAAACGCCACAAGCCCGGGGCCAGCGGTGTGCTCGTCATGTAACCGTCATGTCACATCTGCCATGCAAAACCATGGCCCCCCTTGACCGCAGGGAAGGCTCCGTCCGAAACAGGGCATGACCTCTTCACCCCCAGCCCTGTGGCGGATCCACCCCAGACGTGTCCGATTCTTCCCAAAGCGCCCCCGCTCCTGCCCCCGGTTCACCCCACGCCATGAGGCGGCGCAACCGCATCACGCATTTCCGCCGTTCGGCCCGGATGCGCACCTCGCAGTGGCGACGGACCTTCATCTTCTGGGCCGGGGCCATCACGGTCGGCATTGCGGCGTGGCTGTTCGCCCGGGCGGCTGACTATGCCAGCTCCCTCTGCATGGGCCTCCAGCACTGGAATCCCTATGTCATGTTCGCTGTCATTCCCAGCGGGCTCGCCCTCTCCATGTGGCTGACAAAACGCTTCTTCCCCGGGGCGCAGGGGTCCGGCATCCCGCAGACCATCGCCACGCTACATATTGAGGACTTCTCCCTCGTCAACCGCATCCTTGCCCTGCGCATTGCCGTCGGAAAGGTTTGCATGACCACACTCGGCCTGCTCTGCGGGGCCTCCATCGGGCGGGAAGGCCCCACGGTGCAGGTCGGGGCGGCCATCATGAACGCCTATTCCCGCTTCTTGGGCCATGCCAACGTCTCGACCCGTCGGGGTGTCATCCTGGCAGGCGGGGCTGCCGGTGTGGCCGCCGCCTTCAACACGCCGCTGGCTGGCATTGTCTTCGCCATCGAGGAACTGGCCAGCTCCTTCCAGCAGCGGACATCCGGCGTGATGCTGACGGGCGTCGTCCTCGCCGGTGTGACAGCCATTGTCCTGACGGGCGGAAACTATACCTATTTCGGCCATGCCTCGGTGGATGTTCCCGTCGGAACGGCCTGGATTGCCGTGCTGGCCTGCGGCATTCTCGGCGGGCTGGGCGGGGGACTCTTCTCCACCATTCTCATCCGGGTCGGCAAGGGTCTGCCCGGTTTCATCGGGTCCATCCAGAAGAACCGGCCCATCCTGTTCACAGCCCTGTGCGGGGTCATCCTCGCCATGCTGGGCTTTGCCAGCCACGGTGACACGTTCGGCACGGGCTATGTGCAGGCCCATCATCTGGTGGCTGGCTCCCGCCATGCCCACATGTCCTATTTCCTGATGAAATATGCCGCCACCATCATCTCCTACTGTTCCGGCATACCGGGCGGGCTGTTTGCGCCGTCCCTCTCCATAGGAGCCTCGGTGGGGGGCTGGGTTGCCCGCTTCCTGCCTCACACAGCCCCCGGAGCCGTCGTGCTGCTGGGCATGGTCGGCTATTTCTCCGGTGTGGTGCAGTCCCCGCTGACGGCCACCGTCATCGTGATGGAAATGTGCGACAACCAGCAGATCACCCTGGCCTTGCTAGCCACGGCTTTTCTGGCCTTTGGTGTCTCACGCATGGTCTGCCCCCACTCCCTCTACGGGCGTCTGGCCGACCAGTTCATGGCCCGGCAGGAAGGGTATCTCCAGAAGAAACACGAAGAGAACAAACAGTCCAAGGACTGAGAAAAAAAGATGGTCTGCCGGACTGGAGGCAGACCATCCCTGAGGACATCAGCCCTGAGCGGACAAGTCCACAACCCCGACATAGCCTTCTTCTGTCCCGAAGATGACGGCTCCCCCCTGCGGGGTGAAGGCGATGGCATTCACAGCACCACGGGCGGCACCACCGCTGCGCTGGCCATTGCAGAGTGGCAGGATGCGGCCCTCTCCTGCGGCAGCCTCGTCAGCATGATTGGGCACTTCCGCCAGAAGGACCGTGCCATCCTCAAACCCGATGGCCAGAATGTCATCCGTGGGATGGGCACAGACGCAGGTCACGAACAGCCCCGGCAGGCGGGCCAGCTCCATGGGGGGCTTGCCCATCGGGCCACCCCCGAAGAACGGCCACAGCACGGCGGCATCCGCCCCTGATGTGGCCAGCCAGCGACCCTTGCGGGTGAAGCTCATGGACCCGATCTTGCGGGGATAGCCACTCATGCGCATGTTGTGCCCGTCAGACAGACGCCAGCCATGCAGCTCATTCTCCTGCATGCTCGTCACCAGTGCCTCGCCGCCCGGATGGATGCACAGCCCGGTATGGCTGCCCTTCCATTCCAGAGAACGGACATTGGCGTCCTTCGCCTGCACGAACCACATGGACACGCCATTATAATGCGAGGCAGCCAGCCTCTTGCCTTTGGCATCGAAGGCAAGACCGCTCAGGGCCGAAGGATGCTCCAGCACCTTCAGGGGTTCATCCGCGCCGTGGGCGTAGAGATGAACCTCCTTCCTGCTGGCGCAGGCCCAGTGGGTAGGCGTACTGGCCAGACAGTCCACCCAGCCACGGCCCTCATGACGGTCTGTCATGGTGCCATCGGCCCGTGTTTCCACGACACGGCCATCTTCCCCGCCACTGAGGAAGCTGTCCTTCCCGCAACCCTGCGCAAGGGACACCGCCCCGTCATGCACAGACAGGCACTGCCAGTCTTCGGAAGCCCGCAGGCCGTCCCGGGAGATGAGGATGAGCTCTCCATCCATCGTCAGGGCGGCAAAGGTCCGGCCATCACGGCTGGCCTGCACGCCGGTGATCGGAGCCTCAAACTGACGCTCGGCCCCACGGGTCTGCAACAGGGTCCTGCTCTGCGGCGCACTCATACGGCCACGCACCCTTCAAAGCCACGCTGAAGCTGGGCACAGTCCAGCTTGCGGCCAATGAACACGATGCGGGACTGTTTCGTCTCTCCCGCCCTGAACGGCCCGATATAGTCGCCATCCGCCATCATGTGCACGGCCTGGAAGGCAAAACGCTCGTCCTTGCCCCTGAAATGCAGGATGCCCTTTGCCCGCAGGATGTCTGGTCCCTGCTCCTGCAGGACAAGGCCGATCCAGGCGTGGAAACGTTCCTCATCCAGCGGTTCCGTGACGGTGAAGGAGTGGCTCGTCACATCCTCGCTATGGGCGTGATGATGCCCGCCCGGCCCGTGGGCTGCCTCATGATGGTGGTCGTGGTCATGACAATGGCAATGGTCGTGATCGTGATCGTGATCGTGATGATGGTGGTCATGCCCGTCCTCCTCAAGGAAGTCCGGCATGGTGGACAGGGCACGCCTGAGGTCGAACCCGCCACGGTTGAGGATGTCATCCAGAGCCACCTTGCCCCGCTCGGCCCGATGAATCCGCACGACGGAATTGATGGCCCGCAGCTTCTGCTCCACCCCGGCCAGTGCGGCCTCATCCAGAAGGTCACATTTGTTCAGGATGATGACATCGGCAAAAGCCACCTGATTGACGGCTTCCGGGCTTTCCTTGAGGGTCTGGAGCACGTTGTAGGCGTCCACGACCGTCACGACGGCATCCAGCTCGGCTTTTTCACGGATGCCCTCATCCACGAAGAAGGTCTGCGCCACGGGGGCCGGATCGGCCAGGCCGGTAGTCTCGACGATGATGCCATCAAATTTGCCACGGCGGCGCAGCAGACGGCTGAGAATCCGGATGAGATCGCCCCGCACCGTGCAGCAGATGCAGCCATTGTTCATCTCGAAGATTTCTTCGTCAGCATCGACCACCAGATCATTGTCGATGCCCAGCTCCCCGAACTCATTGACCACCACGGCGTAATTCCGCCCGTGATCGGCTGTCAGGATGTGGTTGAGCAGTGTGGTCTTGCCCGCTCCCAGAAAGCCGGTAAGAACCGTGACGGGGATTTTTCTGGTCTGTGAATCAGCCATGATGTCTGTCCTTGTTCTCCTTGAGAGTTGAGCTGAGCATACTCTTCTCCCGTCTCAAAACCAAAAAGAAGGACAGGTGGTTGCATAACCCGCCGCCCCTATCCCAATATGGGCGGAGAGGCCGGAAGGGCCTTGCCCGCCCCCGCATGATGAGGGGCCGCCCTCCAGGTCCGGGCCGAGGCATGATTCATTCCGCATCCTCCGCCCTCATTTTCTGATGGAGACAAACCCATGAATGAAAACACCATTCTCATTCCCGGTTTTGACAGACCCGTATCACGCGTTGCCCTTGGCACATGGGCCATTGGCGGCTGGATGTGGGGCGGCCCTGATGACGACAATGCCGTCCGTACCATCCACCGTGCCCTTGATGAAGGCGTGGACCTGATCGACACCGCTCCGGTCTATGGCTTTGGTCATTCCGAGGAAGTCGTGGGCCGTGCTCTGGCAGAAAAACCCCACAGGGCCCGCATCGCCACCAAGCTCGCACTGGACTGGAACGACGATCACCAGCCGTTCCGCAATTCCAGCCCTGCCCGCATCCGCAAGGAAGTGGAAGACTCCCTGCGCCGCCTGCGTGTCGAGACCATCGACCTCGAGCAGGTTCACTGGCCGGACCCCAACACGCCGATCGACGAGACGGCCCGTGAGCTCCAAAAGCTCCACAAGGAGGGGAAAATCCGTGCCCTTGGCGTGAGCAACTACTCCCCGGAGCAGATGGACATCTTCCGTGAGGTGGCCCCGCTGGCCAGTGTCCAGTCCCCCTACAATCTCTTTGAACGTGAGATTGAAAAGGACGTGCTGCCCTATGCGAAGACGCACAAGCTCGTCACGCTGGCCTATGGCCCGCTCTGCCGTGGCCTGCTGACCGGCAAGATGACAGCGGACAAGACCTTCCCCGAAAGTGATCTGCGGTCTGGCGACCCCAAGTTCCAGAAAGAGCACTTCAAGGACTATCTGGCTGCTGTGGACGAGCTGAAGACGATTGCGGACCGCCACGGCAAGTCCCTCATGGTGCTGGCCATCCGCTGGGTGCTGGACCAGGGACCGACCATTGCCCTGTGGGGTGCCCGCAAGCCGGAACAGATTGATGGTGTTGCGGATGTCTTCGGCTGGCAGCTGACCGATCAGGACAGGAAGGATATTGACGCCATTCTGGAACGTCATGTCCCCACACCCATCTCTCCTGCCTTCATGGCCCCACCAGCCCGGAAGTCATGAGAAAAAACTTCACATTAAATTGAAGCAATATGGCGAAGAAGTGGCATGGCTTTCTGGCCACTTCTTCTGCTGCTTTTGGACCAGAACATGACATGGGCCAACATACGGAAAAATATGAAGTCCTTCTTTTTGAAGTTAACTTTATATTAGTTTTTATACAACTTTAATGCCATTTTTTGTTAAGAGAATTATAAGATGAACGACCTATATCCTTTCCGGAGAGCAAGCCTTACCTCCGAAGGATACAGACGTTGGCTGGTAACCCGAAACCCGTTGTCGCTACCGGGACCTACCTGGTGGATATCGCCTCCCTGACAGTTGACCCGAGAACGAAACGGGCCACCATCTCCAATCCCAAATACAACGTGGAAGCCACTTTCACGACCCATACCCCGACCGGTCGCAATGACAAGAAGGTCCAGGATTTCACCTTCCAGGATCCGCAAACGAAAAAACAGCTTACCGGCAGTTATGATTACTCATGGGGCAACAAGTCGGTAAACGGCTTCATCATCGGCAATGGGTCGGGGGGCTATTACATCATCACCTCCGCCGTGCCTGGCAGCTCCTCATCCACCATTGATGGTGCCACCCTGCTTGACCCCTCGGAGGCACGTTACACTTACATCAACGATTCCTCCAGAAACTGGGCCAATGGCAACTTCTTCGACCTCGATCTGAATGGTCAGCATTATTACTTCCATCAGGACAATGATGGTACAGCCACTGATGGTGCTCTGAACGAACAGTTTACCTTCAATACATGCTTTCTGGCTGGCAGCCTGATCGAAACGCCAGACGGCCCCCGCAAGGTGGAAGAGCTCAAGACTGGTGATGTCATTCTCACCCACAACCCCATCAGCGGGCAGACCCTGCCGCAGCGTCTCACATGGGCAGGCAGAAGTCGGCTGCGGATAACATCCTCCCCCCATATGGATATGGCCGGCTACCCTGTACGGATCAGAAAAGACGCCCTGGCGGATGGCGTACCCTCCGAAGACCTTCTGGTTACGGCGGAGCACTGCCTGTTTCTTGGTGACCGCTTTGTCCCTGCCCGCATGCTGGTCAATGGCCGGTCCATCCATTTCGAGATGACAGACAGAATCCGGCAGATGGCCTGCGACATTTTCCACATTGAGACGGAAATGCACAGCGTCATCTTCGCCAATGATGTGATGACGGAAAGCTATCTGGATACGGGCAACCGTTACCAGTTCGTGGGGTCCAGCCATGACAGTCATACAGGCAATGTCATCACCCATGACTTCTCTACACGGAAACGGTCATGGCACCGTGATGCCGCTGCTCCCCTGTGCACGGCCCGGGAATTCGTGGCGCCCCTTCATCAGGGATTCCTCCAGCGTGCAGAAGAGCTGAGTTTCCCCATCCAGCACCCCTACAAGGCTGAGGCCCTTTGCGAGGATCCAGCCTTCCACCTGGTCACGGACCGGGGAGAGGTCCTGCATGAGAAGCGGACATCCGCAGGGTACCGGCTCTTTTCCATTCCCCTCGGAACAACCCATGTCACGCTGGTCTCCAGAACAGGCCGCCCCTGTGACACTCACGGCCCCTTTGTTGATGACCGGCGCACACTAGGGGTACTGGTCGGAGAAATTCTCCACTTCCAGGCTGCCCATTCCACCAGCATCGACACACACCTGACGACCGATCAGCTGGATGGCTGGTGCGGGCTGGAAAACCCCTCCATGCGCTGGACGCAGGGGGCTGCAAGACTCCCTCTCCCCAGTCAGCCGGAATACAATGATGGTGTGGAGACGGGGCTGCTGGCCATACAGATCATGGCGGCAGGCCCCTATCCCCTGTCGGCCAACAACTCTCTGGAAGATGGAGCTGACATGACGACACAGCCCGGTCTCGTCAGGGCTGTATAACGAAGGAAAACTGGGGGCGTCTGATACTGGTTCCCACGAAACACCAAGAGAACATGAGTAGCAAAGGAACCTTCCTTCCGCTCTTGTGCACCTGAAATGCGCTACCTGCCCGATCAGAAAATACGATTTACCAGAAAAAAGAATGTACATTTATTGATATTTGGTTAATTTTACTCAAAAGATAATTGAATTTGCACTTAAAATATTATTATTATACGGTAAAGGAAAGATTGGCTCTTTTGGAGAATCATGCATGCCCGGCAATCCGCAGCCTGTCGTTGCACTTGGAACATATAGAGTAAATATTGCATCCCTATCTGTTGACGCAAATGGAAATGGCTACATAACATCCCAGTTGTTTGGTGTTGATGCCACTTTTACAACTCACACCCCTACCCAAACATCTGACCAAAAGGTACAGGACTTTGTAATAAAGGATCCGAATACGGGAAGTGTCATTACATCTGGTGGTTATGATTTCTCTTGGGGAAATAAGGCTGTAAATGGTTTTATCATTGGTAATGGCAGTGGTGGGTATTACGTTATCACGTCTGATGTTCCGGGCAGCTCATCTTCCAGTATTGATGGACGCTCCCTGATCGACCCAACACAAGCGCAGTATTCATACAGTTTTAATTTTCGACTTCCTTGGTCTATCGGGAACAATTTTACTCTTTGGTTAAATGGAATTCCTTACACCTTCAAGCAGGACGATAACGGTACAGCAACAGATGGCTCACTTGGCCAGAAATTTACATTTGATACATGCTTTCTTTCTGGAACCATGATTGAAACCCTCTCAGGGCCGAAAAAGATAGAAAATTTGACCAGAAATGACATTGTAATTACTTTCAATCCTGAATCGGGGCGAAATGAGCCTCTTCCCCAGCATGTTGTCTTCTGCCAACAGAGCAGGGTCCGTATAGACTCATCTCTCCCCTTGGACATGGCCGGCTATCCGGTCCGTATCAAAAAAAATGCACTGGCAGACAATGTTCCTTCCGAGGATCTTCTTGTTACCGCGGAGCACTGCCTGCTTCTGGAAAAACATTTTGTTCCAGTCCGTATCATGGTGAACGGACGATCAATATATTATGATACAAGCATGCACGATACAGCCGAAAAGAGCGGACCATTCTCTTATTATGACATATTTCATATAGAAACATCAACACACAGCATCATTTCTGCAAATAATGTTCTTACGGAAAGTTATCTCAATACAGGAAACCGTTTCCAGTTTCAGCGAGATAATGGAGACACAAACGTCATAGAATATGATTTTACTTCAAAAAATCTATCATGGGAGAAAGATGCTGCAGCGCCATTATGCACAGCAGAAGATTTTGTAGCTCCTATCCATCAAAAGCTGCTTGAACGTGCAAAACAGCTTCTGTTTCCAGTTCAGCACGCCTACAAAACTGAAACCGTGTCCCACAATCCTGCCTTGCAACTACTCACGGAACAGGGGCATGTTCTTCAAGAAAAACGATCTTCAAACAACTATAAAGTGTTTCACATACCTGCCGGGGTAAAAAGAGTAACCATCCTCTCAAAAACAGGAAGACCTTATGACGTCCATGGTCCTGTCGTGGATGACAGGCGCGAGCTTGGCGTTTTGGTAGGAGAAATACTTTATTTCCATGGAATAGATTGCATAAATATCGATAGACACCTGACACATAAAGATATGGAAGGCTGGTTCGATTTGGAAAATTCTAAAATGAGGTGGACTAAAAGAGCGGCTACCCTTGATCTACCCCATACCAGTCAACACTCTGTAACGGAAGCTGGACTGCTGGCCATCGAAATCATTTCCGCTGGGCCTTATCCGGCTGATGCAGAACATCCGCTGACGACCTATCAAAACGAACTGAAATACAAACCCGTCAAAAAAGCGGGATAAATCAATGGATAACGGAGAGCTTGTTCCAACACCGCATTGGATCAATGCTCTCCGTTTCCTGCCATATATGCCAACCTTTACTGGCCGGATGGAGCAACGGCAGTTGGTGTCAGGGTCATGCCCGGAATACCAAGGGCCTGTTTCTCTGCCGGGGTCATGATCCAGCTGTCCTGCTGTGTATCCGGGGAGCCTTCACCATGGAACTCCCGGATCCTCTTCTTTGATTTCTTGTGCGTGTGCTTACGCACATACTGATGCTTCTTGCGGACAATCCGGCTCAGGTCTTTTTCAACATGCACGGCCGTCACGTCATTATCCGCATCAACCGTAATCCTGTTCCACATGAACATGGCTGGTGCCACATCATGCTGTGAGGGCTTCCCCTGCTGGGCAGCTGCCTCGTCATTGACATAAAAATGAGGCCGTGTGGCGAGAAGCCAGCTGCCAGCCGGAAGGTTGGCAAACACCAGCTGACAGGCATCATTGCGGGCAGCATGCCGCACCAGGGCAAGGGCCTTGCTGTTGCCAATTTTCTCCCTGAACCCCGCCTGTGCCATGTCGATGCGGAGATAATCACGGAAATACGGGGCATCCGGCATCAGCATGACATCCACATCAGCAACCCTGCAGGAAAGCTGTGGATGGAGGTTATCGTGGCCAGAAAGCTGCACGGCCAAAGTCCTGTTACCTGGCTGTCCAGCCCAGGCCAGCTGCTTGACCTTGAAATTTCCGTCATAGCCGGAGCATCCGCTCAACAGTCCCATGATCCCGGCAAGTCCTGCCAGAGTATACAGTCTCATTTTTCCAAAAACCATTATCCGGAATGATCCTTCTTCCAGTGACGTCAAATCTCTATGGCGCAGCCATACCGTCTGCATGATAGGCGGCAAAAGATACGGAATGCCATCATTTTGCCTCGACCACCTGTCGCATCTCCTGGTCGGAGAGTCCCAGCCCCTTCATTTCTTCCTCTGTCGGATGCCACGTACTGACATCCGCAGCCGCTCCAAAATGTCGGGCCTTGAACAGGCCGATATCATTTCGCCTGTTGCCATCCTGAACAACCTGTCGTGCAATGACCCCCATGTCATCCTGCACGACAATACCTCCCCACAACAGGTTGAAGCCGGAAATATTGCTGCGCAGCTCCATCCCGCTTACCCAGTGCGTCTGCGGTTGCGCCAGATAATGCTGGATGTTGCCAAAAAACACCCATTTTCCAGCAGGAACATTCCTGAACACAAATGTGCACATGGCCTGCCGGGGAGCCTTGCGCAACAGGGCCTTCGCCTTCCGGGTAATGTCACCCTTAAAATGATAGGGGGACTGCAGTACCCATATCCAGTCCCGATAGTACGGTGTATCCGGGAAGAGGAACGAGTTTTCCACCAGATTGGCACAATAATACTGCTTTTGCCCAAAAATGGCGGACGCCCGTACGATCACGGTTGCATGTCCAGTCCGGGCCGCCCAAGCATGATCCTCATCCTTATACGGTATCTTGACCGTATCACAGCCACCAAGCACCATCAGGGACACGCAACACATGAATGTACCTGGAATGGAGTATCGTCTCATACCCTGCAGCCCCCAGTCTTATTCTGAACGAATACGACCAATTACTCAAAATGCATTACAAATGCCATAGTTGTGACATAAAATAATACCCTGCCCCTGAAACCATATTACCCCGTCCCGGCAAGTCGACAGACCACCATCCTTTCTCCTGCCGCTTTAGCAAAATACGTTCCCAATCCCATGAAAACATTCTAATCTGAGCCTCTTCCGGGCATGAAAAATGCTCACAGACGCAGCAGGCAAGCGTAAGGTCATCATGAAGGCAGTTCGTCACTCTGAAAGCAATCAGGCGGCCCATTGGGATGTCGCCCGCAGGGCCCTGGCTGGCTGGGGGGCGCTCTGCGGTCTGGCCCTGCTTGCCGCATGTAGCAGCAGCCAGCATTCTCCTGCTCTCACCCCCATGACGCAATATGCCAATGGGCAGACTGGCCCGCTGGGATACGACACACATGTCCCGGCTTTTGCCAGCGAAAATTTTGCCCCCTTCAACCGTCAGGATGTCGCCGCCATCGCCCTGCGGGAATGGCGGATGTTCGGAAGTCCGGTTGCCGATGCGGACCCGCATGACAGGCCAGAGCCCACAAGCCCCGCCCTCAAGCCGGAGCGTCTGCCCGGCCTGTGGCAGCGCATTGGTGAATATTGGTGGATCGGCCAGGCCCCGGAAGAAAATGAGGCCCGCTGGACAGGCCGTACCGATGGCAATGGCACCCTGTTCTCCTTCCAGCGGGACGGCAACTACGCTTGGTCCGCCGCCTTCATCTCCTACGTCATGCGCATTGGCGGTGCCAATATCCGCTTCCCCTACTCCCCGAACCACGCCACCTACATCAATGCCGCAGCCTCCGGCAACAATCCGGGTATTTCAGCACAGAATCCCGCCAATTATGCCCCACGGTTGGGGGACATACTCTGCGTGGGCCGTGGACGGAGCCGCAGCATCACATATGCCATGCTGCCGACCTCCTACGGCTTCCCGGCCCATTGCGGCATCGTGGTGGCCACGGGCCAGAATGCCCCGCCTTTCGGCAAGGAAATCAGCATCGTGGGAGGCAATGTGGATGATGCCGTCTCGCTGACCCACGTTCCAACGGACAGCACCGGCCATGTCAGCACACCAGACGGGCGAAGCTACGACAGCCGTTACCCGTGGTGTGCCATCCTGACCCCCCGCTACGATGCCGACATGGACCCGGACAGCGGGCAGTAAAACGATCCTACTTCACAGGCAGGCCGCTGGCCTTCCACCCCGTGCCGGGGCCATGCCTGTCTTCGAAGCCATCAGCAACGTTCGTCAGCGTCCTGTACCCGGCCTGGGCAGCCAGTGCGGCAGCCTTCTGCGACCGCATGCCTGAACGGCAGATGAAAAAGATCGGCGTGGCCTTGTCCGGCACGGCCTCTTCCAGTCCGTGGAGGAACTCGGCCTCACTGCCTGCCCCCCATGTCAACGCCACAACCTTCCGGCCCAGAGCTCCCAGCTCTGGCAGGCCCACCTGCGCCCATTCCTCCGGTGTACGGACATCCACCAGCACGGCCCGTGCATCAGCCTGAAGACGGTCCCAGCTTTCCTTCGCAGTACAATGTTCCATGTCAGCCTCCTTTTACGCAGGCGCCCCGTCCCGGCCATGTTTCGCTCCCCCAACAGACGGGCGAACATTCACGACCCGGAACCGTACAGCCAGACCTGCACTCATCATACAACCTGATGTTGTTCCGCTCTCCCCAGAGTTCAATGGCGGGGAGAGTATTATAACCATCTTAAATAGTTATAATGATTCTTCCACACCATTTTACGTAGAACATAATGATGATACCCTCTCTGCCATCATGACCTCGCCCCACACCATCCACCGGAACAAAGCACATATGTCACATCTGTCATCCCATCCTCACGCCTTGCCCTGCCCCTCTCTGGTGGAAGCCATTGGCAATACCCCGCTCATCCGCCTGCATCATGCTTCCGAGATCACGGGCTGCACCATCTATGGCAAGGCGGAATTCATGAATCCCGGCGGGTCCGTCAAGGACAGGGCGGCCCTTTCCATCATTCAGGACGGTTTTGCCCGTGGTGCCCTCAGCAAGGGCGGCACGATCGTGGAAGGCACGGCAGGCAACACGGGCATCGGCATCACGCTCGTGGCCCATGCACTGGGCTGCAAGGCCGTCATCGTCGTGCCGGAAACCCAGAGCCGGGAAAAGCTGGACTTCCTCCGCATGATCGGAGCGGACCTGCGCCTCGTGCCCGCCAGGCCGTACCGGGACCCCGGCAATTACGTGCATGTCTCCCGCCGTCTGGCCGAAGAAACCGGGGCCTTCTGGGCCAACCAGTTCGACAACACGGCCAACCGGGACGCCCACCGCACGACCACGGCCCCGGAAATCTGGTCCCAGCTGGACGGAAAGGTCGACGCCTTCACCTGCTCCTGCGGGTCCGGCGGTACACTGGCAGGAATCGCCTTCGGCCTGCGGGAGCTGGCCCAGCGGGATGGCCGGAAATCTCCCGAGATCGTCCTGGCCGACCCGGAGGGCTCCGGCCTGTATGGCTGGGTGACCGCCAATGACCTCAGCATCACCGGCAGTTCCATCACCGAAGGGATCGGCCAGTCCCGTGTGACGGCCAATCTGGAAGGCTGTGCGCCCGATCACGCCGAACGCATCCCCGATGCCGAAGCTCTGGAACAGATCTACCAGCTCACCATGAAAGAAGGTCTCTCCGTGGGCGGGTCATCAGGCATCAACATTGCTGCGGCCATCCGCACGGCCCGCCGTCTCGGGCCGGGGCATACCATCGTCACCATCCTCAGCGATGGCGGGGCACGATACCAGTCCAAGCTCTTCAACCCGGACTTCCTCCGCAGCAAAAACCTGCCCACCCCGCCCTGGATGTGACATCCCGGGCTGGTCCGCTCCTAACGGCGGATCAGCCGGGCGGCAAAGAAGCCATCCATGCCCCCCTGTGCCACGTTCATGCCCGGATGGGTACGGAAGTACCCTTCCTCCGTGCGGGCACGGGGAAGAGCCGCCAGCTCATCCTCCGTAAAAGGAGACAGCTTCCACCGGCCATCTTCCAGAGCGTGAGCGATACGCTGCGGACCTTCCTCATCCTGAAGGGAACAGACGGCATAGAGCAGCATCCCGCCCGGCTTCAACATGTCATAGGCGGCATCAATGAAACGGTCCTGCCCCGCTGCCAGCGTGGTGATGTCCCGGGGGCGTTTGATCCACAAGACATCCGGGTGACGCCGCAGCGTCCCTGTGGCCGAGCAGGGCGCATCCAGCAGCACGGCATCCAGCGGCTCGGAAGGACGCCAGCGAAGGGCATCCCCCACAATGACCTCGGCCTTCAGCTGGAGGCGGGCCAGATTCTCCTTCAGCCTCTGGGCACGGGGCTTCTCACGCTCCACGGCCATCACCTCGGCACCCGCACAGAGCAGCTGGGCCGTCTTGCCCCCCGGTGCGGCGCACAGGTCGGCCACCCGCTTCCCCCGCATGTCGCCCATCAGCCGGACCGGCATGGCCGCCGCCATGTCCTGCGCCCAGAACTGCCCTTCCGCAAAGCCCGGCAGGTCTGCCATTTTCGTACCCGCCGGGTAGCGGACCGTCCCCGTCGGCAGGGGCTCGCCCCCTTCCGGGGCCTCATAACCAGGCTTCACGGTGAGGTCCAGCGGCGCTTCCTGATAGAAACCCTGCGTGATGGACCGTGCCCGCCGCCCCCAGGAACTCCAGAGCCAGTGCGGCACATCCAGCCGGGCATCATCCAGCCCCTCCTTCAGCGTTTCAGCCTCCCGCACCACACGGCGCAGGACGGCATTGGCCAGACCGGCAAAAGGCGACAGGCCACGCCGGTGCAGGAGGTCCACGATCGTGCCCACGGCCGCATGAGGGGGTGTCTGAAGATGGATGATCTGCGCCACACCCAGCAGCAGGGCACAGCGGACCGGCTCCGGCGGCTGGCGGCGGAGGAGCGGCTGGAGCAGCTCCGTCATGCTGCCCAGATGGCGGAGCGTGGCCGCCGCCAGACGGTGGGCCGCCGCACGGTCCCGCCCCTCGCAGCTGCTGCGCTCCAGCGTGGTTTCCAGCATCCGGCGATGTTCCACCACACCGCAGATGATGTCGAAGGCCAGATCCCTCACCGGGTCTTCATGGCGGGAAATGGAGGCAGGGCGGGCAGCAGGCCGCCGCCCCCGGCCACCCTTGGGGTGTGAACGGGCTGGACGGGGAGAAGAAGCATTTGTCATGCGCCCGTTTTCAGGAGTCAGCGGCAGGAAAGTCAAGATGGTTTTTACACGCCCCCTTGACCCTCCCCGCCAAAGGGGCTGCAATCCATCAATCATGACAGACCATACCATCGCCCATGCCTTGGAAGGCATCCAGACCCGCATCAGCGCCGCCTGCCAGAGGGCTGCCCGCCCGGCGGAAGCGGTCAGCCTCGTGGCCGTCAGCAAGTTCCATCCGCAAAGTGCGGTACAGCAGGCCCTTGAAGCTGGACAGCGCATTTTCGGGGAGAACCGCGTGCAGGAGGCCGCCGCCAAATTTCCTGCCCTGCGGGAAAAATGGCCGGACCTACGCCTGCATCTCATAGGCACGCTCCAGAGCAACAAGGCAACCGAGGCCTGCGCCCTTGCCGACGTGATCGAAAGTCTGGACCGCCCCTCCCTCAGCACGGCGCTGGAAAAGGCGTCCCAGAAAACGGGCCGCCTGCCTGAGCTGTTCGTGCAGGTGAACATTGGTGATGAACCGCAGAAATCCGGCATCGCCACCTCGGAGGCGGACCGGTTCATCGAGGATGCCCTGCGCCGTTTTGGCCAGCATGTGAAAGGTCTCATGGCCATCCCGCCCGCCGACGAAGACCCGCGCCCCTTCTTCCACAGGCTGGCGGAGATGAACCGCCGCCATGGCCTTCCCGCTCTCTCCATGGGCATGTCGGCCGACTTTGAGACCGCCATCGCCGAGGGGGCAACACTTGTCCGTGTCGGCACGGCCATCTTTGGAGACCGCCCCGCCCCGTAATATCGGCATGACAGGGATGACAGTTTTTTCGGGCTGTCTCTTGCATTCCCCATAAAAAAACTGTCATGAAGCCAGAATCATTACAGCCTGTGCTTCCTTCCGTGGGGGCACTTCTGCCTGTCTTCCTGCGGGGGATGGGTGTCTATCAGTCATACAGGATGGTTTCACCATGTCTGAACAGGATAGCGTGTCCCTCAAGGAATCTTCTTCTGACGCCCGGTATCCCAGCTCTGTTGGTACGCCAACGGCAGCACCGCCGCCGCCGGAGCCCGGCGGGCACAGCCACCCCAAGGGCATTGGCGCCATGCTGGCCGCTCTGGGTGTCGTATATGGCGACATCGGGACCAGCCCGCTCTACGCCCTGCAATCCTCCATCCGCAATGTCGGGTCGGAAACCCACCCCGCCCATGCGTGGGAAGTCATCGGGCTGACCAGCCTCACCTTCTGGGCCCTGATGCTGGTTGTGACCATCAAATATGTCATTCTCATCATGCGGGCCGACCATAACAAGGAGGGGGGCATCATCGCCCTCATGGCTCTGGCGCAGCGTGTCTGCAAATCCAACTATTTCCGCTGGGTCTTCGGGCTGATCGGCATTGCCGGGGCCTGTCTGTTCTTCGGGGATGGCATCATCACACCAGCCATCTCCGTCCTCTCCGCCGTGGAAGGGGTGGAGGTCTCGGTGCCGGAGGCTTCAGCCTTCATCATCCCGGCGGCCATCATCATCCTGCTGGGGCTGTTTGCCGCCCAGGCTCTGGGCACTGGCAAGATAGGCCGGGCTTTCGGGCCCATCATGCTGGTATGGTTCTTCACCATCGCCATACTGGGGGCAAGAGGGATCATGCTGCATCCGGGTGTGCTGCTGGCCCTGTCCCCGCTGGAGGCCATCCGCTTCATCGTCACGCATGGCAAGCTGTCCTTCATTGCGCTGGGATCGGTCGTGCTGTCCGTCACCGGGGCGGAGGCCCTCTATGCCGACATGGGCCATTTCGGGCGCACACCCATCCGCTTTGCATGGCTTTTCCTTGTGCTGCCTGCCCTGACGCTGAACTATTTCGGGCAGGCTGCCTCCATCATCCACAACCCGACCACGTTGGCCAATCCTTTCTACTATCTGGCCCCGCACTGGATGCAGATACCCATGCTGCTGCTGGCGACCATGGCCACCATCATTGCCAGCCAGGCGGGCATCTCTGGCAGTTTCTCCCTCTGCCGCCAGCTCATCCAGCTTGGTTACCTGCCCCGCACACGCATCATCCACACCAACCCGCATGAGGAAGCGCAGATCTACCTGCCGTCCCTCAACTGGCTGCTGGCCTTCGGGTCCGTCGTGCTGGTCATCGCCTTCCGCTCCTCTGCGGCCCTGGCTTCTGCCTACGGCATCGCCGTGACAGGGACCTTCCTCTGCACCTGTGTGCTGGCCATGGTGGTCTTCCGCCGTGTCTTCCAGTGGAAGAGCTATGCCGTGGGGACCGTGTTCGGCTTCTTCTTCATCATGGATGCCGTCTTCTTCTCCTCCAACGTGATGAAGATTCCGGATGGAGGGTGGGTCCCGCTCAGCATCGCCGTTGGCAGCACACTCATCATGACCACATGGCAACGTGGCCGCCAGCTCATCCGCAACACGAAAAAACGTGATGCCGTGCCGATGGGCTCCTTCATCACCCGGCTGACCCAGTCCCGCACCATCCGTGTGCCCGGTCTGGCCGTCTTCCTGACCTCGGACCCGGAAATGGTGCCGGATGCCCTGCTCTACAACCTGCGGCACAACAAGGTCCTGCACCAGACAGTCCTGTTCGTCACCGTGCAGACGCTCGACCAGCCGGAAGCGGACCCCGACCAGCGCATGACTGTCAAGGAACTGGCACCAGGCATCCGCCGGGTCATCATCCGTTACGGCTTCATGGAGATGCCCAACCTGCCCCTGACACTGGCTGGCATGACAGAAATGGATTTCGACCCCATTCAGGCGTCCTATTTCACCTCGCATGACCTCGTCTTCCGCTCCAAGGTGCCGAAGATGTCACTCTGGCGGATGTGGGTGTTCCTCTATCTCCTCAACAATGCCACGTCGATTTCCGAGTTCTTCCGGATTCCGCCGGAGCGTGTCATGGAGTTCGGGGTACGGGTTGCGATCTGATCGTGGCCCACCAGCCCCTTCCGCTTTCGCTCTACATCCACTGGCCTTTCTGCCTTGCCAAATGCCCGTACTGTGATTTCAACTCCCATGTGCGGGAAACCATCCCTCAGGAGCGTTTCGCCAACGCCCTGAGGGCCGAGCTGGAGCATGAAGCCACACGGCTGATTCAGGACGCCCCCCGGCAGCTTGTCTCGATCTTTTTCGGAGGGGGAACGCCCTCCCTCATGCAGCCGGAGACGGTCCATCATCTGATCGAGGATGCCCGCCGCCTCTTCCCCAGCGTGAATGACCTCGAGATCACGCTGGAGGCCAACCCCACCAGTGTGGAGGCCGACAGGTTCCGTGCCTTTGCAGAGGCAGGCGTCAACCGTCTTTCCCTCGGCGTGCAGAGCCTTGATGAGACCGACCTGGCCGCTCTGGGGCGGCAACATTCGGCACGACAGGCCATTGCGGCCCTGGAGCTGGGACGCAGCATTTTCCCCCGCCTCTCCTTTGACCTGATCTATGCCCGCCCCGGCCAGACGGAAGAAAAATGGCGTGCGGAACTTCGTCAGGCCCTGGCTCTGGCCGCAGACCACCTCTCACTCTACCAGCTGACGATCGAACCCGGCACGAAATTCGAGGCCCAGCACAGGCGGGGCAACCTTGTCCTGCCTGAGGATGATCTGGCGGCGTCCCTCTACATGATGACCCGTGACGAAGCCGCCCGTTTCGGCCTGCGTGACTATGAAATCTCCAACTATGCCATCCCCGGTGCCGAAAGCCGCCACAACCTCACCTACTGGCATTATGACGACTATCTGGGCATTGGCCCCGGTGCCCACAGCCGCCTGACCTTCAGGGGCCAGCTCCACGCCACACGCCGCCATCGTGCCCCGGAACCCTGGGCAGAGCGTGTGGAAACACATGGGCATGGCACAAGGGACGATGAAACACTCTCACCGGACATGAAGGCTCATGAAGCCCTGCTCATGGGGCTGCGCCTGCGGGAAGGCATCAATGCGGCCCATTTCAGCAGACGGACCGGCCTGCCGCTGCGAGACTGCCTCGACCCCGTCATTCTGGAGGCCTGTCTTGAGGAAGGCTATCTGGAACAGGATGCCCAGACCCTCCGGGCCACGGATGAAGGCCGTCTCCGGCTGGAAGCCCTGCTTGGCCAGCTTGTTCTCTGAACGCCACCTTTGAAAAGAACAGACTGCACCCCATCTACAGGGGCAGCCTTCCATCATCCACAGCGTGATGCCCGCCATGTCTGCACAGAAAGCCCCCACCCTCCACATGATAAAGCTGATCGTAGGCTGCACCTCCCCCGAGATGCTGCGGGACTGGGTGGCGGTGGAACGCCACAAGGGGACAGCCTACGTGCGCACCCGCACCATGCCCAAACGGGCTGAGGAAATCGTGCAGGGTGGCGGGTCCATCTACCGGGTCATCAACGGTCTCATCATGTGCCGGCAGCCCATCATCGGGTTTGACAGCTACACCCGGGATGACGGCCATCCCGGCACGCTGATCCTCGTCTCGGACGAGGTCATCCCGACCCAGCCACGGCCCATGCGGCCTTTTCAGGGCTGGCGGTACTTCAAACCGGAAGATGCTCCACCCGATCTTGGTCAGGGGGCCGCTGATCTCCCCGATGACGGGATCAGTTCCCTGCCGGCCTCCCTCCGCAACCAGCTGTCCGAGCTGGGCCTTCTGTGACGGTCAGGAACAGCAGGCCATCACGGCCCGGAGCTGATCTTCCAGACCACTGCTTTCGGCGGGAAATGTCCCTTCCAGAGCCGATGTCCCCACGGTGAACCCCGCCGCCCCGGCCTGCCGGACCGTCCTGATCTGTTCCGGTGTGCTGATGGACCCTGCCACAATCACGGGTTTCTTTACAGCTGCACAGCTGGCCCGGATGACCTCCGGGACATTCCCGTCATTCCGGTACGCCAGCAGGTCCAGCCCCGTCACGGCGGGATGGGCGGCCCATTCCACCGCATTGCGGGCTATTTCCTCCGGTGAGCCTTTCAGCACGCTTGGATGCCCCACAACATGCCCTGCAAACGGGTAGTAGGCTACGTCATGCCCTGCCAGAAGAGGCAACACATCCGGCACATGCGTGCCTCCCATCAGGCAGTCCACCCCCAGGGACAGCCCGGCCTTGACGGAATCCAGCTCTCGCTCCCGGTCCGGTGACACGATTTCCAGGTATGAAGTCGCTCCAGCAGAACGGATCCTGTCCGCCAGTATCCGCAACTGCTCCACGGGCAGACCAATATCCTTGAAGCCAACATGCCGGATGCCCAGCCGCAGGGCGATGTCCACAGCCTCCAGAGCATTGTCCACCGTGCGGTCATCACGGGTCAGCATAAAAATGAACCGGAGCGCTTCCATCATCCCTCGTCCCTGACTGTCCTGATCCTCTCTCCCTCATATGGGATGCACACCATACCCAGCCAAGCCCCTATGGACATTCCCCCCCAGCCCCTCCCATGATGGTGGGCCAACATGGCTACAGTGACAGGACACGCCACCATGAACGATACGCCCCACAAGACCCCCGATGACTCCATTGAGGCAGCCTTTCAGGATGATGAGCAGACCATCACCGGAGAAGACCCTTTCCTGCTTTTTCATGAATGGCTGACGCTGGCCGGCACGAAGGAACCCAATGACCCCAATGCAATGGCTCTGGCGACGGTTGATGAACATGGCCTGCCCGATGCACGCATGGTGCTGCTGAAAGGCGTTGATGAGACAGGTTTCATCTTCTACACGAACAGCGAATCTGCCAAAGGACGGGAACTGGAAGGCAACATGCAGGCGGCCCTGCTCTTCCACTGGAAGAGCCTGCGCCGACAGGTCCGCATCCGGGGCCGGGTCTCACGCCTTCCTGCCGTAGATGCGGACGCCTATTTCGACTCCCGCCCCCGGGCGAGCCGCATCGGCGCCTGGGCCAGCCAGCAGTCCCGCCCCATCGCCAGCCGCACAGCCCTCTGGAAGGCCGTGACAAAAGAAACTGCCCGTTTCGCCATCGGGCCCATCCCCCGGCCTCCATACTGGAATGGCTATCACGTCACCCCGGCCTCCATGGAGTTCTGGATGGACAAGCCATTCCGCCTCCATGACCGGGTACTCTTCACCCGTACACAGGATGGCCAGCACTGGACAACACAGCGTCTTTTTCCGTGAGAGCAGGCACAAAAAAAGGTGCGGGCCCAAAAACCCGCACCTTCCCATGGTCCATGACTGGCAGAGGCTGTTTTACCGCCCTGTCATGATGCGATCGACCAGCTCCTTGACGGTCGGAATATGCCCGTTGGCGTAGAACGGGTCTGTGGCAAAGCGCCACGCATTCGTTCCACCGAAGACCAGATTGTGGTCCACGATCTTTTTCTGCTCCTCTGGCGAGACATCCTGCAAATGGGAGATCGTCTGAAGGGTCTTCTGAATACAGAAAGAACGGGGATCCGCCCGCTGGCCTGTGCTGAAGGTCGGGCCCTTCTGGCTCCAGTTGGAGAAACGGCACTGGGAAAGGCACCCCATGCAGGCCGCCTGATCAGCCAGAACCTGCCGGGCCGTCTCCAGCGTCTCGAATACCACAGTATCATCCGGCGTCCGCATGGGCTGGGTATACCCGGCGGCCTTCCAGCGATTCACCTTCTCGGCATCATCAGCCCGGACAAAAACCTCCCGTCCTCGCCCGCCCAGACAGATGGGCGTATCAAACTCGGCCTCTGCTGCCGCACGGAAAGCAATCTGTCGCTCGGACCGCTCATACAGCTCCCGCAGGAAACCATTTTTCACGGCCGATGAATAAAAACCCGTCGGAGAGAAACGGTTCAGATAGACATCACCCTCCTTCAGCGTCAGCAGCAGCTGCTTCCACGCATCCGGGACAGGGCTTTCCTGCGTCAACAAGGGGCGGGTACCGAACTGGAAGGCAATCAGCCCGATCTCGGGATTGTCCAGCCAGTCACTCCACTCTTCCAGATGCCAGACACCACCAGCCATGATGATGGGCACATGCTGAAGGCCAAAACCATTCATGACCTTCCGCAGGGCTGCCACACGGTGGTAGGGCTCCTCCGGTTTCAGAGGGTTTTCCGTATTCGAGAGGCCATTATGTCCGCCGGCCCGCCAGGGGTCCTCATAGACAACACCGCCCAGCAGCTCGGAAAAACGCACATAGGAACGCTTCCAGAGCGCACTGAATGCACGGCCGGATGAGACGATCGGGTAGTAATGTATCCCGAACTGCGCCGCAATTTCAGCCAGCCGGTAGGGCATCCCTGCGCCACAGGTCAGCCCCTGGATCAACCCGGGAGCACCTTCCAGTATCCCGGTGATGACTTCCTCGGCGGCGCCCATTTCCCACATGAAATTGGCATGAACACGGCCACGGCCACCGGAAATGTCCCGGGCTATCCGTGCCTGTGCGATACCCCCTTCTATGGCATAGCGCACCAGCTCGGCCTGCCGCTCCCGGCGTGTCCGGCCATGATAGACCTGCGGAACAGGATTGCCCTGCTCGTCATAACTGTCCGCATTGACAGCAGAGAGCGTTCCGACCCCACCTGCCGCAGCCCAATGACCCGCAGACACACCATTGGAGACAGAAACACCTTTGCCCCCTTCGACCAGGGGCAGAACCTCCTGACCACCAAAACGGACGGCATTGATCGACTTCATAGAGGCCAGATGTCCCCACTACTCAATCACAAAACTACTCATGCAAAGGGAGCCTGGGCTCCCCTCACACATCCTTACTCCGCATCACGACGAGGGCGACCCGGCTTTGCGCCAACGCTCTCCGTAATGTCCGCACCAGTCTCCTGGTCCACGACACGCATGGAAAGCTTCACCTTGCCACGATCATCAAAACCAATGACCTTGACCTTGACGGCATCACCCTGCTTGACAACATCCGTTGTCTTGGCGACCCGCCCATCCGTCAGTTCGGAAATATGAACCAGACCATCCTTGGGGCCAAGGAAGTTCACGAACGCACCGAAGTCGGCCGTCTTGACAACCTTCCCGTCGTAGATGCGTCCCATCTCCGGTTCCGCCACGATGCCCTCAATGCGGCTGATGGCCTTCTGGGCCTGCTCATCACTGGCGGCAGCAATCTTGATGACGCCGTCATCCCCGATATCAACCTTGGCGCCAGAATACTCACAAATCTCACGAATGACCTTGCCGCCCGATCCGATCACATCACGGATCTTCGCAACAGGAACGGTCATGGTCGTGATCTTCGGTGCATTGCCAGCCACGTCGGAGCGTCCCTCGGAGAGGGCCTTGCTCATTTCACCAAGAATGTGCAGACGGCCTTCACGGGCCTGCTCCAGCGCCACCTTCATGATTTCCGGCGTGATGGAAGTGATCTTGATGTCCATCTGGAGAGCGGTCACACCCTCGGACGTACCAGCAACCTTGAAGTCCATATCCCCAAGGTGATCCTCATCCCCAAGAATATCTGTCAGGACAGCATGGCCACGCTCTTCCTTGATAAGGCCCATGGCAATGCCAGCCACCGGGCGCGGCATGGGTACGCCGGCATCCATCAGGGACAGGGACGTTCCACAAACCGTAGCCATGGAGGAAGAGCCGTTGCTTTCCGTAATTTCGGAAACGACACGCAGCGTATACGGAAAATCTTCCTTGGACGGCAGGAGCGGATTGATGGCACGCCATGCCAGCTTGCCATGTCCGATCTCACGACGGCCCGGAGACCCCATGCGGCCACACTCACCAACGGAGAACGGCGGGAAGTTGTAATGCAGCATGAAGCGGGACCGGTATTCCCCCTCCAGCGCATCAATCACCTGCTCATCCTGACCTGTCCCCAAGGTGGCGACAACCAGCGCCTGCGTCTCGCCACGGGTAAAAAGGGCAGACCCATGAGAGCGGGGCAGCACACCAACCTCAGCCATGATGGGACGCACCGTCTTCGTGTCACGGCCATCGATGCGGATGCCCGTTTTCAGGATGGTGCCACGGACAACCTGTGCCTCCAGATCCTTGATCATCGGCTTGGCCAGCTCGGCATCAAAGCCTTCCTCCTCAAGGGTGGCCACGATCTTCTCGCGAGCTGCGGCGACCTTCTCCACGCGGGCCTGCTTGTGGCGTTCCTTGTAGGCCTCGGCAATCAGCTTGTTGCCCACCTTGTCCACACGCTTGCGCAGGGCGACCTCTTCCTTGGAGACCTCCGGCAGGTCCCACGGGGCACGGGCAGCCGATTCTGCGAGGTCGATGATCGCATCAATCACCGGCTGGAAAGCCGTATGACCCAGCATGACAGCCTCGAGCATCTCATCCTCGGAGAGCTCCTGCGCCTCGGACTCAACCATCAGCACACCCTCGGACGTACCGGCCACCACGAGGTCCAGCGCACTGTCCTTCACCTGGCTGAGGGTCGGATTGACAACAAACTTGCCATCAATGTGACCGATACGGGCAGCCCCAACCGGACCGAAGAAGGGAATACCGGACAGTGTCAGCGCTGCGGAACAGCCAATCAGAGCCACCAAGGCCGGATCATTTTCCATGTCATGGCTGAGGACCGTGGCAACGACCTGAACCTCGTTCCGGAAATTGTCCGGGAAAAGCGGACGGATCGGCCGGTCGATCAGACGGGAGGACAGCACCTCATGCTCGGACGGACGGCCTTCCCGCTTGAAGAACCCGCCGGGAATCTTGCCTGCAGCGTAGGCCTTCTCCTGATAGTTCACGGTCAGCGGAAAGAAATCCTGCCCCGGCTTCACAGTCTTGGCACCAACGGCAGTACAGAGCACGACCGTATCACCATAGGTGACCACAACGGCCCCATCAGCCTGACGGGCAATCTTGCCCGTCTCAAGCACCAGCGGACGGCCGGCCCATTCAATTTCTTTGCGGAAATAATTGTCAAACATTCTGTCTTCCTCCGGAAGCAATAATCACGGCCCGACCGGTACCAGACTACAAACAGCGTTTCGGACGGCATGGCGAGGATGACGCACCAGACGCGTCATGACACCATGTGGCCTGAAACGCCGGAAAAGCGTTTTCTGGCAGCTCAACCCGGGCCCAAATCCGGGGGAGACCTCTCCCCCGGAGAAAGGTCGAAAATCAGCGGCGCAGGCCGAGACGTTCGATCAGAGTCTTGTAGCGCTCTTCGCTCTTGCGCTTCAGATAATCCAGCAGCGCACGACGGCGACCGACCAGCATCAGCAGACCACGACGGGAGTGGAAGTCCTTGTTGTGGCTCTTCATGTGCTCGGTCAGGTTCACGATGCGCTCGGTCAGCAGGGCGACCTGCACTTCCGGGGAGCCCGTATCACCTTCGGCACGACGGTATTCAGCGATAAGCTGGCTGCGACGTTCAGCTGTAATCGACATCCTGTTCTCCAAAAAACAAATGATTTTCCAACATTCTGACTGCCCGCAACCGCCCTTCGGCAACCCGGCACAGCCCGATGACATGCTCCCCGATCATGACCCGCCAGAGTGGAACAGTCTCCACCCCATCAGGCACGCCCCCCTCAAGATGGGCCAGCGTGACAGCCTGCCCACAGATCAGGGATTTTCCTTCCGCTTTCGTGACGGCCAGCGCCGGGATGTCGACCAGCGCGGTCGCCGCCTCCAGCAGAGGAACCGGAAGAACACATGCCTTGTCTCTAGTTTCGTCCGTTTTGTCCAGCCCTAACTGTTCTGCTGAACAAGCATGGGAAAGATCAAACGGCCCGCATTTTGTGCGCCGCAGAACAGAGATATGCCCCACAGTACCACAGGCCAGAGCAATATCCCGCGCAAGCGACCGCATATAAACCCCCTTGCCTGACTGGACGTCAAAAACGGCCGTATCGGCATCGGGGCGGTCCACGAGAGTAATCGAATCGATTCGAGCAGGACGGGGGGGAAGTTCCGGCGGACGCCCCGCCCGGGCCAGATCGTAAGCCCGCTGCCCACCGACACGAAGAGCCGAAAAAACTGGAGGCACCTGCATCACATCCCCGCAAAGCGAAGGCAATACAGCCCTGATATCTTCATCCGATGGCCGGACATCGGACGTTGCAAGAACATCACCCTCCCGGTCATCCGTCGTCCGGCTTTCACCAAAAGAGAGGGTAAACCGATACCGTTTGGTTGCATCCATGATGTACGGAATGGTGCTGGTTGCCTTGCCAAAGGCGATCGGCAGAACACCTGACGCCAGAGGATCCAGAGTCCCGCCGTGGCCGGCCTTGCGTCCATCAAAAAAACGCAGCAGCCGGTTGACCATCGTTGTGGAACTCGGCCCCAATGGCTTGTCCAGAATCAGCCAGCCATGAATGTCCCTGCCTCTCTTGCGTGCCATCAGTATTCTGGCCCGGCCTCAGTCTTCATCATCCAAAGCCTGGTCACGGTGCAAGTCCCGCTGGACCTCTGGCGAGCGCAGGATGCTCTCCACTTCCATCGCATGCTCCAGAGACGTATCAGGCTGAAAATGCAGCTCCGGCACTGTCCTCAGACGCAGGGCCGTGGAAAGACGTTTCCGCAGGAAAGAGGCCACACGCTTCAGAGCTGGCAGGACAGCCTCAACATCATCTCGCCCCAGACGTGTGACGAACACCGTTGCATGGCGCAGGTCCGGTGAAATACGGACCTCCGTTACCGTGATGGTCACACCATAGAGTTCCGGGTCGCGGAACTCCGTTCTGGCAAACAGTTCTGCGAGAACATGGCGGACCTCTTCAGCTACACGCAGCTGGCGGGTGCTTGGGCCGACGGCGCTTTCACCCGCCGGCCCGAGGAGGTCAAAGGAAGGCCGCGTCTTCAAGCCGGGATCTCTTCCATCTCATAGCATTCAACCACATCACCTTCCCGCAGGTCGTTGTAACCGGCGAAAGAAAGGCCGCACTCATAATTATGAGCCACTTCACGGACATCATCCTTGAAGCGTTTCAGCTGGCTCAGCTCACCCTCATGAATGACGACGTTGTCACGCAGCAGGCGTACGCCACAGCCACGTTTGACGACACCCTCGGTGACGTAGCACCCGGCAACCTTGCCGACCTTGGTAATGTTGAAGACCTGACGGATCTCTGCATAACCAAGGAACTTCTCCCGATGCTTCGGTGCGATACGTCCTTTGACCAGCTTCTCCACATCATCAGAGACCTGATAGATGATGGAATAGTAGCGGATGTCCACACCATCACGCTGGGCCAGCTCACGGGCCTGAACGGTAGCCCGCACATTGAAAGCAATGATGACAGCATTGGACGCCTTGGCCAGCTGCACGTCACTTTCGGTGATCTGACCAACGCTGGCATTCAGCACCCGTACGGCCACTTCCTCATGGGAGAGCTTCTCCACCGTTGCCTGAATGGCTTCGGCAGAACCCTGCACGTCCGCCTTGACGATCAGGGCCACTTCCTTCTGCTCACCAGCCTGGATGCGGGCCAGCATCTGGTCCAGCGTACCACGGGCAGCAACCTGCATGGCGGTGGCCTTCTCCCGGGCCTTGCGCTGGCGGAACTCGCTGATCTCACGGGCACGGTTCTCGCTATCGACAACCACAAACGGCGCACCGGCATCCGGCACCCCGCTCATGCCCAGAATCTCGACCGGCACGGACGGTCCAGCCTTCTTGATCTGCTTGCCATGATCATCAAGCAGCGCACGGACACGACCCCAATGGGCTCCGGCCACCACGATGTCCGTCCGGTTGAGCGTCCCTTTCTGGACCAGCACCGTTGCCACGGAACCACGGCCACGATCCAGGCGGCTCTCGATGACGGCACCCTCGGCAATCCGGTTCGGATTCGCCTTCAGGTCAAGAATCTCGGCCTGAAGCAGGATGGCTTCCAGCAGACGGTCAAGACCATCACGCTTGAGGGCGGAGACCTCCACCTCCTGCGTGTCGCCACCCATGCTCTCCACCACGATCTCATGGTTCAGCAGCTCATTGCGGACACGGTCCGGATTGGCGCCAGGCTTGTCCATCTTGTTGATGGCCACGATGATCGGCGCATTGGCAGCCTTGGCATGTTTGATGGCCTCAATCGTCTGCGGCATCACACCATCATCAGCAGCCACCACCAGAACGACAATGTCCGTCACGGAAGCGCCACGGGCACGCATGGAGGTGAAGGCTTCATGGCCCGGTGTATCGATGAAGGTTACCTTCTGACCGGAAGCCACGGTTACCTGATAGGCACCGATATGCTGGGTGATCCCACCAGCCTCGCCATGAGCCACGTCTGTCGTGCGCAGGGCATCCAGCAGGGAGGTCTTGCCATGGTCTACATGGCCCATCACCGTCACGACCGGCGGACGGGGCTTCATGTCCTCCGGCTTGTCCTCAATGCCCTCGATGCCCAGCTCAACGTCACTGTCTGCCACACGCTTGATGCGATGGCCGAATTCACTCACGACAAGCTCGGCCGTATCACCATCGATGCTCTGGGCAGCCGTTGCCATGACGCCCATCTTCATCAGCATCTTGATGACCTCGCCCTGACGGGCAGCCATACGGTTGGCCAGTTCACCCACGGTGATGGTTTCCGGCACGGTCACGTCACGCACGACACGAACCTGATCGGAACGCAGGCGCTCCAGCTCGGCCTGACGGCGCTCGCGGTCACGCTGACGCCGGACGGAAGCCAGCGAACGGGTCTTGCCGTCATCACCTTCAATGGCGGCACGGACGTCAATACGGCCTGACCGACGGTCCTGACCACCACCCCCGCTGCGGCGGGGCGAAGAACGGCGGGACGACGGAGAAGAACGCCGGGCGCCACCGGCACCGCCACGACGGGAAGGCCCTGCTCCCTCGTCATCGGCACCTCCCACGGCCCCAGTGCGTCCCCGCAGGTGCAGCGTCTCGCTGGCGTCATTGCTGGAACGGGCTGAAGAAGCCCGTGAAGACGCCGCCGTATTCAGCGGGCGGCTCGGCATGATGGCCCGCTCGGCCAGCGGACGCAGACGCTTGGTCGGCTCGGCCAGCTGCACACCCCCGGTCGTGGAACCCGTCAGCGGCGGCGGCACCTTCCGTTCAGCTTCCTGGCGACGGGCTGCAACTTCGGCCTTCTTGCGAACTTCTTCCTCGGCCGCACGGCTCCGGGCCTCTTCCTCTTCCTGGGCACGACGGCTTTCGGCCTCAGCCTTCTGCCGGGCCTCTTCCTCAGCAGCGGAACGGATACGGATCTTCTCGGCTTCCCGGCGGGCTTCCTCTTCTGCCTCACGCCGGGCAGCCTCTGCGGCGGCCTCAGCCAGAACGCGCTGGCGCTTTTCCTGCTCGGAAGCCGTCAGGCCACGGACACCAGCCGTGGCACGACCGCCACGCCCCCCTGCGGCCCCGCTTCTCTTGGGCTTGCGCACTTCAACCCGGACCTCCTTGGAGCGCCCATGGCTGAAGCTCTGTCTTACAGAGCCAGCCTCTACGGTCCGCCCCACGTCCTTGCGTCCTGCCGGACGCAGGGACAGGCGGCCGGAGCTCTTGCCCTGCCCTTCTTTTGGGGTGGTCCCCTTTGGAGTTCCGTTCTGGTTGCGCTCGTTGCCGTCGCTCATAATTTCTGCCTGTTCCTTACTGCCCTACCGTATCAGGGCCCGGGAGCGTGCCTTCGGCCACCCCCGCAAATCTCTTATATTCTGCCTTCAGCCGCTCTGCCAGAGCGCCAGGAGCCATCACGGCATAAACCGCACGCTCCCTCCCGAAGGACGCTGCCAGGATATCCCCCGGCACCCAGACCACCGGCAGCTCCCGCTGGCCTGACAGCAGACGGGCCACCTCATCCTGGCTCGCACCTGCTGCACAAATGACAACCCCGACTCTGCCAGCAACGATCCGTTCCCGACACTTCTGGAACCCACAGACCGCCTCACCAGCGCGTCGGCCCAGACTGATACCATCCAGAAGGCGCTTTGCCAAACCATCCCTGAGAGACTCCACAAGCCCCACAGGCACGTCCACCTTCTGCCGCGCCGCCCGGGAGAAGGCCCGAGCCAGCTGTCCATCTTCCAGAACAGCCCTGTCCGCCTGCACCCACATGCCACGCCCGGGCAGCCGGGCGGCAAGGTCCGCCACGATCTGGCCATCGGGCCCGACGACAAACCGTATCATGTGACACGGCTCACCATGTGTGCGGCTGATCAGACAGCGCCGCCGGGATGAGGCACGACGCCCCCGCCCGGACGGGCCATCATCCACATCGGGGATATGATCCTCAGTCGTGACCCGAGTCTCCTTCACCAGCTCCCTCGTCACCCTCAAACCAGTGGGCACGAGCGGCCATGATGATCTCATTGGCCTCGGCTTCCTCAAGTGGCTCATCACCACCCAGAAGCTCGATCAGCTCATCGGCAGCGAGGTCGGCCAGGTCATCCAGCGTCCTGATCCCCTTCTCCCCGAGTTCAACCAGAACCTGGAGGGAGAAGACACCAAGATTGACCAGATCATCACTGACACCCAGCTCACGACGCCGCTCATCCAGCGCCTGCTCACGACTGGCCAGATAATTGTTGGCACGGTTCATCAGCTCTTCGGCCACTGCCTCATCGAAACCTTCAATGTCGTGCAGCTCTGCCGGGTCGGCATAGGCCAGGTCCTCGATGGTATGATAGCCCTCGGTTACCAGCAGTCCAGCAATGACGTCGTCCACATCCAGCTCATTGACGAACTGGCTGGTCCGCTTGCGGAACTCTTCCTGACGGCGTTCCGATTCCTCAGCTTCGGTCAGGATGTCGATGTCCCAGCGGGTCAGCTGGCTGGCAAGGCGAACATTCTGCCCACGCCGACCAATGGCCAGTGAGAGCTGCTCATCCGGCACCACGACCTCGACCCGGCCGGCATCCTCATCCATCACCACCTTGGTCACCTCAGCAGGCGCCAGGGCATTCACCACGAAGGTAGCCGCATGGGGACTCCAGGGGATGATGTCGATCTTCTCCCCCTGAAGTTCCGCCACAACAGCCTGCACACGGGACCCACGCATACCCACGCAGGCACCGACCGGATCGATGGAGGCATCACGGGACTCGACAGCCATCTTGGCACGGGAACCCGGATCACGGGCCACGGCCTTGATCTCGATGATCCCGTCATAGATTTCCGGCACTTCCTGTGCAAACAGTTTGGCCAGGAAGCCCGGATGGGTACGGGAGAGGAAAATCTGCGGCCCGCGGGGCTCGTCACGCACATCGTAAATGTAGGCGCGAATGCGGTCGGAGTTGCGGAACTCCTCACGGGGGATCATTTCATCACGACGCAGCAGCCCTTCGGCCTGACCGCCCAGCTCCACCATAAGGTTGCCGTATTCGGTCTGCTTGAGCGTCCCGTTGATGATCTCACCCACACGGTCCTTGAACTCGTCATACTGGCGTTTGCGCTCATACTCACGCACACGCTGGACGATCACCTGTTTGGCTGTCTGCGCCGCAATACGGCCGAAATCGATCGGCGGCAGAGGATCGACGATAAACTCACCTTCCTGGATCTCAGGCCGGAATTTCCGGGCGATCTTCAGGGGAATCTGGGCATCCTCATTTTCCACAACCTCGACGGCTTCCGTCCAGCGGCTCAGCCGGACCTCTCCCGTCTTGCGGTCGATCGTGGCACGGATGTCCTTCTCATGCCCATATTTCGCACGGCCAGCCTTCTGGATGGCCTGCTCCATGGCTTCGAGCACCTGCTCACGATCAATATTCTTTTCCCTTGAGACCGCATCAGCGACCAGAAGCAGCTCAGGACGGGTAACAGATGTGTCCATCAGATCGGACCTCCAACCAGCATAAGACGGGTCATCAGTTTTTCTTCCCCGGCTTTTTGGGTTTCAGCTTTGGCGCCCGGCGGGTCCTGCCATCGGCCTCGGCTTCGTCTTCCTGCGCCACGCCTGCCAGCGCAGCACTTGCCTCAATCAGCTCATCCGTCAGGACCAGCCGTGCCTTGCGCATGTCATCCAGCGGCAGGGCCACTTCCTGCCCGTCATCCAGACGAAGCAGGCCAAGCCCGTCACGCTCGCCAAGGACAATACCGGCAAAACGCTTGCGACCATCCAGCGGAACCTCCAGCTCCACCTTGGCCAGATGCCCGGCAAAACGTTCCCAGTCCTTCGCCCGGGTCAACGGACGGTCGATCCCGGCAGAGGAAACCTCCAGCATCCATGCCCCTGGTATCGGGTCATCCACATCCAGCACAGCGCCCACTGCGTGGCTGATCTGCTCGCAGTCATCAACACTGATGAGCGAGCCATCGGCACGGTCGGCCATGACCTGGACGGTCGGTGTCTCATGCCCGAGAACCGAGAGGCGTACCAGCTCGTACCCCATGTCGGCCAGAGTCGGGGCAATCCTGTCCGCAATGCGTGCTTCCAGCCCGCTCAGACGGCGGATACCATGGGAGCTTTCACCCTCATGAAACGGAGCGGATGGACCGGACTGGTCCGACGATGTGGAAAAATGATCCAAAACAAAAAAGGCGGCCCGTCAGGGCCACCCCCCAAAAGAGCGGAAAGTGAAAACATCTCCCTGATACGACAGAGCCACACCCAATGCAAGCACTTCCCGCCCGCAACTGCTCGACAGGGAAAAGATGAAAGAAACGCCATTCTGCCTTCCTGCCCTTATGGTATATGGTGATACGAAATGACAGCCATGAACCAGCCCTCCCCCTCTCCCGAACCACAGAAACAGCCTCTCTGGCGCCCCGTGGCCGTGGTTGCGGCCGTTGTGGGACTGGGGGGCGCCCTTCTGGCATGGCATGGCCAGCCATCTCCGCACGATGCCGCCCAGCAAACACCACAACCCCAGGCGGCGGAACAGGCCATTCCCATGGCGGCAGGCTCACTCCCGCTCTCCATGCTTCCCCCAGATGATGCAGCCCGGGCCATTGCCCGCAGCACAATCCCTGCCCAGCAGAAACCTGCCCTTCTGGCCGCACTCAAGGACAACCGCATCCGGCTGGCAGCCCTCCCCCTGGCCGATGCGGCAGGCCATGCGGGACAGATGCTGACCGTAAGCAGCAGTGGCATCAGCCAGCAGATCATCCTCGGCCCCAGAGCACAGGCCGTGCTGCTCCCCATCGCCCGGGAAGGCATCGTCACACTGACACGCACCAGTCCAGCAGGCATGGGCCCCGTATCCATTGCAACGCTGGACATGTTCCATAATGTCGTGATCCTGCCTCCCCTTACCCCTGCCAGCCCTTCCTTCGCCATCCCGGTGGTTGTCCAGTAGCTGTCAGGAAAAGGACTTGACCCCATCCCGGCCTGCCAGTGAAAACAGGGGGTTCCCCTCCTGGCAGGATGCAGAAGCCCATGATGAAATCCCTGATCCCCTGGCTCTCCCGCATGATGCCCCTGATGATGGCGGCCTTCCTGATACTGGCGGCTGTCCAGCTGGCTCTCATGGTCCATCTCTCCCCCACGGCGCTGCTGCATGCGCTGCTCGTTGCTGCCAACTGGGCCCGCCCCGGCTATCTTCCCGCCGGGATCGCCGGGCTTGCCCTCTCTCTTGCCGGGGTGTTCTACTGTCTCTCGTCCGACCGTCTGGCCCGCCGTGGCCTGCGCCACAGAAAGAGTCTTCTCATGGATGTTCTCAGCCGTCTGACCAACCGCACCGCTCTGGAGGAAATGCTGGCACGCCAGCAGCGTGAGAGTGCCATCAATGCTGAAGAGCTGGCCGCCGCCCTGCGTGCCCGTGTCATCGGGCAGGACCAGGTCTGCGAGGATATTGCCCAGCAGCTGCGCCGCCGGCTGGCTCTCCAGAACCGTGACCGTCCCGTCGGGGTCTTCCTCCTTGCTGGGCCGCCCGGTACCGGCAAGACCTATCTGGCCAAGCAGATTGCCAACCAGACGGAACGCCCGCTGCTGCATTTCGACATGACCCAGATGTCCAGCCCGCATGCTGCCACACAGCTTTTCGGCTCTCCCAAAGGCTATGTTGGGTCTGACACGTTCGGGCGGCTGACAGGTGGCCTGAAGGAAAATCCCGATGCCGTCGTCCTGCTGGATGAGATCGAAAAGGCCCACCCGGACGTCTTCAAGAAATTCCTTACGGCCTGGAATGACGGCCATGTAACGGAAGCCTCCACCAACGAGCTGGTACCAACCACACGGGCCATCTTTGTTCTGACATCCAACATTGCCACGGATGCTCTCAGCGCCATTGCGGACAGGCTGGCTGACGAGCCCGAGAAAATGCGGGCCGAATCGACCGAAGCCCTGCGTCGGGCCGGGTTTGCGCCGGAGGTCCTGAACAGGCTGGACCGCATCTTCGTGTTCCGTGCGCTGCGGGGGCTGGACCTCGCCCGTGTGGCTGCTCTGGAAATCGAGCAGATGATCCGTGGCTACGGGCTGAATGTTGAAGCCGGTGGCATCGACCCTGCCCTTCTCTTCGAAATCCTTCAGCGCCAGCAGAAACTGGGCAGCATGGCCAGTGCCCGGGATATTCTCCGGTCCATTGAAGACATGATCAGCGACAGCCTCATCACGGCCCGCCAGCAGGGCCGCACCCATGTCCACCTCGTCATGGAAGGAGAAGGACGCATCCGGGCTGAAACAAGCGAAGAGCCTCAGGAAAGAATGAACAAGGCCAGCCTGTGAAGCATCTCCTCCGTACCTGCATCTCCCTCTGGAAGCAGGCCCCCCTGTGGCGCCTCTCCTTCATGATCGGGCTTGGCGGGCTGGTGATGGCAGCCTTTTTCCCAACCCCCTGGCTGAAAAAACAGGCTCCCTGGCTCCCCGGCATGGCGCCGGCAGCAACGCACGCTCCTCGCGATTCAGCTCATGCAGACGGCGGCCCGGGCGATGCTGACAATGCACCCTCCGGGCCGATGCCGGTGCATCTGCAATATCCCAGCATGTCTGAGATTGTACGGGATCGTGTTATCCTGGGTGGCCATACCATTCCTCTACCCAAAGGAGAGTGGCACCCCATTCTCTCCGCCCAGATCAGCAACGAGTCCCCCCTCTCTTTTCTGGCTCTTGTCCGTACACATCAGGGGGCCATTACCGGCCTCATCATCGCCCAGGCAACCCAGCAGCCCATTGCTCTGGACCGGGCTGGGAACGTGACGGGCATCTGCCATGATGACCGCAACTTCCTCAATCACAGCCTGCCGGTCTCTCCAGCAGGAGAAGACTGCATCGGCTCTGGTACTGTGGTGATACAGGGCAATGATGTCAGCACCAATCCACTCATCAACCAGTCCATCGCCCGCTTGCAGGCCCTCGGCGTCACGCCCATCCCCCCCCTGTTTCTGGCTGTCCAATGGCGACACGTCGCTACCACGACGGATGGTCAGGCCCAGGTTGGCCTTGTGGACACGCTGATTCCACCACTGGACCAGCAGACCCACCAGCTGCTTGCCCCCATTCCCGTCTGGTCCAGGGATGCGCTGTCACCCTACCCCGAGGCCAGAACATTCCTGACCAGGATGCGCAGCTGGGCGCTGGAGTGGCAAAAGGCCCTGCAGCTGGGGTTCGGGAACCAGTTGCAGGGTCACACCCCGCCACCGGACCCGCTGATCCCCTGATGGGGCCTTCAGTGATGCCCCTTGGCGACGACGCGCCCCATGCGCTTCTCCGCCATGCGGGCGAGGCGCACAAAAGGCAGGCCAACCAGAAGATAGGCCAGACCGACCATGAGCCCCGTGCCGATATAGTCATAATAGGTTGACGAGAGACGGATATAGGTCTGGCTCAGCTCTGTCAGCGTGATGACGGAAACGAGGGAACTGTCCTTGAGCAGGGCAATGAAATCGTTCGTCATGACGGGTACGACCGTGCGGAAGGCCTGCGGAACGATCACGAGCCGGAGGGCCTGCATGTGGGTCATGTTCAGGGCGATGGCCGCTTCCATCTGTCCACGGGGAACAGAAAGCAGCCCCGCCCGGTAATTTTCCGCCTCATAGGCCGCATAATTCAGCCCCAGCGACAGCACGCCCGCCGCAAAAGGCGACAGACGCAGACCAAAAGCAGGCAGTCCATAGAAAATGAACAGCACCTGTATCAGCAACGGCGTGCCCCGCACGATCTCCACATACAGCCCGGCCAGCCAGCGTAACGGTGCCACCCCGTAGGCCCGGGCCAGAGCCAGAACCAGCCCCATCGCCACGGCAAGCACCATCGCCAGAGCCGACACGCCCAGCGTCATCAACGCCCCGCTGCCTATCAGAGGCAGAAAACTGACATAACGGTGGACCATGGCCTGCACACTGCTGCCGGACATCCGCTCCATCGTCTGGCGGTAATCCACCCAGGCCGTTGGCTGGACTGTTGAGAGAGTCTGATCCCCCGTGTAATCGGCCATCTGCGGCGTCCAGAGATTCCAGCGGGCCAGAATCTGATGCAGGGTGCCATCGCTCATGAGATCACCCAGAACGGAATCCACAGCATCACGCAGGCCGGGATTGTTCTTGGGGAAGGCAATTCCATAAGCCACACGACCGATCGGCGGCCCAACGAGCTTCAGATCATCCGACCGGTAATAAAGGGCAATAGGCTCATCAATCAGAATGGCATCAAGACGTCCGTTCTTCAGGTCAGAAAACAGATTTGTCTCTTCATCATAAGAGCGCACATTGGCCGGATCGTGATCCAGCAGAAGACGCTCGGCAGCCGTGCTCTTGATGGTCCCGACCACATGGCCTTTCAGGGCATCAAGCGTGTCCAGCCCTTTTTCATCATTCCGCAGGACAATCCGATCCACCGTCACATAATAGGGCCGGGAAAAAAGCACGGCAGCCTTATGCTCCGGCGTCATCTCGATACCATCAATGACCAGGGCATACAGGTCCCGTGAGAGGCCGGGGATCAGCCCGTCCCAGCCATTCTGTACGAAACGCCCATGCCGTCCCATCCGGGCGCTGATGGTCTGCATCAGGTCATATTCAAAACCTGTCATCCGCCCTTCATGGGCTGGATCGTGAAAGACGTAAGGCACGTTGGCCTCTCCGTCCGACGCCCAGGGAAGGTCCCTGTCATCCGTAGCACCGGGAACCCGCAGGGAAGCTACTGCTGGAGTACCGCCTTCAGCCCAGGCAGGAGCGGACAGACCTGCCATACCCCACAGCCCGAACAGGGCCAGAGCCAGCGCAAACATCACACGCTTCATCACCGTGCCCCCATTCATCAAAGGAGTGTCCGCAGGAAACGCCGGGTTCCTGCCTCACGCGGGTTGGCGAACATCACATCGGGGTCGCCACTTTCCACAATCTGTCCAGCTTCCATGAACAGCACACGGTCCGAGGCCGCCCGGGCGAAACGCATGTCGTGCGTCACGACGAGCTGGGTCATACCCTCCGCATCCAGCGCCCGCATGACGGACAGCACCTCTTCGGAAAGTTCCGGGTCCAGAGCGGATGTCGGCTCATCATACAGCATGACGGAAGGCTTCATCGCCAGAGCCCGGGCAATGGCCGCACGCTGCTGCTGCCCACCGGAGAGCCTGTCCGGGTAACGGTTCTTCACGGCGGCAAGGCCAACCTTCTCCAGCAGTTCGCAGGCAACATGCTTCGCCTGCGTCTCACTCATGCGTTTGACCTGCATGGGGGCCAGCATGACGTTCTCCAGCACCGTGCGATGTGGAAACAGGTTGAAGGACTGGAAGACCATGCCCACGTGCCCCCGCAGACGGTGGGCCTGAACCTCGTCCGCACGACGCCATGAGCCCGTACTGGCCACGGTCACATCCTCAACCCGCACCTCTCCGGCATCGGGATGTTCCAGAAAATTGAGACAGCGGAGGAACGTTGATTTCCCACAGCCGGACGGCCCGATGATGGAAATCAGCTCCCCACGTTCCACTTCCAGAGAAATTCCCCGCAGAATTTCATTCCCGGCGAAAGACTTGGCGATACCGGTCGCCTTCAGCACCCAGTCAGTCAGTTCCGAACATCCTCCTGCACGCTACAACATGGACAACCATCCTGTAGTCATTCACCATGCGCTTTCTTAACCATAACCACCCTTCAAGCAAAACATCCTTTTCTGTATTTTCCACCCGGAAGGGCATATTTTTCTCCCGGACCTTCCCCAGGCCCCTTCCAGCTCCACATGAAACATCACCATGGCCTCCAGCACCTCATGCCCGCCTGCCTCTCCACCACAATCCCTTCTCCGGCTGGATCATGTCCGGCTGGAGCGGGCAGGACGCTGTCTGGTCCCTGATCTCTCCCTGAACCTCGCTACCGGTGATGCCCTCCTCCTTACCGGGCCAAATGGTACGGGCAAGTCATCACTTCTGCGGCTGATGGCAGGGCTGTGTCCCCCTGCTGGAGGCACAGTGACCCGCCGGGCCGACATTGCCTGGCTTGGCCCTGCTGACGCCCTGAAATCCACCCTGACGGTCGAGCAGAATCTCTGTCTCTTCATGCCTCATGGGACAGAAACCATCCATGCTGCCCTGAAGCGTCTGGCGCTGGCCCATCTTCTGGACTGCCCTGTCCGCCTGCTCTCGCTGGGGCAGAAACGTCGTGTAGCCCTGAGCCGCCTGCTGCTCCTTCCCGATGCCCGGCTGTGGCTGCTGGATGAGCCTGCCAATGGTCTGGATGCTGCCAGCCTTGCCCTGCTGGAGACCCTGCTGGCGGAGCATCGTGCCCGTGGGGGGGCCGTGGCCATTGCCTCCCATGCGCCACTATCCCTACCGGGCAGCCAGCACCTCACACCCGGCATGGTGGCACCATCCATCACGCCAGACCTGACCATGCAAACCCCGCCAGTGCATGAGGAGCCAGCCTCGAAAAAGACCCTTCATCCATTGCTCCTGCATCTGCGCCGGGAGCTGCATCTGGCCCGCCTGAACGGTGCCGAAACCGTAGGGGGGCTGCTGTTCCTGACAGTCTGCAGCACACTTTTTCCTCTTGCCCTCGGCCCCACCCCCGCCCTGCTCCAGCAGACCGGCCCGGCCATTCTGTGGGTCTGTACCCTGCTGGCCTCACTCCTGCCGCTGGAGCGCCTCTATGATGAAGATGCGGAAGACGGATCACTGGACATGCTCCAGATCACCCTGCACCCTGCCTTCATTGCGCTGGGGAAAATGTTCGCCCACTGGGTGACAGGTGGACTGCCCATCCTGCTGGCCACCCCTCTGCTGGCCCTGTTCTTCCAGCTGCCAGCCCATAACCTGACGGTGCTCATGCTCAGCCTTACTCTGGGCAGCCTGACCCTCTCTCTCACAGGGGGCATGACAGCGGCCATAACACTGGGAGCACGCCGCAACAGCCTTCTGCTCCCCGTGCTGACACTGCCGCTGATGACTCCTGGTCTCATCTTCGGCACACTGGCCTGCACCACCCCGACAGGAACAGCCTGTACGGCCAATCTGAGCCTTCTGGCGGCCCTTTTCCTTCTGGCCCTGCCGGGCTGCCCCCTCATCGCTGGAGCCAGCCTGAAAGAAGCACGGGGCTGACCATAAAAAAAGCCGCTCCCTGCTACGGGAACGGCTTTCTGAACGGACAGGCCGAAGCAGAAATCTTCAGGCTTTATCGGCCTGAAGTTTTGCCACGAAATTCTCCAGCCAGTGAATGGTATATTCACCCTTCTGGAACTCCGGGTCTGCCAGAATTTTCTGATGCAAAGGAATGACCGTCTTCACCCCCTCCACAACACACTCCGTCAGGGCCCGCTGCATGCGGCTGATGGCTAGCGCACGGGTGGGAGCATGAACGATCAGCTTGGCAATCATGCTGTCGTAATAGGGAGGCACCCTGTAACCGGCAAAGAGCGCACTGTCCATACGGACACCAAGACCACCGGGAGCATGGAACACCTTGACCGTCCCCGGGTTGGGCGCAAAGGTTTCCGGGTCCTCGGCGTTGATGCGGCACTCGATGGCATGGCCGTTCATCACGATGTCTTCCTGCCGGTAGCTCAGCTTTTCACCAGCGGCCACACGGATCTGCTCCCGCACGAGGTCCACATCGCAGACCATTTCCGTCACCGGATGTTCCACCTGAAGGCGGGTATTCATCTCAATGAAGCAGAACTGCCCGTCCTGATACAGGAACTCGAGCGTACCAGCATTGCGATACCCCATGCGTGACAGGGCATCCGTAACAGTTTTGCCAATCTCGTTGCGCTGCTCTGGCGTGATGACGGGGGAACCGGCTTCCTCCAGCAGCTTCTGATGGCGACGCTGGAGGGAGCAGTCACGCTCCCCGAAATGCACGACATTGCCGTGCGTGTCACCCATGATCTGAAGCTCGATATGACGGGGCTTGTCGAGATATTTCTCCAGATAGACCTCGTCATTGCCAAAAGCGGCACGGGCTTCCGTCCGGGCCACGCTCCAGGCTTCCTCCAGCTCATCAGCGGTCTGGGCTACCTTCATGCCACGACCACCACCACCGGCAGCGGCCTTGATGAGCACCGGATACCCGACACGGGCCGCAACTTCCCGGGCCTCGTCCAGGCTCCGCAGGGCCCCGTCCGACCCGGGCACCAGCGGCACGCCGAGGGCCTCCATGGTCGTTTTGGCGGTGATCTTGTCACCCATCATGCGGATGTGCTCGGCTGTCGGGCCAATGAAGGCGATGCCGTGCTCCTCCACCGTTTCGGCGAATTCCGCATTTTCGGAAAGGAAGCCATAGCCCGGATGGATGGCCTCTGCTCCGGTGATGGTGGCGGCAGAAAGAATAGCCGCCACATTCAGGTAAGAATCACGGGAGCTTGGCGGCCCGATGCAGACAGCCTCATCGGCCAGACGCACATGCATGGCGTCAGCATCTGCCGTGGAATGCACCGCCACCGTCTTGATGCCCATCTCCCGGCAGGCGCGCAGCACCCGCAGGGCAATCTCGCCACGATTGGCTATCAGGATCTTGGAAAACATCACTCGATGATCGCCAATGTTGCCCCGAATTCAACCGGATCGCCAGATGCCACGCAGTAGCGGACCAGCTTGCCTGCACGCGGTGCCTTGATCTGGTTGAAGGTCTTCATCGCCTCGATGAGCATGATGGTCTGCCCGGCAGCGACCTGGCCTCCTTCCTGCACGAACGGAGGGGAGGAGGGGTCCGGTGTCAGATAGGCCACGCCCACCATCGGGCTGGGAACAGCGCCAGGATGGGATGACGGGTCTGCCGGGGCCACGGCCTCTTCCGCCACGGGGGCGGGAGCCGCAGCAGGAGCAGCGGCCACGGGAGCAGCCGCAGCCTGTACGGTCACATTCCGGGCAACACGAAGGCGGCTGTCGCCTTCGGAAACTTCAATCTCGGTCAGGCCTGTATCCGTCAGGATATCGGCCAGTGCCCGAATGGCCTCCTTGTCCACGAGCATACGGCTCATCCTTCATCCTCAATCATATCTGCCACCGCCTGGAGAGCATGGGCATACCCGCGTATTCCCAGCCCGCAGATGACTCCACGGGCTGCCTGTGAAACATACGTGTGATGACGAAATGCTTCCCGGCGATGAATGTTAGACATATGCACCTCAATCACTGGCAGCTCAACAGCCAGCAGCGCATCAAGCAAAGCAATCGATGTGTGCCCATAGGCCGCAGGATTTATGACAATACCGCTTGCACGGCCCCGGCATTCCTGCACCCATGACACAAGCTCCCCCTCGCCATTGGTCTGGCGGAAGTCAATCGTCACATCGAGCCGCTCCGCAGCCTGAAGGCACAGCTGCTCCACATCATCCAGTGTGGCTTCGCCGTAAATCTCAGGCTGCCGCAGCCCCAGCATATTCAGGTTCGGTCCGTTCAGGACAACAATAAGAGGTCGCTTCATCCGAACGGCTGATAGCACCTTCATCTTCATCAGGTAAAGCCACTTCTTTTACAGTCTGGCACCGCAATCTTCATATGTTATCCAATAGTTTACAATCATCTGGACGCCCACGCTGGCCCATCTGTTCAAGTTGTGACACACTCGGGATGACCATCAACAATATCCGTGGGTAACATGAAGGCAAACACACCTTTCCCTGCTTCCATGGAAGCTGTCGTCCCTCATGGGCGGAACAGGCGGTTCCCCTTCACAGCCTCTACCCTGCCGTGTCTGATCATTCTTGCATGTCTGGGGCATGTCGCCTCCAGCCCATCCGCCCTGGCGGCCGGGATGTCATCAGACGTGGAGAAGACGGAAGCAGCTGCACTCCCTCCCACGCAAAGCGGGCTGGCCAGCTGGTATGGCGGCAAAAAGCTGATCGGAAAACGGACTGCCAGCGGCGAACGCTTCAGCCCCGATGCGCTGACGGCCGCCCATCCGTCCCTCCCTCTGGGAACGAAACTGCTGGTCCATTCATCCATCACGGGCCGATCTGTCATCGTGAGGGTCAATGACCGCGGGCCAGCCGACAACGACCGCATCATCGACCTCTCACAGGGGGCTGCGGCCAGCCTGGGAATCATGAATCACGGTGTCAGCCACATCACCATAACGGTCCTTCCCCGCCGCCGCTCCCGTTTCCGCCACCCTACCGACATGCACGAGATTCTTCAGGACCAGGCCCGTCAGGCCGAAAAAATCGCACAGGACAGCCCGCTCCGGTAACCGGCAGCTCCTCAGTGATCCGCTGGCCTGACGGGGATTCCCATTTCCTTGCGGACGATCCGCCGGTAGCCCCGCTCCTCCAGCTCGGCATTCAGCACGGCGCCAAACAGCACGACATACGCACTGACAAAAAGCCACATCATGACAGCCGCCACGGCACCCAGTGGCCCATACGTCGTGCCATAACTGGCAAAGTGCGAGACGTACCACGAAAAACCAATGGACACGCCAACCCAGAGCAGGGTCGCCAGAAACGCACCGGGCAGGATCCAGCGCCATGATGTCATGCGCTCCCGGCACGGGGCGATACGATACAGCACGATCAGCGCCATGAAGACGAAACAGAGCATGATGGAAGGGGCCAGCCAGTGAACGAGAACGGGCGTGCCCTGCTCCACCAGAAAATGGAGCGATGGCGGCAGGCTATCTATCGTCACCCCCACATAACTCAGATAGCGTGGCAGATAATCCACGATGGCCGGAGCCGCCACCATGAGCGCCAACGTCAGGCAGGCCCCTATCACGGCCAGAAGAGTTGTGCCGAAGGCCAGAACCTGAAAATGCAGGAAACCACGAGTTTCCCTGGCATGATAGACGATATTCAGGGCAGACAGGATGGACTTGCTGCTGGCCGTGACGGACCAGAGAGCCACCAGCAGGGAAAAAACCAGCCCCAGGGTCAGTGAGGACTGAGGCTGAGTCACCAGCGCATGGATCCTGTCGAAGATCATCTCATAGGCGGCAGGAGGGAGCATGTGCCTGACGACACGCAGCTGCTCTTCTGCCGTCTGTACGTCAAAAGCCAGCCCATAGACAGAGATCAGCGCCGTCAGGGCGGGAAACAGCGACAGGGTTGCAAAGAAGGCGCATCCCGCCGCACTGAGGGACGTCTGGCTGTCTCCGCTGTTGCTCAGGACCTGCCTGAACGTGGCCCAGAGGCCTTTTGGTGGTGGCGGAGGCTCCAATGGCATCTCGATCTTGTCGGGCACGGGGTGCGCTTTTCCTCTCCCTGCGAGGCCGTGACAGCAAGATCACGGCTCCATCATCACACTTTCTCCAGTTCAGCCTGAATACGGTTCCAGCGTTCGATATTGCTCTGGGCATCCCTGACAAAGGCGGATTTTTTCACCCCTCCAAGGAAAATACGCTGCATCAACCATCCCAGACCACGGGTAGGCCGCTCAAACTGAATGAACAGTATGCCACGCACCTCATCGGTGTTGTTCTGCACCGTATGCCGGTAGGTATCATCAAAGATGAACAGCCTGCCATCATCCCAGTGCAGCGTGTGATCTGCGACCTTGATCCAGCAATTATCACGATCTCGTGGAACCCCCAAGCCCTGATGTGCATTCAGCATCCCTTTGGTAACCCCTTTATGGGGTGGAATTTCCCCACCGGGCTCCAGAACAGAGAACAGGGCGGAACAGAGACCGGGAATCCCGGCCACAAGCTGGGCCGTAACAGGGGCCTTGGCACAATTCTCTGGAACAGGAATGCCGTAGCCATACAGAAAAAATGACTTCCAGCGGCTGTCCGGCGCAATGCGCTCATGATCGGGCGAAAGGTCACGCAGGGGCGGAATTTTCTCACGCTCAGCCATGATGGCCTGAAACTCTTTCTGCATCAGCGGGGCAGCCTTCTCCAGGGCCACCGCCCAAGGAAACAGGCCATTGTCCAGCAGAGGTGTATTGGGGACCAGTGACCCTCTGGCAATCAGGGCATTGAACAAGGGGCGCAGCGCCTTGCCAACCCGCACAAGAAAGGGGCGTTTTTTCTTATCGTCATGACCTACCGTCATCATGTCCTCCATTAGCAGAAAACACATCAAACCAGTCCACGCAGACGTTACACTGTTACCAGAACAGTTTTCTTAACTGAAAGTCACCCTATCGACATGGCATCTACCGGCCATGACTGACCCCACTCAACAACACACTGAATTTTAATAAAAATCCTTCCTGAACAGAGCGCTCCCTTCCCGTCCCCTCCTGCTGAATGGCTGGCTTGACATCACTTTTTTGTGATGAGAACCATACCCGGAAGCCACCCTTCAGTTTCCCCTTGCATTGAAAAAAAATCTGGGCATTGTCACGCACTCCACGCAGCAACGCACGTGCCACTGGCCCTCATGAGGTTACGCAACGACGTCAAGCGCTCTGGCCCCGTATCCCCTTGCCTGCAGGGGGCAGGCGGAATCCCGCCGGTCCGTTCGACCGTTTCGCAACATCTCCCCCGACCGGGGAGAATTTATAGGGGACGTGAGTATCATGACTCCCAGAATCGCCCGTTTTCTCACCGAACAAAAACCCGCCACCCCTTGCCTTGTCGTGGACCTGGACTGCGTACGCACGCAGTACCACGCCCTGCACGATGCCCTTCCCTCCGCCCGGATCCATTACGCCGTAAAGGCCAATCCGGCACCAGCGATCCTGAAGGAGCTGCATGCCCTCGGCTCGTTCTTCGACATCGCATCCCCCGGAGAGATCGACATCTGCCTGCAAGCAGGCATTCCGGCGCAGAAGCTTTCTTTCGGCCACACCGTCAAGACAGTGCGCTCCATTGCCTATGCCCATCAGAAAGGCCTGACACTCTATGCATTCGACTGCATGGAGGAGCTGGAAAAACTGGCAGAACACGCCCCCGGCTGTGAGGTTTTCTGTCGGCTGGGAGTTCTCAATACCGGGGCACAGTGGCCGCTCTCCCGCAAGTTTGGCACGACGCCGGAAAGCGCTTTTACCCTGTTGCAGAAAGCCCGTGAGCTGGGCCTGAAACCAGCTGGTCTGTCTTTCCATGTCGGTAGCCAACAGACCAGCACGACAGCCTATGCCGACGCCATTGCTCAGGCTGCCGAAATCTGCCACCGCCTCCAGAAGCAGGGCATCACGCTGGACTTCATCAATATGGGCGGGGGCTTTCCAACCTATTACAACAGCCCCATCCCCAGCATCGACCAGTTCGGCACGACCATAACGGAGGCCATGGCAGCGCATTTCCCACAAGGGGCCCCCCGCATTCTGCTGGAGCCGGGCCGCTACATGGTTGGCAGTGCGGGAATCGTGCATACCGAGGTCGTGCTGGCCAGCAGGCGGGGCGGTGAGGACAACACTCCCCGCTGGGTCTATCTGGATATCGGCCGCTTTGGTGGTCTGGCGGAAACAGAAGGCGAATCCATCCGCTATGTCTTCCAGACACCCCATGACGACACCACGAGCAGCCGCTCACCCTGCATCCTGGCCGGGCCGACATGCGACAGCATGGACGTGCTATACGAGAAAAATCCCGTTCCCCTGCCAGAAGAGCTCAAGGCAGGAGACAGGATCAACATCCTCGCCACTGGTGCCTATGTGTCCACTTACTGCTCGACCGGGTTCAATGGCTTTCCACCACTGGATGAACATTACATCTGACCCTTCCGCAGGGCAGGAGACGACCATCCAGCATCAGCCAGCCCGTTACGGGCTGGCTGCATCAAGCGATTGCAGCGACACGAGCCGCCGATAGGCCCCGTCCTTCAGAGCCATCAGACTCTCGTGCGTGCCATCCTCAACGATCTGCCCCTGATGAAATACCAGAATCCTGTCCAGGTCACGCACGGTGGCCAGACGGTGCGCCACAACCAGTACGGTGCGTGTTTCCATCAGGCGGGTCATGGCCTCCTGCACCAGCATTTCTGATTCAGAATCGAGGCTTGCCGTGGCTTCATCAAAAATCACAATCGGCGCATCAACCAGAAAAGCCCGGGCAATCGCCACGCGCTGGCGCTCCCCCCCGGAGAGCTTCACGCCACGTTCACCAACCAGCGTCTCATACCCTTCGGCAAGACGGGTAATGAATCCATCAGCATTGGCAAGCCGTGCCGCCTGCTCGATCTCCTCCCGGGTGGCATCAGGCCGACCATAGGCAATGTTCTCAGCCAATGTTCGATGGAACAGCATGGGTTCCTGCGGGACAAGCGCAATCTGGCGCCGCAGGCTCTGCTGGGTGACGTAAGCAATATCCTGCCCATCAATCAGAATATTGCCACCATCCACATCATACAGACGCTGCAACAACCGTGTCAGCGTCGTCTTGCCCGACCCGGACGCCCCGACCAGGGCCACACGGCTCCCCGGTGCGATCCTCAGCGACAGCCCCTGATAGATCGGCTTTTCCTGGGATGGATACCGGAAACTCACATCCAGAAGGACAATCTCCCCCGCCGTCACCTCCAACGGAATGGCACCGGGGATATCCCGGATGGCCGGTTCGCTCGAGAACAGCCCGACGAGTTCTTCCATCTCATTGACCGACCGCTGAACCTGGCTCACCTGCTGCCCCAGATCCCGCAGATAACCCTGGATGAGGAACATCATCGTCAGCACATAGGCCACATCACCCGGCCCGGCCATACCACGCCACCAGAGCAGCACAGCCAGACCAATCATCACCACACGCATCAGCAGCGTATAGGACGCCTGAAAGTTGGCGCTGTTCGTCCCCCGATACCAGCTGTAATAGGTCTTGTCCGCCCACGTGCGGGCTACGGCATGGAGCTGCCGCTCCTCCCGTTCCTCCGCCCCGAAGCTCTTCACCACCGCATTGCAGGTAATGGCATCCCCCAGCACGGCCCCCATCCTAGAATCACAGGCGTTGGATATCCGGGCTGTTGGCGCCACATAACGCAGAGCCAGCCAGATGGACATGCAGGCAAACAGCCCGACCATCACGGCCAGCACCAGCCCCATGAGGGGCGCCCGCACCAGCAGGACCAGGGTCGTCCCCAGCAGGACCAGAACCTCTGGCGTAATGAGCAGGAGAAGCGTGTCATCCAGCGTATCAATGGCCCAGATTCCCCGGGTGATCCGCCGCACGGTAGAGCCCGCAAAATTGTTGGCGTGCCAGTCTGACGAGAAACGCTGCACCCGGGCGAAAGCATCATCCAGCACCCGGCGCATGACAGCAAGGCTGAGTTTGCTGATCCCCAGATAGGAAGACCGCCGGCCCATGACGCCCACCAGCCCCAGAACCAGCAGCCCGCTGACCATGAGCAGGGCATCATGCAGCAAAGCCTCCCGGCCACCAGCAGCCGATGAGGCAGATGTCGTTGTGGAAATATCACCCACCAGGCGACCAGCCAGAAGAGGAGTGCATATATCAGCTACCGTGGCCAAGGCCACACCGCCCAGCGTCCATGCCAGCATGGCAGGCTGGCCCAGCCAGCGCTTCACCACAAAAGCCAGTATCGCCCCAAAGGAGAGTTTCTTCATGCTGTCCCGTCCATCCCCATTTTCTGCCACGTCTGCCTTTTCCTCCTTCAAAACCTGTCAGACCACACCCGGCCCCTCCGCTTGAAGAAAAACCCGACTCCCCTTAGGAACGGACAGAGTTTTTCCCATAATGGCCGGACCCACCATACCCTCATGGCTTCTACCAGCACGCCCCGCACACGCTCGACCAGCTCCCAGCCCCGCATGAGCCTGAAGGCCGTCCGCGCCTTTCTGGCCGCGCTGGAAAAAGCACACCCGGACGCCCGCAGCGAGCTGATCTATCACAACACGTTCGAGCTGCTCGTCAGTGTCGTGCTTTCAGCACAGGCGACGGATGTTTCCGTCAACAAGGCCACCCGTGCCCTGTACGAAGAAGCCCCCGACCCTGCCAGCATGGCCGCACTGGGTGAGGAAGGCATCGCCAGACATATCCGCACCATAGGCCTCTGGCGCTCAAAAGCCCATAACGTGGCCCTGCTCTGCCAGCAGCTGCTGGAAAAACATGACGGGCAGGTCCCCGGAAGCCGGGAAGAGCTGGAAGCCCTGCCCGGCGTGGGTCGGAAAACAGCCAATGTCGTCCTCAACATCGCCTTCGACCAGCCAACCATGGCTGTCGATACCCATATTTTCCGCCTCGGCAACCGTACTGGCCTCGCACCGGGCAAGACCGTCCGTGCCGTGGAGGATGAGCTGGTCCGCCGCATCCCCAAAGAGATGCTCCGCCCTGCCCATCACTGGCTCATCCTGCATGGCCGCTATGTCTGTAAGGCCCGCACACCAGAATGCTGGCGCTGCCCCGTCACTGAATGGTGTCTCTACAGGGAAAAGAACAAAATACCCCCCAAGCGCTGAGCAGGCCACAAGCTTCTCCTCCCAAAAAAGCCTTCATATCAAGACCTTTATTTTATCGTAAAAGTCTATAAAAGACCTTTTGTGTCTAATTTTACGATCAAACCATGAGATAGACCATGCCATCGCCTCGACTGGAAGAGACGGCCATCGTTTTTGGCACGAATGGCAAAGACCTCTGGGCCACGCTCTGTGCCATCCAGTCCGTCGTGGATCACAATCCCCGCACGAAGCTCGATTTCCACATCCTCCACACCAATGTGGCGCCAGCCCTCCAGCTCATCATCAGTGACCTGTTCCGAACAGAATACAGCCTGCTGACCTTTCACGATGTCGGACAGAAAGCCGCAGCCCTGCGCCTGCACACCCATCAACGATGGCGCAATGAATGTTTCTATCGCTGCTATCTCCCGGTACTGTTCCGGGATGATGTCCATGTGCTCTGGCTGGACAGTGCCCTGCTCGTTACCGGACCATTGCCCCCCCTGTTGAACCGTTTTCCCCGGCAGGCCGCCATCGGTGCCGTGGCCGACCCTGTCGCCCAGATTCTCCGCCAGCATGAAGTGCCCATCCATACCCTGCTGGGCGATGCTCCCGCTGCCGGGCTGCCCGATGTCTCCCTGCCCGACTATACCCGCCAGCATCTCTCCCTTGCCCGGCCGGAAGACTACTTCAACAGCAGCATGATGCTGCTCCGCCCCCGGCTCATCTCACCGTCGCAGATAAACCGCTGTTTCACCCTTGCCACACGCCCCTATCTCTGCCCGGGGACAGACATCCTCAATCAGGTCTTCCACGACCATGTCCATCTCCTGCCCGAACGCTGGAACTTCCTGACCGGCAAGCTGACGGAAAATCTCTGCCTGCATCTCCCGGAACCATGGAAGAAACGCCGGGAAAGCGAACGGCTGAAACGCTGCATCATCCAGTTCCCCGAGGGGACCAAACCGTGGGAAGACCCGGCATTGCCTGGTGCCAGCCATTACCGGCGCCTCTCCGCTGCCCTGGAGCAGCGCCTCAGCCGCATTGCCCCGCCACTGATCCGTACATTGTGCGGGTCCTGATTCCCTTTCACTCAGCCGGAGCTGGTGGCAGGGGCACGACATTCTGGAACGCTCCTTCGCCGGTCCAGAGGCGATCCCCCTGCACCATTCTGTCCGACACGAGCCTGATACCACCCGCCCCCGTCCCATAAACGGCCCAGCTTCCTTCCCGCCGCAGATCAGCCGGACCAAGCTGCCGGACAGACGGACAGAGAGGATGCTGTCCGCCCATACGTATCTCCAACACAACATCCCGGCATGATGCCTCTCCACCACGCTCCGGCCCGGCAACCCCACGCCACAAAACCAGCCGATCATTCCCAAGGCGTAGATGACAGAGACCTGCCGCACAGTCCGGTTGCCCCAGCCCTCTGACATTCCAGCCCAAGGCACGCTGCATCTCCTGTCGGACCAGCCCGCTACCAGGGCGCCCCTCCATCACCCTCATGGCCCCTTCCTGCCGGACAGCCAAAACGGCACCCTGCTCCACCAGCAGCATCACGGGCCGGTCCACCAGCCAGGGTGCTGAAAGCGCCACAGCCATCACACCCACGCCAGCAAACCGGCCCCATCCCCGCCACAGACACATCACGGTCAGCCCCAGCAGATACAGCCCCACCCCCCAGGCCGGAAAAGACGGCACCGGCAATGATGCAAGCGGAGCCGCCGCCACACACCCTGCCAGCCAGCCGATACCCTTTATGCCCCACCCCATCACGTGCAGTGGCCCCGAAGAAAGGCCAAATGGCATCAGCAGCAGGGCCACAATCCCGGCAGGCATCACCCAGACACCCATCAAGGGGACTGCCAGAAGATTGGCCATGACAAACCATGGCTGGAAGGCGCCGAAATACGCCATGCTGAGCGGCAGGGTCGCCAGTCCGGCCAGCAGGGAGGTCAGAACAAGGGCCACCAGCAGAGCTGCCCCCCGCCGCCAGAGAGCCGGGGCCTGCTGCCCATGATGCCCTCCCAACCGAAACAGCCAGTTCCGCCATGATTCGTGACCCGCAATCAGAGCCATCACAGCTGCGAAAGACATCTGGAAGGAAACATCCAGCACCAGAACAGGAGACATCACCTCCAGCATCAGGCAGACCAGAGCCAGCCCCCGCATGGAAACGGCCCGCCGCCCCAGCAGCAGGGCCAACACGGCCAACCCCGCCATGCCCAGCGCTCTCAGCCCCGGCACATGCAACCCTGTCAGCACCACATAAACCACCCCGGCCCCAAAAGAGACCAGCATGGCAACCTCACGACAGGGCCAGTAGGCCGACAGGCGCTGCGACAGGCTGAGGCAACGTCTGACCGTGGCAAACACCAGCCCCATCACCAGCCCCAGATGCAGACCCGCCACGGCCAGAAGATGCGCCAGCCCGGCAGCCGCATAGCTCTGCCTCGTCTCGGCAGAAAGACGGCCCGTTTCGCCACACAGCACGGCGGATGCCACCGCTCCCACCTGCCCCGGCAGGGCCGCTCCGATCATCCAGGCCATTGTCTGCCGCAGATGGACCAGCCTGTCCTCCAGACGGCCCACAACACCACCTGCCGGTGCAGCTCTCAGCGGCAAGGGCGGTGAGAGGGCCAGTCCCGCTCCGGCACGTCCAGCAAACCAGGCCGCACGCTGCCCATCATGCCCTCCCGGCCAGAGCGGTGGGGGCGGAGAGCGCAGAAGCGCCCGTATCCGCACAGGCTGGCCTGTCACCAACGCCATCAGGCCATCTTCCTGCCCTTCTCTGGGCAGAAAGGTGACAGTCACCCGCCGTTGCAGGGGCGCCATGCCATTCCACCATGGAGAGTCGAACACGGCCCCCTCCACCACCACATGCCAGCTGGGCTTCTGCCCTTCATGTCGGCCTGGAACAGGTTCCAGAGCCGCCAGCCGTCCTTCCAGCCAGACCGATTCCATGGGCAGGAGCGGCATGGGGGACTGCCGGACAGCCTGCCCCCAGGCCAGCAGAAACCCCAGGCCAATCACCAGGAGGCCACTTCCCAGACAATGCCCCAACACCTGCCAGTGTGCCGCCTGTTCCGTCCCGGCCACCATCCAGCGGCAGCAGGCCAGCAACACCAGCCCCATGCCCGCCAAACCACCCATCATCAGGCCTGTGCTCCACGCAGGTTCTGCCGGCAGGGCAAAATACCCCACAATGCCCAAGGCTACACCGACAGGCAGCCAGCAGGTCAGGCGACTGCCCTGACGGGCCAGCCCCGACGCTACCATCCTGAGTACAGCCTGCCCCATCATCCTCCGCTCTGCCGCCTCCTGCATCCACCCCTGGCCCGTCCATTCCACAAGTGCCGCTGCCTGTGATAAAGCCCATGATGACACATTGAAGTGGATGGCCCGACCCATCCCGGCATGTTATAAGGCCTGCTCATGAAGATCCGTACCCGTTTTGCCCCCTCGCCCACCGGCCTGCTCCATATCGGCAACGCCCGTGCTGCCCTGTTCAACTATCTCTTCGCCCGTCATCACGGTGGAGAATTTGTCCTGCGCATCGAGGATACAGACCGGGAACGCTCCACCCAGCACGCCGTGGACGTCATTTTTGATGGCCTGAAATGGATGGGACTGGACTGGGACGGAGAGCCTGTCTTCCAGGCCAGCCGGCAGGACCGTCATGCCGAGGTCGTGGCCCAGCTCATGGAAAAGGGCATGGCCTACCGCTGCTACTGCACGCCCGAAGAGCTGGCCGCCATGAGGGAGAAGGCCCGGGCCGAGAAACGCCCGCCCCGCTATGATGGCACATGGCGTGACCGTGACCCGTCCGAAGCCCCAGAAGGCGTGCCTTATGCCATCCGCCTCAAGGCCCCGAAAGAGGGTGAGACCATCATCAGGGACCATGTGCAGGGAGAGGTCCGTGTCGCCAATGCGGAGATGGATGACCTCATCCTGCTCCGTTCCGACGGGACACCGACCTATCTGCTCGCCGTGGTGGTGGATGACCACGACATGGGCATCACGCACGTCATGCGGGGTGACGACCACCTGACGAACACCTTCCGTCAGGCCATGATCTACCGGGCCATGGGCTGGGACCTTCCGGAGTTCGCCCATCTGCCCCTCATCCACGGGCCGGATGGAGCCAAGCTCTCCAAACGTCATGGTGCCCAGTCCGTCGTGGACTTCCGTGAGGAAGGCATCCTGCCGGAGGCCCTCTGCAACTATCTGCTGCGCCTCGGCTGGGGGCATGGCGATGCCGAGGTGCTGGACCGTGAGGAACAGATCAGGCTTTTCGACATGGACGGCATCGGCCGCTCTCCCTCCCGGATGGATTACGTCAAGCTCAGCCACCTCAACGGCATCTGGATGCGCCGTGCCGATGACGAGCGGCTGACGGCCCTTGTCATGCAGCGTCTGGAGCGACGTGATGACCTTGACCATGACGAGACGGTCCGTGCCCGTGTGCTTGCCCTCATGCCGGGGCTGAAGGAACGGGCAAAGACGGTCGTGGAGCTGGCCGACAACGCCGCCTTCGCCGGGCTGCGCCTGCCGCTGACCATCACCCCCAAGGCGGAAAAGCATCTGGGCGAGGAAGGCCGGAAGGTTCTCGCCGGGCTGGAGGAAAAACTCGCCGGGCTGGAACCTTTCACGGCAGAAGGGATCGACAGCACGCTGCGGGCATTCGCTGCCGAGCATGAGCTGAAACTGGGTGCCGTCGCCCAGCCGCTCCGTGCTGCCATGACAGGTACCACGACATCGCCCGGAATCGACCTCACGCTCGCCGCATTGGGCCGGGATGAAGTTCTCGCCCGCATCCGGAGTGTCCTGTCCGCATGAACCCCACACACCACACGCCCCATCTTCTCGGCATTGAAGGCATGACAGAAAAGGACATCACGCCTTTTCTGGACCTCGCCGAGAGCTATGCCCTGCTCAGCCGTTCCCGCAATGCACCACGGGACGTGCTACAGGGCCGTACCGTCATCAATCTCTTCTTTGAGGACAGCACGCGCACGCGCACCAGCTTCGAGCTGGCCGCCAAGCGGCTGGGTGCCGATGTGGTGAACATGACCGTCGCCACAAGCTCGGTCAACAAGGGCGAAACCCTGCTGGACACGGCCTCCACCCTCAACGCCATGCACTGCGACCTGCTGGTGGTCCGCCATGCCCAGAGCGGTGCCCCGGCCCTGCTCTCGCAGAAGGTCGAGGCCAGTGTCGTCAATGCCGGGGACGGGATGCACGAGCACCCCACGCAGGCCCTGCTGGACGGCCTGACCATCCGGCGGCATTTCGGCCGCCTCAGCGGGCTGAAAATCGCCATATGCGGCGACATCGCCCACAGCCGTGTGGCCCGGTCGGACATTCACCTCCTGCGGGCCATGGGCAACGACATCCATCTGGCAGGCCCCCCCACCCTGCTGCCCGGTGCCCTCGGCACGCTGGAAGGCGTCACCCTGCATCATGACATTGATGAAGCCCTGAAGGATGCGGACGTGGCCATGTGTCTCCGTGTCCAGCGGGAGCGCATGGGTAGCGGCCTTGTCCCCAGCGCACGGGAATATTTCTCCCTCTTCGGGCTGGACCGCCGTCGCCTCGCTCTGGCCAAGCCAGGAGCCCTAGTGATGCATCCCGGCCCGATGAACCGGGGTGTTGAAATTGCCTCCGATGTCGCCGATTCGCCACAGAGCGTCATTTCTGAACAGGTCGAGATGGGCGTGGCCGTCCGCATGGCTGTCCTCGACCGTCTTTCCCGCATGAAGAATCCCGCATGAGCAGCATCCTTTTTGAAAATGTCCGGCTGATTGACCCTGCCTCCGGGCGGGATGGCAAAGGGAGCCTGCTGGTCGAGAAAGGGCGCATTGCCGCCCTCGACCCCAAGGAGACCTCCAAGGCTGCCCGCATCGTGGATGGCAAAGGGGCCGTCCTCTGCCCCGGCCTCGTGGACATGCGGGCCAGCTTTGGCGAACCCGGAGCTGAATACCGGGAGAGCATTGATTCCGGTATTCAGGCTGCCGTGGCAGGAGGCATCACCTCCCTGGCCCTGCTTCCCGATACCGAGCCTGCCATCGACAACCCGGCACTCGTCCATTACATCCGCCGCCGTGGGGAAGAGACTGGTCTTGTCTCCATCTATCCCTATGGAGCCCTGACAAAAGGCTGCGCCGGAACGGACATGGCCGAAATCGGCCTGCTGAAAAAAGCCGGGGCCATCGGCTTCACCGACGGTGCCCGGGCCATTGCCGACACCAAGCAGATGCGCAACCTGCTGGCCTATTCCGGCTTTCTGGATACCGTCATTGTCCTCCACCCGGAAGATCCCTCCCTGGCCAAAGGGGGCTGCGCCACTGCCAGCCCGCAGGCCGTGAAAATGGGCCTGCCACAGATTCCCGCCTGCGCCGAGGCCATGATGATCGCCCGTGACCTTCGCCTTGCCGAACTGACGGGCGCACGCATCCATTTCGGGCATGTTTCCACCGGGGAAGCCCTCGGCCTGATTGCTGATGCCAAAAAGCGGGGCATCCGGGTCACCTGCGACACGGCACCGCCCTATTTCGCCATGACGGAGGCGGATATCGGGGATTTCCGCACCTACGCCAAGCTCTCCCCGCCGCTGCGGCTGGAAGCTGACCGGCAGGCCGTTCTGGCGGGTCTGGCAGACGGCACCATTGATGCCATCGCCTCCGATCACAGCCCGGCCGATGCGGATGACAAGCGTCTTCCCTTTGCCCAGGCCCGGGCTGGCGGGACCGGCCTCGTCACCCTGCTGGGTGTCACGCTTCAGGCTGGCCTGCCGCTGCTGGAGGCCCTGCGCCTGCTCACCGTGGCTCCGGCCCGTCTTCTGGGGCTGGAAGCCGGGACGCTGGCCGTCGGTGCCCCGGCAGACCTCTGCCTGTTTGACCCGGAAGAAGAATGGACCGTCACCGCGGGCAGCCTGCCCGGCCGGGCACAGAATACCCCCTTTGATGGCCGAAACCTCAAAGGACGTGTCCTGCGGACCTTCCGTCAGGGTCGCGAAGTCTTCACTGCCAAAGGTCTCCCTGCATGAGCGGCATCCTGACCTGGTCCCTCATGCCCCCCAGCCTGCCTGTCATCGCTCTGGGGGCCTATCTTCTGGGGAGCATCCCTTTCGGCCTCCTGCTTACCGCACTCAGTGGGCAGGGTGACATCCGGCGCATCGGTTCCGGCAACATCGGGGCCACCAACGTGCTGCGGACAGGCCGCAAAGGCCTCGCTGCGGCAACCCTGCTTCTGGATGCCTTCAAGGGGCTTCTGGCCGTCCTGCTGGCGGAGGCCCTCTCCCCTCACGATACGGCCCTGTGCCTCTCCGTAGCAGGGTGTGCCGCTGTCGTGGGGCACTGCTTCCCCATATGGCTCAGGTTTCGTGGCGGCAAGGGCGTTGCTACAGGCATCGGTGTTTTCTGGGGCATGTGCTGGCCGGTCGGGCTGCTCTGCACCCTGCTCTGGCTGGCTGGTGTCCGTCTGAGCAGGATTTCCTCCGTGGGGGCACTGCTGGCTTTTCTGGCAGCACCGTTCCTGATGGTGGCCTTCTCTCTGGCACCCATCATGTCGGCCCGTCCCATTGCAGCAGCATGCATCACCCTGCTGATCCTCCTGCGCCATTACGGCAACATTGCCCGCCTCTGTAGCGGAACGGAACCCCGTGTCGGACAGAAATGAGCCAGCTGCATTATCAGAAGCCAACCTGACAGCAACGGAACGTCTGGCTCGATTGCGGCTGGCCCGCACAAAGGGCATTGGCAACGCCACATTCAGCCGGTTGATGGGCCTTTACGGCACGGCAGAGCAGGCCATTGCAGCGCTGCCTGCCCGTGCCCGCCTTTCCGGCCGTCCGGCGCCAGCCATTCCCTCCGCATCCCGCATGGAAGACGAAATTGCCTGGCTGGGAAAACGGGGAGGCCACCATCTGCTACGCTCCGACCCTGCCTATCCCCGCCTGCTGGCCGGACTGCCGAATGCTCCCGTACTTCTATTCACCCAAGGCAATACAGACCTGCTCTCCACGCCCTCCCTGGCCATTGTCGGGGCCCGCAAGGCCTCCAATCCGGCCCTGAAACTGACAGAGGAATTCGCCGCCGGTCTGGCAGAAGCCGGCCTGACTGTCGTTTCCGGTCTGGCCCGTGGAGTTGATGGAGCGGCCCACCGGGGAGCCCTGCCCTCTGGACGGACCATCGCCGCCCTGCCCGGCGGGCTGGACATTACCTACCCTCCCGAACATGCAGGCTTGCAGGCCGCCATAGCCCAGCAGGGCTGCCTGATTACGGAATATCCTCCCGGCATGCCGGCCAATGCCCGCCATTTTCCACGGCGCAACCTTCTCATTGCCGGTCTGGCCCGTGGCTGCCTGCTGGTTGAGGCAGCCAGACGCTCCGGCACACTCATCACGGCCCGACTCGCTGCAACCTTCCAGCGTCTGCTCTTTGCCGTGCCTGGCTTTCCCGGCGATCCACGTTCCAGCGGCGGGAATGACCTGCTGAAACAGAATCAGGCCATACTGGTCGAGCAGGTTCAGGACATCCTGTCCGCCCTGGCAGACACGCCCTCACCAGACCCCGGACTGGCCCCATGGAGCAGGCCTCCCTCACGCCAGCCATCCCTTTTCACACCCACTGAAAAAGTACCGACCGCCCCGCCAGCTGCCCCCCGGAAAGCCCCTGCGGCCAGTCAATCATTACCGGAATCTGACGAAAAAAATATTCTCTCCCTGCTGGCGCATACCCCCTCCACTGTTGACGAGATTGCATCACGCTGTCAGTTGTCCATCTCAGCAGTTGCGGCAATACTCATCGAGCTGGAAATGAACGGAGCTGTCCAACGCCACGACGATGGGCAGATCACACTTCCCAGCTAGCGGGCATCGGCCAGACAGCCTTACCACCAGGACACCAGAGACCGGGAAAGACTCATGGCAGTGAAGAATGTTGTGGTTGTAGAAAGCCCTGCCAAGGCAAAGACCATCAACCGTTATCTCGGCAGCGATTATACCGTCATCGCCTCCTTCGGCCATGTGCGGGACCTTCCTCCCAAGGATGGAAGCGTGCGCCCTGACGAGAATTTCGCCATGTCGTGGCAGACCGATGATCGTGGCTCGAAACAGATTGCCACCATTGCCAAGGCTCTCAAAGGGGCCAGCAAACTGATTCTCGCCACCGACCCGGACAGGGAAGGTGAGGCCATCTCGTGGCATGTCCGCAGTGCCCTCGAGGAAAAAAAGCTCCTCAAGGATATTGAGGTCGAGCGGGTCACCTTCAACGAGATCACCAAAAACGCCATCGCTGCGGCCATGAAGGCCCCCCGTACGCTGGACCGCCCCCTGATTGATGCCTATCTGGCCCGCCGTGCGCTGGACTATCTGGTCGGCTTCACCCTGTCTCCCGTTCTCTGGCGCAAGCTGCCCGGCAGCCGCAGTGCAGGGCGTGTGCAGTCTGTCGCCCTGCGGCTGATCTGCGAACGGGAAGCGGAAATCGAGGTCTTCAAACCCCGGGAATACTGGAGTGTGGAAGGTCTCTTCACAACTCCCGCCAAGGCGGACTTCACCGCAAAACTGACCCATCTTGAAGGCAGAAAACTCGACCAGTTCGCCCTGACCAATGAGGACATGGCCCACAGGGCCCGTGATCTGGTCCGCTCCTCCGCCCTCAGCGTACGGAAGATCGAGCGGAAGCGGACACGCCGCAATCCGGCACCGCCTTTCACCACCTCCACCCTCCAGCAGGAAGCCTCCCGCAAGCTGGGCATGAGTGCACAGACCACCATGCGCACCGCCCAGCAGCTTTATGAGGGTGTGGACCTGAATGGCGAGACGTTCGGCCTGATCACCTACATGCGTACCGATGGCGTCACCATGGCCTCGGAGGCCGTGCAGGCCATCCGCTCCCATATCAGCTCATCCTTTGGCAAAGATTACTGCCCGGGCAAGCCACGCTCCTACACCACGAAGGCAAAAAACGCACAGGAAGCCCACGAGGCCATCCGCCCTACCGATGTGTCCCGTACACCTTCTTCTGTCGCCTCCGTGCTCACGGCGGACCAGAAACGCCTTTATGAGCTGATCTGGAAGCGCTCCGTTGCTTCACAGATGCAGTCTGCCGAGCTGGACCAGACAGCCGTCACCATCGGTGATGAACAGGAGCAGACCCTGCTGCGGGCCACCGGCTCCATCATCGCCTTTGACGGCTTTCTGAAGCTCTATATCGAAGGCCATGATGACAAGGAAAAAGGCGGGGATGATGACCAGAACCGCCTTCTCCCCGCCATGAAGGAAGGCGACCAGCTGGGCACGAAGGACGTGACAGCCGAACAGCACTTCACCCAGCCACCTCCCCGCTATTCCGAAGCATCACTGGTCAAGAAGATGGAAGAAATCGGCATCGGGCGGCCTTCCACCTATGCCTCCATCCTCAGCGTCCTGCGGGACCGCAATTATGTGCGCCTTGATGCCCGACGCTTCGTGCCGGAAGACAGGGGGCGGCTGGTCACGGCTTTTCTCACCTCTTTCTTCCAGCGTTATGTAGATACAGGCTTCACGGCCTCGCTGGAGACGCAGCTGGATGACATCTCGGATGGCCGGGCTGACTGGCATGATGTCATGTCCGCCTTCTGGAACGACTTCTCGGCCACGGTTGCCAAGACAAAAGACCTGAAAATCTCTGATGTCATTGATGCGCTGGACCAGGACCTCGGCAACCATTTCTTCCCACCCCGACCGGATGGCAGTGATCCACGCAGCTGCCCGTCCTGCACTGATGGACGGCTGGGCCTCAAGCTGGGGCGGCATGGAGCCTTCCTGGGATGCTCCAACTATCCGGAATGCCGTGTCACCCGCCCCCTGGCGGTTGATAATGGCGAGGAGACTGCCCTACCGGACGGTATGCGCCTGCTTGGCCATGACCCTGCCACGGGCGAGGACATCACCCTCCGTCGTGGGCCTTACGGGCTGTATGTCCAGCGTGGCGAGCCGGACCCTGAAGACAGGAAGGCCAAACCAAAACGGGCCACCATCCCCAAGGACCGTAACGGCGAAACGCTCACCCTTGAGGAAGCCATCGGCCTTCTCTCCCTCCCCCGTGAGGTTGGCCCCCACCCGGAAACGGGCGAGATGATCACGGCCGGTCTTGGCCGTTTCGGACCGTTCGTCAAGATGGGCAGCATCTACGGCACGCTCAGCAAGGATGATGACGTGCTGACCATCGGCCTGAACCGGGCCGTTGATGCTCTGGCCAAAAAGCTGGCCTCCATCCGCACGTTGGGTACGCACCCCAAGGATGGTGAGGTCGTCATGGTCCGCAAGGGACGTTTTAGTCCCTATGTGCAGCATGGCCAGACCATTGCCACTCTCCCCAAAGGGGACTCGATGGATGACGTCACGCTGGAAGAGGCCCTCACCCTGCTGGATGAAAAAGGCAAACCGCTGAAAGGTGGCCGCAAGACAACCACGAAAAAAACGGCCGCCAAAAAGACCACGACCAGAAAAACCACTACGGCGAAGAGCACGACCAGAAAAACGGCCACCAAAAAGGCAGCGACAGGGAAGGCAACCAGCAGAGCCAAAACGACAAAAAGCGGAACCACAAAAACCGGCAGCCGCAGCAAAACCTCACCAGAGGCGCCCATCAGCAAGGATGACCTTCCTTTCTGATTTCCCTTCTTCCATGAATGCGGCATAATAGCGGGGGATGTGTCTTCCATGATGGCACGCCCCCGGCCCGCGACGGGCACGATCCGCCCTGCCCGGCCTCTGTCCCCGAAAGAAACCATGTGACAGTGTCCCGGCTTTTCATCTTCCCTTTTTCTTACCAGTCCGGTCCATCGCCTTCATGATGCCAGTTCGCCTCCTGCGTCCCGTCTGCACAGCCTTCACCGGGATTGCCCTGTCCGGCGTGCTGACAGTCGGCTCTGCCATCGCCCAGCCTGTTCAGGCCCATCCTTTCTGGAGCCGGCTGCTCCACCATTTTGCCGGCCGCCCTGGAACACCCTCCTCCACCCCGGTCGGATCCATCGCCACCACAACATCCCAACCCGCAGGGACAGGCAGCTCCTCCCGACCCACCCCCGTCCCCACCGCTCCGGCTCTCCCGGAATTCACGGATGAAGACCGGCTGGCAGAGCTGACATTATCAACCGCCCTTACATTCATGCTTCCCCGGACGCTGACCCCGCACACACCGCAGGAACTCTGCCTCTGGGGGATGCAGGCCCTGCTGGAAGTCCCCCAGCCTTTACAACAGCCGGACCATGGGCAGGCGCCATCATCCAGCTTCACCCTCGCCGTCCAGCCCGGAACCATGTTCAGCCCGGCTCACATGAGCCTGCTCCATGACAGGCACCCTCTGCTGTCTGTCCGGACACCCGGCAAGGACGACGTGACCGGCTGGAGCCATCTGAGCCTCCAGCTCATCACGCTCCTGCGACGTGATGTGCCATCCTACCAGCTCATGAATGATGAAACCCTGCTGAGCCGTTTTCTCAATGGCCTTCTGGCCAGGCTGGACTCCTATTCCCGCTATCAGTCTCCTCCACCGCCGCCCAGCCAGTCTGATGCCGTCACCCCTGCCCAGCCCCCACCCGAACCCGCAGCAAGCGTCGGGCTGACCCTCCGCCGGACACGAGCCCATTTCCCTGTCGTGGCGGCCCTCAACCTCGACAGCCCTCTATGGGATGCCGGAATCATACCGGGAGACAGCCTGACCAGCCTCGACCACCAGAGCACACGCCAGATGGCCCTGCCCGCCCTCCAGGCCATGCTGACTGGCCCTGCTGGCAGTACGGTGGAGCTGGAATTCCGCACCCAGGACGGACATCATCTCATCAGGAATTTCACCCGTGGGCGCATGGCAGAAGAAAGTGTCTTCCCTGAACAGGCCGGGCGGTTCCCCGTCCTGCGGGTCACCCATTTTTCCAGCCGGACGGCCGAAGAAGTCAGCCAGTATCTTTCCACGCTCCTGCCAGAAACACCCCCAAATAGCAGTCTGCCTCACCCTCCAGACGGCCGGACCCCACCAGCACCCACCCTGCCCGGCCTCGTGCTGGACCTGCGCGGGAACCATGGAGGAATCCTGCAACAGGCGGTCATGACGGCGGCGCTCTTCCTCGACCACGGCGTGATCGCCACGACCGAAGGACGGGCGGCGGAGGCCAATCACGTCTGGAGCATCCAGGGCGGGGATCTGACCAACAATACCCCGCTGGCCCTGCTGGTTGACCAGGATACGGGCAGTGCAGCCGAAGTTCTGGCAGCAGCGCTGGCCGACCAGCAAAGGGCCGTTGTGACCGGCAGCAGTACCTTTGGCAAAGGCATGGTCCAGATTTCTTCCACCCTGCCCAACGGGGGGCACCTGTCCCTGACATGGGCACACATCACCGCTCCCCAAGGCTGGGCCCTGCAGGACCTTGGTGTCCTGCCCCAGCTCTGCACAAGCCCCCAGGGACAGTTCTCCCTCCGGGACCAGCTGGCAGCGCTTCGTGCTGACCAGTCCCTCATGACCGATGCCCTGCGCCAGTCCCGCCTCATCCGCACAGACAGCCCGGAGGCGGCACGGCGTGCCCTGCGACAGGTCTGCCCCCCTGCCGCTGCCAGCCCGACCGACATCTCCGCCGCTCTGGCACTTTTCATCATCCCCCACACCTATCGTGCTGCCCTCCTGCATCTGCCGGACAACACGGCAATTCACCCGGCGGCCAACACCACCCCATGACGACTATGCACCATCTGGCAGGGAGACCAGACTCATGTTCCATGGCCTGAAAACCGGATTCTGGGTCCGTGCCACCCTCAGGCACCTCAACCAGAATGGCCTGATGGCCGTTCTGGTCCGTAAAGGTGACGAAGATGCTGGCAGTGTCTTCATCATGCTGAATGGCCGGGATGGACGCATCGCCATATTACGGGAACAGGGTGCGACATGGCTGCGCCAGACCTTTGAGGACAGCGACACGGAAAGTGCCATGATGCAGGCCAATGCCTATCTGGAACGGCAGAAACGGTACGACCCTGACCTCTGGATCATGGAGGTTGATGTCCTAGACAGCACCCACCCGCTGGAACATGACATCACCACACGCCGCTTCAGCCATGAAGACTGACCAGCCCCATGTTCCCCGGGGGCCGACCGACGCCTCATCCACCTGTAACACATAGGACACATCTTTTCCCGATTCAGACGCAAACGGCACAGGTATGTCCCGGCAATCCATTGCGTTTACTGTCACTTTCAGTGAAAAGGGTAGCCACCTGTCTGGCTGGAGAGTAATTACATGACCGCACGCCCCTCCATTACATCACTGCTGGCCCGCAGCGCCTGTGCCGCCTGCCTGTCAGTCATGGCGTTTGGTGCGGCCCGGGCACAGCCTGTCCGTGGCCTCTATGTCGGCGGGGCAGCGGGGGCGAGCTTCAACCAGTCCCAGACCGTCAATCCCCACACGAAGCTCTTTGCGCATGGTCGGGACGACTTTGCGACAGGCATCACCGGGCTGGGCAGCATCGGCTGGGGACTGGGGAACGGTTTCCGTGTGGAAGTGGAGGGCAACTACCGCAACAACCGCCTTTCCCGGTTCCATTCCCCCGGCTTCAGCAGCACAGCCCATGGTCACCAGCAGAAATACGGGGGCATGGCCAATGCCCTGTTTGACATGGATATCGGCCAGAACTGGATCTACCCCTATTTCGGGGCTGGTATCGGTTATGGAAGCCAGTTCACGAACACCAGAATCCAGGGGACAGGCGCAGACAGGGGCTACAGGCAGCGGACCCGTGACAGCGCAGGCGGCTTTGCCTATCAGGGCATCTTTGGTGTTTCACTGCCCGTGCCATGGGTTGTTGGCCTTTCCACCACAATGGAATATCGCTTCTACACCATCACGGGCCGCCACAGGCACTTCACGACAGCATCCTACAACATCGCTGCCCCCGACAGTGGACCCGTCAGCGGCAAGCGTGGCAGCCGGACAGATTTCAACCATTCCCTGATGCTCGGGCTGCGCTATGAGTTCAACCCGGCTCCGCCGCCACCGACACAAGCCCCCACCCTCTCCACCCCGGCACCTGCCCCCGTCCGCACCTATCTGGTGTTCTTCGACTGGGATCGTGCCAACCTGTCCGACCGGGCGCGGGCCATCGTGGAAACAGCTGCCCGCAACTCCACATCAGCCCAGTTCACCCGGATCCAGGTCAATGGCCATGCCGATTCTTCGGCTGTCCGTCCTGGCAGCCGGAAGGCTGAAGCCTACAACATGGCCCTGTCTCTCCGCCGTGCGCAGACCATCAAGGCAGAGCTGATCCGCGATGGCGTACCGGCTGGCGTCATCGAGGTTCACGGTTTTGGTGATTCGAAGCCACTGGTCTCCACCCGCCCCGGTACGGCAGAACCGCAGAACCGCCGGGTGGAAATCGACTTCCAGTAAACAGGTACTTCAGAGTCTGACCGGCCTTCGCCTGCCGGTCAGACATCCTGATGTGCTCTCTCAAAAAACGGGCCGGACACGTATTCAGTGTGTCCGGCCCGTTTTTTCTGACAGGTCTCTACGCCCTGTTACTTCGTCTTGGCTGCCGGAGCGTGCCTGCTGACGGCATGATGCACCGTTCGGGAGGTCGCATGATGGACAGCCTGAGGCGTCTTTTTCTCAGTTGATTCGGCCATCTTCTTGCCCGGTTCCTCAGAGGGGGCAGGGGCAGCTGCAACGACAGCCGGCTCGACCTGCACACGGACCTGAAGCTGACGGCGTGGCTGTGCATGGGCAGGAATCAACTCCACGGTGAAGCCGTCAGCCCCCTTGTAATCCGCCGCAGGGGTGTATTCCACATATGTGCGGTTATCATAATTATACAGAAAGGCCCTGCCATTCTTCGGCGGAGGAACCACACCAAAAGACACGTAACTGCCTCCACCCCCTTTGCTGATGGAAAACGGGCAGGTACCGCCATCACCAGCGCTGACCGTCATGCTCACACTCATGCGGCCCGTGGCGTCTGTCTGCACAGGCGATACCTCACAATGAGCAGCCCGCTTCTCGTTGGCAAAAGGATTGGGAGGAATCTCGATGCCACTCGGCCCCCTTGACTGCTGGCCGACACACCCGCCAAGGGCCAGAAGAGTTGCACCGACAACCCCTGCCCGCACTAGAAAACTGCTCTGCTGCACAGTCCACTCCAGAGAAAACTAAAAACAGATAAAAAAGGCGCATCCAGGCCCCTGCCCGCAATCCGCCAGTTTTCAGAACGCACGATACGCTTTCAGCACCATCATGAGAATGAGGTCTTCCATATTTCTTTCTCTGTCAGTTATGTTTAACGTTTCCTTCATCATTACACGGCCATATCCACCAAAGAATTGCCCGTCTCAGGGCAGACTTTCCCAAATGACCATGATATAGGCAGAGAACCTGTCAGCGGGAGTTTTCATATGTCTCTTCTGTCCTACGGCCTGTCCTTCTCCAGGACTGGACTGGCCCTTGCCACTGCGGCTTTTTTTGCCATTGCCCCTGCCTCATGGGCAGCAGCCTGCCACTCTTCGGCAGAAGACCATTCAGCCTTCAATCTGGCTGGTCTGAAATCGGAACTCATGGTGACGGCTCTCTCCTGCCAGACGCAGGACCGTTACAACCAGTTCATCACACGCTTCCGCCCCATCCTGACAGAATCGGAAAGACGGCTGGATTCCTATTTCCACCGGACATTTGGCCGCCAGGCGCAGAAAAAACATGATGATTACATCACGCAGCTGGCGGATGTGCAGTCCTTGGGGGGGCTGAAGTCCGGTACGGCCTTCTGTGCCCAACGTGTGCCGATGTATGACGAGATCGAGGCGCTGGACGATTCGAACAGCGACCTCGCCCATTATGCCGAGGCCAAGGATATTGTTCAGCCTTCTTCCTACGAAAGCTGCACGGCACCCCAGCCTCCCCACCGGGCCACGAGCCGCCGCAGGCGCCGGGGCTGACCTCCCGCCCCTCCCCACGCCCCGACAGACAGGATCACAGGATGGCCGATATGTTCGAGCAGGGTTCCACACCTGCCCCCTCCCATGTACAGCCAGCTGAACAGTATGATGCCGGGGCCATTGAGGTCCTTGAAGGGCTGGAGCCGGTACGCCGTCGCCCTGGCATGTATATCGGGGGTACGGACGATGCGGCCTACCACCATCTTGCTTCCGAAATCATTGACAACGCCATGGATGAAGCCGTGGCGGGTCATGCCACGACCATCGAGGTCTGTCTGGAAGACGCCCACACCCTGATGGTCCGTGACAATGGCCGTGGGATTCCGACTGACCCCCATCCCCGCTTCCCGAAAAAATCAGCCCTTGAGGTCATTTTCACCACGCTCCATGCAGGGGGGAAATTCTCTGGCAAATCCTATGCCACATCAGGCGGTCTGCATGGTGTGGGCAGCTCTGTCGTCAACGCACTGGCCTCCCATCTGGAAGTCGAGGTCTACCGCAACCGCAAGGGATGGCGACAGACTTTCTCCCGTGGTCTGCCAACCAGTACGCTGGAAAGCACAAAACCTGCCATCCGGCGTGGCACGATGGTGCGTTTCACCCCGGACAGTGACATTTTCGGCTCCCTGCATTTCTCCCCGGCCCGCCTGTACCGCCAGTGCCAGATCAAGGCAGCGCTGTTCCGGGGGGTCAGCATCACATGGTCCTGTGCCCCGGAACTTCTGAAAGGGGACAATGCTCCACCAGCCGAAGCTGTCATCGCCTATCCAAATGGTCTGGAAGATGCCCTGACGGCTGATCTTGGTCCCTCACCTGCCCTGCTTACCCCCCTCTGGGCTGGTGAGGCTGAGCTGCCTGTGGCTGCCGATGGCCAACCCGGTGGGCGTGTCGAGTGGGCTGTTGCCTTTCTCGACCAGGGAAACAGCGCTCTCATTTCCTACTGCAACACCATTCCCACACCGCAGGGTGGCACCCATGAGAACGGCCTGCGGGCGGCACTCGTCAAAGGCTTCCGCAACTGGGGGGACCAGCGCAAGATTCGCCGTTCCAGCACCATCACGGCGGAAGATGTGCTGGGCACCATCAATGCCCGTCTGTCCGTTTTCATCCGCAACCCACAATTCCAGGGACAGACAAAGGACAGGCTGACCACACAGGAGGCCAGCCGCCTCGTGGAAGGTGCCCTGCGGGACCGGATCGACCACTGGCTGGGGGGCAATCCCCAGCAGGCTGACAGTCTGGTCGGCTATATGGTCGAACGGGCAGAAGAACGCCTGCGCCGCCGTGAAGCCCGTGAAACAACCCGCAAAACGGCGACAAAACGCCTGCGTCTGCCCGGCAAGCTGACAGACTGCTCCCGCAGCAATGCCCATGAGACGGAGATCTTTCTCGTGGAAGGCGAATCAGCCGGGGGGTCTGCCCGTCAGGCCCGTGACAGGGAAACACAGGCCGTTCTGCCCCTGCGGGGCAAGATACTCAATGTCGCCTCTGCCACACAGGAAAAACTGCTGGCCAATACGGAGCTGAAAGACCTGATCGAGGCACTTGGCTGTGGCTTTGGCAAGACTCTCGACCTTGAAAAACTGCGCTATGGCCGCATCATCATCATGACAGATGCTGACGTGGATGGCGCCCATATCGCCTCCCTGCTGATGACCTTCTTCTTCCGGGAGATGCCGGACCTCGTCCGGCAGGGGCACCTCTACCTGGCACAGCCACCACTCTACCGGCTCACTCATGGCAGCAAGACCGTCTACGCCATGAACGACCTCGACCGTGACCGCAGGTTGAAGACGGACTTCAAGCCCAATGCCAAAGTTGAAATTTCACGCTTCAAAGGGCTGGGGGAAATGCCGGTTTCCGACCTCAAGGAAACCACCATGTCCCCTGCACGCCGCACACTCCTGCGTGTAACCGTCCCGACAGAAGACAACCTGATGACCCGCAGACGGATCGAGAGCCTCATGGGCCGCAAGCCTGAACTGCGCTTCCAGTTCATTCAGGAGCAGGCCCAGTCGGTCAATCTTCTCGATATCTGACACGCCCGAGCATCCCCGGAAACAGGAAAAGGCGCATCCCACAAACAGGATGCGCCTTTTCCATGTCAGCCGAATACCGGATTCGCCGGATTCTCTCCCATGCGGCCATCCGCCCTATGGAGCGTGGCGATCGCCGCCATCTCCTGCTCGGGCAGGACAAAATCGAACAGGTCCAGATTCTCTGCCATGCGCTCCCGATGAACTGATTTGGGAATCACGATCACCCCATTCTGGAGGTGCCAGCGCAGAATCACCTGTGCCGGGCTTTTGCCGTGGCGTCTGGCAATATCACCAATCAGCTCGTTGTTCAGTACAGTCCCCTTGCCCAGAGGACGCCACGCTTCGGTCTGAATTCCCACGCTTTTATGAAAAGCCCGCAACTCCTCCTGCTGGAAGAAAGGATGAATCTCGATCTGATTGACGGCAGGCACAACACCTGTCTCATCCATGATTCGCTGGAGGTGATCTTTCTCAAAATTGGACACGCCGATAGACCGGACACGCCCCTGTTTCTGCAGGTCGATCAGAGCCTTCCACGTCTCCACATACAGTCCCTGCTGCGGCATTGCCCAATGAATGAGGTAGAGATCCACCACATCACGCTGCAGCAGACGGGCACTCTCATCAAAAGCTTTCAGGGTCGAATCATAACCCTGCTCGTCATTCCAGACCTTGGTTGTGACAAACATGGCGGGGTGCCCTTTCAGCCCCTCGCCAACTCCCGCCTCATTGCGATACAGCCGGGCCGTATCCACGGCCCTGTAGCCCAGCTCTATGGCTGTTCTGACAACATCAGCTGTTTCATCAGGCGGTGTTTCCCAAACACCAAGCCCGATCCACGGCATGGCATGACCATCATTCAGCTGTACACAGGATGCAGCATCCTTGGGAAAATCACTCATGTTCCCTCCCTGATTCTGGGCGACACGGCACTGACCACCAGCCAGTGCCGCCGGTTCATTCATCCTCGCTCTTCCCGAAAGATCAGGCAAGCCATTCTCCATGCACTCCCGGGAAATCAGACAGTCTGCTCAAACAGACCCATCTGTACCGGCAGGGAACGGTCCTCATACGACACCAGCGAGGAAATGGTCAGTCCCAGCAGTCGCACTGGCCGGTCCAGCGGAAAGAAACTGCGCAGAATTTCCAGAGCCACTGGCAGCAATACGCACTCATCGGCGGCAGGGAAAGCCATTGAGCGAGCCCGGGTTACCGTATGAAATCCGGCATAGCGCAACTTGAGCGTAACGGTCCGTCCGGCAAGGCGCTTCTGCGCACAGCCAGAAGCCAGTTTGCTGACAATCGCTTTCAACGTCGCTGCCAGCCTGCCCCATTCAGCCACGTCATGCGGAAAGGTTGTCTCCGTTCCCAATGACTTCCTGGGCCGGTTGACCTCTACCGGGCGATGATCCTGACCTCTGGCGATATCATGATAGAACTGGGCTGAACTGCCAAAATGCCGCCTCAACTCCGGCACTGTCCATTTTCTGAGGTCCGCTCCCGTGTGGATTCCCAGACCATGCATCCGCCGCGTGGTCGCCGGCCCCACACCATGGAATTTCTCCACAGGCAGATCCGCCACGAAAGCAGCACCCTGCCGGGGGGAAATCACAAAAAGCCCGTCGGGCTTTCGCTGCCCCGAAGCCAGTTTGGCCAGAAAACGGTTATACGATACCCCCGCTGAGGCCGTCAGCCCTGTCTGCTGCCGAATATCCCGCCGGATGGCTTCAGCAACGGCTGTAGCAGATCCATAAGGAGGCCACTGTTCCGTAACATCCAGATAGGCCTCATCCAGCGCCAGCGGCTGTATGAGCGCCGTATAATGCCGGAAAATGGCATGAATCTGAGCCGAGACAGCACGATAGACGTCAAAACGGGGAGGAACGAAGATCAGCTCCGGACAACGTTCCAGTGCCATGTGCGAGGGCAAAGCGGAACGTACACCAAAGACACGGGCCTCATAGCTGGCAGCGGCCACGACACCTCTACCCGACCCACGCCCCACAGCCACTGGCCTGCCGCGTAAAGCCGGATTGTCTCGCTGCTCGATGGAAGCATAAAACGCATCCATGTCCACATGCAGGATCCGCCTCGCAGCGTCATCAGCCCTACCCTCTTTCACCCTTTCCAACCCCGCCGGATGGGACATGCCTGCCTCAGCCCCTCTCACGATCCCTGAAAAGATGCCGTTGGCATCGGCACATAACTGCCGACAACCAGCGCAAGGATGGTTACATCCGGGCTCTCAGCAGCGCTGTGGCAGACCGTATCACCCGGTGCAGGCAGGATGATCGGTGACTGAAACTCCGGCTCGGTACTCTGGGGCCAGAGAACCATCTGTCCGCTTTCCTTGACCTGAACCGCCTTTATGGTGGCCTCGAAACCATCCGACACTCTGGAACGTTGCATGGCGACCACATAATCCCCATTACGGGGCCGGCGTCCCAGCTCGGAAAAATTGATGACGATAACCACCGAACCATCCTGAAACACACGGTTCATGGACTGCCCCTTCACCATCAACCCGTATCGCTTCAGACCGGGATAGGCTGCATCGTAAGGAATGGTGATCGCATACTGGTCTGGAAGAGGCCATTCATGTGCCTCCTTCCAGACCCCGGCCTGCACCTCACCACAGACCTGCACCTGCGAAACAGGCAGATTAGGAGACGGCGCTGGCTGTTCGACTGTCTTCTGCTCTTCAGACCTGCTGATCTCTGCTACCAGCGGACCAACCGGCACACCCAGCACCTGGGCCAGGGCTGCCAGTTTGTCCGTACGGGGGAGATGTTTGCGCCGACGCATGTCCCGCAAAAAATCCACACCAACAGCAGGATTGATCTCACGGGCTTTCAGACAGGCCCGCCTGTCGGACAATCCCTGGGCCGCCAGAAGGGAATCCAGATGCGACAACAACGATTCAATAGACATGGTACGGGGATTATCCCTCTTTCCTGCGTATGTCCAGACAGGGGACACCCTAGGTCCTGTTAATTTTTCTTGACAGTTAAGGGTATATCCCCGCATCCTCAGAGCAATTCCTTACAGGAGGCTCTCCGACACTCAATCTGCCAAGGAAGAAATACCCTCACTGCTTTCATCCTCTCCATATGACCTGATTGTCATGGGGCCATGCCCCATGACGGACCATAACGCAGTTTTCCGGGAGAATTCCTTTGTCTCGCATCACGCACATCACGACCACCCCGACCCGGGAGCGGACCCGCAAGCCCGATTATGAAATCATCGGCCGCAGGCGCCGCCGTGCCAACACTCTTGGTGCCCTCTCCTCACGTCTGACTGCTGATGTCATTTCTGAAGCAGAACAGTGGGTCAAGGACTGGATGCTGGCCGAACACGGCTATCTCGACATCATGAAAAATGGCGGCGCCCCCGCACAGGCGGGGAATGTCTTCACCTTCAATGCATTGCAGGGCAAAGCCTGGGGGCGGCTGAACGCCTTCCGCCGCCATGCGGGACGGGCCCGACACCAGCTGCTCGTGAACATGCTGGGACTCGGCTGGTCCTTTTCTTCCCTCGGCTCCAAACTCTATCCCGATCTGCACCCGGACAGTGCCCGCAAAAAGGCTTCGGAAGAGTGCGCCGCCACACTGGAAATGCTGGCCGCCTTCTGGCAGGGACAGAGACGCGAAAAAGCCAGACAGGCTGTCACCATTGCCCGGGAACATCGCAAAGGGCTCGACATGATGACCCTGTCCAGACGCTATCATCTGGCCCCTGAAGGTCTTGAGAAGATCATCCGGCATGGCGAGATCATCCTGAACAGACCCCGGAAGATCACGGCTGCGGAACTCCGCAACTGACCATGGCACCCGGATTGCTTTTTTCCTGTTGACAGCTTACCCGCTTTAGCCTATAAAAAGGACATCATCACGAGCCGTGCGCCCAGAGGGGTGTACGGCTTTTTTCATGACTGCTGTTCCAAGACAGACAGCTTTTCTTTCCCTTCAGGATGGATTCCGCAAACCACCGCCCTTCCCGGCGGTGCGACCCCATGCGCCATGATCCACCTCCACTGCACCACCGAGGCCCATCCTGCCGGACATGCATGATCCGGCTTCCATGCCCGGCACCTGCATTCATTAAAAACGGACTTTCTTCCATGGCTCACATGCCTTCCTCCCCCGCCGGGCAGCCGCTCGGCCGCGGCCGCATCGTTCTGACCAGACGCGGCCTCTGCACCGTTCTTGCCGAAGAGGGCAACAGTCTTGTTCTCTGCCCGATCCACGAAGCTCCAGCCCTGACACACAGGGCCGACATTCCTCTGACATGGAGGGATGAACTCATTCTGGGACTGAAACAAAATGCGGTCGTCAGGGCCATTCCCTTCCTCAAGCAGCGTCAGGCCGTCACCCCCCAGCCTGCAAGTCTCTCCGCCTTCACCCTCACCCAGCTCCGCCTCCGGACACACCGGGAACTGCAGGTCAACGCTCTGGAAAGTGACAGGCTACCCTTCTTCTCTGGCAGACATGCCCGCAACCGCCTTCATGCAACCCATGTCTCATGACACGCCCCGCAAAAAGCCTGTCTCCTTCTCGCAGAAACTCTTTGATGAAATGATGGAAGACCTCATGCTCGGCACTCCCCTGCATGACATCTGCTCCGGCGCACAGCGCCCCACCCTGCGCAGCTTCTATCGTTGGCTCCAGAAACATCCGGCCCTCCTGCCCCGTTATCGCCGGGCACGGGAACTGTCTGCCGACAGTCTGGAAAGCACCATCCTCTCCCATATCAGGGCCATGCCAGAAAAAGCTGATGCGGCCACGGTCAATTTCCACAAGCTGAGGTTCGACATGCTCCGCTGGATCATGGCCCGCCGTGCCCCAAAGCGGTATGGCGACCGGCAGACCATGGAACATGCCGGGCATGATGGCGGCCCCGTACACACCATCCAGCGGCTCATCATTGATCCCGCTGCTCCGGGCACAACACCACCGGACACATCACCGCAATAAAATGCAGGGGCCTCATGACAACAGACCGGGTCACCATCATGACACCCCGGGCCTTTGCGCCCCTTCTACAGCCTGCCCGCTATAAAGGCATCTGGGGAGGACGAGGTTCCGGGAAGTCCTGTTTCTTTGCCGGAATGCTGATCGAACAGGCCACACTGCGCCCCGGGTTGAGGGCGGTCTGCATCCGGGAAATCCAGAAATCCCTGACTGTTTCCGTTCACCAGCTGCTCCGGGACACCATCGCACGCCTGAACCTGTCCCACCTCTTCACAGTTTTGGACAGGGAAATCCGTACACCCGGCGGCGGTGTCATCCTCTTCCAGGGGATGCAGTCCCACAATGCCGAAACCATAAAATCCCTGGAAGGAATGAACATCGCCTGGGTGGAGGAAGCGCAGTCCCTCTCGGCTAGGTCCCTGAAACTCCTGCGCCCGACCATCCGCCAGCCCGGTTCCGAACTCTGGTTCAGCTGGAATCCCAATCATCCCTCCGACCCTGTGGATGCCTTCATGCGTGATCCTGCCACGGAAGGTGACCCCTCCTTCATCACGATCCGGGCGAACTGGTCAGACAATCCGTGGTTCCCAAATGTTCTGGACCAGGAACGAAAACGGGATCAACATCTGCGACCACAGGACTATGGCCATATCTGGGAGGGAGGCTATCAGCTGCATCACGAAGCCCTCATCTTCCCCGACCGCATCACGGTTGAAGAGTTCCGGCCCCCCAGCAGCTGCCGCTTCCATTTTGGAGTGGACTGGGGCTTCTCACGGGACCCCACAGCCGTCATACGCTGCTTCATTCACGAGGACATCCTCCATATCGACCATGAGGCAGGCGGCACCCACATTTCACTGGACCACCTGCCTGCCCTGTTCGACAGAATACCGGGCATCCGCCACTGGCCCATCCGGGCAGACGGTGCCCGGCCGGAAACGATCAGTTACCTTCGCACCCGCCATCATTTCCGCATCAGTGCCGCCCGAAAATGGCCCGGAAGCGTACAGGATGGCATCGAGAGGCTGCGCTCCTTCCGGTCCATCCGCATCCATCCCCGCTGCCAGCAGACAGTCCGTGAGTTCCGCCTCTACCGTTACAGGTCGGACCCGCTGACAGGCGATGTCCTCCCGCAGGTGGAAGATGCGAACAACCATTACATCGACGCCCTGCGTTACGCTCTGGATGGCCTCATCACCAACCAGTCCCCCCTGCCGGATTTCTCACGGTTTGCACCACCTACCTGATGGACATGGCTCTCACGGATGACCCAGTGCCCAGACCAGCCATCCCCCTACGGCTCCCCCCAGTATCAGCCCACCCAGAAGGGCCAACAGAAGCATCCGTCCGGCAATACGCTGTGATGATGCCTTCCAGTCGATCCATCTCATGACACGTTTCCTTTCCGTTACAGATAGGCCTTGCCCATGCCCGGTTTTTCTCTCACCCGTCTGTTTGAAAAACAGCCCACAACAACCGCACGCCCCCGGCAGGAACCCGCCGCCCCACGTCACACCAGTACAGCCGGAAAGACAAGCCCCCACTGGCTGACCCGTCTGTGGCGGGCCTCCCACACCATCCCTGCCCCCGATGACAGGACGACGGCCACGCCATTCGCCCCCTACCGGCCACCACCGGGCGTCGTGCCGGAAGGGCATGACCAGCCCGGCATGGATTCTGCCCCCACGGCCATGATGGACATGGCCTGCTGGGCCATGGGACAGACGGCAGCCCAGCCATCATGGATGGCCGACGGGCTTGGTTTTCTGGGGTATCCGACCCTCGCCCAGATGGCCCAGCGGGCGGAGTTCCGCAAACCCTGTGATGTCATCGCACGGGAAGCCACACGGGAATGGATCAGCCTCAGCACGCACAACCCAGACCATCCCTCTCCGGCTCTTCCGTCGGATCCCGCAGCCCGCCTTCATGCGCTGGATGTGGAGATGAAACGGCTGAATGTCCGCGAGCTTCTGCACCAGCAGATTCTAGACAGCCTGCTCTACGGCATCGGCCATATCTGGCTCAACATGGCTGACACGCCCCGCACGACCTATGGGCAGACACTCCCGCTGCCCCTCACCCCCCACGGGGTCCGCAGGGGAACTCTAGCCGGGCTGAAAAACATCGAACCGGTCTGGACCACGCCCAACGCCTACAATGCCGACTCTCCCCTGCAGGATGACTATTACCGGCCCCGCAACTGGTGGGTGCAGGGTAGCCTTGTCCATCGGGACAGGCTCATCAGCATGGTGCCTTATGGCGTATCCGACCTCTTCAAACCGTCATTCAATTTCGGCGGGATGAGCCTGACACAGCAGCTGCGCCCCTATGTCCACAACTTCCTGCGGACCCGCAACAGCATCAGCAACATCACGACCAATTTCTCCAGGCTTGTCCTGAAGACCGACATGGGCGGCCTGATGGCCACCGGCACCAGCGACGAGGCCGACCCGACAGCCTCCATCACGGGGCGGGCCTCCTTCATGCAGAAAATTTCCGAAGGACAGGACATCATCGTGGCCGACCGGCAGAACGAGGATGTATCCATCGTGGCCACACCCCTGACAGGGCTTGCCGACCTCCAGTCCCAGGCCATGGAAGCCATGGCCTCCATACCCGGCATACCGCTCGTAAAGCTCTTCGGCATCACCCCCAACGGGCTGAACGCCTCCTCCGCTGGAGAAATCAGGGTGTTCTACGATGAGATCGCCGCCTTTCAGGAAGCCCACATGCGGCCCGTGCTGAGCCGCCTGCTCACCCTGATCCAGCTCAACCTCTGGGGAGACACCGACCCTGCACTGGAGATCACCTTCAAGCCCCTCTGGCAGCAGACCACACAACCACAGCCATCCGAGGCCTCATGACCATTCTCGCCTATGACCGCACCGGGTCCGTCCGCAGTTTTGATGACAACGGACGCCTCCGTGTGGAACGGACCCCCATCAGCAAGGCCAACATCTGCCTCTATCAGGGGCGGGAAATTCCCGACCATGCCCGGCTGGGCCTGAACCCGGACCAGTCCTACCGCCTCCTGCGGGACCCGAAAGAACTGGAAAAGGCGGCAGACAGTTTCAACTCCCTGCCTGTTCTGGAGGAACACGTCCCCACCAGTGCGGATGCCCACCCAAGGGAACTGACGGTCGGCTCCACCATGGACAATGCCCGCTTCGAAAGCCCCTACCTGACGGTCGGCATGGTCATCTTTGATGGTCCTGCCATCACCCGCATCCAGTCCGGTGACCAGAAGGAACTATCCTGCGGCTACGCCTATGAGGCGGACATGACACCGGGCACCCATGAGGGCCAGCCCTATGACGGACGCATGGTCAACATCCGGGGAAACCATATTGCTCTCGTAACAAAAGGACGGGCCGGCCCTGACGTGCTGGTCCATGATTCTTCAGCCACAGGGAAAGCAGCCACCACCATGACACGGAAAGACGACACGCCCACCGCCGAGGTACCCCACCATGAAGAGGCGGAATCTGCCCTGAACGAGGCCATCCAGAAGGCCCTTTCCGCCGACCGTGCCCTGCGCCAGGCCACGGAGGAGGCACGCCGCCTTGTCCGCCCCCTGGTCGGAGAGGTTCATGGCATGGAAAGTGCCGATGACGTCTACCGCTATGCCCTCCGGCAGTCCGGCATGGCAGCGGACAGTCTCGCCGCCATCAATCAGGCCGGTCTTCATGCCCTCGTCCAGACCCGTCTGGAGGCCATGACTCCACCCATCACGCACGCTCCTGCCGCTGATGAAACCGCCACCGGGTATACGGCCCCACGCCGTTACTGACCCCATCCCTGCCCAGATTTACAGAAAGCACATCCATGTCCGATTTCCAGCAGACTGTCTCCTACACATGGCCGCAGGGTTTTCCCGGAGCCCCGGCCAGTGCCAACCCCATCCGCACGGCCATCGCCCCGGAAGGCGGATTCATCGCCAGAGAGGGCGGGCTGACCATTGCCCGTTTCGTCTGGCGTCATGAAGACGGCGTGAGCCTGAGCCACACCGGCACCACCACCCCGGCGGGCTTCCTCTACCGTTCGCAGCAGGGGCTGACGACACAGTATCTCCAGTCCGCCACCATGACCCTGCCGCAGGGCTTCATGGCCAGCCTTGCTGAGGGCGGAGACTTCTGGGCCGTGGCCAGCACGGCAGCCACGGCGGGACAGGCCGTCTATGCCTCCACAGGTGACGGCAGCCTCCAGACGGCCCCGGCAGGCAACACACCGCAGGGAACCGTGGCCACAGGCTGGACGGTCTCCCGTGGCGGCAGTGCGGGAGAACCGATCATCATTTCCGGCCCCATGCACCCCATGACGGCCTGACCCCTCTTCAACCCGCCCGCCCCTTCTCCGCTCCCGACCACAAGCAAGGTATCACCATGCCCCACTCCATTTCTTCCGCCATGCTGAAACGTGACTTCGGCATTCATGGCGTGCTTGACCACGCCATGGCCTTCGACAGCGCCGTGACGGCTCCCAATTCCGGCATTCCGTCCATCTTTTCCACCTATGCCGACCCTCGCACCATCAAGGCTCTCATCACACCCATCCGGGCCGAGGCCATCTATGGCCAGGGCCAGAAAGGCGACTGGCTGACGGACACGGCACAATTCCCCTTTGTCGAACTTTCCGGCCAGACAGCTTCCTACGGGGACTATGACAGCTCCGGGGACAGTGACGTCAACGCCAACTGGGTGCAGAGGCAGTCCTTCCATTTCCAGACATGGACCCGCTGGGGAGAACGGGAGGCGGAACGCATGGGGGCGGCACGGCTGGACTGGGTCTCCCGCAAGAATGAGGCGTCCATCTCCATCCTGAACAAGACGAGCAACCGCATCAGCCTCTTCGGAATGGAAGGTCTCCAGCTGCGTGGTGCCCTCAATGACACGGCCCTGCCACCGGCCATCCAGCCCACCCCGAAGATTGCTCCTTCCGGAGCGGCAACGGGCAGCAGCGACTGGCTGAGCATGACCGACCCGATGCAGGTCTATGCCGACATTCTCAAGGCCTTCCAGCAGCTTTCCGAACAGATGGGCGGAAATGTCACGCTGGAAAGCCCCCTGACCCTCGTCATTCCGACGGAGCGGCAGCAGTGCCTGCTGTACACGAACCAGTTCCGTGTCTCCCTTCGTGAACTGCTGCGGGAGAACCTGCCCAACCTGAAGATCGAGACCCTGCCGGAAGCCGGCAGTACGCTGTCTGGTGGTCTCAGCAAGGTCACGCAGATGCAGCTCTTCCTGCGGGAGGTGGACGGGCAGGAAAGTGTCACCACCGCCTTTACCGAGAAGCTGCGTGCCCATGCGGTCGAACGCTACAGCTCCTACATCCGCCAGAAAAAATCCCAGGGCACATGGGGAACCATCTGGTTCTACCCGGTGGCCTGCGTCACCATGACAGGAATCTGAACCATGGCCGATACTGTCACCGTCCTCTGCCGTCTGCCTTCCGGCATCCGGCTCGACCTGCATGACCTCTCCAGCCTGAGCGAACGGACACAGGCCACGGCCCCCGTCATGACTCCGCCACAGGCCCGGTCCTCCATACTGCTGAATGGCATCCGGCAGGACCCGCTCTACCATCCCGTGGAAAACCGTCTGCTCGGGCGGGCAGGACGGACCACCGTGCCGACCAACTTCTGGAAAGCCTGGCTGGAACAGAACAGGCAGAGCGACCTCATCACCCGGAAGATCATCTTTGCCGAAACCACGCCCGCCCGTGCCGACAATGCCATGGCCGAACTGGCCAAGGACCGCACGGGGCTGGAAGGGGCTGACAACACCACCCTGACCGAAGGTGTCACCCCCATGCAGAAAACAGCCTGACCACCCGCCCGTGCCTTATGCCCTCCAGCCCAACGGCACGGGCCTCCAACCGGGAGACAATGCCACCATGACGGACTCCTCCCCCCCAGGGCAGGTTACCTTTTCCTATCAGGACTGGCTCGCCGCCTATCCGGCCTTCGTCGGGCATGTCAGTGCCGGGCAGGCGGAAAGCTTCTTCCAGCTGGCAGAACTGATCCTCAACAATACGGGCCGTTCCCCTGTCCGGGACATGACACGACGCAGGACGCTGCTCTGGCTGCTGGTAGCGCATCAGGCGCAGCTCTTCGCCACCGAAACACCAGCCCAGTCTGGCGAGGCCACCGGCAGCCCGCCAGCGGCACCGCCAGTCGGACGGGTCGCCTCCGCCACACGGGGGGCGGTCTCCATCACACTGGATGGCAGTGCCCTGCCAAGGCAGGCCGGGTGGTTCAGCCAGACACAGTATGGACTGATCTTCTGGCAGGCCACGGCCCCCCTCCGCCAGATGCGCTTCCTGCCTGGCCAGGCACATCCAGCCTACCTCTGGCCCTGATACGGAAACGGCCCACCCCAGAAGGGTGAGCCGTCTTCCATCATCACCTGACGCTCTCAGTGCCAGAGCAGCTTCCAGACAACATAGGCGAACAGGAAAGGCACCACGAGATGGACCAGCGTACCGAAGGTGATACGCTTGCCATCACCGGCCCGCATCATCAGGAAAATGGTCCGTGTCAGAGAAAGCAGACACAGGATCAGCACCACGGCAAACAGCACGGCCTTGCCGGTTACAGCACCATACATACGATCTTACTCCTGTCTCACTGGCTGAACACGCATCCGCAACCAGCCAGAACTGGCCGTAAGGTGGCGCAGTCATGCGCTTTCGTCAATCCAGTCCCGCCTGACCGGTTTCACCACCTGATGGAAGGCCAGACAGCATGAATCTCTTCTCTCTCGCCAGCAGCGTGACAACCACCATCAACCCGCTTCAGCCTGCCATTCTCCGCCGCATGACAGGCAGCCAGATTGCCGCCGATTACAGCACGACCCCGCTTCATGAGGACATCCCTGTGCTGATCGACATCCAGCCCGCCCCGGCCACTCTCCTCCAGCTCATTGGCGACATCGCCCAGCAGGGAGAAAGCCGCACCGTCTTTCTGCAAGGCAGCGCCCATACTCTCAGTCGCCCTCTGCAGAGCGGGGGCGACAGCCTCCTGTTTGAAGGATCGGAATGGCTGGTCACGAAAATACTCGAACAATGGGGAGCCAATGAATGGTGCCGCCTGATCGTCACCCGCCAGATTCCATGCCGGCAGAGTTCCAGCTGACCCCGACAGACAGCACGGTCATGCAGATGCTGGGAGACTGGCTGAAAGCAGAAATTCTGCCTGAAGGCTGGGGCCTCTTCCAGGGCCAGCAGAACCGTCTGCCCATGCCTTCAGGCAGCCATCTCGTCATGCAGCCAACCACACGCCGTCCGCTCGCCACCAACAGCCATGGCCATGATGAAGAAGGCGTCACCATCTCCCAGCCCGTGGAACTGTCCATCCGGCTCACCGCCCGTGGGCCTGAATCCCTGACGGTTCTGGGCGGTGTCAGCACCCTGTGGCGGGACCGGCGGACCGTGGCGTGGTTCCGCCACAGACGGCCTGACATGGCCCCCATAGACACCGGGCCCCTCACGCAGCAGGACTTCACCAGTGCAGAACAGCAGTATGAGGCCTCCGCCACCCTGACACTGCGTCTCGTCATCATGACCACCCTGAAACGCCCGGCCGAGACGGCCACAGCCCTCGGCATGGCCTCCATGGTGGAAGCCACCCTGGCCACTCCCCTCCCATCTGCCGACCACTGATTCCTTTTTCACAGACAAGGACACTCCATCATGGCCTCCCTGACCGGCACCATCCCTCTTGCCCAGACTGTCAGCATCAATCCCGTCACACTCGGCACCGCCAGTGACGTTCCTTTCATGAACGGGCTGCTCATCACAACCCCTTCGGATTCAGCCGCTCTCGGTACAGGTCAGCTGAAATCCTACGGCTCCCTGGCAGACGTGACGAAAGACTTCCCCGCCAACAGCCCGGAAGCCCGCATGGCCGCCGTTTATTTCGCCAGCCATGACGATGCAGCCCAGATACCGCCCACCCTGCTGATCCATATGGCGGACCCGGCCCACCAGGCCGATCCTGCCAGCCTGATGGACCTCATCACCAGCCAGAATCAGGCTTTCACCGGCTTCACCACCACATGGGAACCCACCCTGACACAGAAACAGGCCTTCGCCACATGGGTGGCCGGCACGACGGACCGTTACTGGTATGTCCCATGGGACACGGACGAGCAGGCCCTCAACCCGCAGAACAGTGCCAGCTTCGGCACATGGTTGCAAAACCGGAACATTGATGGCACCACCCTGATCTATCAGGACCCTCTAGCTGCCGCCTTCTGTCTCGGCTGGCTGGCCTCGCTCGATTTCAGCGCAACGGACGGGCGCACCACGCTCTGCTTTCGCCGCAGCGGGCTGCTCACCCCCAGCGTGACCGATGCCACGACAGCCGCCACCCTCCGGGCCAATGGCTACAATTTCTACGGGGCCTATGCCAACGGGCTGGGCCGCTTCCAGTGGCTGGAGGACGGGCATGTCTCGGGGGCTTTCCTCTGGGCGGACAGCTACATCAACCAGATATGGCTCAATGCGTCCTTCCAGTCCGCCCTGACCACGCTTCTGCTCCAGACCGGGCAGATTCCGTATGACAGCCTCGGGGATGGGCTGATCTCAGCCAGCGTGCAGGACACCATCAACCAGGCCCTGCGCTTCGGGGCCATCCGCCCCGGAATCCAGCTGACATCCCTTCAGAAACAGCAGATCGACCAGGCTGCCGGAACCACCATCAGCGACACGGTGCAGAGCCGGGGCTGGTACTTCCAGCCCAATGCCTCCACCGCCGCAGCCGACATCCGGGCCGCCCGCAGAAGTCCCCCGTGCCGCTTCTGGTACACGGATGGCCAGTCCGTCCAGTCCATTCATCTTGCATCCATCGAGGTCCAGTAAGTCATGTCCCGCACTGCGCTCATCACCTCGGCTGACGCCGTTTTCACCCTCACGGTCAAGACCCTGTTCAATGCGCCCATCACGCTGGAGAACTGGGCAACCGACCATGGCTGGAGTGGCTCCCAGAAGCTGAAGCTGGCCACGACGAGCCTCTCCATTGATGGCCGTCTCAACAAGGGATTTGTCCCTTCGGCCTATCACATGGCCCTGCATTTCTCTGCCGGATCACGCTCCCTTCCCGTCTTCGATGCCATCGCCACGGCCTCCCGGCAGGCCCGGACAGTCTACGAACTGAACGGCGAGCTTCTGCTGCATGGGCTGGGACAGCGTTTCACCTTCACCAATGGCTGCCTGACGGATTATGACCCCGTTCCGGCGGGGGATACAACGCTGGGCAACCGGACCGTGAACATCACATGGGAAAATGTCCTCCCGGCAGGGCTGTAAGGCAACCCACCATGAAAACCATCGAATGGACCCCTGCCGAAGGCCCTGATGCAGGCAAATGTTTTGTCATTTCCCGCATGTCGGCCTTCACGGCGGACCGCTGGGCACGGCATGTCGTCCGTGCCCTGGCCCGTGCCGGAGCCAACACCCCACGGGAGGCCCTGCACAGCGGCATTGCCGGTCTCTCCGGCCAGAGCATGGCCCTGTTCGGGCACATGAGCGATGAAGACTGTGACCGGGCTTTCTCCGGCCTTCTGGACTGTGTAACAATCCGCCGGGACCCCATGAACCGGGCCCTTGAGCCTGCCCCGCTCATCGAGGCGGACATAACGGACCCCAACACGTTGCCTGCCTTGCGGGCAGAGGCCTTCCGGCTGAACGTGGATTTTTTCAAGGCCGCAATTTACCAGATATACCCCCTCATCGCCATCTTGAGGGAGACACAGCCGGACGGGGACCTCCCGCCCGCTGCGTGAATCTCTCCAGTCCGATGGCCTTTGTCATCGGGGCGGGGCTGGCCACACTGCATGAGCTGAAAACCCTCTATGACAGCGAAGACATGTGGCTTCTCTGGGAAATTGCGGCCGTGGAGCGCATGAATGGCCATTCTTGATACACTCATTGCCCAGTCGGACCTGATACGTCCCCCGACCCATCTCCCCCTGAAACAGGGCACGGCAGCCTTCCGGCGGAATGTCATGGGGGCACTGGCCCTTTTCACCGGGGGGCGATCACTCACTGGTCTGAAACAGCAGGACACAGACGGAATAGATGTCCCTGTCATGGCACGCCCTCTGCCCGCCATGATGCCAACGCCGGAGCCACCGGCCCGCCAGAGCGATGCCACAACTCCCGAAGCGAAAGCCCCTTCACCCCAGCCCATGCCTCCCTCGGCGGTACAGACCGTGCGGGACTGGTCCACCCTGCTGGCCCAGTCCACCCCTGCCGCCCGACAGGCCCTGAAGGACGTGGAGCCAACCCTCCACAATGCAGAGCAGGCTCTGGAGCGTGTCCTTCACCTCCAGGCACGACAGGTTGATACGACACGGGAGGGAGCGGACCCCGGCCCCCTCCTGCAAGGTTTTTCAGCCATGATGACGGCCCGCAGCATCCTGAACCTTCATGCTCCTGAAGGCCTCTCCTCACCCCATGATGAAACCGGACGCCAGAAGACACCCCCTCCTCGCCAGCCGGGCAGGCTCCTGCCTGCCATGTCCATCCCATACCTGACCGGCACGGCCTCACGGGAACTGAACGTCTCACCCACGCCGCAGCAGGACCAGGAGCGGCTGCATCGCCTGTCCCTGACCCTTGCCCGTACGGATCAGACACTCTCACGGATGCTTCCTGCAGCACCGGGTTCCCGTTCCCCCGCCATTCCGGGCAGGCCCACTCCCGGTGCAAGGCCAGCTCTTGCCCACCTTGCCCGGCATGTCGAAACCGCAGCACGACCGCACCCTCTCACGACCCACAACACGACCACGCACAGCCCGACCATCAACATCACCGTGACGGCAGGTCATGGCAGACCGCAAGACATTGCCCGTGCCGTGGAAGCCAGCACCATAAAAGCCCTTGCCCGCCAGACCCTCACCCAGACCGGATAATCTCTTTCTGGAGCAGTCCTCATGTCCATCCTGACATCTCTCCGGGCGTCAGCCTCCGCCACCGGTGGTGAAACGCTGGAAAACTGGGCCGTACAGCGTGCCGCCCGCCAATGGGGCATCTTCCGCCGCCCGACGGCTGACCAGTTCAGTTCCCTCACATCGTCCGGTTTCAACCGATCAGCTGGCGGCCCATCCAGTTTCCTGTCAGGCCAGGCGCCAAGACGTGTCCTCTCCGCCGCCCATGTCGATTCCCTGCGATTGGATGAACAGGCCAACATCTGCTCCGCCCCACAGGAAAACGGTACCTTCACGAGCTACAACAAGGTATTCCTGCCCTACCGGGCCATGATCCGCATGGTCTGTGACGGGTCGGAAACAGGCTCCCTTGGTGAAAACCTGCTGCCAGACTTCATACGCAGCACCCTTGGTGTGGGGTCTGACACGGTGCGGAAAGATTTTCTGGAAACGCTTTCCCGGCTCGTAAAGGACACAAACCTCTATTTCGTCGCCACGCCAGAGGGCATCTACCCCAATGCCAACATCACCGGTTACACCTTCACCCGCACGGTCGACAGCGGCGTTGACATCATAACGGCCAACATCACCATTCAGGAAGTCCGACAGGGAAACACGTCCCGCTGGACGGGAAGCCGCCACCCACAGGGTGCGCAAACCCGCAATGCAGGCCCCGTCACCCTTCAGCCGGAGAAACTGACATGATCTACACGGTTCCGCTCCAGCCAACAGCAGCCCAGAGCATGACCTGCCCCATTGCCGGGCTGCAATGCCACATCTGGCTGAGACAGCTTTCCACCGGGCTATACATGGACCTGACCGTCGGTACCGAAGCCCTTCTCCGTGGCGTTGTCTGCCAGAACGGGACCAACATCATCCGCAACCCTGCCAGCCTGCTGCCAGGCCGCCTGTACTTCACCGACACACAAGGGGCTGATGATCCCACATTTTCAGGTCTGGGGTCCCGATTCCTGCTTCATTACGAAGATGATACATCATGACAGCCATCACATATCCCAATGCCACCACGACACACAGCTTTGCCCGCAAACAGATAACCGTCACATTCTTCATACCCGGGCTGAACGGAGGCCTGGACAGCTTCACGATTGGCGAGGGACATGCAATACAGGCCACCATAAAACATGCGGGATTCACCACCGGTTCCGAAGCTGACCTCACCATCAGGGGGCTCTCCCAGATAGACAGAGACAGCCTTTCCATCCTTCCCGACCATCCTGCACCAGACAACCTCAACACAATCACTGCTGGCCAGACTTTCATCACCATACAGGCCAGTGATGAAGGGAGCCCGCTGACAAACCTGTTCACTGGAACAGTCGACAGTGCCCAGACGGATTATGATGATCTGGACAGTCCCTTCCATATCCATGCCATGACCAGCACCATTCCAGCGTCCATCCTGCCACAGGCCAAAGGCTATGCCGGACCGCAGGACGTCATCACCCTGATGGCGGATATCTGCAAAGAAGCAGGCTTCCAGCTGCTGGATCATGGTGGCTGGGAACGCCATGCCAGCCTGACAAACCATTACAGATGGGGAACGGCTCTTGAGCAGATACAGGCCATCCTGACGGCGACGAAAGGCACCTTCAATCTCTCACCTTTCATCCCCATGATGGAAAGCAACCAGGGGGCCATTCCCTACAGGGGGCTCCTTGAAGTATGGGGGCCGACCTTTACCGGCATCCCGCCAGCAGGGCAGGAATCAACAGTTCCTGTCATCTCAGCCGCAACGGGGATGATCGGCTATCCCCGATACAGCAGTTCCGGCATATCCCTGACAACCCTCCTCCGGCCAGACATCACCTTCTGGCGTCCACTGGCTATGGAAAGCACCTTTGCACCCGTCACCGGAACATGCACAACCGGCACCCCACCTTGGAACGGCCTGTGGCTGGCCACCTTTGTCTGGCACGACATCAGTACCGAGACCTCACATGGATCCTGGCATACACATATGGAATGCATCCGTACGACCCTTGGCAGACGATGACGGGCCGCCACCTTCCTGAACAACCACCTCCAGAACGGCCTGAAGGATCACAGCATGCCTGCTACAGCCACGCCCTATCTCCTGCGCTCCAATGCGGGCAAAAACAGCCTGAAAGGTGCACTGGATTCACTCATTGCCAGCCACATCAACCAGATCGGCCCTTCCATGCTGGTACAGGTAGAAACAGTCACGACCGAGGCCGCTGCCATTACAGGCAAGGTCACGGTCCGTCCCATGGTACAGCAGCAGGATGCGCTCTCCCGCACCCTGCCACATGACCTCATCCACAATGTTCCTTACCTGCGTTTGCAAGGCGGCCGTTCCGCCTTCATCATCGACCCCAAGCCGGGGGATATTGGCTTCATCATCATATCAGGGCGGGACCACACCCATGCCATCACGACCCGACAGCCCTCACCTCCTGCCTCGTTCCGACAGTTCTCCATGCAGGACTGCGTATATGTGGGCGGCTTCCTCAATGAAGGGCCAGACCAGTTCATACAGGCAACGGATCAGGGCTGGCGGATCGTGACGCCGGGATCCGTCACCATAGACGCACAAGGGCCCCTCACCCTGAAAGCCAGCCGCATTGAAGCCACCTGCGATATTATCACATCCGGCGACGTTCAGGCGGGTGGCATCTCGCTAAAACAGCATACTCACGGCGGCGTGCAGACCGGTCCGGGCACAAGCGCTCCCCCGCAATGAAATATCATTTCGGAAACGGCATATTTCCACGCCAGGCTGTCTCAGCCAGTGTGCGGACGAACTCATCCCCGTGATCGAAATCGATGTGGGCTGCGCCCCCTGCCCAGGACATGCTGACAGACGTACTGCCTGCCAGGGCATCAAACAGGGCGTGCCCCTCAGCTTCGGAGACATAACATCCCCATTGCGTGCCCCGGTTGATGATGCCTGTATAATGGAAGCCTTTCACCTCGTATCCGTTGGAGAAACGGACCTCCAGTTCTGGCTGGTGAATCTCATGATTCTTCAGGACGAACATGAGAAAGACATCACCACCCCGACGTGGCGATGCAGACAACATGACATCATTTTCTGCCAGAAGAGCCGTAAGCGTGTGGTCCAGCTCCAGCATCTGCCATTTACCGGTCTGCCCCAAGCGCTGCCCCCCATTGGGAGATACACCAAGAGCGGCCAGACCACTTGTTGTCACCGTTCCATCCTGCGCCACATCCAGCGGGGTCTGGGCCCGGGCATCTGTCAGACTGCCCGCCAGCAGCATCAGACTCAGGCCTGTCATGCACAGTGTCGTCCGCATCATCACTTTCCTTTCCCTCACGATACAGGGGCGGGGGCAGGACGGAACAGGCCCGCCTGCCCATGTCGCCCGTAACAGATTTCAGTCAGTTACAGTTTCGGATTCATCACTGGAGACTTCATCGAGCACTTCATGATGGCGCTCATGAGCCTTTTCACGTTCCTCAGCTGGCATGTTCCTGATCACGTCGTGTACTGCCTTCACAGGGTTTGCAGCCGGTTCTTCCTTCTCGGACATGATACTCCCTTTCCAGTCATTCACTATCGGACGCCCTCTTTTCCAGCAGGGCGCAGCCCAGCACTGAACCATCAGGAACGGTCGATCAAGCGCAAGGTCCCTCTATCACTGCACGACTGCCTTGCAGAGAAACCACTGCTCCAGCCGGTTAGCGTTCGCAGATTCCAGAATTCTCGACGTAAGTGACAAGCCGCTGGTCACTCTGCAACAGGGCCGCCGAACTGCCCTTTGCATCGGCTGTCAGCTGACGGATATACTGGGCACAGGGCGAATGGGGGCGGTGTGATACGGCCCAGAGACCATCCCTCACCGTCTCGGCGGAAAGGCCGATGCGGCGCAAATTCTCCTCATCCGTCCGCTGCTCCTGATGATTCACCCCCTGATGCGCCTGCACCTTGGCACTATGCAGCGCCTGAGAGAGGGTGCCTCTGGTTTCGGGCATGTGACTCAATGCATCCGCACGGGCTACTCCGCCCCAGACAGAAACGGCTGCAATTACAAAAAGAACGTGTTTCATGAACAGGATTCCTGCATTACGCCCCATAGGCTACGGAGAAAATAGCGCATCCCGACAACCTCTCCAATGTGGTTTCACCCCATGCGCTGGCAATCAGACAATTTTCTGGCTGGGTGTTGCTTTCAGGGCGCTCTCAGGCCCTGCGGCTCGTCCGTAACGGCATCATCACTGGCCAGATCCGGCCTGTAACAATATTTCGGCACATTTCCTGGCCCATCATCAAAATATCTGAGCACATGGACGACAGCATCGTAGCAATTGCCCCGCCGTTTGTTGATGAGCACATCATAGGCATTATCCGCCACCCGCTTGCTGGAATAAGCCTTGTGAAGAAATTCGTACAGTTTTGGAGGGTCTATGGCGAAAGACCCATCCTCATTTTTCAGATACACAGCCTCCGCCCGTGCCACACCGGGCAGAGCCAGTGCGAACACGGCGCACAGCACCAGATGTTTCATGCCCATAATCCTGTTCATTCCTGAAATTGACGGCCCCCACCCTACCGGGTGCAGCCACCGACTCTGACAACCACATCCTGATCCATCAGGGCCACATATGAAAACCACACTCAACGGACCTGTGGAAGAGCCTGCTTCTACCACAAACCTGTGGCGATCGGTTTTTCCAAAAAAGAAAAAGAGAGCCGCACAACGGGCTGGACCAGTTCATCCAGGCAACGGAAATACTCCGCCCTCCTCTTAATCAAGGTTTTTACGCTCGCAGGTGTCTGATCGTCATCATCAGGTCTGTTCAGCCCGTAACCGTAAGCTGGCAACCCCAATAAGCGCATGCTGAATTGTGCCTATGCGAGGCGACCCAGACAGTCTTCTGGACAGTATCAAGTGTGTGCTCCCCGCCCATGGGGGGATGGCCCGACCCTCCTTTATCAATACCGGCATCTTGCTAGGCAGCATTAAGGACTGAACTGGACGGAAATAATTTCATAACTGAAGAAGGACACAATCTGGCGCCATATGCTTGATCTGTTCCTAATAATGAAAGGAGATACCACGTGAGGCTACTGTCATGTTTTATCAGAAAGTTGGCGGCACCCCTGATATTCGCCTCTTTTTGTCATCTGCCTGCATTTGCTCAAAACATGGATGCCACATCCGTAACCGTGTCTCCTTACAGGCATAACGCTGTGAAGCGCTCTCTCGCCGAGAGTCTGAGAGACCGTGTTTCGGTCAAGGATTTTGGTGCCCGCGGGAATGGTCAGACAGACGATACCCAAGCTGTACAGGCTGCTATTTATGCCGTGTGCGATCCACCAGGAGGATCTGCACCATGGGGCAGTGGTGGGGCAATCTTCTTCCCTCCCGGGGTATATTCCATCTCTTCCGTCAAGTTCCCATGCAACGGTGTCAGTCTGATCGGAGCCAATAACGGGAATACGAACTCTGGGTCTCTTGACTGGAGAGGTACCGTATTCAAACTGACAACACAGGACCGACAGACAGCGTTTGCTGTGGGCATGACTACAGCCGACTATGGCGGTGGCATTCATGTAAGTCACGCTTCCATTGATGGTAGCATGATGGCCCCCACTGCGACCGTCTTTGACTTTTCATGGCTACAGCACTCCAGCATTGAAGACATCTCAGCACGAGACATCCCGAACTTCTATCGAGAGGAAGGCGGTGCGGCCAACAGTCTTACTGATATCACCATCATGAACCTCAGCGGCACCGGCATAGAGTTTTTCGGAGACGCCTCCCAGTGCCAGGGTCCACATCTGGCATCGTGCAACAAACGTGCCGATCTACTGAGAGTGACACGGGTTAACATGAATGGGACGGACAACCACACGGCCACCTGCTTCTCCTATCACGACTTCGCCCAGAGTCTAAACGTTGACCATGCCATCTGTGAAAACGCACGGTACGGCATTGGAGCCTACTGTTCAGCAGCTCAAGGACATAATGGAGAAGCCTGTCCAGCTTTTGCACGCTTCCATGATTTTGAAGCAGAGAACTGCACCTACTGCGTCGATGCCTCCGACATACAGGACTGGGAATTCAGCAATGGCTACTTCCTTGGGGAAGGGAAAAACAGCCCGCACGTCATACGGTTCGTCAACCAGAATTATGCTGCTCCCGCCTCAAAAACAGATGCAGGTACCTACGCTGAAGCTGTGCGGTTTCACGGGGGGCGTATTGGCAACTCAGGGCGATCGGCCATCTATATCGGCATCTCCGACTTCATCATTGAAGGAGGGCAGGTCTTTTCCTCCAACCTGTCGGATACAACCGGCCAGACAGGAGCCCCCAACATAGAAATTGCCGGAACAGAAAGCATAACGATGCCTACCCGCGGCCTCATATACGGCAATATTCTATGTGAAGCCTCTGGCCAGCAGCCGCTGTACAATCCCAACATTCCTGCCTCCAGCGGAACGAACAAGACAGACGCAGCCCCACCAGCACTTGTTCAAGGTTCCATCTGGCTAAATTTGGGCGTCACCAATGTAAAAGTCTTTGGAAACGAGACATCTAGATGCGCTAGTGGTCCACAAGACTTCAACAAATCCGGCAATAACGTTATCGGTCCATTCTAAAATCCAGCACTGACCTTCCACGTCCCGCCCTAGTGGTACTTAACCCTCCCCTCACCGGGAGGGTTTTTTATTGCCCGGAGGAATCATGAAAACCCTCTCCCTCACCCCTGACTGGGACCTGACACTGGACAGCACGGGCAATCTGGTCGTGCTGACGGACAAGGCGGCCATCCTTCAGGACGTATGCTCTGCCGCCCGCACATGGCTGGGCGAGGTGCTCTACGACACCGGGCAGGGCATCCCCTACGACACGGACATCCTCCGCTCGGACGTGGACCTCTCCTTCTATTCTTCGGAGATCGAGGATGCCGCCACGTCTGTTCCCGGCGTGGCGGCGGCCACCTGCCACCTCGCCAATCCCACCAAGGAACGCCAGCTCACCGGCGTCATTCTCGTAACCTTCAGCGATGGGAGCACGGACTATGCCCAGTTCTGACGCCACGACCAACGTCCCGGCCCCCATCCTCACCGATGCGGGCTTCACCGCCCCTTCCGAGCAGGACATCCTTGCCGGGGTTCTGGCCGACATGAACGCCGCCCTGGGCGGTGGGGCCAACACGGCCCTTTCCACCCCGCAGGGGCAGATCGCCCTCTCCGAGACCGCCATCCTTGGCGACTTTCTGGGGGCGATGATCGCCATCTTCAATGGCGTGGACCCGGCCTCTTCTTCCGGGCGGATGCAGGAGGCCATCGGGCGCATCTACTTCATCGAGCGTCGGCCGGCTACAGCAACGACCGTCACAGTGCAGGCCAGCGTGAACGCTCCCGGCCAGACCATCGCTGCCGGTACGGTCGTGGCACAGGGGACGGATGGCAGCCTCTATGTGGCTCCGCAGGCCATCACGCTTCCCCAGTCCGCCACGGCCAGCCTCGACCTCTCCTGCCAGACCGCCGGGGCCATCACCTGCCCTGCCAACAGCCTGACGCTCTATCAGGCGGGGCTGGGGCTGGCATCCCTCACCAATCCTGCCCCCGGTGCCACGGGCGCTGATGCCGAAAGCCGCACCGACTTCGAGGCCCGGCGGCAGGCCAGCGTGGCGGCCAACAGCATCGGGCAGAATGCGTCCCTCATGGGGGCGCTGCTGGAGCTGCCCGGCGTGACGGATGCTTATGTGACGGACAATCCGGCACAGGCTCCGACAGTGCAGCAGGGCGTGACCATCCCGGCGGGGGCGCAGTACATTCTGGTGGAAGGGGGCAACCCGCAGGACATCGGCCAGGCCATCCTGCACAAGAAGCCCCCGGGCATCCCCACCGTTGGCACCCAGATCGTCACGGTGCAGGACACCAACCCTGTTTATGCGGGCAACCAGCCATCATACTCGTTCCGCTATGACAGGCCGACGCCGGTTGCTGTCCATGTGGTCATGGAGATTGCGGCCTCGGATGCCGTGCCATCCAATGCGGCGCAGCTCATCCAGCAGGCCATCGTCTCCTACCTGACGACGGGGGCCAACCGCATCCGGCTGGGCAGAACCGTCTATGCCTCCCGCCTTTCTGCCGTGGTGGACGGGCTGGGGGACTGGGCAGAAGTGCTCACCCTGTCCATCGGTACTGATGGCAATGCGGGCCAGAACAGGCTCACACTGCCGATCAACCAGCTTCCCACGGTGACGGCGGACACGATCAGTGTGCAGGTGGTGACATGATCGACATACGGGAGACCATCCTCGCCCAGTATGCCAACAGCCCTGCCCTCACCGGCATCCTCGAGCGCTTCAATGCGGCGGTGGCCCCGCAACGGTCTATCGAGACCTTCCTGCATGATGTCTGGAACCCGGCCACGGCCACGGGATGGGGGCTGGACGTGTGGGGGAGGATTGTTGGGGTCGGGCGGGTTCTACGCATTGACACGACAGGCTATTGGGGATTTGCACAAGGCTATCCGACCTCCAGAACCTTTGGTGAAGGCATCTGGTATTCCGGGCGTGGAGCAACAGCCAATTACCGCCTGACAGACGAAAACTACCGCCAGCTGATCCTGGCCAAGGCAGCAGCAAACATTTCTGCCGGGTCCATCGCTGACATCAACCGCATCCTCATGATCCTCTTCGGCAACCGTGGCAACTGCTACCTGGCCGATACGAGCGACCACACCATGATGCTCGTTTTCTCCTTCCGCCCCACAGCCATTGACGTTTCCATCATCGCATCCGGTGTGCTGCCCCGCCCCTCTGGCGTGCAGTACCGCTACACCTTCATCCCCCCTGCCAAAAATGATTTCGGGAATGACATTCTATGAAGACTTCCGACCTTCCAGAGAAAATTACCGTTCCTTTTGCCCAGAATGCAGGTCTGGCCTATCGGCGTGACATCCCTCTCCAGAGCAGTGATGCAGGGGCGGCCTCTTTCATGCTGGGTTTCCCCGCGCTGACCTTTCAGCCTACGGGGGCTGGGGGCACACCACCAGATGGCCGGGACATGAACGGCATCCTGTTTGCCCTCTCATCCATCGCACGGGCATGGTGTGCAGGCACCACGATGACATTCGATGCATCATTCGCCCATGATGTCGGAGGCTACCCGCTGGGAGCTGTTCTGCGATCCACCACGGATCCGACCATTCTGCTCATCAGCCAGCAGGATGGCAACATGACCAACCCCGCGACCGACCCTGACGGAACATACTGGCGGCGCATCGGCAATGATGAGGCACTCCAGCACACACTGGGGGCCCTCTCCGACCGCCTGGACAGCAGGCTCAGCCGTCTTGATGGAGCCTCAGCCAATCTCCTGTTCGCCTCGCTCTATCAGGACGGATCAATGCCCACCCCCCCAGCATGGGCCACACGCCTTCATGTCGTGGCACTGGGGGCAGGAGGGGGAGGTGCCAACTGCCAGGCATGGGGCGAATTCTCCAACACCAATTCTTCAGGCGGTGGCGGTGGAGCTGGCGCCTATGCAGAAGGTATCTTCTCCATCTCTCCTGCCGATACCCTGTCCGTCAGGGTCGGTCGGGGGGGCACCACAGAACAGCCTGGCGGCGATACCGTACTGTTCATCAACGGAACTGCCGTCATGACGGCAGGTGGCGGCAGAGGAGCCTCATGGCAGGCAAAGGCCTCCAGTGCTGGGGCCCCTGGCGGTTCCGCACATGGAGGAAACATCCTCATGCAGACCGGTGCCCCAGGGTCAGACGGGCAGAACGGCCCGTTCATTCTTGTTGGCAACGGAGGCGACTCTGCTTTCGGGGGCGGTGGACGGGCCGGTGCACAGGGAGGACTGGATGCCTCCTCCTTCGGTGCGGGAGGAGGTGGAGCCTATGATGCCTTCTCCAAAAACACACTCTTTTCTGGCGGCACAGGAGGCAACGGCCTGATCCGCTATCGCTGGCTGGTCTGAGCGTCATCCAGCCTTTGGGACCGCCCGCAGGCGGCGCAATGAAACCAGCATGAGGAAACCATGACACAACCAGCAAACAGGGTTCCTGCCTGGCGCTCCTACACGGCAACGGGAAACCCGACAGACATCGTCCCCTCCACAACCGTTGCCAGGGAAATTGGCGGCAAGATTGACGCCATCAACGGCCAGGCAGCGGGGCTGACCATTGATGGTGACAGTACCCTTGCAGGAGAAAAAGTCCGGGATGTTCTGGCCCGCTTCCCGGAAAAACTGGTGACCAGCTACGGTGTCACCCACGACCCGGACGGCCAGCACACAGCCGCCAACAGTGCCGCCTATCAGGCCGCCATCAATGACTGTGCAGGCACCTTCCGGCTGGTGCACCCTGCCGGGCTGTCCGTCATGCTTGGAACGCTCCGCATCACCCGCCCGGATACGCATCTCGTCCTGGATGGTATCATCACCCTGGCGCCAGACAGCAACACGAACTGTCTGGATATCTATGCCCCCGGCCAGTCTCTGGAGCGAATTTCCATCACGGGACAGGGAATCATTGACGGAAACCGGTCCGGCCAGCAGGGGGGACAGACCGCCGTAAGTGGCGGCATATGCGCCAACACGCTGAGCCATACAGACAATACGCCTGATATGCCTTCATTTCCAACACGGATCGACAATCTGCTGATTTCCGGAATCACGATCCGCAACACCTTCAACTGGCCGCTTTCTCTGGGGTTCATCAGCAGCAGCCTCATTACCAACGTCACGCTGCTGGATGGCGGCAACAGCCCCCAGTTCATCTGGTCGGCTGACAACTGCTGGTTCACGGACAGCCTATCAACCGGTCACACCGATGGCGGTTTCGTCTTCTACATGGGCTGCCGCCGCTGCGGGGCCACAGGTAATACGGTCTCCGGCAACCATGACGGGATCGGCGTCTATGCCGACAGTTCCGACCAGCCCGCCAACGAGAACATCCTGATCGCCAACAATCATGTTCACGACAATGCCGACGGGGGCATTGGCATCACGACGACAGACCAGAAAAGTGCAGACGGGCTGATCCAGCGGAACATCCTCATTACGGGAAACATCCTCTCCAACAACAATACGCACGGACGCAACGGGGGTGGATCCATCGGCATCGTGGCGGCTCATGGCGTACAGGTCCGCAACAACCTTGTATCCCGTGATGGATCAACCGCCAGAACGGGCAACCCGGTCTATGCCGCCTATGTCTCGGACAGCTGCCAGTTTGTCGAAATTGAAGGCAATCATTTTGAGGATATCGGCTCCACTGCCAATCCGGGAACGGCCATCTATCTCAACAGGCCCACTGGCGCCATCATCCGCAACAACATATTTGCCAACACGGCTGGTACCTCCGGCCCGCTCCGTACAGGCCTTGGCGGAACGGTCGGTGCTGCTGGCCTCATCAGCGGCAATGTAGCAGCCGGACCAATGGCCGGCCCCCTGCTGGCTCTGGCATGGCAGACTGATACAGCTTTCATCAGCCAGCCAGATGGCATGGGCGGACTGCTGGATACCCTCCCCCGAAGCAGCAACATCGTGGCATCAGGCCATTATGACTATGATGGCCGTACACTGAGCAGGCAGATCGGTGCCACGACCGATGATACGGGCCTCTTCCTCCAGACAGCACGGAACCAGACCACGGGAGCCGTTTCCGGCGATATTGTCCTGAACAAGGGCAACATCTTCCGGGTCTTTTCCCTCTCGCTGAACGGGGCCATCACCACACCGAACGGCCACGTCCTGCTGAACATACGCAGCCCATCCGGCGCACCGCTCATGATGCAGATTTTCACCATAAAGGCAGCCCATGGAGACAGGGTCACCTTTCCGCAATCCTTCACCAGCGACACCGTGTCGGTAATGGTTCCGCCATTCCATAACGGAACCAACATGATTGTTGGTGGCCCCTCAACCCTCTCCCCACCGGACCGCACCGGCTTCACGGTTGGAAAATTCTGGGTCGGACTGGGAGGTGCCAATATTGATCCGGCCGATGACATTACTGTCATGGCCATTGGAGAGCTTTCGTCATGACCCAGAACATGGCCTATTTCGCCATAATTGATGAAGGAGCCGCCATGGAGCCTGTCCCCATCCGTGGCTGGACCATCATTCCCCTCACGCAGGACAGGAAACAGGCCGATGGCACCATAACCGCCCACAGCCTGACGGAAGCAGAGCTGCTCCAGCAGGTCACACCGCACATGCCTGCGGGAAGCCGGGCCATCCGCCTGCATGTCACGGATGAAGACTGGAACGCCCGCCCTGTTGTAAATCCAGTTCTCTCCAAGGGGGGCATCACACAGGGAGAAACACCCTCCACCACCCTGCGGGACCAGGCCGCCGCCATGATGCTGCAGGTTCAGCAACAGGCAGCCATGACTGCCGCCATGGGCGAAACCTTCGGCCCCAAAATGCGGGCCTGTGTCAGCACACTGAGAGCCATCCTGGATGGTTCTGACACACCAACGTCCCTCCCCACGTTACCCGCCAGACCAACAGATTGAGAGCCCCCATGAATCCCTATTTTGCAGGCTGTTTTCTCCTCACCATGCTGGCCTTTCTGGGAGGGCTGATTGCCTATGCCAACAGGGCTGGACGCAACAGCGCACGGGTCCGGTCCAGCCAGCAGGACGCGGCAACAGCCCAGGCCACAAGCAGGGCCGCCCGCACCATGCTCGAAGCCCGTACCAACGGCCTGCGGACCAGCACCCAGCTGCTGGACACACTGGAAAAGGGACAATTCTGATGGCCCCCGCTCCACCGCCTGCGGGACTGCTGGCAGGGCTGGCCTTGTGCCTGCTGGCAGGCTGCAACCAGCCTCCCTTTCGTCCCCTCTGCCCGGCGCTTGTCCATTATTCGCCAGAAGAAGAGCGGGCTGTCGCCAGAGAGCTCCATCTCCATCCTGACCTGAAGGAAACGCCCCTCTTCCTTCTGGATTATGGAAATGAACGCCATGAAATTCAAAAAATCTGTAGCTGACCACCACGCTCTCATCCCACATTGACCGCCCGCCAAGGCGGTTTTTTTATGGAACTGCTCCCATGATGCCCACACACCTTCCTGACAGGATCACCCCTCTCAACGAACGGATTGCCGCCCTGGAGGCAGTACAGGCCCGTCATGATGAAGACCTCACAAAGCTCAGCAACAAGATCGATAATCTGGCGCTGGAACTTCATGCTGGCATTGCCTCCCTGAGCGAACAGATACGGGAGAGTAATTCATTACGGTCACGCACTGTTACAGCCGCCATCACAGGCGGCGGTGCGGTTGGCGGAGCAGTCGCCGTGGGGCTCTATCAACTCATCCACACGCTCTACCCCCATTTCTTCGGAGGCTGATGACCATGCCCCAGACACCCACCCGGCCACCCCGTGGCATCCGCAACAACAATCCGGGCAACCTCAACTTCGCCCATCAGCCCGGCGCAATGCTGGAGCCTGCGGGGCCAGGCATCACGCCCCGCTTTGCCCACTTCTCCACATCAGAAGCTGGCCTGATGGCCTTGCGGGACCAGCTCTGCCGTTACATGGTACGGGACAGGCTGGATACCGTCGCCTGCATCATCAGCCAATGGGCCCCCCCGGCCGAGAACGATACCCGACGCTACATTGATACTGTTGCGCAGGCCCTTGGCGTGACGCCGGATACAGTCCTCGGCCCGCCTACAGCCACCCTGCTTGCCAGCCTGATGGAGGCCATCATCCACTACGAAAATGGCCAGAACCCTTATGGACGGCTGGTGGCCCAGGTCGCAGCAGCCCTCCCTGCCCTCCGGCAGACCCCAGCGATCTGACTGACGCTTCCACCTCATCATACATCAATTCCATGACCGCCTCTCTGCGGCCTTATCATCACGGAGATACCGCCAATGGACATCAGCTCCTTTTTTACCACCCTGCCCGATGGTCTCCAGAACTACGTGGCGCTGGTCATCATCCTCTGCAATCTGATGACCGTGTTCATCCGCCCGCCAGCGGCCGGTTCCCGCTGGATACTGCCATACCGATGCATATCCACGCTGGCACTGAATGTCGGTTGGGCCAGAAATCACCTCCAGCCAGGGCACCCAGCGAAAGAAGCCTCACATAATTCCTGAGCCCCAGGCAGAGACCGTCTCTCTCCGCCCTCGCCTGTGAGCTGCCTCACATGCTACAGAACAGACAGCGTCATCACGTCAGGACCATCGGCCATGTCACATGCTCTCATTGCCTGCCTGCTCTACGGCCTGGCGGCCTTCGCTGAAATTGCAGGCTGTTTCTCTGTCTGGGCCTGGCTGCGGCTGGGGCGGTCCCCGCTCTGGCTCCTGCCCGGCGGGCTGTGCCTCGGCCTGTTCGCTATCCTGCTGACATTCAGCCCGGCTGACCATGCCGGGCGGGCCTATGCCCTGTATGGCGGCCTCTATATCATCACCAGCCTCTTTTGGGGCTGGGCCGTGGAGGGTCTGGCACCGGATGCATGGGACATGGCAGGGGCTGCCCTCTGCCTGGTGGGAGCCCTGCTCATTCTTCTGGCCCCCCATGGCCGGACCTGACCACCTGCCTCAGGACCGATAACTGAAGCGTGGCAGTGTCCAGTTGTAACGGATGGAGAGCAGACGGAAACTGATGCCAAAAATCATGGAAATCAGCAGCTCGATGTTCCTGTTGTCCACAATATGGGAGCAGCAGAGAAACACGACCCCCGTACTGACAGACACCGTGCCATACAGTTCGGACCGGAACAGCAGCGGAATGTCATTGCAGAGTATATCCCGCAGCACGCCGCCCATACATCCCGTGATCATGCCAGAAATGATGACACAGACCACAGAAAGATGTTCCGTCATCGCTACCTGGCAGCCCATAACGGTAAAGACGACAAGGCCAATTGCATCCAGAAACAGGAACAGTTTGCGCAACCTGTGCATGTGCTGGGCCACCATGATGGTGGCCAGGGCGGCAAACCCGGTAATGAGCGGGTAACTGGGATGCCGCACCCAGGACAATGGATAATGGTTGAGCAGCACATCCCGGATGGACCCTCCCCCCAAGGCGGTGATCCATCCCAACAGGAACACCCCTACAAGATCCATCTCCAGCTTGCCCGCCAGCAGGGCAGCCGTCATGGCCTCGGCAATGATGGCCACGATATACAGCGTGGTGTAGAGATCAAAGGTCATGCCGGGTTCCCTGCCATGCGCCACTCTGCCAGAAAAAATGCAGCCCTGCCGCCTAGCGGACCACCAGCCGCCCGTAATTGGCGAACAGGACATGCGTGTCATCCTCCCCAAAGGGTGCTCCCTTCTTCAGGCAGAGGATAAAACGGTTCATGAACCGCATGGAGGCCAGCGTATCGTTGGCAGCATCACCGTTGAATTTCACCATCAGATGGTTGAAGTCACCATCAACCGCATAATAGCGCTCAGATGAAAAACACTCACAAAGAGCATGAAACTCCCGCTCCATCGAGCTGACCATCTGCCGGTAAAAGAGATGGGATGCCTCGATCTCACGATAAAAAGCCTCATGCCGGGGCTCGACCCGTGGATGTGCAGTAGGGAAAGCTGTCAGATCCTGTGAAAAAAGCTCATGCTTGGACAAACGCCCGATCTTCTTCCCCAGCTGGCGCACCTCCGCCTCATAACCAAGCAGACTGTAAACTGAATCAACCATAAAGATAGCTCCCTCCCTGAGCCGTCTTCTCTACCCGAGGGCAGAGACATGAGGCATGACGGACCACATGACATCGCAGAATGAGTAACATACCTGTACACACAGCAGAACGGCTTTCTTGCACAGGCATGACGGCATGTTTTACCGGTCAGGATGGTTCAGGGCCCAGCAACGTGATGTCACGACATTCTGATCCCTGGCAGGATTAGGCATCGTCAGGGCACACAGGACCATACTTCCAGCCCTGTCCGGCATATCCCCCCGGAACAGAACCAGCACCTCCTCCCCTCCGGCCTGATGGGCAGCAACAACACGGTATTGCCTGTCCAGCAGGGTTTCCAGGGAATCTTCAAGGGGCGTCATCCGGGTTGGAATGGCCAACGGGCTGTACGGCGCCTTGATTCCTGAAGCCGGCAGGGCCAGCCCAGCCGCCATGGCACCAGCCGGAACCATGAGACAGGCCAGAAGGGCCATGCTGCCTTTCGTAAACCGCCACACGGTCCAGTCTCCCTTCACGTTCAGAACAGCTTCGCCGCAATGGCACCAACCTGCACCGTCCCCTTGAAATAACGATTGGCTGGCAGAACAGCCGTAGCCTGGCCATCATGCATCTTCAGGACGCCTCTCACCCGCGTGAAAATGGACGTCGCATGATCGCTGTTCTTCCGGCTCAGGTTGGCAGAGATCACATAGCTTACCGTACCATCATCATACCCGCCACCAGCACCATGGCGCAGACGCACCCTCATGCGGTACTGGTCCAGCCTGTAGCTGTCCTGACCGATGGAAACCGTCTTCTCATCCTGTTCCTGCCGGATATTCGGGCCGATCTGGGTCTTCAGCACATCCACTGGCGTGCTGTTGCCCGCCACAAGGGCTGTTGGAGACAGCTGGGCCTGCACCTCATACACACGGTCCAAGCCCTCTGCCTGGGCAGCTCCAGCCATTAAGCTCATGCCCAGTGCCATCATCCCACCATAAAGACCGGCTTTCCCATATCGTACCATCATCAGTCCCAGGACCTCCCTATCATTCCACACTTGTCACAGACCGGCAGGGCACAGATGCCAAAGGAGGCCCAGCCTGTCACCATGACCGTCTCCTTCCCGGCAAGCTGTCATTTTGTTCCCCAACCGGAACATGAATTAACATTCACACATCAGCTTTGCCGTGCAAATCAAGATTCCGACAGAGAAGGACTTTCAGCCCGGGCTGGAGCGATCATCAAGAAGAATCTGCATGAAGGTCAAATCCAGCCAGCGCCCGAACTTGCAGCCGACCTGCCGACACTGCCCAACCACAGCAAAACCCAGCTGTTCATGCAGTCGGATGGAGCCGACATTGCCCGATTCAATCCCGGCAACCATGGCATGATATCCCCGCTGGCGGGCCTCTTCCAGAAGAGCCACCATCAGAGCCCTCCCGATCCCGGCCCTCTGCCTGTCCTTGTGAACATAGACGGAATGTTCCACGGTATGACGGTAGCCATCCCAGGCACGCCATGGCCCGAACGTGGCATAACCAGCCACTCCACCCCCGTCATCAACGGCCACCAGCACGGGAAGGCCTGCCTCATCGTGGGCTTTCAGCCAGGCGGCACGATTGGCACTGTCCACCACCCTGTCATTCCATATGGCTGTCGTCGTACTGACAGCATGGTTGTATATCCCGGTAATGGCGGCAATGTCCCTGTCTTCAGCTGGCCGAATCTTCATCCCTGCTTCCTCTTCTTCCAGGCCCGCTCCGCTACCTGCCAGAGGGCCTGCCCATAGCAGTACGTTCCACAGAACAGGCAGCAAAAACAGCACCCTTTCATATTTTTTGCAGAATCCTCCAAAAAACCATTCCTTTATTACGTAAAATTAATTACTGATGCCTGAAGATGACATCCGTCACCCCCGCCTTGGAGAACAGAATCATGTCGTCCTCCTATCACTTTCTTTTTCAGTTGACCGTCACAGCTTCCCTGCTCGTTGGTTTTGCGGCAGCAGGACCACTCAGCGGCCTGCGCAAACGCCTCCCCTTCCGGCGGCAGTAAGAAGCGGCGGCAGTGCGGCATGGAAGCCTGACATCAGGACTCCTTATATCCTGTATAAATTATACAGGTTTGACGTCTCTTCCCTCTTCCCCATAAAATCCGGCCCATTACAGAGCATGATCCACCTGCCAGCCTTCCTGTAGCAGGCGGAATGCGGGGAAGCCGGAGGGAGCATGAGACTGGAGACTGCGTCTGAGCCCGTTTTCTTCTGGGGCGGCCTTCTGGCCGGGGCCGTGTGGGCCGTGCTCCTGTGGATGCAGCTCCCCGGCAATACGCCCAGACCCGAGAAGCTGGGCCGTACTGCCGGTGTGGTCGGCCTTGCCCTGTCCAGCGGGCTGGCATGGCTGCTATGGGCTCATGTCTTCGGTGCCATGGCCGCCTTTTTCTGCCTTGGTGGGCTTGGCATGGTACTGCTGTGCATCATGCCCATCCTCTGGGCCATTCTCATTTCCACCCAGTCCCATACGTCCTGATGGAGGAATCACGAGGCAGGGACAGGCGGCCGGTTCCCCCACAGCCCCATCCTTCTGCCGTATTGTGGCTGCGATTGGGCATCGGTGGCCTGCTGGCAGCTCTTTTCATCATGGCGGCCTGTTGGGCAGACATAACCCTCCCCTGTTTCCGCCCTTATGGCATGACAGGCTTCTGCCTGCTGATGACGGGCGCCTGTCTGGCCGGGATTACGGGGCTGACCCTGTGTATCGGCCTCGGCCCGTGGCAAAAGCTCCAGCATCTGGCCATCCGGTACCGCGCCCTGCATGGCTGGATCGGCATTACAACCGGCACTCTGCTTTCCATGAGCTTTCTGGCCGGAACCATGACCCTGTTTGCCGCCCCTCTCCAACAATGGAGCCAGCCGCCCCTGCCGGACCATGGAGCCCTTCCACTGGCAGACATCCCCGCGACGCTTGACCAGATTCTCACATCCCGGACAGAAGACCTACCCTCCATCTTCCCCGGCCTCCATTACAGGGTCGGCCTCAAAACATCAGATACGGCCACCCTCAGCATCCCGACAGGGCCAGAGTTGCCCCTCGGCCTGCCAGCATCCCATATTCTCATCAGCCTGCCTGCCTCTCAGACTCCCTCCCTTCACCAGCTGACCCTGTCCCCTGTTCCCACGTTCATCGGAGGGCTGCACCGCCGTCTGGGCCTGCCACTGCCTGAAAACTGGGCCATGCCTCTTGTCGGTACCGTCTGCCTCCTTTACGGCCTGGCACTGCTCTCCGGTGTCATTCTTCTTCTGCCCGGCATATGGCGCCACCTCATGAGCGTCCGCCTGCAGGGCCACAGCCGCCGCCTCTGGCTCGACCTCCACAGTCTTCTCGGCCTCTGCTCCCTTCCCTTCCACCTCATCATCGCCCTGACAACGGCACTTTTTGCCTTCTCGCCGCTACTGTACCCTGTCTCCTCGGGGCATGACGGCATCCAGCAGGCAACTGCCAGAAAGGTACCATCAGCATCATCGCTTCTTCCCCCCGAAAAAGCCCTGTCCTTCCTGCATGAACTGGCACCAGATTTTCATCCCCTCACACTGGATTATGTCCTGCCCCCTCACGGCACGGACAGTCAGGCCGAGCGCCTTGCCCTCCATGCCCCGCTTTACAATGCCAATGGGGAGCGGAGCCTGCCTCCGGCAGGACAGTCTTATCTGCTGGCAGAAGGAACAGACCTCCAGAACCCGCTCATTGGCCGGGATCGTGGCGCTGTCCTGCTGACCCCCGAAACAGGCCACCTGATCGACAGCCAGAATCTACCCGGCCAGCAAACACCCACCCGCCATATCCTGACATGGTGCCTCGCCTTGCATTTCGGGAGTTTTGGCGGCGAATTTGTCCGCTGGCTCTATGTGGCACTGGGTCTGTGCGGCGTCGGTTTTTTCCATGCTGCCAACCAGCTCTGGCTCAATACCCACCGCCGCAGGAAACCGGGACAGACGTCCTGTGTGGAAACACCCGCCACCCTCTGGCTGGGCCGTCTGAGCGAAGGGACACTGCTGGGCTGCCTGCTGGGGCTGTGCGGCATCATCGCCATCAGCCCCCTCATGACCCATCTGACACCGATCCCCCATCTGTCCAGCGTCTCAACGCCAGACATGGAACACTCATACCAGCAAGCCAGCCTAGCCTACCATGGGCTGATTGCCTTGACACTGGTCAGCTACTGTCTGCTGCCCAGAGCCTTATGCCGCGGGATCATTCTGGCCCTTGCGGCCTTCTGTCTTTCAGGAGCCGTCACAATCGTGCTTATGCGTCATACAGCCGTGCAGACCCCTCTTGCGGCAGAACTGACCATCGCCTTCAGCTTTGCCAGTCTGGCCCTCTGGGCTGGGAGTCTTCTCACGCTCTACCGTTGGAAACAGGTCGCTCCCACTGGCAGGTGATACCCCCCAGCGGAAGCCGGCCTGATACACGCTCAGCTCTCGGAGGCATCGGCTGAAGCATCAGCCTGACCCGCCTTTTCATCGTCAGCAGGCAGGCCCGCCCAGTCCCGAATCATCGTCTCCGTCAGATAAAGCAGGGTTGGACCGATGAAGACACCAGCAAAACCAAGTGTGGACAACCCACCAAAAGCGCCCACCATGATAACGATGACAGAAATCCGCACATACCGGCGAATGATGAGCGGCTGAAGGAAATTGTCTCCTGCAATCACCACAAGCGCAAACAGCAGCATGATGATGGCGTGCATCAACGGTGCCGTAAAATAAAGCCAGACGGTGCTGAGAATCATCACCCATGCCCCACCGAACTGTAGAACACAGGAAATGAACATGACCGCCGCCACGACACTGCCCATCGGCATACCAGCGGCCATCAGGCCAACCCAGCCGAACAGTGATTCAAGAATGGCTGTCAGCGTGACACCCAGAGCAACACCTCGTGTCGTGATCTCGGCCTGCTTCAGCAGGGCACGTCCCTTTCTGCCGCCAAGCTGACCACCAATCCGGTCCAGAAGCATGATGATGCCCTCCGCCCGGCCCAGCAGCAGCACCATGACGATCAATGTCAGAGCGAATTCCAGCAAAAGAGACCCAAAGCTGCCCGCTGATGCCAGAAGGACATGCAGGATCTTCTCTGGCGACGGGATGACCTGTTTCAGCAGCTCCGGCAGGCTGTTTTCCCGCAGATGATCCCAGAACGGAATGATATTGCCCCCAACGTAAGGGATACGCCCCACCCAGGCGGGCGCTGCTGGCAGCTGTATTGTCGGCAGGATCCCAATGAAATGGGACACGGCATCAACATGCCGTGCAAAAATGACGATCACCAGCACGGCAGGCAGGAAGAAGATGATCATGGCGGCCAGGACGGTAAAAAAGACCGCCGCTGACCGGCTGCCAAAGCATATGGTCTGCAACCGCTGAACCAGCGGCCAGAGCGTGACAGAAATCGTCGCCCCCCAGAGAATGGGGGGCAGGAAAGGATGGATGATCCATACCGCGGCCAGAAGCAGAAGCCCCACGGCCAGAGCGGTCAGTACTGGCCGGACCGGGCTGACCGCAGCCCGGGTCGTAGCCTCGGCTGAAGCAAAGAAATTCCTGAAACGCGTTATCATGACCTATCCTGAGCAAAAAGGTGCCTGTATGGCCCCAATAAAATAGAATCCCGGGAAAGATGGAAGACCGGTACCATGACTATGGTTACAATCTTTTCATCCACACCTCGTGACCTATCTCAATGAAAACTGCTAAAAGATTGCTGGGACGGATACCGGCACGGTACCGTCTACCCGGCGTTGCCAATTCACCACATGAGAGGATTTACCTGCATGTCTCAGAAAGAAAACAATATCGCCCGCAGCATGACCCGCGAAGACCTCATCTTCGCTCTGGTGCAGGATGTAGTCCGCATCGAAGGTCCGAACACCAAGATCGACCGTGCCTACCTTCTCAAGCTCGTGGCTGAAATTGCCCGTTCCGTCGACGGTAAGTAAAACCTCCCCGCACGACAGTGGCATGGAAAGCCAGGGTGACAGTCACCCTGGCTTTTTTTTCATGTCTGGGACCCATCATCAGATGGCAGCGTCATAGAAACCTGCGGCACCATGAGGCTGATACCTTCCTGGCTGAAACGTGCCAGCACCCCGGAGATAACAGCCGTTCTCACGGCATCACTGTTCGTGCCCCGTGCAACATAGATCGCCAACGTCGCAGAAACCGTATCCCCCACCTTGTCACCCAGCCAGCTCTGCGGGGCCGGGTCCTTCAGAACATCCGGCTGATCCGCCACGACAAGCATGAAAAGCGCCTTCACCTTGTCCACACTCACATTGGTCGGTACAGCGAAAACAAGGCTCATCTTCAGCGGATTATGACCCGCACTGTAATTCTGCACATTCGCCGTGATAAACTGGGAGTTGGGAACAATGAGTGTCGTTCCATCACTCAGCCGGATATCCGTTGCCCGCACATTCACACGCTGAATCACCCCCGTATTGCCACTGATGGTGATCTTGTCCCCAGCCTGGGCCGGACGTTCCGCCAGCAGGATCAGACCAGAAATGAAGTCTTTGACGATGGACTGGAGACCAAAACCCACACCCACTGACAGCGCACTGACAACCCATGTCAGATTCTGTACGGAAATGCCGATCATGGCCAACAGCTTGAGCCCCGCAGCGATCCACAATGTATAAGTCAGAATGCTGATGATGGATGTCCGTGCCCCATTATCCAGGGACGTGACCGGGAACAGACGTGTCTGCAGCCACTGTTGCAAAAACCGTATGGCGTAATAAACGCCCACCAGCAGCAGGGCCGCCCCCACTATCGTCCTTGGCGAGACGGGCACACCAAACAGGATACCCCCACCAAAGACATGCTCCAGCTGCCGCCATGTCCCGATGAAGGAAACACCATTTCTGCCCTGCAACAGGGCAATGAATACCATGACAAGGCTGAGACCAACCAGCGCCGTGGTGATGACCTCCATCTGCGCAAGACGGCGGGCACTCAGCTCCAGCTCGGTCCACAGCCGCCCAAGACGGCTCTGTGCCGAAAAGAGGAACTGTGAAAAGTCCCGCCACGCCTGCATGAGCAGCATGACGGCCCCAAAGGCATAAAGCAGCGTCAGCACCCAGTCATTCAGCAGGAAAGCAAAGGAGATATAACCACTCAGAACGGCAACGGCCGTCACCCCCATGAGCAGGGCAGAAACACCATGCAGGGGAATATGCTGGATCAGTACGGCACCAATATCCTGCCCCGTACTGCCTGCCTCCACATCACCCAGAGCCGTCCCATTTTTCTGGTCACGTTTGCTGGAGCGGCACGTCAGATACAGCAGGATGGATGTGGAAAGCGCAAATGCTCCTTCCAGCACGGCATCCAGCCCGGGGCCGACATCGCGGCTGACTTCGGCCGTCCGCAACGCTCCGTAGAACAGGATTCCTCCACCGAGAAGCAGACTGCACGGCAGGCACGTCCTGCCCAGAAGCCAGCGCTTGAGGGACACCCCGGCCCCGATGATGAAACCACACACCGGCAGTGCCTGTGTCAGATACGCGCCCTGCATGGCGGGCACGCCATCACTGTCGAAACCCACAAGCTGCCAGCCCTGCCAGAGGATTTCCGCCAGCAGACCACACAAGACACCGGCCAACACGCTCCCCAGGGCACGCTGGCTGCGGATCACGCCCCCCCAGCTCGCCTGCCCCCGGGCTGAAGCAAGAACACGGGTCGCCAGCTGCCTCAGCACGAAGCCAAACAGCATGACCAGGCAGCCAATACCCAGAACACCAACCAGTGCCCTCGGCTCATCCTGCCCCATATCCCGGAATGTCGCATAACCATCCGACAGGGCCCGCCGCCAGAAACCGACCCCCAGAGGAGAATCGACATGCCGTACCAGCGCTCCCTGCTGGACCTTGCGGCGCAGGTCGTCCAGCTGACCTTCCAGCTGGCGGGTCTGAAGATCACAGACACGCATCCGCACCAGAAGAGCCGTAATCCCCATGGAGGTTTTGCGGGCCGTGACACGCTGCCGGGTGATGGAAGCATCCTCCCCATCCTCGGCCTTGTCGCCAAGAACCTTCAGCAGGGAATTGATGGAGCCCTCATAAGCCTGGATCTGCGCCATCCCGTCCGTCACATGCTGGCGGACCTTCGCCACCTGTTGCGTGTAGGAATCCAGCAACCGCCCGACGGGCAGCCCCTTCAGTCCCCCCAGAGCGGCACCAACCGTCCGCAAGGTCGTCTGGTCCTGGTCCAGCTGGGTCCGCAATGCCCCCGACACACCGGCCCAGCCAAAATCACCTTCCGGCTGCCCCAGAGGCAGGGGAACTGTCCCGACGGGCGCAGCGTGCGCCGGGGCTGACCCGGAATCCACCTTGTCAGCAGCACTGGCGGCCATGCCCTGCGCAGGAGCCGCCAGCATGGCAACCAGCCCAAGGCCTGCCCCCATGCTCACCATGATCTGACGAACAGAATAACGCTTCATAAAACCTGCTTGTTTCCAATGTCTTGATTCATGACCTGCTGGGTAGACGAACACAGAAATATGGTAGAGTTATGTTACCGTTCAAGATGATCCCGACAGGTTCCGTCCCATCTCCATCCCTGTCCGTATCGCAGCGGCGACATTCTCTGCTGTACGACGGACATTCTCACGGGCCTGCGCCAGCACGACCGGCAACGCCTCGGGACGGGGAACCGTATCAAAGAAAGCATCAATGCCCACCTGATGCATCCTGTCCACACCCTCTCCCGTAGAACCGACAATGGCAATGACAGGCCGCCCCTGGGCTCTGGCAACCTGAGCAACCCCCATGGGAGCCTTGCCCTGGGCACTCTGGCCATCCATCCGGCCCTCCCCGGTGATGACAAGGTCCACATCCCTGAAACGGGCAGCCAGCTGAAGCTGGTCTGCAACAATCTCCACACCTGGCCGCAGCCGTGCCTTCGTAAAAGCCAGAAGCCCAGCGCCCAATCCCCCCGCAGCACCGGCCCCAGGCACAGCCGCCACATCCTTCCCACACCGAAGGGCCAGGATACGGGCATAATGCGCCAAGGCATCATCCAGAAGAATCACATCCTCTCGTCCAGCCCCTTTTTGGGGACCAAAAACATGCGAGGCCCCCCGCGGCCCTGTCAGAGGGCTGGTCACATCGCAGGCCCCTTCCAGCGTGATGTCAGACAGGCGTCTGTCCAGACCGGAAAGGTCCACATCCGCCAGCCTGGCCAGAGCCCCACCACCAGGCGGCAGCTCCTGCCCCTGCTGATCGAGCAGGCGGGCCCCGAGAGCCTGCGCAAACCCGGCCCCTCCATCATTGGTAGCACTGCCCCCCAGGCCGAGAATGACATGTCGGCACCCATGTTCCAGAGCGGCAAGAACGAGCTGCCCAACTCCATAAGTGGTCGTCCGCAAGGGATCACGCTCTTCTGGCTGGAGCAGGGGAAGGCCCGCCGCTGCTGCCATCTCGATGATCGCCGTCTGCCCATCACCGCTGATGCCGAAAAAAGCAGGAACCGGCATCCCCAGCGGCCCCGTGACGGAACAATGCACCAGTTTACCATCCGTACCCTGCACGAGGGCTTCCACTGTTCCCTCTCCACCATCTGCCATAGGCAGACAGATATACGATGCTTCAGGAAACACGCGGGAGAAACCTGCTTTTATCTCCTCAGCCACCTCAAGTGGGGCCAGACTTTCCTTGAAGGAATCACAGACAATGGCAATTTTCATACGTCCCTCCTGCCTTCAGGGTGCTCCCCGGGCAGGAAAAGGTCTAGTCTTCTTCGCCGTAGAATTCCTCTCCCAGCACGATGGCGGGCCGCCCTTTTGAACGCCGGAAATTGTTCGTATCCCGCAAGGAATAGGCACAGCCACAATATTCCTGTTTGTAGAATCTCTCCCGCTTGCTGATCTCGATCATGCGGGCAGAGCCTCCCCCCTTGCGCCAGTTGAAGTCCCAGTAGGACAACCCATCATAGGGCGCCACGGCCCGGGCACCACAATCATTGATCTGGGCCATGTTCTTCCAGCGTGAAATGCCCAGAGAACTCGTCATGACAGGAAACCCGTGCTCATGCGCATACAGGGCCGTGCGCTCAAAACGCATGTCGAAGCACATCGTGCAGCGTATGCCACGCTCCGGCTCCCATTCCATGCCCTTGGCCCGCTCAAACCAGTTGTCCCTGTCATAATCGGCATCAACGAACGGGATGTTGTGTGCCTCGGCAAACCGGACATTCTCTTCCTTGCGCAGAAGATATTCCCGCTCTGGATGGATGTTCGGATTATAGAAGAAGATGGTGTAGTCGATGCCTGATTCCGTCATCGCCTCCATCACCTCACCAGAGCAGGGGGCACAGCAGGAGTGAAGCAGCACCTTTTTCTGCCCACCCGGAGGCTCCAGAACCGGCCTGCCGGACGGTGTCAGCGGAGCAGACACACGGCGCTTTTTCCGGGCTGCATAGCCACGTTCCCTACCGGTCGGGCTGGCCACTCCGGCATGTGTCGTTCCATCACAGGCCGGGTCATGAAGGGCATCCGGCCGGTCTGTCCGCTCATGGCTCATCAGTGAGTTCCTCTATCCGATCATCAGCACACGCCCGCCCCCATACAGAGGCACGGCAGAACTGTCGAGTAGATAGAGCTTCACGTCTCTTTCACCACGCATCTCAACCAGAACCAGCCACTGGCCACGGCCATGAAAGAGCCGAGAAAAATACCGATCTTGCTGGATATGAGCAGGCCCGAAGCAGGAAAGGCCAGCGAAGCCATGAAAAGACTGACGGTAAAACCCAACCCACAGAGCAGGCACAGACCAAAAAGCATCGGCCATGATGTCCGGGCCGGAAGAGAAGCCAGGCGGCACCGTATGGCAAGCCACGTCATGCCGAAAATTCCGGCCGTCTTGCCCAATACCAGCCCCACCACAACAGCCACGATCAGACGCAGATCAAGGCTCGTGAGAGACGTATCAGCCAACGGCACACCCACCATGACAAAACCGAACAGCGGCAACACCCCCCATGTGACCCACGGCGCCAGACCATGCTCCACACGCTCCAGAGGAGACGGGCCATCATGCCGGGCGGTCGGCAGGCAGAGCCCCACCACGACACCCGCCAATGTGGGATGCAGCCCCGCTTCCTTCAGGCAAATCCACAGAAGCCCCCCGCCAATGCCATAAAACCACAGGCAACGGACACCCCGCCAGCCGGCACAGGCCATCATGCCCACAAGGATGACCGTACCGAAAAGCGGCATGGCATGCGGTGTTCCACCATAAAAGAGGGCGATGATGAAAATGCCCAGCACATCATCAAAAATGGCCAGTGCCATCAGCCAGACCCGCCCTCCTTCCGAAACACGCCGCCCCAGCGCCAACAGTACAGGCAGCGTAAAAGCTGCATCCGTTGCAACGGGAATGGCCCAGCCTGACCGCAGGGCAGGGTCAGGTGCAGCGATCAGCGCATACAGCCCTGCTGGAACAACCACACCTCCCAGAGCAGAAAGACAGGGCAGAAGACATTGGCGAAATTCTGCAAGATGTCCGGCTGTCAGTTCCTTTTTCAGCTCAAGCGAAATGGTGAGGAAAAACAGCGTCATCGGCCCAATGGTGACCAGCTCTGCAACGCTGGGCAGGCAGAAGGGTGACAGGCCATCCCCCAACGGGACAGGTCCCAGAGGCTTGGCCAGCAGCGCATAAAAAGACCGCCATGGTGAATTGGCCAGGATGAAACCTGCCAGCGCCATAACCAGCAGAAGGCAGGGGCCGCCCGTTTCCGGCGTCAGAAACCGATGTCTGCATGTTGCCGTCATCATCGTCCTTTTATGGCTGTCGAGACCGCTCCCCTCTTACAGCGCTCCGGGGAAAAAATCTCTACCACCTGCAAGACGGTCAGTAATGTGAGAACAGGGCCCCCTCAAACAGATAAACCAGCTTGAAATAATAAGCGTTGGTCTCCGGTACATAACGTCCGTCCACCGAATGGGCATAGCGGGTCGTGATGTTAAGCCGGGGATTGATGTTCCACATCAATCCCACGCCCAGCGTAACCTCCCGGCTGCTGCTGTCCGCCACGGAACGCCCCAGCGTGTTGTCATGCCAGCCGGCATTGTTCTGCCAGTCCATGGAGAAAAATGGCTCCCACCTGCGGCTGGCTTTCCAACTGAAACGCAGATTGCTGTGAAAGGCCGTCCCCGGATGATAGGAATGTTCCCCTCTGACATGCATGGTCGAAGCCACCACAGCCCCGAGGTCTCCACCGAAACTGAAATGTTTCCACTCATAATCAAACATGAAGCTTGAAAGATTGGACCAGTATTGCGGGTTCAGGACTTTCCGGGTGGCGCTGGGTGTCTGCATGAAGGTCTGGATACCGAACGTGCTGTGTCCATTCGGTTTGAACCACACCGCAGGCCCTGTGATGGTCGGCCCCAATCCACCATAATTTGTGCCATCCGCCAGACGGTAACTCTCCGTCTGGATGACTTCATAGGCAAAACCGACATGAGGAATGGAATCAAACGTCCAGAAATGGACGTATTTGCTCAGGCCAGACCATGTATGACTGCCCCGTTCCGGCTTTCTGGCCCCCTGCCCATCATAATAATTTCCTGCTGCATTCCCGTCACCATACTGGACGAATACATTGAAAGGCTTGAAATCCACTGGCAGGTCATATTCATGCGGACCAATGACGGCAAACGTGATGTCCGATGCTTCTGCCGAAGCAGACGACAGCAGCCAGAACACGACCATACCACCCAGCACCAGCAGCCCACCCGGTGATCTCACCCTCCTCAGCCACAGCATGCAGAGCCTTCCCCACAGAGCAGACATGACGCAGGGCCCGGCCGTCAACAAAAGAGCTGCATCACGTCCCCTGCCACCCCCACAGGGATGGCCAGTCTAAAACGGCTTCTGCCTGTATAGAAGGATCGGTTCTCTTTTAACAAGTCAGATCAATTACAAATATAATAGTACCCTGTCAGTACAGCTTACATCAGACCCCAATGAAACCCCTCATACGACCAGATAAAGCTCAGGCTCTCACCCCGTCACATCGTCTCACCCAGAGGTAATACACGACGGCCGTCACCAGCAGACTGACAATCCATGAAATATCCACTCCATGCAGGGCTTCCACAAGCGGCCCTGTATACGGGCCGGTCTTCATGAAAGGCAGTTCAACCAGCACACCCAGGAGATAAATCAACACGACCGGCAGATTGAACCGCCCATACGGTCCACCATCCGCCCTGAAAAAGGCCATGACATCATACTCGCCATGGCGCAGCAGGTAATAATCGCACAGATTGATTGCCGTCCACGGCACGAGCACTGCCATCAGTACATCCAGAAACGACGTGTATGCCTTCAGGAAGTCACCAACCATGCCAAGGCTCATGACCAGGGCCGCCCCCAGCAGAAGAACCGTCATGACCAGCCGCCCCCACAGGCCGGCACGCCACGACGGCCAAAAGGTCTGCACCAGAGTAAGGCTGCACAACGCTCCACAATAGACACTCATGGCATTGGCCAGCGGAATGGCCAGTGCCAGCACCAGAAGAACGATATTGCCCATATGGCCGCCCGTCAGGGAGAGCGCTCCAGCCAACGGCAGGGACGGATAGCTCAGTGACAGCAGGCTCCCCAGCACCATGGGCAGAACAGCCCCGATGACAGTTCCCCCATAGGTCGCCCAGAAGGCCTGCCGGCCGGACCCGGCCTCATCCGGCAGATACCGGGAAGAATCAGAAACATAAGGGGCATAGGCGATCTGCCAGAGAGCCGAAACGGAAAAGGCTCCGAAGAATCCGGCTACCGTGCCGTGCATGTCTGCCAGCAATGTGCGGGAAAACCCGCCCAGCCCACAACCGATGGCATAAATGACCGCCACAATGGAAATCCAGCTGGCCAGACGGGAACAGACATGGATGGCCCTGTACCCCATCATGCAGGGCAGAAGTGTCAGCACCGCAATGAGCCAGACCCCCCTGCTGCCCTGGAAGACAGGCAGCACATGCGCCAGGGCTTCTCCCCCCACGACACAGTTGGAAGCAGCAAAACCGATATACATGAGCACGACCAGCAGGATGATCGGCACCGACCCATAAACGCCAAACTGCCCCCGACTCTGCACCATCTGGGGCACACCCAGACGCGGGCCCTGTGCCGCATGGAGCGCCATGAAGACAGCCCCCACCACATTACCCAGCACCAGCGCCAAAACGGACCAGATGAGCGACAGCCCGAATACGGCTGGCCCCAGAGCCCCGGTAACAACCGTCAGCAATGTCATGTTGGCACTGAACCAGACCGAGAACAGGTCCGCTACCCGCCCGTGACGATGCGCCTGAGGAACGGGGTGAATGGTATGGGTTTCCATATGGGTACTCATGGCCCCGCTTTTCCCACACTCCCAGAGGCGTGAAAAGAGGTTACTTCATGGCAGTCCCGTCCAGACAGCAGGTCAGACTGAAAAATATCCAGAGGCGGAAGATAGACTTTGAAGTTTTACCCAAACTTCTTTAACAGATTCCGCAACAATGCGCTCTTTCTTGGGGGCAATTTCGTACCGTCAGGGTTCTTTTTATAGAAATGGGGACTATTATGCCTGCCATATTCTCTTGCCCCATACGGCAGAACGTACCCATTTCTCTAAAAGAACTACGCCGTTATTCATCAGTTTTTCTCAAAAAGCTGGCCAGGCACTGGTCCTGGCTGCTGCCAGTCGCCCTCTTCTGCTTCGCCACCCCCGGTGCGCAGGCACAGGTACTTGATGAAATCGTCGGTAACGAACCCCTGCTCCGGGTTGATACCCCCCTGCCTGCCCATGGCGGCTATACGACCTCGGTTCCTCCCTTTGGCAGGCCAGAGGCCCTCTTTCCCCATGGCTTTGGCATGACGGACTGGCTGCGCAAACGGGGCATTGCCCTCCTCCTCGACAACACGAATGAATTTGCCGGGGCCATCACGCCGCCCAAGAAAAACTATCCCAACTCCCAGCATTTCGCACCCTACAAACAGGGCGCCAGCAATGCCGGGCAATATGCCGCCTCACTCAACATAAACTGGGAACAGCTCATCGGGCTGCGGGGTTTTTCCACACACAGCATTGTTGTCGGCCGCTATGGAACAACAGCCAACCGCATGTTTGGTGACTGGCTGAACCATGCATCGGAAGATTACGGCGGTGGCGGCAATGTGGTTGTCCATCTCGTCATGGCCTATGGTGAAGAAGACCTGTTCAATGGCCGCCTTGCCATCGCTGCCGGCCGCATGGCGGAAATGTCGGACTTCCAGAACAGCCCCCTCTTCTGCAACTTCCAGAATGGCAGCATCTGCGGACGGCCCAAGGCCGCCACGGACAGCAGCTTTGTCAGCGGTTATCCTGCAGCTGTCTGGGCTGGGCGCATCCGGGTCCGTCCCTCCCGCTTCCTTTATATACAGAGCGGCCTCTATGCCGGAGAAAACGGCATCTACAAGAACGAGCAGCACCGTACCGGCTTCAAGTTCAATGGCGGCAACATCAACGGGTTCCGCCTCCCCTTTGAAATGGGATGGGAGCCCCTCTTCGGCAAAAACCATCCCGGGCATTACAAGATCGGCGGCGTGATGATGACCGCCCCCAGCCCCGACAATTATCTTGATGAGCAGGGACGTCCCTACGCCCTGACCCATGGCAGACCCCGCACACGGCATGACGGTTACGGCGCCTGGTTCATGGCCGACCAGCATATCCTGAACCATTACCACAGCAGCAAACGGGGCATCACGCTGCTGGGGGGGTTCCTCTATAATGATAAACGGATCGCCCTGCGGGAATGGGAAGCCTATGGGGCTCTCATAGACCGTGGAATTTTCCGCTCCCGCCCCTTTGACACGTTTGGTCTTTCCTTCACCTACGAGAAAATTGCCCCCGGTGTGCAGGCCACCGAGACCATGATGCTGGACACACAGCAGTTCAGCCGCCTCCCGGACCATGCAACTGGCGTACAGCGTCATGCCGCCGTGTTTGAAGTCAACTACGCCATCCATGTCTATCGGGGTGTCATTTTTCAGCCACTGCTGGAATATTTCTTCCGCCCCAATGGCCAGGGCAATCTCCGGGATGCGGCTCTGCTTGGCTTCAAAAGCCATATCGAGATTTTCTGAGAATTTTCAGCCCGATCATAACAGTTGCACATGAGCTGTTTTTAAGCTGTTATCACTGTGATCGGGATGACCTGCATCCTGCGCAGAGGGCTGCAACCATCTGCATGGGAGGGCATCCTCCATCCTATGAACAAGGATATTTCCATGCGCTTCAATACACTGCACAAGGGCCTGGCCCTTTCCCTTTTCGGCCTGGGCGCCCTGACCACATCCGCTTTCGCCGATGATGCCGCACCGGCCAGCAACAATGCCCCTGCCGCCGTCTCCAGCAAGCATGTGAAAAGCGTGCGCAAAAAAGAGCATCGCGCCTTCCATCATCTCTCCGAACACGGCCAGAAGGCCATGGCGAACATCGTGCAGGCCCAGCAGTTTCTCGCAGCCGGGCAGAGCGAGCAGGCCCTGCCGGCTCTCAACGCCGCCGTGACCCACCTCCAGGCAGCCGCCAAGGCCCGTGAACAGTTCACAGCCGCCGAAGCCGACCTGCACCCCGCTCCCCAGCATCCTGTCTCCAGCAGCCACACACCCCAGAACGGTCCGACGGACTGGGTCCCGGTCGGGGGTGAGGTCATCGCAACAGACATGCTGGAACCCAGCAAAAAGAGTGCCGTGGCAACGGCTAATGCCCAGCTGAAGGCCGGACAGACCGATCAGGCCGCCCAGACCCTTCAACTCGTCGGGCAGGACATCGACTTCATCATTGCTCTGGCTCCGCTGAACCAGCTCCAGGGTTTTGTGAACCGTGCCCTGATCTTTGCACAGGGTCACAATCCCCAGGCTGCCAACGTGGCCCTGAACGATGCCCTGAACACGCTGGTCTTCGTCTCCGAAAATGTCGTGACCGAAGCCACTGCTGCAGCCCAGAAAACCAAATAAGGCTTTCTCCTGTTTCTGCTGGAGACGGGATTGCCCCAAAAGAAAACCGGCATGTATTCATGCCGGTTTTCTTGTATTCATCCCCCCTGATCCTGCCCCACAACAAGGTATCCACGTAGTCCACACCCCCGAAAAGAGGTGTGGATAATCACTCACACAATACAGTGAAGGTGGCCATTTTCTGCGCCCTCGCACCTGTGGAAAACTCTGTGGGCAAGAGATGGCTCCCCTTGACAGCGAGTCTCATCAGCAAGACCGTGGAGTCGCAGGATCATGAAGAAAAAACCATGCACAGCCACTGCTGGCAGGCCAGCACAACCTCCCCGCCTGCATGGCTGTTTCCCCGCCCTTTTTCAGTGTGTCGTTGGCTGCGTTGCCTGGCTGACCTGCTCCTTATCAGGCAGGGTATCAGACCAGCCCCCACCCAACGCATTGTAGAGACGGGCAAGATCCGTTGCGAACGCACTGTCACTGGCAGCCAGATCAAGCTGGGCTTCCTGCAGTTTCTCCTGTGCTTCCAGAACGGACAGGTAAGTCGCCAGACCAGCCCGATACTGGCTGGTTGCCAGAGACAGAGCCCGCTTCTCGTCATCCACGGTCTTTGCCAATCCTTCATGATGAATCTGCTCATCATGATAGGCCTGCAAGGCATTATCCACCTCATTCCAGGCCTGAAGAACCGTCTGCCGATATTCCACGGCTGCAGCACGCTGTGCTGCCTTTTTCAGACGAAGCTGACCATAAAGCCGCCCGCCCTGGAAAATGGGGAGAGAGATGCTGGGCCCGACATTCCAGGCACGGGCATTCCAGAACCCAAGGTCCCGGAAAGACAGGGTCTGGAACCCGAAATCTGCCGTCACGGTCACCTTGGGATAGAAATCCGCTGTGGCCTCACCAACTTCTGCTACCGTTTCCCGCAGATGCTCTTCCGCCTCCCGGATATCCGGGCGACGATGGGCCAGTTCCGATGGCAGACCAGCCGGAACGAAGGGGGGAACAGTCGGCACACCCGCCGTCTGTCCAAGCTCCTCATTCAGGCTTTGCGGTGGCATGCCCAATAACAGGGCTATGGCATTCTGCTCCCGCGCCACTGTCTCATCCAGATTGGCCTGCTGGGCCTCAATTCCATGAAGACGGGCCTTCATGCTGTCCACATCCAGCTCCGTAACCAGCCCGCTCTTATAGCGGCTCTGCGCCAACGAAAGCAGATTCTGCACGGTGGCATGGCTATCTGCCAGAATGCGCTGACGTTTCTGATCACCCCGCAGCTGGAGATAATCACGGGCCATGTCGGCCTGACGGGCAATGAGAATGCTGCGCCGTTCCTCCTCGCTCATCTTCATCAGGTATTTTGCCGCCTGATACTGGTAGGCCACACGCCCCCAGAGATCGATCTCATAGGTTGCATCAATCTTGTCCTGCCACTGGTTCAGCAGCGGGACCTGGGCCTCTTGGGAGCCCTGAAGAAAATTGGCCTCCTGCGCTGGCAGGTCTGGGAACCCCTTGCCTACACGCTTGAAGATTTCCTGAAGCTGCTTGGAGCTGTGCTGCGAGCGCACATAGGTTCCGTACGCTGAAAGACTGGGGAACCGCTCCGCCCCGGCAATGATCATCTGGGCCCGGCTCTGCGCCAGATTCTGTGTAGCCAGAAGGAAAGACAGGTTCTGCGTGGCCACACGGTCTTCCAGAGATGTCAGCTCAGGGTCGTGAAAACTCTTCCACCAGGCATCCGCCATGGGCAGCTCTGTCACGACAGAAGCGGGAGAGGCCTGTTTACTGGTCCTGTCCTCCGGCGCTGCATTGGCCCCATGAGGGCCATTTCCTTTGGCAGATGCCCCCTTGCCGGACGGCTGGTTGCTACCATTATGCAGGTCATAATGCGGCGGGGCCCAATCCTTCGGCTGATGATATTTAGGGCCGACCATAAGGCACCCCCCCAGCCCCAGCAGAGCCACCCCAGACAGAAGCTGCCAGCTGAAACCGCGTGAAGACAGGTTCCCCACTCCCTTACGGACGGAACGGAACAAATGAGCGTCTTTCACTGTGAAGCTCCTGTAGAATTATCAACATAAAACGGGCCAGAAACAGATCGCCCATATGGACCATGCCGCCCCAGCAGCCTATCATGCCCCTCCATACGCAGGAGCAACCCTTCCACAAAACGATGACCCAGACCGAACACCCGGCCCCCTGTCCGCCCCGCAACAGCAAAGCGGCTTCCCGCAAATGCGAGCAGATCCTCCAGAGTGCTGGACAGCTTTTCCTCCAACAGGGCTATGAGCGAACCTCCATGTCGCAGATCGCTCATCTGGCAGGTGTCTCCAAAGGGTCGCTCTACAACCATTTCGAGAACAAGGCTGATCTGTTCACGGCTTTTTTCGAAGAACGCAGCCGCACACGCCTCAACACGCTGAAATCCGTATCCCGGGCACCTCAGCCTGACCTGCGCACGGCCCTCAGGCAGGCAGCAGCCACCATCATCACCCTGATGATCGACCCGGAGGCCATAGGCCTCTACCGCATCGTCGTGGCAGAGGCCAACGAGTTCCCCAATCTGGCAGACACGCTCTGGCATTACGGTGTCTCCCGGACACTGACCGGCCTTGCCGACTGGTTCGCAGAAAAACATGCAGGCGGCCAACTGGTCATTTCTGACATCGACCTTGCTGCCGAGCAGTTTCTCACGATGTGCCAGACCCGTATCATCCACCGGTGCCGCCTCTCCCTGCCCGTGGACACCAGCCAGAACAGCATAGACGGCGTGGCTACCATGGTGGCGGAAAGTTTTCTCAGGATGTACGCTCCCTGAAACAATCATCCGGCGGGGCTGCTCCGCTCTCAATGGCCACCTCCCCCCTGGCCACCGCCCTTCATCGGGGACATGAGGAAGCAGAACGGCACGATACAGAGAGCCATGATCCCCAGGACATTGAAGAGCTGATTATAGGCCAGCATGGCCACCTGCCGCAGAAACTCCTGATACATATGGGCAACGGCAAAAGCATGCGCACGCAGCGGGGCCAGACCATGCGCTTCCGCCAGCTGCTGGACATGGAAAAGATAGTTTCGGAACTCTGGCCGTGAGGCAATGGCGTGTGAGGACACATCCGTCTGCTGAACCTGACGCATTTCCGTCAACGCCGCTGTAGAGAGCGAAATGGCCTGTGACCCGAAATAGTTCCTTACCATACTGAACAGGGCCGAAGCATCGCCATTCAGCTCTCTCGGCAAGGTCGCATAGGCAATGGTGGAAATGGGCACGAACAGAAAAGCCAGTGGGGCTGTCTGTCTCATGCGGCAAAGTACCAGATACCAGAAGTCCACATCGGAATAGAGCGTGGCTGCGAAGAAGCAGGACAGGGCCATGAAGAAGAAACCCAGCCCGATGAGATACCGGACCTGCACATGCTTCATCAGCATTCCCACAAAGGGAATCAGCACCATCACAGCCATGCCACCCGGTGCCATGAGCTGCCCTGCAATGGTGGCCGTGTAACCCTGCACCTGCTGGGCGAACTGCGGCACGATCACGGCGGACGCATAGAGCAGCACACCCACAGCCCCGATCATGAATGTTCCGAGGGCAAAATTGCGATCCTTCAGCACGCTGAGCCGCAGAAGAGGATTCTTGGCCTTGAGCAGCCAGATGATGGCCCCAAGAGTGCACAGCCCCCCGATAATGGCCATGGTCGTAATGAAAGACGAGCCGAACCAGTCGTCATCCTCACCACGGTCCGCCATGATCTCTAGGCAGCCAAGACCCAGCGAGATCAGACTGATGCCGACAACATCCACCCTCTCCTTCACGGCCTTCACCCATGGCGGATCTTCCACCAGTGCAATCACGGCCATGACCGTCATGATGCCGAAGGGCACGTTGACGTAAAAAATCCATCGCCATGAATAGGTGTCCGTGAGCCATCCTCCTACCAGCGGCCCCAGAACCGGCCCCACCACGATGGCCAGGGCCGTCAGACCGAAGGCTGCGCCACGTTTCTCTGGCGGGAAAATGTCCAGAATGATGGCCTGCTGCACCGGCTGCAATCCACCGCCAAAAAAACCCTGCATCAGGCGGAAAATTACCAGCATTGGCAGAGAGGTGGAGAGACCGCAGAGGAAGGAGGACATGGTGAACATCGCCACGCAGATGAGGAAATACCGTTTCCTTCCAAACCGCTTCGCCAACCAGCTCGAGATCGTCAGCACGATCCCATTGGCCACGAGGTAGGAGGTCAGCGCCCATGTGGCATCATCGTAAGAGCTGCCCAGCGAACCTGCGATATGCGGCAGAGCCACGTTGACAATTGTGGTATCCAGCACTTCCATGAAGGCTGCCAGCGTCACGACAACCGCCACAAGCCAGGGGTTGTGCCTGGGCTTCCAGTTGTGATGCTCCTCTGTCGATGTGTCAGCCATCGCCGGCCTCACTCATCCACATGGACGGTTGGCTCGACCGACATGCCCAGGGAAAGAGGCCGTTCATCATCAAGCCCGCTGTCGATCAGGATTTTCACGGGAATGCGCTGCACGGTCTTCACGAAGTTCCCCGTTGCATTCTCAGGCGGAAAAGCGCTGAAAGATTCACCGGACCCCTTCTGTATGGTGTCCACATGGCCCTTCAGATGCAGCTGGGGGTAAGCATCCACCTCAATCTCGGCCTTCTGGCCCGGCCGCATGTGGGCAAGCTGGGTCTCCTTGTAATTGGCGACGATCCAGACATCCCTGGCCACGATGGAGAACATCTCCTGCCCTGTCTGCACGAAATTGCCCTGCTCCACCGTACGCTGCGACACCCAGCCATCCCGTGGGGCCCGGATGTCCATCCAGTCCACATTCTGGCGGGCCAGCTCCAGCTCGGCCTGGGCTGATTTCAGCGTGGCCTGTGCCTGTGTGTAATGGGCATAGGCATTGCCAATGTTCGCATCCACCGGCTCAGCCTGTGTCAGCTGCCCCTGTGCCTGAAGGACGGAGGCTGTCGCCTCATCCAGCGCAGCACGGGCATAGTCGATATTCTGCTGGGTCGTAGCAGCACGTTCCACACGATGCTGCCGGACATAATCCGTCTGCGCCCGGAAGAGGCGGGCCTTGGCTTCTTTCAGGGCACCCTGGGCAGCCATCAACTGGCCGGGATAATTCTTCTGCGCCACGGCGTAAGAAAGGTTGTAGGACACCATGTCCGCCTCGGCCTGTGCTACGGCAGCCTCCGCCCGATGCAGTTGTGCCAGATAGTCCCGGCCATCAATCTGCACGAGGAGATCACCCTTGTGCACAAACTGGTTGTCATCCACCAGCAGGCGGGAAACATACCCGCTGACATGCGCCGCAATGGAAATCTTGCGGCCTGTCACATAGGCATCATCCGTCTCGACCTTGTTCCGGTTGAAAAAGAGATACAGCCCGATCCCCAGCACGACCATGACCAGAATAAGGACCAGAATGAGCTTCCGTGCCCCACGGTCCCTGAACGGCCTGCCCGCCTGCTGCTCCTGTCCACCCTGTGTGGCAGACTGCGTATCAGACTGTGTAGCGGACTGTGCCATGGTCACCTCTGGAATATGAAAATCATCCGTCCCCCGTCCTGCCCGGCCAGAAACCTCGTGGCATGATGGGACCAGCAATGCTGTGGGAGAAAAATGACCAGTCGGTCATTCTGTGCATGAACAGGCGATATCCCATCCATGTGGAACAATCAAGCAATTGTTGGGCAATTGCCACGACAGTGCCATCATCTGCCCAGCCATGGCTGCCTGGCGCAGGGCGAAAAGACCATGCGGCAGCCAGGCCAGCAGAACCTGTTCAGCCCTCTGAAGAAGCCCTGCGACGACTCGCTGCCTGAAAGGTATTGTGCAGCAGGCAGGCAATGGTCATCGGCCCGACCCCACCCGGAACAGGCGTGATATGCCCGGCAATCTGGCTTGCCTCCTCAAACACCACATCCCCGACGAGACGGCTCTTGCCCTCCGGGGTCTGCACACGGGTGATGCCCACATCAATGACCGTGGCACCGGGTTTGATCCAGCTTCCCTTCACCAGCCCCGCCTTGCCGGTAGCCACGACGAGAATGTCCGCCTCCCGGGCCAATGCCTCGATATTGCGGGTATGGATGTGCGCCACCGTGACCGTACAGTTGGCCCGGAGAAGAAGCTGCGCCATCGGCTTGCCAACCAGATTGGAGGCACCGATGACAACCGCATGCATCCCGGTCATGTCCTCATGGACGGACTGCAACAGCTTGAGACAGCCCAGCGGTGTGCAGGGCACGATGCCATTCTCCATTCCCAGCGCCAGACGGCCCGTATTGACCTCACCCAGACCATCCACGTCCTTGTCAGGATGGATGGCGTTGGTCACGGCAGCAGCATCAATCTGCGGTGGCAGCGGCAGCTGGACGAGAATCCCGTCCACCTTGGGATTGGCATTCAGCTCCTCGATCAGGGCCAGAAGCTCCTCCTGCGAAGTGCTTTCCGGCATCATCTGCATGAAAGACTTCATCCCCGCCCGATGTGTCTGGATCGCCTTGTTCTTGACATACACCTCCGAGGCCGGGTCATTGCCAACCAGAACAACGGCCAGACCGGGCAGCTCATGCCCCTGCTCGACCAGATGTTCAACCTGCTCCCGGATCCCGGCCGTCATGCTGGCGGCCATGGCCTTGCCATCAATCAGTGCCGCCCCGCCATCTGCGTGTACGCTGGATGCTGCCGTCATGCTCAGTAACCCTCTGCCAAACCCGTATTCCCGCCTCTCTATGCCCATTGGACAAGACATGACAAGACCCGATCTTTCCGCTAGAGACTGGAAAACGGAAATGGACAGCCTCTCCAGCCAAAGACGAAGGAACTCACCCCGTGCGTGACGATCTACGCAAGAATTTTGCCAGCGATAATGTGACCCCTGCCTGCCCGGCTGTCATGCAGGCCATCGCTGAAGCCAATACCGGCAATGTTCCTTCCTACGGTCACGACGATCTTTCCCTGGCCCTGAACCAGCGTTTCGGAGATGTATTCCAGGCAGAAGTTGCCGTTTTCCCCGTCACGACAGGGACGGCGGCCAATTCACTGGCCCTCTCGGCCATGGTGCCACCCTATGGCAGTGTCCTCTGCGACCAGAGCGCCCACATCAACACCGAGGAAGGTGGTGCGCCGGAATTTTTCATGCAGGGGGCCAAGCTGGTCGGCCTTCCCTCTCCAGAGGGACGGATGGACCCGGCCAGTCTGCCCCCCACTCTCCAGCTGAACCGCAGCAAGGGTGTTCTGGCCCCCCCTTTTACGGCCCTCTCCCTGACACAGGCCACGGAATGGGGTACGACCTATTCCTGCGAGACCATTGCCGCCCTGTCGGAAAGTGCCCATGACCACGGGCTGACCGTTCACATGGACGGTGCCCGACTGGGCAATGCCATTGCCCATCTGGAATGCAGCCCCGCCGACACCACCTGGAAGGCGGGCATCGATGTCCTGAGCTTTGGCGGCACCAAGGCAGGAGCCATGGCCGCTGAAGCCATTGTCTTCTTCCTCAATGACCGGACCCGCCCAATGGTGGACACCATGACCCGCCGCATCAAACGGGGAGGGCATCTATGGTCCAAACAGCGGTTTCTCTCAGCCCAGCTTCTGGCCCTGCTGCATGACGGCCTCTGGCTGGGAAACTGCCGCCACGCCAATGCCATGTGCCAGCGTCTGCGCCACGGGCTGTACAAACACCCTGCCGTAAACCTGCCCTTTGCCACGGAGAGCAACGAAATCTTTGCTGTCCTGCCAGAAGCACAGGTAAAGCAGCTCCACTCCGAGGGCTACGCATTCTACACCTACCCCACTCCCCAAGGAGTCCCGGGGCAGCTGGTCCGGTTTGTCACCAGCTTCTACACACGCCCTGAAGATGTGGATGCCCTGCTGGAAAGTCTCATCAGCTGACAGGCCGCCAGACAGCACGACCATGAACCGGAGCCCGGAAGCAGCAGCGCCCTGACAGGCCATCACGGCACTGGGTCGCTGGATTTACGGGAAGTCCAGCCAGAGGGCCACATGGCCATCCATTCTGGTAAATGGTCCCCGCTGCCGGGACTGGAGCAGACCATACGGAAAATCCTGCCCTTCCCGTTACGGAAGAGCAGGATTTGCACGGCAGTCTCAGAAAGACAGCAGAAACCGGGCCGGTATCTTACTGGCTGTCCTCGCCATCTTCATCACCATCCCCCGAACCATCCGGAGAAACGGCCACAAAGAGCTGCTGGCCATCCCGCAGGATCCGCAGCAGCGGAGGCTGATGCTGCCTGAGCGCCTTCTGCACCAGCGCGACCACGGCATGGGGATTGGCTGTCATCTGGTTGCCTACCGCCACGATGATGTCCCCGGGACGGATGCCCGCATGGTCGGCAGGGCTGCCCTGCCCCACATCGGCCACAACACAGCCCTGCACGCTGTCATCCAGCCCCAGCTCCTGACGGATCTTGGGCGTGAGCACGCCAAGAGCCAGCCCGAGCTTGCCAGACGGCGCTTCTGCCGTGCTGCCATCCGTACCGGCCCCTTCCTGCCCGCTGCGGGCCTGATTGCCGACCGTAACGGTCAGGGACACCGTCTTGCCATCCCGCAGCACGGTAAATGTCCCCTTGGAACCCGGCGCCATGGATACGACCTTCACGGCGAGGTCGTGCGCACTGCGGACATCGTGACCATCCAGCGACAGGACCACATCGCCACTCTTCAGCCCGGCCCTGTCTGCCGGTCCCCCCTTGATGAGATTGGCCACCAGCGCCCCATGGGACGGGGCACCGGGATGGTCGCTGCTGACCAGCCCAAGGGCACGGGCCATGGTCGGGGTTATGTCCTGCGTCTCCACACCGATGAAGCCACGCACCACATGGCCAGTGGCCCGCAACTGATCCACCACCGAGCGCACCGTGGCGGACGGAATGGCAAAACCAATCCCGATGGACCCGCCACCATTGGGCGACATGATCATGGAATTGACACCAATCACCTTGCCATCCAGCGTGATGAGCGGGCCACCGGAGTTGCCGTGATTGATGGGCGCATCCACCTGTATGAAGTCGTTATAGGCACCGGAATGGAGGTCACGCCCCAGAGCGGAAATGATGCCCGCCGTCACCGTACCGCCCAGACCGTACGGATTGCCGACGGCCACGACCCACTGCCCCGGCTGCACGTCGTCGGAATTGCCCAGCTCGACATAAGGCAGATGGTCGGCCTTCACACGCAGCAGGGCAATGTCCGTCTTGGCGTCATGACCGATGACCTTTGCTGGCATGGTCGTCCCGTCATCCAGCTTCACGCTGACCTTCGTGGCACCATTGATGACATGATTGTTGGTCACGATGTAGCCATCAGCCGAAATGATGAAACCCGACCCCCGAGCCTCCACCATGCGGTTGGACGGCATACCTGGCATCATCTGGAACGGGAAGGGAAAGGACGGGAACGGGAATGAAAACCCCTGCGGCCCGCCACTCCCTCCGGATGGTCCCCCTTCTTCATCATCAGCGCCCTCGCGGATATGGGCCGTGATGGACACGACTGCCGGTTTGACCTGTTTTACGATCTGCACAAAGTCGGGAATCCCCTGCCCGCCCGACATCTGCGGACGGATGGGAGCATTCTGGGCCACGGCAGGCAGCGGAAGGCTGGCCAGACCCAACACGGGCAGCATGGCCATGCATGCCAGAGACAGACGGGAAGGCGATTTCATCGCAGAGATTTCCTGACGCTAGATGTTAAACTCTTATCAACTGGAACTGTCCTACTAGATAGGAACAGGGCAGGCCGCTCTGCAAGCAAGTGCCACATAAAAGAAATGTAAGGCATGGCCAGCCATGCCCCTCTCCGGCCCTTTCCCAAGGCTCTTGCTGACAGGGCGGCATGATTTTACAACAGGCACCATGCAGACCACATCCCCCCCCATCAGGCAGGGCACATTCTGGCCGGAATTTCTCCGGGGCATGAAGACATCCCTGCCGCTGCTCATCGCCTTCGTGCCGTTCGGCCTCCTTCTGGGCAGCAGAGCCGTACAGAAGGGGTTCTCCATTGTGGAAGTTCCCCTGCTGACAGGCCTCAACTTTGCTGGTGGGTCAGAATTCGCCGCTGTCGGCCTCTGGTCCATTCCCCCTGCCATCCTGCTGCTGGCCGGGGTGACCTTCCTCATCAACAGCCGTCACATTCTCATGGGGGCAACGCTGGCCCCGCATCTGCGCCATCTGCCTCGCTGGAAGATCTTTCTGCTGCTCTTCTTCATGTGTGACGAGGTCTGGGCGCTCACGCTGGCTGACCTGCATGACAGGCCGGGATGCCGCTTCAGCACCGGCTTCTATGGCGGCATCACGGTCTGCCTGTATCTCTGCTGGCTCATTTTCACCTTCATGGGCGGCTATACAGGCAACCTGCTGGGTGACATGACCCGCTATGGCGTGGACATGGCCTTTCCCGCCGTCTTCATCATGCTGCTGAAGGGCATGTGGAAAGGGGCCCGCAATGCCCTGCCATGGTGTGTCAGCCTTGGCGTTGCCGTGCTGGTCTATCACCTGCTGCCCGGAGCCTGGTATGTCCCGGCTGGAACGCTGGCCGGAATCATCACGGCCCTGCTGGTGGTGAGGGGCGCATGATCCTTCATCTCCCTGCCCTGCTGGCCATTATCGTCATGGCTCTGGTGACATACCTGACACGCATCAGCGGCTATCTGCTGCTCGCAGGCCGCTGCCTCTCGCCCCGCATGCAGGCCATCATGGACATCGTGCCCGGCTGCGTGCTGGTAGCCGTCATTGCCCCGGACTTTGCCACAGGCCGCCCGGCGGACATTCTGGGACTGCTCGCCACCATTCTGGCCGCCACACGTTTCTCCCTCCTGCCCACCATGCTCTGCGGAATCATCACGACGGGGCTGCTCCGGGCCGTGCTGGGGTAATCAGTCCCTCTGCCGCAGCACCCGGAAGAAACGCCGAAGCTGCGCTCCGGCCTCACGTTCCCGCACACCACTGATGATCTCCCCGGGCCGGTGCAGGCAGCCCGGCCGGGCAAAAAGACGGGGCCCATGGTCCACCCCACCCCCCTTGGGGTCGTAAGCGCCATAAATCACACGACTGAGCCGGAAATGGGTGATGGCCGCAGCACACATCGGGCAGGGTTCCAGCGTCACGACCAGCGTGCAGCCTTCCAGCCGGGCCGTGCCACAATGGCGTGCTGCCTGCCTCATGGCCAGCAGCTCGGCATGAGCGCTGGCATCGTGATGATCCTCGACATGGTTGCGGGCCATGGCCAGAACATGCCCCTGCCCATCCAGCACTACGGCCCCGACAGGCACCTCCCCCATGCGGGCAGCCTCATCCGCCAGGGCCAGGGCCTGCTGCATGGCCTGCTGTGTTGTCATGACGGCGGGAAAAGACATGCACACGCACCCCTGATACTGGAAAACCAACCACAAAATCCCTCCCTGACTGCTTTATAGAGCCGTAAATGGATTGCCAAGGAAAGGCCGGACACTGTATGTCCGCAGGTTATGAAAGATGTTGCATCCCCTTCCTCCGAAACACAGCGTGGTGAACGCATTGCCAAGGCTCTGGCCCGCCGCGGGGTGGCCAGCCGCCGTGACATCGAACGGATGATAGGGGAAGGCCGCATCACCCTTGGTGGCAGCCCGGTCACCCATCCAGCCACTTTCATCCAGCCGGGTGATGTTGTCTGCGTGGATGGCAAGCCCGTGGACCCGCCCCAGCGGACCCGCCTCTGGCGCTATCACAAGCCCGCCGGGCTGGTCACGACCCATCACGACCCGGAAGAACGCCGCACGGTTTTCGACTCCCTGCCCGCCGCCATGCCCCGTGTTGTCAGCGTGGGACGGCTAGACCTGAACTCCGAGGGACTGCTGCTGCTGACCAATGATGGCGGCCTGGCCCGTGAGCTGGAACTGCCCTCCCGCCAGTGGATCCGCCGTTACCGTGTCCGTGTTTTCGGTCTTGTGGATGAACGGCGGCTGAAAGAGCTTGCAAAAGGCTGTGTGCTGGATGGTGTGCAGTATGGTCCCATCGAGGCAACGCTGGATTCCTCCAAAGGGGACAATTCATGGCTGACCGTCAGCCTGCGGGAGGGCAAGAACCGCGAAATCCGCAAGGTCATGATGGGCATGAACCTCCATGTCAGCCGCCTCATCCGCCTCTCCTACGGCCCCTTCAGCCTTGGCACTCTCAAACCCCATGAGCTGGAAGAGGTCTCGCACAAGACCCTGCTGGAGCAGATTCCGGGCCTGAAGTCCGGCAGGACCGGCAGGACACGGTCCTGACACCATGAGGATCATTGCCGGTACAGCCCGCAACCGTCGCCTTCAGGTCCCCGCAGGGATGACCACCCGCCCGACAGCCCAGCGCGCCCGGCAGACCCTCTTTGACATGCTCATGCATGCTCCCTGGTTTGGCCGGGATGAGCTGGAAAAAGCGCTGGTACTGGATGCCTTCGCCGGTACGGGTGCCCTGGGGCTGGAGGCCCTCTCCCGTGGGGCACGGTTTGCCACCTTCATGGAAGGAAGCCGTCCCGGCATTGCCGCCCTCCAGGCCAATCTCCGCAGCTGCGGCATGGCGGACCGTGCCCGCCTGCGCCATTGTGACGTAACCCATCCCCCCAAGGCGCCTCAGCCTCATACGCTCATTTTTCTCGACCCTCCCTATCACAAAGGGCTGGTGCAGAAGGGCCTGCGCACATTGTGGCGTGCAGGCTGGGTGGCTGACGGAGCCCTGATTGTTGCAGAAACGGAAACCACGCCCCTCCAGAATGATGGCCGGGACCCTGGAGAGCCCTTCCAGCCCTTCCATGCCCATCTCCTGCCCAGCCTTGCGGCTCCCCCGCCAGAACTGCTGGCACAGCGCAGTTTCGGCGCTGCCACGCTGCATGTCTGGCGCCATGATGGCAGTGTCAAAGGCAGCCGCCCCGTGCCCTGATCCGGGCGAACGGGTGGTTCCGCTTTCCAGAATCAGTCCGGACAGGCTATATTGCGGGCCGATCATGCCTTCCTGACCCGCCAGAGGATCTGCCCCTGTGCTTTCCCGCTTCCGCCTTCCCGCCAAGCTGCGTGCCATCCTGCCTGCCTCACGGCACAGCCATGCCAGCACCATTGACCCATTTCCCGGGCATGACATGGCGGACGACACCCTGGACATTCCCGCATGGCATGACTCCCCCTTTTCCCGCATCCTCTCGGCACGGATGATGGAAATACTGGCTGTCATTCTCCTCATCATGGCACTGGCGATTGCGGCTTCCCTTTTCAGCTTCAATCCGCATGATCCCTCCTTCAACACCGCCACAGGCACTGAACCGACCAATCTGCTCGGACGTTTCGGAGCCACCATTGCCGATGGGCTGATGCAGCTGCTCGGCCTGGCAGGCATTGTCCCTGTCCTCGTCCTGCTGGCATGGACGTGGCAGCTCCTGCGCCATCACCATCTTGGCCTGCCTCTGCTCCGCCTCGTAGCTGCGGCACTGTTCTGTCCGGCCGCCGCAATGACGATCGGCCTGTTACAGCTGACCGTTCCCGGGCTGGGCATTGCCTGGCCCACCAGCAGCGGGCTGGGAGGGGAAACCGGCGTTTTCTTTGCCCAGAAGCTGTTGAATCTTGTCTCGGGTGAAACTGGCAGCATGGGGGGCATTCTCTCCATCCTGATCAGCCTTGCCATACTGGCCGTCTTCTGTCCCCTGTCCATGGGGCTGCAGGGGCGGGAGTGGCGCTCCGTTGGCCGCGGCCTCAGCGCCCTGGTGCGCCTCCCTGTCAGGGCCCTGCTCCGCTCCCGCAGAGCAACCCCCGAGGCAGAACGGCATGTCGCTTATCCTTCAGGCTCTGGCGGTCCCATCCGCCATGGACGCCCGGCCATGGGAAATGCCCCTCTTCCATCCGGTTTCATCATGCGCAACCTCAGCCGACAGGCAGAGCGGACAGCACCAGCCCCCACCGGCACCACGCCATGGTCCCCCATGCAGCAGGGGGCGGCCCCCTGGCAGAAGCCCTCTTCCGCCCAGACACAACCCCCTCCCCGGCCTGACCCGGTCCCTGTCCAGGAAGAAGACGCCCTTCAGGCCACACAGCCGGAAGACGAAGCCGACAATCCCTATGCCCGTATGCTGGCCCATATCCGCCACGACCCCGGGCGGACAAGCACGGTCCAGCGCCGCCATGCGGAAGAGACCCATGACGACATCTCCGGCGCCCCCCTGGATATCCAGCCACAGGAACTTTCCGGTCCGGCACAGCAGCCCGGCTTCCTGAAGCGCTTCATGGCCGCCACCAGCCCGGCGACTGGTGCCGGGTCGGGCTCTTCCGGCATGGTGGAAGAAACAGCCTACAATGCTGCTCCCACCATGCAGGCAGCTACGGATCATGCAGTCGGCATGAACGGGGCTCCGGCCCATGAAGGCTCCATGCAACCGGGCGGGGCATCTGTCATGCCACCACGCCCTGTTCCGCCACCACCCGGTATGGCTCCGGGACCACTGCCCGGCATGACAGCCCCTTCCGCCTGGCTGCCACCTTCCATTGGCCTGCTCAACCCGCTGCCAGACCAGAACGAAACTGGTCCTTCCGAAGAGGCTCTCCAGGCCAATGCCCAGATGCTGGAAAAAGTGCTGGATGATTACGGCGTACAGGGAACCATTACCGATTACCGGGCCGGGCCAGTCGTCACACTCTATGAGCTGGAGCCAGCCCCTGGCGTGCGCTCCTCCCGGGTGATCGGACTGGCTGATGACATCGCCCGCACCCTTGCCGTGCTGAGCGTCCGCATCGCCACAGTGCCGGGCCGGAATGTCATCGGGATTGAGGTCCCCAACAAGACCCGTGAGACAGTCTATTTCCCTGAGCTTCTGCTCTCACCGGCCTGGAAAGAAAACCGCAGCAAGCTGCCACTGGCCCTTGGCAAGGACATTGCCGGGGAGCCCATCATGGCCGATCTGGCACGGATGCCGCATCTGCTCGTGGCCGGAACGACCGGGTCCGGCAAGTCAGTCGGGATCAACGCCATGATCCTCTCGCTGCTCTACCGGCTCAGCCCGGAAGACTGCCGCCTCATCATGATCGACCCGAAGATTCTGGAGTTGTCCATCTATGACGGCATCCCGCATCTGATGACCCCGGTGGTGACCGAACCACCCAAGGCTGTCAGTGCTCTGAAATGGGCCGTACAAGAAATGGACCGCCGTTATCGCCTGATGGCGGATCATGGTGTGCGGAATATCAGCAGTTACAATGACCGGATACGCCACCTGAAAGCCTCCGGTGAAACACCTACCCGCCGCATCCAGACAGGCTACGACCCGGAAACGGGCCGCCCCGTTTTTGACGAACATCGCCTGCCATTGGAACACCTCCCCTACATCGTCATCGTCATTGATGAGATGGCTGACCTGATGATGGTGGCCGGTAAAGAGATTGAAGCTTCCGTGCTGCGTCTGGCCCAGAAAGCCCGTGCCGCTGGCGTGCATGTCATCATGGCCACGCAGCGTCCTTCTGTTGATGTGATCACCGGAACGATCAAGGCCAACTTCCCAACCCGCATTTCCTTCCAGGTCACCAACAAATACGACAGCCGCACCATTCTGGGTGAGCAGGGGGCCGAACAGCTTCTTGGCCGGGGTGACATGCTCTTCATGCAGGGTGGTGCCCGCATCACCCGTGTGCATGGGCCGTTCATCAGTGATGAAGAGGTCGAAGCCGTGGTGGCCGACCTGCGCTCCAAAGGCTCCCCTGTCTACAACACCGAGGTGCTGGCTGACGAACAGGAAGAGGAAGAGGCATCCTCCAGCGGCAAAGGGGGCGGCAAAGGTTCTGATGAAGATCAGGACAGTGCCCTTTATGAACAGGCAACGGAACTTGTCGTCCGGGCCCAGAGGGCATCCACCAGCTTCGTGCAGCGCCATCTCCGCATAGGCTATAACAGGGCTGCCAACATCATCGACCAGATGGAGAGGGAAGGTATCATCAGCGCTGCCAACCATGTGGGAAAACGGGATGTTCTGGCAACAAAGGCCTCTCTGGGGCTGGACCGGCACGATCCTGATGACGAGGACTGACCCATGGCGCCCCCTCCCCTCTTCCAGCCCGGAAAGGAGCTGCCCCTCCTCTGGGAGGACCGTCATTTTGTCGTCATCAACAAGCCGGCAGGACTTGCCGCCCATCCCGGCCCCAAAGTCCAGGACAGTGTCGAGAGCCGTCTGCTCCCCCAGAAGCGGGGCGGCCCGTGGCTGGTCCACCGGCTGGATGCTGATACGGCAGGGTGCCTTCTCATAGCCCGACGCAAATCAGCCCTTGTTGCTGCGCAGAAGGCCTTTGCCACACATGAAACCATCAAACGGTACTGGGCACTGGTTGAAGGACATCCCACCAGACAGCAGGGCACTCTCACAACCCTGCTGCGACGTGTTTCCTCAATCCGGCAGGGATGGAAAATGGTCTCCGACCCCATGCCCGAAACAGTACACCCTTCCCAGACTGACCAGGGCCGTCTGGCCCGGACGTCATGGTGTGTTCTGGCCAGTGACGGAACATCCAGCCTGCTGGAGCTGACCCTCCATACAGGACGGACCCACCAGGCCCGTGTCCATTGCGCCGCACTGGGCACACCCATCATCGGGGATGGTCTTTATGGCAGCCGCCATGATGCAGGCCGGATGCGTCTGCTCGCCCGCTCCCTGGAAGTGCCCGTCAGGCTGGTCTCTCCACCGGAAACGGACAGAACCGTCCCCCAGATCGCCAGCTCATGCCGCATAAAGGCCACAGCAGGAGACGTGGAACTGGAGCGGTTTCTCCAGGCCCACGCCATCCCAGCCAGACCGTAATATCCTCAGGCAGAATGGAACAGATCAGCTTCCAGCTGGTCCGGGTTATCCCTGTAACGCTCGGGGTCCGTCTGTTCCGTAATGGCAAAATAGGCCCCGTTCTTTATGAAATCCATATAGTTGCGGCCTGATTTCAGATAATGGAAAACGCACCAGAGCAGATTGCAGTTCTTTTCCAGAATGGGAAATACCCGCTCTTTCTCATGATAGGGGATATCCATTTCCGGGACGAAGGCATGATATGTATCCGCATTGAGCGGCATGTAATCGTACCCGTCCACCCCATTGTTCTTGAACTCGTCAGACGCTAGGAGCTGGATCAGCTGAAAATAGATACCTCCACCCTCCTCAAGATAAAACAGGACCCTGTCCCGGAATACCGGGTCTTCATCCACAAACATGGACTCCAAGGAGTTATGCACGATGGTGGCCAATATCGGGAAATAGACGGCCATGTCGACGTTATATTTTGAACAGATGTAGTACCAGCGGTCTTTCCGTGAGTAGAAATCCGTGAAGGTGGCGGCAAACCCCCTCATGACATCGCTTATGAACCGGTTGGCCCCCTGGATGCGCTGATGGATCTCCTGGCCAGCACGTTCTGCGAGGATCAGCTCTGTCAGGATCGTATTCTGCATGCCAATCAGGTCAAATCCATTGGAATAGTAGGGGTCCCATATTCCGTAGGCATCCCCCACCAGAGCCCAGCGCTCATCACTCACCCAATAATCAGACTGGGTAGCAAACCGCCTCAAGATCCTGAAGTCCATGATGGGAAACTGTTCCTCATCAAGATAATCCATCAGGACCCGGACATTGTCTCTCAACCAGAGCTTTGTCTTCTCCCATGTGGCGAGATCCTGGAACTCGTACATGTTCTCATCAAAAATGATGCCGACACTTGTCACGTTCTCAGAAAGACGCAGGATCCATACCCAGTATCCTACACCTTCCAGATGAATGGAGCTCCATGACCGATTCTCCGTCGTGAAAGGGTTGTCGCTGGTCAGTGGCAGAAAATCATCCACATTGACACCACCCCCAACCCGGAACCAGACAGACGAATGGTTGAGTGGCAACCTGTGTGTGAGGTCGAATTTACGGGCCAGCAGCTTCTTCAGCCCGGCAGCATCAACAAGCCAGTGCGCTTTCAACGTTCTGGAACTTTTATCATTCCTGTCCAGAACATGAACGTGCTTTTCACCATCAACCGTTTCGAAATCAAGATATTTATGGTTCAGGTAAAAATCCACTTTGTCTTTGACAAGGTCAAAAAGATCATTCTCAAGCTTCCCACGCTCGAAATGAAAGGCATGGTTGGGAGTGAAATTATTGTAACCCATTTCCTGATAGGATGATTCATTGATCTTGAAAAAACGCATTCCCAGCTTCCGCGGGTAACGCTCCTTCATGAATTCCTTCAGCCCGAGCATCTGATCAAAATAAACAGCCCCTATTTCATTGAAGGACTCACCGACCTTGTCTGATATGTCATCGAGGGGAAAGGAAGAATCATGCACAATGGCAATGCGCAGGTCACTGGACTTTTTCCTGAGCTGATAGGCCAGTGTCAGTCCAGCAAATCCCGCACCAATAATAAGGACGTCATACATCACAACTCACCCTGTACTCCACACATGACGCAACTGCCAGCTTCTGGAACCTGACAATCAGATACACTGGGCTGTCCCGATCCGTTCATCCCACATTGTCATATGGGACAGCTTCCTTCACCGGATTACTCCCACGACCAGTATCACCGTGGAAAGCCATATCAGGCAAGTCATTTTGTTAATTAAAAATAAACCATTCCCACAGAGGGAATCTGATCCCCTGAACAGGCATGAACCTCACACGGGGTCCATCAACATCCGCGTCACGGCCTTCTTGAAAGGGGCCAGACGGTTGGCCAGCATAAGTCCGGCCCGGCGGGCCAGAGGGAATGGTCCGTCATCCCGGGTGTAGGCCACAGCAATGGCATTGGTCGCCGTAAAGAGCGGGAAAGTTGCCTTGCGATGTCGCCGCTCAAAACGCTGGAGCGACGCCGCATCACCCGGGTCCCCAGGTCCAGCGCTCAACTCCTGCACCAGTGTTTCCTGCCCCCGGATGCCGAAATTGAAACCATGTGCCGTAATGGGGTGCATACCCACGGCAGCATCACCAATCAGGGCCACACGGGGAGCCTGAAAGCGATGGGCATAGACGGCCTTGAGCGGGTAGGTGATACGGTCGCTCATCACCCGCAGGAGGCCGAGCCGTTCATCCGTCCGACGGGTGATCTCGGCATTGAAATCATCCGGGGCCGCTACACGAAGTCGGGCAATATCATCCGGCGGCAGGGTCAGCACCAGAGACGAAATATCGCCCATACCCCCATCCGGGGCGACCGGCAGGAGGGCGATCGTCTGGCGTTCATCAAACCATTGCAGGGCCGTATTGTCATGCGGTGTAAGGTGCCGCATCCGGCAGACAAGGATGCTCATGCCGAAATCATGCACGATGGCCCCGATCCCGGCCAGCTCCCGTATCTGGGAGAAGCGGCCATCCGCCCCGACCAGAAGACGGGCCTGCATGGCCCGCCCATCCGACAGCCGGACCTGCACGGCATCCCGCCCGGTCTGATACCCTGTCACGCCTGTCTGGCAGAGCAGGGTGATGCCCTCTGTCCGGCTCACGACACGATGAAGGGCACGACGGATGAGATGATTGGCCACCAGAAAGCCCAGCGGTTCCCCTTCTGGCCCCGCATCGGACAAGGCAGCCCCTCCCCCATTCGGCGCATGGAAAATGAGAGGAGGGCCGCCCAGACTGCCACTCTCCACCCGGGCGACATCAAGGGGGCAGATGGCCTCTGCCGGAATCTCGTCCCAAACGCCATGCTGTTTCAGCCAATGCACGGTATGGTGGGTCAGGGCAATTTCCCGCCCATCGAAGGACGGAGCCTCCAGCACGCTGCAGGGAGCTTTTTCCACCACGCTCACCTGCCAGCCTTCCCGGGCAAAAGACAGGGCGGCCGCCAGACCGGCAGGACCACCACCAGCGACCACCACATCACAGGCGGAACCCCCCTTCTGTTCTGGCCCCTCTGCCTGATGATCATTACCATGTCGTGTCATGATGCAGCCCCTGTCCCCCAATTCTCCCTGGTCACGGCTTTAACCTACCAGGCATGCCCCGGCAAGCAGCCCGTCCCCGTCCTCAGCGTTGCCTGTCATCCGCACCGAATGTGACAGGTGTCTGCCCATCCCAGAAAGCCACATGATCACCCACATCCGGGCGGACATGGGCCCGTTCCGGCTTTTCTGGCGTACCGACAAGCAGGAACCCCGCAAGCCGGTGCGGGGCCTCCAGCCCCAGCTGGCTGAGCAGGGACCGGTCCTCACAGAACCTCCCGCTGATCCATACCCCTCCGAATCCTTCCATGTGCAGGGCATTGAGGACATTCATGGCCCCGGCGGCCACAGCCATTTCCTGCTCCATGACGGGAACCTTGTGCTCCGGCCGGAGATGCATCCCCAGTGCAATGACCATCGGCGTCTCGGAAAAACGCCTGCGCCGCTTCTCACGCTTCTTCTCCGGGGCATCAGGCTCCTGCCGGGCCACGGCGGCAACAACATGTCCGGCAAAGGCCGGGCGGGCATCGCCAGCAATCACCACATACCGCCACGGGCAGAGATGCCCATGATCCGGAGCCCTCAGCCCGGCGGAGAGGATGCGGGCCAGCACCTCTCCCTGCGGAGCCGGAGCGACCAGATCGCCTGTCGAGGAACGCTCCAGCAACACATCAAGCGGGGAAACGGATGAAGCCTGCGCCATGATGACGGCTCTCCTGAAAATCTTGTCATGGTCTGTTAACTGGACAGTCTCACCCACAGCGTCACAATAAGCAAGTTTGGAAAGCAGCCCATATTGGTATAGCAGAAAGACATGACGACTCAGACATCACGAACCGCCACATTGAATCGCCAGACAGGCGAGACCGACATCACCCTTTCCCTCGCCATTGACGGACACGGGAAGAACAGCATCCAGACAGGCATCGGCTTCTTCGACCACATGCTGGATGCCCTGGCCCGGCATGGCGGGCTGGACCTCACCGTACAGGTGAAAGGCGACCTCCATATTGATGACCACCACACCATCGAGGATGTGGGCATCACGCTGGGAGAGGCCCTCCACAAGGCCATCGGCGACAAGCGGGGCATCGAACGTTTCGGCTCTGCCCTTGTCCCTCTGGATGAAGCGCTCTGTGAAGCGGTCGTGGACATTTCAGGCCGTCCCTTCCTAGCCTGGAACATCACCTTCCCCCGTGAGATGATCGGCGCCATGGCCACGGAAATGGTGGAAGAGTTTTTCCGTGCTCTCTGCATGTCCGCCCGCATCACCGTGCACATGAATGGCCGTGCCGGAACCAATGCCCACCACATTGCCGAAAGTGCCTTCAAATCCTTCGCCCGGGCCCTGCGCATGGCGCTCTCCCGCGACCCCCGCAGCGCCGGGCAGATTCCATCCACCAAAGGGGTGCTGTAAGGCTCCCTCACGGTTTTTCCTTGATTTGTCTCCCCCACCTGCCTGAAACAGGACCGGGCAGCTTGCAGTATGGAGAGTGTTCATGCGTGTTGTTGTAATCGACTACAATGGCGGCAACCTGGCTTCTGCTGCACAGGCAGCACGAAGGGCCGCAGCCCTGCGAGGGCTGGAAGCCGACATCGCCATCTCCCGCAACGAGGCTGACATCCTTGCTGCCGACCGTCTCATCCTGCCTGGCCAGGGTGCCTTTGCCGACTGTGCGAAAGGGCTGGACGAGGGCGCTCTCCGCCCCCTGCTGGAAAAGGCAACAGCAGAAGGCACGCCCTTTCTCGGCATATGCGTGGGGATGCAGCTCATGGCCCAGTACGGACTGGAACATGGCCGCACGGAAGGGCTGGGCTGGATTGATGGCCACATCGCTCCCATGGATGACAGTACCCGACAGGGATTCCGGCTGCCGCACATGGGGTGGAACACTCTCTCTTTCACACCCGGTGCCCATCCGCTGACAGAAGGGCTTGAGCCGGGAAATCACGGCTATTTTGTCCATTCCTATGCCCTGGTGGACGCCCGGGCAGAAGAAACCATCGCCACGGCGGATTACGGCATGACCATTCCGGCCATCGTGGCTAGGGGCAACCGCTGCGGCACACAGTTCCACGTGGAAAAAAGCCAGGATGTAGGTCTGACCATCCTGGGCAATTTCCTGACATGGCAGCCTGGCTGATGCAGGGACGGCCATGGAACCAGCCTCCAGACAGTTACCGGGCCGAACGGCTGGGCCATACCATCAGCGAGGATGACCTCGAAAGCCTGATGGAAAGCACCGTGGCCGCCATTCTGGCCGAGGGCGTGTTCGACTGGCACACGCCCCCTGAAAGTGCCGTCCTGAGGCGTTTCTTCGAGGGCCTCCTGCTGGTACCGGACCGGGACGTCTTCATCGTCCGGGCACCGGATGGCAGCATCTGCGGGGCGGCTGTTCTCGCTCATGCCACGTCCCGGTCCGAAATATACGGTGCCAGCGCCACCATCACCGCCTTTTTCATCGTTCCTTACGAGCGGGGAAAAGGTCTGGGCGCCCTCCTCATGGAGGCCATCATCAACAGGGCAATGACCCGGGGCGCCAAGGTACTGGACTGCCGTGTGCGTGAAACACTGCACGACGCCATAACCCTGCTCACCTCATTCAACTTCACCCACTGGGGCACACACCCCTATTTTGCACGAATCGGAGACCGGACAGTGCGCGGACTATTCTTCTCAAAACTCCTCGTCCCTGAAGAAAGAGCCATGCAGTGGCAGCCTGCCGGCACACCGCTCTCCGTGCCACACCATGGCCCCGCACCGGGCGGACCCCTCCGCAAACCGTTGACCCTCTACCCGGCCATCGACCTCAAGGGCGGGGCCTGTGTCCGCCTGCGGCAGGGGGACATGAATGCTGCCACCCATTATTCCGACAATCCTCCTGCCCAGGCCAAGCTGTTCGAACAGGCCGGGTGCCGCCACCTCCACATTGTCGATCTGGACGGCGCCTTTGCGGGCCGGTCGGCCAATGTGAAGGCTGTGGAGGACATCATCGCCACCACATCTCTTCCTGTCCAGCTCGGCGGAGGGCTGCGGGACATGAAAGCCATTGAACGCTGGCTGGAAGCCGGTGTCAGCCGGGTCATCCTTGGTTCCGCCGCCGTAAAAGACCCCGGCCTTGTCCGGCAGGCCGCCCGTGCCTGGCCGGGCCGCGTGATCGCCGGGATCGACGCCCGGCAGGGCCGTGTTGCCACCGAAGGCTGGGCCGAAGTCTCCGAGCTGACCACCACCGACCTCGCCCGCCGGATGGAAGAGGCAGGCGTCGCCGGAATCATCTTCACCGAGATCACCCGGGACGGCATGCTGGAAGGTCTGGACATTGATCAGACGGTCGAGCTGGCCCGCCATGTCTCCATCCCCGTCATCGCCAGCGGCGGCGTGGGCACGCTGGACCATCTCCGGGCCCTGCGACAGGCGGCCGATGAAACGCCCGGCATCACCGGCGTGATCGTGGGGCGCGCCCTGTATGATGGCCGCATCAATCTGCCGGAAGCCCTGTCCGTACTGGAGGGATCATGCTGAAGCTACGTGTCATCCCCTGTCTCGACGTCCATGACGGGCGGGTCGTCAAAGGGGTCAATTTCGTCTCCCTGCGGGACGCCGGAGACCCGGTGGAACAGGCCCGCCTCTATGATGCCGCCGGAGCGGACGAGCTGACCTTTCTGGACATCACGGCCAGCTCGGACAATCGGGACACCATTCTTGACGTTGTCGAACGTACCGCCGCCGAAGTCCGCCTGCCCCTCACCGTTGGTGGTGGCGTGCGACGCTGTGCGGACATCCGCAGACTTCTGCTGAGCGGTGCCGACAAGTGTGCCATCAACTCCGCCGCCATCCGCACGCCAGAGCTCATCAATGAAGCAGCGGAACGGTTTGGCAGCCAGTGCATCGTCGTGGCGATAGATGCCCGCTCCGATGGCCATGGCGGATGGGAGGTCTACGCCAAGGGCGGACGGGAACCAACCGGACTGGATGCCGTCGCCTGGGCCGAGCAGATGGCCACACGGGGAGCCGGAGAAATCCTGCTCACCAGCATGGACCGTGACGGTACACGGTCCGGCTTTGACCTTGATCTGCTGGAAACCATCTGCAAACGTGTTTCCGTTCCCGTCATCGCCTCCGGTGGTGTGGGGGAACTGGCCCATTTCGTGGAAGGAGCCCGGGCGGGTGCCAGCGGTCTGCTGGCCGCCAGCGTGTTCCATTTCGGCCAGTTCAGGATCGGTGAGGTCAAACAGGCCCTGCACGATGCCCGGCTGCCCGTCAGGCTGGGCCGCTAGGGACTGGCATGACAAAGGACAGGAAACATATGGCCCAGAATAATACCCCCTCCCGTGAGACAGGCCGCAAAGAGGTTCTGGAACGACTTTACCATACGGTTCTGGCCCGCAAGGGAGCCTCACCATCCGTCAGCCATTCGGCCCGTCTCATGGCCCGGGGGCGGAGCAAGATTGCCCAGAAATTTGGCGAAGAAGCCGTCGAATGTGTCATTGAGGCCATCAAGGGCGACAGGCAGGGCCTCATCAGCGAAAGTGCGGATGTCCTCTATCATCTGATCGTGATGTGGGTTGATGCGGGCATTGATCCGGCGGATGTCTGGGCCGAGCTGGAACGCCGTGAAGGCACGAGCGGCATCGAGGAAAAAGCCTCCCGGCCGAAACCGGCCTTCTGAAGGCACGGCTCATAGGTGGGTTGCCTCCCCCTCCCTTGACTTCCCCCCACCTCACTCCCCAATCATGGAGGAAGAGGAGGAACCCATCTTATGCCGACCGCTACCCCCGCTTACGATCCCAACAATGTCTTCGCCAAGATACTGCGGGGAGAGATTCCCGCTGAACGTGTCTGCGACAGCAAACATTCTTTCGCTTTCTACGACATCTCTCCCCTCGCCCCGATCCATGTTCTGGTGATCCCCCGTGGCGCCTACACGGACCTGCACGACTTCATCTCCCGTGCCAGCGATGAAGAGATTCTGGATTTCTGGAAACTGGTGGACAAAATTTCCGCCGAGCAGTCCCTCATCCCCAGCGGGTTCCGCCTCATCAGCAATGTGGGTCGTGACAGTGGACAGGAAGTGCCGCACTTCCACGTCCATCTTCTGGGTGGGCGCCCGCTCGGCCCCATCCTGGCGGCTGACCAGTAACGGCACCGCCCCATCCGGGAAAGCCGCCTCTGGGCGGCTTCCCCCCCTTTCGGGACTGGTTGGAAAACCTTTTTTTACAAAAGGTATCTTTCCCTCTTGCACTTCCCCGCCGTTCCCTCTAGAGAGGGCTCACGCCTTTAGTCCCGTTCGTCTAGAGGCCTAGGACACCGCCCTCTCACGGCGGCAACACGGGTTCGAATCCCGTACGGGACGCCAGACATTTCATGAAAACTCTGAACAATCTGGCCTGACAGGCATCTCTTGGACATCATCCTGACGTACCATTCTTCCCCTTGGTGGGCAGACACGGAGTGCGCCTGCCCACCCGGTTTCAGAACGAGACCTTACTGCATCTCGCCCAGAGCCTCGGCCATGACGGGAGCATCATAACGTGGTGCGGCGACCTCCAGATAGGTACCCTGCCCCGGCCTGACGGCGTCCAAAGCCTGACGCAGAGCCCTGGGTGTGCTGATGCGCTCGCACTGCCAGTCCTTGCCGCCGAACCCACGGGCCAGAGCCGTGTAATCCCAGCTGGCAATGTCATTGTAATAACGTTCCCCGTCATCACAGAGCAGACGCTCGATCAGATAGCCATCATTGTTCAGGACAAGGATGAGCGGATGACAGTCAAAACGGGCAAACTCACCGAGAGCCTGTACCGTCAGCTGATGTGACCCTTCACCGGTCAGCAGGATGATCCGCTTGTGAGGGGCTGCGATGGCCATGCCGAACGCCGCCGGCGTGGCCCAGCCGATGGACCCCCACAGGCTCTGCTCCTCATAGTCGACCCCTTCAGGCAGACGGATGAAGCCCATGCCCATGGCGACCGTCCCCGTCTCACTCACGACGATATCCCCGGCCCGGAGATGATCCCGTATGGCGGCATAGAAGGTATGGGTTCTGATCACCCCATCATCCCCTTCGTCAGCCTGCCGAGGGGGCAGTTCCATCCCCAGATAGCCGGGACCGGCGGGGCAGGATACGGTATCGGCCAGATCGGCCAAGGCTTCGATCACATCGGCCAGATCAACGGCATGAACGGCACCATCACCAAAGCGCACCTCATGCGCCATGACACTGATGATGCGCTCCGGGTCCAGCTTCTGGGTGAAAAGCCCGGTGTTGAAATCCGTCATTTCAGCACCCAGCGTCAGGACGAGATCGGCCTGCTCCACAAAGTCGGCGACATCTTCCTGCACGAGATGCCCGCCATACATCCCCACAAACCCTTCAGCCTGTTCATCCACCACGCCCTTGTCCATGAACATGGTGGCATGGGGCAGACCGGACCGGCTGAGGAACCGTCTCATCGCCTCCCGGCAGCCAAACCGGGCCGTCAGGATACCCGGCAGGACACAGGGAGACGTGCTGCGCTCCAGCTCGGCCATGATGCGCCGTGCCACGATGGCGGCCTGTTTCCCGCTCCGCACTTCCGGAAGGGCCATGTCACCATCAGGCATGACCACATCATCATGAGCTGCATCGAACGGGATGCCAATATAGACCGGCCGCCGCTCCCGGCGCAGCGTGGCCAGAACACGTTCCAGCTCCTGCACGCAGTTCTGGCCATCCAGAATGGTACGGGCACAGACGACATGACCGGCAGCATCATAAAAGGCCGTGGTCTGCCCGTTGCCCAGGGTATGATGCACAAGCCGCTTTTCATCCAGCACGGCCCGCTTGGGCAGGCCAACCAGATGGATGACCGGCAGATGCTCCGCATATGCCCCGGCAACGCCGTTCATGGCACTCAGCTCGCCAACGCCATAGGTCGTGTTCAGGGCCGCAATCCCCCGTATGCGGGCGTAGCCATCGGCCGCATAGGCGGCATTCAGTTCATTGGAGCACCCAATCCAGCGCATGTCCGCCCTGGCCGTGATGGCGTCATTGATCGGGAAGGCATAGTCACCCGGGACACCGAAGACATGCTCCACACCCAGCCGGGAGAGCTGGTCCAGAAGATAATCGACAACCTTTGCCATCGTACGTTCCTTTCATCATTGGCACGTCAGTCCGTGCCTCTGAGGAAAGCCTATCCAGCCCATCTTCAATATGATAATATTATATTTCTATACAGACTATAGCCTTTTCCCTATGCCATACCCCCAACTGACCCTCCGGGAACTCCACTACTTCATGGCCGTTGCCACACAGGGCAGCTTCAGCCGTGCGAGTGACCAGCTGCACATCAGCCAGCCTTCCCTGAGCATGGGCATACGCTCTCTGGAAAACAAACTGGACGTCCGCCTTTTCGAGCGATCCCACAAGACCATCACCCTGACGGAAAAGGGCAAGACCTTCTTTCTTCATGCTGAACGTCTACTTGAGGCCGAACAGAATCTTCACCGGGCGATGGCGGATGATTCAGGCCCCCTGAAGGGGACGGTCCATCTGGCACTCCCACCCATATTGGGGGCGATCTATTTCCGTCCCATCATCCGGCAGTTCTGCAGCCTCTATCCCGATGTCGTGCTGAACATCGAGGAACATCCCTCCGACAGGCTGGTGGCCCAGCTTCTCGGCCATCACACGAACATCGCCGCCCTCATAGGGCCTGTCCAGAACAGGCAGCTACGCACCATCCCCTTTGCAGAGGCAGAACTCTGCCTGCTGATGGCCGACTCACACCGGCTCGCAGGCCGGGAGAGCTGCTCCTTCACGGACATTCTGGATGAGAAGATCGTCCTCATGAATGAGAACTTCAAGATAAACCGTTTCATCTCGGAGGCCTTTGCCAGTCACGGGGCCGCACCCCATGTCACCGGGCGCACGGGTGACACAACCCTCCTGCTGACCATGGTTCAGGCGGGTGTCGGCGTCACCATCATTCCGGCGGCCTTCCACAATCCGGCCCAGAATGACGGGCTGTACTGCTGCCCGTTGCAGGACCCGACCATCCGCATCACCATTTCACTCGCTGTCCGCCGCAACAGCCCCCTGAACAAAGCCGAAGAAGCCTGGTTGCAGACCAGCTTGCCCTGACCCCCTGCCCGAGACGCCTGCAAGCACCAACATGCCCCGGCCTCCATTCGGCTCTCCCCGGCACAAGGACAATTTTCCAACGCATGGTTTATAAAAGCCATGAAAAAGACAAACATTCCACCTACATCACAACCTGCAGTCGACATGGTCTCTGACTGCCTTCCTGCTGGTATCAGAATACTATCTCTGTAGAATGATGGAGTCTCCGTGGAAAAACGCACAAAAGAACCCATGAGGCCGAGTGCCGGGTCGCTCTGCTCGATACTCCTTACAAATAACGAAAAATATCCATGGAAAACCATTCATGCAGACTTTATGAAGGATAAATATCAAATAAAATTTTCAATTGGCGATGTATATATTCTCTTCAATGCTAATTTTACAAAAACTTCTTCACTACAACCACATATTGCATCCACTATAAAATTACTTATCCCAACAAGTTGTTTGGATTTAACAAAAATGTATCTTAAATTTCTTTGAACTGTTCCTTAAGCAAGAGTAAACCCAGTCTATTTCAGTCATGATCTGTACGTCCCGTCCGTACATCTCATCAGACGGACAGAGCAGCGTGTGCAACATCTACAGGAAGGTGCGATCACAATGACAGACCTCAACTTTTCGTACGGGAAAACGACATCTGTCACACTGGCCCCCTCAGAACAGGTGCCAGCCTATGGGCGGAAGGCATCTTCTTCCATGAAGGTATCGGCCAGGATTGCGCTGCTTCTGGCAAGCGTATCGTCCTTCTCCATCATCAGCACACCTGCACGTTCGGATGATACGGCACAGTCCCAGCAAGGCGGTACTGTCCGCACCTTTTCCCCTGCTGCTGGAGAGACTGATACAGTCACAGACACCATTACGGATGGTAAAGGAAACACCCCCCTCTCCGTAGAGCAGGCTGGTGCGGGGACGACTGTCCTTTCCGCCGCCAACAGCTATACCGGAACAACAGACATCACACAGGGGACGCTGGCTCTCTCCGGCAATGGCAGCATCGCCAATTCCAGCGGTGTCACCGTGGGCAAGAACACCACGTTCGACATCAGCAGGAGCAGCTCCAACGTCACGGTGCAGGACCTGTCCGGTGCAGGCAATGTCACTCTCGGCCAGAACGGACTCACCCTCTCATCAGCCAAGGCTGGCAGCCCCTATGACGGCGTCATCTCCGGGACGGGCGGCCTGACCGTTGACGGTGGGTCCAAGACCCTGACAAATGCCCAGACCTACAGCGGTGATACCAGCATCAACAACGGGGCCACCCTTGCCCTGACGGGCAATGGCAACCTCGCCAACACCCGTGTCCAGCTGAACAACCGGGATGTTTCCGGCCCTTCAACCTTTGACATTTCGCAGGCCTCACACCCGGTTGATGTCCAGTCCATCATGTGGGGCAACAATGGCGCTGTCGTCAATCTGGGCAGCAACACGCTCAACATCACCAACAGTGGCTCCAATGATACAAATGGAGCGACCTTCAAGGGGGATGGAGCAACCCTAAATGTTTCGGGTCAGAAACAGGGCTTCAACGGCACCATCACCGGCAATACCAGCCTCGTCGCCAATGCCAGTATCGTTGACATGTATGGCAGCAAGCAGTTCGACTACACAGGCAGCACGACCGTCAACAATGGCAGCTCGCTGCATGTGTACGGTGCTGTCACCGGTACGCCGCAGGTCACTGTCAGCAACGGCGGCAAGCTGGATGGCACGGGCACCATCGGTTCCTCAGGCAGCACGACAACAATCGAACAGGGTGGGAGCATCAACCCCGGCACGCCTGCTGCCTACCGGCAGACCCTGTCCATCGGCAATGATCTCACAACCCGGGGCACATCCGATTTCAGCGGTCTCCAGGACAATGGCTCCAGCAGACTTTCCAATGGATCCATCTCTGTCGGTGGCAACCTGGATCTGGGCGGAACAGTCAAGGCGGTTGACCTCTCCTCACAGCAGGGCTCCGGTGTCCAGACTCTCTTCCGCTACGCAAAGCAGCTGACAACCAGCAATCCAACCCTGAATGTATATCAGTTCACGGGGGATGAGACTGGCAAGCCCTTCCTGTCACCAGACACCAAGGGTACGAGCTACCTTCAGACAGGCAACCATCAGGTCAATCTGGTCACGGCCAATGCCGGGGACAATCTGGCGTTCTGGAATGGCAGCAAGACAACTGCTGATGGCCAGATACGGGCAGGCGATGGTACCTGGTCCCAGGGGGCAAACAGCGCCACCAACTGGACCACGGCCAACGGCAGCCAGAGTTCCGCCTGGCAGGGCAAGGAATACGCCATTTTTGGCCAGCCTTCCGATGATGCCATCCAGCAGGGCAAAAACGCTGCCCAGAACGTGACGGTGGATGGCAATGTCGATGTGGCTGGCATGCAGTTCAGCCAGAATGCCCGCCCGTCCTCCTATTCCGTCATCCCCAAGGATGGAAACAGCTCCATCACACTGTATGGCAACCGCTATACGGACAAGGAGCACCCGGACAAGCTCAACCGGTATTTCTACATCACCGACAGCACAGGCCAGTCTGGCACCCAGACTGATGCTGACATCAAGCAGTACGAGCAGAACAACGGTACCCTGGTCAACAAGTCAGGACTTGTCTCCACAATCCGTGTGGGAGATGGTTCAGGCTATGGTGACACCAACCTTGCCATCATCAAGACACCCATCAAGGATGATCCCAGCAACCCGACGACCCTCGTAAAGACGGATACGGGTACGCTCGTTCTGGACGGCAACAACAGCTACAATGGCGGAACCGTCATCACCAATGGTGTGCTGGAAATCACCTCCGATGCTAGCCTGGGCGCCCAGAACGGCACTCTGGGCATCAGCGGGGGGACGCTGCGGATCGGCCAGGACCTCGCCACCAACGCCAACCGCAATACTGTTCTGGGATATAACGGCGCCACCATTGACCTCAATGGTCATACTTACGACAACAATGGCTCCATCGTTGGTCCCCGGGGGGCCAACATAGCCATCAGGAGCACCACGGACAATTCCGGGCTCAGCACGGCCCTGCAGAATGCTGGCGGCCCCCAGAGCGGCACTGTGCCGGTGCTCAACCTCAATGCCGACAACACCTATCTGGGCAGGACGGACATCCAGGGCAACTGGGGTATTGGTGGGTCCAATGTCGTTGTCAATGCCAATGACAAAACTCCATTTGGCACCTCTGACAGCACAACAAAAGGTGGCGACCTGAACATCACGGCAGGGGCCATCGTCAACATGAATGGCGGGCAGGACAAATCTGCCTCCATGGGCAACCGCAATGTCGTCATCAATGACAACAGCGCCCTGTATTTCAACAACAGGAGCGTTGCCGACACGGCCAACATCACGAACACGAACAACGCCAGCGTCACCTTCAGGAACGACAGCTCGGCCTCTCAATCCACCATCAGCAATGCCGGGCATGTGTTCTTTGCGGACAATGCAACAGCAGACCAGGCCACAGTCCAGAACAACAGCGATGGGGCCACTGTTGATATCACGAAAGCGACCAATGGTGTGTCCATCGGCTCCCTGTCCGGCAATGGCAACGTGTCTCTGGGCGACCAGACACTGACAGTCGGTGCCCTCAACAAGGACGACACTCTTTCCGCCATCATATGGGATGCTGGCAACCACAAGGGATCCGTTGTCAAAACGGGAACGGGTACCCAGACACTGACAGGCAACAACAGCTACACCGGCTCCACGACCGTCAACAACGGTACCCTTGCCCTCGCTGGCCAGGGTACCATTACCAACTCCTCCTTTGTTGATGTCAACAAGGGGGCAAAGCTGGACATCAGCCAGTCCGCCAATGACCAGAATCTGACCGACATCCGGGGTGGCGGTGATGTGGCTCTTGGTGACCACTCCCTGTCCCTGACGCAGGCTGATTCACAGCACAGCTATGATGGTGTCATCTCTGGAACCGGCGGCCTGAAAATCCTTGCCGGGGAAAAAACACTCACCGGGCAGAATACCTACACAGGTGATACGGTCGTCGCCCAGCAGGCAGGCCTGACCTTGGATGGCGGAAAGCTCGACAGCCAGCTGTTCAATAACGGCACGTCCGTTCTCCAGAACGGTGCCGAGATAACGAAGACAGTAACGAACGACCATGGCGGCACGCTGACGGCACATGACGCAAAACTGGCGGACATCACCAACGGCAGTACGGCCGGGCAGATCCTGCTCGACAAGGGGACAACCGCCTCTGGCACGCTGGCTGCTTCTGATGGCCAGTTCACCATTGGTGAAGGTGGGGCCAGTGTCGGCTCTCTCTCTGGCAGCAGTAAAAGCACGGGTACCCTCAATGACACCCTGACCATCACCAATGGTCATGACGGCTATAACGGCACCCTCTCCGGCAATGGTGGCCTGAACATCACCGGGGGAAGTGGCGAATATCTCAACGGCCAGAACACCTATAAAGGTGAAACCCATGTCGGCCCCAATGCCAACCTCACCCTGCAGGGAAGCATCGCCGGGGACCTCAACAACGATGGGCAGACCTACATCAACCCCAACGCAACAACGGCAGGCAAGGCCAGTGTCGGCGGGAAAACAACCAACACGAACCAGCTCACCGCACAGAGTGCCATCCTGGGCAATGTCAGCAACAAGAGTGGCACCACAACCCTGCATCAGAGCACCACGCAGGACCTTACCAACGAGGCCGGCACAACAACACTCGACCGCACCACGGTAAACGGGCAGACTACGAATTCCGGCACACTCACCACCTCTGCCTCAAAACTGGGTGACATCAGCAACAACGCCGGAACAGCCACGCTGGATGGCAACAGCACTGCCGGGCATGTCACCAATGCTGCTGGAGCCAGCTTCACCCTCCAGAACAGCGGAACGATCCGCTCTGCCGACAACCAGGGCTCCATGACACTGGGGGCCTTCAGTACAGTTTCAAGAGATGTCACCAATACTGGCAACGGGTCCCTGACGCTCGACAACAGCACCATCGACGGTACCCTTACCCATAATGGCCAGAGTCTGACCGTCACGGACAAAAACGCCTCTGTCGGTTCTCTCGCAGGAAACGGCAACGGCACGCTGGATGGTGCCCTGCATCTCACCAATGCCCATGACACCTATAACGGTATCCTCTCCGGCAAGGGCGGGCTGGCTCTTGACGGGGGGAAAGAAACCCTCACGAACCATCAGGCCTATACCGGCGACACAACCGTCGGGCAGAGTGGTGACCTGACCCTGACAGGCTCCCTTGCCGGGGCACTTGTCAATGGCGGCCACTCCACTCTCCAGAACGGTTCCGCTGTCAACGGAGTGGTCACAAACACCAATCAGGGCTCTCTGGAAGCACATGGTGCTGCCTTGGGGGCTGCCACAAATACCAGTACGGCCGGGACGCTGCTGCTCGACCAGGGAACAACCATTGCCCACACCCTTGCTTCTGATGGTGGCCAGATTACCATCGGTCAAGGCGGCGCCAGTGCTGAATCGCTTGCAGGCACGAACAGTGACGCCAAAATCACGCTCAATGACACCCTGACACTCACCGGTGGGCATGATGGCTATAACGGTACCATCACCGGCACGGGTGGCCTGACCATCCTCGGGGGCGGCAAAAACGACATCCAGAGCACGGGTGAGTATCTCAATGGCCACAACACCTATACAGGTGAAACCCATATCGGCCAGAACAGCTCCTTCACCCTGAAAGGCAGCATCACCGGGGACCTCAGAAACGAGGGTGATACCTACGTCAACCCCAATGCCAACACCGCAGGCCAAGTCAGCATCGGCGGGACGACGACCAATACACACCTTTTCACGTCGCAAAATGCCATTCTGGGCAAGGTCATCAACAATGATGGCACCACCACGCTGAATGAAAGCCAGACCAAGGACATTGACAACAATGCCGGGGAGACGGTCCTCACCGGCACGACGGCAGGGGCCATCACCAACGCCAAGGGAGCCACCTTCACAACCCAGCAGAGCCAGCATTCCGACGGCACGACAGTCAACAACAGTCTCGCTTCCGCCGACAATGCGGGCACGATGAAACTCGACCACACCACGGTAAACGGGCAGACCACGAATTCCGGCACACTCACCACCTACAACTCAAGGCTGGGTGATGTCAGTAACAACGCCGGAACAGCCACGCTGGATAGCGGAACTACCGCTGGCCATGTCATCAATGCTGCTGGAGCCAGCTTCACCCTCCAGAACAGCGGAACGATCAGCTCTGCCGACAACCAGGGCTCCATGACACTGGGAGCCTTCAGTACGGCCTCAGGGAACGTCACCAATACTGGCAACGGGTCCCTGATACTCGACAACAGCACCATCGGCGGTACCCTCACCCATGATGGCCAGAACCTGACCGTCACGGACAAAAACGCCTCTGTCGGTTCTCTCGCAGGAAACGGCAACGGCACGCTGGATGGTGCCCTGCATCTCACCAATGCCAATGACACCTATAACGGTATCCTCTCCGGCAAGGGCGGGCTGGCCCTTGACGGGGGGAAAGAAACCCTCACGAACCATCAGGCCTATACCGGCGACACAACCGTCGGGCAGAGTGGTGACCTGACCCTGACAGGCTCCCTTTCCGGGGCACTTGTCAACAACGGCCACTCCGCCCTCCAGGATGGTTCAGCCGTCACCGGAACGGTCACGAACACCAGCACCGGCTCGCTGGAGGCCCACAATGCCCAGCTGAGCAATGTCACGACAGCCGGGAAGCTGCTGCTCGACAGGGGAACCAATGTCTCCGGCAAGCTTGCCGCCACTGGGGGCCAGTTCACCATCGGGGATGGCGGGGCCACGGTCGGAACTCTCTCCGGCACAAACAGCACCGGCGCCCTCAATGACACGCTCACCCTCACAAACGCACAGGACGGCTATAACGGTATCCTCTCCGGCAAGGGGGGCCTGACCATCGCTGGCGGAACAGAAACCCTCAGCGGCCAGAACAGCTATACCGGCGACACCCATGTGACCAGTGCCGCAGGGGCCGGGCTGGACCTGACAGGGTCCATCGCCGGAAGGCTGGTCAACGACCAGTATGCCCAGGTCTCAGGACCCAATGCGCAGGTCAAGAACACCACCATCAACAACAAGACGCTGAACGTCTCCAATGGCGCCACGCTGGCTGACATCACCAACAATGGTGCAGCAACTCTCAGCAGCAGCCGGGCGGGCAATGTCACAAACGCTGCCAATGCCACCTTCAGCGCCACGGGCGGGTCTCAGGCCTCCGCAACAAACAGCGGCGTCATGACCCTCGCTGGGGGCAACAAAACGGATGGTGCTGTCACCAATACGGGCAACGGGTCCCTGACACTCGATGGAAGCACCATCGGCGGTACCCTCACCCATGATGGCCAGAACCTGACCGTCACCAGCAACAATGCCTCCGCTGGGTCCCTCGCAGGAAACAGCAACGGCACGCTGGATGGTGCCCTGCATCTCACCAATGCCAATGACACCTATAACGGTATCCTCTCCGGCAAGGGCGGGCTGGCCCTTGACGGGGGGAAAGAAACCCTCACGAACCATCAGGCCTATACCGGTGACACAACCGTCGGGCAGAGTGGTGACCTGACCCTGACAGGCTCCCTCGCCGGGGCCCTCAACAATGACGGCCACTCCGCCCTCCAGGATGGTTCAGCCGTCACCGGAACGGTCACGAACACCAGCACCGGGTCGCTGGAAGCCCACAATGCCCAGCTGAGCAATGTCACGACAGCCGGGAAGCTGCTGCTCGACAGGGGAACCAATGTCTCCGGCAAGCTTGCCGCCACTGGGGGCCAGTTCACCATCGGGGATGGCGGGGCCACGGTCGGAACTCTCTCCGGCACAAACAGCACCGGCGTCCTCAATGACACGCTCACCCTCACAAACGCACAGGACGGCTATGCCGGCTCCCTCTCCGGCAAGGGGGGCCTGACCATCGCTGGCGGAACAGAAACCCTCAGCGGCCAGAACAGCTATACCGGCGACACCCATGTGACCAGTGCCGCAGGGGCCGGGCTGGACCTGACAGGGTCCATCGCCGGAAGGCTGGTCAACGACCAATATGCCCAGGTCTCAGGACCCAATGCGCAGGTCAAGAACACCACCATCAACAACAAGACGCTGAACGTCTCCAATGGCGCCACGCTGGCTGACATCACCAACAATGGTGCAGCAACTCTCAGCAGCAGCCGGGCGGGCAATGTCACAAACGCTGCCAATGCCACCTTCAGCGCCACGGGCGGGTCTCAGGCCTCCGCAACAAACAGCGGCGTCATGACCCTCGCTGGGGGCAACAAAACGGATGGTGCTGTCACCAATACGGGCAACGGGTCCCTGACACTCGACAACAGCACCATCGGCGGTACCCTCACCCATGATGGCCAGAACCTGACCGTCACCAGCAACAATGCCTCCGCTGGGTCCCTCGCAGGAAACAGCAACGGCACGCTGGATGGTGCCCTGCATCTCACCAATGCCAATGACACCTATAACGGTATCCTCTCCGGCAAGGGCGGGCTGGCCCTTGACGGGGGGAAAGAAACCCTCACGAACCATCAGGCCTATACCGGTGACACAACCGTCGGGCAGAGTGGTGACCTGACCCTGACAGGCTCCCTCGCCGGGGCACTTGTCAACAACGGCCACTCCGCCCTCCAGGATGGTTCAGCCGTCACCGGAACGGTCACGAACAATGATGGATCACTGGTGGCGAACGGAGCCAGACTGGCCAATCTCGTTACCAATGCGGGGACCGTCACCCTGAATGACAGCATCGTCAGGGACGTCAGCAGCAATGGTGGACAGACAGCCCTTGCCGGAACATCCGCAGGGACCGTAACAAACGCTGCCAATGCCACCTTCAGCGCCACGGGCGGGTCCCAAGCCTCCGCAACAAACAGCGGCGTCATGACCCTCGCCGGGGGCAACAAAACGGATGGTGCTGTCACCAATACGGGCAACGGGTCCCTGACACTCAATGGAAGCACCATCGGCGGTACCCTCACCCATGATGGCCAGAACCTGACCGTCACCAGCAACAATGCCTCCGCCGGGTCCCTCGCAGGAAACGGCAACGGCACGCTGGATGGCACGCTCACCCTGACAAAGGCCAATGACACCTATAACGGTATCCTCTCCGGCAAGGGCGGGCTGACCCTTGACGGGGGGAAAGAAACCCTCACGAACCATCAGGCCTATACCGGTGACACGGATGTCAAAAAGGATGCAGGCCTCACCCTGACAGGCTCCCTCGCCGGGGCCCTCAACAATGACGGCCACTCCGCCCTCCAGGATGGTTCAGCCGTCACCGGAACGGTCACGAACAATGATGGATCACTGGTGGCAAACGGAGCCAGACTGGCCAATCTCGTTACCAATGCGGGGACCGTCAGCCTGAATGACAGCATCGTCAGGGACGTCAGCAGCAATGGTGGACAGACAGCCCTTGCCGGAACATCCGCAGGGACCGTAACAAACGCTGCCAATGCCACCTTCAGCGCCACGGGCGGGTCTCAGGCCTCCGCAACAAACAGCGGCGTCATGACCCTCGCCGGGGGCAACAAAACGGATGGTGCTGTCACCAATACGGGCAACGGGTCCCTGACACTCGACAACAGCACCATCGGCGGTACCCTCACCCATGATGGCCAGAACCTGACCGTCACCAGCAACAATGCCTCCGCCGGGTCCCTCGCAGGAAACAGCAACGGCACGCTGGATGGCACGCTCACCCTGACAAAGGCCAGTGACACCTATAACGGTATCCTCTCCGGCAAGGGCGGGCTGGCCCTTGACGGGGGGAAAGAAACCCTCACGAACCATCAGGCCTATACCGGCGACACAACCGTCGGGCAGAGTGGTGACCTGACCCTGACAGGCTCCCTTTCCGGGGCACTTGTCAATGGCGGCCACTCCACCCTCCAGGATGGTTCAGCCGTCACCGGAACGGTCACGAACAATGATGGATCACTGGTGGCGAACGGAGCCAGACTGGCCAATCTCGTTACCAATGCGGGAACCGTCACCCTGAATGACAGCATCGTCAGGGACGTCAGCAGCAATGGTGGACAGACAGCCCTTGCCGGAACATCCGCAGGGACCGTAACAAACGCTGCCAATGCCACCTTCAGCGCCACGGGCGGGTCCCAGGCCTCCGCAACAAACAGCGGCGTCATGACCCTCGCCGGGGGCAACAAAACGGATGGTGCTGTCACCAATACGGGCAACGGATCCCTGACACTCGATGGAAGCACCATCGGCGGTACCCTCACCCATGATGGCCAGAACCTGACCGTCACCAGCAACAATGCCTCCGCCGGGTCCCTCGCAGGAAACGGCAACGGCACGCTGGATGGCACGCTCATCCTGACAAAGGCCAGTGACACCTACGCCGGGTCTCTTTCCGGCAAGGGGGGCCTGACCATCGATGGCGGGACCGAAACCCTCACGAACCATCAGGCCTATACCGGCGACACAACCGTCGGGCAGAGTGGTGACCTGACCCTGACAGGCTCCCTTTCCGGGGCACTTGTCAACAACGGCCACTCCGCCCTCCAGGATGGTTCAGCCGTCACCGGAACGGTCACGAACAATGATGGATCACTGGTGGCGAACGGAGCCAGACTGGCCAATCTCGTTACCAATGCGGGGACCGTCACCCTGAATGACAGCATCGTCAGGGACGTCAGCAGCAATGGTGGACAGACAGCCCTTGCCGGAACATCCGCAGGGACCGTAACAAACGCTGCCAATGCCACCTTCAGCGCCACGGGCGGGTCCCAGGCCTCCGCAACAAACAGCGGCGTCATGACCCTCGCCGGGGGCAACAAAACGGATGGTGCTGTCACCAATACGGGCAACGGATCCCTGACACTCGATGGAAGCACCATCGGCGGTACCCTCACCCATGATGGCCAGAACCTGACCGTCACCAGCAACAATGCCTCCGCCGGGTCCCTCGCAGGAAACGGCAACGGCACGCTGGATGGCACGCTCACCCTGACAAAGGCCAGTGACACCTACGCCGGGTCTCTTTCCGGCAATGGTGGCCTGACCATCGATGGCGGGACGGAAATCCTGACAGGTGACAGCACCTATTCAGGCCCGACGATGATCCAGAACCAGGCAACTCTGGAAGTGGATGGTCGTAATGGTTCCAGCCCGGTTTCCGTCGGCAATGGCGCAACTCTGCGTGGTACCGGCACCGTCGGCTCAACCCAGGCTGTCTCCGGTGCTACGGTCGCCCCCGGTGCGATCGGCTCTGATGCGCTCTCCACCCTGCATGTCAGTGGTAACCTGACCATGGCCAAGGGCTCTGTCCTGCGGATCCGCGGGACGAGCGATACGACGGGCCAGACCATTGACACGGCAAAAGGCAACGGGTTCCATGAACTCACCTCCGACCGTCTGGCTGTCACGGGCACGGCTTATCTGCAGGGCGGGACTCTGGACCTCCAGCTGAAGAATGCAGGCGCAGGCCTGACATATGGGCAGGCTTACCGTGTCCTGACGGCATCCGGCGGTGTCAACGGCCAGTTTGACGAAAAACTGTCGAGCAATCTGGCACCCCAGTATGCCTATCTGGACCCAGCCTTTGCCTACAGTGCCGATGCTGTTGACATCGTCCTGCGCCGCAATGCCAGCTCGTTCAGCACGGTAGGTGAAACCCGCAACCAGATTACCACCGGCCAGGGGCTGGACCATCTCGCTCCCAGCTCGGCGCTCAGCCAGGCCATGACAGGCCTGACACGGGACCAGGCACGGCGGGCGCTGGACAATCTCTCCGGTGAGCTGCACGCCTCCATCCGTACGGCGCTGATTCAGGACAGCTTCTACATCCGCAATGCGGTGATGGACCGTCTGGCAAACAGCGACTGCGATTATGGCCATAATGGCCAGAGCCTCTATGACCTGAAGACGCATAAAAAGAATGGCGCCTGCTATTCCGACCATGCTGTCCTGTGGGGGCAGGCTTACGGAGCCCTCGGCCATAACAGCGGAGATGGCAATGCTGCCCTCATGCACCACAACACGGCCGGGTTCATCATGGGGGCGGATGCGCCGATCAACCGCAGCAACTGGCGTGTCGGCGGGCTGCTGTCCTATGGTCACTCCCAGTTCAACATCCAGCGGGGGCGCTCCTCCTCCGGCAACAGCAACAACATCACTGTTGGGGCCTATGCCGGGACACACTGGGGCCGCCTGAACCTGCGGCTGGGCGCTGCCTATAGCTGGAATGTCATCAACACCCGTCGGCATGTCGCCGTTGGTGATTATGGCGGACGCCTCAGCAGTGGCTATCTGGGTGGAACTGCACAGACATTCGCTGAACTGGGCTACAAGATGCGCACCGGGCGCGGCGTCTTCGAGCCGTTCATGAACGTGGCGTATGTGAACATGCAGACCAACAGCTATCGTGAGCATGGCAACGAGGCCGCCCTGCGCAGCCGTGGGACGGATACAGGGGTCACCTTCTCAACCTTCGGTTTCCGTGCCGCCACGACGCTGAATATCGGCCGGACGATCTTCATGCCGCACCTCACGGCAGCCTACCGCCATGGCTTCGGTCGCCTGGGGTCCCGCCAGCATGAGGCCTTTGCCACGACAGGCGGGACCAGCGACATGGACGTCGCCGGTGTTCTACTCTCCAGCAATGCGGCTGTCGTGAATGCTGGCATGACGGCCCGCCTGACTGATCGTATTGATCTGGATCTGTCCTACATTGGCCAGTACGGCAACCAGTCGACCGAAAGCGGTGCAACGGGAACCTTCAAGATGAAGTTCTGATCCCGTATCTCCGGTATCGCAGACAGAAAAGGGCGGACCACCATGGTCCGCCCTTTTTGTTGGGTGTGGCTCCTACCAGCTGCCCCCTGGGGATACGCCTGCCCACAGTACAGAACAGACCGTAACAGACTGGACCTGTGCAGGTAATTATGAAGGACTGGCTTAATCTCTGATAAGGGAACAGCCCCTATCTTCAGACGGTTTCCACGAAAAAACCGGATACCGCCCAAGATAGCTGCTCATGATTGTCGCACAGAACCAGACCTTCACGTACACTCCCCAATCCCGTAAAGCTGTCATCAACACCACGCTTTTCATGCCTGACAACCTGTCGTTGCCACAGGAGGATACGTTTTTCGCCTTTCAGGGAGGGTCACTGGTCATCTCACCGGCATCATGGAATGGCACCGTCAGCTCTTCTCTCATGGCTGCCCCCCATTCCCTGACCATAGACCCCGGAACAGGTGGACAGCTTGCTCTTGATTACGGAGGGCTGAGCGGTGCCTCCCTCCAGACCAATCTTTCCCTGGACCTCCATCTGGTCAGCCCACCACCATCCGGCTTCACATTCCAGTTCACATTTTCCGGCCAGACGACATCCAGAACAACAACACGGCAGCGCTACGATGCCTCGGCCAACCAGACCATCATCCAGATGAACGAGGATTACAGCTTCTACAGCACGGTCCATGCAAACATCTTCATTCCCGGCAATCCATATGGCCTCCCGCAGGATGGACGCTGGTCCCCGTTCACACCTCCGGCACCACCACAAACCAGTGCGGATGTTGTCTGCTACCTCGCAGGCACATTGATAGACACCCCCCAGGGCCCCAGACCCATTGAGGAGCTGAGGGCCGGTGATGCCATCCATGTCTTCCGGAATGGTCACAAACACATAGAACATCTCCGCTGGAGTGGCTGGAAATCCGTCACACCCACCTCGTCTGACGACTGGCCAATACGCATCAGACGCCACACATTCGGGGAGAACTGCCCCTTCCGTGACCTCTACATTACCGAAGAGCACTGCCTGCTGCTGAAAGGCAGCTTCATTCCCGCCCGTATGCTCGTCAATGGCAGGACGATCCTGCGGGAAGAACGGGACAGCTACGACATTTACCACATCGAGACCTATGAGCATCGCATCATCAGTGCCAATGGTGTCCTGTCCGAAACATATCTGGACACGGGCAACCGCCACAGTTTCACGACGCCTGAAGCAGCCCTGTCCATTCCCTCCCCAGCGTCCTTCCACTCCCGCCCCAAAGACTGGCAACAGGACGCCGCCGCCCCGCTGAACGTGGATCGGGCCTTTGTCGAGCCCCTGCATGCTGCACTGGCAGAACGGGCAACCCGGCTGGGATTCCCACCGGAAACCGCCAGACTAGCCACCACGGACGACCCGGCCCTGACCCTGCTGGACCCACAGGGGACCGAACTCGCCCTGTATCAGCGCAATGGCGGACACTACCTGTTCTGGCTGAAAAACAGTCCATCCTTTCTCACCATCAAGTCCCGGACAAGCCGGCCGGACAGACAGATTGGCCCTTTCGTGGATGACAGACGAACCCTGGGCGTTCTTGTCGGCGAGATAACGCTCGTTCAGCCTGATGGAACCGACATCCCCCTGACATCACACCTGACAGCCGCCCCGAACACAGGATGGGATGTTACAGAGCCTGTTCCATGCCGCTGGACCACCGGGGCAGCCCATCTGCCACTGCCTGACATGAAACAGCAGAATGGCTGCCTGCTGAAGCTCGAGATACTCAGTGCAGGCCCCTATGCTCTTGCCTGACAACCCACTGAAAACACATAAGGGGATGGCCCATACGGACCATCCCCTCACAGAGAGCCTGCCCTGACTGGACAGAGACCCTACCCACGGCCATCCCTTGCGGGATGACAGGGATCAGATCAGACGTGTGACGAAGTTCACAGCCTGCTGAATGCCCGTCCCTACGAGAGACAGGATCGTACGCAGAGGATGCTGCAGGAAATTGCTAAAAGCAGAGGTAAAGCTCTGGATAGGAGACAGCAGCTGCCCAAGACCACCAAGGCCACCAAGATTGAAACCGGCAGCAGGAGCAGCAGCCCCCTGCGGGTAGCTAACGGCCGGGATCGTATTGGTATTGGCAGCCGGGGCCAGAGCGGCCAGCGGGTTCTGTGCGCCGCCACCAAGACCACCAAGACCACCAACCAGACCACCAATCAGGTTGCCCAGACCAAAACCACCAGAAACGCTGTCCAGCTCGCGGTTGCTGAGAGCTCTCATGTCAAGTCTCCACACACTTTCTATTAAGGAGTTGGAAGCCCCATATGCGTCTTCCGAGGTTATAAATCCATATTCACGAAATACAGTCAACAGGAAAATGATGAATTCTTCCAGTTTAACTTTGTAATAACTTTAAATGCACAATTTATTTTATAATTTTACTTTGTATTTTTTTTAACATTTTGATCATATATTCGTATTTATATACATTTTATTTTAATAATTAAATTAAAATACAAAAAATTAAAGTTAAATTATGAAAAATTTTGCTAAAATTCCTTGGAACATCCAATAAACAGACCCACATCACACCCTACAATTAATGAATGGTAATATATATGACTGTTCATACACGCTCATGAAAAAGATGAAGAAACAGCAGACCATTGTCATGCTCTCCTCTTCAACACCCCAAAAGTCTCCACATACAGTCTTCTGAACCATCGGCCCGAAGCGATTCAGTCTCTCCTGACGCCAGCTGGTCAATGTTGCCAACAGCCACCCGAATCCTGCACGGGGGCCACTCCGGACAAAAATCATACGATTCCCGATGAGGCTGCCGGCCCCCATGAAGAAAGCAACGCCATTCCCTCCCCACAGATAACGGCAGCACAAATTCGAAACCCTGCGCAGGAATGTCACCAGCCCCAACGGGACGGTATGGCTGTTCACAGGAACCCCTGCCGTCTCATCCAGAATTCGGCCAGAATGGGCCACTGCCCTGTTGATCCATTCCTGCGCCCCAGACCAAAGCCATGACCCCCAGTTGCAAAACGGTGGTCTTCACAAGGTCGCCCATGCCGCTGATAGGCCTGCAACAGCAACGTCTCCTGCTCAGGTGACACGATCGGATCATCCAGCGCATGAGCCATGAACAAAGGCGGCGCATCATCCCGGACATGAGATGGCAGAGACCAGCGGACAGCCCGTTCCACTGTCGGATTATCCCCCAGACACACCCGACTGGTACGACTCCCGGTAAAAGGAGGCGCAACACTGACAACCGGATAAAGCAGCATCAGCAGGGCCGGTGGCGCATCATGGTCCTGCAAAGCTGTCAGACCCAGCAGGTGCCCCCCGGCAGAAAAACCCATGAAACCCACACGCCGCACATTACCACTTCCACCAACCTGCCCGGACCGTAACAGATGCAGGGCCTGTCTGGCATCCGCCAGTGGGGCCTCCATGCCTTCAGCCCATCCCTCGCCTGGCAGACGATACAGAAGAATGGCAACAGTCACACCCAACGAGACCAGCCACCGGGCCGCAGGCAAGGCTTCATGCCCTACGGCAATATGCCCATAACCACCACCTGCTGCGATGATGACAGCCGATCCATTCGGATGGACGGGCCGCATGACATGCAGACCCGGCACATGAATACCGTAAACACGCCCTCCCCGCGCAACACGGGGCTGCTCCATGGTACCAACCTCCGGCCAGAGAGGATAAAAGCCAGACTCATCATGCAGCATGGCCTTCACAGGGCATGTCCCTCGGGCCAGACCACGCCTGCCCCCTCCCGCAGAGACCGCCAGGGAAAGAGCGGAACAGCCTTGCAGAAACTGGCGGCGGGTGCTCATCTATCGGCCTCTTTTCCTTCTGACGACGACACGGAAACCCTACCTGCACCCCCCACCGTGCGGAAACATGAAATATTCATGACATCTCCGTAAAAGAGAGCTGAAACCTCTCCTGAACCCGGCAAAAACCCTACTCTTCCGCCGCTTGTGACCCGATTGGCGGTGCTGTTTCCGCTCCCCGTGAATTACGGTAGGTTAGCCCGCCTGAAAGGGGACAGACACATGATGCGCCAGAAGCAGCATATCGTGCAGCGTTATGAAGATGAGCTGCTCCATTTACGGTCCCTGATGGAGCAGATGGGGGGACTGGTAGAGCATCAGCTCTCCCTCATCCTTGCAGGCATTGCCGAGAATGATGGCCGGACAGCCCTTCAGGCAGCACGGCAGGATGATGAAGTGGATGCACTGGAACAAAAGGTGGAAACACTCGCCATCCGTCTGCTGGCCCTGCGCAGCCCCATGGCGGCAGATCTGCGGGAGATCGTCGCCTGCATCCCCATGGCTGGCGCCCTGGAACGCATGGGCGATTATGCCAGCTCCATCGCCCGGCGCCTCAGCCAGATGGAACAGCCCCTTCCCCGCCCCGCCCGCCTCGCCCTGAGCGAAATGGGACGGCTGGTGCTGGAGCATCTCCGCCGCATCATGGATGCCCTGGCCCACAAGGATGACAGTGCCGCCCATGCCATCTGGGCCGCCGACCAGCTCGTGGACAAATACTGTGAAGCCATGACGGCAGATTCCCTGGAACAGATGACCCGTCATCCCCATACCATCCGCCTCCATATCTCCCTGCTTTTCATCATCAGGAATCTGGAACGGATCGGCGACCACACCACCAACATGGCCGAACGTGTGGTCTTCATGGTCACGGGGGCTACGCTGCCCCCGACCCGCCCGCATGGCCATGACAGCCAGCCACTCCCACCCGGACAGGAGTCCCCCAGCCCATGAAACCCCCTGCCAGCCCCCAGAAAGGCTCTGTTCTTGTCGTGGAGGATGAACCCACCCTGCGGGTCCTTCTGGAACACAGCCTGAGGCAGCGGGGCTATCAGGTCAGCACCGTCATGGATGGCGAACAGGCACTGGCCTTCCTCGAAACAGAACGACCGGACGTCGCCCTGCTGGACTGGATGATGCCCGGTCTCTCCGGGCTGGAACTCTGCCGCATCATCCGGCAGAAACCGGGGCTGAAGGACCTGCCCGTCCTCTTCCTCACGGCCCGGACGGACGAGCAGGACGTCATCGCCGGGCTGGACAACGGCGCTGATGACTATCTGACCAAACCATGCAGTACCGACAGGCTGGATGCCCGCCTGCGGGCCCTGCTTCGCCGCACACGCCCCGTACAGGACATCGTGACATTCGGCCCCCTTACGCTGGAACCGGAGAATCATCAGGTCACACGGGCCGGGCGTCCCATCGCCCTGGGGCCAACCGAATACCGCCTGCTGGAACTCTTCATCCACCATCCCCGCAAGGTCTTCTCACGGGAAACCCTGCTGGAACGTCTGTGGGGCCCCAACGTCCATGTGGAGATACGCACGGTGGACGTTCATATCCGCCGCCTCCGCAAGGCGCTGAATGAAACGGGGGAAGCCGACCTCATCAGGACCGTACGGGCCGCCGGTTATGCGCTGGATGATGGCACCATCAGCCAGCACGGCCCATCCTCCGGCTGATCCGCCTCATGGCCTCTCCGCTCCTGCCAGAGATCATCACGGCAACCTGTGCCTGCCTTGCCCTGACGGGCTGGGCCATGGTCTGGCACCTGTCCCGGCGCCCCCACGGCACCACCCGCCCCGACAGCCCCAGACCATCTGCCCCACCCCCGGGCAGCGTTCTACCCTTCCATGAGGCCACCCTGCTGGTAGATACCATCCCGGGCATGGCCCTCATTCTCGGCTCCGTCGGACAGATCATGGCCTGCAACGAGGCGGCACGGACCCATTATGGCAACAGCCTCGGGGCGCTCCTTCGCCACCCCACGGCACACAGCACCCTGCATAGCGCCCTTCATGCTCCCCCAATGGATGATGGCCTTCCTGCACCCTGTTCAACCACCATCAGGCTGGATGTCCCCGTAAAATGCTCCGTCCATCTCGCCATGCGCAGACTGCCCGGTGCAGCAGGACGGAACAGCCTTGTCCTCGTCCTGCTGCATGACCGCAGTCTCATTCAGGCTGTAGACCGCATGAGAGCCGACTTCGTGGCCCACGCCAGCCACGAGCTCCGCACACCTCTGGCCTCCCTCACCGGCTTCATCGACCTGATGAAAGAGGGAGGCGACCAGACCGATCAGACATCACGCACCCTGTATCTGGAGATCATGAGCCAGCAGGCAACACGGATGCAGCGGCTGATCGACCGGCTGCTCTATCTGTCCCAGCTTGAGATGAAAGGCCACCACCACCCCCGGGAAGAGCTGGAAGCAGAAGAACTGTTCGCCCTTGTGCTGGGCGAAGTCACCCCACGTTTCCAGCACGACAGCCGCAGGCTGACCGTGACGCAGGAAGACAGCCTGACCCTGCTGGCCAACCGGGATGAAATGGTGCAGGTTCTCCTCAACCTCATCGAAAATGCCATCCGGTACGGCACAATGCCGGAACGGACCCTGCACGTCCGCCTTCACGCCAGACGGGCCACCCCAGCCGAAGGACCGACCTCCTCCCTGCCGGGACTCCTGATCACGGTGGAAGATAACGGCCCTGGCATTGCCGCCCACCATCTCCCCCGCCTTACAGAACGCTTCTACCGCATCACGCCGCCATCCGACTCCAGCCATGCGGAGGCCGGACAGGGTACAGGGCTAGGGCTGGCCATCGTCCGACAGATTCTGGAGAGACATGGTGGGCAACTGCACTTCACCAGCACGGTTGGGCAGGGAACAACCTGCCACGTCTGGCTCCCGGCCGCCCCACTCCCACAGGACCAGGCAGCAGGAAAATGACAGCCCCCCTTGCAGACAGACGCTGGCCAGCCCCAAGTTGGAAGACAAGGCAGCAACCGCCTGCACAGGCCAATGAAACAGGGAGACCCTGCGTGCCCTACATCACTACCAGCGACCGTGTGAAACTGCATTACGAGGATCACGGCCAGGGACGCCCCCTGGTCATGATCCATGGCTGGACCTTTTCCAGCCGCTTCTTCCACCGCAATGTCGGGTCATTCGCAAAACAGTATCGTGTCATCACGCTGGACCTGCGAGGGCATGGAGAATCTGGGAAACCGGACCACGGCTACCGTATCGCCCGTCTGGCAGCAGACCTCCGGGACCTGCTGGAAGCACTGGAGATTGAAGACGCCACCGTGCTGGGCTGGTCCATCGGCTCCCCCATCATATGGTCCTATCTGGAGCTGTTCGGCCGACACCGGCTCCGCAGCGCCATCTTCGTGCAGCAGACACCAAAGCAGTTCTTCGCCCCGGACTGGAAGCTGGGCCACGCCACCTGCTACGACGAGGCCGGGCTGACCTTCCTCCAGCAGCAGCTGGTTTTCAACCGGTCCGCTTTCGACAGGCAGAACCTCTCGGACTGCCTCAGCACCAGTCTTCCCGAAGACGAAAAGGCCATGCTTCTGGAAGAAATGGCCAAATGTCCCAGCCAGGCAGCCTCTCTCATGATGGCCGACCACACGACCCAGGACTGGCGAGACGTCCTGCCCCATCTTGACCTGCCCTGCCTGATGATGATTGCCGGCAAAGACAAGGTTCTTCCGGCTGCGGGGCCCCGCTGGGTCGCCGAGCACATGCCGCACTGTCAGGCCGTGGAGTTTGAAAACAGCTCCCACATGGTCTTTCTCGATGAGACGGAAAAATTCAATCAGACGGTTCTCACCTTCATGAAAGAAGGAGCAGCAGCATGAGTGGTTTCCCCTTCGCCTTCGGAATGAACGAATTCACAACCCAGCCATGGCCCTTTGAGGAAGACATCCAGCGCTATGCCGCCTTGGGCGTGGAGACGCTTGAGCTGTGTGAAAGCAAGCTGGATCCGCAGCGGGTGGACGAACAGATGGCGCTGCTGAAAACAAGCGGCCTGAAGGTCAGCTCCTTCCAGCCTGCCGTCCGTACCTTTGGGGCCAGCAAAATGATGCCCTACCCCCAGGAGCCTGGGCGCCGCCTTGCCCGGCTGGAAGAAAGCATGCGCCGTTACGCTCCCTACACCCAGGGGGTGCCGTTTGTCGTCAATACCGGGGCCCCTGAGAATGGCGATGTTCTAGGGTGCATCACCCGCACGATCGATGCCCTGCGCCGCCTCTGCCCTCTGGCAGCGGAGCTGGGCATCACCCTCTCACTGGAGCCACTGAACCCGACCTCCATCAATTACGAGACGGCCATCTGGACCATCGATCAGGCTCTGGACATCATCAAGACCGTGGACCATCCCGCTCTGGGGCTGTGTCTGGATTACTGGAACATCTGGCAGCAGCCAGAGGCCTGTGCTGCCATCCGCCGTGCAGGGGCACTCATCAATGTCGTACAGATAAGCGACTGGCGCACGCCACGTTCCGCCGCAGACAGGCGCATACCCGGCAAAGGATGCATCCCCCTCCATGAGCTTCTCCACGCCACATGGGATGCCGGATTCCGGGGCGCCTGTGCCGTGGAGATTTTCTCTTCCGACGTGCCGGACAGCCTCTATGAAGGCGACCTCTCTGCCCTGATCACCCAGTGCCGGGCCGCACTGGAGCATATCTGGACCCATCCCGGCGCCGGATGAGCCTGCCATCAAGGCCATGGAAAGACCCTCCTGCCGTGACCCTGTGTGCATGGCAGGCACCCCGGACAGTTTCCTTCATAACAGCGTCTGATATTTGTTTCATAATCAGAATAATTTATTTTTTAAGGCTTATCTCCGGCACAATTCTATCCCATAAAGATGGAGTGTCTTACGCAATGAGGGTCCGTTTCCATGCTCAGCCTGTTTGACCTGTTCAAGATCGGGATCGGTCCCTCGTCGTCCCATACGGTCGGCCCCATGCGGGCGGCACAACGCTTTGCCGATGTCCTGGCGGACCTGCCTGACGGCCCGCTGGAAAAAAGTCCGGCCCGCATTGTCGTCACCCTTTATGGCTCCCTGGCCCTGACAGCCGAAGGACACGGCACCATAAAGGCCGTCCTGCTTGGCCTTGCTGGCGAAACACCGGAACATGTCGACCCTGACGCAGCAAAAAAGCTGGTCCAGCACATTGAAAGCACGCATCTGCTGAACCTCAATGGCACGAGCTTTTCCTTTGATTATCAGACCGACATCTGCCTGGACACGGCCACCATCCCGCCCATCCATCCCAACACCATGCAGTTTGAAGCCTTCGGGCGGGATGGCACGCTGATAACCCGCCAGCGTTTCTGCTCCGTTGGCGGGGGATTCATTACACCAGAGGAACAGGCACGGACGATGTCCTACTCCCTGCCGGATGTCCCCTTCCCTTTCCGCAGTGGTGCAGACCTCCTCGCCCACACAAAACGACAGAACACCGATATTGCCAGCATCATGATGGCCAACGAGACCGCCACCCGCCCTCTCTGGGACGTGGAACGCGGCATGGACAGGATTGCCGACACGATGCTGGCCTGTATTGAAGCCGGGCTGCACAATACAGACACCCTGCCCGGTCCCCTGAAAGTCCAGCGACGGGCGGCCAAACTGTATGCACGCCTCCAGGCCAAGACCAATGCTGCCCCGTCCCCCCATGGCGTGATGAACTGGATCAGCCTCTTCGCCATTGCCGTCAACGAGGAAAATGCTGCTGGTGGACGGGTCGTGACCGCCCCCACGAATGGCGCTGCGGGCGTCATCCCGGCTGTCATGCGCTATTATCGGGACTTCTGCCCCGAATATACGACCAACGGGCTGCGGACCTTCCTCCTGACAGCAGCAGCCATTGGCGGGCTGTTCAAGCTCAATGCCTCCATTTCCGGGGCGGAAGTAGGCTGCCAGGGCGAGGTCGGCGTGGCGTCATCCATGGCAGCAGCAGGGCTGACGGCCGCCCTGGGTGGTACGCCGGAACAGTGCGAACATGCTGCGGAAATCGCCATGGAACACCATCTGGGCATGACATGCGACCCGGTGGCCGGGCTTGTGCAGATCCCCTGCATCGAGAGAAACGCCTTTGGAGCCGTCAAGGCCATCAATGCTTCATCTCTGGCCATGAGTGATGACAGCGGGGCGCATTATGTCTCGCTGGACCACGTCATCAAGACCATGGCCGAAACCGGACGTGACATGAACCACCGTTACAAGGAAACCGCCCTGGGCGGTCTGGCTGTCAACGTCCCGGCCTGCTGATGGTTGCTGGAACCGCTTGCCTGAACACACCACAGCTCATACGATATCGTGAGTCCTTTTTCTCCCCGTGCTGCGGTATCCTTGCCTCATGACACTCCATCACATGCCCGCTCTTCTGCTTGCCGCCTCCATGATGGCGGTCGTGTCCACCGCCCGGGCAGAGCCGGGTGATCCTCTCCCTGTGGACAAGCGCCCTGCAGCACCGGCTCTTCTCATTCCCACCCTTCCCTGCCAGACGCTGGCCAGTACACCTCTCACCTATGCCTCCACAGGCAGTGACGACTCGCTGCATGTCCGTGTGCAGTGCAGCATGGAAAAAGGGCAGGACGATCTCTGGCGGGCCAAGGCGTGCCGATACGACTCCAGATGGAACGGATTTTACATGCCCCGCCATCATGGCGCCCGCCCCTACCGGGAGGCCGTAGCTGCCTACATGGGCCATGCCTGTTTCTCCGACAGCCAGCTGACGCCCTATTTCTCGGATGAGCAGACCGACCAGCCTGATGCCGTGTCCAGTGAAGACGCTTGGTCATCCCGTCTCATCGTTCCATGGCGGGGGACCCAGCCTGCCCATGGCATCAGCCGGGCACAGGATGAAACAGTCGGGAATGTCTTCCTGCACAACCGGGCCGTCACGGTAAAGCTGAGCTTTACACACGTGCCCCCCGTAACGGCAGAAGAAAACAACATGGACAAGGCCGCCCATTCTCCCCGGCGGTTCCAGCCTGCAACAAGCCTCATCAATCTGGATAATGTAGCCCCGTCCCGCTGAAGGGGCGGTCCACCACCCGGAAGGTAAGGTTGTACCGACAGTCCAGCCCGGCGACGGCTGGTGCGGCCCGTATCGGTGCCACACCGTGAAAATGACATCGGCTTGGGCCACCCCAGACCACCACATCCCCATGATGCAGCGGCACCTTGCGGCAGGGGGAACCCCGCAGGGCACCACCCCACAGGAACAGGGCTGAAAGCCCCAGCGAGACCGAAACGACGGGGGCCTGCATGGTGCGTTCGTCACGATCCTGATGCAGCCCCATTCCCGCTCCGACGGCATACCGATTGACAAGCCCGCATTGTGGGACAAACCCCTCGTAACCTGCCGCCCGTGCAGCACGCCCTGCCATATCTGCAAAAAGGGCAGGCATGGCCGGCCAGGGCTGGCCCGTCAGCGGGTCGGTCTGCATGTAACGGTAGCCCTGCCCGTCACTCACCCAACCATATGGACCACAGGCCGTCATGCCCGCTGCCATCACCCCTCCACCAGCCGTCCTGTAATGACGGAAAGGAGCCTTCTGGCTGATGGATTCCACAGCCTGAAGCAGCACCTGCGCCTCCGCACGGGCAAAGCCACCCAGAAGAACCGCCCCGGGCGACAGGACAAGCTGCTCCCGGGTCTCCGGGAAAAGATCATCCATCAAGGGCCAGTCACTCCCCTCTCATTGCCGATGAAAGAACCGTATCTGCCTCGTGACAATCTTCAGATCCTGCAACGCTCTGGAAAAAACGGCAAAATGCGGAGCAGCCTCATGCGCCCGGAAGGCAGCCCGGCTCTCATACACCTCGTGCAGCACAACAAGCATGGGATCATCCTCACTGCACTGAATGGTAAATTCCAGACAGCCCGGCTCATCAGCCCTGGAACGGGCCGCATCATGACGGCAGACCTCAAGGAATGCCTCCAGAGTATCTTCTCTGGCCTCGAATTCTGCCAGAACGACAAGTGGTCCGCACATGGAACGTCTCCTGCATGACGGATGGATGAAGACCGACCCACCCTTCTGGCAGAATGGCCCGCAACCGGACCAGACGCAACCATCCCGGCCGTGAGGCCAAAGCAGGGCAGGGCTGTATCATGACGGCTTGCCAGACGAAGAGTCGCAAGGTTTCCTGACTGGAGCATCATCCACCCCTGCATATCCAACAGGAGACACCCCATGACAGACAGGCAGGATACCGCCGCCACCCGGTTTCTCGACAGTGCCGCCATTTCATACAGGACATGCCGCTACGACTATGCCCCACAGAAAGGCCATATCGGCGAGCAGGCCGCCAGCGCCATTGGGGCAGAGCCTTCCGCCGTCTTCAAAACCCTTGCCGTCAAGATCGACAGGAAGCAGCCCGCTTTTGCAGTCATCCCGGTGGACAGACGGGTCAACTTCAAGGCACTGGCAGCGGCTCTGGGTGGCCGGAATGCCAAGATGATGCAGCCCGATGAGGCCCATGACCGCACGGGATTCGTCTCGGGTGGAACAACGCCTTTCGGCTCCCGTGAAACCCTGCCCACCGTCATCGACCGCAGCGCACAGAAACACAGGACAATCTGGATCAATGCCGGGGACCGGGGATTTCTGGCCTGCCTGACACCCCAGGATGTGCAGATGGTGACGCAGGGGCTTTTTGCCAGCATTGCCGAATGACCGGTCTTCACCCCCCCCCCACAGACATGACCATTTCATGACAGTGATTTCACTAACATTTTATCACCCTGCTCCTGTATCTTCCCATGCGGACAGCCCCACATGAAAGAGGCTAGACAGGCAGGCAGCCTGACAGAACTGGTACAAGGAAACGCAAGATGATCCATGTCTCCGGACTACTGATGAAGCGGGCAGCCACAGGCCTTGCTCTGGCAGCTCTGGCCTGCGGTCTGGCCATCACGCCAGCTGCGGCACACCATCACCACAGTTTCGGCCACAGCTTCGCCCGGGGGCTTGGCTTCGGCGTAGGGTCCGGTGTGGGGTACAACGTGGTTGACCGTGTCTTCAACGGCTATGGCGGAGGCGGCTATTACGATGGTGGCTACGCCATGCCCTACATGGCCCCGAGCTATGCCCCGCCGCCACCGCCACCACAGAGCACGAATGTCATTGTCATCCAGCAGCCTGCGGCTCCTCCGCCTGTACCCGGCTACCCCTACCCCGTGCCCGGCTACACCCATTTTCAGCCCGGTCAGGGATATGTCGCCCAGACGACCACATACGTACAGGGCTATGGCTATGTTCCGGCGCAGCCCCAGCCCGTGACGCCCTGAGCAGGCCAGACGAAAAGGGAGGATTTTAACCTTTTCTTCCCAAACTGGTATTACTTGAATAACCAGTAAAAACTGGTTGATTTGAGTGGGATAATATCTCTATGGAGGCACAGGTTCTGCAATAACACGATAAGAAAGAGTTAATAGTCAGGGATGGTCTTCTGTCGTCTTTTCATTGACCGCCCCGTGGCGACAACACTTCTGGCACTCGCCATCTTTCTGTCCGGCATGATTGCCCTGCCTTTCCTGCCCATTTCCACCATGCCGGACATGACGGCGACCTCCATCATGGTGATCGCCAACCAGCCGGGGTCGGACCCGCAGCAGATGGCCACCTCCGTCTCCACTCCACTGGAGCGGCGGCTGGCGACCATTGCAGACATCCAGACGCTGGAATCCGTCACGACCAGAGGGCAGACGTCCATCTTTCTGGATTTTTCCTCATCCCGCAACATCAATGGCGCCCTGCGGGATGTGCAGGCAGCCCTCCATGCCGCCCGAAGCGACCTGCCCACCAGCACGCTGGAAGCAGACCCGCAGGCCTTCAAGCTGGATGGCGACAAACCGATCTATCTGCTCCATCTGACATCAGACCAGCTCCCCAGGGCACAGCTTTATGACCTCGCCACCATAAGGGTCCGCCCCATACTGGCACAGATAGCCGGTGTGGGGCGTGTCGAGCTGTTCGGGGCCTCCAACCCGGCTGTCCGGGTCGAACTGAACCCCTATCCTCTCTACCGCTGGGGGCTGAACCCCGAGGATGTCCGGGCGGCGCTGGCCTCGGCCAATGCCTTCACGCCAAAGGGCTTCATCACGTCGGGCAACCAGCGCATCCAGCTCCAGACGAATGACCAGGCTACCGAGGCCGCCCATTACAGGGACCTCATCGTGGCCTACCGCAACGGGAAAAATCCCATCTACCTCAAAGACATCGCCACCGTACGGGATGACGTGCAGGACGTGTACCAGAACAGTACACTGAACGGGAAAACAGCCATCACAATCGCTGTCATCCCTCAGCCACACGCCAATGCGGTGGAGATTGTCAACGACATCGTCAGGCGTCTTCCCCGGCTCCAGCAGGCCCTGCCTGCCAGTGCGGAACTCCGCACCGGCCTGGACCTGTCCCTGACCATCCGGGCCTCGCTGGCGGATGCCAAACAGACACTGGTCATTTCCATCTTTCTGGTCGTGCTGGTCATTGCCCTCTTCTTCCGCCACATGGCCAGCACGCTCATCCCGGCCATCACCATCCCTGTCGCTCTCTCGGGGACGCTGACAGCCATGGCGTGGTTCAATTTCTCGCTGAACATCCTTTCCCTCATGGCTCTGACCATTGCAGTCGGGTTTGTCATTGATGATGCCATTGTCGTGCTGGAGAACATCGCCCGCCACATGGAAAACGGGATGAACCGCTATCAGGCCAGCATCGTCGGCACCTCCGAGATCGCCTTCACCATCATCTCCATCAGCCTGTCCCTCATCGCCGTTTTCATCCCGCTGCTCTGCATCCCCGGTACGCTTGGTTCGGCCCTTCATGAATTTGCGCTGACAATGGCTGCGACCATTGCCATCTCCATGGTCCTGTCCCTGACCCTGACGCCCATGCTCTGCGCCCATTTCCTGACGATAGAACCAGCAGGCAGAACGCCGGCCATTCCCGAAAGGCCCCGCTATTCTCCCCTGGCAGACCCTGTCTCCTGGCTTCTCTATGGTGCCATGAGGACTGTCCGTGCCGTGGAAACGGGACTTTACCACCTGACGTCGCTCTATGACCGTTCAATGCACTGGAGCCTCCGCCACCCCATCATCATCGGGCTGACCCTGCCGGGGAGCTTCCTGCTCATGGTCGGCATCATCATTCTCATGCCCAAGACGGCCATACCCTCCATGGACCTTGCCATTCTTCAGGGCAGCATCAATGGCGAACCAAGCCTCTCCTTCAAGGCCCTGACACGCCGGATGCATCAGGTGGAAAGCATCATCCAGAAAGACCCGGCCGTGCAGACCGTCGTGACCTTCAACCGCACGAGCCATACGGGGCGCATCTTCGTCACACTCAAGGACAAGAGCGTGCGTGACAGCATCCCCGTCATCCTGGCCCGGCTGCGCAAGGCCATTCCCCAGCAGGCCGGGGCGGAGGCCTTTTTCTGGGCTCTGAACAATGGCCGCCAGGGAGGGGGCGACAGCAACACCACGGGCAATTACCGTTATGTTCTCCAGAGCGACAGCAACGGCCCCCTTTACGCCACCATGCCTCCCCTGCTGGCCCAGCTGCGGGCCAGCGGGAAGTTCCGCAACCTCTCCACCGATGCAGAGGACCTGAGCTTTTTTGCCAATGTCCTCATCCACCGTGACCTGGAAGCCCGCTACAACATCACGCCCCAGCTCGTGCAGAATGCGCTCTTCGATGCCTACGGGCAGAGCATCGTCTCCACCATCCACCTTCCCCTGACCAATCACCGGGTGGTCATGGTGGTGGCGGAACCGTTCCGGGAATATTCCAACACACTGCACCATCTCTGGCTGTCCACCTCGGCTGGTACGGCAGCAGGGGGCATTGCCTCCAACCTCATCCGGGTCAGGACCAAAGGCACGCTCAGTACCCAGGCCTCCCTCTCCCGGGATTCCGTCACCAACTCCCTGGCCAACAAGCTCTCGGGCAACAGCTCGAACGGGGCCGCCGTCTCCTCATCCCAGGAAACGATGATCCCGCTGGACAATGTTGCCAGCATTGTCAAAACGCCCATGCCGCTCAGCATCACCCACCATAATGGCTATTATGCCACGACACTCTCCTTCGATCTGGCCGAAGGCACCAGCTATGATGATGCCATCTCGCTGATACACAGGGCACTGGTGAACCTTCATGCTTCGGACAGCATTCATGGGGAGTTCACGGGGACAACCGGAGAGACGACGGACCTCATGCTCAATGCCCTGCTGGCCTTCCTGGCAGCCATCACCATCATGTACATTGCCCTCGGCGTTCTCTACGAAAGTCTCCTCCACCCCATCACCATCCTTTCCACCCTGCCGTCCGCTGGCGTGGGGGGCGTGCTGGGGCTATGGGCCTCCGGTGAGCAGTTCAGCCTTGTGGCCATCATCGGCGTCATCCTGCTGACGGGCCTCGTGAAGAAGAATGCCATCCTGGTGATCGACTTTGCCCTGCACATCCACCACCATCATCCAGACATGACAGCCGAGGAGACCATCCGCCATGCCTCTGTCACCCGCTTCCGCCCCATCCTTATGACAACACTGGCCGCAGCCCTCGGCGGTATCCCGCTGCTGATTAGCCAGGGGTATGGCTGCGAACTGCGCCGCCCTCTGGGCGTGGCCATTCTGGGCGGCATGGCCATCAGCCAGCTGCTCACCTTCTACACCACACCAGCTGTCTATCTGCTGATGGAAAAGCTGAAACACCACAGTCTGTCCCTGATGAGGCGGGTCCGGGCCGCCCTGTAAGCCTGCCCCTTATGAACCCGACAGGAAAAAACGGTCAGCCGGACCCTCCACGGGCCAATTGCACCGCGCTGCGGCTCTTTCTATAAAAAGGGCCTGAGGAGAACGCCCGCCCATGACCCGGAACCATGATGCCAGCACGCCCCATCCATCCCTTGATGAAGAGTCCCTCCTGCCCCGCCCGACACGCCGCACGGTCCTGACGGCTGGGTCCGTGGCGCTGGGAGGGGCCGGGGCCTGTACGCTGGCCGTACCCTTTCTGGACAGTCTCCGCCGCACCCGGGCAAGCTCTGCTGCCAGCACACAGGAAGAAACGGTCCTGGATATTTCCGTACAGGACCTGGAGCCCGGTGCGCACAAGATCGTCGTCTGGCAGGGGATGCCCGTTGCCATCCAGCGCCGCACACCAGAGATGATCCGTGCGCTGGAGGACCCCGCCCTGCTCGCCCAGCTGCTGGACCCGCAATCCCGCATCCGGCAGCAGCCCCGTGAGGCTGAAAATGCCCACCGGTCCCTCCGGCCCGACTATGGCGTGTATGTCACCATCTGCACCCATCTGGGCTGCGTACCGGACTATCAGAACATCACCAGCCTGCCCGCCTCTGGCGGATTCTTCTGCCCCTGCCATGGGTCGCAGTTTGATGGAGCTGGCCGGGTCCTTCGCAACATGCCCGCCCCCTACAATCTCCCGGTTCCCCCACTCCATTTCGTGGATGACCATACAATCAGGCTGGGAGAAAGCCTTCTCTCACCCCATTACGGCATGAACAGCATCCAGCAGCTCTGAGGGACGGTCCACACGATGAACGACAACACACACCCGACCAGAAGCTGGCTCGACTCCCGCCTGCCCTTCCTGCGGCCTTTCTGCCAGCACATGACCCGCTTCCCCATGCCGCCGGTCAATCTGCTCTGGACACTTGGTGCCTGTCTGATGGTTGCTTTCGGGCTGATGGTCGTAAGCGGTCTGTTCCTCTCCCTGCATTACCAACCCGATCTCGCCCAGGCTTTCGACAGTGTGGAAGCCATGGAACGGCGGGTCCCCTCCGGCTGGCTCATCCGCAGCATCCATACAGGCGGGGTCAGCCTGCTCTTTGCTGCGCTCTATCTCCATGTCGGCCGAGGCCTCTGGTACGGGTCTTACAAGGCCCCACGGGAACTTGTCTGGCTCTCCGGCCTGTTCCTGATGCTTCTGTTCATGACGACCGCCTTTGCAGGTTATGTCCTGCCATGGGGGCAGATGTCCTATTGGGGGGCCACCGTCATCACCCATGCCGTGGAGGCCATACCCGGCATCGGTCACGGGCTGCTCGTCTATCTTCTGGGAGAAGACACGCTGGGCGGTGTGGCCCTGCACCGCTTCTTCATCCTGCATTTCACCCTTGGCTTCATCATCGCTGCGGTGGTCGGGCTCCATATACTCTGCCTGCATGGTACAGGCTCCAGCAACCCCACGCTGGACAGCCCCCACCCGGACCGCACGACCCGCCCCTTTGCTCCATTTTATGTGGTGAAGGACTGTCTGGCTGTCTGCGTGTTTCTGGCCCTGTTTGCCGGGCTGATCTTTTTCCTGCCGGGGCTGCTGGGCAAGTTGGACAACATCATCCCAGCCAATCCCCTCAAAACACCGACAGACATCACACCGGAATGGTATCTGGCCCCGTGGTTTGCCATGCTGCGGGCTGTCCCTTCCCGTCTGGGCGGGCTGATTGCAGCAGCCACCAGCCTGCTTGTCCTCTTCATCCTGCCCTGGCTGGACCAGTCCCCCCGCCATAACGCCACCTACCGCCCGCTGGCCCGGATGGGGCTGGGACTGTTCTTCATCGCCTTCATCATCCTCATTCTGGCAGGAATGAACAGAGCTACCCCCCTCTGGGTCTGGCTCAGCCGGGGCGCCATGCTGGTCTGGTTCCTCACCTTTCTGGGGCTGCTCCCTCTGGCAGCCTACAGGGAACGGCAAGCCAGTGACGCCTCCACACAGGGAGATGCACCATGATGCGTTCATGCCTCCGCCCAACGGGCATGGTCTTTCTGGCCGCCCTGTCCCTGGCCCATCTCCCCGCCACGGCCAGAGCGGATGACCCTGCCCCAACACAGGCCCCTGCCGCTGCGCAGGTGGCGGCCCCTGCAACAGTCCCGCCAACCACCATGCGCCCGGAAGAACGGGGGCTGATGATCTTCCAGCAGGTATGCAGCTCCTGCCACAGCATGGAGCGTGCCCATTATGGGGACATGATTGACCTCCAGCCCTCCGTCACGGCCCTGCAACACTGGGCACAGCAGCGTCATGCCGGGCTGGAAAGCCCCATCGCCTCCCCCTATCCCAGTGTGGCTGTAGGCAAGGCCAATAATGGCGGGGACTATCCACCGGACCTCTCCCACATTGCCCGCACCATCCGGGGCGGCCCGGACTATATCCGCCAGATGCTGGCAGGTTACCGCCCCGTTCCGCCCGGCGTCACCCTGGCACCGAATACCTATTACAACCCCATCGCCCTGACGCATCATCACAGGTTCAAGATGCGCCCCCCACTGCATGAGGGCATGATCGCCTTCCCGGACGGTACACAGGCCACCATTCCCCAGATGGCCAGCGACGTGACGGCCTTTCTCCAGTGGGCTGATGATTCCCACCGCAGCACCCGCCATTTCATCGGCACGGCCGTCCTGCTCTATCTCGCCCTGCTGGGCGGAATACTGCTTGCGCTCTGGCGACTGCTGAAAAAAGAAGCCTGAAACGGAAAAGCCCCGCCCCAGAAACCGGGACGGGGCCAACCTCGGAACGACATCCGGCCTCAGGGAGCCGGGTTGGCGTTCAGCTGGTGGATGGCGTTGATCTTCTCTTCCAGCTCCGGCGTGATCTCCACCTGAATGGAGGTCAGAGCCGTCTCAAGCTGTTCCATCGTCGTGGCACCGATGATGTTGGATGTCACGAACGGGCGTGACGTGACGAACGCAATGGCCATCTGGGCGAAATCAAGCCCGGATTCCTTCGCCAGAGCCTGATAGGCCCGGATGGCATCATCCACACCCGGCTTTTCATAACGCTGGCCCCGGTTGAACAGGGTCGTCCGGGCTCCCGGCGGGCGGGCACCATCCAGATATTTGCCGGTCAGATAGCCCTGCGCCAGAGGGGAATAGGCCAGCAGGCCGACATCTTCCCGCAGACCCATCTCGGCCAGACCGATCTCATAGGTCCGGTTCAGCAGATTGTAGGCATTCTGGATGGAAGCAATGCGAGGCTGCTTTTCCTCCCGGGAAACACGCAGGAACTCGGACACGCCCCAAGCGGTCTCATTGGAGAGACCGACATGACGGACCTTGCCTTCCTTCACCAGCTCACCCAGAGCGCCCAGTGTCTCGGCAATCGGTACCTCATCAGCATCGGAGAGCGTGCGGAAGGTCGTGCCGCCCTCACCAAAGATGTTCACCACCCGGTCCGGCCAGTGCAGCTGGTAAAGGTCCAGATAATCAGTGTTCAGCCGCTTCAGGGACTCATCAATGGCATAACGTATCTGTGCCGGTGTCAGACGTGGCTTTTCACCATCGGGGCGAAACCAGTCATTCTGGCTGCGTCCAACAACCTTGCTGGCAAGGATGACCTTGTCCCGGTTGCCACGGGCCTTCAGCCAGCTTCCCACGATCCGCTCGGTCGAACCCTGCGTCTCCGCACGCGGTGGAATCGAATAAAGTTCAGCCGTGTCGATGAAATTTACGCCATGTTCAAGCGCCATATCGAGCTGGGCATGACCCTCTGCCTCGGTATTCTGCTGGCCGAACGTCATGGTGCCAAGGCAGAGCTCACTCACCTTCAGGCCAGTCCGTCCCAGTGTTCTGTACTGCATGGGCATTCCTTCCTGTCATGGTCACTATATGGCGGGCATCCTGACATGCCCGTAATGTAGGGCCCGACCACCAGGCAAGGGCCTGCTTCCCTTTTGCCCCGGCTTGCCGCTATCCTGCCCCACAACGATACACCACGCAGCATATCAGGAAAACAGGCAGGACCAATGCGTATTCTACTGGTTGAGGATGATCCGACTGTCCGCTCCTTTGTCCTCAAGGGGCTGAAAGAAGCTGGCCATAACGTGGACCAGGCCGACAACGGCAAGGATGGGCTGTATCTGGCCATTGGCGAGAAATACGACATCATCATCCTCGACAGGATGCTCCCCGGTGGCATTGACGGGCTGAACATCCTTGAAACCCTGCGTGGCCAGAAGAACAACACCCCCGTGCTGCTGCTCTCCGCTCTTTCCGACGTGGATGACAGGGTGGATGGGCTGCGGGCCGGCGGGGATGATTATGTCACGAAGCCTTTCGCCTTCTCCGAGCTTCTGGCCCGTGTGGAAGCCCTGGGGCGCCGGGGCCACAATGAATCCGCCCCGGAAACATCCCTGACCGTAGGCGACCTGACGCTGGACCTCCTCTCCCGCGAAGTCCGCCGTGATGGGCAGAAAATCGATCTCCAGCCCCGTGAATTCCGCCTTCTGGAGTTTCTCGTCCGCCATGCGGGGCAGGTTGTCACCCGGACGATGCTGCTGGAGAAAGTCTGGGACTATCACTTCGACCCGCAGACGAACGTGATTGATGTCCATGTCTCCCGCCTGCGCCAGAAAGTGGACAAGCCGTTTGAGACGGCCATCATCCACACGGTCCGCAATGCAGGCTATATCCTCCGCCCCACGCAGGACTGACAGCCAACACCATGGCAGAGGAAAGGACACCCCTATACCGCCGTCTGTCCCGCCGCCACCTGTTCCGACTCCCTCTCCTCCACAGCCGGAACGGAAAACGGCGCTGGCCCATCCGCTCGGCGGGCATCAATTTTGCTCTGGGCTATGGTGTCCTGTTTCTCATTTCGGCCACGCTGTTTCTCTCCTTCATCTGGTGGAGCAGCACAAACCTGCTGAACGACCATGTCCGTGCCTTCATCGAGACGGATGCGCAGGAACTCCGGCACCGCTGGGGGCACGGCGGGGCCCCCGCCCTGAGTGAGGCCATCAATGACAGGCTGGAACAGAACATTGATGATGACGCCCTCTATCTGCTGATAGACCGCCATGGGCGGCGAATGGCGGGCAACCTGCCGGGCTGGCCGGTGGCCGTCAAAAAGATGAACCACTTTTACGAGCTGACCATCCGCCGCTACACCTTCACGACGCCTGCCCAGTTCAAGGCCTATACCCTGCCGCATGGCTTCAAGCTGATTGTCGGGCACGACATACGGGGCCGCACCCTCCTCAGCACTGTCATCACCCGCACGCTCATCTGGTGTGCCGTCATGATCTCCCTGCTGGCCGTGGGCGGCGCCCTGGTGGTACGGGACCTCTTCCGCCGCATGGTTGGCTCCATCGCCCGTACAGCCTCTGCCGTAGCCAATGGCGACCTCAACCACCGCATCGCCCTGACAGGCAGTGAAACCGATCTCGTCGCCGAAACGGTCAATACCATGCTGGACAGGATCAACCGGCTGATGGAGGGCGTCCGCCAGGTCTCCAACGCCATTGCGCATGACCTGCGCACCCCCATAACCCGGGCCCGCAACCAGCTGGAAGAAGCTTTCTTCTCTGCCACCTCACCCGATGAACTGCGCACGGCCGTGGACAGGGCCATCGGGGACCTGGACCACATTACCGGCATCTTCGAGGCCCTCCTTCGGATCGCCCAGATAGAAGCAGGAGCACGCCGCTCGGCCTTCACGACCGTCAACCTCAACCAGCTCCTGTCCAACATGGCTGAACTCTACGAAGCCTCGGCAGAGGATGCCGGGCTGAGCCTGGCACTGGATGTCACCCCTCTGCCCTCCCTGTTTGGTGATGAAAGAATGCTCCAGCAGGCACTGGCCAACCTGCTGGACAATGCCATAAAATTCTCCCCACCAAACAGTATGCTGACCCTCAGCGCCCATCCCGTCATGGCCGGAACAGCCCCGGGCAGCGGCGCGGAGAAAAAACCACAGGGACTCGAGATCAGCGTCCGGGATCAGGGGCCGGGAATGAATGATGCCGACATACTGCGCGCCCACGAGCGCTTCTTCCGGGCTGAAAGCGCCCGCAACACGCCAGGCTCCGGCCTTGGCCTCTCTCTGGTACAGGCCGTCACCAGCCTGCATCATGGCCGTCTGACCCTTACCCAGGCCAATCCCGGCCTGAAAGTCACACTCTTCCTGCCCCTTCTGCCAGAAGCAGAACGGACCGGCAGAAGCACCACTCCGGCGGAAACCACACCATGAGACACCGTCCCGTCAGGCCTGTTACCAAATCTTCATTCCTCGCCCATCTTCCGGGCAAACAAGCTGTGATAGTCTGATGACCATGCGCACCGTTTTCTTCCTCACTGTCCTTCTCCTGCTGGCCCAGATGCCGCTCCGGCCGGGGCACGCCTGGGGGTCACTGCTGCCGGAAGAAGAACCCTCCACCCCTGCGCAGGACCTTGTCATCACCAGCGACAGCCAGGCTTACTGCGCCCAGCTCAGCGAGCATCTGGCAGAAAAGATGCGCATGCCTCATGATGTTCCCGTCGGGGCCATGGATGATGCACGGCATCTTCAGGAAGAAGGGCAGGAACTCTGCCAGCAGAACCACATACGGGCGGGCATAGGCCGCCTGCGGCGCGCACTTGTTCTGCTGAAAAATCAGGAAGGCTCCCACCAATGACCCTCCATCGTTCGCTGAAATTCACGGGCCTGACTGCACTGGCCACCGGATGTCTGCTAGGCAGCGTGGCCATGGCAGCTCCCCCGGCACCAACCATCCCCGATGGCGAACCCCCTGCCATGATCCCGCCAGAGCCGCCACACCCACATGGTACGCTGCTCGCCTTTGCCGTTTCTGATGAAGCACAGGCAAAGGCAGATACGCTCTCCATACGCTTTTCAGCCAGAACGGAGGGCAGTTCTCCCACCGGCACCCAGCAGCACCTCAACCAGCTTGTCAGCAGTGCCATGGCCATCCTGAAAGATCAGCCGGACGTGAAAAGTACGGCGGAGACTTACACGGTCGGGCAGGAATATGGTCCTCATGACAAACGCAGCTGGGTTGCCCGCCAGAGCCTGACCCTGAGCAGCCAGAACCGTGACGGCCTGCTTGCTCTGGCCGAAAAACTTCAGAAACTGGGGCTGGGCCTTGAGGACATGCAATGGACTCTCAACCCCGAGACCCGTGAAAAGCTGGAAAAGCAGGCCCGTCTGGGGGCCCTGAAAAAACTCCGCCAGCAGGCCGAGGAAGATGCCGCCGCTCTGGGCCAGACCCTGATTGGTCTGGAACGTGTGCGTATCGGGAGCCACGGCGCAGATGGTTTTGAACCGCTCCACCCCGCAGGCCCAATGCTCATGATGGCCGAAGCCCGCAGCGCTGCCGCAGCACCGGAGAGCACGGCAGAAATGCAGACCGTCCGTGTCACCGTCAGCGCCCAGGCCCGTCTGGCAGACAGGGAACCCCCGACTGCACCCTGATGGAGGGGCAGCCAGCCCTAGAAAACCGTCGTGGGGCGCTTGCCCAGCGCAACCGGGAGGGTGATGATCTTGCCCTCCCGCCTTATGGTGAAATTGAAAACCGTCCCGGGATGGGCTGCCGCAACACTGCGCAACACCGTCCGGGCATCATGCACCGGGATGTTGCCAATCGCCAGGATGGCATCCTTCTTCCGCAGGCCTCCCCGCCATGCCGCTCCGTGAGGATCCACATCCTCCACCCACATGGGGAAACTGGAATCGTTGAGCGTCACACCCAGCCAGCCATGTTCCACATGGCCCGTCTGGCGGATGGCCTCCACGACAGGCGCCACGATTTCCGACGGAATACCAAAGCCAATCCCCACGGAACCATCACTGGGGGACGCAATAGCGGCGTTCATTGCCACGACCTGCCCCTGGAGATTGAAAGCAGGCCCACCAGAATTGCCCGGATTGATGGGGGCATCCAGCTGCATGAAGTCATCCAGCGCCCCACTGCCCAGATCACGTCCGACAGCAGAAACAATGCCCGCCGTCACTGACGACCCGAACCCGAACGGATTGCCTGCCACAAGTATCCAGTCCCCAATTTCCACCTGCCGGCTGTCCCCCCAGGAAACGCAGGGCAGCGGTGTCGGGCTATCCACCTTGATGACGGCAATATCCGTCATCGGGTCATCCCCCAGGCTGTGGGCGGGCAGGGAGCGGCCGTCAGACAGGGACACCATGATCCTCGTGGCGTGGCCGATGACATGCCGGTTCGTCACGATGATGCCAGAAGCATCCACCACGAAACCGGATCCGGCCCCTGTCAGCTCGTCATCAGCCGGATGCAGCATGTGATGCCCCTTGCCCGTCACATGATGCCGGAGACGATGCTTCTTCCGGGGGGCCGGTGAAGCCCGGCGCTGCTCCTGGCTGGCAGGCGGAGAGGCCGTATCAGGCTCTCCCTCATCATCCTCATCCGCCGAGGATGACGCATGAGAGATTGAAATATTCACCACCGCCGGAATGACCTGATGGACCAGCGGCGCAAAACTGGGCAGATTCAACGCCTCCCGCAAAGCGGGCGCTTCATGGTTCACACCCACGGGTAAGGCCCCCACCGGTGTGGCAGCAGGCGGCAGCACAAGCGGAGACGATACCGGGACAGGCGGATGACGGACCGCTTTATACAGGCTCGTGTTCTTTATCGGCTCGGGAACCTTTTCCCCACCAGGCACCCACCACAGGCATACGCCCGCAGCCACCATGCTCCCCACGGCCGCCGGCAGCAGGACAGACCAGACCAAGTGCCTCATAACCGGCTGCATTCACATGCGCTCCCCTCACTGCGGCACGGCTGCCGCAATGTCTCTTCAAGTCTTCCACTCCCTACCACACTCCATCCCGTTTGAAAGCACCTTCCTGACCTTCAGGCTGTACCACATATCAGCCCGCCTCAGCAGAAAACACCCCGTCTCCACCTTGCAAAATACTTGCAGGGACCCGGTCTCCGTGGCAGTTTACTTTTCTTTCATTTTCAGGGCAGGTAAGGCAGGTCAGGAAAGACCCAGCATTCAGACAGCACGGGCTGAAAACAGCCATGCCCCCCACCTCCTGAAGACCTGAAAAAGACATGCCGGATGCGCCAGAAGGACGGATACATGACAGCCCACAGCGAACGTAATGCAATTGCCCTGCATCACCCGATTTTCGTGACGTATTTCTTTACGGTTCTCATCATCCAGAATGATGAGTTCAGGCATGTCGATTTCTGCGACATCGAACATTACAGGGCCTGCCTCCCCACCCATGAACAGCTGACGGCACATGGCATCACCGTCCTGAACCCGAAGGATGATACGTTCGTCCTGCTGAAAGACGGCAATTTCCTGTCCGCCCGCCCCGAAGGCACCTTCGGCTTCGCCAACAAGGCCAACTGGTGGGAAGAGTTCAGACGCCTCTCGAGCATTCCATTCAAATTCGTTCAGGAAAAACCTTTTTCTCCCCATATACCGCACATCATCCACCAGACAGACAATGCCCTTCACCCGGAAACAGGCTATCTTGAAAACATAACGTCCCTGAAAACAATGAATAAGGACTGGGAGTACCGGTATTATTCAGAAAAAGACCGCATTGACTTCATCCATACCCATTATGGATGGGACGTGCTGAGTGTCTATCTGCGGCTGAACCGCCTCTATGGCGCAGCACAGGCGGATTTTTTCAGATATCTCTGCCTGTATCAGCATGGCGGCGTCTATCTGGACATGAAATCGGGCAGCAGCCGGCCATTATCCTCCATTATCCGTGATGACGACCAATTCATCATTTCACAATGGGACTGGAGCCTGCCCCAATACTTCGAATGGGGCAAAAAAGCCGAACTGTCCCACATTGAAGGGGGTGAATTCCCCATATGGTGTCTCATCTGTGCGCCGGGCCATCCTCTTATGGCCAAGGTCATCAACCAGCTGATCGCCAACATCTTCCTTTACACGCCCAACCTGCACAGCACGGGCAGCGTGGCAACACTGAAAGTGACCGGCCCCATCCTGTTCACAAGAGTCGTCTTCAACAACCTGAACAAATTCGACATCAGGATGGAAAACATTCTGGCGAAGGGCCTCAATCCCCACATGGTGAAGAACATTTACCGCAAGGACCAATATCACGAGCAGGTCCTGCCCCTCGTCATACAATCCACCCGTGTGGGCGATACCATATGATGGCCTCTCCTCCCCGAAGCAGCACATACTCGAACCACCGGAGACAGAAAACCGGAGACTGAGCGGCCTCAAGCCTCCTCGGCGGGATTTTCGGGCCATTTATGTCTGGGGTAGCGCCCCCGCATGTCCCGCCGCATGTCCAGCCAGCCTGACGTCCAGAACTGGGCAAGGTCCGCCGTCACGGCCTGTGGCCGTCCGGCAGGGGACAGCAGGGTAGCATGGAGCGGCACCCGGCCACCTGCCAGCTGCGGCAGGGCCGTGGTGCCATAAAAGTCCTGCGCCCGGGCAGAAAGGGATGGCACGACCGTCGTGTAATCAATGCGCCGGCGCCCGACCTTCAGAGTCACATGGGACGGAAGCTGGCGGTCCAGCTCCTGCCTGTCCTCATAGGACAGACGGCTGGCCAGAATGGCCACAAGGTCCAGCTCCTGAATCTGTGTGAGCCGGTCCAGTCCCGCAAGCCACGGTTCCAGCCACTCCATGTCCTCGGCCAGAGCCTCGTCAGACAGATCAGGCAGATGGGGCGCATAATGCGTCCGGGCCAGAGCGACACGGGCCTGAAACTGGCGGGCCGCCGCCGACCAGTCCAGATGCCGGGCCAGATCAGACCGCACCTTCGCCAGAAGGGCCGCCGTGATGTCTTCCGCCTCGGGGGGGACGTTACGATCCTTCAGCACCAGATTGCCCAGCCGCAGCCTCTGCCGGACAATAACCTTGCCCGATGTACCATCAAGGGCCGGTTCCCGCTGTTCCTTCAGGCTGGCCTGTACGGAATCGGGCAGGGTCTCCAACGTGACCGGAGCCGCAAGGGTCATGTCCGTCCCCTTGCGGACATGGAAGGCCGCCCCAGCCAGAAGGTCCTCCTGCACCAGCGGGTCTGTCGCCCCCAAGCGGGCACTGCCACCTCCTGCCAGACGGTACCGTCCATCGGCACTGGTCCGCTGTGCCAGACGGTCAGGGAACCCCGCCGCCACCAGACGTCCCGCGACGTGACCCGTCAGCCCATCGCTCACGAGGTCCGCAAGACCATCCTGCCCTGTCCCCTGCCCGGCCCGGCGCAGGAACCGCCCCGCAGCATGGCGGAGCTGCCGCAACACATGCCTGGGAACACGGGCATCATCCTGCATGAAGAGTTTCAGACGCAGCCGGAGGTCAGCGGAGGCCTCTCCTCCCCGGCCCCCACGACCGCCCAGCGGATCACGTTCTTCCAGAAGGGCCGCCAGACAGGCCGCCACGGCCATCTCCTCCACCGTCCGGGCAGCGCAGAGCATCGCAGCCAGCCGGGGATGCGTACCAAACCCGACCATCCGCTGCCCCAGAACCGTCAGCTCCCGCTGACCATCCAGAGCCCCCAGAAACTGGAGAAGGGACTGCGCTGCGGCCAGTCCCCCCTCCGGGGCTGGCTCGATGAGCGACAGAGCCGCCGGGGCCGTGCCCATCGCCTGCTGCCAAGCTGCCGTCACGAGGGCAAAATCACACAGGTCCGCCTCCCTTATGGCGGGGACTTCCTGCACAATCAGGCTACGCTGGGTCATTTCAGACCAGAGACGGATGGCAATACCGGGAGCCTGACGCCCCGCACGGCCTGCCCTCTGTTCCGCCGTTGCCCGGGAAATGCGCCGTGTATGAAGGCGGGGCAGGCCCGTACCGGCATCACGCTGGGGCAGACGCCGCCAGCCACCATCCACCACCACACGCACACCGGGAACCGTCACGGACGTTTCGGCAATGGATGTCGCCAGCACGATACGCCGCCCGGACTCCGGAGCCAGCGCACGGGCCTGATCCTCCACCGACTGCTCCCCGTACAGAGGATGGACAGGCACCCGGTCCCCAAGAAGTCCCTGAAGACTGGCCTGCGCCCTGCGGATTTCTCCCACCCCAGGCAGGAACGCCAGAATGGAGCCCTCTTCCTCCCGCCAGGCCTGTGCCACGGCCTGGGCACAGCTCTCCGGCAGATCACGCAGATGGGCAATGTCCCGCCGGTAGCGGACCTCCACCGGGTGCTGCCGTCCGTCACTCTCGATCAGCGGGGCCTGAAGGGCGGTCGTGAAAATGCCCGCATCCAACGTGGCGGACATGGCCACGAGCCGCAGCTCCGGCCGCAGGCTCTGCTGCATGTCCCGGCAGAACCCCAGAGCCGTGTCGCCATCCAGTGACCGCTCATGCACTTCATCAAACAGGACGGCAGATACGCCATCCAGCAGGGGGTCTGCCAGCAGGCGGCGGACCAGCAGACCCTCCGTGACGACCTCAATGCGGGTCCGGGCCGAAACGGCACTGTCGATGCGGGTGCGATAGCCGATCACCCCGCCGGGGGCTTCACCCCGCAAGGCCGCCATGCGCTGGGCCGCTCCCCGCACGGCCACACGCCGTGGCTCCACAAGCAGGATACGGCCATCCCCCAGCCAGTCAGGCGCAGCCTCCAGCAGAAAAGGCGGCACGGCCGTGGTCTTCCCGGCACCCGGCGGGGCCACCAGCACGGCATTGGAGCCAGCAGCCAGTGCCTCCAGCAAAGCCGGCAGGACCGCCGTCACGGGCAGGGAATCCGACATCATGCTGCCTCCTGTAGGCCCTGTCCCGGCTCAGTCCTCGTATGTCAGAAGGGACGTGACCGGCACGTCAACCTTTCCACGGCCTCCCAGAGCCAGCAGCTCGATCATCACGGAAGCTCCGACAACCTCGGCCCCAGCCTTGCGCAGAAGGTCGATGGAAGCAGCCAGCGTACCGCCGGTTGCCAGAAGATCATCCAGCACCACCACACGCTGGCCGGGACGGACGGCATCCGCCTGGATGTGCAGCTCATCCTCACCATATTCGAGGCTGTATCTGTGGGAAATGGTCTTGCCCGGCAGCTTGCCCGGCTTGCGCAGCATGGTGAAACCACAGCCGAGGCGGGTTGCCAGCGGAGCTGCCGTGAGGAAGCCACGGCTCTCGATTCCTGCCAGAAGGTCTGGCTGGAAGCGGGCCACCGCCTGCGCCAGACGCCCCGTAGCCACCTGCCACGCTTCCGGATTCCGGATCAGGGTGGAAATGTCATAGAACAGGATGCCCGGTTTCGGAAAATCCGGAACTTCACGGATATACTGTTTCAAATCCAGCGGAGCAGGGTCTTCAAAGGACATGGCAGGCCTTCACATTGCAGGTCATGATATGCACGAAGCCCCCCTTATAGGCCCTTGTGCCGTCCTTTTGAAAGGGAAGGCTCTCCTTGCTGCCATCAGGGAGCCATGCGGGCAAACAGGATCATGAGGAGGAAAGCCGCCAGCAGCATTCCCCCCATCGGGATCGCCGTACCCACCGGCAGCCATGAGAACATGACACTGGCCAGAATACCGAACACATACTGCCCCGTCCCCGCCAGAGCGGTAGCGACACCGGCATTGCGCCCCTGTGTCAGCAGGGCACCGGCCATGGCATTGGGGCCAATGCATCCCCCCGGCCCCAGCGCACAGAGCATCGCCCCGAACAGTGGCCAGAGATAGATGTGCCTGAGATGCCCTGCCGCATCGACATCCAGTGCAGACCAGATGGCCAGCCCCAGCAGTACAACCGCCCCGACGCAGCTGATGGCAAGCCCGGCCCGAAGCAGGGTCCGGCTGTGATAGTAGTTCAGCAACCAGGCATTGATCTGGGACGAACCGATCATGCACACCGCCATCACGCCAAACAGCACGCCATACTGGAACGGCGTGAACGCATACACGCTCTCGAAGAGGAAGGGTGCAGCCGTCAGATAGGTGAAAATGACGAATCCCTGCACCATCCAGATGAGCGCATTGAAGCGGTAGTTCCTGTCCTTCAGGGTCTGCCCATACCGGACGATAATGGGCCAGAGACGCATGGGGTGACGGTCTTCGCCATCCAGTGTTTCTGGCAGGAAAAGGAAGACCGCCAGCAGCCCCACTACACCATAAAGGGACGTTGCCCAGAAAATGTCCCGCCAGCTGATGAACTGGAGAGCAAAACCACCCAGAGCCGGCGCCAGAATGGGCACGACACCCTGTATGAGAATAAGGCGGGACATCATCTTCGCCGTGGCGTCACCGACTGTCAGGTCCCTGACGCAGGCATTGGGCACCACGAGGCTGGCAGCCCCCATCAGGGCGGCAAAAGCCCGGAAGAAACAGAGCATGGGCATGGAGGTCGAAAGGGCACAGCCTGCTGCGGCCAGAGCATAGAACAGGGTACCCACAAGCAGCGGACGACGACGACCAAAGCGGTCCGTCACCGGCCCGACAATGATCTGCCCGATGGCCAGCCCCGCCACCCAGGCCGCCATCGTCAGGCTGCCCGTTCCCGGTGCGGAACCAAGCTGCTGCTCCATCTCTGGCAGGGCCGGCAGATAGATATCTGTCGAGACAGGGCCAACCGCCGTCAGCGTTCCCAGAAGGATCGGCAGCCAGAAAGGCATCTTCCCACCCTTGATAAGCGATTTGCCAATCAGGGCATGTTCAAAAAAGCCATGCTGTGACGTCTTCATGCTCCGCTATCCTGCCTTTCCCATCTCATCTCTTTGTGAAACCCGCGTAATACCCAGCCTCCCAACACGGCGGAAAGAAGTGCCAGCACGGCGGCGGTAACCAGTGCCCAGCCATGGCGTAGTTCTACACCCCTGCCAGCCAGAAGAAAAACCAGATTCTGGGGCAATCCTCCCAGCATGGTCGCCAGCAGGAACCGGCCAACTGCAAGCCCCGCCATGCCAGACGAGACCGATACCAGGAGGGCAGACCCGACCGGCAGCAGCCGGGCACAGGCCACCATGCGGAATGGAGCCCGCTGTCCAGCCCGGATGAACCACGGCACGTAAACCGCCCTGACCGGGCATTTCCACCGCCAGAGCCGCCCCCAGCCATAGCCCAGCAGGGCACCGGCCCCATAGGCCAGGCTGGCCTCCACCACCCCGATGCCAATGCCAAACCCCGCTCCCAGCACGAAACAAAGTGCCTGCCGGGGCAGACCAAAAGCACAATACAGCACGGCCAGCGGCAGGACCCGCAGGGCCGCATAAGGCTGCCCGGCCCACTCCCGCATCAGTCCCAGCCCATGCTGGATGGCCGGAATCCGCCACAAAAGCAGCGGCCCTCCCACCAGAAGCAGGACCAGAAGAGCGGGACGGACTGCCGCCCGCAACGGAACGGGACTCCTCAGAGCAGACCCCGGGCCCGTATCTGGGCATAGGCGGCCAGCGTAACCATGCAGGTCATCTCCCCTTCCACGATCATGCGCTCAAACTCGGCAAGCGGGATGTCTTTCACCTTCATGTCGGCTTCCGTCGCTTCCCGCTCGGCCTCACCACGGACAAGATTCCGGGCCAGAAAAACATGCCCCATCTGCGTGGAGTATCCAGCTCCCTGATACAGTGTCCCTGCATGGATCAACTCACCGGCACGCAGGCCCGTTTCCTCCCGCAGCTCACCAAGGGCAAGCTCCGTGGCATCTGCATCCGGCCGTGTCTCCCACATGCCCATGGGGAACTCCCAGAGCCGCTTTCCCACCGGGTATCGGAACTGCTGGACCAGTGTCAGGCGACCATCAGCATGCATGGGCATGATGACGGCAAACGTCCCCCGTTCGACAACGCCGTACAGGCCCTTCCTGCCACCAGGATGGATGATCCTGTCTTCCCGCACCGCAGTCCATGGGTTTTCATAAACCATCTCGGAAGAAAGAATCTGGTAGCCTGCATCCTCACAGGCTTTCTTTACCGCATCATCAATCATCATCGGCTCCTTCGCAGCAATGGCCGGTCGCTCATCATCGTGATCAGGCCGCCCTGTATCATGGTGAAGAAGAAAAAGTGAAACGCTTTACCCCAACCAGCCAGATATCATCCTACTGACATCCCTGCATGGCAGCCATTCATAACTATGCAAGCTGGGCAAATCATTGCCCCGTGACGCAAAAGGCTTTCTCACCTATGGTCGATAACCAAGAAAGGCTGTGCCGGTTACAGTTACCAGGTGGGCACGGCTTGCGGAAACTGCAAAGGGGACGCCCATGTCTGATGAAGACGCAACCTATACGTGCTCGCCGACCATGCGGGTCATGCCCGTAGTCCTGTTCAACCTCCTTGTCTATTTTGTCATCGGGCTGCCCAATGCCATCATTGGTGCCCAGTTCGTGCACAACACGCTGGGTTTCAGCACAGCCATTGCCGCCAGCACCATCTCCCTGCAGTACATCGGTACCGCCATGGGGCGTGTGATCGTCGGTCATCGCATTGACGTGCATGGCCCCAAGGCCATTCTGCGGTATGGTCTCATCTTCTGCACCATCTCCGGCCTGCTGATGTGCCTTGCGGCTCTGATCCCCAGCTTCATGGGCCTGAATGACACGTCCCGCTATGTGGCCCTGGGCATTGCCCTCATCAGCCGTCTCTTCATCGGCTGGTCCGAGAGCTGCACCTCCACCTCCGTCACGACATGGAACCTGCGCCGCGTCGGCCCTGCGCACTCCTCCGTCGCCATTTCCTGGAACGGTGTCACCTCCTACGGTGGTATCGCTGTTGGCGTGACCGTCGGCCAGTTCCTCAGCGGCCTCCTGCCGAACATCCGGCTGCTGCCCGTTGGCATTTTTGCCACCCTGCTGGGTATTGGCGGCATCATCCTGCTGACCTTCTACAAAGCCATCAAGCCGCTGCCGAGCAAAGGCAAGCCGATGTCCTTCGCCCTCGCCGTCAAGAAAGTGCTGCCGTATGGTGCCGCTCTGGCTGCCGGGTCTGTCGGCTTTGGTACGGTCAACAGCTTCCTGGCCCTGTATTACACGGATAACCACTGGGCTGGCCTGGGTGTGGCCTTCGGCGTTTTCGCTGCCTGCTTCATCTTCATGCGTATTTTCGTCTCCGGCCAGATCGACAAGCATGGCGGTGTGCCGATCGCTTACATGTCCCTGGTGACGGAAGCCATTGCCATGGCCGTCTTCTGCCTGGTGCACAACCCCACGGGTGGCCTGATCGGTGCTGCACTGACGGGTGCGGGCTTCTCCCTGCTCTTCCCCGCCATGGGCACCATGGCCGTCCGTACCGATGGGCCGGAGTTCCACGGTATCCTGATCGCCGCCTACTCCATCTTCACCGACCTGACCATCGTGATTTCCAGCTGGTTCATGGGCGGTCTGCGTGACCACATGGGCTGGGGTGTCATGTTTGCCGTGGCTGGTGTGCTCTGCATCAGTGGTATCGCCTTCAGTGCCATCTTCTCCCGTATTCCGGGATGTGGTGTGCCGAAAAACGCTGCCTGACCAACAGCCGCCTGCTGGGTGGGGGCCTTTCCCGGTTCCTCCCCCAGCGGGGGCCTGCCAGTTGCCAGAATGCCGGGCACAGTCTTCTCTGCCCGGCATTTTTCTGTTCGGAGGAAACAGTCCATCATGACCATCCGCTCCTGCTCCGTCTTCTGCGGGTCACGCCCCGGGCACGATCCGGCTCACATGCAGGTAGCCCGTGCCCTCGGAACAGCCCTGGGGGAGGCGGGTCTCACTCTCGTCTATGGGGGCGGGACTGCTGGCCTGATGGGCGCCGTGGCCGATGCTACCCTGCTGGCCGGCGGTACCGTAAAAGGCATCATTCCCCGCTTTCTGGAAGCGCAGGAAATCCTGCATGAAGGCGTCACAGACCTGGAAGTGACAGAAGACATGCCCAGCCGGAAAGCCCGGCTATTCGAAGAAGCTGACGCTTATATCATCCTCCCCGGAGGGTTTGGCACATTCGACGAATTCATGGAGGTTCTCGTAAACCGCCAGCTGGGGCTGAGCCAGCGGCCCATCATCATTCTCAACACCAATGGCTGGGCCGACCCGCTCATCGCCCTGCTGCAGGCCACGCAGGCACAGGGTTTCGCCGATGCAGGGGCAGAAACCCTCTACGAGGTCGTAACGGACGTGCCCAGCGTCATGCGGCGTCTGAAGAAACCTTCACACGCCTGATCTTGGCCCCGCAGGCGGAGAGCTTCTTCTCCACATGCTCATACCCACGGTCGAGATGATAGACACGGCTCAGTTCCGTCTCACCCTCGGCCACGAGGCCAGCCAGGATCAGTGAAAAAGATGCCCTCAGATCCGTGGCCATCACCTTGGCACCAGAGAGGCGTTCCACCCCACGGATCACGGCTGACCGCCCCTGGATGGTGATGTTGGCCCCCATGCGGTTCAGTTCCGGCACATGCATGAAACGGTTCTCGAAGATCGTTTCCGTAATCATGGACGCTCCCTCCGCTACAGAGAGCATGGCCATGAACTGCGCCTGCATGTCGGTCGGGAAACCGGGGTAAGGTTCGGTTGTCAGGTCCAGCCCCCGCAGCTTTCCCTCACTCCGTATCCGCAAGCCATCAGCCTCTTCCGTAACATCCACGCCAACCTGCTGGAGCGCATAGACAACCGCTTCCTGATCTACCATGCGGCCACCTTCCAGCAGGACATCCCCACCCGTCATGCCCACGGCGCAGGCATAGGTGCCACACTCGATGCGGTCTGGCATGACGGAGTAACGAGCACCATGAAGCTGCTCCACCCCCTCTACCATGATGGTGCCGGAATGTGCCCCGGTGATCTTCGCCCCCATGGCATTGAGGCAGTTGGCAAGGTCCAGAATTTCCGGCTCCCGGGCAGCATTGACGATCTCCGTCGTGCCACGGGCCAGCGTGGCTGCCATGAGAACATTCTCCGTCGCCCCCACACTGGGGAATGGCAGCACGACACGCCCGCCCTTCAAGCCATTGGGCGCTCTGGCATTGATGTACCCCCCCTCCAGCGTGATCTCGGCGCCCAGGGCCTCCAGTCCTTTGAGATGAAGGTCCACCGGGCGTGTCCCGATGGCACACCCACCCGGCAGGGAGACACGGGCTTCTCCCATACGGGTCAGCAGAGGTCCCAGAACAAGAATGGAGGCCCGCATCCGGGACACGATGTCGTAAGGAGCCTCTACCGACTGGATGGTTCCACCAAGGCTGAGCTGCCGGGGACCATCAATCTCCACCACGTCATAACCCAGCTGCCCCAGCAGGGTCCGCATGGTACGGATATCCGCAATATCGGGAATATTGGAAAGGATGAGAGGCCCTTCGGAAAGCAGGGCGGCCACCATCAGTTTCAGGCCCGAATTTTTGGCCCCACCAACAGAAATGCGCCCCTCAAGACGGTGGCCACCTTCGATCAGGAAATAATCCATCTGTCTCTCTCCATACCTCATCCCATCACCCTGCCTCACGGGCTGGATGAGGTTCTCTGCTTGTCTGAATTTTAAAGCCGCGGGGGCGTTACACCGGACTGGCGCATATACTTTCCGGCACGGTCAGCATAGCTGACTTCACAAGGACTGGCTCCCTGAAAAAACAGAAACTGGCAGATGCCCTCATTGGCATAGATACGGGCTGGCAGGGGGGTGGTATTGCTGATCTCGATGGTCACCTGCCCCTCCCATTCCGGCTCCAGCGGTGTGACATTGACGATGATCCCACAGCGGGCATAGGTGGACTTGCCAAGGCACACGACCAGCGTATCACGGGGGATGCGGAAATATTCCACCGTATGGGCCAGTGCAAAACTGTTGGGCGGGATGATGATGTCCCCGCGGCGTGTCACGAAACTGTCAGCAGAGAAATTCTTGGGGTCCACCACGGCACTGTCAACATCTGTGAAGATGTGAAATTCATCAGCGACACGAGCATCATACCCATAGGAGGACAACCCGTAGGAAATGACCTTCTCACGCTTCTGCGCCTCGACAAACGGCTCTATCATGCCGTGTTCCTGCGCCATGTGGCGTATCCAGTGGTCAGGCATGATCGACATGGCCGTTCTCCCTTGTGGATGGTGATGTCTTACTGAAAATCGACAAAAACCTGACAGGGACAGACCGCCCCCGGACAGAGACAGACCCGACCAGCCGGGCCTGCCCTGTCATATCATCTGTCTGCCCCGGCGCAAAGCGGAGGAACGGCCCGGAGGGGGTCAATCCCCCGATGAACCACGGATCACCAGCTCAGACATGCTGAGCCGACGGCGACGCTTCCTCTCCGAAGGCAGTTCACGCACAGCACCACCACGCAACGTCCGACGGAAGCGGGGCCAGCGGGGTTTTACCTCACTGGCCAGCACACCAGCCACAATGAAACCAGCCCCAATGAGCGTGGTCATCGTCAACACGTCACCCGTCACCCAGCCAACCAGCCCCCCCCAGATCGGCTCACTGGAATAGATGAGGGTCGCCTTGGTGGGAGAGACCGTTTTCTGCGCCCAGTTGAGCACCAGCTGGGTAGCCGCACTCACAATGCCCATCACCAGCGCACACCCCATCCAGCCCCAGCTGAAGGCGGGCACATGCTCTCCCATTACCGGCATGGCACAGAAAGCAAAAAGTCCACCCGCCACAAGCTGGACAAACGCCATGCGGCGGCTATCCGTGTGAAGAGCGAACAGCCCGACGCAGATGATCTCAAAAGCGTAAGAAAAAGTCCCCAGCAGGGTCAGGCCGTCACCCGTGCTCATGGTCAGGCCGGTCTTCCACGGCTCGGCCAGCAGAACCAGCCCAACGAAGGCAAGAAAAATGCCGGCAATCCCACTCCTGCTCGGAGCCTTGCGCAGGATGATCCACTGAAGCAGCGGCACCAACGGCACATAGAGAGCTGTCAGAAAGGCAGAACGGCTGCTGGTGATGCTCATCAGCCCGATCGTCTGACAGATGTAACCGAAAGCCAGCACGATACCGATCAGCCCGCCACGCCATATCTCCGAACGTGGAATCCCCTGCATGATATGCTTGCGCCCGACAAAACAGACCACAAACAGGGCAGCGATAAGGAACCGGACCCCGATGAAAAACAGAGGACCGCTAGTCTTCAGCGCCATCTGGATGATGTAGTAGGTCCCCCCCCACAACACCGTGATGATGCCGAGGGCAACCTCCTGCCGCGATGGCAGTGGCAGACGCGGGCTGGTCACTCAGCGATCCCCCTGGCTGGCAGAGGCTGTTACACGCCCAGACACGGCCGGACGGCTGCGCTGCTGCTGTTTGCGACGCAGAAGGTTGGCCCGCAGGGCCTGGGCTTCCCGCAGCTGGCGCTCCTGCCGTGCTGTCATGGGGGCTTCGCCGGTCTTTCTCTCCTGTTCAGGCTTCATGAACCTGCATCCCTCTCCTCATGAAAGCGCACAAACGCTTCCCGCAAGCCAGCAGGAAGCAGCTCATCATACACGCCCAGCGTCGCCCGCTGCATGTGCTGCTTGGTATAATGGGCAAGAGCATGGGCACGGATCTCGTCCTGCCGCTCTGCCATAAGTTCTGGTGGCACGTCCAGCACTTCCCTCAGGGCACCGGCCAGCGCCCGATGGTCCCCCGCCGGAACAAGCGTCCCGCTTTCACCATGCTGTATGGTTTCCTTCAGGCCGCCACGGGCCGAGCCGATCACCCAGCAGCCCATCATCTGTGCTTCCACCGGCACCCGCCCGAAGGGCTCAGGTCGGAGAGAAGGCACCGTCACAACATGCGCCAGCCGGTAGGCCGCTGCCATGTCCCGGCAGGGACCAGCAAAACGCAGACGAGTCGCTATGCCCCGCTCCTCGGCCATCCTGTGCAGCATCCGGGCATAGCTACTGTCCTCCCCTGGCCCGACCATGACGCAGACCCAGTCCAGCCCCGGATGATGGGTGGCCAGATAGCCAAGAGCCTCGATCAGACATTCCTGTCCTTTCCAGCGGGTCATGCGGCCGGGCATGAGAATGATGCGGCTTTCCTCACCAATTCGCCAGCGCTCCAGCAGCGTCTGCATCTGGAGGCCTTTCACCGCCCCCGGGGAAAAAATCTCCGGATCACTGCCACGGGGGATGATGCGCAGCCTGTCCTCCCCAACCCTGTAATCATGCCGCAGTCTCTCGCCGATATGCTCGGAAACGGCAATGACACGCTGCCCCCGTACCAGAGCGGAATTATAGAACTTCTTGAGCCAGAAATTCGTCTGGTGGTCACCGTGCCAGGTCGTCACCAACGGCACTTTCTCCCGGCGGCAGGCCACAACCGCCACAAGAGCCGGATACCGGGACCGGGCATGGACAAGATCGACCCCCTCCTGCCGGATCAGCGTCTGCAAGGCCTTCACCCGGCTGAAAAAATACCGCAGGGACATCCTCTTGCGAAACGCCAGCTCCACATGCTCACCACCGACATACCGCAGACGGGACAGCAGAGCTCCACTCTCCGCCGCCACGAGCGCCCGGCCACCGGCCTGACTTATGGCTTCGGCCATGTCGATGGCGCCACGCTCAAGGCCGCCAATACCCAATGCCGGCAGAATCTGAAGGATCACCGGTTTCTGCTTCATGACCATTTTTCCGCTATGTCCACACCCATCCCGTGCCCGGTCACCCTGCCGGAATCGTCACGACGGCACCGCCGCCATGACTGGTTGCCGCAAGGGTACTGAGGACCTGCACCATGGTGAATGCCTCCTTGCTACGGAAATCCGTATCGGAAATCCAGTACCAGCACTTTTTATAGAAAACGGAAACATAGCTTTCCCCAGGTTCATTCCTGCCGGAATGAATGGCAACCTCAGGGCGGCTCTCGATGCCAACCTGCCCGATGGTCGGCAGGGTCCTGCCGGAGCGGACATCCTTCTCCGGCACTTCCATCTCATAGGAAAGCTGGGTCAGCATGGCGAGCATGGACCGTGTGAGAATGGCGATCTGCCCCTGTTTCTTCGGATATGGCCCATAGACGATCTCCGCCTCCGCCGTATTGGGCTCCAGATGCAGCAGGCGGCGTACCTCCCCCTGTATGGCCTGAAGATTGCTGTCCGCCGTGGTTGTCAGCACAAGATAGATATGCTCGCCAGACGTATTGCCTGATCCCCCGCCACCATTGCCGGACCCGGCATTGCCATTCCCCTGACCGGTTGCACTGCCAGTACCCGATTTCCCCCCCTTGCCGGAGGCAGCCGGGTCATCGGTAGAAATACGTACCGTCATCGCCCCGGCCAGCTGAAGCTGGCGCAGGTCATGCAGAAGCAGGTAGAACCGCACGGACCCACCCCCGAATGGCCCGACACCCCGCACATTGGACAATCCATCAATGGACTGTGCCGTCAGCCGCAGGAGAGTGTCGATGGCCATGCCACCAAGACTGAGCGGCATGATGGCCGTGGGCGAAATGGGACGCACCACATTTTCCGCATACTGCTCACCTGTCAGAGGCTGATAGGTGATGGTCGGATTTTCCGCCTGGGAAAGTGTCCCCGTTCCAAACAGGTAATTGCTGACAGCAGAAGCCGGATAGCCATAGTACCCCCCCGAAACACTGCGGGAGAAGTTGTAACCGGCAATCACCTGTGTCGTGTCAAGAAACGCAGGCGGCTCGCCATAACGCAGCCGCACGATATTGAGCAGCATCTCACGCTTCTGCACTTCCCCCAGTGCCCGGGAATAAGCCAGCTGATCATTCTGGAGATGTTCCGGCCCTATGGGCTGGCAGGCACACAGCAGCAGAAAAGCAGCAGACGGCAGAAAAAGAACCGAACACCGGGTCGGGCCCCGCCCCGGCTCGGAAAACAGGGGCAGAAGACGGCCCGCCTTGCGGAACAGGGAAAACAGACAGGACAGAAGACAGGCTCCCACGGATGAAACCGGTTGCAGGGTAAAGGTGGGACCTTACCCGAAAAAGAAGACCTTGACCAAAAAGAAACTCCTCACACCTCCAGCAGGACACTGTAAATCTTTTCCATTCCTGCTCTTGAAACACAAGACACCCCTCCCCAGATCGAACAGCAAGGGTGTTGCAGGCCTTGGCCTGCCCCCAGACCTGATAACGTCGCAATAGGGCTTCTCCCAATGCCTTGAGGGGTTGTGGGAAGCCGCTGAAAAGGGACAGATATCCATGGGCAAGATTATTGGTATTGACCTCGGGACCACCAACTCCTGCGTTGCAGTCCGCGAGGGTAACGAGAACAGGGTGATCGAGAACAGCGAAGGTGCCCGCACCACGCCGTCTGTCGTTGCCTTTACAGATAGCGGTGAGCGTCTGGTCGGTCAGGCCGCCAAGCGTCAGGCCGTCACCAACCCCACCAACACGCTTTATGCCGTCAAGCGTCTGATCGGTCGCCGCTACGATGACCCGACCGTCGCCAAGGACCAGAAGACCGTTCCCTACGAAATCGTGAAGGGCGACAACGGCGATGCATGGGTGCGTGCCCGTGGTGAGAACTACGCTCCGTCCCAGATTTCCGCCTTCGTTCTCGGCAAGATGAAAGAGACGGCAGAGGCCTATCTGGGCGAGAAGGTGACCGAAGCCGTCATCACCGTTCCGGCCTACTTCAACGATGCACAGCGTCAGGCCACCCGTGATGCGGGCCGCATCGCTGGTCTGGACGTCAAGCGCATCATCAACGAGCCGACCGCCGCCGCTCTCGCTTACGGGCTCGAGAAGGGCGATTCCGGCAACGTGGCCGTGTATGACCTTGGTGGTGGTACATTCGACATCTCCATCCTCGAAATCTCCGATGGCGTGATCGAGGTGAAGTCCACCAACGGTGATACCTTCCTCGGTGGTGAAGACTTCGACAACAAGCTGATCGACTATCTGGCTGACGAGTTCAAGCGTGAGCAGGGTCTGGACCTGCGTACGGACAAGATGGCCCTCCAGCGCCTGAAGGAAGCCGCCGAGAAGGCCAAGATCGAGCTGTCCTCCGCCAAGGAAACGGAAGTCAACCTGCCCTTCATCACGGCAGATGCCTCCGGTCCGAAGCATCTGGTCGTCAAGGTGACCCGTGCGAAGCTGGAAAGCCTCGTTGAAGACCTCATCAAGCGCTCTCTGGAGCCCTGCCGCAAGGCCCTCAAGGATGCTGATCTGACACCGGCTGACATCAAGGAAGTCATCCTTGTCGGTGGCCAGACCCGTATGCCGAAGGTCGTGGAAAGCGTGAAGGAGTTCTTCGGCAAGGAACCCGCCCGCAACGTGAACCCGGACGAAGTGGTTGCCATCGGTGCCGCCGTGCAGGGTGGCGTGCTCCAGGGTGACGTGAAGGACGTGCTGCTGCTGGACGTGACCCCGCTGTCCCTCGGTATCGAGACGCTGGGTGGTGTCTTCACCCGTCTGATCGACCGCAACACGACGATCCCGACCAAGAAGAGCCAGACCTTCTCCACAGCCGAAGACAACCAGCCTGCCGTGACCATCAAGGTCTTCCAGGGTGAGCGCGAAATGGCTGCGGACAACAAGCTGCTCGGCAACTTCGACCTGACAGGCATCGCTCCGGCTCCCCGTGGTGTGCCGCAGATTGAAGTGACCTTCGACATTGACGCCAACGGTATCGTGAACGTCTCCGCCAAGGACAAGGCCACAGGCAAGGAGCAGAACATCTCCATCAAGAGCGATGGTGGTCTCTCCGATGCCGACATTGATCGCATGGTCAAGGAAGCTGAGGAGAACGCCTCTGCTGACAAGGCCCGCCGCGAGCTGGTGGACCTGCGTAACAGCACCGAAGCCATGATCCATCAGACGGAGAAGACCCTCTCCGAAAATGGTGACAAGGTTCCGGCCGCTGACAAGACCGAAGCCGAGGAAGCCATCAAGAAGGCCCGCGAGGCTCTGGAAGGCGACAATGCCGAGACCATCAAGAGCGCCAGCGAGCATCTGACACAGGTTGCCATGAAGGTTGGCCAGGCCGTCCATCAGGCCGGCGCTTCCGCCGGTGAGGAGCATCAGGCCGGTGGCAAGACTGACGAAGATGTCGTCGATGCTGAATTCGAAGATGTTGACGACAAGAAAAAGAAATAATCGCTGAAAAGGGACGGAGTCCGTGCCGGCAGGCCGGGCTCCTTTCCTGCGGTTGGCGTCTTGTTTCCCTCTCTCTGCGGGGAACAGGCGCCCTTTTTACATTGAGGGCCTTGCACCTGCCCGGCTCCGGCAGGCCACACCCCGCACGCCTTGTCCGGGTGTCCGCTCTCCTGCGTGACTGAGGATCACTATGGCTACACAGATGGATTATTACGAGACACTCAGTGTCTCCCGCTCCGCAAGCGGTGAAGAGATCAAAAAGGCCTATCGCAAGCTGGCCATGCGCTACCATCCCGACCGCAATCCGGGGGACGAAAAGGCCGAGCTGAAATTCAAGGAAGTCAACGCCGCTTACGAAGTGCTGAAAGACGACCAGAAACGGGCCGCCTATGACCGTTTCGGCCATGATGCCTTCCAGAACGGTATGGGCGGCGGCGGTGGAGCCGGTGGTTTTGGTGGCGGCTTCGGCGGTTTTGATGCTGGCGGTCTGGGCGACATTTTCGAGCAAATGTTCAATATGGGCGGACGTCGTGGCCGCCAGCAGCGTCAGGCCGAGGATGTACAGGTCCAGGTCGACATTTCCCTGACGGAAGCCTTCTCAGGCATCAGCAGGGAGATCGAAATCGCCACACGCAAGGCATGTTCCAGCTGTCATGGTTCAGGTTCGGCCGATCCCAACGCCAGCCGGCAGACCTGCCAGACCTGTCACGGGCAGGGTGCCGTGCGGGTACAGCAGGGCTTCTTCGTGGTGGAGCGCCCCTGCCCCACCTGTAACGGCGCAGGCCAGACTGTCAGCAATCCATGCCACAGCTGCCACGGCAGCGGTACGGAAGCCGCCAGAGAGACCGTAAAAATCGACATCCCGGCTGGGATCGAAGATGGCACCCGCATCCGTGTGGCAGGCAAGGGCGAAGCCGGAGGTGAAGGTGTCCAGCCCGGGGACCTTTATGTTCTGGTCACGGTGGACAGTCACAGCATCTTCGAGCGTGAAGGAGCCAATATCCACTGCCGTGTGCCCCTGCGCATGACACAGGCCGCTCTGGGCGACGAGATCGAAGTGCCGCTGATTGATGGTGGCCGGACAATGGTGAAAATCCCTGCCGGGACACAGACAGGCGACAATTTCCGCCTTCGTGGCAAGGGCTTCTCCGTCCTGCACTCCAAGGCACGAGGTGACATGTATATCCGCATCACCGTGGAAACACCCAGCCATCTGACCAAGCGCCAGCGTGAGCTGCTGGAGGAGTTTGAGGCCGAAAGCGGTGACCACAGCAAAGGCAGCCCGGAACATACCGGCTTCTTTGCCCGTGTCAAAAAGCTCCTTGACCACCGGTAAAGGACACCAACGATGAGCAACACCTCCCCCAGCATCGGCATTGCTGGCATCACAGGGCGTCTTGGCCATCTCTGCGCCGAGGAGGCCGGGGCCCTTTTGGCTGGCGGCCTGTCCCGCACGGCAGACCCTGCCCGCAACATCGTCTCCAGCGCATCAGAACTGGCCAGCCGATGCGATGTCATCATTGATGTCAGCCATGCCAGTCTTGTCCCCGCCCATGCCAAAGCCTTCGCTGCGGCAGGCTGTGCCTGGGTTCTGGGCACAACAGGGCTGGACGGAGCAGCCCAGCAGGCCGTGCATGAAGCCGCCGGACAGGTAGCCGTTCTACAGGCGGCCAATTTCTCCCCGGCCCTGACGATGCTGCTTTCCCTGGCCCGTCAGCTCGGTGCCGCCCTGCCGGACTACGATGCTGAAATTCTGGAAGTCCATCACCGCCAGAAGCTGGATGCACCTTCTGGCACGGCACTGGCCATCGGTCGAGCCGTAGCCGCAGGCCGGGATGATGACTTCGAGGCTGTCAGGCGGCTGGATCAGAACGGGAAACGGCCTGATGGTGCCATCGGCTTTGCCTCCCTGCGGGGCGGGCAGGTTGTTGGCGAGCATGATCTGCGCTTCTTTGCCGCTGATGAGGAAATCTCCCTCTCCCACCGGGCGCTGGACCGCCGTGTCTTCGCCCGTGGGGCACTGAAAGCCGCCCTCTGGCTGGCTGATCCCCGCCGCACCCCCGGCCTTTACGGGATGCAGGACGTACTGAACACACCCTGAGCCCCCTGCATCATGTGGGAGCTGCCAACAGGCAGGTCCCGCATGCCATCCCGTCCTTTCTGGTCGTGTATCCTTACCTTTTGTCCACCAGATACAGATTCTCTGTTACATATCTGTCCCTGTCAGACAGATTCCGGCAGCCACGGAACGTGTTGTAACACGTATCCATGACACTCACCTTCCCCAAGGACCAGAGTTCCGATATGAAACGGTCACGCTTGATGAACCCTTCGGAATTATAGGAAATAAGCACGAAATCGGCTTTCACATTGTCAATGGCATCAAAGAGACGTGTCTCTGCATGTCGTGCCTTGTTGTAGAAAGATCTGTTCCACTCCTTCGGGATGCCGGAAACCCGACTGATATCAAGCGGTCTCCTGTAATCACATAAGATATTCAGCATGAAATAGTTCGATCCATAAGGATGCTGATTGTAAGGGGGATCAAAATAGGCAATGTCCACCTTCCCAACATCCCTTACAACGTCATTCGCATCGCCCTTATGAATGAACGACTCACAGGAAAAATGGCTCAGAACCGGCGCAACCACCTCAATATTCCGCATGATGCGGGACAAGGCATTGCGGGAATCTCCTCCAAACTGACCAAATCCGGCCCGATTCTTGTAAAATCCCTTGAAAACACCAGATGTATTCGTGTGCACGGAAGCTTGGGCAATGACCGGAGCAAGAACATACGGTTTCAGATGATCCGGTGTCTGGGCAAGGGCTCTACAAAAACTGTCCAGAAAAATGGCATTCCGTCTCGTGTAAAAAACTCTTTCTCCGTATTTTATGGTGCGATCATCCTGCGGAGCATATAATTCCGCAATGAAGCCCGGCTCGAAATTCGTTTCAACATCCCGTCTGATCCGCCGGATTTCATGATCCAGCTCATGAATATCAAGAGCCCCCCTGTTCGTCTGGTAGCAGGTATTCGTAACGAAGCTGTACTCTTCAAGATCATTGCAGTGGATACATCTGGCATGGCGTCTGGCCATGCGGGCCACGACGCCTGTTCCTGAAAAAAGGTCAAGAAAATCAATGTGATCCTTACCAAGCCTTGTTTTCACATCGACGATGGCTGCCTCGATGAAATCCAGAAGCGCCCTTTTATTTCCCAGATAGGTAATCAGCTGGGTTCTGAGAAAATCCTCTTCTTCCCGGAACAGGATTTCATTTTCCCCTGCACATCCAGTCACTCTGAAACCTATCCTCTCATATTCATCATGCCCCTCCCATACAGCACATCCCGGCCATGCAGTAAGCCCGCTCTTGACCTCGAGGGTATTTTCAGCCAAGCGATAGAACTCTTACTTCCTGTCACTTGTGCCTTTCGGGGGGCAGGGGCAGCCTCTTTTCACCACTCATTCCCTGTGAGGTCCCTGAGTGCGCAATCACGGCGATTTTCTCTTTACGTCTGAATCCGTTTCCGAAGGTCATCCCGACAAGGTGGCAGACCGTATCTCCGATACCGTCCTCGATGCTTACCTTGAAGCCGACCCGGAAGCCCGTGTAGCCTGTGAAACGCTGGTTACCACCAACCGTGTCATTCTGGCCGGTGAAGTCCGTGGCCCCAAGGCCGTGGAGGACACCCTGATCGACCGTGCCCGTCAGGCCATCAAGGACATCGGCTACGACCAGGAAGGCTTCTCCTGGAAAAAGGCCGAGATCACCTCCTTCCTCCATGCCCAGTCCGCTGACATTGCCGTCGGCGTGGACAGCGCAGGCGACAAGGATGAAGGGGCCGGTGACCAGGGCATCATGTTCGGTTTCGCTACACGTGAAACAGAAGAGCTGATGCCTGCTCCCCTGTTCTATGCCCAGAACATCCTCGAGCGCATCCGGGACTACCGCAAGCAGGGTGATGCCCGTGGCGTCGGCCTGCTGCCAGATGCCAAGAGCCAGGTCACGCTGCGCTATGTGGATGGCAAGCCGGTCGGTGCGACCTCCGTTGTCGTTTCCACGCAGCATGTCGAAGGAATGCGGCAGAACACCATCCGTGAGATGGTGCGTGAGACCGTGCGTGAAGTCCTGCCGGAAGGCTGGATGTGCCCGGAACACGAATTCTACGTCAACCCGACGGGCAACTTCGTCATCGGTGGGCCGGATGGTGATGCCGGTCTGACAGGCCGCAAGATCATCGTGGACACCTATGGCGGTGCCGCCCCTCACGGTGGCGGGGCTTTCTCCGGCAAGGACCCCACCAAGGTGGACCGTTCCGCCGCCTATGCCGCCCGCTACCTCGCCAAGAACGTGGTAGCTGCCGGTCTGGCCGACCGCTGCACCATCCAGCTCAGCTACGCCATCGGCGTCTCCCGTCCGCTTTCCGTCTATGTCGATCTCGACGGCTCCGGCAAGGATGTGGATGAGGTCCGCCTCGGCTCCCTGCTGAACGAGATGGTGGACCTTTCCCCCCGTGGCATCCGTGAACGCCTGCGCCTGAACCGCCCCATCTACGCCAAGACGGCTGCCTACGGGCATTTTGGCCGTATTCCAGACCCCGCTCTGGACAACTTCACATGGGAGAACACCGACCTGGCCGAGCAGCTCAAGAGCGCGCTCAACCGCTGAGTCTGTCTCCATGGAGGGGGCTGTCCCCCTCCACCCTTCAGGCCCCTTCTCCCGACCCGCATGGACCATGCGTTGAGGGTGGGGGCTTTTTGCCATTTTCAGACTGTGTATCGACCGTTGCCTGACGACATCAAACCCCAGCCCGAACGTCTCTATGGCCGCCAGCGTGGCCATCCTCTCCGCCCCCGCCAGCAGCGCCTGCTGGATGAGGCCCTGCCCCGTGTGCATTTCCGCAACATGGCCGACCCGCTGAAGGGCTTCGGGAAGCCGGTTTCAAAGCTCTATCTGGAAATCGGATTCGGTGGCGGTGAACATGCCTTCGATCAGGCGGCCCGGAACCCCGAGACAGGCTACATCGCCTCGGAAGTGTTCGATAACGGCGTCTGCTCCCTCCTCTCCCGCATCATTCCCGAAGGCGAAGAGGCCACGGCCACCGGTCCTGACAACCTGCGCCTCTGGGCGGAAGATGGCCGCCAGCTGCTGAAGGGCCTGCCCGATGGCTGCCTGGACCGGGCCTACCTCATGTTCCCGGACCCGTGGCCGAAAGCACGCCATGCCAAACGGCGTTTCATCCATCCCGAAAACATCCGGCAGATGGCCAGACTCCTCAAGCCCGGTGCCCACTGGCGAGTGGCCAGCGACCATCCCGTCTATCAGGAGTGGGTCACAGAAGTGATGGGCCAGCAGGACCTCTTCGAGGCTCCAGCCCCTGCACTGGAACGGCCTGAGGGCTGGTCCCCCACCCGTTATGAGGCCAAGGCCTTCCGTGAAGGACGGCAGCCTTTTTACTGGACCTTCACACGGAAAGGGTGAGATACGTCCCCCGTACAGCTTCATGTTTCAGGCAGCCAGCAGGAGTACGCCATGACGCAGCCACAGAGCGATAACACCGCCATTGAACGGGAAGAAATGGCTTTTGATGTTGTCATCGTGGGTGGGGGGCCTGCCGGACTGACGGCGGCCATCCGGCTGAAACAGGAAAATCCGGACCTCTCCGTCTGTCTGCTGGAAAAGGGCAGCGAAGTCGGCGCCCATATCGTCTCTGGCGCCGTACTGGAGCCCACAACGCTGGCCGAACTCTTCCCGGACTGGAAAGAACGGGGGGCCCCGCTGGATACACCCGTCAGCAGTGAAAAGCTGCTGTTCCTGACCAGAAAGGCCGCTCTCCCCGTCCCGGCCCTGCATCTGCTCATGCCGCAGATGGACAACCGGGGAAATTACGTCATCTCTCTCGGAGCCTTCTGCCGCTGGCTGGGAGAACAGGCCGAGGCTCTGGGAGTCGAAATCTATCCCGGTTTCGCCGGAGCTGACCTCTTCATCGAGAATGGCAGGGTCTGCGGTATCATCACCGGGGACATGGGCGTGAACCGGAAGGGAGAAGAAAAACCGGACTACATGCCGGGCATGATCCTGCGGGCCAGCCAGACCATTCTGGCCGAAGGTGCCCGTGGCTCCCTGAGCAAGAAGGCCATGAACACCTTCGAGCTCCGCAAGGGGGCCGACCCACAGACCTTCGGCCTTGGCATCAAGGAAGTCTGGGAAATTCCGGCAGAAAAACACCGCCCCGGCTTCGTGCAGCACAGCTTCGGCTGGCCGCTGGACACACACACCTACGGCGGGGCCTTCCTCTACCATTTCGGGAAAAATCTCGTCTCCTACGGCTTCATCACGGCCCTGGATTACCGCAACCCGTGGCTGTCACCGTTCGAGGAAATGCAGCGCACCAAGCAGCACCCGGCCTTCCGGGAGCATTTCGAGGGTGGCCGGCGCATCATCTACGGGGCACGGGCCATCTCTGAGGGAGGCGTGCAGTCCCTGCCCCATCCGGTCTTCCCCGGAGGGGTGCTGACAGGCGATTGTGCCGGCTTCCTCAACATGCCCAAGATCAAGGGCATCCATACCTCCATGAAATCCGGCATCATCGCTGCCGAGGCGGTGATGGACGCCATCCAGAATGAGCAGGCCGAAGCGTCTTCCTACATGGACCGCCTCAAAAGCTCGTGGCTGTGGAAGGAACTGCACGCCGCCCGCAACATCCGTCCGGCCTTCTCGCACTGGGGGATGCTGGGCGGGGCCCTCTATAGCGGAATCGACAGCATGATCTTCCGCGGGCAGGCCCCGTGGACGCTGCGCCATCGCCATGCCGACAACGAGACGATGATCCCGGCAGAAAAGGCCCCAAAAATCAGCTACCCCAAGGCGGACGGGACACTGACCTTCAACCGGGCCGAGTCCGTCTTCCTCAGCAATCTGAGCCATGATGAGGACCAGCCCGTACACCTGAAAGTGCAGGACATGGCCACATGGAAAGAGGTCAACCTGACCCGCTTCGCCGCACCGGAGAGCCGCTACTGCCCGGCTGGTGTCTATGAGACCAGCGAAACGGACGAGCTGGTCATCAATGCCCAGAACTGTGTGCACTGCAAGAGCTGCGACATCAAAGACCCGGACCAGAACATCACCTGGTGCACGCCAGAGGGCAGCAGCGGGCCCAACTATCCTTCCGGGATGTGACTTTTGAGACAAAAGGGGATAGTCTGAAGACAGTTTCACTTTGAGCCGCGACAGCAACAAAGGATGACCATGAAGGTTCTTGTCCCCGTCAAAAGGGTTGTTGATTACAACATCAAGCCGCGTGTCGCGGCTGATGGTAGTGGTGTCGAAACGCAGGGCGTGAAAATGTCCATGAATCCGTTCGACGAAATTGCACTGGAGGAGGCCCTCCGCCTTCGTGAGAAAGGCCAGGCTGACGAGGTGGTTGCTGTTACCATCGGGGCACAGGTCGCTCAGGATGTTCTGCGCACGGCCATGGCCATGGGTGCCGACAGGGCCATCCTCATCCAGACCGATGCCGAAGTCGAACCCCGTGCCGTCTCCAGCCTTCTCAAGGCCGTTGTGGAGAAAGAACAGCCGGGTCTTGTCTCCATGGGCAAACAGGCCATTGATGACGACATGAACGCCACAGGCCAGATGCTGGCCGCCCGTCTGGGCTGGCCGCAGGGGACCTTCGCCAGCAAGGTGGAAATTGCCGATGGCAGGGTCGAGGTCGCCCGTGAGGTCGATGGCGGAACGGAAACCGTCTCCCTGAGCCTGCCAGCCGTCATCACGGCGGACCTGCGCCTCAACGAGCCACGCTATGCTTCCCTGCCCAACATCATGAAGGCCCGCAAGAAACCGCTGGAAACGATCGAGGCCGGTTCCCTCGGCGTGGACCTGACGCCGCACCTGAAGGTCGTCAGCGTGGCGGAGCCGCCGGAACGCAAGGCCGGTGTCATTGTGGAAACGGTGGAAGAGCTGGTCGAAAAGCTCAAGACGGAAGCGAAGGTGATCTGATGACCGCACTTGTTCTGATTGAAGCCGAAAACGGCAGGATCCGTCAGGGCTCCCGCTCCGCCGTTGCCGCTGCCTCCCGCTTTGGCGATGTCGATGCCCTGCTTCTGGGCAAGGCAGGAACAGAGGCCGCCAGCAAACTGCCGGGCATCCGCAAGGTCCTGCATGTCCCCGCACTGGACCATGCTCTGGCCGAACCTGCGGCTGCCCTGCTGGCCAGCCTGGCAGAGTCTTACAGCCATATCCTCTCCGCAGCGTCCTCCACTGGCAAAAACATCCTGCCCCGCCTCGCTGGTCTGCTGGACGCCCAGCCGATCTCCGACGTCGTGGCCATCAAGGATGATGCCACCTTTGTGCGGCCCATCTATGCGGGCAATGCACTGGCTACCGTGCAGTCCAGCGACAGCATCAAAATCATGACTGTCCGCTCCTCCAGCTTCGACCCCGTGGAAGAAGAAGGTGGCAGTGCCCCCATCGACGTGCTGGACGCTCCGGCAGATGACGGCAAAAGCAGCTTCGTAAAACTGGAACAGAGCCAGTCTGACCGGCCGGAGCTGGAAGTGGCCCGTGTGGTCATCTCTGGCGGCAAAGGCCTCAAGGATGCCAGCAACTTCCATACCCTGCTGGAACCAGTGGCCGACAAGCTGGGCGCTGCCATCGGGGCCTCCCGTGCGGCTGTTGATTCCGGCTTTGCGCCCAATGAGATGCAGGTCGGACAGACCGGCAAGGTAGTGGCCCCCGAACTCTATATCGCCACCGGCCTCTCTGGGGCCATCCAGCATCTCGCCGGGATGAAGGACAGCCGTGTGATCGTTGCCATCAACATCGACCCTGAAGCACCGATCTTCAAAGTGGCCGATTATGGCATGATCGGGGATCTCTTCGAGCTTCTCCCCGCTCTGGAAAAAGCCCTCTGAGGCACCCGGCAGGCGAGGCAGACACGCCCCTTTGCCCGGTTCTTTGCAAAAAACCCGCTCTTCCTTCTGGGAGGCGGGTTTTTTGCGTGTCATGCCCATTTCTGTAAAGAAGGCTTCATTTTTCTATAAAAACAGTCCGTTTGCCCCTTGCGCCTTTCCCTGATGAAGGGTAGGAATAGCCCCACAAAGTCGGAGTGTAGCTCAGCCTGGTAGAGCACTGTGTTCGGGACGCAGGGGCCGGAGGTTCGAATCCTCTCACTCCGACCATTTCATCCCCTGACAATTCCATTTTCTTTCGTTGGCCAGGCAGGTTGTCTTTCCCAGCGTGGTCCCTTTGTCATGTTGGCGCTCCCCATAGTGTGATCGTATCATTAAAGTAAAGATTAACCTTTAGCATCCTTTCCAGCCCTGTCCCTCTCCCCATATCATGAAGGGGCAATGGACGCTCTCTCCATTATGAGCAATAAGAGGGCGTGCCTTTCATCATGATGGCCGAAACCGGACGCCACTCATCCATGACCAACAGGCCAGTCTCATTTTTCTGCAAGGATCAGATCATGACCCGCAAGATTTACTCTCTCATCGCTGCTGCCGTGCTGGCCGGTTCTGCTGCTCCAGCCATGGCCGAGCCGGGTGGTTGCCTGAAATATGGTGCCGCCGGGGCCGTAGCTGGCCATGTTGCCCATAAGCATGGCGTAATCGGTGCTGTAGGCGGCTGCGCCGTCGGCATGTATCAGCGCCACAAATACCGCAAGAGCATCGCCGAGAAAGCTGCCCTGTGGGAGAAGGAACATCCTGTCGACAGCAAGCAGAATGGTTCCGGCTGGTGGCAGAACAACCATTCTGCTGCTGCGACAAACCAGAAGGCCCAGTGGTACGATGCCGAACATCCGGAAAGTGACGCACAGCCTGCGGCTCACTGATGCCTGACCGTTCCTGTGTGAACAGAAAAACCCGGCCAGAAATGGCCGGGTTTTTTCATGCCTGAACGGAATGTTCCTTCACCCAGTCAGAACTGGAACCCTTTCATGGCCTGCCGGGAGAGGGTCTCCAGCAACGTGACAGCCTCTGGCGCATCATTCAGGCAGGGAATGAAAGCAAATTCCTCACCACCTGCTTCCATGAATTCCTCACGCACCTCACGGCCAATTTCATCCAGCGTTTCGATGCAGTCCGCCATGAAACCGGGCATGATGACGGCAATCTTCGTGATCCCCTGTTTCGGCAGGGCCGAGATGTAAGGGGCCGTATAAGGCTGCAACCATTCCATGGGGCCGAAGCGTGACTGGAAGGTCAGCGGAACCTCCTCCTCGCTCAGACCCAGAGCCGCCGCCAGAGCTTTCGTCGTGCGGACACATTCATCCCGGTAGGAGTCGCCCTTCTCCACGAACTCTTTCGGCAGGCCATGATAGGAGGCCACCAGACGCTGCGGCGTGAAAGACAGTCCCTCATAAACCCGGCGCACGGAAGCCACCAGGGCCTCAATGAACTGTGGATGATCCGGGAAGGAAGGAACCGTCAGCACGGAAGGCTGACGCCGCAGGCGCATCAGGGCACGGAACAGCTGGTCATTGGCCGTTGCGGTCGTCGTGGCGGAATATTGCGGATAGAGAGGAATGCTGACGATACGGTCACAACCCTGGTCCATCAGCTCCGCCACGGCCTGCTTCACAGAGGGCTGGCCATAGCGCATCCCCCAGGCCACCGGGATTCCATCCGGGGCCAGACGCTCGGCCAGCCCTTCCGCCTGCTTGCGGGTGAAGACACGCAGAGGGGAGGCATTCTCCTCCCTGTCCCAGATGCGGGCATAGTTGGCCCCACTGGCCGAGGGCCGACGGGCCAGCACCAGCGTGTTGAGGATCGGCTGCCAGATGAGGGGATGGGCCTCGATCACCCGCCTGTCTGAAAGAAACTCCCTCAGATAGCGGCGGACGGAGAAATACCCCGTATCATCCGGCGTGCCGAGATTGACGAGAAGAACACCAACCCGCCCCCCGGAGGGAACAGGCGTGCGAGGAGGCGTGTAAGTGAAATAAGACATAGCTCATCCACTATGGAGACAGCACCACCTTTTGGGAAGAGGATTTCACTTACACTCTTTTACAGGCGTAACTTATGAAAAGGTTCCACCAGAAATGCAGAACCTTTTCCAGAAAGTAACGCCTTTTACGCCGGCTCTTCCGGGCGGGCAACCGGCTGCCAGAGCGGCGAGTCCTTGCCGATCAGATGCTGCTCATGCAGGCTTTCGGCAATCTGCACGGCATTGAGGGCTGCTCCCTTGCGGAGATTGTCCGACACGCACCAGAAGGCCAGACCGTTCTCCACGGTCGGGTCGATGCGCAGGCGGGACACATAGGTGTCATCCTCACCCACACATTCGATCGGGGTGACGTAACCGCCATCTTCCCGCTCGTCCCGCAGCACGACGCCCGGAGCCTTCCGCAGGGCGGCACGGGCCTTCTCCAGATCGACCGGCTTCTCACACTCAATGCTGATGGCCTCGGAATGACCGATGAAGACCGGCACACGCACGCAGGTGGCCAGAACCTTGATGTCCGGGTCCAGAATCTTGCGGGTCTCGACCGCCATCTTCCACTCTTCCTTGGTGGAACCATCCTCCATGAAGCGGTCGATATGCGGGATCAGGTTGAAGGCGATCTGCTTGGTGAACTGGGCAATGGTCGGTGCGTCATTCACGAAGCTGCCCTTCGTCTGGCTGAACAGCTCATCCATGCCTGACTTCCCGGCTCCCGACACGGCCTGATAGGTAGACACCACCACACGCCTGATGCGGAACAGGTCATGCAGCGGCTTCAGGGCCACCATCATCTGGGCGGTGGAGCAGTTGGGGTTGGCGATGATGCCCTTGCGGGCCTTTTTCAGGGCAGCTGCATTGACCTCCGGCACCACGAGCGGCACGCCCGGCTCCATGCGGAAATGGGACGTGTTGTCCACGACCAGACATTTCGCTGCCGCAGCCTTGGGGGCATACTTTGCAGATACCGCCCCACCGGGAGAAAACAGGGCGATATCCCAGCCCGTGAAATCGAACGTCTCCAGATTCTGGACCTTCAGGACCTTCTTCTCACCAAAGGACACCTCACGCCCGGCAGACCGGGCGGAGGCCAGTGCCACGATGTCATCCACCGGGAACTGACGTTCCGCCAGTGTCTTCAGAATCTCACGCCCAACAGCCCCTGTCGCTCCAACGACGGCAACCCTGTAACCCATTCTCTCATTCTCCCTCGGGCAGGGCCCAACCCCGCCCCGTTTCATTCAGAAACCCATCCGGGCCTCATTATAAGAGCTGTCTCTACCCGAAAAAAGGCAACCGCTTGCAGAAGGCGGACACATGATGGCGCACCAGCTCATACCGGGCACGGCCATCCCGCGCCATGTAATTGAGCTGGACCGTGTGACGTGCCCCCACATAGGGGCGGTGGCCGTGCCATGTGTCCGGCCCATTGGGGAAAATGACCAGCGTGCCACCAACAGGCGGAATCTCGCTGGCATAATCCTCCACATCGTCAGGCCCGTTGAGAAAACGCAGGCACCCCCCCTTGTGATCCCAATCCTTTTCCGGGTCATTGAGATAGAGCAGGATGGTCACACGCTTGGAGGCACTGTCCCTGTGTATGCGGCCATCCCTGGCCCGTGTCTGGCCCCGCATGGTCACCATGCTGGGCGCAGAACGGACATCCAGCCCGAATTTCTCAGAGACGATCTCTTTCAGCCGGGGCCCGGCAAAGTCTTCCATCATGGCCTTGAGCTCGGGATGGAGCTCCAGCGCCCCGATGGGGAAAGACCCGCCCGCCCGTATCTCCGGCAGCAGGGACACGGCCCGGGCCAGCGACGGCCCCGCAAGGAAATCCGGCACCACAATGTGCGGACATGGCACCCGGCTGACCACGGCCCGCCTGACAGCCTCGTAATTGATAGAAATCGTACTCATGGTGACAGTCACGCTACCGCCCTCCGGCAGGGCAGGCAAGCCGTCCCGGCCCCTCTGACGACAAGGTGAGGGAAGATTTTGCCTTCCCGGCACGATCGGTTAAAAATACCCTCCCAGCGAGGCAAGAAGGAAAGATGCCATCATGACGGGCTCACCGAACCACCAGAATGCGATCAATGGCGAAAACATCGCCTATCTCGGTGAGCTGTACACCCAGTGGCTGGAGGACCCGGCCTCCGTCCCTTCCGACTATGACACGCTGTTCGCCACCATGGGCGACCCTGCCAGACATGAGACAGGCCCGCACGCCACGGTCCCGGACGTCAGCCTGCGGGATGAACGGCTGAAGGAGGCCTTCCGCCTCTGCGGGCATCTCCAGGCAGAGCTGGACCCGCTGGGCCTGCGCCCTGCCCGCCAGATCGATGCCCTCACCCCCGACAGCCAGACCGACCCTGCCCTGCTGGCCCGCCTGAAACGGACCTATTGCGGGCCGATCGGGGCGGAGTTCATGCACCTTCAGGACAGCCAGCAGCGGCAGTGGTGGATCGACCATCTGGAAGAAAAACCGGCCACCGCCCTGCCCCTCTCGCAGGAGCGCATCCTGAGCCTGCTCACCCGTGCCGAAGGCTTCGAGACCTTCTGCCAGCAGCGTTTCACCGGGATGCGCCGTTTCGGCCTTGAAGGCGGAGAAAGCCTCATCGTCGCCCTTCAGGCCCTGCTGAATGAGGCGGCACGGGACGGCGTGCGCTCCATCTCGCTCGGCATGCCCCATCGGGGGCGGCTGAATGTCATGGCCAACATCCTGCGCAAGCCTTATGCCGCCATCTTCAGCGAATTCGCAGGCAAGGCCTTCTACCCGGAAGGCATCCGGGTCTCCGGGGACGTGAAGTACCATCTGGGCACCACGACCACCATCCGGCAGGGCCGCCACGAGATCCGCATCTCCCTCCTCCCCAACCCGTCCCATCTGGAGGCGGTGGACCCGGTCGTGCTGGGCCGTGTCCGGGCCGACCAGGACAGGGACAGGGATGAGGACCGCCAGAAGCATCTGGGAATTCTCGTCCACGGGGACGCCGCCTTCGCCGGGCAGGGCGTGGTGTATGAAACACTCCAGCTGTCCCGGCTGGAAGGATACCGTACCGGCGGCACGGTGCATCTCATCATCAACAATCAGGTGGGCTTCACCACCAGCCCGGACTCGGCCCATTCCGGCATCTGGAACACCGACATCGCCAAGACCGTGCAGGCCCCCATCCTGCACGTGAATGGCGACAACCCCGAGGCCGTGGCCCGCTGTGCCGCCCTTGCCCATGAATGGCGGAAGACCTTTGCCAGCGACATCGTGGTGGACATCATCAGCTACCGCCGCCACGGCCATAACGAGACGGACGACCCCGCCTTCACGCAGCCTGCGATGGTGCAGACCATCAGCCAGCACCCGACACTCCGCCGCCTCTATGCCGGGAAGGTTCTGGCCGAGACGGACATCCACCCTGCCGAGGTGGAGGCCCTGTGGGATGATGTGCAGGCCCAGCTCCATCAGGCCTTCGAGGATGCCGACACCTACCAGCCGGACCCGACCGACTGGCTGGATTACAGCCCGCAGGACCCCACCCGCCTGCTGGACACGCCCGAACGCATCCAGCCCATGACGGGCGTGCCCCTGCCCCGGCTCCAGCAGGTTGGGGAAGCAATGACAGCCATTCCGGCGGATTTCACCGTCCATCCCCGTCTGGCCCGGCAGCTTCGGGCGAAGCAGGCCACGCTGGCCGAGGGCGGCCCGGTGGACTGGGCCACGGCAGAGGCCCTTGCCTTTGGCACGCTGGCCCTTGATGGCCACGCCATACGCCTCTCCGGGCAGGATTGCGGCCGGGGAACCTTCAGCCAGCGCCATGCCGTGCTGACGGACCAGCATACGGGCCATCACTACACGCCGCTGGCCCATATCGCCCCCCGGCAGGCTCCCGTGAACGTGTGGAACTCCCCCCTCTCCGAATATGGCGTGATGGGGTTCGAGTATGGCTATTCTCTGGGCAACCCGGATGCGCTGGTGCTGTGGGAAGGCCAGTTTGGCGACTTCGCCAACGGGGCGCAGATCATCATCGACCAGTTCCTTGCAGCCGGAGAGACAAAATGGCTGCGGACATCCGGCCTGACCCTGCTCCTGCCCCACGGCTATGAGGGAGCCGGGCCGGAACATTCCTCCGCCCGCCCGGAGCGCTTCCTCCAGCTCTGTGCCGAGAACAACATGCGGGTCTGCATGCCCTCCAGCCCGGCGAGCTTCTTCCATCTGCTCCGGCGGCAGATCGCCCGCCGCTGCCGCAAGCCGCTGGTCGTGTTCAGCCCCAAGTCGCTCCTGCGGCACAAGCAGGCCGTCTCCCTGCTCAGCGAGATGGGACCGCAGACACGCTTTGCGCCCGTCATTGCCGATGCCACCTGCGCCGGTGGCGCACGGCGGGTCATCCTGTGCAGTGGCAAGGTCTATTACGACCTCCTCCAGCAAAGGGAAGACGCCGGACTGAAACACTGCGCCATCATCCGGCTGGAGCAGCTCTATCCTTTCCCCCATCATGCCCTGGCCGAAGAGCTGGGTCATCACCCCCAGGCAGAAGACGTCATCTGGTGTCAGGAAGAGCCGGAAAATGGCGGGGCCTGGCAGTTCGTGGACCGGCGCATCGAAGCCTGCCTGCGGGAGATCGGCCATGCCTGCACCCGCCCGCATTATGCCGGGCGCAAGGCCTCCGCCTCACCCGCCACCGGGCTGCCCGGCATCCACCAAGCCGAGCAGGAAACGCTCATCCGGCAGGCCCTGGGGCTGGAGGCCGCCTCCCCATCCATCGACTGATCCTTCATTCAAGACGTAAAGACACACATCATGCCAGTAGACAAACCCATCACCAGCCAGCTCAATTCCCTTCGCACCGGACCGGATGAACGGGGGCATTTCGGAATCCACGGCGGGCGTTTCGTGGCCGAAACCCTCATGCCCCTGATGCTGGAACTGGAAAAAGCCTACAACCACGCCAAGACTGACCCGCAGTTTCAGGAAGAGCTGGATTATTACCTCCGCCACTATGTGGGCCGTCCCAGCCCGCTCTGGCACGCCAGACGGCTGAGCGAGACGCTCGGCGGAGCGCAGATCTACCTCAAGCGGGAAGAGCTGAACCACACGGGCTCCCACAAGCTGAACAACGTGATGGGCCAGATTCTTCTGGCCCGCCGCATGGGCAAGACCCGCATCGTGGCCGAGACCGGGGCCGGACAGCACGGCGTGGCCACGGCCACCGTCTGTGCCCTCTTCGGGCTGGACTGCGAAATCTACATGGGGGCCACCGATGTGGAGCGGCAGAAGCCCAATGTCTTCCGCATGCACCTGCTGGGAGCCAAGGTCCATCCCGTCACGGCGGGAGCCGGCACGCTGAAGGATGCCATGAACGAGGCCATGCGGGACTGGGTGGCCAATGTGGAGAACACCTACTTCCTTGTCGGCACGGTGGCAGGGCCACATCCTTACCCGGCCATGGTGCGGGACTTCCAGTCCGTCATCGGGACAGAAGCCCGTGAGCAGATACAGGAACAGACAGGCCGCCTGCCGGATGCCGTCATCGCCGCCATCGGGGGCGGGTCCAACGCCATGGGGATTTTTCACCCCTTCCTCGATGATGCCGATGTCCCGCTTTACGGCGTGGAGGCCGCCGGGCTGGGGCTGGACAGCGGCAAGACGGCAGCGTCCATCGCCCGTGGCAGGCCCGGCGTCCTGCATGGCAACCGCACCTACCTGCTACAGGACGAACACGGGCAGATCACGGAGGCCCACTCCATCAGTGCGGGGCTGGACTATCCCGGCATCGGGCCGGAACATTCATGGCTCAAGGATATTGGCCGGGTGAACTACGTCAGCGCCACGGACGATCAGGCCCTCGACGCCTTCCAGACCCTCACGAAGCTGGAGGGCATCATCCCGGCGCTGGAAAGTGCCCATGCCGTGGCCCATGCCATCGTCATGGCCCCGACCATGACCAGAGACCAGACCATCATCGTCAACCTGTCCGGCCGGGGTGACAAGGACGTACCCACCGTTGCGGCCCATCTGGGCGTGAAACTGTAAGGAGAGCCACCATGAGCCGCATCAAGACCTGTTTCGACCGCCTGAAAAAAGAGGGCCGTGGTGCCCTGCTGCCCTATCTGGAAGCCTTCGACCCGGACAGGGAGACATCCCTGGCCCTGCTGCGCCAGATGCCCGAGGCCGGGGCCGATCTCATCGAGGTCGGCGTGCCCTTCTCCGACCCCTCCGCCGATGGCCCGACCATCCAGCTAGCCGCACGGCGTGGCCTGAAGGCCGGGGCCACCCTGAAGGGAACGCTGGAGCTCATCCGGGACTTCCGCAAGGAGAATGACCATACGCCGATCATCCTGATGGGCTATTACAACCCGATCGACAGTTACGGTGTGGAGCGATTCTGCAAGGATGCCCGCTCCGCCGGTGTGGATGGGCTGATCGTGGTGGACCTGCCGCCTGAGGAGTCCGAGGAGCTGGCCCCCCACGCCAGAGCGGAAGGGCTGGACATGATCACCCTGACCGCCCCCACCACCCCGGATGACCGGCTGAAGACCATCCTCAGGAAGGCCAGCGGATTCGTCTATCATGTGAGCATCACGGGCATCACAGGCACACGCAGCGCCACGGAAGAGCAGCTGAAAGCCGCCATGACCCGCCTTCGGGCCGCCACGGACCTTCCCGTCGTGGCCGGTTTTGGCATCAGCACGCCGGAGCAGGCCCGCACGGCCTCCCGCATCAGCGACGGGGCCGTCGTGGCATCCGCCATCATCAAGGAGATGGCCGCCACCTATGATGAACACGGCCACGCCACAGCCAGAAGCATCCCCACGGCACTGGAGAAAATCCGCTCCCTTGCCAGGGCGGTGCGCAACTGAAACCGGACACGAAAAACCCCCAGCCACAGGACTGGGGGTTTTTCGATTGCATCTTTTTGCAGAACTGGCTCTGAAGGCTTACTTCTTCAGCCAGCGGCCAATGGCACACAGGCCAGCCAGAGCGGCCACAATGGCACCACTCCACAGCAGCGTCTGACCAACACACTGGCAACGGCTCTTGGGCTTCAGGTCCTTGCTGATGGACTGGAATGCCTCCTGGGCACGGCTGGCATATTCCTCAGCCTTGGCTTTCAGTTCATCGGGGTTGACGATTTCCTCAGCCTTGGACTTGAGCTCATCAACATTGATAGCGTCCGCCATGGATATTCCTCCCTGAATCCGCCACTATACCGGAACAACCGGTCTGGCGGATCAAATCTTGCATTTGCGCCAGAAAATTACTGACTGCCGGTAAACATACCACTGATCATTTTACCATTCAGCAAATTTCTCTCATGGGAGCCTCGTCTTTTCTGCATATGTCTGTCTAACTCCCATGCAGAAAAACGTTTTTTCTTCACCCATGCCCAGCAAATGCTACTTTTGTTCCACATGCTACTGCACGATATACCAGCCTGACACCACCATACAGGGGAGCCCCATGCCTGCTTCACCATCATCCCAGACGCTTCCCATAGAAGGGATGAGCTGCGCCTCCTGCTCCGCACGGGTGGAGAAAGCCCTCCGGGCCGTTCCAGGCGTTGAACAGGCCAGCGTCAATCTGGCAACTGCCACGGCCCATGTCACAGGCACGGCCTCCCGCACGGCTCTCATCCAGGCTGTCGAACAGGCCGGGTATGATGTCCCGTCCCCTCCCATCACATTACGCATTGAAGGGATGAGCTGCGCTGCCTGCTCCACACGGGTGGAGAAGAGCCTTCAGGACGTCATTGGCGTCAGGATGGCCAGCGTCAATCTGGCAACCGCCACCGCACAGGTAACCGGGACAGCCACACATCAGGCGCTCATCAGCGCCATCCAGAAAATGGGATTCGCCGCCTCGCTGCTGGAGGGAGAGACAGGGCTGGAAAATGCCCTGACACAGAAACAACGCATGAAGCAGGCCATGAAAACCCAGTGGCGGGACCTGATGATGTCTGCCCTGCTGTGGCTGGCCATTCTGTTCATGACAATGGGACACGGGTTTGGTCTCATTCCACCTGCCATACAGCCCCTGCTGCAATGGGCACTGGCCAGTGTCGCCCTGCTGGGGCCGGGCCGGCGCTTCTACCAGGCCGGGATACCGGCCCTGCTGCGCCGGGCACCAAACATGAACTCACTGGTCGCACTGGGGACTGGGGCCGCCTATCTGTACTCCAGCCTCGTGGTGTTCTGCCCCACCCTGATGCCAGCCGGTACACAGCATCTCTACTTTGACACCATCATGGCCATCCTGACGCTCGTTCTTCTGGGACGCATGATGGAGGCCAGAGCAAAAGGCCGCACATCCGCAGCGCTGGAAAAACTGACCCATCTGCAACCGCAGCATGCCCATCTGCTGACTGAAGGAACATGCCGCATTGTCCCTGTCGCCCAGATACAGACGGGCGACAGGCTTCTTGTCCGCCCCGGCGAGCGGGTTCCACTGGATGGAATCGTACTGGAAGGGGAAAGCCATCTGGATGAATCCCTGCTGACAGGCGAGCCCATGCCAGCCCTCCGGCAGGTCGGCGATACCGTCATCGGCGGGACCATCAACCAGGAAGGAACACTGACGGTCCAGGCCACGGCCACTGGAGCCGACACCATGCTGGCCCGCATCATCAGCATGGTCGCACAGGCCCAGGGTGGCAAACTGCCCATCCAGTCCCTCGTGGACAAAGTGACCCTGTGGTTTGTCCCAGCCATCATTCTGCTGGCCGTGCTGACATTCCTCATCTGGCTGTTTCTGGGCCCTGCCCCGGCGCTGGGCCATGCTCTCGTCAATGCCATTGCCGTACTGATCGCCGCCTGTCCCTGTGCCATGGGCCTCGCCACGCCAACAGCCATCATGGTCGGTACGGGCAAAGCGGCGGAAATGGGCATCCTCTTCCGCAAGGGCGAAGCCCTCCAGACGCTGGAATCCACCACTCTGGTTGCCTTCGACAAGACCGGCACCCTGACGGCCGGCCAGCCCCGGATGACAGAATTCTACCTGCTGGACAAGAACACCTCCGACCATCCTGAGCAGGCCGAGAACACCCTGCTGGCTCTTGCCGCCTCGGTCGAAACGCAGTCCGACCACCCTGTCAGCCGGGCCATCGTCACAGCTGCGCAGGAACGGGACCTGCCTTCCGTAAAGACCCGTCATGCCCGCATCATGCCCGGACTGGGCATAGAAGCGCAGGATGAAGACGGGCAGAGCATCCATCTTGGCAGCCAGGCCTGCATGAGGGCTCTGGGCTTCCATAATGCAGAAGCCAACCGGCTTGCTGCAGAGCTGAGCCAGAAAGGCACGTCCCCCCTCTTCATGGCCCATGGGGGGCAGATCGTGGCCCTCATGGGCGTGGCGGACCCCATCCGCCCCTCCGCCATGAAAGCCGTTGCAGCCCTGCGGGCCCAGAATATACGGACAGCCATGATTACCGGGGACATCGAACCTACAGCCCGGCATATCGCCCGCCTGGCCGGAATCGAGGACGTCATCGCCCAGGTCCTGCCGCATGAAAAAGGTGAGGCCATACGGACCCTTCAGAAGACACACGGTTCCGTGGCCTTCGTGGGCGATGGCATCAATGACGCCCCTGCATTGGCACAGGCTGACACCGGGCTTGCCATCAGCCATGGAACAGATATCGCCATAGAGGCCGCAGACCTCGTCCTGACGGGCGAGAGCCTGATGACCGTGCCCAATGCCCTTGCCCTGTCCCGGGCCACGATGACCATCATACGGCAGAATCTCTTCTGGGCTTTCGCCTACAACATCGTGCTGCTGCCGATTGCCGCAGGGGTGCTCTACCCATTCACTGGCACGCTGCTGTCCCCCCCTTTCGCCGCAGGGGCCATGGCGCTCTCCAGCATCTTCGTGCTCTGCAACACGTTACGGCTGCGACGCCTCCGCACGGTCGTGGAAACCGAGACCAGCACGGAAGTCTGAGACCCTGGCCGGGGGCGGGCCTTCATGCCCTGCCCCCGGCCTCTCCTCCTCACACACCAGCCAGAACGGCGGCCAGAGCCTCCACAACAGGCGGCAGGTTGTGCTCATTCAGCCCCGCCATGCAGACACGGCCACTGCGAAGAACATAGACACCATGCTCCTCCCGCAGACGGTCCACCTGAGCGGGTGACAGCTTCATCATGCTGAACATGCCACGCTGCTTCAGCAGGTACCGGAAATCCTGCCCCGGCAAACGGGCGGAAAGCTGCTCATGAAGCCTCTGGCGCATCACACGGATGCGGGCCCCCATGGCTGCCACTTCCTCCCGCCAGAGCTGCGCCAAGGCCTGATCTCCCAGAACGGCATCCACAAGCTGCGCCCCACGGACGGGCGGACTGGAATAGTTCCGCCGCACCGTGACCTTGAGCTGGCTCAGCACCCGCTCTGCCGCATCACCATCCCGACAGACGACCGACAGGGCCCCGATGCGGTCCCCATACAGGGAAAATATCTTGGAGAACGAATTGCTGAGCAGGAACTCCAGCCCCGCATCCACCATGGCCCGCACGGCATACACGTCTGCCTCCAGCCCATGACCCAGCCCCTGATAGGCAAGGTCCAGAAACGGGATCAGCTTCCGGTCCTTCAGGACAGGGATCAGCTCATCCCACTGGTCAGCCGTCAGATCGGCCCCTGTCGGATTATGGCAGCAGGGATGAAGCAGGACGACATGATGTTCCGGAATCTGGCGGATGCAGGCCATCATGGCCTCAAAATTCACACCGCCCGTTGCCGGGTCAAAATAGGGATAGGCCTGTGTCCTGAAACCGGCTCCGGCAAAAATGGAAATGTGATTTTCCCATGTCGGATCACTGACCCACAGTTCGGCCTGCGGAAAATAGCGGTGCAGGAAATCTGCCCCGACCTTCAGTGCGCCAGACCCACCAAGACTCTGGACCGTGGCGATGCGGCCGGTCTGCACCGGCTCGCTGCCACAGCCAAACAGCAGGTGCTGGACAGCCTGCCTGTAGGAAGCCAGACCTTCCATCGGCAGGTAGAGGTCCGGCCTGTCCTGCTGGCTGGCCAGCCTTTCATGCGCCTTGCGGATGCAGGCCAGCTGCGGGACATGACCTGCCTCATCATAATACAGGCCAATGCTGAGATTGACCTTCTTCACCCGGTCATCCCGCTTGAAGTCCTCCACCAGCGACAGGATGGGATCTCCCGGAGACAGTTCAACAGACTGGAACATGGACTGCTTCATCCTTCTTTCGCACTGGTCTTCATGCTGGCATTGCGCGGGCCCTGCGGGCCGTAATCATAATCCGCCACAACCATGCCAAATCTCTTCAGGGCATCCGGAGCATCCATCTCCGGCAGAAGGACCTCGATGAACACGGCACGGTCGGCCTGTTCTGCCTGTTTCAGGGCCTGCTCCAGATCGCTGACCGTTTCCACCACGAGGGACAGGGCCCTGTCCTCCCGGTCGAACGCCCGGGGCAGGTCAGCATAACGCCAGTTGGCAATGTCGTTGTACCGGGAATGTTCCCCCAGAATCAGGCGCTCGATCGTATAGCCCCTGTTGTTGAGCAGGAAGATGATGGGCTTCTGGTCATGCCGCAGGATGGTGGAGAGCTCCTGCGCTGTCAGCTGGAAGGAACCATCACCGATGAAGAGCAGGTGCCGCCGGTCCGGGCTGCCAAGCTGGGAGCCGAACAGGGCTGGCAGGGTATAGCCGATGGCCCCCCAGATGGGCTGGGAAATGTAATGGCTGTTCCGGGGGAAAGGCGTGCCCAGCAGGGCGGTGTTGCTCGTCCCCGCCTCACCGACCACGACATCCCCTTCCTTCAGGAAACGGGCCACACGGGGCCAGAGGGTCGCATGGGTCAGCCGGTCCGCCGCCTCACCGGGCAGGGACGCAGCAGAATCCGCCGGACGGGCAGGCAGCGTACGGGAAGACGGCGTCACTTGCGCCAGCAGGGCCTCCAGCACGGCCCCGACAGGGGCAGCCGGAATGGACCGGCCTGCAAGGCTCACATCATGGGCCTGAAGATTGATGAACGCCTCCGGGCGGATCTCATGCGTGAAGAAGCCCGTGTTGAGCTCCGTGAAACGCAGGCCGACCCCGATCACGCAGTCTGACTGGCTGACCAGCTCCCTGATGTCCGGGCGGCTGGCCCCACCCACATAGCCACCCAGATAGTAGGGGGCTGTCTCATCCAGCACGGCCTTGGCCGGAGCCGCCGCCACACAGGGGATTGCACAGCGTTCCGCCAGCACAGCAATCTGCCCGGCCACGCCGAAGCGGTCGGCATCGGAATCGAGAATCATCACCGGCGAGCGGGCCGCAGCCAGACGTGTGGCGATGTGCCCGGCCGCCAGGGCCACCTGTTCCGCATCACCCTGCGGAAGGGCAAAACGGAACGGCTCTTCGGGCACCTCGATGTTCAGATGGGTGATGTCGGATGGCAGCTGGAGATGGACAGGCCGCCGCTCCCGCCAGCAGGTCTGGAGGACACGGTCGATTTCTTCCACGGCATTTTCCGGCGTCAGGCGGGCCTGGGCGACCGTATATTCCGCCATGCACCGCCCGATGTTGCCATACCCGCCATCACCCAGCGTATGATGCAGCAGGGCACGCCCCTCGACCGCATGAAGCGGTGGAATCCCGGTGATGTGCACGAACGGAACACGCTCGGCATAGGCCCCGGCAATGCCACTGATGGCCCCGAGGTCACCCACGCCAAAGGTCGTCACCAGGCCGCACAGGCCGGAGGTGCGGGCATAGCCATCGGCGGCATAGGCGGCATTCAGCTCGTTGCAGTTCCCCACGAAGGTCAGGGACGCATCAGCCTCCACCTGCTCCAGAAAAGAAAGGTTGAAATCCCCCGGAACACCGAAAAGATGGCTGATTCCTGCCTCGACGAGGCGGCGGGCCAGATAGGCCCCGATCTGCATGCGCATGAACAAATTCCTAAAACCTGTGAAGAGGGCGTACTCCCGTACAGGCAGAATACCCGCCTCGCACGAAACCCCGTTCGGCCCTCGATCATACTGCAATATATATGCAATCTGTGTGCAAATATGATCTATCATGCCCCCTTCTCCGCACGGATCACGCATGAAAGCGCACATCATGGACCATCTTGACTGGAAGCTCCTGTCCGCCCTGCACCGCAACGGGCGTCTGACCAACCGGGAGCTGGGCGAGGCCATCGGCCTCTCACCGTCCCAGTGTTCCCGCCGCCGACTCCTGCTGGAGAAGGCCGGTGTCATCCGGGGGTACAGTGTCACGCTGGACCAGCAGGCCATGGGGCTGGGCGTGATGGCCTTCGTCCAGGTCATCATGAAGGGCCATGCTGCCGGGGCCTTCGAACGCTTCCAGGCCCTCATAAACAGTACCTCCATGATCCAGGAAGCCCATGCCGTCAGCGGTGATGCCGATTACATCCTCAAGGTCGTGACGAAAGACCTGCCGAGCCTCTCCACTTTCGTTACAGACCAGTTGCTGGCGCATGACACGATCGGCCACGTGAAATCCTACATCGCCCTCCGCCCCCTGAAGACAGACAGCCCTCTACCGCCATTCCAGCCCTGAAAACCCTCCCGCTGGGCAGGAAGTCACACAGCCGGTGAAGAGAAAGCTGGCATCTTCAGGCAAGCCCGGATAAAGTCGCCCGACCATGAAGCCCCCCTTCCGGCCAGTGCCATGGTGCCCCCGTACCGGGATGCACCACTCCGATGGCCCTCCGGCAGGCCCGGGTCCACCTGATGATGCACCACTGCTGGAGAGTGAACAGAACACCATGAGCTGGCTGACCGAACATGTCCGTCCCAAACTGCGGAGCCTGTTACAGAGGGATGTGCCAGACAATCTCTGGACCAACTGTGAATCCTGCTCGCAGATGATGCTCACCAAGGAGCTGGTCCGCAAGAAGAAGGTCTGCCCCCATTGCGGGCACCATATGCGTGCCACAGCCCATGAGCGGATGAAATGGACCTTCGATGATGGCCAGTATACCACCATCGACCTGCCCGCCGTCCCGGCCGACCCGCTGCATTTCCGGGACTCCAAACGCTATACGGACCGCCTGAAAACTGCCCGCTCCAAGGCGGGGCTTGATGATTCCCTGCTTGTCGCCCATGGCAGGATCGACGGGCGGGAAGCCGTCGTGGCCGTCATGGCCTTCGAGTTCATGGCAGGGACGATGGGCAGCGCCCTTGGGGAGGCTTTCCTGACAGCCTGCCGGGAGGCCATCCAGCGCAAGGCACCGCTCATCATCTTCACGGCCTCCGGTGGGGCCCGGATGCAGGAGGGGGTTGTCAGCCTGATGCAGATGCCCCGCACCACCATCGGCGTGGAAATGCTGCGTGAGGCCGGGCTGCCCTATCTGGTAGTCCTCACCAACCCGACGACGGGTGGCGTGTCCGCCTCCTTCGCCATGCTGGGCGACATCCACATCGCTGAACCCAATGCCCTGATCGCCTTCGCCGGCCCCCGTGTCATCCGTGACACGGTGCGTGAGGAACTGCCGGAAGGCTTCCAGCGTTCCGAATATCTGAAAGACCACGGCATGGTGGACATCATTGCCAGCCGTGCCGAACTCCCTGCCCTTCTGGGGCGTCTGATCGGGATGCTGTCCCCCGCCGCCAACGGGGACGCCAAGGCTGCCCGGGCTTCCTGAACGTGTCCCTGCCCTGCTGCCCTGCGGCTGACAGCAGGGCGGGACGATGCCTCTCTCCTGCCGTCCCCCCCTGAGACAACCGGATTACGCAATCATGGCAACAGGCCAGCAGACCAGCACCCCGCAAAGTGAATTCCACGGGCGGACCGGGGCGGTAGTACGCCGCCTCCAGGAACTGCACCCCAAGCTGATCGACCTCTCTCTGGACCGGCTGGAAGTCCTGCTCGCCCGCCTCGGCCATCCTGAACGGTCCCTGCCACCGACCATCCATGTTGCCGGGACCAACGGCAAAGGCAGCACCTGTGCCAATCTGCGAGCCATTGGAGAAGCTGCGGGACTGAAGGTCCATGTCATGACCAGCCCGCACCTGCTGGACGTGACAGAGCGCTTCCGTCTGGCCGGACAGCTTGTCAGTGAAGATCAGCTCGTGGCCACTCTGGAAGAAATTGAACAGGTCAATGATGGAGCCCCCATCACCGTCTTCGAGGTACTGACAGCCGCCGGGTTCCTCCTCTTTTCCCGTGTTCCGGCTGACCTTCTGGTTCTGGAGGTCGGGCTTGGTGGCCGGTTTGATGCCACGAACGTGATCCCCACGGCCCGGGCCTGCATCATTACCTCCATCAGCCTGGACCATCAGGCCTTTCTGGGCGATGATCTGGCAGGCATTGCCCGGGAAAAAGCCGGAATCATCAAGCGGGGCGTGCCGGTCTTCGTGGCTCCACAGCCGGATGATGTCATGGCAGCCATCGCAGAGATTGCCAGAACCCACGAAGCCCCACTTTACCGGCTGGGCCATGAATTCACCATCACGCCGCGACAGGACGGCCTGCTCTATCAGGACGAGGCCGGAAAGCTGACACTGCCTGCTCCAGCCCTGCATGGTCCCCATCAGGCACAGAATTCGGCCCTGGCCGTGGCAGCTCTCCGCCATGCCGGCCTGAACCTGCCAGACACGGCCTTTGCCGGCATTGCCAGCACATGCTGGCCTGCCCGCCTCCAGACGCTGCATGGCACCCTTACCCATGACATGCCCCCAGGCTGGGAACTGCTGCTGGATGGTGGCCACAACCCCGGGGCCGGTACCGTTCTGGCCGATGTTCTCAAAACATGGCAGGACCGGCCCCTGCATCTCATCGTCGGGCTGAAGGACAGCAAGGACGTGCAGGGGTTCCTGCGCCCCCTGATCCCCCATGCCACCTCCATACAGGCTGTGGCGGAAGACGGACAGCACCTGGCCATGCCTGTCCAGACCATTCTGGAAGCCGCAGCGGCGGCAGGCGGCACAGCCCTGCCCGGGCCGGACATACGCACCGCCCTGAAACGCCTGCGTGACAGCGCCAGCCCCACGGACAGACCAGCCCGAGTCCTGATCTGCGGCAGCCTCTATCTGGCAGGCTGCGCCCTGGCGCTGGATGGCGCCTCCCCACACTGAAAGGGGATCACACTTTCCCCCTTCCCCGTCCGCACCCTGCCACTGTGTGGACACACCCCAATGACAGAGCGAAACGGACCAGCATGAGCGACCAGTCCCCTGCCCCCCAACCCAGCCCCGCAGCGGAACCCGGCGGAAGCCTCCATGAAATGCTCCAGCGTGTTCCACCTGCCAACCTGCCAGCGGAGCAGGCCCTTCTGGGGGCCATCCTGACCAACAACAAGGCTTATGAGAGCGTCTCGGACTTCCTGCACCCCTCCCATTTTGCCGATGCCGTCAATGCCCACATCTATGAGATGATCACGCAACGCATCGAGCGTAATGGCGGCAAGGGAGGCGTCGACATCATCACGATGCGGGGCGACTTCGAGGCCAGCCCCATTCTGGCTGCAGCCGGAGGGGCTGACTATGTGGCCAAACTGCTCAATGCCATGGTGGGCATCGTCAATGCCCGTGATTATGGCAAGGTCATCCATGACTGCTGGGTCCGCCGCCAGCTGATCGGCATCGGCACGGACATCGTCAATAACGCTCACGGTGCCCGACCTGATCTGGACGGGCCGGAACAGATTTCCGCTTCGGAAGAAGCCCTCTTCAACCTGGCAACGGACAAGGGACAGGAAGGCGGCTTTCTCGTATTTTCCCAGGCCCTGAAGAAGGCTCTCGACATTGCCGACCAGGCCTACCAGCATACGGGCGACATTGTCGGGCTGACCTCTGGCCTGCGGGATTTCGACAAGAAAACCGGTGGCCTGCACCCGTCCGACCTGCTGATCCTCGCTGGCCGTCCTGCCATGGGCAAGACCGCCCTTGCTACGAAAATCGCCTTCTCCGCAGCGCAGTCCCTCTTGCGGGAGGCAGAAGAAAAAGGTGAGCCACCCCGTGGCAGTGTGGCCATTTTCTCACTGGAAATGTCCTCCGAACAGCTGGCCGCCCGTATCCTCTCCGAACAGGCCGAGGTATCAGGCGAGCGCATCCGCCGTGGCGATGTGGGGCCGAAGGAGTTCGACCGGTTCGTCCGGGTTGCCACGGAGCTGCAACGCCTGCCCCTGCATATTGACGACACACCAGCCATCTCCCTCTCCGCCATGCGGACACGCTGCCGCCGGCTGGCCCGCACACATGGGCTGAACCTCGTGGTGGTGGACTATCTCCAGCTCATGCGCCCGGCCATTGGCACAAGACCGGACAGTCGCGTGCTGGAAATCTCGATGATCACGCAGGGCCTCAAAGCCATCGCCAAAGAGCTGGAAGTGCCCGTCATTGCGCTCTCCCAGCTCTCCCGTCAGGTCGAATCCCGTGACGACAAGCGCCCGATGCTCTCCGACCTGCGTGAATCCGGCTCCATCGAGCAGGATGCCGATGCTGTCATGTTCGTCTATCGTGACGAATATTACCTGCAACAGCGCAAACCCAAGGAAGCCTCCTTCCCCAGTCCGGACAAATACCAGATCGCCCTGGAAGAATGGCAGCGGAAGATGTCGCTCGTCCACAACAAGGCCGAGCTGATTCTGGAGAAGCAGCGCCACGGGCCGACCGGCACTGTCCATCTCTACTTTGAAGGTGAATTCACCCGCTTTGGAGACCTGGATACCTTCCACGAGTAATCCCGGTCACCGGGGCCTGTCACGAGGCCCCGCTTCCCCTCACTCGTGGGGCTTGTCCTCAAGCGGCGGGGTGATGACGGCAGCAGGAGTGGCGGCAATGACCTCCGGTGTAGGCTTGCGCCGCCACCACCAGCCACGATGCAGCATCTTCTCGAAACGGATCTTCTGCCGCAGCCAGTTCAACATTCCGGACAGGGTAACGACAGCAATGCCTATACCATCCCACATGTCCACGGGCTGGTTGAAAATGAAGTAGCTGAAAGCCACGATCCAGGCCATCTGGCTGTATTGCGGCAGGGCCACACGATTGGCCGGGGCAATGGAGGCGGCCAGCATGAGCAGCAGCTGCCCGGCTGCGGCCAGAAACCCGTAGCCAAACAGCAGCAGCCATTCATTCACCCCATGTGGCACGACAAAATGCTGCACCATCAGGATGCCATCCCCCACCAGCGGCCCGCACAGGCTGGAGCCGTACAGCGTCAGGCGGGATGTTTCCTTGCCCGCAAAACGGTAGGCAATCACGCTGACAGCCGAAGCCATGGCCACCACAATGGCACAGAGATGCCCGAACTGAAGCGCCTTCACACCGGGGCGCAGCACGATCATCACACCTGCAAAACCCAGCAGGACAGACAGCCACGCCCATCCCGTCACCTGTTCCTTGAGGAACAGCACGGAGACGATGGTGACGAAAAACGGCATCAGGAACATCAGGGAGAGGGCTTCTGGCATGGGCAGAAGCATGAAGGCCTCCACACTTCCTGCCGTGGCCACGAAGACCGCCGCCGCCCGCACAAGCCAGAGCCACGGATGACTGGACAACACCAGCGCCCGATAAGACTCATTCGGGCGCTTCAGCAGCGGAACGATCAACAGGCCGAACACACCGCCGAAAAACGCTACCTCGAACGGGTCCAGCCGCCCGGCCAACCCCTTGGAGCAGGCATCACTGATGGAAAAAAACGCATACCCCAGAAAGGCCAGTACGATGCCCGATGTAAAAAGTATCTTCCTCATGCAATCCCTGTCCCTGACACTCCGGCCGCTATGGCGTCATGCCAAGGGTAAGGGCTAACCCACCAAAAAGAAACCACCCAACCATATCTCTACAGGATGGCAGCCCTGTGATGATGTTCCATCGTCACAGGGACAAGGCAACGCCCCCCATCACGCTGCGCCGCAGACCATATTGCGGGGCACCAACACCGACCCCACTGCCATCACGCAACATGTATCGCCGGTCGAACAGGTTGATGACATCCAGCCGCAGCTGCATGGTGTGTCCGCCCAGCCAGGGCATATGCCGTAACGCCTGCACCAGCCCCAGATTGAAGGTGACATATTGCGGCACATGCGCCCCATTGGGGATGGTACCTTCGGCTGTTTCCCTGTCCTTCCGCAGGCCGCTGCCATAAATCATGGTGCCCGAAAACTGGAGGGGATGATTCGTCCCGTGGAAAAAAGCATAGGAGCCACCGGCAGAGGCCGTGATCAGCTGGTCATGATCCAGATGGACCCAGTGATTCCTCATATAATGGAGGTCGTCACTGTCAAAATTCCACTGGGCTGACGTAATCTCCTTGCCCGTGGCCCGTGACACCGCCAGATTGCCGTAGAGGGTCAGGGGGCCCGTGCTGTAATCAGTCGTCAGCTCCACACCACGGACACGGCCCCGGTGATAATTGAACGCTGTCAGAATGACAGGGGCGCCGAACTGCCCTTCATCAATCAGGTTTTTCGCCTGCTTCCAGTACGCATCCAGCCCGACATGCCAATGGCGTGTCAGCTGCTGCATGAAGCCGACATCATAATAATTGGCCCGCTCCGCCTTCACACGATCATTCTGATAGTTGGCCGGTGCGGCGGATGTCCCCTCAAAACGGTCCAGAGATGTCGTGCCAATCGTCTCGAAAGGCGGAGGTGTCAGATAACGTGCATATCCCACATGAAACCGCCCGCCATGCCATGGTGTCCAGACCAGCGACACACGGGGGCTGAGCTGGTGGGCATGAACATATTCCTCCACACCATCAAACCGTACCCCTCCATTGAAGACAAGAGACCGTGCAAGGTGCCATTCATCCTGGAGATAGACCCCGTACAAAGCACCCGTCTTGCCCGATGAATCATGCACTTTCACGGTCTGGGGGCTGACAGTCCCTTCTTCATCAACCGGATAGACCAGTGAGCTGCTCTTGCTCACAGCACGCTCGCCATAAGCCTGCACACCTCCCCGCACGGTATGCGTGCGATTGACGTGCCATGTCACATCACTCTGCACACCGCTGGAAAACACCGACCGGGCTGCCTGCTGGGCAAGACCGTTATAGACAAGGTCCCCCACCCAGTCGGGTGAGTAGCGCATGGAACTATACCGCAGGATGGCGGATGTCTGGGCACTGACCTTCTCATGGTCTTCCTGCCAGGAGAGGATGGCGAAATCCGTGATCTGCTGCTGGTGTTCATCCAGATGGCTGCTGTCTGGCGCATCCTCCTGCACAGGCCGATTGTCCGCCTTGAAAAGCGGCGTGGCAAACTGGTGCTGCTGGCCGGGATTGTTGGGCAGCTGGTACCAGGCATTGGAAAGCCCCGCCGTCAGGCTGAAGCGTGTCTCTGGCCGGAGAGTATACCGCAGATGCCCCAGAACATGATACTGGTTGGAGAGGTCGTGAATGGCATTGTAACTGGGGGTCGTGTTCTCGATCCCCACCCGATTGTGAACGGCATCTGCCGTGATGAAGCCATCCCACTGCCCCCAATGCCCGCCATACTGGATGGCAGGCTGCACATAGTCCCGCACGCCACCATAACCGGAGAGGGTTCCGCCTTCATCCGACACGCCGTTCTTCGTCTGGATGTCGATCACACCGGCCTGCCGGAAGCCGTACTCCGCTGGCAGGACACCGGTCGTCAGGCTCATGGAATGGGCAAAGCGGGTCATCAGAGCCTGCCCGAAAACGCTCACACCTTCCGGCAGGGCCACACCATCCAGCCGAAACTGGACATCATTATGATCTCCCCGGATGTGAATCTGCCCGTAACTGTCCTGCGCCACGCCGGGAGCCTGCAACAGGATGCTGTTCAGCGGGGCATTGTCGGCACCGGGATTGGCCTCGATGGCCTTGCGGGAAAAATTCGTCTGCGTGGCCCCGATGGCAGGCTGAAGAGCCGCACGGGCCTGATCCAGCCGCCGGGCCGTGACGTGAATATGCTCCTCCCTGCTGTCCACCTTACGGACAGACCCATCCCCCCCATTCTGGGGCTGGTCTCCCGTGGATGTGACTGACGGCTTCCCGCCCGTCTCCACATCACCAGCCTGGGCTGCCTGAGACAGCGTGCCAGACGCCACCAGGGCCAACACCGCATAAATGGCTCCACCCCGTCCCATCATCACCATGATGTTCTCCAGTCCTCGTCATGCTGGTCTGATTGTTCATCGCAAGTTATGTTATAACATAACATATGTGAAGCCATTCTTTTCCGGTGCCTATAAAAAAGGCCGGGACATGTCCCGGCCTTTCCTCAGATCATCTTCACGCCAATCAGCAACAACAGAGTTCCCAGAATGAGCCGCTGCCAGCGTTCCGGGCATCGCCCGGCGCAATGGGTGCCAAGCCAGATGCCCGGTAAGGAGCCACTCAGCAGGAGCAGCAGGGTCGGCACCATGACGTCCCCTTCCACCCAGTGGCCTGCACCGGCAATCAGTGTCAGGGGGATGGCATGGGCAATGTCGATGGCCACGAGTTCACGCAGGGGCAGGGTCGGATACAGCATCACCAGCACGGCCATGCCGATGGCCCCGGCCCCGACGGAGGACAGGCTGACCATGCAGCCCAGCACGAAACCCAGCACGACCGTCAGAACCCGTGACTGTACCGGTCCCCCCAGCTGATGCCGCAGCACCCACGCTTTAAGCGTCGGACGGAACAGGATGGCCGGGGCCGTCACCAGCAGGCAGATGCCCAGCGACAGGCGGATGACATGCGCCATCTCCTGCGGCGACCCCAGATGCCGCAGCCAGAGCAGAGCCACCGCCACACCGGGGAGGCTGCCTGCCATCATCCACAGCACGATGGACCAGCGTACCGGCCCGCACCGCCTGTGCAGGACTGTCCCGAACAGTTTCGTCACGGCGGCATAGACGAGGTCCGTCCCCACGGCAGCCTTGGGGTGGATCCCACACAGCAGGATGAGCAGCGGCGTCATCAGCGATCCGCCACCCACGCCTGTCATGCCGACCAGAAACCCGACCAATGCGCCGGAGATGACATAAGCCAGATGCCCCATCACCTTATCCTTCTCCCAGAACGGAAAGAGCCTTTTTCAGACAAAGCCTCCCCCACCGGCATTTTCCTGCTGGAAAAACCGGGTTCCTGTTCCATGTTCTTTCAGAAACCGGGACCCGCCGGGCCTCACCTCATGGAGGAAGGCCCGGCAGAACCGTCTGTCAGCGCACGACCTTATGAACGGCGTCCGTCAGGTGCCGTACGCTCCGGGCCACGTCACCATCACCGGGGACGACAACATCCGGCTTTTCCGGTGCTTCATAAGCCGAAGACACACCCGTAAACTCGGCAATCCGGCCTTCTTCCGCCTGAGCATACAGGCCCTTCGGGTCACGGCGGCGGCACAGTTCGGGGGCCGTATCCACAAAGACCTCGTGCCAGTCTTCCCCGATGATCGCCTTGGCCATCGCCCGGTCCCGGATGAGCGGAGAGACCAGAGCCACCAGCACGATCTGCCCGGCATCCGCCAGAATACGGGCCACATGGGCCACACGGCGGATATTCTCCCGCCGGTCTTCCGGCGAGAAGCCAAGATCGCTGCACAGGCCGGAGCGAACCGTATCGCCATCCAGCACGGTGACATGCAGCCCCTCACGGCTGAGGGCCTCCTCGGCATGGCGGGCGATGGTGCTCTTTCCGGCACCGGGCAGACCGGTCATCCAGAACACGGCTCGACCATGCCCCCGCAGACCAGCCCGGACGGCATCACTCACGCCGCTGGCTGTCGGATGGATGGCCTTGGCTCCCTCCGGCAGGGCCGCCGGACCGATCAACGGGGCACCGCCAACGATCTTCTGATGGCGGTCCACCAGAACACCACGCCCGTCCGGCATTCCCGGCGCAAAGGGATCGAAGAGGATGTTGCGGGCCACGGCGAGGGTGATCTCGGCAAAGCCATCCGGTGGCACCTCATCCGCCGGACTCAGGCTGAGATCATCAAGGTCCACCACGGCATCAATGGAAGCCACGGTGACATCATGTTCTGCCGTGGCCAGACGCAGCCGGAAACTCTCCCCCACACGCAGCGGCTCACCACGCAGCCAGAACAGCCGTGTCCTGAGACGGGCGGCCTTCAGCGGGGCTGCGGCTTCATCACCGGCAGGGAACAGCAGGTCCCCACGATCCGGCACCAGATCAGGCTCCAGCCGCAGGGCGATGGATTCACCAGCTCCGGCCACAGGATGATGCGGAGCATGCCAGCGGCAGACCTCGGCCACGGTGGCCTCCTGCCCCTGCCCGCCAATTTCCAGCCGGTCTCCTTCCCGCACCGTGCCACGCTCGATGCGTCCCGCCACATAGCGGATGCCCTCGAAACGATACACGTCCTGCACCGGCATACGGAATGGCAGGGCATGACGGGATGCCGGAGGCTGGATGAGAGACAGGGCCTCCAGCAGGGTCGGCCCCCTGTACCAGTCGGCCTTTTCAGAACGTGTGGCGATATTGTCGCCATCCCGTGCCGAGGCCGGAATGACCTGGTTGACGTTGATCTCCAGCCGCCCCAGCAGCTGACGGATGTCACCTTCCACCTGCTTCAGTCTGGCTTCATCAAACCCGATGCTGTCGGCCTTGTTCAGCAGGACGATCACATGATTGATGCCGATGAGCCGCAGCAGCATGGCGTGGCGGCGTGTCTGCTCCCGCACACCCTCGGCGGCATCCACCACCAGCACGGCGGCCTCGGCATCGGCAGCACCGGTAATCATGTTGCGCAGGAACTGCCGATGGCCCGGCGCATCCACGATGACGAAATCCCGGCCATCCAGCTGGAACGGAATGCGGGTGGAATCCACCGTCACACCCTGATCCCGCTCGATCTGGAGGGAATCGAGCAGGAAGCTCCACTCCACGGCCAGACCACGCTTCCGGCTGCTTTCCACGATCTGGACGAGGCGGCCATCCGGCAGGCTGTCCGTATCATACAGAAGGCGGCCAATCAGGGTGGATTTGCCGTGATCCACATGGCCCACGATCACGATCGGCGTGCTGACACCGTGACGGACCTGCGATGATGGTGAATGAGTCTGTGTCATCGAAAAAGTCCCCTCACAGATAACCGGCAACACGGAGACGCTCGAAGGCATCTTCCGATTCATGATCCATGGCACGGCCCGCACGCTCGGAGGTACGGCTTGTCTCCAGCTCGGCAATCACTTCCGCCACGGTGGAGGCATTGCTCTCGATCGGGCTGGTGATGTCCTGATCGCCCAGTGAGCGATAACGCTTGCCATCCTTTGCAAAATAGAGGTCCACGAGCGGAATCTTCTCACGCTCGATGTACCGCCAGATGTCCAGCTCCCGCCACGCCAGCAGCGGATGGACACGGACATGCATCCCCTCCTCGTAAGGCGTGGCGTACTGGTCCCAGAATTCCGGTGGCTGGTTGCGGACATCCCACTGGTGACCGGCACCACGGGGACTGAAGACACGCTCCTTGGCACGGGTGGCCTGCTCATCACGCCGGATGCCCGCAACAACACCCCGGAATTTGTGCTGGTCGATCAGGTTTGCCAGACCAGCCGTCTTGCGGGCCGCAGACCGGGCCGCCGGTGGCAGGGAGGGGTCCATGTCCTCGACCGGGGGACACTCCCCGAGAACAAGGTCCAGATTCCACTTTTTGACGTACTCATCCCGGAAGGCATACATCTCCGGAAATTTCTTGCCCGTATCCACATGCATGACAGGAAAAGGCACATGCCCCATGAAGGCCTTGCGGGCCAGCCAGACCATCACGTTGCTGTCCTTGCCCAGTGACCAGAGCAGGGCCAGGGGCTTCAGCTTGCGGTAGGCCTCCCGCAGGATGAAGATGCTCTGGGCCTCAAGCTGGTCCAGACCATCCATGATATGTGCGTCTTCCAGAGCCATGACTGCTCCCTTTCCTTCCTGATGGGCCATGCGGCCCGGTCTTATCGTGCGGGCCGCTCTGCAATCAGGGCAGCGGCTGAGATTTCTTCCACATTGGCGTCGGGCGGTGTGGAAACGGGCCGATGCAGGCCACATTCCGTCTTGGCCAGTCCGGCCCAACGTCCGGCACGGCTGTCCTCTCCCGCTCCCACGGGCCTCGTACAGGGTTCACAGCCGATGGAGCGGTAACCCTGCGCCACCAGCGGATGCGGCGGGAGGGCTTTCTCCTCCATGAAACGGGCGATCTGCCCCTCGCTCCAGCCAGCCAGAGGATTCAGCTTCACACTGCCATCCTCCTGCCGTTCCGCCACGGGCAGGGCCGCCCGGGTGGCCGCCTGCATCCGCTTGCGGCCTGTCACCCAGATGTCGAACTCCGGCAGAACCACCTCCAGCGGTTCCACCTTCCGCAGGGCGCAGCAGGCATCGGGGTCGAAAGCCACAAGCTGACCCTCCGGGTCCCGATACTCCACCTCGGCACGGGCAGGGCGCAGGGTGCGGACATCCTCCAGCCCCAGATGACGGGTCAGCTCATCCCGATAGGCCAGCGTTTCCGGGAAATGCCGCTCCGTATCGAGAAAAAAGACAGGCACGGCTCTGTCCTGTGCCGCCACCTGCGCCAGCAGCACGGCAGACTCGGCACCGAAGGAAGAAATCACCGCCACACGGCCCGGAAAACGGGCCAGAACGGAGGACAGTACACGGCCCGTTTCCTCCTCCGAGGCAGCCACGTCTTCCTGCCGGGGCAGGGCCTGGAACTCATCGTCCGATATTGCCATGTGATCTGCTCCCTTCGGAAAATACGATAAGAAAGAAACTAATTACATATTTAACGTGCTTCAATGATGATTTTTGATAAATCATCAATTTTTCAGGATATAAGAATGTCATTATGAGCTTTCCAGAGAATCAGGAAGCCTGACCTCCGGCAGGAAACGGCGGAAAATCGCCTCTGAGACCGCCATTCTTTTTCACAATACTAAATCGTATTTATCAGCGGACTCAGAAACGCAGCGTGAGGGTCGAGAGCATGTAGGTCCCGTTCTTCCCCCCGGCCTGCCTCATGCGATGTGTCAGCAGAATCGCTCCCCCATCAATCTGCCAGTTGACGTGCTGCTGAAGCTGGAACTGCACCTGCCCCTGCGGCTGCAACCCCACGGCCCGCCCGGCCTGCCGCAGCTTCGGCCCTGAAAGGAAAGAAAAGGGCGATGATGAATTATACAGCCCGTCATTCATGCTCTCCCTCCAGAGGTAAGGCACCCGGATACGGATGTTCATGAAAGGCCGGGGTGCGATGCTGGCCAGCGGGCCGGCACTCACGATGTTGGCCCTCGCAATGGTGCGTGTCAGGTCGAACGTTCCATTACGGGGTGAGAACGGGGCCGAGAACGTGCCCACGGTTCCCTCTTTCCGGCGATTGTCTCCTCCGCTGTAAGCCTCCGCCTGCACGCCCAGAAAGGGATGCAGAAAGGATGAGGAATGACGCCAGCCCAGCACGCCCCGCACGGCCCAGGCACTCACGGGACGGCTGGCAATGGATGACGTGCCGGGATGGAACCGTCCCCCCTGATACACGCCCCCCAGCTCATATTCGAAAGACGGTGCCGAACCATACCAGCGGAAGCCACCATTCTGTCGTGTCTGCGTTCCCGCCTCCGACCCTTTGTAACGGGCCACGGCTGCCGTTTTCCCCTCATCACGGAAACCCATCCAGAAGAGGTCCAGAAAGGAATGGACCTGCTCCTCCCCAATGGAAAAAGGCCGCAGGGCGATCCCGACATTCCCCCCATAAAGGCGGGTGCCATCATCAAACCCGCCCCCCATGATGGTATCCCTCGTCACCTGTGTAGCGACAAAATTGTACAGGTCCAGCCTGATCCGGTTCCACAGCGCATAGCCACGGACACCATTCCACGAAAGCGGGACGTTAGGAGTTTCCCGCATGTAGACGAGCCATGAAGGAGCATCGAGAAACTGCTGCCGCCCGACCATCACGCCGGTCTTTGCACCAAACAGTTTACGCTCATACCCGACAAAGAGCTGCTGCACCCCCAGCCTGCGCCGCCATGTCGCATTATAGCCGTAATAGTTCCATCCGGCCGCCTCACCATTGTTCAGCTGCCCGAATATCCGCCAGTGCGGGCCAAGGTGAAGGTCCGCCCCCAGCAGGTTGCGTACCGTAAACCGGCCGGAATGACGCCTGTTCACCGTCCCCAGCATGGGGCTCGACTCATACCAGTTGCGTATCCGGGATTCACCGGAAAGCGACAGCCAGATGCTGCCCGACTCATTGAGGCGGATGGCCTTCAGGGGATCAAGAAAATCCGTGTAATTCCTGGGGTCTTTCTTGCTGCTCCAGTCCTCGGCCCAGGGGGCGACCCCGTAGACACCAACCGGCCCGAACCCGGCAAATTCACCATTCCCCCAGTTGAAGGCTCCCCAGTCTCCCTGATGCCGCTTGCGGGACCGGTTCTCCTCCAGCGTGACACGGCGTGGCTGGCCGATCACCCCGGCTCCCGGCATGGTCTCCACGGCAGGGGGAACCTTTTCAGTGACCTGCGCTTCCGCCTGTCCCAGCCCTGCAGCAACGGACAGTACGGCAAGAACTACCGGGGACCGCAAAAACCTGCCCGTCCGCCCCAACAGGCTGACACACCTCAGAGACAGGTCCGGTCTTTCCTGCATCGTCACTCGCCACGATGGCCTGCCTGTCTGCATGAGCGGCTCACTTATTACTTTAAATAATAGTTATTTTTATTAAATCTCATTTTATTACCTATGTGAAGACGTGAATTAACTTTTCTCTCATCCATCACGTTTCCCATGGCCAAAAAAAAAGATGGGCACAGCCATCAATGGTGCCGTACCCATCCCCTACACAGCCACTATTACAGTCAGGCTACGCACTCTTTCAGAAACTGCTGCATCGCCTGCCCACGATGGCTGAAGCGGTTTTTCTCCGTTTCGGCCATCTCGGCAAACGTGCGGCTTTCTCCTTCAGGAATGAAGATGGGGTCATAACCATGCCCATGCGTCCCTCTCGGTGGCCATGAGACCTGCCCCCGACACTCACCCCGTACGAAGCGATGCGTCCCATCCGGCCATGCCAGACACAGCACCACCACAAACGACGCTGCCTTGTCAGCCGACCCGCTGGCCTGCATCTCCTCATGCACACGGTTCATCGCCAGTGTCATGTCCCGCTGCGGGCCTGCCCAGCGGGCAGAATAGACGCCCGGTCTGCCATCCAATGCCGCCACGCAGAAGCCGGAATCATCGGCCAGTGCCGGCAGGCCCGTTGCCCTGGCAGCGGCTTCCGCCTTGATGAGCGCATTGCCCTTAAAGTCGGCAGCCGTCTCTTCAGGCTCTGGCAAGTTCAGTTCGGCAGCCGAGCGGACCGTGATGCCGCTCTCTGCCAGCAGGAGAGAAAATTCCCGCAGCTTGCCTTCATTGTGACTTGCCAGAACAATCTCACTGTCACGCTCCAGACGGCGGCCAGAATCCTGCCCGCTCATCATGCACCTTCCTTCCTGCGGGCCAGGGCCTCCTTCTGTACGGCGAACAGCTCCTTTGCACCTTTCTGGGCCAGACCAAACAGAATCTGGAATTCTTCAGGCCGGAAGGGTCGTTCTTCTGCCGTACCCTGAATTTCCACGATGCCGCCATCAGCGGTCAGAACGAAATTGGTATCAGCCTGTGCCGTGCTGTCTTCCGCATAATCAAGGTCCAGCACCGGCCCGGCATCCGTCAGCCCGCAGGACACGGCAGCCACCTGCCCCGTCAGCGCCTTCGACTTGCCCATGCCTTCCAGAGCGATGGCCAGAGCCACCCACGCCCCGGTAATGGAGGCACAACGTGTGCCGCCATCGGCGTTCAGCACGTCACAATCCAGCGTGATCATGCACTCGCCCAGAGCCTTGAGGTCCACACAGGCCCGCAGGGAACGGCCGATGAGACGCTGGATCTCCTGCGTGCGGCCGGACTGCTTGCCACGGGCGGCCTCGCGGGAACCACGGGTGTGGGTGGCACGGGGCAGCATCCCATATTCCGCCGTGACCCACCCCTGGCCCTGCCCCCGCAGGAACGGCGGGACCCGTGTCTCGACGGAAGCGGTGCAGAGCACCTCCGTCCCGCCGACACGGATCAGGGCAGACCCTTCCGCATGAGTGGAAAAACCGGTCTCGATGGTAACCGGGCGAAGGGCGTCGTCAGTACGGCCGGAGGGACGTTCGAACATGAAACAGCTTCCTCGAATCTCTTCAGAAAATCCACATGGGCGGGACTGGACCAGCCACCCCATGACAGGGCACCACCATAGGCAGCCCCCGTCCCCTCGGCCATACCCACCCATAAAAAACAGGCAACACTCTGCTTCTTCCCGTTCTTTTGCAGGCCATGTTATAGGGAGGGCATGAAGCGTTCCCCCATGCTGCCAGACAGCCCGCCCTCACCATCCCAGAAGCCCCGTTTCCGCCGCTGGCGGTTTCTGCTGGGGGCTGCCCTTGGCATCGGTACGTTTGGCGTTTCTGCCGTCATTCTCACAGGGGTGGGACTGTATGCCCATCTCAGCGCCAATCTGCCCAGCGTGGACGCTCTCCAGCATTACAAGCCGCCCGTGGTCAGCCGACTGTACACGGCCGATGACCAGCTCATGGCGGAGCTGTCCCACGAGCGGCGCATCTATGTGCCCATCCGGGCCATTCCCCCGCTCGTCCGCAATGCCTTCATTGCGGCGGAGGACCAGAATTTCTATTCCCATGGCGGCGTGGACCCGCTGGCCATGCTGCGGGCGGGCGTGACGGACATCTTCAGCATCCTCACCCATCAGGGCAAACGGCCTCTGGGGGCCTCGACCATCACCCAGCAGGTGGCCAAGGTCATGCTGCTGAACAACAACAGCCTGACCATCGAACGGAAGGTGCGGGAAGCCCTGCTCGCCATGCGGATCGAGCACACGCTTTCCAAGGACCGGATTCTGGAAATCTACCTGAACGGCATCTATCTGGGGAACGGAGCCTACGGGGTCGAGGCGGCGGCGCAGACCTACTTCAACAAGACGCTGGACCAGCTGAGCGATGCCGAGGCGGCGATGCTCGCCAGCATGCCCAAATCCCCCAGCAACTATAATCCGTTCCTCCACCCCAAAGCGGCCATGTGGCGGCGCAACTGGGTGCTGGACCGGATGGGCGAAACCCACGCCATCCCTGCCGATGAAGCCCAGCAGGCCAAGCAGGACCCGCTCGTGCCGCAAGGGCAGGTGCGCTTCGGTCCGCTTGCAGGGTCCGAATGGTTCGCTGCGGAAGTCCGCCGCCAGCTGACATCCCTCTATAATGAGGAACAGACAACGGAAGGCGGGCTGGACGTCCATACCAGCCTCGACCCGCACCTCCAGCAGGTCAGCACGAAACTGCTGCGGGAAGGGCTGATGGCCTATGCCCGCACCCATGAGGGCTGGCACGGGGCTGTCGGCCATCTGGACGGTGACGCCATGGCAGACTGGCAGGGCAGCATGGCCCGGCAGAAAAGTCCGGCTGGCATGCTGTCCACATGGCGTCTGGCCGTCGTCCTCTCCACAACACCAGCACCCCGTGTCGGCTGGGTGAAGGCGCATGAGGCCCACACTGCCACGCTTCGCAAGACAGACGAAACATGGAGCCGCCGCACCCATCCGCTTCAGACGGGTGACCTCGTGATGATCGAGCCGCAGGATGACGGCTCCGCCGCCCTAGAGCAGATTCCGCAGGTGGAAGGGGCGACCGTTACGCTGGATGCCCATACGGGGCGTGTCCTGGCCCTCGTGGGGGGCTGGTCCTTCCAGCAGAGCCAGTTCAACCGTGTCACGCAGGCGCAGCGCCAGCCGGGGTCTTCTTTCAAGCCGCTGGTCTATCTGGCAGCGATGGAACGGGACATTTCCCCCTCCGAAACATTCGATGATTCTCCCATCAGTTTCGGAGACTGGAAGCCGCAGAATTACGAACACGACAACTGGGGCCCCACCACCCTGCATGATGCCCTGCGGGAAAGCCGCAACCTCGTGACCATCCGTGTGGCGGCCCATCTGGGCATGAAGGCCGTCAGCGACATGGCCGTACGGTCCGGCATGGTGGACAACATGCCACCCTACCTGCCCGCTGCCCTCGGGGCCGTGGAGACCACCGTCCTGCGGGAGGCCGGGGCCTATGCGGCCATCGCCAATGGTGGCCACAGCATCACCCCCAGCCTGATCGACTACATCCAGAATCCTGATGGCACCATCATCTGGCGCAACCAGGCCAACCGGCGTACCGTGACAACAGAAAACGGGATGCCCGTCATCCATGATGGCCGTCCGGTCCTGGCCTCGCCGCAGAGTGCCTTCCAGATCACCACCATGATGCGGGATGTCATCGCCCGGGGCACGGGCGTACGGGCTGGCGTGGGAATCGACCGCCCCATCGCCGGGAAGACCGGTACCAGTCAGGACTATCATGATGCCTGGTTCGCCGGGTTCTCTCCCGACACCGTCACCGTGGTATGGATCGGCTATGATGCGCCCCGCAGCCTGGGCAAGAATGAAACAGGCGGCCATCTGGCCGGGCCGATCTGGAACGGCATCATGAAGGCCGTCTTCGCCACCCGGCCCCGGCTGGAGTTCCCCGCACCGGACGGCATCACGCTGGCGGAATATGATACAGGGCGCATCCGTGCCACGGATGCCTTCAAACCGAACCAGATTCCGGGAGCCTCCGTGCCGCTGCATGGTTTCGGAGCCGGGACACAGGCCCTTACCGCTGCTGACACCGGTGCGGACATGATTCCTGATTCCGAGACGGACATGCCCAGCTCCAGCCCGTCCAGCAGTGGTACCATCACCGACCCGCTGGATGGAGCCATGCCCTCACATGCCCCTGCTTCCCTGCCTGCGGCACCGCCCCAGGAGAAAGCAAACCCGGCAGAGGGAGGTGACATTGGCGTCGGTGGTCTATACTAAGGCAGCAACATCAACCTGAAGAAAGCAGGAGAACGCCTGATGTCGGCTGAGACCGAAGCCCTCTCCGAACAGATCAAGCAGTCGGTGGCACTGCTGAGGAGGCATCTTTGACTGGGATGTCGCCAAAACACGCCTTGCCGAACTGAACCATCTCTCTGAAGACCCGGACCTCTGGAACAACCCGGACGCCGCCCAGAAACTGATGCGTGAGCGCACGATGCTCGCCAACCAGATCGAAGGGGTCGAGGCTCTGGAGGCCGACGTGCAGGACACGCTGGACCTTGTCGAGCTGGCCGAGATGGAAAATGACGACACCGTGGTGCAGGAAGGCCTCGCCACCCTGCGCAGCCTCGCCGCCCAGGCCCAGCAGCGTGAGACGGAAAGCCTCCTCTCCGGTGAAGCCGATAGCAATGACTGCTATCTTGAGGTCAATGCCGGTGCTGGCGGTACGGAAGCGCAGGACTGGGCCGAGATGCTGCTGCGGATGTATACCCGCTGGTCCGAAAAGCATGGCTACAAGGTCTCCCTGATGGAAAGCAGTGAAGGGGAACAGGCCGGGCTGAAATCCGCCACGATCCTCGTCAGCGGTCCCAATGCCTATGGCTGGCTGAAGACGGAAGCCGGGGTGCATCGCCTCGTGCGCATCTCCCCCTTCGACTCCGCTGCACGGCGGCAGACCTCCTTTGCCTCCATCTACATCTCACCTGTTGTGGATGATTCCATCGAAATCGAGATCATCGATTCCGACCTGCGTGTGGATACGTTCCGGGCCTCCGGGGCTGGTGGGCAGCACGTCAACAAGACGGACTCCGCCATCCGCATCACCCACATCCCGACAGGTATCGTCGTGGCCTGCCAGACGGACCGGTCCCAGCACCGCAACCGGGCTACGGCCATGGAAATGCTGAAGGCCCGCCTCTATGAGGCCGAACTTCAGAAGCGGGAGGCCGAGGCCTCCGCCGCCGAGGCCGCCAAGACGGACATTGGCTGGGGGCACCAGATACGGTCCTACGTTCTGGCGCCGTATCAGCTCGTCAAGGACCTGCGGACCAACATCGAGAAGGGCAACCCTGATGCTGTGCTCGATGGCGATCTGGATGAGTTCATGGCAGCATCTCTGGCCCAGCGTGTGAGCGCCACACGCTCCGAGGCCAGCGCCACGGCACAGTAAACCCGTCTGACACGGGGGCACTCACCCGGAGCAGACCGTAAGAGAGGGGGCATGACATTCTGGTTCATGTCCCCTCTCTTAATGGTAGCTTTTTCCGCCAATAAAACGATTAAATATCGTATTTAATATCAATCATCAAAAAAAATCTGTTTTTTTCATAAGAAGGACCAACCAAAACAATTCACAGGCCGGGCATCATCACAACCACGAAAAACCTTTCAAAATCGTCCATAAACTGCCGTTTTTCCGGTTTCCTCAAAAAATATCCACAGATGTGCCCCTGTTTATGCACAGGCGATCCTGCGAAAGAGTCGCATGAGAGCCCTTGCATCAAAGGGGCGGCTTGGGCCATTGGTAAAGGAACCGATACGGGAACGTTCCCGTGCTGCTTTGCTGTCTCCCCTTACCGGGCAGGGCCTGACCGCCAGGGACGAAGAGAAGGAATCGGCATGGGGCCGTGCCCGTGATGCGGCACAAGGTTTTTCCCCTCCCCCGTACGGGTACGTCCCGTCTTGTGAGGGTACCAGTCATGCTGGCAGGCCTGCCCTGCCGGGAAGAAGCGCCGGACCTGCGGCGTGGAAAAGGGTAAGAAGGTTTTGGAATGAGAAGCTATGCCGCCCAGCAACGCAAACCGACGGATTACATCGTCGCTGTTGTCGTGGCTTTTCTGGCCATCGGGCTGGTGGTCTATGCCTTGACACTTACCAGGATGGAAAAGCAGGAACCCTCGCATCCTCCCATCCAGACACGTGTCATTGCGGAGGCTCCCCCACCACCGCCGCCTCCACCACCACCGCAACCGGTGATGGTGCAACCGCCGCCACCTTATATCCCCCCTCCCAAGATCAGGGTGGCACCCCCCCCCAAACCGCCGATCCAGCACAGCCACCAGAAGGCCCCCAAACCGAAGGCGGCAGCACCCCAGCCTGCACCATCGGCCCCGGCCCAGTCTTCAGCAGCGGCACCGTCGGCAAGCTCCAGCAACAGCTCGTCTGAAAGTGACCACTCCGCTGGTGCCATGCCCATCAACAATGTACGGCCGGAATATCCAGAGGAAGCACAGGAGGAAAGCCGTGAGGGCTCCGTGACGGCCTCCTGCGACATCCTCACCAACGGCAAACCGGCCAACTGCAAGCTGCTGAGCGTCAAGGGAGGGCACGATTTTGCCGAAAGTGCGCTGGACTTCCTCGAGCGTTCACCAGTCCGCTACCAGCCAGCCGTGGTGGGTGGGCAGCCAGTCGTGGAACACAACCACGTCCTGCATGTGGACTTTACCCTTGGTGATGAATGAAGCCATTCTGAGCCAGCACAGACCAGCATGAAGCTGCCCTGCCCCAAACGGGCCACCCCTGCGGGGGCAGGGTAGCAGACGTTTTCACATTGTCCCGACCTGCCATGGATGGCAGGAATGACAGGGAGACCGATACGGGAGGTTTCTCCCACCGGTGCAGCACCTCCAGACTGGTGCTTTTTTAGACAAGGATATGGGATTCATGACCAGACTGTTCCGCCTCCCCGTAACTGTTGCTGCGCCCCGGGCGCACGCTGTCTATGGCACGGCCCTGGCCCTGACTCTGGCTGCCATGCCGCTGGCCTCCACCGCTTTTGCGCAGGACGCTGCCCCGGCCGCTCCGCCCGCCGGGACCACGATGACAGCCCAGCCTCCCGCAGGCACCACACCCGCAGTTCCCCCCGCCGGGGCTGCACCGGCCACGGCACCAGCAGGGGCCACACCCGCTGCTCCGCCAGCTGGTGCTGAAAGCGGCACCCCGGTCACCGCTACGCCGGTCAGTGAAAAACCGACCGAGGAAGCACCGAAGGAAAACCCCTACGGGCTGGGTGCACTCTGGAAAAACGGTGACATCATCGCCCGTGGCGTCCTGCTCATCATGGCCATCATGTCTCTGGGGACATGGATCATCATGATCAGCAAATTCCTTGAACAATCCCGCCTCTTCCGGGCCTCCAGGGCCGTCAACCAGACCTTCTGGACACAGAAGACCATCCAGGAAGGGGCACAGACACTGAAGGCGGATTCCCCCTTCCGCTACATTGCCGAGACCGGCATCGTGGCAGCACGCCATCATGAAGGCTCCATGCGGGATTCCATCGACCTCCAGTCATGGACGAGCATGTCCATCCAGCGGGCGCTGGAGACCATCAACACACGTCTTCAGGGCGGGCTGGCCTTCCTTGGTACGGTCGGCTCCACCTCCCCCTTCATCGGGCTGTTCGGTACGGTCTGGGGTATCTATCATGCCCTGACAGCCATTGGCATTGCCGGCCAGGCCTCCATCGACAAGGTGGCCGGTCCTGTCGGTGAATCCCTGATCATGACAGCCATCGGTCTGGCCACGGCCGTGCCGGCCGTGCTGGGCTACAACCTGCTCGTCCGTCGCAACAAGGGTGCGATGGACCGTGTCCGCAACTTCGGGTCCGACCTTCATTCCGTCCTGATCGGCGGTTACCGTCATGACGCCGTGTTCAACAGCACGAAGGATAACAGCCCGACCACGACAACCACGAACGAGCGGATCTGAACCATGGCATTCAACACCGGAGACATGGGTGATGATGGCGAGGTGGTATCAGCCATCAACACGACACCGCTGGTTGACGTCATGCTGGTGCTGCTCATCATCTTCCTCATCACCATCCCGGTGGCCACGCACACCGTAAAGGTCAAGCTGCCGGTAGACCGCAACCAGCCAACCCAGACCAAGCCTGGCAACATCGTGCTGGCTGTCACGGCGGATGGGCAGACCTACTGGAACACACAGCCCATCGGGGACCACAAGGTGCTTGTCAGCCGTCTCATGGAAGCAGCACGCCAGCAGCCCCAGCCGCAGATACAGATCCGCGGGGACGGTTCGGCCCAGTACATGCCCATTGGCAAGATCGTGGCGGCTTGCCAGGAGGCAGGCATCCAGCACGTTGACTTCATCACAGAGCAGCCGCACGACTGACCTGTGGTCTTTCCGGCCCCCTGCCCTGCCGGGTGGGGCCCTTCCTGCCGGTTCTCCCCGGCCCGGTTCACCGGGGCATGACGCCCGAGGCAGACAGTTTTTGGAGATTCCTCATGGCCATGAACGTTGGTACGGGCAGCACTCATGAAGATGAAGCCATTGTCGACATCAACACGACACCGTTGATCGACGTGATGCTGGTGCTGCTCATCATGCTCATCATCACCATCCCGCTTCAGACCCATTCCGTAGCGATCGACCTCCCCCAGGGCGATCCACCACCCTCTGCAATACAGCCGCAGGTTGCAACAATTGGCATCAGCTATGACAATACGCTGAGCTGGAATGACACGCCCATCACCTCGGAGGAGGACCTTCAGGCCCATCTGAACGGGGCCGTCCATCCCGTGACAGGTGAGCAGCCGGAGATCCATATCCGTCCCGACCGTCTTGCCACCTACAAGACCGTGGCCCATGTGATGGCGGACGCCCAGCGCCTTGGCGTGACGAAGCTGGGCATTGTTGGTCTGGACCAGTTTGTGGAAGGACAGTAACCCATGAGTCTGCCAAACCCGAAACACCCGCACGGCTGGCTGCTGGCTGGCATGTTTGGCCTGTCTGCCCTCTCCTGCCTGTCCCCCATCTCCGGGCAGGCTCCCACCCGCCTGCTCATCGGGGCAGCGCAGGCAGAGGATGAGCTGGGCCGGGAGGTCGGCACGCAGCTCCAGAATGCACAGTCGGCTCTGTCCAGCCATCAGCCAGCCAAAGCCCTGGAGTTCGTCAATGCTGCTGATGCCGTGGCAGGAAAGAGCGACTATGAAAGCTACGTCATCGCTCAGATGCGGGCAGCGGCGGCCAGCCAGGCGGGCAATGTCCCTGTCGCACTGAAGGCCTATGAAACCCTCATCAGGAACAGCCGCACCACTCCGGCCGCACGGCAGCAGATGCTCATGGCGCAGGCCAGTCTGGCCTATGGAGCCCGTGACTATGCCAGTGCCGCCAACGCAGCCAGCCGTTATCTGAAGGAAGTCGGCCCGAACCAGCAGATGCAGACCCTTCTCCTCCAGTGCCACTATCTCCAGCAGGACTGGAAAGGCACGGTGGAGGCAGGCCGGGCCATGCTGGCCGCCGACCGGAAGGCTGGACAGATTCCGGCGGAAAACCAGCTCCAGATGCTCGCCGCCGCTTACGACCAGCTGCATGACACGGCGGGCAAGACAGGCATCTATGTCAAACTGGTGAAATATCATGCCCGACCCCAGTACTGGCAGATGCTGATCCATGACCTGACAACCGACCATTCCCTCACGCCACGCATGGTCTTCAATCTCCAGCGTCTGCGCCTGGCCACTGGCCTGCTGACCAGCCCGGCCGAGTTTCAGGACATGGCAGAGCGGGCCGTGCAGATGGAGCTGCCCCAGCTGGCCCTGAACCTTCTGGATGAAGGCTATGCCCGCCACCTGCTGGGAACTGGCACCGGGGCAGAAGCCCAGGCGCATTTCCGGGCTTTCGTGGCTCAACGTGCCGCAGAAGCCCGCACCAGCCTCCCCGCCATGGTAGAAAAAGCCAAAACCTCCACCGAGGCGGGCCCCTCCCTGACAGCCGGATACAACCTTGTCCTCAACGGACAGGTGGATCAGGGTCTGGCCCTCATGCAGCAGGGACTGGGGAAACAGCCCCACCAGCCGGACCTCGCCCGCCTCTCCCTGGGCATGGCCATGATGGACGCCGGACGCCGGACAGAAGCCCTCCAGCTCTTCAGCAGCATGGATGGCGAGGGGACTGCCAACAATCTGGCCCAGCTATGGGCCGTTCAGCTCTCCGCACGTCCATCCCACTGAAAAACGGGCCATAAGGCCTTGCATACTCCGCCATTCCATCTCCGATACCGGGACGGGATGGCGGCACCCCTCCTGCCTGAAACAGGGGATTTCAGAAAATTAATCCTCCTTTCACCAGAGCGTGCCTTAAAATCCTGACACTGTTCTGCGAAAACGGCCCGGACAGAAGGCATGCTGCCGCCTCACACCAAAAAAGGAGATGCGTATCTACATGACTGACAGAATACCGCACCCCAACACGGGGGCCGCTCCGTACCGGCATTTTACCGGTCTGTTCGTACGCAGCCTGTTGCCAGCCCTGCTGGTGGCCTGTCTGGCCCTGTTCGGGTCCCTGCCCGCCCGGGCACTGGCCGCAGACGCCCCGGCACCAGCCACCACGACAGGTCTCTCCGCTGACCAGGCCCGCCAGCTCATTTCTGTCCTGAGCGATGATGCCCAGCGTCAGAAATTCCTGACGACCCTCCAGAACCTGACCCAGGCCGAGCCACAGGCGAAACATGCCTCCGTCATTGATCTGGCCCGGGAAAACATTGCCCTTTTCGGTGACCGTGCCCTCCAGCAGCTGCACATCCTGCATCAGAGCATCATCGATTTCGGCGCCATTGCCCCGTGGGTTCAGGCCCTTGTGCATGACCCGGCCCTACAGGCCCGTGTCGGCCACATCGCCCTGCGTGTGGTCATCATGCTGGTGTGCAGCTACCTGCTTTTCTTCGGCGTGCGCATCATCCTGCGCCCTCTCTACCGGCGCATCAGCAGCATGGCGAAAAAGCACGACCACATGGTTTTCCAGCAGGAAGCTGAAAAACTGCACAAGACCCGTGCCGAAGCAACGGAAGCCGCCACGGATACAGCCCGCACGGCAGCCACCCATAATGAGCAGACCAAAGAGGAGGCCGCCGCCACCCAGGCCAGCCTTGAGGACAGTCTCCGCCATCAGGGGGCACTGACACAGCTCATGCTCTGCCTGCGCCGCGCTCCCTATACGCTGGCCTGCGCCCTGCTGGAGCTGATCACCATCTGCACCTTTCCCCTGATCGCCCTGCTGATGGGCGTGCTGGACCCTGCACCTTCCACCGAAGCGGCCCATGCAATCTGGAGCATCTCCTGGCTGATCGGCATCGGGCTGGGCGTGTGGACCCTGGTCCTGCGCATCTTCCTCGCCCCACAGACCCCATGGCTGCGGCTGAGCATCCTGCGGGACAGTTCCTCAACCTTCATCTTCCGCTATTTCCGCCAGATTGGTGTCATTCTGGCCTGGGGCTTCTCACTGCTGGCCATGCTGCACGCCATGGCCATGCCTATGGCTGTTTCCAGCGGTCTCCAGAAGCTCCTGCTGCTGGCCGTCCACCTCTTCCTCGCCGTCATGATCATCCGCTCCCGCAAGCGGGTGCAGCATGCCTGCCAGCATATCGGTGCAGCCAACCGCCGCCTCCAGTCCATCATGGCGCTGGTCTCCGGCAGCTGGTGGATTGTGGCCCTGTTCTTCGACTTCGCCCTGTGGCTTGTCTGGGCAGCCGACATTGATGGCGGATACCAGCTCATCCTCCAGATATTCGTCCGTACCCTGGTGGCGCTGGTAGCTGTCCGCATTGTCAGCATTCTGGCCTATGGCGGGCTGGAGCGCTTCATGCGGGCACTGGACAGCTGGAATCTCAATGAAGAGACGCTGTTCCGCATCCGCCGTTACTACCCGGCTGCCACGACGGTCATCCGTCTCGTCATGGCCGTCCTGACCATTCTGGCCCTTGCTCTGGCGTGGGGCGCTCCGGTTTACATCCTGCTCGGCCATGACACGCTTGGTCCCCGCATCTTCCAGGCAGCCTTGACCATTCTGATGGCTCTGGTCATCGGGATTCTGGCTTGGGAGGTCGCCAATGTGACCATCGAGCATCATATCCGCCGTCTGGGCGAACAGGACAGCCGGGATGTGCAGATCCGCATTGCCCGCCTACAGACACTAACACCGATGTTCCGCATCCTGTTCCTGCTGGTTCTGGCTGTCATCATCGGGCTGACGGTCCTCTCCCAGCTTGGAATTGATACAGGCCCGCTCATCGCCAGTGCTTCCATCTTTGGTGTGGCGCTGGGTTTCGGCTCCCAGAAGCTGGTGCAGGACTTCATCAGCGGAATTTTCCTCCTGCTGGAAAATGCCCTGACTGTCGGCGACTCCGTAACGCTGAACGGCACCTATGGCGTGATCGAACGGCTCTCCCTGCGCTCCGTTCATGTCCGGGCCAATGACGGGTCGATGAACATTTTCTCGTTCAGCTCGCTCAGCCAGGTGACCAACTACAACCGTGACTTCTCCCGTGCGATGATTCTCGCCACGGTGGACATCGACAGCGATACAGACCAGGTCGCTGCCATCCTTGTGGAAATTGGCAAGGAAATGCGGAATGAAGAGGCCTACAGAGACCTCATCCTGGCAGATTTCGACCTTTGGGGCGTGTCTGCCATCGGCACATCCTCCGTCTCCGTGAAGGGTGTCTATCCCACCACGAATGCCGGACGCTGGACGGTGGAATGGGAATTCAACCGCCGCATGAAAAAACGGTTCGAACAGGCGGGCATCCAGTATCCCCGTGATGTGGTGGACATCCAGGGCCCGGCGCTGGAGCATTTCATCAACAGCAGGGGCGTGCCCGATACAACCACCGGGCAGAACAAGGCCTGACCGGCCTCTGCCCTTCCCCCCCTTCTGCCATGACAGGCAAGGGGGGCTGATACAGAAAAGCCCCTGCCTTTACGAACAGGGGCTTTTTTCCGGCCAGACTGAAAGCTCAACGAGCCTCATCATAGGAGCGCAGAGCCAGAAGCGCCCAGATGGTTGCCGGAATCCAACCCAGAATGGTGATCTGCAACACTAGGCAGATGATTCCTGCAATCGGACGGCCAATGGTAAAGAACGTCAGCCAGGGGACGAAAAAGGCGATCAGAACACGAATCATGATTATTCCTCCATGCAATACGGGCATGACTGCAAAAATAGTGGGTTCCCAGTACGGAAAACCATCTCCTTCATCCTTAAAAAAAATGCCATTATTATGAAAGTGTTATTCTGTCCGCTGGAATGACACTGCCAGAAAACCGGAACTTCCACCCGCCCCGGGGGCTCCTCTCCCCCAAAACGGCACCATGAATCAGAAGAGTGTCTGCCATGATCATCGCCTCAGTGTCCTATCTCGCCTCCCCGGATGAGGTTCAGGCCCAACGCCCTGCACACCGTGCCTTCCTTGCAACGCTTTTCGAGCGGCGCATCCTGCTGGCATCCGGCCCCAAACTATCGGGGGATGGGGGCATTCTCATTGTCCGGGATGGGATCACCAGAGAGGAAATTGAAACCCTTCTGGCGGAAGACCCTTTCATCACCTCTGGCGTGGGGCAATACGACTTCACCGAGTTCAGAACGGCGCAACTTGCCCCCGAACTGACAGAGACCCGCTGACCATGAGCCCGGCAGGCCACGCCACAAGGAGCATGGCCTGCCAGATGACGTCTCCGTTATCCAAAGATGATCGCAGCAGGCGACACGTAATGATAAAGTAAATGTTAGCCATTCATTCAATAAGATGAGCCGTGAGGTCTGGCCCCCGCCAGCCCCTTTCAGCAAAGGAACATGCCATGGCAGATTTTCTGACGGAAAAGGTGCCTGAACGCCCTGCCGCCATCCTTGGCGCTGGCACGATGGGCTCCCGTATCGCCCTGATGCTGGCAACACGCGGCGGCACCGTCCGCCTTTTTGACAGGCAGGAAGAAACCACCCGGAAGGCCATCGCCTATGTCGGGCAGCACCTGCCTGACGTTGTCGCCTCTGTCGAAGGTGGAAAAGCCGGCCATGTGGACATCGCCACCACACTGGAAGACGCCGTGAAAGACGCCTGGCTTGTCATCGAGGCCCTGCCCGAAAAGCAGGACCTCAAGACGGACATCTTTGGCCAGCTGGACCAGCTGGCACCTGCCGATGCCATCCTCGCCACCAACTCCTCCTCATTCCCTTCCAGCCAGATCGTCGGCAAGGTGACGAAGAAGAACCGGGTCCTCAACACCCACTTCATGATGCCACCTGAAAAACGGGCCGTGGAACTCATGTCCTGTGGAGAGACTGACACGGCCCTCATGGAGGATCTGGCCCGCTATTTCAGCGAGGTGGGACTGTCCCCCTACATTGCCCGGAAAGAGAGCATCGGATTCATCGAGAACCGCATCTGGGCCGCCATCAAGCGTGAGGCCCTCTGTGTCGCCGCAGAAGGTGTGGCCGACCCCGAAACCATAGACCGCCTCTACTGCGAGACACAGGGCACGACTGCCGGGCCATTCCGCCTCATGGACCAGGTCGGACTCGATATCGTCCTCCAAATCGAGGAACATTATGCCGCAGCCTTCCCCCACCTGCCCGAAGCGCCCCGCACGCTGCTCCGCAGGATGATTGCCGAACACAGGCTGGGCGTGAAAAGCGGGCGTGGTTTCTATGATTACAGCAAGGCCACCTCATGACCCGAAACATCATTCTTCATTCACTCGAGATCGAACCTGCCCGGATCACTGCCCTCTCCGTACAGGATGGCTGCCCACTGTCCCATATCGACATCGGCTGGGGCTGCCCGGACGGAGTGTGGATCGACCCCACGGAAGGCCGGATATACTGGACGAACATGGGCGCCAACCCCAGTGATGCCGATGGCACCATCGAATCCGCCCGACTGGATGGCAGCGACCACAAGGTGCTTGTGGCCAACGGACTGGTCGTCACCCCCAAACAGCTGACATCCACCCCGGGAGGCGAGCATCTCTACTGGTGCGACCGTGAAGGAATGCGCATCATGCGGTGCCGCCGTGATGGTTCCGACGTGGAGGTGCTTCTTCAGACCGGCACCTACCCGGAGCACATGAAGGATGCCACACGCCACTGTGTAGGCATCACCCTTGATACCAGCAACGGCCATCTCTACTGGTCGCAGAAAGGCCCTCCCAAAGGGGGGCGTGGCCGCATTTTCCGCATGTCTCTGGACCTCCCTGCCGGTACGGACCCCGCAGACCGTCATGACATCGAGCTTCTGGCCGACCATCTGCCAGAGCCGATCGACCTGCATGTCTCGCCTGCTCTGGGCAAGCTCTGGTGGACGGACCGTGGCGCTGCGCCCGATGGCAACAGCCTCAATGTCGCCCGGGTGGATGAACACGGGCTGCATGACCAGCAGGTCATCCTGCGGGACCTGGATGAGGCCATCGGTCTGGCGGTCGATGCCGAAGGTACCCTGGCCTTTGTCAGTGACCTTGGCGGATCCATCCGGGAAGTCATTCTCGAAACCGGACAGGCCAGACTCATCACCAAACAGGCACCAACAACAGGTCTCTGTTTGGTGGTACAGGAAGACTGACCTCCTCTACAGGGGGCAGGAACACCTGCCCCCGAACAGACACGGTGAAAGGCCTTTCATAAAGTCCCGCACATATTCATCAGGCTTTATATTCCTTTATCATTAACTGTTCATATGGTCATCTCTTTACCTTGACAGAATAGAGCGACCCGCTAAAAACACTCTCTACGCACGGCCTTCCCCGGCCAGAAAAATCATTCCGCACAAGCGGGATGTAATGGTGCAGCCTTGGCAAGACTTTTCCACCTCTGTGGAACTGTCCATGATACCGTACTGATCCACCCCTTAATGTTGAAAGGTACCACCATGTCCCGGTTTTCCCACCTTCCCCGGCGCCGTTTTCTTGGCCTTTCAGCAGGGCTGGCTGGTGCTGCCGCCCTTGGCCTGGCCCATCCGGGAATCGCCCGTGCCGATGGCCGTACGCTGAAAATCGGCATCATGTCTGGCGAGGACGAGGATATCTGGCGGCTCGTCAGCCAGAATGCTGCCCAGCGTGGCCTGACGCTGAAGATCATCCCATTCTCCGACTACAACACGCCCAATGAGGCCCTGTCCGAGCATGACGTGGACGCCAATGCCTTCCAGCACCGGCCCTTCCTCGATGCCCAGATCAAGGCCCACGGCTACAGGATCGTCCCTGTCGGCGACACATACTTCCAGCCGATTGGCCTGTATTCCCACAAATGGCACTCCGTGGCCGAAATTCCGCAGAATGCCCGTATTGGCATCCCCAACGACCCCAGCAACGAGGGTCGTGCCCTCCATGTGCTGGAAACACTGGGGCTGATCCGTCTGCCTGCTGATTCCGGCCTTTTCCCCACGGCGCTGGATGTCACCGACAACCCCCGCAACATCTCCATCGAAGAGCTGGATGCCGGTGTGGTTGGCCGCTCCCTGCCTGATCTGGATGCTGCCGTTGTCAACATGGACTGGGCCCGCAAGGCAGGCATCACCGAGCAGGACCGCATTGGCGTGGAGGGGCTGAAGAACAACCCGTACGTCAATTTCATCTCCGTCAATGAGGGTGATGCCAACGCTGAATGGGTCAAGCCGCTGGTGGAAAGCTATCACCAGCCGAATGTCCACAAGCTCATTCTGGACATCTATCACGGCACAGTCACACCTGCGTGGCCATGAAGCCCATTCTCGACATCCAGCACGTCACCCACAGTTTTGGGCAGCATACGGCTCTTCAGGACATCTCCTTCTCGGTAAAGCAGGGGGAGGTCGTGGGGCTGATCGGCCGCTCTGGAGCAGGGAAGTCCACCCTGCTCCGCTGCCTCTGTGCGCTGGAACGCCCCCAGCAGGGCCACATCCTGCTGGATGGTGTGGACCTCACCACACAACCAGAGCGGCAGCTTGTCCGCATCCGCCGCAAGATCGGTCTGGTCTTCCAGCATTTCAATCTGCTGACTTCCCGCACCGTGGCAGGCAACATTGCCCTGCCCCTCCAGATCGCCGGGTGCCCCCGCAAAGAACAGGCCAACCGCATTGCGGAACTGCTGGAGCTTGTCGGGCTGAAGGGCTTTGAAAAGAAATACCCCTCCCAGCTTTCCGGCGGGCAGAAACAGCGTGTCGGCATTGCCCGTGCTCTGGCAGCCAACCCGACGCTGCTCCTCTGCGATGAAGCCACCTCTGCTCTGGACCCGGAATCCACCAGCTCCATCCTCAACCTGCTGGCCGACATCAACAGGAAGCTGGGGCTGACCATCGTTCTCATCACCCATGAGATGGATGTGGTCCGCCGCTTTGCCCAGCGGATCCTGGTCCTCGATCATGGCCGCCTCGTCGAAGATGGAACCCTGCTGGACTTCCTCCGGGATGGACAGAACAACCGGACCCTCCAGACCCTTCTGGCAGATATCCGTCCCTCCCTCCCTGCCTTTCTGGCACAGACAATGGCTGCCACACCGTCAGCAGGACCACACAAGGCCATCGTACGGCTCGTCCTCAGCGGGACTGATGCCAGCGAGCCGCTCTTCAGTGCACTGCATGAACGGTTCGGCGTGCAGACGGCCCTGCTACAGGGCGGTGTGACCACCGTCGGGGACCATCTGAGTGGTGACATGATCCTCAGCCTTGAAGGAGACAGGACGGAACAGGCTCTGAATCACCTGAAGACGGCAGCGCAGAACATGGAGGTCCTGGGATATGTCCCCTCTCATTCTTAAGCTGATCCTCCATTCCACATGGCAGACGCTGGAAATGGTCGTGGCCTCCACGGCCCTTTCCGTCCTGTTCGGACTGCCGCTGGCCCTGTTCATGATCGCCACCGGCCCGCAGGGGCTGTACCGGCTGCCTTTTGCCGCCCGACTGATGGGCATGGTGGTGGATGCCGTCCGTGCCGTGCCATTCATCATCCTGCTGGTGCTGCTCATCCCTGTCACGCGCTTCATCGCCGGGACGTCTCTGGGGACGGAAGCGGCCATCGTGCCGCTATCCATCGCCGGGATTCCCTATTTTGCCCGCATTGCCGAGATGGCCCTGCGGGAGGTTGATTCCGGCCTTGTGGATGCCGTCCGGGCCATGGGTGGCACACGCATGACCATCATCCGCTCCGTCCTGATTGCCGAGGCCCTGCCGGGACTTGTCACCGGCGTGACGGTCACGCTCATCACCATGGTCGGGGCCTCTGCCATGGCGGGCGTCATCGGGGCGGGGGGCCTGGGTGACCTTGCCATCCGTTACGGGTATCAGCGTTTCAACACCACCGTCATGTTCGGGGTGGTGGTGGTTCTCATCATCATGGTCAGCCTGATGCAGCTCATCGGCAACAGTCTGGCCCGCTGGCTGAAACACTGAAGCATCCGCCTTCTTTCTATCGCCATTAAAAAAAAGCCCGCCCCTTCAGAGAGGCGGGCTTTTCCGTATCAGGGCTGACACCGTGACCTTCAGGCGGCGTCCAGCGCCTGCTTCACGTCCACCAGCAGATCATCCACATGCTCCACACCGATGGAGAGCCGCACGGTGGATGACGTGACGCCAATGCGCTCCCGTACCTCTTTCGGCACGCCGGAATGTGTCATCGTCGCCGGATGGCTGGCCAGAGACTCCGTGCCTCCCAGGCTGACAGCCAGCTTCATGATCTTCAGCGCATTAAGGAAGCGGAAAGCCGCAGCCTCACCCCCTTCAATATCAAAGGAGAAGGTCGAGCCAGCACCACTGCACTGGCGGGCATAGACTTTCCCCTCCGCCGAATCAGCCTCGTAGAACGGTGGGAAATGCACCTTGTTCACCTTGGCATGATCCCGCAGCAGCTCCGCCACACGCTGGGCATTGAGGGTGGCACGCTCCATGCGCAGCCCCAGCGTCTCCAGAGAGCGGCCCAGCATCCAGCAGCTATGCGGGTCCAGATGGGTTCCAATGGCCCCACGGAGCTGACGCACCGGGCGTGTCATGGCATCACTGCCCAGAACGGCCCCGGCCACGAGATCGGAATGGCCGCCGACATATTTTGTCAGGGAATACAGTGACAGATCGGCCCCATGCTTCAGCGGATGCTGATAAAGCGGCCCGAGCAGCGTGTTGTCACAGACGATGATGGGACGGCTGCCCTGTCTGGCCTCGATCTCCTCGGCAATGCGGCGCACCAGCTTCAGGTCCACCAGACCATTGGTCGGATTGGCCGGTGTCTCGATCAGGATCAGGGAGACACGCCCTTCTGCGATGGCCTTTTCGGCAGCCTCACGCATGATGGCCTCATCCACTCCGCAGCTTCCCAGCCCCACGGACTTGATTCCCAAAGAAGCCATGGTCTTGGTCAGCAGGGTTTCCGTCCCACCATAGAGCGGCTGGGAATGAAGAATCACATCACCGGGGCGGGCATAGGCCAGCAGAGTGGTGGCAATGGCCGACATGCCAGAAGAAAACAGCACCCCACGCTCTGCTTCTTCGTAAACAGCCAGACGGTCTTCAACAATCTCACTGTTCGGATGGTTGAAGCGGGAATAAACCAGCCCCTGCCCCTTGCCTTCCGGCGGTTCTTTCCGGCCGGAAACATAATCAAAAAAATCCCGGCCATCTTCTGCCGTGGGAAAAACGAAGGTCGACGTCAGAAACACGGGCGGTTTCACGGCTCCTTCCGAAAGGGCCGGGTCATAACCGTAATTGAGCATCTGTGTCTCGGGATGCAGCTTATGGCTGCCAATATGGGTCTTCTTGTGATCTGACGCCATTGGGAATTTCCTTCAGCAGGTACCTAGCCTGTATATGATCCATCACCCAGCTTCAGGACTGCCGGACAGTGCCAATACGGCACCAGGGCAGCCAGTCTGGAGAGCAGAACAAGGATATGTTGTTTTCCTTATATCCTGCCTGATCCATCGACTGATACCACATCCCCCAGAGCGGATAAAGCTGTGCCCCCCATTGGCAGCCAACATAAAAAAACACCCCCATCGGACCGATGAGGGTGCTTGCTGGCTGACCCGGCAAAAAGGAACCGCTTACCGTCCCCCCCCATGGCGGGGCAGGATGCGATCCACCACCTGATCTTTCCGGATGAAACGGTGATAAAGAGCTGCCAGCACATGCAGGACTATGAATCCACCGAAAGTCCATGCAAGCCAGTTATGAACATCTGGCATGATTTCCGCCAGATAGCCGCTATCCATCACGCTCTGCGGCAGAGGGATCAGCGGCCACGATACCAGCCCGAACAGCACGATCGGCATGGCCATGGCAGAGACCATGAGCCAGCCCGTCACGGGCAGGATGATCTGATACAGGTAGAGGAGCCCTTCCATCCCACCTGCCACCACACGCTGCCCTGCCGACAGGTCCTGCGGCAAGGCCGGGGCCCTGTGTGTCAGGCGCCAGAGGACACGCACCACGATCAGCAGCATGGTCACGATGCCGACAGACTTGTGCAGCTGATGCAGGGGTGTCGGATCATTGAGGGGTACATGATCCATATACAGCCCCAGGCCGATCATGAAGAGGATCAATACCGCAATCACCCAATGCAGGATGATGGCTACCGAACCATAACGTTCCGGTCTGCCGGTTCCTGTTTCCACTTTCTCTGACACACTCTGCCTCCATAGACCATGGAATAAAAAAAACGGCCCCTCCGTTCCTGAGAACGGAAACAGGGCCGACCCAGCAGTAAACAGTCTCCAGCCCTCGGGCCAGACCCCTCTTACTTGCCCTTCTTGCTGTCCACATCCTGGAACAGCTCATTGAAGCGACGCTTGGCAGCGCCATAAAGCGGCGCCTTGCGGGCCTCTGCTTCATTGTTGGCATTATCGACAACAACCAGCCCTACCATGCCCAGCGCAAAATGGGGCAGGCACTTATAGCCATACAGACCCGGCTTGGTGAACTGTACCGTCTTTTCCTGGCTGAAAGGAACATTGATGGGCTGTGCACCATCAGGTGTCATGCCGGGGATGGACTGGGCGTTATGACCCTTGTCCGTCGGAATGAAATGAACACTGTCACCAGAATGGATGTAAACGACAGCTGGCTCAAAAGAGAAACCGTGACTGCCATGGCTCAGCATCTGCACATCAACCGTAGCCGCCGTGGCAGAAAAGGCTGTTGCCATAAACAGGGCGAGTGCACCACCAGCAAATTTCAACATGCTATCCTCCACGTCTGGACAGACCGCCGGGGAGATGTCTCCCCGACGGAATGTATTGTCTGATCTTCCCGCAAGAAGGAGCAGATCTTAGCGCTGCAGGTCGAAGCGGTCGAGGTTCATCACCTTCGTCCAGACCTTCACGAAGTCATTGTAGAACTTCGCCTTGCCATCGTTGGAGGCGTAAACCTCAGCAACGGCACGCAGCTCGGGGTTGGCACCGAAGACCAGGTCCACGTCCGTGGCTGTCCACTGCTTCTGCCCGGTTGCACGGTCAAAGCCCTCGTAAAGGTCTTCCTGACCCTCAACCTTCTGCCAGCGTGTGTCCATCGTCAGCACGTTGGTGAAGAAGTCCGTGCTCAGCACACCCGGGTTCTTCGTCAGCACACCGTTGGCGGAGTGACCCGTGTTGATGTCCAGAGTACGCAGACCACCCAGCAGGACTGTCATCTCAGGGATGGTCAGACCCAGCGTGTCAGCCTTGTCCACCAGAGCGTTCAGAGGCGGCGTGTTGTCCGCATCCGCACGGTAGTAGTTGCGGAAGGCATCAGCCGTCGGCTCCAGCAGGTTGAAGGAGTTGACGTCCGTCTGGTCCTGTGTGGCATCGCCACGGCCCGGAGCGAACGGCACCTGGATATTCACACCAGCCTTCTTGGCAGCATCCTCGATACCGACGCTACCGCCGAGAACGATGATGTCAGCCAGAGCAACCTTGCGGGCGCTGTGAGCGTTGAACTTGTCGCGGACCTGCTCCAGCTTCGGCAGGACGGTCTTCAGCTCTTCCGGATCGTTCACGGCCCAGCCGTTCTGCGGCATCAGGGCCAGACGGCCACCGTTGGCACCGCCACGGTGATCGGTCACGCGGTGGGAAGAAGCAGCAGCCCATGCTGTCTTGATCAGCTCACGGTCGGACAGACCGGTTGCAGCGATCAGCTTGCGCAGCTCACGGACGTCAGCCTGGTTGATCGGCTTGGCCGGCATGTTGACCGGGTCCTGCCACACGAAGGTTTCCTTCGGAACTTCGCTGCCGAAGTAGCGGCTCTTCGGACCCATGTCACGAACGACCAGCTTGAACCATGCACGGGCGAAGGCATCGGCGAACTCGTTCGGATGCTCGGCCCAGCGGGCAAGGATCTTGTGGTAGGCCGGATCGGTCTTCAGGGCGATGTCCGTGGTGAACATCATGATCGGACGCATCTTGGACGGATCGTTCGGGTTTGCCGGATCCGGAGCAATCTTGTCATCCGTCTTGGTGTGCCACTGGTGAGCACCGGTCGGGCTTGTGCCCAGCACCCAGTCATTGTTCAGCAGGTTGTCAATGTACTGCGTGGTGAAGTGGATCGGATCGGCAGACCAGGAGCCTTCCAGACCGCTGGTGGACGCATCGTCAGCCGTCTGCTTGCCCTTGATGCAGTGGTCGGCCCAGCCCAGACCCTGATGTTCCACACCGTTGGCAACCGGCGGGCCGCTCAGGCAGGAGTTCGGATGGGCACCATGAGCCTTGCCGAAGGTATGACCACCGGCGATCAGGGCCACGGTTTCTTCGTCATTCATGGCCATGCGGCCGAATGCCAGACGGATCATGGCAGCGGACTTGACCGGATCAGGATCGCCGTTCGGCCCTTCCGGGTTCACGTAGATCAGGCCCATGTGCGTGGCAGCCAGCGGGTGCTTCAGAGTACCGTTCTGACCGACCTGGAAGGAGCTCTTGTTCGGGAAGAACGTCGTGCCCGGACCCCAGTAGATCAGCTCGGACTGCCAGTCATCCGGACGACCACCGACGAAGCCGAGGGTCTTGAAGCCCATCTGGTTCAGGGCGACGTCACCGGTCAGGACGATAAGGTCACCCCAGGAGAGCTTCTCACCATACTTCTTCTTGACGGGCCACAGGAGGCGCTTGGCCTTGTCGAGGCTGGCATTGTCCGGCCAGTCGTTCAGCTGGGCGAAACGCTGCTGGGCACCCTCTTCACCACCACGGCCATCGATGGCACGGTACGTACCGGCATTGTGCCAGGCCATACGGATGAAGAACGGACCATAGTTGCCGTAGTCAGCCGGCCACCAAGGCTGAGAGGTCAGCATGACCTTCTCGATGTCCTTGCGGACTTCCTGAAGGTTCAGCTGCTCAAACTTCTTGTGATAGTTCGTATAATAATCCGCACCGTACGGATCAGACTCTGAATCGTGAGCACGCAGCTTGGCCAGGTTCATGCCCTTCGGCCAGTAGTACTGGTTCGGGCTCGGAACATCGGCAGCCATGGCTGCAGAGGCGAAAGATGTCAGGGTCGTGCTGGCGATCAGCAGAGCAGCCCCGAAATTCTTCAGTTTCATCCTGATCAGTTCCCCATTCATGGATAAGATCTCGACAGATTGTATAGCAACAACGAGCCGGAGCACGATTGGAGCCGTCCCACACGCCACTACTACACATCGCAGGAGTTATATTATCGATGGGGGGTAAAACAAGTAAATCGTTATTTTTAATAACTCTTATAAGTTAACTCTTTTCAGAGAAACCCTTCCTCATAAAGGAAACCTAGCATATATACAAGGAAAACTATTATTGCAAGCCCCTCACGATACCTTTATTATCTTTTTTTGCCAGTTTCCTGCCATTTTCGGGCCATCTCTTACAATGTGGAACCTGGCCTGACAGCTTGTGTTTCCGCCCCACACGCTACCAGCACACAGGCAGGGGCATGAAATAAAGGGGCCGCCCTTTTATCAGCTGTTAAATATTCACAACAGCCCACACCAGTAATTCTGCTTCATATCAAGCACTCTGTTACCGGATATTATATTTTCTGGAAAAAAGACTGGTGCCCAGAAGAAGACTCGAACTTCCACGTCCTTGCGGACACAGGCACCTGAAGCCTGCGCGTCTACCAATTCCGCCATCTGGGCACACTCTCTTGCGAGCATGGTGAACCGGCTGGGACTCGAACCCAGGACCATTCGATTAAAAGTCGAATGCTCTACCAACTGAGCTACCGGTTCACTTGAGGAGGCTATCTACCTGCTCCCCCGGGGAGCGTCAACCCCGGAGGCCGCAGAAAACACCACCCTCACGATTTTCTTCATCCGCACGGACGGCACGCCACCATGCGGACGGAGAATCATCAGGTTTCAGACAGTTATGTCAGTTCTCGATGTAAGCCTTGATGATATGATCCGGATTCTGGACCATGCCGGAAGCCCCGGAGCCACGCTTGATCTTGTCCACATGCTCCATGCCCTCGATCACCTGACCGGCAATGGTGTACTGGCCATCCAGGGACGGCACACGGTCGAACATGATGAAGAACTGGCTGTTGGCGGAGTTCGGGTCCATCGTGCGGGCCATGCCCAGCGTGCCACGGTCGAAGGTGGCCGTCTGGCTGAACTCGGCCGGCAGGTCAGGATAGGAGCTGCCGCCCGTCCCCGTGCCTGTCGGGTCGCCACCCTGTGCCATGAAGCCCTCGATCACACGATGGAACTTCACGCCGTTATAGAAACCCTCATTGGCCAGCGTCTCCAGACGCTCGACAGCCTTGGGGGCCAGATCGGGACGCAGGGCGATGACCACCTTGCCATCCTTCAGCTCCAGAACCAGCTTCTTGCCTGTTGTCGTACCTGTCATTGTCGTGCTCTCCCTGAGCTGATCGTTACCATCCTGACCACCGGCCCATGCCTGTGTCAGGGTTCCACCGGTCAAGGCAGAAACTGCTGCAAGACCGGCCATGAAATGTCGCCGTCTCATGTCTGTTCTCCTGTCAGTTTTGCCCGCACGAGGCGGGCGGTCATGGGGCTGACAAATGGGGAAATATCCCCCCCAAGACGGGCAATTTCCTTCACGATCCGGCTCGCCGTCGTACGGTGGCTCTCGGATGCCAGAAGAAAAACCGTTTCAATCTCCGGGGCCAGACGCCGCAGCGCACCGGAAAGCTGGGTCTCGAAATCGAAATCCCCGGCAGAACGCAGACCACGGATCACCGTGCCCGCCCCGGCCTGCCTCACGGCATCCACCAGAAGCGTGTCAAACCCGGTGACAGAAATGCGGTCCTTATGCGGCAGGGCGGCCACTTCCTGCTCCAGCAGCTCCCGTCGCTCCTCGAAACCCAGAAGGGGCCCCTTGGCATCATTGATCGCCACACCGACCACGACATGGTCGAACAGGGCCGCCGCCCGGTCGATCACGTCCAGATGACCGAACGTGACCGGGTCGAACGTGCCAGGATAGAAGCCGATGCGCCGGTCAGTCATCCGTCCCACCGGCATCAGCCGCCGGGGCAGCTCCGGTGTCTCCACCGTCCGCCCCATCAGCCTCGGTCTCACCCTCGGCGGTATCGTCCGCATCATCTTCCATCACGGGGAAAACGCTGATGATGCGCTCGTCACCATCCACACGGAAGAGCGTCACCCCCCCTGCCTGACGGGACATCACACGCACCTGCTCGACCGGCAGACGGATGAGACGGCCCGTATCCGTCACCATCATCACGTCCGTGCCATCCAGCGTCACGAGCGTACCCACGACCTCACGCCCACGGCGGGCGTTGGAGAAGGTCATGTTGTTGATGCCCTGCCCGCCACGGCCGGAGACACGATAGTCATAGGCCGAGGACCGTCGCCCGAAGCCCGTGTCCGTTACGGTGAGCAGGATCTGCTCCTGCGCCTCAAGCTCGGCATAACGGTCTTCGCTCAGCGGGCTGTCAGCCAGAATCTCCTCAAGCCCTTCCTCATCGGAAGCCAGCTCGCTGCCATCCTCGATCTCTTCCTCCAGCCCCTCATCCCCGGGCTGGGCCGCCAGAACACGGCGATGGGCATTGGCAGCCCGGAGGTAAGCAGCCCGCTCCTCCACGCTGGCCTCGACATGGTTCAGCACGGCAAGGGAAACGACCCGGTCACCATCAGCAAGGCGGATGCCCCGCACGCCAGTGCTGCCACGGCCAGCGAAAACACGCAGCACGTCATCCGTGATCTGGAAGCGGATGGCCCGGGCATTACGGGTGGCGAGGAACACGTCCTGCCCCTCCCGGCATGTTGCCACGCCGATCAGCTGGTCATTCTCATCCAGCTTCATGGCGATCAGACCGGAAGAGCGGATGTTGCGGAAGTCGCTCAGGCGGTTGCGCCGCACGTTCCCGCTCGCCGTGGCGAAGACGAGGTGCAGGTCATCCCACAGCTCCTCATCCTGCGGCAGAGGCAGCACGGCCGTGATGGTATCCTCGCCCAGCTCCGGCAGCAGGTTGACCAGTGCCCGCCCCTTGGCTGTCGGGGCCGCCTCCGGCAGGTGCCAGACCTTCATGCGGTAGGCCTTCCCGCCCGAGGAGAAGAACAGCACCCACTGGTGGGTATGGGCATTGAAGCTGCGGATGACGATGTCATCACCTCGCCGCCCCGCTGCCGTGCGGCCACGGCCACCACGGTTCTGCGAACGGAACAGCTCCAGCGGCGTCCGCTTGATGAAACCGTCCCGTGTGATGGTCACCACCATCTGTCCCGGCTCGATCAGGCTCTCATCGGACTGGTCACCCAGCGCATCGGAGATTTCCGTGCAGCGTGGGTCAGCCAGAGCAGCACGGGCGGCCTGAAGCTCGTCCCGCATGACCTCCATGCGGCGCACATGGCTGCCAATGATCTCCAGAAGCTCCGTGATGCGGGCACTGACCTCTGCCAGCTCCGCCTGAATCTTCTCACGCTCCAGACCGGTCAGACGCTGGAGGCGCAGCTCCAGAATCCCACGGGCCTGCGCTTCTGTCAGATGGACACGGCCATCGACGATCACATTGCCTTCATCATGGATCAGCTCCAGCAGCGGCTCCACGTCAGCGGCAGGCCATGTGCGTGTCATGAGCTGCTCACGGGCCGTGGCGGCATCCGGGGCGGAACGGATGAGGGCGATCACCTCGTCAATGTTGGCCACGGCCAGCACCAGACCGACCAGCAGATGCCCCCGATCCCTCGCCTTGTTCAGGTCGAAACGGGCACGGCGGAGAATCACATCCTCACGGAAGCGGATGAAGGCCTCCAGCACGTCCCGCAGCCCCATGGTGCGGGGGCGGCCTTCATCCAGTGCCAGCATGTTGACGCTGAAGCTCGTCTGAAGCTGGGTGAAACGGTAAAGCTGGTTCAGCACCACTTCCGGCGTGGCGTCACGCTTCAGCTCGATCACCACCCGCATGCCGGAACGGTCACTTTCATCCCGGATGTCGGAAATGCCCTCAATGTCCTTGGAGCGGACGAGATCGGCAATCTTCTCCTGCAGCGTGGCCTTGTTGACCTGATATGGAATCTCCGTCACCACGATGGCGAAGCGGTCCTTGCGGATCTCCTCGATCTCGGCACGGGCACGGACAGGGATGGAGCCACGGCCCGTCTCATAGGCCTGCCGGATGCCCCGACGGCCCATGATGATCCCGCCGGTCGGGAAATCCGGCCCCGGGACGATCTGCATCAGCTCTTCCAGCGTCATGTCCGGGTTGGCGATCAGGGCCAGAACGGCATCGATCACCTCGCCCGGATTGTGGGGCGGGATGTTGGTGGCCATGCCCACCGCAATGCCGGACGCCCCATTGACCAGAAGATTCGGGAAGGCAGCCGGAAGAACCTGCGGCTCCTGCTCGCTCTCGTCATAGTTGGGCTGGAAGGCGACCGTATCCCGGTCAATGTCATCCAGCAGGAAGGAGGCAGATTTGGCCAGCCGGGCCTCGGTGTAGCGCATGGCCGCCGGACTGTCGCCATCGACAGACCCGAAATTGCCCTGCCCATCCACCAGCCGCACACGCATGGACCAGGACTGCGCCATGCGCACCATGGCGTCGTAAATGGAACTGTCACCATGCGGGTGATATTTACCCATCACGTCACCGACCGCACGGGCCGACTTGCGGTAGGGCTTGTCCGCCGTGAAACCACTCTCCCGCATGGCGTACAGGATACGCCGGTGCACGGGCTTGAGGCCGTCACGCACATCTGGCAGCGCACGGGAAACAATCACCGACATCGCATAGGCCAGATAGGAGGAACGCATTTCCTCTTCAATCGTCACCGGGAGGCGGTCGGAAGGCAAAATATCGTGCGGCTCGCTCAAGACAGGTCCACCAGTTTTCTGTAAATGGTCAGTGATCGAGCATAACCCATTCTACCTCAGGTGCCTAGTTCCTCCCCACCCGCCCTGCTGCAACGTGACCGGATACCCCGCCCCTCCCCCATGCCTTTTTCTCCTCCTCTTCCTGCCCCCCACATCACGGAACTGCCATGGTGCCCCCCGGAGCGGCTCTTCCCCCTCTGCCGGGAGGGAGGCGCATCCGTCTTTCTCGATAGCGGCGGCCCGGCAGAACAGGAACGGCATCGCTGGAGCTTCCTCTGTCCCCGTCCGGCCGGACGGCTCACCCTGCCCCTGGCGGAGATGCACCATCTCCCGCAGCATCTGCGGGCCTTTCTGGCCGCCCATGCACCGGCGGGCCGCCCTTCCCCCCATCTGCCGGAACTTCCCTTCACCGGCGGCGTGATCGGCCTGCTCAGCTATGAGGCCGGCATGGCCCGTGAGGGCCTCACCTCCCGCCACGCAACGGGCTGCCCCGCCTTCACTGCACTGGCCTGCCGGGACCTGTTCATTTTCGACAGGCGGGAGCAGAGGCTCTGGTGGGCCAGTGCGGACGGCACCCCACCACCGGGCCAGCCCGCCACCACGGCCAGACCGGACCACCCGGGGCCGTCTCTCACCCCCGTGGCCGAACAGGATGCCGCCACGTGGCAGGCTGCCGTCCGGACCGTGCAGGAGTACATTGCGGCCGGAGACATCTTTCAGGCCAACCTGACAATGCGCTGGGTCGCCCCCCGCCCGGAGACGCTCGATCTGCACGCCCTCTACAATCAGCTCCGCACTCGCTGCCCGGCCCCCTTCGGGGCCTGGTTCCACACGCCGGACTTCACGCTGCTCAGTGCCTCAGTCGAACGCTTTCTTTCACTGGACCGTCAGGGACGCATCGAGACACGGCCCATCAAGGGCACCTGCCCCGTCAGTGATGATCCCCAGCAGAATGACGCCCTGAAAGAGGCCCTCCACAGGGATGAGAAAGAGCTGGCCGAGAACCTGATGATCACCGACCTCATGCGCCACGACATCGGCAGGGTCTGTCAGCTGGGCAGTGTGGATGTTCCGCAGCTTTTTGCCGTGGAACGGTTCGCTCACGTTCACCATCTCGTCTCCAGCGTGACGGGGCAGCTTCAAAGGAACCATGATGCCGCCGACCTTCTGGCAGCCACGATTCCCCCCGGTTCCGTCACCGGAGCCCCGAAATACCGGGCCATGCAGATCATTGATGAGGTCGAGTCTTCTGCCAGAGGAGCCTATTGCGGCACGCTTTTCCGGCTGGGCTGGGATGGTGCGCTGGACAGTTCCGTCATCATCCGCAGCATCAGCGCCACAGCCAGCCATTTGCAGGTAGGAGCCGGTGGGGGCATCACCTACCCTTCACATCCAGAGCGGGAATATGAGGAAATGTGCCTCAAGGCCGCTCCCCTGCTGGCCGTCCTGCGTGACCATGGAGCCTGATGCATGGCACCCACACCCTGCCCCTTTCTCTGGCTCAATGACCAGCTGCTCCCGGCGGACAGTCCAGCCATCATGGCACAGGACCGTGGTTTTCTGCTGGGTGATGGGCTTTTTGAAACCATGCAGCTTCGCCACGGGGCTGCCCCCCGGCTGGAAGCCCATCTGGCACGGCTGGAAGATGGCTGCCATACCCTGCGCCTGCCCTTTCCCGGACGGGACACGATCCGGCAGGCCCTGCCCCACCTGATGGCTGCCAACAGCCTGACGGATGGTTCCGCCCGCCTGACCCTCACACGAGGCCCCGGCCCAAGAGGGCTGGCTCCGCCTGTCAGACCACACACCACGCTGCTCATCACGACAGCCCCACCGCCAGAACAGTCCGCCACCCCCGTCCGGCTGCATGTCAGCACGCAGCGACGGGACAGGCAGGCCGTGCTGAACCGGGTGAAGTCCCTCAACGCCCTGCCCGCCATCCTTGCCCGCATGGAAGCACGGGAAAAAGGGGCCGATGATGCCCTCTGGCTCACCCACGAGGGTGAGATTGCCGAAGCCACAGCCGCCAGCTTTCTGGCCCTGCTGGATGGGCAGATCGTCACGCCACCCCTCTCCGCCGGAATCCTGCCCGGAATCTCCCGGGGCCGCCTGCTCGCTGCCGGTCTCTGCACGGAACGCCTCCTGACGGAAGCCGACATTCCCAAGTTCCAGGGGGCCTGGCTCATCACGGCCCTGAGCCTGACCCCGGTCGCCGCCATAGGGACGCAGGCGCTGCCACTTCAGCCGGAACAGACGGGCCGGCTGCGGCATTTTCTTTATGACGCCTCATGACGTCTCCATCTGGACCATTGAATCCCTCCCGATCAACCGCCACATCTCCCCCATGACTGCTGACAAACACACCACTCCCGCCCTGCCCAAGGCCCCCGTGGCCCGGCGCAATCCCGTCGTGCTGGAACAGCTCGGCCGCACCCGTACGGATTCCTACGCATGGATGAAGGACGAAAACTGGCAGAAGGTCCTGCGGGACCCGTCCGTCCTGCGGGATGACATACACTCCCATCTGAAACAGGAAAACGCCTATACGGAGGCCGTCCTCGCCGGAACGGTGCCGCTTCAGGAAGACCTCTTCAAGGAGATGGTCGGCCGCATTCCTCCGGCAGAAGAGTCCGTGCCGCTGCCTGACGGGCCGTGGCTGTACGGCCTGCGCTTCGAGAAGGACGCCCAGTACCCGCTCCATGTCCGCCGCCCCCGCAAGGCCGGGGCCAGCGAGGCCGACGGACCAGAAGAAATCCTGCTGGACGTGAACGAACTGGCCGCCCGGCACAGCTTCTACAGCCTCGCCCAGGCCGCCCACACAGAGGACCACCGTTATTACGTCTATGCCGAGGACGTGCAGGGGTCGGAAGTCTACCGGATTCAGGTCAAGGACCTTGCCACGGGTGAACTCTGCGCCCCCGCCGTGGAAAGCAGCACGGGCAGCTTCACCCTCTCCCCCGACAGCCAGCATCTCTTCTGGATCTACCGGGACGACAATGGTCGCCCCTCCCGCATCTATCGCCGCCCGCTTCTGGGTGGTGAGGACACGCTCATCTTTGACGAAACCAACCCCGGCTTCTTCCTCAGCATCGGTGTCAGTGCCTCCCGGAAATGGATCGCCATTGAAAGGGGTGACCATGACACGAACGAGACCCTGCTCATCCCTGCCTCAGACCCGACGGCCATGCCCAAAGTCGCTGCACCGCTGGTGCGGGGGGAACGCTACAGCCTGACCCACTGGCAGGACCGCTTCATCGTCCTGACCAACGCAGGCGGGGCCGTGGACTTCAAGCTGATGACGGCCCCGGAAGCCACGCCGGACCGTGCCCACTGGCAGGAGTTCCTGCCCCATGAGGAAGGCCATTTCCTCCTCGGTGTCAGTGCCGGGAAGGACCATCTGGCCTGGCTGGAGCGGCGCAACGGCAATACGGAAATCTTCACCCTCAGCCGTGAGGACGCCGACAGGGGCGACATCCGCCGCCATGCCCGCCATATCAGCATGGACGAACCCGCCTATACGCTCAGCCTGCTGGGCGTGCTGGAATATGACCAGCCCTTCCTGCGCTACATCTACCAGTCCCCCACGACCCCGGCGCACTGGTATGATTATGACATGCGGACAGGGGAGAAAAACCTCCGCAAGGTGCGGGAGGTTCCCTCGGGCCACGACCCTGCCGCCTATGAAACACGCCGCCTGTTCGCCCGGGCTGATGATGGCGCCATGGTGCCCGTCACCCTGCTGATGAAGAAGGGGACGAAGCTGGATGGGCAGAATCCCATGCTGCTGTACGGCTATGGTTCCTACGGCATCTCCATGGAGGCCAGCTTCTCCACCACCGCCCTCAGCCTCGTGGACCGTGGCGTGATCCATGCCACGGCCCACGTGCGGGGTGGCAGTGAAAAGGGCTGGAACTGGTTCCTTGAAGGGCGGGCAACCAAAAAGACCAACAGCTTCACCGACTTCATCAGCTGTGCCCGGCACCTGATTGCCGAAGGCTACACCGCCCCCCGCCGCATCGTGGCGCATGGGGGCTCGGCAGGCGGGCTGCTGATGGGAGCCGTTGCCAACATGGCACCGGAGCTGTTTGCCGGTATCGCCGCACAGGTACCGTTCGTGGACATGCTGAACACCATGTCGGACGTCTCCCTGCCGCTTACGCCGCCGGAATGGCCGGAATGGGGTAACCCGCTGACGGACCCGGAGGCTTACGACCTCATCGCCAGCTATTCTCCCTATGACAATATCCGCCCCGTCTCCTACCCGGCCATTCTGGCCCTGGGAGGGTTGTCCGACCCACGGGTGACCTACTGGGAGCCTGCCAAATGGATCGCCCGCCTGCGGGAAGAGGCACGGGGAGGGCCCTTCCTCTGCCAGATCAACATGGAGGCAGGACACGGTGGCTCCTCAGGCCGTTTTGCCCGCCTGAAGGAAGTGGCTCTCGTGCAGGCCTTCGCCCTCTGGAGCCTGAAACAGGCAGAAAACTGACCTCCTGAAAGAAAAGCCCCTGCTCCTTTTACGGAACAGGGGCTTTTTCCTGGCGGTCCCGCCCACTTACTGGAGATCGTCGCCCTGATCTTCCGAATCGAGTTCAGAGAGCTGGTTACATATCTTGCCCAGCCGTGCATTCTGCCCGGCAACCCCACCCCCACAGGCCGTGCGTGCATCCCGGCCGCAGCTGGCAATCACGCTCTCCATGTCCGATTCCAGAACATCCCGTAGAAGACCGACATCGAAGCTGCGCTGGGCCGTTTCCTCGTCATCCAGCTGCTTCTGCACCTTGCGCATCTCATCCAGGGTCTTCAGGCACTGGTTGCCCGCCGAATTCGGGCTGACCCGCAGAACAGCAAGGATATTGTTCACCACGACGCCCTTGGCATTCACGGCTGGGTCGTCATCATCCGTTCGGGCCGCACCCCCTGCCCAGGCCTGGCTGGCCAGACAGAGGCTCCCCAGGAAAAGAACCGGCACGAGCTTGCGGAAACATGAAGGACGAAAAGATGGAAACTGGCTCATGCCGGGCAGCATAATCTGAAAAGGATCAGGAAGAAATGGGGTTTTGGCCGCCACAACCTTGACTCACCCCCAAAGGACAGGGTATGCGGACGCCAAGTTTCGCGGGCGTCTCAGCCCTGCATTATGAGAGCCGCTGTCCGGAAGGGCAGGCAGGCCTGTCTTTTCTGTCGGGGAGCCTGAACATCATGAAGATCCGTAACAGCCTGAAGTCCGCCAAGGTTCGTGACAAGAACTGCCGTGTCGTGCGTCGTCGCGGCCGCGTGTATGTCATCAACAAGCAGAACCCGCGCATGAAGGCCCGTCAGGGCTGAGCTGACAGACGGATGGGACGGTGCGGCATGTCCACGGCTCCGCTGCGCCGCCCTGTCTTTCATGCTCTGAAGCGTGAAGCCCCCTCGGGGGGGCTGAAGCCTCCCGCTTTTCGGCTGGGGGCTTTTTTTATGGCGGCGGCCTGTCTACTCTACAGTGCAGGGCCAGCGGCCATGGCAGCCACCGCTCCGGCCCACAAGCCAGTGCAGGGCCAGCCCCATGCAGCAATACCCGCACCCGACTCCAAAAACAGCCTTCATGTTCCACCGCCCCCAAAGCCGCACAGCCCGAGCCTGAAAGAAAAGCTGGAACAGACCGAGCAGGCCATTGCCAGCGAACAGGATGACCAGAAGGCCCACAGCCTGATGAAAAAGGCTGACACGCTACGCCTCTACAGTGTCAAGAACAGTGGCCGCATCCTGCTCAGCGAGGCACAGGATGAACTCAAACAGGGCCATACAGGTGACGCTGAAAAAGACCTCTCCGCGGCTCTGACCCTCCAGCCCGACAACGCCTTCCTCCGCCGCCAGCGGGCTGCCGTCCGCTTTCTCGGCAATGATCTGACAGGAGCCGTGCAGGACCTTCAGGTGGCGCTGGTGCATGACCCTGGCGATGCCCAGAGCTGGGACATTCTGGCCCACACGCAGGAACATCTCCATCATCCCCATCAGGCCCTCCATGCCTATACCGAGGCCCTGACACACGCCCCCCTGCTCCCGGACGGACAGAAACGCTACCGGCAGCTGGAACAGCAGGCCAACGGCATCCCGGACTGACCTTTCCCGGTTACATGAAAGACACCGGGTCCACGTCCACGTCGATGCGGGCATCATTCTTGCGGGGCGCACCGTCCAACCACCGCCTCAGCAGGGGCTGAAGGGCGATGTCCCGCCGGGTCCGCAGGAGAAGACGGTACCGGTACCGGTCCCGCAACAGGGCCAGAGGGGCCGGAGCCGGCCCCAGAACCTGAATCCCCTCCCCCCGTGGGGCGTGCATGGCCAGCAGGCGGGCCAGCTCCTCCGCCTGCCGCTCCTTCGGCGCACTGACGATCACGGCAGCAAGACGCCCGTAAGGAGGCCAGAATCCCGGACGACGCTGGGCGGCCTCCTGCTCCATGAAGCTGATGAAGTCATTGGCCAGCAGGGCCTTCATCACCGGGTGATCACCCGCATAACTTTGCAGCATCACCTGCCCCGGCTTCGTGCCACGCCCTGCACGCCCCGCCACCTGATGCAGCAGCTGCATGGTCCGTTCCGCTGCCCGCAGGTCACCTCCACCCAGTCCGAGGTCCGCATCCACCACCCCAACCAGCGTCAGGTCCGGGAAGTGCCAGCCCTTGGCCACGACCTGCGTGCCGATGATGAGGTCCACCTCCCGGCTGGCGATTTTCCGCACGGCCTCTTCCATGGCCGTGGGTGAGGTCAGCGTATCGGAGGCCATGCTCAGCAGCCGTGCATCCGGGAAGCGGGCCTGCGCCTCCTCATGGATGCGCTCCACCCCCGGGCCGATCGGCACGAGACTGTCCTGCGCCCCGCAGGATGGACAGGCACTGACAAGTGGCTGGGTGTATTCACAGTGATGACAGGCCAGAATCCGGCGGCGCCTGTGCTCCACCATCCACGCTGAACAGTGAGGGCATTGCAGGCGGTGCCCACAGGCCCGGCACAGCGTCATCGGTGCATAACCACGCCGGTTCAGAAACAGCATGCTCTGCTCTCCGGCCTTCATCCGCTCTTCAATGCTCTCACAGAGCAGAGGGGATAGAAACTGCCCCCGCTCCGGGCCATGCTCCTTCATGTCGATCAGGGTGATCTCCGGCATCCGGGCCGTTCCATGCCGAGCCTCCAGCACCTCATGACGGAAGCGCCCCTTCTGCACATTGACGAGCGTCTCCATGGACGGTGTGGCGGAGACGAGAATGACCGCCCCCTGCACCAGCCTCGCCCGCACGATGGCCATGTCCCGCCCGTGATAGAGAACGCCTTCTTCCTGCTTGTAGGTGTTCTCGTGTTCCTCATCGACCACCACAAGCCCGAGACGGGCAAAAGGCAGGAACAGGGCAGAGCGTGCCCCCACGACAACCTGCTGCCGCCCCTCGGCAATGGCGCACCATGTCTCCCGCCGTGTCTTCTGCCCCAGCTCGGAATGCCAGACGGCAGGCCGGATGCCGAAGCGCCGTTCAAAACGGTCCGTCCACTGGGCCGTCAGGACGATCTCCGGCAGCAGCACCAGTACCTGCCTGCCCTGCCTCAGGCACGCTGCCACAGCCTCGAAATAGACCTCCGTCTTGCCGGACCCCGTCACCCCCTCCAGCAGCGTGACATTGAAGGTCCGCTCCTCCACGCCGGCCACCAGGGCCTCCGCCGCCTCGGCCTGCTCTGCGGAAAGGGTCGGCGGGGCATGGTCCGGGTCCGCCTGTCCGGCAGGGGATGGTACCTCCATGAGGCACTCTTCCAGCACCCCTGCATTGGCCAGACCCCGGATCACCGCCGCACTGGCCCCGCTCTGCGCCGCCAGCATCGCCGTGGTGCCGGGACCACCCTGTTCCAGAGCCTCCAGAACGGCCCTGCGGGCCGGGGTCAGACGCAGCGTGTCCGGCAGGGGGCCGGGTTTCCGCATCCAGCCCATGAGGGGTTTCATGCTGCCCGCCTGCGCCGGAACCCGCAGGGCAATGGCCAGCACCATGCCCGGCGCACTCAGGCCATAGGCCGCCACCCAGTCGATGAACTGGCGGAGATCATCCGGGAGGGGCGGTACATGTTCCAGCACGGCCGAGATGGGACGCAGTTTTGCAAAAGCGAACGTTTTCCCTCTGGAGACCGGACGGAAATCGACAGGAAGATGGGCTGGCTCGCCGTCCCACACACAACCTGTCAGCTCCTGCCGCCCCAGCGGCACACGCACCAGCGTTCCCGGTGCCAGAAGCCTGTCGGACCGATAATCCAGCGGGCCATCGAAGGGACGGGGCACCAGAACGGAAAGACGATGACCGGCTTCCATTCTCCTGCTATGGGGAGGGAGGCTGTTTTCTGCCATGTCTTCATCCTAACCTCTCCGGCAGGGAAATACCATGCGCCTTCCATTTGGAAGCCCCCCCTCCAGCGCCATGACCATTCATACGGCCCATGAGGCCCTCACGGCCTGGCAGGACTGGCTGACCCATGAGAAAAGAGCCAGCAAGGCCACACGGACAGCCTATCTGCACGATGTCTCCCTCGCTCTCGGTTTCTTCAGCCGCCACTTTGGTGGGGACCTGCCGCTGGAAGCGCTGGACAAGCTGACACTGGCTGATTTCCGCTCATGGCTGGCCCATGAAACGAACCGGGCCGAAAAGATGGCCCGCCTCCATCCTGGCAGCCGTCACACGCCAGATGGCCACGCCCGCAGCCGGGCCCGCCGCATCTCCGCTCTGCGGGCCTTTTACCGCTATCTGGAAAAAGAACACCGCATCACCAATCCGGCCCTCACCCTCCTGCGCAGCCCCCGGCTGAAAACCCGCCTCCCCCGCCCTCTGACGCCGGAAACCGCACGCACGGCCCCGGACGGTATTGCCGACCAGACAGCCGATGGCCATTTTGCCCTGCGGGATGCCGCCCTGTTCACCCTGCTATATGGCACGGGCCTGCGCATCAGCGAGGGACTGTCCCTCAATGTCGGTGACGTGGAGCGGATCAGCGATGACATTCTGTTTGTCACAGGCAAGGGAGGGAAGGAAAGAGCCGTGCCTGTCCTGCCCGCCGTCCGGGATGCTCTGGGACGCTGGCTGGCCGTCCATCCCTCACCCCATGCCAGTGCACCGCTTTTCTGCGGCGTACGGGGTGGACGCCTCAATCCGGGTGTGGCCCAACGGGCCATGCGGCAATGGCGCCTGATGGAAGGACTGCCCGATTCTGCCACCCCCCACGCCCTGCGCCATGCCTTCGCCTCCCACCTGCTCCAGAATGGAGCAGACCTGCGGGCGATTCAGGAACTTCTGGGTCATGCCAGCCTGTCCAGCACACAGATATACACGCTGGCAGACGAACATCACCTCATGGAGGTCTGGCAGAAGGCCCATCCCCGGGCCGACCGTTGACAGCTCCTTCCTGATCCAGACTGACCTTTCATTGCCGACCTCTTCGGACAGACCCATCATCCCATGACGACGCACGCTTCCCGTTTCCTCCCTTTCCTCACCGGCATCATTCTGGCATTTGGCAGTTCCTTCATGGCGTCTTCTGCGGCTCTGGCCTCCAGCCCCGAACCGGCCTGCCGCCAGACCCACATCACCACGCTGCCCCTCAAGGAAACAGGCTATTACCTGACGACCGTGGCGCAGATTCATGGCCATTCCCTCTCCATGATCGTGGATACAGGGTCCGAGGGCAGCCTGCTGACACCAGATGCCATCACCCACCTGCATCTCACCCCCAATGAGGAAGATGCCACCATCATCTCCGGGCCGGACGGACGGGGGCATGTGGTGCCGACCATCCAGCTGGCGACCATCACGCTTGGACAGCTCACCTATCACCATCCTGTCCTGCCTTTGGGCACCCTGCCGGGATTCCCCGCCATACAGCCCCCTGTGCTGGGGCTGATCGGCATGGACCTGCTCGGCCATTATGATCTGGACCTCGACCTGCCCCATCACCGGCTCAGCCTGTGGGACATCCATACCGGGTCCCTCCTCTGCCGCCAGCCGCCTTTCTGGTCCACACCGGGGCAGCGGCTTGTCGCCCAACGCATCCGCAACCGGTTCTTCATCCCCTTCACGCTGGATGGTCAGAAAGGGCTGGCGCTGATCGACAGCGGGGCCCGCTCCCACATCATCAGCCGGGACTTCGTCCACAGGCTCGGCATCACGAAAGAGCAGCTGGACCGGGACCCCGGCGGGACCAGCGCAGGCATTGGCGACAGGGAGCACCGCTATCACTGGCACCGTTTCAACCGCCTCACCCTTGGCGGGCAGACCCAGCTGCACCCGGTCCTCACCGTCACTTCCCTGCATGAACAGGCCGACATGCTCCTCGGAGCCGACTGGCTGATCCATCATCAGCTCTGGCTCTCGGCAGGGCCGGAGGGGGCCGTTTTCATACACGCCCCCTGAAATGGAATTTTCATGAAGAAAAACGTAAAAAAGTGATATTTCTCTATTGCCAACAACACCGTATCCCGCTAGATAGACGCCATCCCAAGGGAACGACGCTTTTACAGAAAAGCTGAAGACTGCGGGTGTAGCTCAGTTGGTTAGAGCGCCGGCCTGTCACGCCGGAGGTCGCGGGTTCGAGCCCCGTCACTCGCGCCACTCTTTTTCAAAAGGGTGGCGTTTTTTATTCCCTTCTCTCCCCCTTGATATCATGATCCGCCTTCTGCTGCGGAAAGATCGTTTCGGCCCTTTCAGGCAAGAAAATCCTTGCATCCTGAACGCAGCTGCCCGACATCTCTGCCCATGCCTTATATCGTCAAGGAACTATTCGCCACATTGCAGGGTGAGGGTGCCCATTCCGGGCGTGCGGCCATATTCTGCCGGTTCACCGGCTGCAATCTCTGGTCCGGCCGGGAAGAGGACCGCCACAAGGCCCAGTGCACCTTCTGCGACACGGACTTCATCGGGACGGACGGCCCCGGCGGAGGCCGCTTTGCCACGGCTGAAGCTCTGGCCGCTGCGCTGGATGACTGCTGGCAGGCCCACACTGCGGACGTGACCCGGCGTTATGTCGTCTTCACCGGTGGGGAGCCCCTGCTCCAGCTTGATGCAGCCCTGATCGCCGCCACAAGGGCCCGTGGTTTCACCATCGCCGTGGAAACCAATGGCAGTCTTCCTGCCCCTGAAGGAATCGACTGGGTCTGCGTCAGCCCCAAACCCGGCCAGCCGCTGAAACAGACACATGGCCATGAGCTGAAGCTCGTCTATCCACAGGACACCCTGACGCCGGAACAGTTTGCGGCGTGCGACTTCCAGCATTTCTGGCTACAACCCATGGATGGACCGGACCGCCCTGCCAATACGGAAAAGGCCGTGCGCTACTGCCAGACCCACCCGCAATGGCGGCTGAGCCTGCAAACCCACAAACTGATCGGAATCCCCTGATGACGACACCCGCCTCCCCCTCCGCCAGCCATCAGGCCGCCCGGAACCGCCGTGCGCTCGTCCTCTTCTCCGGTGGGCAGGATTCCGCCACCTGTCTGGCCTGGGCCCTGCATCATTTCGACCATGTGGAGACGGTCGGCTTCGCCTACGGGCAGCGTCACGCCGTGGAGCTGGAGTGCCGCACCACCCTGCGGCAGAGCATCAGTGCCCAGAATCCCGCATGGGCAGAAAAGCTGGGAGAGGATCACACGATCGACCTGGCCAGCCTCGGCGCCCTCTCTGATACCGCCCTGACACGGGATGCCGAGATCAGCATGGGGGAGAACGGGCTGCCCAACACCTTCGTGCCGGGCCGGAACCTGATCTTCCTGACCTTCGCCGCTGCCCTCGCCTTCCGCCGCAGCATCCGCCACATCATCACCGGTGTGTGCGAGACGGACTATTCCGGCTATCCCGACTGCCGGGATGACACCATCAAGGCCCTTCAGGTTGCCCTCAATCTGGGCATGGAGCAGCGTTTCGTCCTCCACACGCCGCTCATGTGGATCAACAAGGCACAGACATGGCGGCTCTGCCACGATCTGGGCGGAGCTGACCTGACAGAAACCATCCGCCATGAGAGCCATTCCTGCTATAAGGGAGACCGTACCCATGAGCATGCATGGGGATTCGGCTGTGGAGACTGCCCCGCCTGTGCCCTGCGTGCCGAAGGGTGGCGGCAGTATCAGGAGGGGGCATGAGCGACATCACCCGGACAGAACTGGTTTTCACACGGCGTTTCTGCATGGGGCACCGGCTCATCTCAGGCAGCAGCGAGCGTTGTGCCATCCCGCACGGGCATAACGAATATGTCACCGTCACGCTGGTGCCCGGCCCCAACGCTCCGCAGGACCGGCGGCTGGATGGGCACGGCAACATGCTGCTGCCCTTTGCCGAGGCCAAGGGCCGCTGGCACCGCTTCATCGACGAACGGATGGACCACAGTTTCCAGCTTTCCGAGTCTGACCCGCTTCTGGGCTGGTTTGCCGAGCATGAACCCCAGCGGCTGGACCGCCTTGTCGTCACGCCCGGCGACCCGACGACGGAACTGCTCGCCGCCCTGCTGATGAGCAAACTTCAGGCGTTCCTGACCGCCCAGGGCGGGCTGCTGTCCCCCGCCTCGCTCGAGATCAAGGAGACGCCCACCAACACGGTGCGCCTGCATGGCGACCCGTCCCTCTATCTCCCGCTGGTGGACCGCCCGGCAGACCGGTGCTGGTGGCACCGGGCCGACGATACCACACGGGACTGACACCGCCCCGCAAAGCGGTCTCAGTCCCGCATCAGGGCCATAACTTCCTGCCGGGCCTGAGCATCATCGGCCCAGAGACCGTAAGAACCTGTCGTCACGGTCGTGGCACCGGGGCTGCGGACCCCCCGCAGGCTCATGCACATATGCTCGGCTTCCACCACGACCAGAACGGCTTTCGGCTCCAGCACCTCAACCATCGCCTGCACGATCTGGTCTGTCAGACGTTCCTGAAGCTGCGGGCGGCGGGCATAGCCTTCCACGACACGGGCCAGCTTGCTCAGCCCCGTCAGGCGGCCACCTTCCGGCAGATAGGCCACATGGGCACGCCCCAGAACCGGCAGGAGATGATGCTCGCAGGTGGACTGGAAGCGTATGTCCTTCACCAGCACCATGCCGCCATGCTGGTCGGCACTGAACTGCTTTTTCAGGTGGTCCCGCGGGTCCTCATACAGGCCGGAGAAAATCTCCAGATACATCTTGGCCACACGGTCCGGCGTATCCCGCAACCCTTCACGGGAGGGGTCTTCCCCTATGGCCAGCAGAAGCTCCCGCACGCCTCCGGCAATGCGGCTGATGGCGTCCTCCGGCCGGGTGATCGCTCCGGCGGCACCCTCCGGTGTCGGGGCCTGTTTCCCCGGAATCCCTGTCTCATTGGCTGACATTCAGCATCCCCCAAAGTTCATCCACCCTGCCCCGGCCTGCGCCGTGTGACATCCCCAGCTATACGATCCAACCCTGCTAACGCTTCCTTCACGGAACGTCCAGCGATCTCAAGCTCCGGCTCCAGCTCGGCAAGGGGTTCCAGCACGAAGGCACGGTCAAAAAGATGACGATGGGGGAGCGTCAGAAGAGGGTGGCACACGGTGCCGTCCCCATGAAAAAGCAGGTCCACATCCACCGCCCGCTCGCCCCAGCGTCGCCCGGGCACACGGCCCAGCGACCGCTCGATCTCCTTGCAGAGACCCAGAACGGCCTGCGGGGGCAGGACCGTCCGCCCCAGGGCGGCGATATTCACGAAGGGAGGCTGATCTTCCACACCCCACGGAGCACTGTCGTAAAAAGAGGAAACCGCCTCTATCTCCAGCCCCGGCTGATGGCCCAGAGCCTCCACGGCAGCCCGCAGCACGGCCTCCCGCTCGCCCAGATTGGCCCCGAGCGAAAAACCGACCCGGTATTCCCGCTGCTGCGTCACCGTGACGGATACATCCTCCACCGCATGGGGCACAGGGGCTGAAGGCTTGCGCACCGTGACGGACACATCCTGCACGGCGGGGCAGTCCGCCAGCACGGCAGTGCCTATCCGCCCGGCCAGAGTTTCGATCAGCTTGCAGGGACCAGCCTGAAAGACCCGCTCGGCACTCTGGCAGAGCTGCCCGTAACAGACGGCCTGTGTATAATCATCCCCGGCAATCGCTGCCGACAGGTCAGCCCGAACCTCCAGCGACACATAGAAACGCTGACCGAGACGGGTTTCTTCCTCATGTACGCCATGATGTCCGAACAGGCAGAGATCATGCACCCGCACATGGGTCAGGGACGGAATGATCACTCGACATCTCCCTTCACCATTCCATTCACGGCCAGCAGGGCGGTCATGTCCAGCATGTCCCTGTGTGCCTGCACGTCATGCACCCGCACCATGCAGGCCCCCTGCGTCGCCCCGTAAAGATTGACCGCCAGCGTCGCTGGCAGACGGTCATGCACTTCCCGCCCCAGCAGCCTGCCGAACATGGATTTGCGGGACACACCCAGCAGCACGGGCAGGCCGTAATAGGCCTCCAGCCGCCGCATGTTCTGCACAGCCCAGAGATTCTGCATCACCGTCTTGCCGAACCCGACGCCGGGGTCCAGAAGGATGGTCTCACGGGCGATGCCTGCCCGGTCGGCCAGCTTCAGGGACCTGTCAAAGAAACGCCGCCAGTCATCCCAGAGATCAACGCTGGCATCAACCACCTCACGGTTGTGCATGATGGCCACCACGGCACCGGCGGAGGCCACGACGGAAGCCATGTCCGGGTCGGCCTGCAACCCCCACACGTCATTGACCATCTGCACACCTGCCACCAGGGCCTTCCGGGCCACGGAGGCCTTCGTGGTATCGACGGACAGGACCGCCCCCTCCCGGGCCAGAGGCGTCAGGACCGGTTCCAGACGCCGCCATTCCTCTTCCGCATCCACGGGCGTGAAACCCGGCCTCGTGGATTCCGCACCGACATCCAGCAGGTCCGCCCCCTCGGCCAGAAGGGCATGGGCCTGCTTCAGGGCGGCCTCCGGCGTAAAGAACTGCCCGCCATCCGAGAAGGAATCCGGCGTGACATTGACGATCCCCATCAGCAGGGGCTGCCTCCATGAAGGGGAAGGACGTGCTGCCAGCCAGGCGGCCATCTGCTCCGCAAGGGTCATCATCTCAGCCTTTCACCAGCAGGGGGAGGATCACCCCTTGCGGGCTGCCTCGAGAAACTGCTCCATCTGCTCCATGCCCAGCGCACCGGGTGCCACGGCAGCCTGACCGAACAGGAAGGTCGGCGTCCCCTGCACGCCCACACTCTGGGCCTGACCAAGGTTGGCTGTCAGCAGCCCCATGACGGCCTGCCCCTTCATGTCCTTCTCGAAGCGGGCCACGTCCAGCTTCAGGCTCTTTGCCACATCACGGAGATGCTCCATGCCGGGTTTGGCCGTCTCCTCCATCAGGCGGCGGCGCATGGCGTCATACTGGCCCTGGAAGGCCGCCGCATAGATGGCCTGTGCATCCAGCAGGCTGGCATCACCCAGAACGGGAATGACCTTCTCCACCAGCCGAACATCCGGGTGTCTGGCAAGGAACTGGTCCACCACCGGGGCCATGTGGCGGCAGTAGGTGCAGCGCGGGTCCAGAAATTCCACGACCGTGACCTGCCCCTGCGGGTTGCCGCGTACGGCATAGGATGGCGCCGTGGAAAGAGCCTGCCAGTTGGCCCGCACGGCCGCCTTCACGTGGGCTTCCTGCTGGGAGCTGGCCTGCTGCTGGATGGACCGGATGGCATCGGACAGGATGCTCGGATCATTCTTCAGGGCCTCACGGACAATCTGTACGATCGCCGCCCGCTGCTTTGCGGTAAAAACCGCTTCATCCGCCGCATGGGACGTCCCCGCAAGGGACAGCCCCATGAGAGGGAGGCCAGCCAGCAGGGCCAGGGAAAATGACTTCACACGCTGTTTCATGGTCGTGCCCTCCATGGGGTTATGCAGCATTTCATGGGCGCTTGAGAAAGAGAGGGCCCCCCACCTGACCATGCAGGTAGAACCGCCCCGATGACCAGCCCTGTTAAACAGCAAACCGGTCTGTTTTTGAAGCCCTATCCCTTCATGAGGAACGATGATGCTGCTCCCCAGCCTACAGCCGAAGCATGTAAGACCCGTTAAAACCACCCCCTGCGGGGTTGCCCTCCCAATCCCGGCAGTTTAACGCTATCATACCTCAATCCGGGACCGCCATGATGGCAGACAGTCCCTGCAAACAGCCCTGATCGTGACCCGCAACACTGGAGAGCCGCCACCGTGGTAAAGCCTGACAGCCGGACCCCTCATCCCCCCTGCCTGTCTGACCGTCCCACTCCCCGGTGGGCGCGCGGGCTTGGTCTGCTGGCCTGCCTGAGCCTTCTGGGCAGCAGCCTTGTCGCCTGTTCTGGTGGCAGGAGCCTCAAGCATCATCTCTTCGGCCATACAGCCCCATCCGCCAGAGCCAACACAGGCATTGTGGTAGCTGATGAACCGCAGGCAGCACTGGTCGGCCGTGATGTCCTCGCCCGTGGGGGCAATGCCGCCGATGCTGCCACGGCAACGGCCTTCGCTCTGTCCGTCACACTCCCCTCCCGTGCCTCTCTGGGAGGTGGCGGGGCCTGCCTGGTTGCCCGCCCGGGCCAGCCCGCCGAGAGCATTTCCTTCCTGCCTGTTGACGGCACCGGCACGGGCGGAGACCGCCCCGCTGCCGTACCCATGATGGCCCGTGGACTGTTCCTGCTGAATCTCCGGTACGGGTCAGTCCAGCTGGGTGATACGATCGACCCGGCCATAACACTTGGCCAGCAGGGCATCACGGTCAGCCGCCAGCTGGCCAATGACATCGCCGCCGTGCAGGGGCCTCTCCTTTCCAACGAAGGAATGAAGGCCCTCTTCAGCCGGGGGGATTCCGGTGTGGCCATCCGGGAAGGGGACCAGCTGACCCAGCCCCGCCTGACGTCATTCCTCTCCCGCCTGAAACTGGTTGGGGTGGGAGACCTCTATACCGGTGCCCTGTCCGATGTTTTTGTCACACAGGCCAACAAGGCTGGTGCAGGCCTGACACGCGACGACCTGCGCCGCTCCCTGCCCGGACAGACATCTGCCCTGCATTTTACCAGCGGGCCGTATCGCCTCAGCTTCCTTGCGCCACCAGCTGATGGTGGACTGGGCAGTGCTGCAGCCTTCCGCCAGAACCTGCGGGCTGAAAATGTCATCAGCGCATGGCGCCGTTCCGGCCGGACAAGCCTCCAGGAAGGCCAGATATTCATGGCCTCTGGCCAGAGCGATGCCACCGGCCTGCCCCCTCTGCCGGCCTCCACCTCCTTTGTCGTACGGGATGGCCATGGCCTGAGCGTTGGCTGCGTGCTGACAGACAACAACCTGTTTGGCACGGGGCGTCTGGCCGGCAGTACGGGGGTCGTCCTCGCTGGAGCCCCGCATGACTACCCCCGCCCGCTCCTCAGCGCTGCCATACTGGAAGCCCCCCACAAACGGATGCAGGCCGTCCTTGCAGCCTCGGGGCAGAATGACGCCGCCCAGAGCGTTGCTGATGCGCTGCGGCAGCTCGCACAGGGGCAGGCCATTGCTCCCTCTACAGGGACAGGGCAGCTCAACAGCATCGTCTGCTCCGGTGATGACTGTGTCGGACGGGCCGCCCCCAACGGGAACGGTCTGACCGCCCACACCATCACCCACTGAACCAGCAGGGAACATCACTCTGGACAGATACGCCCCAAGGGCTTGTCCAGAGCCCTTCTGAACGCCATCTGATGGGGCAGGCACATGCCCCGCCACCACTCCCTGCCCCATCATCCGGGGCCTGTCAGTCACGAGGTCTTCATGTCAGCAGACAAGAACGCAGAAAGAAGCAAAGCGCTGGATGGCGCTCTCAGCCAGATCGAACGCTCCTTCGGCAAGGGGTCCATCATGCGGCTGGGCCAGCGGCCCAAGGAGCAGGTTGATGTCATTTCCACCGGATCGCTGGGACTGGATATCGGGCTGGGCATCGGTGGGCTGCCACGGGGCCGCATCATCGAGATTTACGGCCCGGAGAGCTCCGGCAAGACCACGCTGGCTCTCCACGCCGTGGCTGAAGCGCAAAAAAAGGGCGGTACGGCTGCCTTCATTGATGCTGAACATGCGCTGGACCCCATTTATGCCCGCAAGCTGGGGGTGGACATCGACAATCTGCTGCTCAGCCAGCCAGATGCCGGGGAACAGGCTCTGGAAATTGCTGATACGCTCGTCCGCTCCGGGGCCATCGACATTCTGGTCGTGGACTCTGTCGCTGCCCTCGTGCCCAAGGCCGAGCTGGAAGGGGAAATGGGGGACAGCCATGTCGGCCTCCATGCCCGCCTGATGAGCCAGGCCCTGCGCAAGCTGACAGGCTCCGTTTCCCGCTCCAACACCACCATCATCTTCCTGAACCAGATCCGCATGAAGATTGGCGTGATGTTCGGCAATCCGGAAACCACAACAGGCGGCAACGCCCTGAAATTCTATTCCTCCATCCGCCTGGACATCCGCCGCATCGGCTCCGTGAAGGACAAGGACGAGGTCGTGGGCAACCAGACACGGGTGAAGGTCGTCAAGAACAAGATGGCCCCCCCTTTCCGGCAGGTGGAATTCGACATCATGTATGGCGAGGGCGTCAGCAAAATGGGCGAGCTGCTGGACCTTGGCGTAAAGGCCAATGTGGTGGAGAAATCTGGCGCCTGGTTCTCTTACGACAGCACCCGCATCGGCCAGGGCCGGGAAAATGCAAAGCAGTATCTGCGTGAGCATCCTGAAATGGCTGCGGAAATTGAAAAACGGGTCCGGCAGGATGCTGGCATCATCGCTGAAGACATGATGGTTGGTGAGTCGGCAGAGGATGATACGGATTCATCCAACGAGCTGCCGCTGGACAGCACCAGCACCGGCAACCGCCGCAAAAGCTGACGGAAGGTCCTTTTGTCCCCCAGCAGCGGGGGACAAAAGAACGCCTCATGCAAAAAGCCCCGCTCCAGCATATTGGAGCGGGGCTTTTTTTCCATCCAGTCCCAGGAACTGGCACTACCCCTCAGGCAGCCTGATGGGCATCACCATCCTTCTGACCACGCAGGCGACGCCACAGCTTGACACCGCGCAGGGCCATGCGGGCCGCAAACGGTGCCATCTGCGGGCGCAGCAGGCGGGGGTCATACCCTGCAAAGCGGCGCTCGTTCTCCTTGAGGCACAGCTCCATCAGCTCAACAAAATCCACCTTCTTGTCCGTCATGCTCTGGGCACCGGTCACGGTGAAATTGTTGTCCTGCGTATGCTCCACGCCATCATCATCAAAGCTGCGGACGAGGCTCAGACGCTCATAAAGCAGGAAGAACAGCACACCGATCACCCGCATCTCGAACCACGGACGGCGCCAGAGCGGCATGACGGCACGATGGTAAGCCAGCCAGTTGGCAAACAGCAGGATGTGGCGACACTCCTCCTGCATGACAGGCTCGAATGTCTCGATCAGCTCCATCGGGAACAGGCCGGCCTTCTCGGCCAGAGAAAACAGACCGAAGGCGAAGAAGCTGTCCCAGCACTCGGAGAAACCCGTCACCAGATAGGCCCACTCCGTATCCCGCGGCTCAATGTAGGGGTCTTCCGGGGCAAGCGGAATACCGTAATGCTCCACCATGCGGGCCAGAACCTCCTTGTGGCGGTTCTCTTCCCATGCATTACGGGCAATGGCGTCCTTCACATCCGGGTCGTCCAGCATGTCGGCATAGGCAGCCATGCGCAGGCGGGCCTTGCCTTCGGTCTGCACGGCGATATCCCAGATCGGCAGGGAGGTGATGCGGTGCAGCGTCTCCGGGTCCAGCTTCGGCCAGGGGATGACTGACGGCTTGTAGGGGTTGAACGTCTCCCGGAACATGTCGGCCATGGCCTTCTTGTGCTCCGGGGTACCCGGCTTCAGCGGCCCTTTGACCGGGCTGCTCCAGTGGCGGGCATCGTAGTCCACCTGCTCCAGCGTTTTTTCGGATGGGCTGTCCGGCAGATGGGAATAAATATCCGCCAGAGAGCTCTTCCCGTCCGCTTTATATGCATCGCTCACGATAAGGCTCCTTTCCTTGCTGGGACTCAGGCCTGTTCGAGATCGGCTGCCGAAGAAATGATGCGGCCAACAAGCCCGTACTCAACCGCCTCCTTCGCCGACATCCAGTAGTTGCGGTCCGTATCACGGGCCACTTTCTCGTAGGGCTGTCCCGTTTCACGCGCGAAAAGCCTGTTCAGACGTTCACGCATCTTGATGATCTCGCGGGCCTCGATATCAATATCGGTCGCCGGGCCCCGCACGCCGCCCATCGGCTGGTGCAGCAGGAACCGGGTATTGGGAAGACACAGACGCCGCTCCGGACGCCCCGCCGCAAAAATCAGCGCACCGGCAGACGCCACCCAGCCCGTACCGATGATGTTGACCGGAGCAACAGAATCCACAAAGCGGATCATGTCATGGATGGTATCGCCACTCTCCACGTGGCCGCCGGGAGAATTGACGTAAACATCAATCGGCCTGTCCGATTCCCCAGCCAGAGCCAGCAGCCTGCCCGTAATGTCACGGGCCATGCGGTCATTCACTCCACCGAAGATCAGCACCTTGCGCTGCTCGAAGAGGTGGCGCTCCACCTCCGGGGCCGGGCCGGACTTTTTCTCGTCCTCCGGAGGCCCATCCGGCTCGTCCTCCATGCGGGGACGCACCGTGGCGGTGCCATGGCGGACATCCTCTCCAGAAGAGGCAGAAGCCCGCAGGCGGGCAACATCATGGGTGTGGCATTCATCATATGTCATCATGCCGCTATCCTGCCCCTGCTTGACCTCTCTGCCAAGCCTTAAAACGACGCTTTCTTGCAGCTTTTTCATCATTTCCCATGATCGAATCAGGACCCTTTTTCTCCCTTTCTTCCCCAGTAAGGAATTGCGTCCGAGGGAAGAGACACATATCCTGCCTCCCCACCCTTTCATTCCGGGGCTTTCCTGTTTTGGCCCTGCCCCTTCCGCCCTGTTGCACGCCGGACCATGACACCCAGCCTTTTCACCCGTTCTTTCCGTTCCATTTCCACCACCCTCACACGGGGTGCCGGCCTCTTCCAGTTCGGGCTCTGCCTGCTGGCCCTGCCTGCCTTCACCGCAGGCTGCCAGCACCGTGATGCCATCGACACCACACGGGACATCGCACACGACATCATGGGCGGGGAGATCAGACGGCTGCGCCCCCCCACGCCGGGTTATGACAGGCCCGCCCCCAACATCGCCCTCATCCCCACCACCCGGCCGGAATTCCCAAGTACCGATGCCCGGGCGATGATCACGACTCGTCTGGAGCGGGATCGCAACTACTCCCAGCGCATTTCCGCTGCTGGCGGGGCCCTGCCCATCGGCATGATGAACCCGCCACCACCCCAGCCCCAGAATGGCGGTTCCATGACGCTGGAAAGCCAGAGCAACGGGCCTGCTGCCAGCCATCCGGCCATCATCCGTCAGGACAGGTCCACCGGCCCGGCAGGCAGTGGCTCCAGCCTGATCTACCAGCCCGTCACCCATGCGCTGCCCATCCACCTGCCGGACCCCGGCCAGCCACCAAAGCCTCTGCTTTTCCCCGGCTTTTCACTCCCCAGCACGGTTCTGCCCGTCATACCGGATTTCGATACCGCCACACCGGTCGGGGCTCTGGTGCGTTTCCAGGCCGATACCGACCATCTGGATGGAGACCAGACAGACACGTTCAACCAGATCGTAGCCCAGCGACACCGTCATCTCCTGCTCATCCGGGGCTTCGGCACGACCCTGAGCGCCCAAAGCGGCCTTTCTCCTGATGAACAGACGCATGAAATCGGTCTGGCCCTGCTCCGGGCCCGGGCCATTGCCCAGCGTCTGGCCAGCCTAGGCGTGCCGCATGACGACATGCGCCTGACAGGGGAGGCCATCGGCGATGGCGTGCGTGTCTCTTACGAAAAGAACATCAGGGCCGGAACTGCCCCCGCCCACTGAAGGCCGCAGGACCATAGAGGCACGAACCAGGTAAAAATTCCGTCTTTTCTGCTGGTCCCCCCTTGCCGGACTGACCAGCCTCATGAAACATGGGATGCCCGTTTCCCGGGAGCCAGCCCGGCTCCCTTCCATCTGACTGATTGAGTATCATGACCGAAGAGTTCCACAAGATCCGCCGCCTGCCGCCTTATGTCTTTGCCGAAGTCAACAAGGCCAAGGCCGCCGCGCGTGCCGCCGGAGAGGATATTGTGGACCTCGGCATGGGCAACCCGGACAGCCCGCCCCCCCAGCATGTCATCGACAAGCTGGCAGAAACGCTGCGCAATCCCCGTGTGCATGGCTACTCCGTCAGCCGTGGGATTCCCGGCCTCCGAAAAGCGCAGGCCGCCTATTACGAACGCCGCTTTGGCGTGAAGCTGGACCCGGAAACGGAAATCATCGCCACGCTCGGCTCCAAGGAAGGGCTGGCCAATCTGGCCTCCGCCATCACGAGCCCCGGCGATACCATTCTGGTCCCCAACCCGTCCTACCCCATCCACCAGTTCGGCTTCATCATTGCCGGGGCCTCTGTCCGCTCCGTTCCGGCCTCGCCAGATGATGCCATGCTGGAGGCCCTGTACCGGGCCGTGCGCCACTCTGTCCCCAAGCCGACGGCGCTCATCATCAATTTCCCCTCCAACCCGACGGCCTATCTCGCCTCGAAGGAGTTCTACAGGGAGATTGTCAAATTCGCCCGGAGAGAAAACATCTGGGTCTTGTCCGATCTCGCCTATTCAGAGCTCTACTTCGGGGATGAGCCCCCGCCCTCCATTCTCTCCATTGAAGGGGCCAAGGACATTGCCGTGGAGTTCACCTCCATGTCCAAGACCTATTCCATGGCGGGGTGGCGAATCGGCTTTGCGGCTGGCAATCCCCGCCTCATCCAGGCGCTGACACGCATCAAGTCCTATCTGGATTATGGAGCGTTCACACCGGTGCAGGTTGCAGCCACCGCCGCCCTGAACGGTCCGCAGGATTATGTGGAGAACATGCGTCTGCTCTACAAGGACCGGCGTGACGTGCTCATACGTGGCCTCCATGCAGCAGGGTGGAATGTTCCGACACCGGAAGGCTCCATGTTCGCCTGGGCTCCGATTCCTCCCCAGTTCGCCCACATGGGCAGCGTGGAATTTTCCAAGCTTCTTCTGAAGGAAGCCAAGGTTGCCGTGGCGCCGGGGCTGGGCTTCGGGGAACACGGGGATGGCTTTGTCCGTATCGGGCTGGTGGAGAACAACCAGCGCCTCCGCCAGGCCACACGGTCCATCAAAAACTTCATGAACCAGCACAGCGCCCTCAAACCATAATGCCACACCCGGCCCTGCCTCCATGCAGGGCCACAGCCTGACAGGAAACCGCCTCTCATGACTTCCGTACATCGCAACACTGCCTCATCCTCCGTCACATCCCCGCTCCGGCTGGGCATTGCCGGCCTCGGGACAGTGGGTACGGGCGTCATCCGTCTGCTGCGTGAACATGCAGACCTGCTGCGCCACCGCACCGGCCGCAGCATCGAGGTCGTGGCCGTCAGCGCCCGTAACCGTACGCGGGACCGTGGGATCGACCTTTCCGGCCTCCACTGGCATGACGACCCCGTGGCTCTGGCCAATGACCCGAATGTGGACGTCGTTGTCGAACTGATGGGCGGGGCCGAAGGAACAGCCCACACGCTGGTGACAAAAGCCCTGAAGGCAGGCAAGGCCGTCGTGACGGCCAACAAGGCGCTGGTCGCCCGCCATGCAGAAGAGCTGGCCCATCTCAGCCACCAGCATGGAGCTCCTCTCCTGTTCGAGGCCGCCGTGGCGGGTGGCATCCCGGCCATCAAGGTAGTCCGGGAGGGGGTGGCGGCTGATGCCCTGACCCGTCTGGGCGGTATCCTCAATGGGACAAGCAACTTCATCCTCACCGAAATGGCCGAAACAGGCCGTGCCTTCGAGGATGTGCTGAAAGAGGCCCAGGACAAGGGTTATGCCGAGGCCGATCCCTCTGCCGACATTGATGGCTGGGACGCTGCCCACAAGCTGAGCATCCTGACAGCCATCGCCTTCCGCCCGATCGTTTTTGACAGTCTGGCTGTCAGCGGGATGCGGCGCATCACCACAGATGACATCCATCAGGCCCGCAAGCTGGGCTATGCCATCAAGATGCTGGGCGTGGCCCGACGCCTGCCGGAAGACCATGTGGAAGCCTGGGTGCAGCCCTGCCTCATCCCGGCACGGTCCGGGCTGGCGCAGGTCAATGGCGTCTATAACGCCCTGACGACAGAAGGCCCCTTCAGTGGTCCCATCACCATCTCCGGGCAGGGTGCCGGGGAAGGCCCCACGGCTGATGCCGTCATGGCCGACGTGATCGACCTGGCCCGTGGTCATGGCCTGCCTCTCTGGGGCCGGGTGGATGAACAGGCTCCCATTCCCTGCGAACCGGTGGAGGGCCTGGTCAGCCGCTTCTATCTCCGCATCACGCTGGAGGGCTCCGTGGAGGCAGAAACGGCTCTGGAAGACATCCGCACCGTCCTCGGCAATGAAGATGTTGCCGTGGAGAAAGGACACCATCACACATCACAGAAGGGCGACGCACAGCTCATCCTGCTGACAGGGCCTGTCACGCTGGGCGGGATCAACCGCATCCTGCCCCTCCTTGAGGAAATGCCCCTGATAAAAGGCACTCCACTGGCCCTGAAAGTGGAAGACCTGCCATGACAGCCAAACAGCCCCATCACGTTCCCCATGAATATCGGGTCACGGGCCGCAATCTGGGGCTGGACCTGGCCCGTGTGACCGAGGCCGCCGCCATTGCCTCCGCCCGCTGGACCGGTCGTGGCGACAAGAATGCGGCAGATGGTGCCGCTGTTGAGGCCATGCGGAAAGCCTTTGATACGGTTGCCATCGATGGCACCGTCACCATTGGCGAGGGGGAAATGGATGAAGCCCCCATGCTGTATATCGGTGAAAAAGTGGGCTGTGGCGGACCGGAAATGGACATTGCCGTGGATCCACTGGAGGGCACCAATCTCTGCGCCCGCAGTCTGCCCAATGCCATCACGGTGGTGGCTCTGGCACAAAAAGGCTGCTTCCTCCATGCTCCTGACATCTACATGCAGAAAATTGCCGTAGGTCCCGGCCTGCCAGAAGGCGTGGTGGATATTGACGCCTCCATAGGCCAGAATCTTGCCAGCCTTGCGCAGGCAAAAAAATGTGATGTCAGCGATCTGGTCCTCTGTGCGCTGGAACGTGAGCGCCATGAGGAGCTCGTTGCCAAGGCACGGGAAGCCGGTGCCCGTGTCCGCCTGCTCAGCGATGGTGACGTGGCCGCCGTGATTGCCACCTGCCTGCCTGGCAGTGGCGTGGACATCTACGCCGGTAGCGGAGGCGCACCGGAAGGCGTTCTGGCCGCTGCCGCCATACGCTGCATGAACGGACAGATGCAGGGCCGTCTGCTCTTCGAGAATGAAGCGCAGATTACCCGCACCCGCCGCATGATCCGCCCCGACCTCGACCCCACACAGGCCCTCAGCCTGACAGACATGGCGGCCGGACCGGTCTTCTTCTGCGCTACGGGCGTGACAGCAGGCGACCTGCTACGGGGCATTGAATATCCCTCCGACAATTACATCCGTACCCATTCCGTCATGATGCGTTCAGAAAGCGGTACAATCCGTTACATGGAGACTTACCACCATTTCGACCCCCACAAGGTTTGAGCCACTCCTCCGCCCTTATGCTCCAGACGACGTCCCAGCCAGAACCTGATACCCGGGTCACTCCTGCCCTTGTCCTGAATGTCCAGCGCAGTGCGGGGCTGCGCCGCTGGGTCTGGCGGCATCCTGTCCTGGCTGAAACGGACAACCGGCTTGCGCTGGCCCTCGCCCAGAAGATGGACATCTCCGAACTGGCTGCCCGCATTCTGGCCGGGCGGGGCATTTCGGCTGAAATGGTGGAATCCTATCTGCGGCCCCGCCTGCGTGATGCCTTGCCCAACCCCTCCATCCTGCGGGACATGGATGCCACAGCCCTGCGGCTGGCAGCTGCCGTACAGGCTCGGGCAACCATAGGCATTCTGGGCGATTATGACGTGGATGGGGCCTGTGGTACGGCGCTGCTCAGCTCCACACTCACGGCTCTGGGCTGCCATGTCGTCACCCACATCCCCGACCGGCTGGCTGAAGGGTATGGCCCCAATATTCCGGCGCTGCAATCCCTGCTGGATCAAGGCGCCAGCCTGCTTGTCTGCGTGGACTGCGGCACAGCGGCCATTGATGTTCTGGACCATTTTGAAGGGCAGGCCGACCGGATCGTTCTGGATCATCACAAACCGGATGGACGGCGCCTGCCCAAAGGGCTGGTCGTGAATCCGAACCGGCTGGACTGCGAGTCCGGTCTGGGCCATCTCTGCGCCACGGCCGTTGCCTTCCTGACAGTCGTGGCCCTCCAGCGCACCCTGCGCCAGCAGGGATGGTTTGAAACCCATCACGCCCCAGACCCCATGGCCCTGCTGGACCTCACTGCTCTGGCCACCATCTGCGATGTCATGCCGTTGCAGGGCCTCAACCGTGCTCTTGTGGCACAGGGGCTGAAGGTCATGAACCGCCGTGAACGGATCGGGCTGGCCGCCCTGGCCAATGTGGCCGGGGTCAAGGCCAATGCCAGCGCCATGAGCTGCGGCTTCGCCCTTGGGCCGCGCATCAATGCTGGTGGACGCATTGCCAGGGCTGACCAGGGCCTGCGGCTGCTCCTCAGCCAGTCCGAGCATGAAGCACAGGCCATTGCTGAAGAACTGGATGACATCAACCGCAAACGCCAGACCGTGGAAAGCCACATTCTGGATGCCGCTGTCGAGCAGGCCCGGGAACAGGTTGAGGCCGGTCATGCGGTCATTTTCCTGCATGGTGATGACTGGCACCCCGGTGTGGTTGGCATCGTGGCCGGGCGGCTGAAGGAACGATTCAACCGTCCTGCTCTGGTCGGTGCCCTGAAGGATGGTGTGGTGAAAGGCTCTGCCCGTTCCGTCACGGGTCTGGATATCGGAGCAGCCATCATCCAGGCCCATCAGTCCGGCCTGCTCCTGACGGGGGGAGGACACGCCATGGCGGCAGGATTCTCCGTAAAAGAAGAAAACTGCGCCGCCCTCCATGCCCGACTGGATGAAGCCCTTGATGAGGCCCGTCACCTCCCCCCCCAGGATGACCTGCTGCTGGATGGTGTCGTCACCATCAGGGGGGCTACCCCCACACTGGCCCAACAGATCGCCCTGCTGGCCCCCTTTGGGCCGGGCAATGAGGAACCCCTGCTGGCCATACGGGATGTCCGCTGCGTGAAGGCCGATCGGATCGGGCAGGATGGCAACACACTGCGTGTCATTCTTCAGGATGCTGATGGCTACAGCCGGATCAAGGGGCTGGTCTTTCGGGCTGGGGACAAACACTTCACCGATCTTCTGGAAGATCGCAGCCGCCCCCTGCTGCATGTAGCCGGGCAGCTGCGTCTGGAAACATGGCAGGAGCGGGAAAATCTTACTTTTTTCATTTTTGATGCCGCACGGGCTTGACGCCACCCCCGTTCCTGCCTATTAACCGCCTCACGCCTTTAGTCCCGTTCGTCTAGAGGCCTAGGACACCGCCCTTTCACGGCGGCAACACGGGTTCGAATCCCGTACGGGACGCCACATCTTCTTCCACATGAGAAGAGAACAATGTGGCCTTTCATGGGCTATCTCCCATAAAGAACGGATTGCGTTGCCAGGGGCCAAGCTCTCCGGCTCAGTTGTGCCCCATGAGGCGGGGACACCCCCCATCAGCCCTTGTGCCGATACGGATCAGCCGTCCCTCTCACCCCAGAAACACCCCCTCGACCTCCAGCAGCAGCTCTGCCCGGCAGATGTCGGCAATGAAGAGCGGGGACTGCTCCAGCGGGCACTGGAAGGCCCGTGAAATACCCTCCCGCACGACCGCTGCATCTTCAGGATGACGGACATAGAGCTTCATGCTCTCAAAGCGCCCTGCTTCAAGACGGGGAAAACGTTTCCGGGCCGCATCAAGCAATGAATTGATTGTTTCAATCGTGACAGAGAGCTGCTCCTCCACCGTCGTCCCGACGGATTCATGTCCCCGGATGCTCGCCGTGCCGGAGAGATACAGAGCTGTCCGATCTGGTCCTTCCATGACGGTGGCACGGGCAAAGGACGGTGAACGCCGCCCGTAACGGGGCGGATAATGATAGGCAGGAAGCTGGCTGGGATTCTCCAGATTGACACCACCCACATGACGATGGGCGATCAGGAAGACCGCCACACCACCGGAAGAGAGGCCAATGCCCGTTGCCGCAGGCAGCTCACCCAAACCGATGCTCATGGCTTCAAACGCCTGGGAACGACCACTACAGAAATCCCGATACCGTTCCTCACCCCGGGCATTGTCCTGATTGATGGCCCCCAGATAATTCCACATCCGATAGATGTGGCCAAAACCCTTGCCCCGCGCCAGGCCGATCAGCCGTTCGTAACTGGTCTGCACTGCCTCGCAGAGCTCCGGCTGGTCTTCCACCCAGAAGGCAGCGAAAAGCAGATCACCTTCTGCACTCCAGCCGATCCCCTGTTCCAGCCCTGCCTGCCGGCCTCTGGCAGCCTGTTCATGCCGGGTCTCACCCGATAGGGATGCTGGACACCACTGTTCGCAGGTCGCCGGCAAAGGCCCGGGCAATGTCATGTGGACACGACCATTCCGCACATCCAGCCCACCACTGGCCCCTCCATAGCAGATCGTGGCCAAGGGGGATGGCCCCGCTCTCTCTGGTTCAGAATGATAGACTGGCAGCAATACCATCATGTTTCAGGCCATCCCCTGCAAATTCACCCATCTGCCCGTGTCTTAAGCGAAAGCCCAGCCAGATGACAGGCCTTGATGGCCAGCCAGAAACCTGCCATTCATTTCAGGTCCTTCCGCATGAAAACGGCACGGCCAGCCATGAAATTCTGCTTCAGGGTGGAATGGTCATAATGCCGGATGACGAGATGGCGGATGATCATCTCCACAGCAAAGAAAACGACCGCCGCAAGGCCTGTTCCTCCCTCAAGAGGCCAACGCCATGCCCTCTCATGTGGTGCCCAGAACCACAACATGAGAGGGGCCAGCAGGGCAAGAATGAAAAAAATGCTCCATGCCCATGTCACACCCACCGTATAACGCTGCACATCCGCCCGCAGGGGAGTCCCATGCACGGCCCCGGCCAGCCGGGTCACCAATGGGACCTGCCCCCGCCTGAGAGAGCGGACAAACAGCCACAGCATCCCCCACAACATCAACCCGTAAATGGCCAGCTGGTCACACACTCTGGACAGGGCCGGAGCATACCACCCCAGTACCCCTGCAACAGGTACGAACACGAACCAGCCCGGATGCCGTCCGGACAGCAGAGCGGCCAGCTGCATCATCAGGCCAAGACAGACACAGCCTGCGGACCAGCCAGCACTTTCCGGCACCAGACTGACCAGCCCAACACCCCCGAGCAGCAGGACCAGCCGCCATGACCGGGTTGCCCACCTCTTGCTGAAGGATAAACCCGATGCTAAACTGTGATAGACCTTCCCTATCATCAATGGATTAACCTCTTAGTGACGACAGTTTCCGCTTCTCACGATCAGACGCCTCTGGAACGTGAATTGGCTGCCCATTTGACAGAGGCCGTCCAGCTGGACATGGATCCCCTGGATATTGATCCCGAAATGCCCCTCTTTGGTGAAGGGCTGGGGCTGGATTCCATCGATGTGCTGGAAATAGCCCTCATGGTCAACACACAATACGGGATCAAGCTGGAATCACATGATGATGACAACCGCAAGATCTTTCACTCCCTCCGGTCTCTTGCACACCATATCAGCACACACCGTCCGGGCTGATGCCTGCCCTGCCTGATCTGTCCCTCATCACGACGCCGGGCCGCCCCGTCTTCCATACGGCTGCGGGGCCTCTGTGCGGCACGCAGCTTCTGTCCCATGCCTGGGCACTGGCCGAGCGGCTGCCAGAGCGCCCCATCATCAACCTGCACACCAATCTGGTCCAGTTCACGCTCGTCTTTCTGGCCGCCATGATGAAGGGGCAGTATTGCCTGCTCTCCAGCAATCATGCCGTTTCCCAGCTCATGGCCCTGCAACAGGCCCATGGAGCCCTCTGCACGGGGCCGTCCCTGCCTGAATCCCTGGCCAGCCTGACCCTGCCCCCCCTTGCCGAACTGACATCATCCCGTCAGGACAACATCCAGCTGCCTGCCGGGCACGAAGCAGCGCATGTCTTTACATCCGGCAGTACCGGGCAGGCCAAAGTCCATAAAAAACGCTGGGGAGAACTGGTTGCCCGCAGCCATGCTGCCCTGCCCCTTCTGGCACCGTCCCGTCCAGACGGGACAACCCTGCTGGGTACCGTACCCCCCTACCACATGTACGGTTTTGAGACACTCATCCTGCAAAGCCTGCATACACCAACCGCCACAGCCAGCGGCCCCTGCTTCTTCCCCGGGGATGTGGAAAAGCTGCTGGACAGCACGCCATCTCCCCACACGCTCATCACCACCCCCATCCATCTGCGCTCTCTCACGACGGCCAGAGCCAGACTGCCTGGGCTGGAACGCATCATCTCGGCATCTGCTCCACTCCCCCGGGAACTGGCTCTGGAGGCTGAAGAACGCTTCCATGCGCCGGTCATGGAAATTTATGGCGCCACCGAGACTGGTTCCATCGCCAGCCGCCGGACTGTCAGCCCCGATCCGTGGCAGCTCTATGACGGGCTGACCCTGACAGCCGACCCGACTGATGACCAGACCCATATCTGCATGGCTCCCCATGCCACGCCACATCCTCTGAATGATGTCATCACCATGCAGGGAGACCGCCATTTCCATCTGGTCGACCGCAAGGGGGACCTGCTCAAGATCGCTGGCAAACGAACCTCCTACGGAGCACTCAACAAGGCCCTGCTCCAGACGGATGGCCTCCTGGACGGCTGCTTTGCTCCCCTGTTCAGCGAGGAAGACCTGAAGGAAGACCAGCCCGAACCGACACGCCTGCAGGCCTTCATCGTTGCGGGAACCGAGGTGACCACCACAGCCATCATGCGGGCCCTCCGCCAGCATGTGGACCCGGTCTTCATGCCACGACGGCTTGTCCGCCTCTCCCGCCTGCCCCGCAACCCTGTCGGCAAACTGACACGGCAGGCACTGGAAGGTCTCATCCGGGACCATGCGGAGAAACGGGCCCATCCACCTTTTTCCATCCCGGCCAGCCATCCGGCCCTGCCCGGCCATTTTCCCGGTAACCCCACCGTACCGGGCATTACCCTGCTGGAACGGATATTCACCCTGCTGGAGCTGGACGTCCGTACGATCAGCACCGTGAAATTTCTCTCCGTCGTCCGGCCGGGCGACCCCATGCAGCTGCTTTCCAGCGCTCTGGGCAATGGACAGATACGCTTCACCCTCCATCACCTTTCCGGCCCCCTGAAAGGAACCGTCATTCTCCGGGGGCAGGCCGGGAGCCAGCCCTGATGCAGCGCAACACATGGCTCCGCCCGGAGAAAGGCAACAGCCTGACCATCCGGCTGCTGATATGGGTTGCCCTGAATCTGGGATACCGGGTCACCGCCCTGCTACGCTGGCCAGCCACACTCTATTATGCAGCTGTCTATTCCTCGGTCCGCCGGGCCTCGTGGCAGTACCTGTCCCACCTGCACCGTGCCGGCGCACTGCGCCGTCCTCACTGGGGCATGGTGCTGCGCCATATCCACGCTTACAGCACCAATACTCTGGACCGCATATACCTGCTCAGTGGCCGCTTCCCACGGGAAAACATCCACATCACCGGGCAGGACATCCTCCATGAAGCCCTGCACCAGAACAGGGGATGCATCATCATGGGGGCGCATATCGGATCATTCGATGCCCTGCGTCAATGCGGCCTGAATGCCTCTGTTCCGTTCCGCATGCTGATGTATCGCCGCTTCATCGGGGCCACATCCCGTTTCATTGAGGCCCTGGCACCGGGCTTCAATGCCGACATCATCGAGCTGGGGCAGCCAGACAGCATGCTGGCAACCCTCAAGGCCCTGCGGAACGGTGAATTCATCGGAATTCTGGCAGACAGGGCCCATGATGGTGGCCGCTCCATACCCATCCGCTTTCTGGGCGAGGAAGCTCCCATTCCCGCAGGTCCATTCCATCTGGCCAGACTGACCGGCGCACCGGTTGTGCTCGTCTCCGCCATAAGGCAAAAAAATGGCACCTACCATATTGCCTGCACAGGTCTGGCTGATACTCTTCTCCCGGAAACAGAGCCAGCCCCCGCACGGGAGGCGCTGCTCTCCCCCATGCAGGCTTATGTCCGCTGGATGGAAGAGCTGTGCCAGCGCCATCCCTACGCATGGTTCAATTTCTTTGATTTCTGGGAAAAAGGCCTCTGACATCATGAAATGCCTGCCCCTCTTCCTCCTTGTGCTGCCCCTCTTCTGGCGGGAGGCACAGGCAGACACTGCGGCCATGTCGCCTCCTGCCGCCAGTGCCATCACCTCGCCCACCGCAGAGGAGGAGGCTCTGGCTGTCAACATCCTGCACCACATTGGTCTGGTCTCGCAGAGGGAAAACCACTTCACGGAGACACGCCAGCTGCACGCTCTCAAAGTGCCACTTCACAGCGAGGGAACACTCCGTTTCATTCCCCCCGATCGGGTGGAAAAACTCACCCTCACCCCTGTGCAGGACAGTTTCATCATGCAGGGGGACACGGCATGGCTCCGCCATGGCCAGACCCCCGCGCGGGCCGTACCACTACACATGAGCCCGGCGCTGCAGGTCATGGCCGCCACAATCCGGGGGCCGTTGCAGGGAGATGTCGCACTGCTCCAGCAGTATTACACGCTCTCCGCCACGGGTGACATGGGACGCTGGACCCTGACAATGACACCCCGCACACACGACACCGGCCAGATCGTCCGGCTCGTCCAGATACAGGGCCGCAACAACTCGCTGGACAGCCTTCATCTTGTCCTGGCCAATGGCGATGTGACCGATACAGCCATCACCTCACCATGAAACGCCGTCTCCCCCTTCTGCTGGCCCTGCTCGGTGCCATCATGGTGGCGGCGGCAACATTCTCTGCCATCCCCCTCCGCATGGGGATGCAGGCCTTCCTGCCCCGCCCCCATGACGCAGCGTCCCAGTTCCTGCTGGATGAGCTGAACCACGGGCCTACCCAGTCCATCATGATCGCCTCCATCAAGGGCAACGATACGGCCAGCCTGCTCCAGACCGGGCACAGATTCCATGAGGCTCTGGCCGCAACGGGGCAGTTCAGCCTCATTCTGGATGGCCCGGCCTCCCTCTCATGGCAGAAGGACCAGCCGCTTTTTTTCGCCCACCGTTATGGACTGGCCCCTCATGACCGGACACGCCTTTTCTCCCCGGACGCCCTGAAAGCCGATACTGCCCGGCTTTATGACCTCCTCCAGTCCATGGCGGCTCCGCTGGTGGAGGATATCGGACTGAAAGACCCGACCGGCGCCTATGCCGACTATCTGGCCAGTCTGGAAAGCAGCACACCCCCCGCCAGCCTGGATGGCCTCTGGCTGACAGCAGACCACCATGCCACGCTCATGCTGCTCCAGCTTCGCCAGCCGACACTCGACCCCGCACAGCTGAAACACCTGCACCAGGCCATCCGGCAGGCTTTCGAGAACAGCAGGCCACCCCATGGCGGGGACTGCCAGCTGCTTCTGACAGGCTCCCCGGCTTTCTCCTTCATCGCCGCCCAGTCCCTCCGCCAGGACATGGACCGCCTCGCCCTTCTCTCCCTTCTCGTTGTGGTCGGCATCCTTTACTGGCGCTTCCGCTCTCTCTGGGTGCTGGCCACACTGGGCGTACCTTTCCTGCTCTCACTGTCCCTCTCCATGCTGGTAGTCCAGCTCTGTTTCGGCTGGGTTCATGGCATTGCAGTCGGCTTCGGCATGACCATGCTGGGTGTGTCGCTGGACTACCCTGTCCTTCTGCTGGGGCACCGGGACAGGGGGGAAGCCATTCCTGTCGTTCTGGGCCGCATTGGCACCAGCCTGAAACTGGCCACCCTCACGGCCATTGTCGGGCTGCTGAGCATGATCTTCTGTGGTCTGCCCGGCCTCATGGAACTTGGCCTTTTCTCCGCCACCGGGATTCTGACCGCCGCCTGCATCACCATCTGGATTCTGCCCCATCTGGTCACACAGGCTGACCTGGCCGCCCATCATCAGGGTATATCCCCCTCGCTGCTGCGCTGGGAGGCACTCCGCCGTTACCGTGTGCTCTGCCTTATGATAGCACCTCCCGCCATGGCCGTGCTGCTGCTCCATCCCTTCAGGATCGAAAGACAGGGGGAAATCCTCAACCCCATCCCACCAGCCCTGCTGGAGGTGGACCATCAGCTGCACGAGCAGCTCGGCTCCCCCCAACCTGGTCTGATTGCCGTTGTCCACGCCCCGGACAGTGAACACATCCTGCAACAGGAGGAAGAGCTGCTCGGCCACCTGCCCGCCAGCCAGGACATGGACGATGCGGCCCGCCTGCTGCCCAGCAGAGCCCGCCAGCAGCAGCGGCTGGCCACCCTGCCCGCAGCGGACAGCATCCGGGCCAACCTCCAGACAGCCCTTCAGGCCTCCCCCTTCCAGCCCGAGGCTTTTGCCAACCTGCCAGAGGATGTGGAACAGGCCCGCCATCTACCACCTCTCGGGCTGGACGACATCGCCCATACAGCCGTGGGCCACCGCATCGATCTGCTGCTCATGGCCCGGCATGGTCTGTGGTATGGCCTCATCCTGCCCCGCTCACCTGCGGCATCTGCCTCTCTCGAGCGGCTTCACCAGCAAAAGCCTGACCTGCTGCTCGTCAACATGAAAACAGCCGTGGGAGACCTGCTGCGCCCCTATGTCCGAAAAGCGGCTTTCTGGCTGGCCACAGGGATTGCCGTTGCCCTGCTTACGCTGCTCGTCTGCCAACGCAGCCCGGCCTGCACGGGGCGTCTTGCCCTCACCCTTGGCCTGACAGGCCTGAGCGTGCTGGCCCTGCTGCGCCTTCACGGCCCTGTCTTTTCCATCATCCATATCGTGGCACTGGCCTTCGTGCTGGGTGTTGGCATAGATTACGCCCTCTTTTTCGGCCGCCCCCAGCTTGATGCCGCTGAGCGGACCCGGACACTCCGCACCCTGCTGACCTGCAACATGATGACCGTTCTCTCCTTTGCCATTCTGGCAAGCTGTCAAACCCCTCTCCTGCGGGAGCTGGGTCTCACCATTTCTTCTGGAGCCTTGTTCGCCATGATCTTCAGCTTCCTGCTGATGGGCACCATCCCAACCTCCTCCCAGCAGGGAAACCACGCATGACCGCATTGATCATCACGGCCGGAACAGCCATCAGCGCCATGGGGCGGGGCATGGAAGCCACCCGGACCTGTCTGCTGGAACAGCGCCAGACCCTCCAGCCTGACACGTTCCAGTCTCCGGGGCATGGCTATATCGGGCGCGTTGCCGGTGTGGAAGACCATCAGCTGCCAGGAGCCCTGCACCGGTTTGACTGCCGCAACAACAGGCTGGCCGACATGGCCCTGATGACCGATGATTTCATGGAGGCTGTCGCCGATGCCCGGGCCCATTATGGCCGCCATCGCCTTGCCGTTGTCATGGGCACCAGCACATCCGGCATCCTGACAACGGAAAAAGCCTATGCTGCCCGCAAAGACCGGGATGAAGCCCTGCCGCCGGATTTCCCCTATGACGGCACGCAGGACCTCTCCTCCCTGCCACGCTATGTGGCAGCCCGGCTGGATGTCACCGGGCCGATGCTGACAGTCTCCAACGCCTGCGCCTCCTCTACCCGTGCTTTCATTGATGCCGCCCACCTTCTGGCTACCGGTCTCTGCGATGCGGCCATTGTCGGCGGGGCGGACAGCCTCTGCCGCATGACACTCCAGGGCTTTGCCTCTCTCGGGCTGGTCTCGGCCCATCCCACCCGCCCCTGCGATGCCGGGCGCAGCGGTATTTCCATCGGCGAAGCCGCAGGCTTTGCCCTGCTGGAACGGGCCGATGGCCGGCCACGCCCTGCCCGGCCAGCCGGTTACCGTCTCCGCCTTCTGGGATATGGAGCCAGCAGTGATGGCCACCACATGTCCTCACCCGACCCGACAGGCAGCGGCGCCGCTCTCGCCATACAGAAAGCCCTGGCCCGGGCCAGCCTGCCACCAGAGGCCATAGGGTACATCAACATGCATGGCACGGGGACACCGGCCAATGACCAGATGGAAGACAGGGCCATGGCTTCCATCTTCGGCCGGGCCGTTCCCTGTTCTTCCACCAAAGGCTGGTCCGGGCACACATTGGGAGCTTCCGGAATTCTGGAGAGCATGATCTGTGCCATAGCCATACAGGACCAGTATCTACCACATTGCATGAACAGTCAGACGGTTGATCCTCTCTTCCAGAGTGATATTCTCCTTGCACCCCGCCACGGCAAGCTGAACTTCGTCATGAACAATTCTTTTGGTTTTGGTGGCACGAACAGCAGTCTCATCTTCGGACCACTGACATGATCATTTCCATCGCAGGTATCGGATGCTGGGGGGACGGCCTGCATGGGTGGGCGGAAGCGAAACCTGTCCTGCGAGGGGACACCCCCCATGACGGAACCAGCCTGACACTGCCCCCACCCGCCAGTCTGCCCGCCAATGAGCGCCGGAGAGCCAGCCAGGTCATCCGGCTGGCCATGCTCTGTGCCGAGGAAGCCTGCCAGCAGGCTGGGTGCCATGCCGGGGACCTGCCTGCCATCTTTGCCAGCTCCAACGGCGATGGTTTCATCATCAACCGTATTCTGGAGTCTCTCGCCAGCCCGGCAGGAGCTGTCTCACCCTCTCTTTTTCACAACTCCGTCCATAATGCGCCTGCCGGATACTGGATGATAAGCCACAAGAGCCACCAGCCTGCCGTCTCACTGGGGCTGCATGACGAAACCCTGCCAGCCGCCCTGCTGAAAGCGGCTGCCGAAGCCCATGCAGAGGAAAAGCCCGTTCTCTTCTGCCTGTATGATGCGCCCATTCCCGGGTCACTCGGCACGGTCAGGCGGACCAGGGGCTCCTTTGGCTGTGCTCTCATCCTGACACCAGGCCGGGACACGTCACTCCAGCTTGCACTGTCCCTGAAAAATGGCAGGGATGTGCGTGACCCTTTTTCCTCCCTGCCTGAAAGCCTGGCAGACATGGCCCGCCACAATCCTGCGGGCCAGATACTGCCCCTGCTGCAGGCCATTGCCTGCGGGCAGGATCAGTCCATTTCCCTGCCCTACGGGGCCAACCATATGACAATTGCGCTGACCCATGCTCAACCGTGATGCCATCCTCCGCCATATCCCCCACCAGGGAGCCAGCTGCCTGCTGGATGCTGCGAACCATTGGGATGAAACACAGCTTGAAGCCACGACCCATCTCCATAACGACCCGGCCAACCCCTACCGGGTGGCGGGCCAGCTGCCCCCCGTCACCGGCGTGGAAATGGCCATGCAGGCGGCTGCCCTGCATGGCGCGCTGACAGCCCATGAGGCACGGCAGGGGTGGCTGACCAGTATCCGGGATGTCCAGATCCACTGTGACCGGCTGGACAATCCCGACTGGCCGCACCTCATCATCACCGTCATCCAGAAGCACCAGGCCCATGGCGGCATGATCTACGATTTCACCCTGCGGACCCCCTCTGCCAGACTGCTGATGGCCGGAACGGGTACCGTCATGCTCCCAACGGAATAAACCACCATGACCCAGTCCCCTCTCCCCTGTGATGTCCTGATCATCGGCGGTGGCCCCGCTGGCAGCACGGCTGCCACCGTTCTGGCCCGACGCGGGCTGGATGTCATCATGCTGGAAAAAAACCAGCATCCCCGCTTCCACATCGGTGAATCCCTGCTGGCCTGCAACCTGCCCATACTGGAGACGCTCGGTGTGCTGGACGATGTCGCAGCCATGGGGGTCTACAAACCCGGAGCCGAATTCGTGACAGATACCGGGGAAGGACGGCTTTCATTCCCCTTCCGTTACGCCATCGACCCGCAGGCAGATCATGCCTATCAGGTTCGCCGGTCAGAATTTGATGAGCTGCTCTTCCGCAATGCCGCCAAAGCAGGCGCAAAGACCTTTGAAAAAACCCGTGTCACGAAGGTCACCTTCCCGACACCGGATGCTCCCCTCGTGGAAGCAAAAACGGATGGAGAAAATCCCCGTTTCTTCACCCCACGATTCATTCTGGATGCGTCCGGCCGGGATACGCTCATGCTCCGCCAGCATGGAAAGAAATACAGCGACCTCCGCAACAACAAGGCCGCCATTTTCAGCCACTTCCGCAATGTCCCCCGGGCAGAAGGCGAAGGAATGGAGGGCTATATTTCCGTCCATCTCGTCAAGGGTGGGTGGTTCTGGATGATTCCCCTGCCGGATGACATCATGAGTGTCGGCTTCGTGGGGGACCATGACAGCTTTAAAAATCACGGTGGCTCGCTGGATACTCTCTTCTGGAAGACCGTACAGTCCAGCCCCAGCGTACGGGAGCGCATGAGCCAGGCGGAAGCACTGGCACCACTCACCACGACCGGCAACTACTCTTACAAAGGGAACAAGGCCTGGGGAGAGCGCTATTTCATCATCGGTGATGCTTTCGGCTTTCTGGACCCCGTTTTCTCATCAGGAATCATGCTGGCCATGCAGGGAGCACTCCGCGGCGCCGATGTTGCCAGCACCTGGCTGCTTGATCCAGCCCGGGGGCGCAGGGCGGCCCGCAAGGCTGAACGTAAAACAAGACAGGAAATGCGGCTGATCGGCTGGCTCGTCTATCGCATCAACGACCCTCTGCTGCGCTACTTCTTCATGCGGCCAAAGAACAGTCCGCTCCGGATGCGGGATGCCATCATCTCGCTTCTTGCTGGCAATTTCTCGCCCTCATGGCGGATCATGCTCCCCTTCCGGGCCTTCACGGCCATTTTCGCTTTTGCCAAGCGCTTCGGCCGCCAGCAGGGGAAAAACGCCTGATCAGACCGGATCAATCAGTCAACCACTCTGCCGCCACACGCTGCACATTCTGGCTCAGCCGGTTCAATGCCGAACCATAAAGGCGGGGGACTGACCAGAAAAGCGGCATGGAAGGCCGGTGCGCTGGAGGCAGTTCCACCAGGGCACCGCTTCGCAGATGATGTTCCACAAGCGGCAGAGGATGCATGGCCCAACCAAGACCATGAAGGCAGAGGTCCAGAAACGCTGTGGAAGAACGTATCCAGCAGGCGGGGGCACCCAGCGTGACGCCATACACTGCCTCTGCCCACCGGGCCTGAAACATATCCCGCCGATCGAACCGCAGATAGGGAGCCTTCTGCACGGTTTCGGCCGTCACACCCTGAGAAAAATGCACCCCCATGAAGGACGGGCTGGCGCAGGCCACATAAACCATACGCCCCAGCGAGACCGTTCTGCACCACGGGAGCGGATCGGACGATGCCGTCACAGCAGCCATGACATCCCCGGACCGCAGCCGCTCCGCCGTACAGCTCTCATCATCAATGGAAATATCCAGTGTTATGGCAGGGTCCTGCCGGGCAAAGGCCATCATGGCATGAGAAAACCACGTCGTGATGCTGTCTGCGTTGACAGCAAGTTTCACCGTAGCCGGAAGTGTGGCCCCTCTGTCCTGCCAGGCCAGCCGGGCGGCCAGATCACTCTCCAGCACCCTGACACAGTCGAAATGACGGCAGAGCATCGTCCCGAGTTCTGTCAGCCGACATGGCTGCCCACGAATGACCAGAACACCCCCCAGACGTTCCTCAAACCCACGGACACGCTGTGAAACGGCAGACGGTGTCAGCCCGAGTACAGCGGCTGCCCTCTCGAAACTACCTTCCCGCACGACAGCACTAACAGCTGTCAGGGCGGCGTAATCGAACATGATGAAGTTTTCCTTCATTCAGTGAAATAAAATAAGCTGTTCTGTATATACCCTGCCTGTCATAGACGGGCCATGCACACGATCATCACCCCCATCATGACCGGTTTCTGCCTTGGCGCCTCTGCCATCATCGCTGTTGGAGCCCAGAATCTTTTCATTCTGCGACAGGGCCTGAAGCGGGAGCATGTCCTGCCCATCATCCTGCTCTGCGCCAGTGTGGATGCGGTCTTCATCACAGCCTCCGTCCACGGCGTTGGAAAAATTGTCGCCGCCATGCCGTTCTTTACGGATATTCTGACCTATGCTGGCGCTGCTTTCCTCATCTGGCAGGGCCTCTCTGCCTTACGCCACATGACAACCAGCAGCTCTGTCACACTGGAAGACCAGCCTCCGCAGAGCCTGCGCAAAGTCATCGCCATGACCTGCGGCTTCACACTGCTGAATCCTCATCTGTATCTGGATACGGTGCTCCTCATGGGGTCTGTCAGCCTCACCCAGCCTGAAGGCAGCCGCTCATGGTTCGGACTTGGTGCCGTACTGGCCAGTTTTGTCTGGTTCCCCCTGTTGGGTTACGGAGCCAGAGTGCTGCGTCCCTTTTTCAGCAATCCACTCTCATGGCGAATTCTGGATGGGGTAACTGCCGCCATCATGCTCACCCTGGCAGGAACACTGCTCTATCACGCTGGCCTGGCAGGGTAAGCCTGCGCCCCCCTGACACGGCAGACACAAAAAAGGCCGCCCATGATGGACGGCCTTTTTCCTGATCCATTCCTGACGCCTGTCAGAACTGCACTTTGACGGACCCTGTAGCACCACTGTCCATGGCATGCTCGCCATACTGCCCCGTGTAGGACAGGTCGAGATCCACAGAATCCGTGACCCGGGCCGCTACACCCGCCTTGATCACAGCAGCATCACGGGACAGCAGCACGCCATTGACATTCATGCCACTGCCATCACCCATGAAACGTTCCGTCCTGCTGGAGCCGAGGCTGCCATAGGCACGGCGGTAAGCCCCCATGGCATGGGCCCGCAGCCACATCTCTCCAATCTGGAAGCTGCGTGCCACACGGAAACCAAAGCTGGTGAAGCCCACGCTACGATCCTTGGACTGACCATACAGGGCAGCCACGCCATGCTCCTGGAAACGGCCTGCGTACTGGTTGACGTAGGACCCCTCGAAGAAAGGTTCAAACTGGAACTTGTCAAAGTCAAACTTGTAGCTCAGCTCCGTAAAGGCACGGGCCGTCCCGTTACGGTAATTGCTGGTCTGCCGGCCACCAAAATCAGCCACCTGCACATGCCGACGCATGTTCATCAGGTTCCAGGTGTAGAAGGCCCCCAGACGCAGATTGAAGCGTCCCCAATGAGACCCGGCATAACTGCCTAGGCTGATGTTGTTGCTGTTACCAGACGAGTTGCTCGTCCCATTGGCATTGAACATGGAATGCCCGTAGGCAATCATGCCACCCACACGCCACCGGTCATCAACTGGTGTATCCACACCCATGACGAATCCGGCTGTCTGATGGTGCAGCAGGCTTGCGTTCCCGCCGCCACCATTATGCCCCAGGCTGCCATAAGCCTGACCCCACATGATGGTGTGGTCGCTGTGGCACTGGGATTCCTTGCGCCGCGTGTAGAAATTGTAATGCCCCTGGGCGGACATTTTTCCATCACCATCACAGCCTGCCTCAACCAGACGGTCCAGCACGGCCTGTTCCAGCAGATAGCTGTCCTGGATCAGGGCAGTCCGGGCAGATGCGTGGATGTCACCAGAGAGATTACCCAGTGCACGACGGGCCTCACCAGCGGAACTGACGCCTGTCATGGCCTGCACCACGCTACTGCCACTGGCCATGCCATCAAGTGCATGGCCAACTTCACGCTCGTTCTGGTTCCCCGCCACGCTGCTGAAGGAGACATTATTACGGGCATAGACCACGTCCACGGCCTGATTCTCGAACGCCAGATAAGGCGACACGAACAGGCCATCTGGCAGATTGCCTGTCAGGGCGTTGTCATGATTGGCACTGACCGTCCCTGTTGCTGTGAGGATACGATAACCATCCCCTGCATAGATACGGTCATTGTCGTTCTTCACAACATTGAGGGTCGCACTGTTCAGCTGGGCATCACCATTCACATGGATCAGGCCACTATTGAGCTGACGGTAGGAGCCTGTCAGCGAACGGCCGGTCGTATCGATCGTACCATTCTGGCGGCTATACCCCTGAACGTTGTTCAGCGTGATGTAGGAGTTGGACGAAACCGGTGTGGAGCTTGCGCCCACGGACAACACAGACTGGTGACCCGCAGTGCCATTCATTGCCAGGGCCGTCCCCTGATGCCCGGCAGCACCGATATTCAGGGTTCCGCTGCTCTGGTTCCAGTTAGCCTCAACGGTACCACCTGCCGCAACTGTCGTGACGGCAGCAGCCCCATTATCTGTTGTGTTACCTGTCAGACGGGCACCATCCTCAACCGTGATCCCGGAAGAAGAAGAATTGTTGCTGTCAGACGCCTGACCATACCCGGAAGCAACGGCCAGCGTCGTGTCCTTGCCCGACACGACCGTCTCACCCTGGTAGCTGTTGTCATGATTGGCCACATACAGCGTACCGCCGCCTGTTGCCGTCAGACCGCCAGTCCCCGTCAACTTGCCTGTCAGATAGGTGCTCTGCTGGTTTGTATCGAATGTCCCATGCCGGACAGCCTCCCCGGAGGGAGTCCCATCGGACAGATAGACATTGGAATCCACATGCAGGTCGCTGCCCTGACGGTTCTGGATGACGCCGTTACCGTACAGGACCACGCCACCATTCTCCTTGGCAGACGTCCCATTCGTCTGGGTGGCATCACTGCTGATACCACTGCTGCCGTTCGTGTCGCCAGCAACCAGAGTACCGGTTGCTGCCCCGGCATTGGACTGATCCTCACCACCAACCCGCAGCTGACCATCGCTCATGATATGAACATTGCCAGCATTGTTGATGGTACCACCAGCAGTCACACCGGCATAATAGCGGGGTGCTGTACCATTGCCCTCACCAATGACCATGCCACCCTGACCAACATTCAGCTGACCACCGGGCTGGGTCACACCACCTTCGGCAGAACCAACAGTCAGAGAACTGTTAGAGGCCAGGTGCCCGTCCGTGTCCTCGCCACCAACGGCCACGCCATAGGCTGTCACCTCACCACCCTTCTGGATGCTCAGATGACCGGTCCCCTGCTGGCCAACAACGAGGTTCCCCGTGTCGCCGCTACCCGTCAGATCCATTCTGGACTGGACATTGCCACTGGCATTCTGCCCGTCACCGACCGTCACATACCCAACGGACCCAGCCTGATTCCCGAGGGTGACATTGCCATCCGTGGTGACCGTACCGCCATTCCGGACATTCAGCGCCCCCTGGCCCTGGTCACCGACAACCATCTGTACGGCCTGGTCCCCATCCTTCTTGGCTGTCAGGGACGAACCGGAGCCATCAACCGTCACGCTGCCCTGGGAGCCAGCACTGCCACCGACAACCACATCGCCACCCACAACGGCCTTGCCGCCCTGCGTGACAGACAGGTTGCCCTCGCCATCAGCCCCAACAAACATGCCACCAGCACCAACGGTCAGACCGCTGCCTGCCCCGGTAACAGACACATCACCCTTGCCGGAGGCCTGGTTGCCGATAGCGACAGTCATGGCACCCACCTGGCCACCATTCTGGACAATCAGACGGTTTTCCTGCCTCGTATCGCTGGCACCGTAGCTCTGATCGCCATTGCCAACAATCAGCTGACCATAAGGCTGCATGACCTTGCCATCACTGTCTGTCTGGCCACGCAGCAGCAGGATGCCATCCTTGTCCACTGTCAGCGTACCAGAATCGTTGGCGGCCAGACCAACTATCGTTGCCCCCCCGGAAGTGATGCCACCAACCTTGCCATCACTGCCTGTCAGGGTCAAAGATCCATTACCACGGACAAACGTACGCCCATTATAGACATTCTGCCCCGTGAACGTCACGTTGTTGGGCTGGGTCTGCTGCGTCTGATTGACAGTCTCGCCCGTATTGACATCAACACCACCGGCCTGGTCGATGGCGGCTGTCTGATCAGCACTCCCACGGATGGAACCCGAGAAGGTCTGATCCGTTCCATCTCCTTTGACACGATAGATATCGCTGCCCGTATTGATGACGCTCCCCTGATCGGACAGGTTCGTCACTTCCTTGACAGACGACTCCTGGCCATTGATCGATACCGGCGTGGCCGCCGAGACCGCGTCCGCAGCCTGGGCAGGCGTAAAGACAGGCCCGAAAGGCGTTACCTCCACACAGAACAAAGCTGCTGTAAAGAAAAGTTTATTCCGCATGACTTTCCCCGCACCCGTACTCCATTGCAGTCCTCTCCTCACCAACGATACCAGAAAACAGACTGCCCCCCGGAAGGGCACAGTCCAATGAGAAGAGAGGCTATGTTCACCGAAAAGTAATATAAAATTAAAATTAATACAAGTTGTTTGTTAAGTTAATAATAACCACAATGAAACCATATTTTCACTCTATTATGACCGAGCGAGCTCGTGATGCCGACATGACAGAGCCCCTCCGGAATCAGCAGAAATGCTGTCCGGACATGGAGAAGCAGTCTCATCAAAAAAGAGAGGGATCTTATATGGTGAAGGAAATGGGCGCCTGTCTGGGCCGCTCCAGCCCTTCACGCTCGGCCTTCTGGAGAAGATCAGCCAAGGTGATCGCTGAAAGCCGATCCTTGATTCCTTCGTTCAGATCAGCCCACAATGGTGCAATCACCAAAGACTGGAGGGGACTGCCATCCCGCTCCTGCAAGGCAGCCACCTGGTCCCGCACACCAACAGCACAGACAATCTCGTGCAGGCTGACCACCCGTGGGGACCGTCCCAGCCGGTATCCCCCTTTTGGCCCACGAACACTGTCCAGAAGCTCCGCCCGTGAAAGAGCCTGGAGCACCGGCTCGATTCCACGCCTCAACAGACCGCTGCGCCTGGCTATGTCCGCGCCACTCACGACCCCGGACCGTCCGGCATAAAAGGCCACATCAAGCATGATGGACAGGGCCGTCAGGATACGATCGTTTTTCAGATACATCATTCACTCTTCAGCCATCAAAGCGTCAGCCTCCTTTTAGCCCATCTCGCGTTATAAGAAAGAAAATTATGCGAATGTTTCGCGATCCTTTACCGTTTCTTCTCCAGTCTTTCCAAAGCGACATGACGAATACCGGGCAGACCTGCTAGTCTTGTTCCTACATTCATCATGGCAGGGAGTACCAACGATGACAGAACCTCGCTCATCAGATTTTCCTTTCCCTCTTTCCACGACCCCGTTCGCAGCCCCCCGTGGGCATGTCTATCCTTCTTTCATGGAAGTCGTGGGCGGCACTCCGCTGGTGGCCGTTCCCCGACTGACAGAAAAGGAAGGGTTGAAAGCCAACCTGCTGCTCAAGCTGGAGTTCTTCAACCCTCTGGCCTCCGTCAAGGACAGGATCGGCGTGGCCATGCTGCGGGAAGCACAGGAAAAGGGACTGATCACACCGGGCAAGTCCGTTCTCGTGGAGCCGACATCCGGCAATACCGGCATCGGCCTCGCTTTTGCGGCAGCCTCCATGGGCTACCGGATGATTGTCACCATGCCGGAAAGCGCCTCGATGGAGCGGCGTAAAATGCTGGCCCTGATGGGAGTGACCCTGGAGCTGACCCCCGCCCCGCAGGGCATGAAAGGGGCCATCAGCAAAGCACAGGAAATCCTTGAAAAAACCGAAAATGCCTGGATGCCCAGCCAGTTCACGAATCCAGCCAATCCGAAGGTTCATGCCGAGACAACCGCTGAAGAAATCTGGACAGACACGGCCGGTGCCGTAGATGCCGTCGTGGCAGGTCTGGGTACTGGGGGAACGGCGTCCGGCATTGCCCATGCTCTCAAGCCACGCAAGGAAGGGCTGAAAGTGTTTGGTCTTGAGCCCTCCGAAAGTGCCGTCCTCAATGGTGACGATCCTGGCCCGCATGGCATCCAGGGGCTTGGCCCGGGCTTCAAGCCCGATACGCTGGACATCCGTGCGCTGGACAAGGTCATCCCCGTCACCGAGCATGATGCCCTGACGACAGCCCGCCTCTGCGCCCGCACGGAAGGTCTGCCCATTGGCATTTCCGCTGGAGCAGCCCTGTTTGCCGCCATGGAGCTCGCCAAAAAAGACGAATGGGCTGGCAAGACCATCGTAGCCATCGTGCCTGACTTTGCCGAGCGTTACCTTTCAACGGCTCTGTTCTCCGGCCTTTGAGAGACCTGATCCCGCCTGCCAGACCGTAGGCTACTCTCCGGCTGGCAGACATGCAGCGATGAAAAAAGCCCCCGTTCCCGGCATGGGAACGGGGGCTTTTTTTAAAGACTCGCGGGCCTGCTTCGGCCCTGCGCCTTACTCGGCGGTATAACCACCGTCGATCACCAGCTCGGTTGCCGTGACGAACTTGGATTCGTCAGAGGCCAGGTACAGAACACCGTAGGCCACGTCTTCCGGCGTGCCCAGATGACCGACCGGATGGATGTCCACCAGATGCTGATAGGCGGCCTTGTCGGTACGGGTCAGCTCATCAACCAGCGGTGTCTGGATGTAACCCGGGCAGACGCTGTTGATGCGGATCTTGTACCCGCTGCGGGCACAATGCAGGGCAGCAGACTTGGTGAGCATCTTCACGCCGCCCTTGGAGGACCCATAGGCAGCCAGATTCGGGATACCAACCAATGCAGAGCTGGAACACATGTTGACGATGGAACCGCCCTCACCGCCATTCAGCTCCCGCATGATCTCGACGGCATATTTGGTGCCGAGGAACACACCATCCAGATTGATGGACTGCACACGACGCCAATCCTCCAGAGACGTGCTCTCGATGGTCCCGTCATAGGCGATGCCAGCGTTGTTGACGACAATGTCCAGACGGCCATCATGCTCCTTGATGGCAGCCATCGTCTTCTTCCACTCGTCTTCCTTGGCCACGTTCAGGGGCAGGAAGCAGGCCTTGCCGCCAGCCTTGCGAATTTCTTCCACAACCTCTTCACCACCCTTCGGGTTGAGGTCAGCCACGATGACCTTGGCACCTTCCTTGGCCAGAACCTTGGCAATCCCCTTGCCAATGCCGCTGCCGGCGCCTGTCACGAGTGCAATCTTTCCAGCAATCCGTCCCATCTGTCATCTCCTCAGATAAAGGTGTCTGTTGTCACGCTACTCTCTTTGCATGAAAGGTCTTTGATTTATATCAAATTAACTACTGCCCTCTGCCACTCCATTACTGTTTCCCGTCATCGACTCCATCATGCTCCGCAGTCTTCAGCGCTTTTTCATTCAGCATCCATTAATGCATATCATCCATGCCCTTACAGCACTCCCACATGACCCGATGGGGAGCCGGTCCCCCATCGCATGCCACAATAACCGGGCCATCAATTAATACGAAATAATATAGTTGTTTATAGAGAACTGGAAAAAACACGCTACCAGGCCTTTCACCCAGCAGGATCACTTCACAAAAATATATATAAAACAGTGTGTTATGAAAAATTTACTCAAAATGACATTTTTCACTTTCAAATAAGATGAAATACCCCATTATTACATTCGGATATGTTGTTTTATAAAATGACTATCATAATTCGTTTTATGGAGTTCCTACCATGGCTTCCACCGCTGCTGCTTTCGCTCCGCTACACCATGCCCCGGTCACCCTGAAGGCCATCCCCCTCAGCCCGGCCATCGGCGCCATCGTAGAAGGTGTGGATATTTCACAACCCCTGTCTCCGTCGCAGAAGAACGACATCCACGAGCTGCTTCTGCGCCATCAGGTCCTCTTCTTCCGTAAACAGACCATCACACCCAAACAGCAGCGGGACTTTGCCCGCAACTTTGGCAAGCTGCATCTCCACCCCATATTCCCGACCGTCCCCGATGTGCCGGAAGCCATCGTGCTGGATACCGCCAAGAACGACCTGCGGGACAATGCCCTGTGGCATACGGATGTCACCTTCCAGCAGGAACCGCCAAAAGCTGCCGTGCTGACCAGCCGCCTCCTCCCGGAAACAGGCGGGGGAGATACGATCTGGGCCAGTGGTACCGCTGCCTATGATGCCCTTTCCGACGGCATAAAACAGCGCATCGACACGCTGACAGCCCAGCACGACTTTCTCCGCTCCTTTCCTGTCTCCCGTTATGGCCGCACGGATGAAGAGCGGAAAAAATGGGCTGAAACACGCAACAATTTCCCACCCGTGACCCATCCTGTCGTCCGCATCCACCCGGAAACGGGAGCAAAGGGGCTGTTTGTCAGTGAAGGCTTCACGACCGAAATCAACGATGTGGACCCCGAAGAAAGCGCTGCCCTGTTGGCTTATCTGACCCGTCATGCCACAAAACCTGAGTTCTCCGTCCGCTGGCGGTGGGAGGAGGGTGACGTTGCCTTCTGGGACAACCGCATCACGCAGCATTATGCCGTGAATGACTATCTCCCCGCCCGGCGGATCATGAACCGCATCACCATCATCGGGGACCGCCCCTATGGCCCCGGTCAGAAAGGATAACGTACCCGATGAGCCAGCCTCCTGCGTCACCGTCATCCTCGTCCGGTGCCCCTGCCGCAAGCCGTTTCAAAGGGCTGCATGTCGCCATGATCTCCATTGGCGGCATCATCGGGGCGGGGCTGTTCGTCGGAACGTCCGCCACCATCGCCGCAGCCGGTCCTGCTGTCCTGCTGTCCTATCTGGCAGCGGGAATCGTCGTCTGGCTGGTGATGCGTCTGCTGGGAGGGCTGGCCATCAACGCACGGGGGCAGGGGTCCTTCATCACCCACATCGCCACCCATAACGGCCCCAGGGCAGCCTTCATTACAGGCTGGAGCTATGCCTTCCTCTGGGCCGTGACGGCCGGAGCACAGGCCGTTGCCGGTGGCATGATCATCGGACGGCTGGCAGGCGTTGCCCCCCTCTGGGGAGCGCTTGTCCTTGTTGCCATTGCCTGGACGATAAACCGTCTCTCCCTGCGCCATTACGGGCAGGCGGAAACAGGTCTCTCCATTTTCAAACTGCTCTTTCTGGGCGGTTTCATCGCCCTCGGCCTGGGCTGGCTGGCTCTCTCCGGTCATCCCTTCGCCATAGCGCTCGACAACATCACCGCACATGGAGGCATCTTCCCCAAAGGAAGCTGGGCTGTCATCGGGGCTGTCCCCATGATCGTGCAGACCTTCACCGGCTGCGAGATTGCCATCATCGCCGCCACGGACAGTGACCGCCCCCTGCGGGCCATCGCCCATACCATGCGGCGCCTCCCTTTGCAGGTCCTGTTCTTCTACGCCGGGTCGGTACTGGTCATCATCTCCCTGTTGCCGTGGAATGGTGTGCATGTAGGGCAGTCCCCCTTCCTGAGCGTGCTGGAATATCTCCGTGTTCCGCTGGCCCGCTACGCCGCCATTGCCGTAACACTGGTCGCTGTCCTCTCCTGCCTCAATTCAGCTGTCTATGTCGTGTCCCGCACCTTGCGGGAACTGGCCGATCTGCGCCTCGCCCCGCAGAAGCTGACAGAAGAAACAGACCGGCAGGTCCCCATCTGGTCCCTGCGCCTGACCACCCTGCTGGAGCTGGCTGTCATCGCTGCTGCCATCGGCTCGCCGGAAACACTCTATCCCGTTCTTCTCGGCTCATCAGGCGGGCTGATCCTGTTCATCTATTTCATGATCGCCATCGCCTACTGGCTCTGGGCCCGGCAGTCACAGACAGCCACGGCCCTGCCGCTGGCCAAGGGACTGGCCGTGCTCATCCCCGTTCTTGGAGCCATCCTGCTCATTCTGCCCTCCGCACGCGGGGATGCCCTGCTGTCACTCGCCGTCATTCTGCTTCTGACGCTGACCAGCCTGACTTTCATCACCCGGCGATGTCTGAACAGGGCCTGATACCTCTCTCATAAAACCGGGGTGCCCCAAAGATGGGGCACGACTCCGGCACCTGCCCTTTCACCGTCTCAACGGATCCGTCATGCCATCATATCGCCATCTGTTCTGGATGGGCCTCACCGGCCTGTCCGCACCCTTTGTCGTGCCTGCTTCACTCCAGGCCGCCGGTCTCCATAACAGCCCGGAAACTGACCGTCACACCCAGCATCTCACGTCTCGCCATGCAGACGGCAAGACGGGTCGTCTCCGATCATCAGCCTCTCATCCGGGGGGCGCTGCCACAGCTGGGGCCAGCACGAAACGCCATGCCCGCAAGGCCGTTCATGGCGGGTATGAGACCCTGTCCGTCCGCACCCGTCACATCGTGCAGGGCACGCAGCTCGTGCTGGGACACAAGCAGCTGGAACAGCAGGTACCCGGCACCAACCCCCTCCGCACGCTGGCCCAGATGCCGGGCGTGCAGTTCCAGTCCGACGACCCGCAGGGTGTGGACACCTACTCGACCCAGATTTACATGCACGGCTTCATCCAGAACGAGATCGGCATGACGCTGGATGGCCTGCCCCTCGGGGAGCCGACCTTCCGCAACTATAACGGGCTGAACCCGCTACAGGCCATTTCCTCGGAGAATGTGGAACGGCTGGAGGTCACCCAGAGTGCCGGGGCGGAAAGCACGGCCAGCACCAACAATCTGGGGGGCAGCATCAATTACGTCTCCAGCAACCCCAAGAACAGAACGGGAGGGCTGGTTGCCCAAACCTTCGGCAGCAATGCGCTGTTCCATTCCTTCTTCCGGTTCGACTCCGGCAGGCTGAATGAAAGCGGCACGAAGTTCTACGTCTCCTACATGCGCAATCAGGGCGACAAATGGAAGGGCGGCGGAGACCAGTTCATGCAGCAGGTCAATGCCAAGCTGGTCCAGCCCATCGGGGAACGGAGCCAGGTTTCCGCCTTCTTCAACTGGGATGCCCTCCAGATGGTGAACTATCAGGATTACGCTCCCAGCTGGCTGGACCAGGCTGGGTCCCGGCTGGACAATTTCTACGGGCGGCCCGGCGCATGGGCCAGAGCCTACCGGGCCGCACGGGGGCAGTACCCTGCCGCCTATGACCGGCTGTCAGACCCCAAGGATGTTTCCTACTACGACAGTACGGCCAGCTCGTCCGACCTGTTCGGAGGCATCAAGGCTGACCTTGCCCTGACCGACCGCCTGACATGGAAAAGCAGCCTCTATGGCCACAGCGAGACCGGCCACGGCACCTATGCCAGCCCCTATGCGTACCAGAACGGTATCGATACCGTTCAACTCAATGGTGGCCCCATTTTCGAGCAGGTCCGCCATCCTTCCATCGAACGGTTCGGCGGGCTGACTTCCTTCGATTACCGCCTGAAGCGGCATGATCTCTCCGTGGGGTTCTGGTACGAGAACAACCGGTATGATTCCTACGCCTATGCCTACCAGCAGCCCGACAGCCCCAACGGCACACCCCTGAATCCATTCAAAAGCTTCAGGAACGTTCCCGGCCGGACCCTCTGGGGGCAGCGTTACAACACCAACAGCTTCACGGCCTACGTGCAGGACACCTATCACCCCATCAGGTCCGTTGCGCTGCATTTTGGCTTCAAATCCATTCTCAATACGACCCGTGTGGGCCATGCCACCAACTGGGAACCCCGCTTCCCGGCTCTGGCCAGCGGAGAAAGCCTGACGACCGCCAAGGCCTTCCTGCCCCATATCAGCGGGGACTGGCACTTCCTCCACCATCATGAGCTCTTCTTCGACATTTCCGAGAATGCCCATGCCTACAGCCAGTCCGGCTACAACTCCAGCAACTCACCTTTTGCGGTGTCCCAGCTTGCCTACAACGCCACGAAGAACAGCCTGAAGCCGGAAACGGCCTGGACCTTCGCCGGAGGCTACCGCTACACCGACCATCTCATCCAGAGCAGCCTGTACCTGTACCGCACCAACTTCCATAACCGCCTCCAGCAGATTCTGGGCAGCGCGGGTGCCGGGTCCATCCTCACCAACAACACCTCCACCGTGCAGAATGTGGGGGGCGTGACCATGAATGGCGTGGATGGGGCCATCACCATCACGCCGCTGCCCGGCCTCGCCCTGCTCAACAGCATCAGCTACGACAAGGCAACATACGACCAGAACATACGCAGCGGCGGAACGCTCTATGCCACGAAAGGTCGGCAGGTGGTGGCGTATCCCCGCTTCATGTACAAGGCCCGCCTCTCCTATGAGTGGCGGCATCTGCAGGCCTATGTCGATACCCAGTATTATGGGAAGCGCAGCTATGACTATGTGGGCGACTACAAGCTGCCAACCTACTGGCTGGCCAATTTCGGCCTGATCTACACGCTGGACATGACCCGTCTCGGAATGCGCAACCCTACGGCCGTGAGGAATCTGGTCTTCGCCTTCAACATCTACAATCTGGCCAACACCAGATACGCCTCCACCGTGGGCCAGAACGGCTTCACGATGGATAACCAGGGCGGAGCAGCCTACAACAACCAGTCCATCCTTCTTGGCGCACCCCGCCAGTTCTTCGGCTCCGTCAAGGCGGAGTTCTGAGACACCCCACCTGCAAGAACGGGCCGGAAAGGACAGTCCCTTCCGGCCCGTTTCTGTAGGCTCTCCCAGAAGCCGCCCCCTCAGGCGGGGCTGACGGCAGTATTCTGATAGTAGAACTGATAGCGTCCCAGCTGGTCTTCCCAGTCCTTCACGTTGGCCCCATCCGGCAGAACCACGCTGTCAAACCCGCAACGTCTGAAATGGATGGCCTGATCCGGCAGAAGATGGCCGGACGCCCGGATTTCCCCTTCATACCCCTCATATTCCCTCAGGGACCGGGCCTGCGTGAAAGCCCGCCCGTCCCGGAAGACGGGGAACTCCAGCACGATCAGTGTCAGGCTGCCAAGATGGGAGCGCAGCTCCTCCACCTCGACATCCGGTGCCAGAGAGATGGCCGTGCCCTGCCGGGTTTCCTTCCACTCCTCGAAAGGAACGGGAGAGGCCGCCTCCAGCGTTTTACGCCCGCTGAGATCAAACAGTTTCATAAGCCACCTCCTTGAAAGCCTTCAGGCCACACCGCTTGAGCATCGCAGCGAAGGTCTCCCCCTTCTGACGCTGCCCGAGATAGAACTCCACGATGCGGGCCACGGCATCCACGGCTTCATCCTCTGCAAAGGACGGGCCCAGAATCCCGCCAATGGCCGCATTCTCCCCGGCATCCCCGCCGAGAAGAATCTGGTAGGTCTCGGCCCCCCGCTTGTCGACCCCCAGAAGACCGATATTGCCCACGTGATGATGCCCGCAGGCATTGATGCAGCCCGACATGTGGATGCTCAAGGCCCCGATCTCGGCCTGCAGGTCGGCATCGCCGAAACGGGCCCCCAGCTTCTGCGCCAGTGGCAGGGAGCGGGCATTGGCCAGATTGCAGTAATCCAGCCCCGGGCAGCTCACGATGTCGCTGATGAGACCGACATTCGGTGCGGCAAGGCCCAGTGCCTTCAGGCCCTGCCACAGTTCATGCAGCTGGTCCTTGCGGACATGCCCGAACACCAGATTCTGAAGATGCGTGACCCGCACTTCACCAAATGAATGACGCTCGGACAGATCAGCCAAACCGTGCATCTGCTCGGCCGTCACATCACCGGGAATGGCCCCCGGTGTCTTCAGGGAGATGACGGCACAGATATGGCCTTCATCCTGATGAGGATGGGTATTGCTGGCCACCCAGCGGGCAAAGACGGGATCAGCCTTCCTGTGCTGCTCCAGCACGTCGGCCGCATCTGCCGGGGCCTTGAGGTCCGGCAGGGCGAAACGGGCACGGATCTGCGCCACATGCTCCGGTGTCAACCGGTAGGCGGCACGGTCCATGCGGGCCAGCTCTTCCTCCACGGCCTTGCGGAAGGCCTCCAGACCGATGGTCTGCACCAGAATCTTGATGCGGGCCTTGTAGAGATTGTCCCGCCGTCCGAACGCATTATAGACACGCAGAACGGCCTCCAGCGTGGCAATCAGGTCTTCTTCCTTCACGGAATCGAAGAGTTCCTGCCCGACGACCGGCGTCCGCCCCAGTCCACCGCCCACGAAAAGACGGAACAGCGGACCATTCTCACCAGGACGGGCCAGCAGGCCGATGTCATGGAAGCGGGCCGCCACCCGGTCTTCCGGGCTGCCGGAAATGGCGATCTTGAACTTGCGGGGCAGAAAGGTGAATTCGGGATGCAGGGTGGACCACTGCCGCACGATCTCGGCATGGATGCGGGGGTCCATCAGTTCATCCTTCGCGGCCCCGGCAAACTCGTCCGACGTGACATTACGGATGCAGTTGCCGCTGGTCTGGATGGCGTGCATGTCCACCTCGGCCAGCTCCCGCAGGATGGTCGGGACGTCCTTCAGCGCAATCCAGTTGAACTGGATGTTCTGCCGGGTGGTGAAATGGCCGTAATTCCGGTCATACCTGGCCGCAATGTCGGCCAGCCTGTGCAGCTGGCGGCTGTCCAGCACGCCATAGGGAATGGCCACCCGCAGCATGTAGGCATGAAGCTGGAGATAGACCCCGTTCATCAACCGCAGGGGCTTGAACTCTTCCTCGCTCAGCTCACCGGAGAGACGACGACGGACCTGCCCTTCGAACTCGTTGATGCGCTCCTGAAGGAAGGTCCGGTCCCGCTCCTCATACTGGTAATGCCCGACAGACCGTGACGCAGGCTGTGTCATCCTACCTTCTCCTTTTCCCGCACCGGGGCATGATCGTAAGAAAAATCCGGGTGAACGCTCGGCCCGTGGGCCCGGATGGCTTCCCGTGTCGTGACAGGCTCGGGAGGCCGGGTATCCTTGGCCACGACCTCATATACGGCCACGACCTCTTTCTGTTCCGCCTCGGCCAGGGCACGCTCCAGAGCCGGACCGGCCTCCTCATAGGTGAAGCGGACAGCCTCGGCGATGGATTCATGCCAGTGATCCCCCTCGCCAAGCCAGACAATACGGCCATCCAGCAGACGGCTGGCCGTCAGCAGCAGGATTTCCCCTTCTCCCGGGCGGGAAAGACGTTTCATCAGGCACTCTCCTTCGATGTGCTGTAACCGGGCACAGCCTGCACCACCTCGCCACGGTGATGCACCACTTCTCCCACAATGATCAGTACGGGACTCTGAAGCCCCTGACGACGGACATCTTCAGCAATCGTGCCCAGCGTGCCCGTCACGCAACGCTGGTCTGCACAGGACCCCCGATGGACGACCGCCACCGGCCAGCTTTCCGGCAGGCCATGATCCTGCATCTTCCGGCACAGCTCCGCCATCGAGCCCAGCCCCATGTAAATGACGACCGTCTGCCCTCTGCGGGCAAGGCTGGGCCAGTGCAGGTTCAGCGTTCCATCAGCCCGGGCATGGCCTGTCACCACCACGCAGCTCTGGGCGCAGTCCCGATGGGTCAACGGAATCCCGGCGGCGGCGGCACAGCCATTGGCCGCCGTGATACCGGGCACGACCCGTACCGGCACATTGGCAGCCAGCAGGGTTTCCATCTCTTCCCCCCCACGGCCGAACACGAAAGGGTCACCCCCCTTCAGCCGCAGGACACGTTCACCCCGCCTGGCCCGGCGCAGCATCTCGGCCTCTATGTCGCTCTGCGGCAGGGTGTGATGGCTCCGCTTCTTGCCGACATAGACACGCTCGGCATCACGCCGCACACGGTCCAGCACGTCCGGCGCCACGAGATTGTCGTACAGGACACTGTCCGCATTCTGCATCAGGCGCAGGGCCGCAAGGGTAAGCCAGTCCGGGTTTCCCGGTCCAGCCCCCACGAGCCAGACCTCACCCTGCGGGCGGTCCGCCTCGCCTTCGGCCTCCGCCACGAGCTGCTCCAGCTGCTCCCGTGCCCGGTCTTCCTCCCCGGCCAGGGCAGCCTCATAGGCCGGACCATCCACGAAAGATTCCCAGACACGCTGCCGCTGCTTCATCCCCGGCAGGCGGTCCTTCAGCCAGCCCCGCTGCTTCTGCATGAAACGGGCGGCCTCACCCATTCTGGCCGGGAGCATGGCCTCGACCATCTGCCGGACACGACGGGCCAGAACCGGAGAGGCCCCGCCAGTCGTGATGGCCACCTGCACGGGGGACCGGTCTACCAGAGCCGGAGTTATGAAGCTTGAAAGAGCCGGGGCATCCACCACACAGACGGGTATCCGCAGCGCATGGGCCTGACGGGCCACCATCTCATTGACGGCCTCATCATCCGTGGCGGCAAAGACCAGTGCCATGTCTGGCAGAACGGCCTGAAGGGCGTCTTCTGCCACCCTGCCCTGACGGAACACGGCCTGCCCCTGCTCCACCAGAGCTGCCAGCTCGGGATGCAGTGTTTCTGCCCAGATGTGGATCATCCGGCATCGCCCCTTCAGCAGACGCATCTTCTGCACGGCCACCTGCCCGCCCCCCACAAGGAGGGCGTCACGCTGGTCCGTCCGCAGAACGATGGGCAGATAGAAAAAGGGCTTCGTCGTCATGCGGGGAGCATGTCAAATCTGGGATAAAAATCAACTTTTTATTTTGTTGTTTTTGTAAATCACTATACTTTTTAGTTTTAATAAATTCCCAAGCTCATAGGGGGAAAACCGCTATTCTGCCCATAATGGATGGATGGCTGTCCCGCTTTATCTTACAGCCCTGTCATCTCATCACAGGAATGTGAAAGCGCTTGCGAAGTTAAACTACTTTTTATATTTGATGATGATAATCATTCTCATATTAAAGAGGCTGTTTTGCTCCGTCCCGTTTCATCCAGATCATTCCGGGGGCTTCTCATTCTGGGAGGTTTCATCCTTCCATCATGCGTCATGGCAGCCGAGGCACCGCCCCCGCCAGAAACACGGAAAAACACGACACACAAAGTGTCCACGCCCCCCAAACCACCTGTCGAATCAATCCTTGTCCGTGGCAGGGCCCGTGCCCTCCTTACCGGTACGGGACAGGCGGCCCTGAAAACGGCCACGCCGCTGGAAACCACACCCCAGAACCTGACGGTCATTTCCCGGGCCAGAATGGACATGCTCAACAGCCGCACCCTGACGGAGGCCATCCGCTACAGTGCGGGTGTCTCCGACTATGGCGGGAAAGATGACCCACGGGGCTATTTTGGCACCATCCGTGGCTTCACACCCGACATCTATCTTGATGGCACACGCACGCCCAACGCCGCCACGTCGCAATCCTTCTCCATAGAACCCTGGGGGCTGGAGGAGATGGACATCATCCGTGGCAGCAGCTCCGCACTGTACGGGTCCGGCCAGCTTGGCGGCATCATCAATGCCGTCAGCAAGCGTCCCACACAGCACCAGACCAACATCATCTCCGTACAGGGAGGCAGCTATGCCCGACGGCAGGGAGCCGTGGACATTGGAGGCAGCCTTGACAGGCAGGGCCACTGGCTGTGGCGGTTCAACGGGCTGATCCGCAAATCGGGCACCTTTGCCCACCACATCAAGAACAATGAAATCTATGTGGCTCCCTCCCTGCGCTGGCAGCCTTCCTCCCGTACGGACTTCACCTTCCTGAGCAGCTATGAGCAGCTGGATGCGGGGTCCAGCTCGCAGTTCCTGCCCTATGTCGGCACGGTCGTGCCCACCCGGCATGGCTATCTGCCCCGCAACTTCCTGTCCGGCGACCGGAATTTTGATGTCTATTCCAAACGTCAGCTTTCAGTCGGCTATGCGCTGAGACAGGAACTGCTGCCGGGCTGGACGCTCTCGCAGAACATGCGTTTTGCCCACATGGACGTACTGTACCGCACGGTTGCCCAGCCAAAGCTGGTCAACACGGACACGATATCCCGCACGGCCCTTTTGCAGTCCGGCAATTACAACACCACAACGCTTGATACACGATCGGAATGGAAAGACCATTTCGGTTCCCTCCACAGCATTCTGCTTACCGGTGTCGATTTCCGCAGCGACTTCATGGCGGAACGGCGTGGCGAAAGGAAAGCGCCCAACCTGTCCCTCTATCAGCCAGTCTATCGGGCCATCGCCATGCCCGCCTATGCGTCCAAACGAAATTACAACACGACTGGGACACAGACGGGCCTTTACGGGCAGGAGCAGGCTGACTGGCACCGCTTTTTCCTCACCCTCTCCGGTCGTGGCGACTTCACCCAGAGCGTGCAGGTCAACAACAATGCGGGCAAGCGCACACCCCAGAAGGACAACGCCTTCACCGGCCGGGCGGCCCTGCTCTATCAATCGGTCTGGGGTGTGGCTCCCTATGTCTCCTACGCCACGTCCTTCAGCCCTCAGCTTGGCACAACCTATGATGGCACCGCCTTCTCCCCGACACGGGGACGGCTGCTGGAGGCCGGGATAAAATACAGGCCCCGCAAAGACTCCATCTTTGGCGACCGTTTCCTGCTCACACTGGATGTCTTCACCCTGAAAGAACGGAATGACCTGGTGCAGGACCCTCTCCATTCCAGCGACAAGATACAGCTCGGTGCCCAGCGGACCCGTGGTTTTGAAGCGGAATTTGTCGGGCGTCTCCCCTACAGGATCGACCTCCTCGCCTCCTTCACGGTGCAGGACCCACGCATCACCAAAAGCAGTGCCGCCACACAAAACCAGGTGGGCCAACGCCCCGTGACGGTCCCCTCCCGCATGGCTTCCTTCTTCATGCGGCGCAACTTCATCATCACACGCACCTTCAGTGCCGGAATTGGTGGGGGCGTCCGCTATACGGGCACAACGGCCGGTGCCCTGCCAGCCACCATCATCGTACCCTCCCAGCTGGTTGGCGATATTGAGGCCCATCTTGATTACCGGAGATGGCACCTCCAGCTGAATGGCACAAACATTGCCAACTCGAAATATGTTTCCGTATGTACCAGCATGACCAACTGCTCCTACGCTCCTGGCCGTGCCCTGTTTGGTGATCTCTCATATCGATGGTGAAACAAAGCAGAAAAACTACAGGAAATCTGTCTTGCCGTACAGGATAACAGCTCTTGACGTCACATTCCCATTAACATCAACTGCTGCCGATGCGGTGCGACACGGTGACAATCTGCAGGCCGCAGCTGTGGCAACCCGCCACGTGGCGCTTTGCGGGGTTCATTGCAGGCCCCGCCACCGCATCACCGGGCGAAGCTTCCCGAACACAAAAAACCAAGACAGCGTATGGGTGGGGCCTGCCGCAAACCCCACAATAACGCAACTACCCTAACGGGCGGCCCAGGCCGGCAGAATATCGCCTGATCACCATACGCTGCACCACCGATAATAGGTAAAGCCACAGCCTTCATCAAGGCATTCAATAATGGTGAGACCCCGCATGGGCGAAGGATAGATAGTATGCCGCCTGCTGCTGGAGACAGAAACAACCCATACCCGCTCCGCCATTCAAGAAGTGCGGTATATGACTGGCCGGAAAGAGTGACCCCGAAAGTCTGGCTAGCAAAACTGGTGAGAGGGATGGCATACTGAGACATGACGATGACCTGATGAGGCTGGAGAGATGCTGAAAAGACACGTGTGCTGTATGCCGCCATGGCGGCTTGTGCCGTGTCATGTTCTGCCCATGCCGCACCGCCAATGACAGACGCTGAGTGGACCGCCTACGAAGAATCGCACACACGGTTTATCTTTCAGCAGTTCGGCGCTGATCCAGAAACAGCACGATGGGCGGCATGGGCGATGAAGTATCAGCCATCATCACGGTGCGCCATGTCTGCACGTCCTGTTTTCCACGCCGTAGAGGGAGGAATGAGCCTCTTCCCCGGCGATGGGGAAGGCATGGTGGTCGACCATATCTGCGAGCCAGAAGCGTTGAAGCATGATGCTCTCACGATCCCACCATTTTCAGCCATCGAGGGGAAAAATGAACGCCTGCAATGGGGCGTGACCAGCACTGCAAGGAACAAGGCGATATCCGCCATATTGGAGAGGCAGAAGCAGGACGCCAGAGAGTACAGGAAAAACCTGCGCCCTCCCGCATACCTTACTGCTCCTGATAGCAAGTATTTTGTAGATCAATGCCGATTTGTGAAGCTAGGTTTTGACTCTATTGGGGAAGCAAATGAGGCGGGGGAGGGCGAAGTGAGAGCTACCTGCTCATTCGCACTCGGCGATGACAACTACTGGCGAGTGAAGGGATGCCACCTTGTCCCCAAAAAAGGAACATCCCAAGAGGTTATGGATGCCTCAAAACGGTATCTTTCATCTGCTTGTTGGGCGAAAGATAATTTTCATACCGAACTAGACAAGAATGGCATTGGCACAAAAATACTTACGTTCTCTCTCGGCGATGAGTGATTACCCACTAATTTTCTGAGGTATTTTTTCTCCCATATCTTCTGGCTGTACCGGTTTCCCGCTCTTGGTTATGACTTTACGCTTTGCACTGAATCGTACCTCTTGAAACGTCATTCTGACGACCAGAAGATCGCACCCTGATTGAGATGTGCGGTCGAACTCGTAGCCGGATAGGGTGACTTCGCTTGATTTATAACCCGGCATCCTCAATATGAGGATGTTGGCCTCTTTGCGCTGTTCCTCAAGTTTTTTAAGGACTTTCCCCTGGTCCCCAGCTGTTCCCAGGGAGTCTTTCATGAAGACAGCTCATCCCCGCATGGGCGGGGAACAGCAATAGATCGGGTTTGCGCTAACCACCAGAAGCGGTTCATCCCCGCATGGGCGGGGAACAGTTTCACGCAGTCCAAAAGCCCCTGAAACGCAGCGGTTCATCCCCGCATGGGCGGGGAACAGCGACAGTTATAGCCCATCAACCTGCACTGGACCGGTTCATCCCCGCATGGGCGGGGAACAGCAATCGCTGGTTGTAACGGGCCGCAACGCCTGCGGTTCATCCCCGCATGGGCGGGGAACAGGAGCAGTAAAAACAATCTGATGAGCCGCCCTCCGGTTCATCCCCGCATGGGCGGGGAACAGAGCTGTGGCTCGGTATTGGCCGTGATGACGGCCGGTTCATCCCCGCATGGGCGGGGAACAGTTGATAGGTTTTTTTTTGCAGTCCTGTCAACAGCGGTTCATCCCCGCATGGGCGGGGAACAGACTTCCTGCAACGTACTGTAAGACATGACTTTTTTTATTGTCAAAGACCGTACCAACTTAAACCAGAATTTAATACCTCACTCCTTCGCTTTATTCCGGTCGAAAAGCAACCAGTTTCAATCCATCGAAATCAACCGGCATCCGGCGATTGTGACCAGCCGTACGGAACTCATATCCCTGATCGTTGGGAACATGCCAAACCATGACAGCATCACCCTCAGGCCCAAGGCCAAGCAGTACCTGCTCCCAGACCATCTCCCTTGTCCGTCTGGAGTAGCTGCCCACATAGACCCCAGCCCGTATTTCCACCAGCCATGCTGCCAGACGGCCACGCAGGCGGGGTGGCGCATTGGTGACCACCACAACCAGCATCAACGGTGCCCCGGATCGCCAAAGGTTTCATCTTCAAAAGCGACGGGCACGGCCTCCGGTGGGGGCTCGGGGCGAGGCAGACCGCCAGCCGAAAGAACCTGCTCAATGGTCGGAATGATTCTCTCCAGCAACTTTTCCTTGCGGAACCTGTCCCGGCAGGCCAGGCGCACGGCCCGGTCTGGGGACATATCCAGCCGCCCCTTTTCCGCCTTGCCTGCAATACGGAAAGCTTCTGGCACAACGGTTTCCATCTTGAAGATGTCTGCCACATCATACACGAAAGAAAGAGGCTTCCCGCTATGCAAGAACCCCACTGCCGGGGCATAACCTGCTGCCAACACAGCAGCCTCGGACAAACCATGCAGGCAGGCCGTGGCCGCTGAAAGGCAACGGTTGGGAATGTCCGAGCCGTCCCAGTCCTTCCGGTCGTAAGAGCGGCGTTTCCAGCTGACACCATATTGAGCAGCCAGCAGAGCGTAGCTTTCCCTTACACGAGCTCCCTCAATACCACGCATCTGATCCACCGACCGCCGAGCAGGTGGCTCCTCCTTGAAACGCCGCTTGTACATCTCTCGCACGACACGCAACCGGGCCTCATCATTCAAAGCCAGACTGGCCTGCCATAACAGGCGGTCCGCCCGTGCTCCACCAGGCTGACCGGAAGAATATAACCGCACGCCAGCTTCCCCTACCCATGTGATCAACGTGCCTACACGGGCGGCCAGCGACACGGCTGCATGAGAGATACGGGCACCCGGCTCCAGCATGATGCCCGCCAGACCGCCAACGGGAATCTGGGTTCTCGTACCATCAGCGTTCACCGCTACGAAGGCACCATCCAGCACATCCAGCTGCGCCCGTTCGACAAAAATCAGGGAAGCCCGATCTTTCAGGGGGATGGGTTTTGGCGGGGCCAGACCGGGTAACCCGCCTTTCCCCGCCCCGCTCATGAAGCCCGCCGGATCAGCATGAGGCCGCAACCAAAGGCCTTGGCCCGGCCAAAGCCCCGGACCAGCTGGGCCAGAAACGCCTCCGGGTCTGTCACCTCCAGCTGGCCTGAGAGGTCCAGAATACCGAAATCAGGCCGGTTGCTCCTCTTCCGTTCGTTTCCAAAACGTGGGAGCGTCTCGGTATGATAATCATCGACAGACACATGATGCGGCACAAAACCCGCTTTCTCACCCTGTCGTGTCAGCCAGGCAAGACCTGCTTCTTGGGCAAGGTCCATGCGTTTCTCTGCCCGTTCCTCCTTCGGAATAGCGTGAATCGCATCCAGAACGACATCCACACGCTTGCCCGTATCACGCTTCATCCGTGTCGCATTGACCTGAAGCTGAAACTCGAGCCTGTCCCCTGCCTTCAGTTCAGGGGCAAAAAGCTTGCACTGAGGAGGCTCGAACAGCTCGTTATCATCCCGTGGAAGGCGTGGAGAGAGGGTAAGAAAGCTCCCGTCACTTTCTGCACGCCAGAGAAAATCCCGCTTCTGGTTGGGATCAGTCGCAAAGGCAGACCAGAGCATATGATGCTGCGATGACCGCCTCAGCCCCGTATCCGGCTCTCTCAGGGCGGCTTCCAGAACACGGACGGCAGGGCTGCGGGAGAGGCGGATTCTACTTAGATACCAGCTCATTTCATCGTCTTCCCTGGCAGTTCAACATGCCGTATTCCGACATCCCGTGCAGCAAAGTGCCAGCGTTGCCGGTCCAGTGGGACATCATGCACGTAATCCCGCTGGCTGCCCTGCTCGCCGACAACCATGACCTTTTCAGAAAGATCAACATGTCTGGAAAGCCAGAAAGGCACTTTCACCTGCCCCAAGGCCTCCTCGACCGTATCGGCCTGTACGATCTGAGGATTCAGAGGGGATGAAAGCGGGCAGGATTTACGCCCCAGATAGAGCGTAAAATGCGGTTTGCGTAACGCTGCCGCTATCTCCTCCAGCCCTTCACCCTGCACGGCCACGCCATAGAACACGCCCGCCCGATAATCGCGCAGAGTGATGCTGGTTGTCAGCCGTCCTCCCGCTTTCCGAATTGCCTCCGGACGGGAATTTGGCTTCTTCACCGCCGCCGCAGGGACGGACTGAATGGTATGGAAGTCACGCAGAGCCGTGCCGCTGTCAAACACCGCCACGTCAATCTTCAGACTGTCCAGCCCAGAGAAATCGCCATCACGCCGTATGCCTAACGCAGCTCCCATCAATCCGATCAGTGCGGAATGGCCCGGCCAGAGCAGCGACCCCCGCCGCTCATGCCCGGCCAGCTCGCCCATCGACCCCAGGGAGGCCGAGAGCGAAAACACCAGATAAGGGGAAGCCATCACTCACCCCGCACGGCTTTACCTGCAAAGGCGACCAGTTCATCCAGTGTTCCGGTTTTGCCCACACACAATTTAGCTTCGGCAGCCCAGCACGGCCCGTAGGCATCATCAATGGCCTTCCGGGTCTCTTCCAGCTTTTTAATGGAGCTTTCCAGCAGATTCTCACCTTTTACAGCATGGAAGAACGCACCTGAGAGATCACGGGGTGCCTGCTCACCCTGTTCTGCCAGCATGTAATGTGCACGTGGCCGATGGGCATAGCTGTTCTGCTTGCCACGAGGCGTGGCCTGAGACAGCGCCCGAGCCAATGCTTCCATGGCCTTGGCTGCAAGTTCCCTGTCACCGGCCAGATTCTCAACCAGCAGGTCCAGATTGACGCAGACATACTGGTAGAACACCCCCGTACCGAAGGCGCTTTCACCGATATGGCCAGCACCACGCTCATCATCCTTGTTCAGATCATCCACAGCGGAGAACCAGTCTTCCTGCGCTACTGAACGATGGGTCGTGAACGCATGAGCCACCTGCACGGCGGCATCCCGGTTGAAGTCGGCATCGGAGGCCAGCATACGCCCGAACATGGCAATATCCACCGCCCCATCAGCCCGACGCAGGACCTCTTTCTTCAGGTCTTTGTCTTTGGGCAGTTTCTCCCCGGCAGCGACTTTTTCGGCCAGCTCTTTTGCCAGTTTCCATTCATCTGGTGAAATAAAAGCGAGTGTCGTGGCGATCTGTTCGCCCGTTTCCTTGTCAGCCGCTTCCAGTTTGCCGAAAATGCCAGCAACAGTACTTGCACTCTCCTGAGCCTTTTTCTCGGCAACGCCCTTACTCAAAAGATGCTGCACCAGCCCACCATGCAGGCGTTTAGTTCTTGTCCCCATATGGTCTGCAAGGTCGTTGCTGAAGAACGTGCTTTCCCGCAAGGCCCGTTTGACCGACTGTGAGGAATGGCGCATACGCACCTCCCCACCAATCACGGCCTGTTTGGGGCGGCCCATATCGTCACGATTGGGATTGGAGAGACCATAAGTTGTCAGAACATGGAACTGGACAAAATTTGTCATGACACAAAAACCTACTTGATAAATGGATAAAAACGAGACCAGCAACACATGTGCTATTCTGTCTTGTCTCCCGAATTCGCAGCACCAAAATAATCGAGACACCAGCGGGTCTTGGTCCGATCATTCCAGAACATGACATCCCGTGCGAGGGCTGCAACGTTGCAGCGATACTCTGCCATCTGCACAGCACGCCGCAATAACGCAGCCAGCTCTTCATCTTCCGCTGTCATTAACTGCTTGAACCTTAGAGGCGACAATAATGGCTCCTTATCTGCCCCTCTCAACCGCTCTGCCAATGTGCTGTGGCTATTGGTCCGCACACTGCCCAGTATCTCAACCAGCCGACAAAAACGTTTCAGCTCATGCTCCCGCACATTCAGCGTACGCACCAGATGATGCACTTCCGGTTCAAACAGAAGATCAGGGAAACCCCCACGACGCAACTTCGCACTGAGCGTGCGTGCCGCTGTTTGGCCCGGCATCTTTTCCGTTTCGCTCTTCCCGCTTTCTTCTGCATCCTTCAACGCAGACTGCGTGCGTGGAGCAAGATTTTTCTGCCACCACTCAAAGACCTTCACGCCAATGTCTGTTTTTTCACTCATGCGGCCTTCCTCTTCTTCTGCGGGACGGGGAGACCCAATGCTGTAAACAGGGCCGGACCTGCCTTCTTGCCGTATCCCCACAACTCTATGTTCAGAAGCTTCCGGGCTTCGGCAATTTTCTTCATGCTCTGCATGTCACGCTCGGAAAGCCCCGGCAGAGCAACAGCTTCAAACTGACCCAGAGCCTGCTTTCGCAACGCATTCAGCCACTCTTCAGAGGGTCTCTCGCCGGCGGCTATCTGATGGAAGCAATGATAAAAAGCGGGTTCAGTTTTCAGGTAAAACTCTTCACGTTGCGCTTCCCGTGCTTCACCAGTATCCAGAACGGATGACAATGCCCAGTTCAACATTGCCGCCACCATCTCGGCAGCTTCAATAAAACCTCGCAAAACCTCTTCAGCATCCTCGGACAGGCGAGAAAGCGGCTGACGGGAATAGACAAAATCTCTCGGACTCATGTTGTTCATGGCCCAGCCCGCTACAATTACGGACGCCTCATCCCCTCTCTCTCGTCCACACCACTCTCTCACGATCAGTGCCAAACTGGCCAAACGCTCTTCATGCGCTTTCTTGGGCTCACCTTCAGCGATGATACCCAGCCAGTTACGATAGCCAAACCGTCCAGCCCGTGGATGGCGTGGAAGCCAGTCCTCTGTAACCTTGAGCCGGTAATAAGGGCTTAAAGGATGCCGCCACCCGGCATAGTTCGTGCCATAGGGCCTCTGTATGACACCTGTTATACCCTCGTCATCCCCTACAAGGCGCAGACGGCGGGGCATGCCAAAAAACGCTTCCACGTCAAAGTGTCTTTTTTCATCAGACGGATAGACGGATGCCCGCCCAGGCTCCGATGTCCGTGTCGGCCTCATCCACGGCAGGTCTTTCATGTCGGATGGCTGACCGAACGGAACATTGAGCCAGACGAGGTCCCATAATTCTTCGCCGGGATCGAGAAGTGTCACGAGTGGCCCACCACCACGCATGGAGGTGCGGTTTCCAGCCCCACCAGATGGGGCGAAGTCCTGCAATGTGTAAAGCGCCATCGCCGCTTCCGGCAGAGAAAGACATGAATAACGGCTGCGATGTACCATGACGTCAATGTTATTGCGCATGGTCTGCCCACCCGCACTATCGATGAACAACATGTCAACCGGATTAGGGGAGCCTGAAAGCTTCTCCATGTCCTGAAGAAAGCGGGGACCATCACCCAGAAGATGAAAGGCTGGCTCATAAGCAGCCAATTTCGTTTTCAAACGCTCTGGATCAGCCCGCCTGCGGGCCCGCCAATCCTTCTTGTTCGCTGGTGGATCTGCCAGATAGACAAGCCCAACCAGCAGCTCCAGACAGGCAACATTCAGGTCAGGACGGACCCAGTCCGGGAAGAGCATACCCTCTTCTGCCATCTGCCATGGTGCAATAATCCGCCTGCTACCATCGTCGCATCGTACAGGAATCCACGGGTCTGTTATCAGATTTAGAGACACCAGAAACCTCTAGGGGTTACAATATCAACCATCTGCTGCGTCTCCATGCACCAGCAGAAGAATACAGCACTCCGATATCACTCTGTGTCATTTCCAGTCCATTAACAAGTCACAAATCAAAACAGATGAGGAATAATGGGCTGGAAAAATCAATGAAATTACCAGATCAGGAAGAATGGTATATAAGCAGTCCTATATCACTCCTATACCAAACACCCTGACAGATAGCTCCATCTATTTCATGGACCGGGCAGATCGTGACGGCTTTCTTCTTCCATTGTGGCCAATATCTTTGAGCTTCCTGAATATCGGCCCTGTCCTGATCTGGAAGGTCCAGCCCCACAAGCCGCTTGCTCCTCACAGAAACTTCCGACAATGCCCATAGAGCTGCCAGCTCACTCCTGCCCAACTCATCCGAAGGAACTCCTTCGGCCTGTGCCCATGGGACAAGGCCATGGTCCGTCTGGCGGGCCAAAGCAAGAATCCGGGTTTCATCCCCAAGCCGGGTAGGATAGGTCGTATCATCCGCACCGCAGCCGCCCTTCCGGTAGCCATCTTCAATAGTGGCAAGATTCTGAAGAGCACGATGCCGCGCAGCCATGGCCTTTCCGCACCCTTCTGCCTCCGCCCCATCCAGTACGGAGGGCAGGTTTTCCACCTCATCGCCATGTACAGCTTCTATCAGGGAGCGCAAACCATCTGGGGTCCTGATCTGGCCAGCCTTGAACAGAACCGAAGCCGTCCGCCACATATCCGGCAATGAGTAAACCCAAGCCCCTCTCTCCAAAACTTTCTGCAACCAGCGGTCATCCTGCACTTCGGCAGGGTCTGGTGACAGGACCTTCAAAACAGGTGCCGGGACGGGACGCTGTGTGGCAGGACGCACATCCATATGCCGCCATAGACGGCCAACACGCTGTATCAGGGAGCCAATCGGGGCCAGATCGGACACCATGACATCAAAGTCCAAATCCAGCGAGGCTTCAACAATTTGTGTCGCAACCAGAACAAATCCCTTACGGCCAGTCCCATTCCGCCCCACACGATCCAGCACTTCCTGTTCCAGCTTTTTGCGATCACACAAGGCAAAACGGGCATGTAGCAGATGGGCCTGCACCCCCTCAGCCCGCAACGCATCAACCGCAGCAATGGCATCATCCACGGCGTTGCGAACCCATACACAGGCAGCTCCACCTGCTGCAGATTGGGCAATATATCGCACCGCCTCATCCATCGTGGAAAGCCGCTCCACCATGACAGGCCCTTTCTGGGGCCGGGCATCATCATCAAACTGTGTTACGGTCTCACCTCCGGCGACAGTTATGGCCGGATAGGCGTGAGATTCAGAAATGCCGCCGTACGTCTCCAGAAGGCGGGCCCGTAATTTGAGTGGCAGAGTCGCTGTCAGCAATATAGCTGAGCCCCCCATGGCCCTGTGCATCTGCAACAGAGCCACCAACTCTTCCGCAATATAGGGCTCACCCATTTCATGAACCTCATCAACCACCAGTATCTTGGAAGCAAGGCCATAATGCCGCAATGTCTGAAACCGTACCGGCAGAACGGACAGCAAAGCCTGATCAATCGTGCCGATCCCAACATCAGCCAACAGGGCCCGTCTATTATCTGAAGCCAGCCACTCAGCACTTGTCACGCCGGACTGATCATCAGATTTACCCGTCCTGCTTCCTTCATTGACAAGGTCACGAAACGGCACGGACAGACCGGCCCGACCGTGAGCGAGGGTCAAGGACGGGTTTGTAAACATCGTCTCCATGACCCGCCTGGCCCGCCCAAACATGGCATCAGCTGTGGCCATAGTAGGCAGAGCAAAAAACAATCCCCGCCCCTTCCCTGCCAGAATCATACGCTGCACCAGAATAAGAGCGGCTTCCGTTTTACCAACCCCGGTTTCGGCTTCCAGCACAACCAGTGCGGGGCCTTCTGGCAAGGCCAGAGAAACGCATGCCTCTTGCAGTGGCCTCAGTGCAAAATCAAACAACTCCCCTTCACGGGCTGTTGTTCCACTCAAGCCAGCTTCTTTCACGGCTTTTTGGGCAATTGCACGTGCCTCTTTCAGGTACGCCTCCGGTTCCAGCTCCAATTCCTTTGGAGAGAACCATGTCGTATTGGACCCTATCCAATCGGCTGCCGTACAGAACCCAGGCAGCCACCAGGAAAAACTTGTCGCTGCTTCTTCATCCAGGGAATCAAGAGAAGCCTCTGGCCAGAGCTGCCTGAAAATCTCCAACAAACGTTGTGCTGCTTCATGGCCATCTCCGACAGCCCGCAGGCACTTCCTCAGCTCCCGTCTCTGCAAGTTTGTCTGAGGAGGGCGGCCATGATGCCCGGCCACAGCCGCATATAAAACTTCCCGAACGTCTTCGGTACCGCCCAGCCACTCCGCCAACCAGTCATCTTCAGTCAGCAGAAGAATTTCAGTCAGTTCCCAGTGCGTGAATGGTTGATATGCCCCCTCACGTAACATTCCTCGAAATGTTTCACTGAATTTTCCTAAATCATGCAGGCCTGCCAGTGCAATAAAAGCCTGTTTCAATGCAGATGGCCAAGGCGATTCCGCAAGCAGCTGCTCAGCGACAGCCGCTACATCGAGCATATGATAAATTGCCGGATGTTCAATAGTTTCAGGAGGATGAGCACTCTTGGCGGGCCAATCAAGCCATTCTTTCATCTGATTTCTCTCCCCTGGACATACAACTATCGACCATGTCGAGCGTAACAGGCGATTGGAGAAGTTCAAATGAACTTTTGGGTCGCCAGACAAACACCAGCATTATTCCGGGCGGTTTTGATCATGTTGGGCTGAAACTGACTGGGAAGACGCATGAATACAAGGCGTTCCGTGACCTTGCTTCCCCCTCTGACATATCCTGCAGCCCCCCCTCCTGACAGCTCCAGCTGCCTTGTGATGGGCACAAATGGTAGTTCCATCAGGACATGTCAAAAATGCAGTGCCAGACAGGTACGTCTCTTCCTCTCTAAGGACTTGACAGCTCCAAGAGCATAGAAGGTCTCATAAAGAAAATATAAAATAACTTCACTTTTTTGTAAAAAAACAGAACATGTCAATCTCGTCATGACCACTTTCTCCACAAGGGAAACTCATGCCATCCATTGCAAAGTTAACAACACAACAATATTATGACATGATCTGTCTTGGAAGATTATCAACGTCCCTACACCGAGAAGCCCCTCCATATGCCTTTTTCACGCATTAAAACTACACGAAATGGCCAATTTGAAACCTTGCGGGTGCAAGGCCAGCCCGTCACGGAGCTCTGGGAAGATATCCAGGATGTTCTGCAGGCATATGCTCAACAGTTTCCCAAAGCCCAGCATCTTTCCCTGGCACAACCTTTTGGCAACCCTGCCGATGGCACCATAGATTGGTATGGCCCTGCATGCTCTCCCATCCCCCCGGAAAAACAGAGCCAGATCAACCAGATTTATACACAGACCCGCGACTACATCATCCAATGGGCGAAACAGAATAGTGGCCGCAACATCGACCCGGATATCGTATCCCTACTTCCAACAGCCCTAACAATCCCCAACATCGACAACCTGTATTATAACCCCCATGGGCTCATTCTTACGGCTTGGGGGCATCGTGCAATTTCCGGCATGCTGGCCAAAGGCAACCTGCAGGGTAAAACCCTTCCCGACGTTCCCCCAGCAGCGCCCGACCCCGAGCCCCACCCTGAACCAGAAGAAAAAACCACTTCCGAAGAGCCGGCATCCCAGCCCTCTTCCCCCCATGCATCAGCATCCAATGACCAGACCACCAGTCAGCAAAGAACCTCCCAGAGGTTCACCAGCAGCCACACTTTTACGCAAGAAAGACTTGTCATCCTTCCATGGTACCGCGTGTGGTACACACGATGGCTGGCCCTCTTTCCGGCCTGGCACTGGTTCCCCGCCCTGACATTCGGTCTTCCCCTTTTTCTCCTCCTCCTCCTTGCCCTGAGCACATCTCTGGGGCCTGCCTTGTGGGGAGTCGGACTGGGCTGGGCGCTTCTTGCGTCACTTCTTATCGGCCTGGGGCTCTGGATGCGACGTTTCTGGCGGTGGGGGTTCGTTCTGCTGGGCCTCCTCCTGCTCTTATGGCTTCTGGGCACCTTGCTCATGGGGCTCTTTTCTGCACGGCACCTGTCTGTCCCTCCCGGCCTTGGCAGCATTAATGGAGTATCCTCCTCCATCGGAGGTGCTTGCAGTAACGGTCAGCTCCCTGTCCACACTCCTTTGGCACCCCCTACCGCCCCTGTTCACACAGCAGTGCCCCTTGACGCACCACACAGACAGACTGCCATGAATGACCTTCAGACAGCACGCAGCCGGGGAGGCAACAAGGGAGCTCTGGAAATCTCTCTGGCCTGGAACGACCCCAGCGACCTGGACCTGCATGTCCAACCTCCTGCCGGTCAGGAAATCAGCTTCTCCAAGCGTGCATCACAGGGAGGCGTGCTGGACGTGGACGCCAACGTGGGAACGCCGACCTCTCCCATCGTACAGCATCCCATCGAGCATATCACCTGGCCGGTCCGTCCACAGCCCGGTACGTACAGCATCAGGGTCATCCCTTATCACATGCGCTCCAACGGCGAGCCTGTCCCATACCATGTGACCGTCTATGAAGACGGGCAGCCCGTCCAGGAATACAACGCAGAAGCCCGCACCGATAACGACCGGCAGAGCTTCAATTTCACCCTGCCCGAACCCCCGGCCGGTACGCAGGACCAGGGTGCTGGTCAGGCTCCTTCCCCTGCCCCCGATCAGGCCCCGCAGGCACCAATCGACGGGGATCATGCACCCCACCCAGGAACGCAGTCTTTGCCTGATGGCGGCAGTTCTCCTCCTCCCGCTACCTCGTTGTAAAAGGCACTCCCTTCCAAACCCGTCCATTCCTTATCCGATTTTGGGTTTTTATCATGACAGAACTTCTTCTCGTTCCTGACAGCCTGTTGCAGTTTACTACCCTTCATTTCGACCTGGCTTCATTCCGTGAGCGGGTAGAACAGGACTATATCTTCAGTCTTGTCTCCAACCCTGCCTCAAAAGAGCAGGAAACTCTGGTCATCACTCGCAACTCGGCAGGAAAACGGGTTGAAGGCGAAGAAATTTTCCTGAACCTCGAAGGAACCGTTGCAAAACTCTTTGAGGGGCGCTGGATTCCACTGCCCTGGCTGAACACGTTCAGCGACAGTGACTCCCAGAAGAGACCTTCCAGCACAGAAGATCCAACAGACATAGTTGACCTCCAGGGCGGCCCTTCCAACTGGATTCGTGGTCGTCTCAAAAAAGATTCGACAACAAAACAATTCTTCATGGAAATTGTCATCGATACCACGATGGAGCGTACCCCCTCCAAGGACCCAGAAGGCAATCCCATCTACAACGGCCCCAAGCCGGATGACAACGGAGCAGCAACCTACGCACTGCCCCCCCTCACCAGGATCAAAGATTGGCTGAGTGTCAATCACTGGGTCCAGAATATCATCTTTGCCGCCCAGGCTGAGAGCGTGAAAGCGTATCTGCCTTCCTTTGATGATGATACACCGCCGCCTCCACGGCCTGGAGATCTGGATCACCGCCTTACAGCTCTTGCTGCCTATCTGGCCTTGCTGCAGGGGCTTACCGCCGATAAAGACCTGCCTGTCATCAAGTTTGTTGACAATGCAACAAAACCAATCGATGTCGATCTCGTCCTGGACCTGGGGAACTCCAGAAGCAGCGGTATCCTTATCGAGCAGAACGCCGATCAGGCACTCTCCAAAAATGGCCGGTTCGGCAACTGCCGTGTGCTTGGCCTCCGGGATTTGCGTGCTCCACAGACCATCCATTCCGGGCTTTTCTCAAGCCGGATCGAATTCAGCAACATAACATTCGGAGATGTCCGGCTTTCCCGGGAATCTGGGCGCGATGATGCATTCCTCTGGCCCTCTCCTGTCCGGGTAGGCGGAGAGGCCGAAGAAATGATGGCCGCTCGGGAAGGAACCGAAGGCTTTTCCGGCCTCGCTTCCCCCAAACGCTACCTTTGGGATCGCACTCCTACATCTCAGGGATGGTATTTCAATGATGCTCTCACCAGCGCGGAAGCCATTCCCCCCCATCCCGCCCAAAACCCACGGGTATCAGGCTCATTCCGAAGCAAACTTCATGAAATCCTGATGCGGCAGAACGAACGGGGCATCACAACATTCAGCACTGATTTGAAGGAAGAGCTATACGATGGTGCCAATGCGGGACCGGACATAACAGCCGCCAGAAAGGTGAAAGTCTGTCAGCTATCCAAAAGCGAGATTTCCATCCTCATGCTCAATGAGCTCATCCTGCAGGCCATAGCCTTCATGAACTCCCCGCAGGAACGCGAAAGTCGCGAGCAAAGCCGGACACCACGCCGGCTGCGTTCCCTTGTACTGGCTTTCCCGCCCGGCATGCCTCTGGCTGAGCGCCGCATCCTTACCAAACGTGCTCGGACGGCCCTCACCATGGCCTGGGAGAGCACCAGGCAGCAGGAAACATGGAAACAATTTGGGGACGCCTACACACAGCCACCTGAGCTTGAATGCAGCATAGATGAGGCAACAGCCACTCAGCTTGTCTGGTTGGAGAATGAAATAAACAACAAGATGGGCGGCAGTGTTGACGAATTTTTCCATCTCTATGGCCATGCTGCCTCCTCCGATGGCAAAGAACGCCTCCGCATCGCCAGCCTTGATATCGGCGGAGGGACAACAGACCTCATGGTGTGCGATTATCGGCGCAACAAACATGAAGAAATGCTCCACCCGCATCAGCTCTTCCGCGAGAGTCTGCGCATTGCGGGTGATGACCTGCTTGAAGACATAATTTCAGGGCCAATTATCACAGCCTTCATGAATCATTTCAGAACATATCATATTCCTGAGCCACGAGCTTTTTTTAATACCCTGTTCAAACTGGGTGCCGCAGACTCAACCATTCAGGAGGCAACGCAGCGACAGCTTTTCATTTCCACAATTCTTGAACCTGTCGCACTGAGCATCATTAATGCCTACGAAAATGTGGAAACATTCTTCTCGGGAGAGCTGATAACAGGCCGCTTGCACGAGCTTCACCAGATTTCTCCGAAAGCCGCCGAACGCACACGTGATTATTTCAGGGCAGCCCTCAAAAAACACCTTTCCATTCACGGCACGCCTTCCTCTTCCGCTCTGACCAGATTTCTTGACCAGAACGATGACACGCAAGCTGCCAACGAAGATATTTTCGACCCTCTGGATGCCAACATACATGTAACAACCGAGGACATGGAAGGTATTATTACCAGAAGGCTGGGCCAACCCCTGCAGATACTGTGCAGTATTGTTCAGGCCTATGGCTGCGATGCCCTCCTGCTTTCCGGCAGACCTTCCAAACTGCCACATGTCTGCAGCCTGATCCTGAGCGCTCTGCCCGTGGCTCCGCAGCGTGTCATTCCCATGCATAACTATGTGATTACTGGTGACTATCCTTTCTCTGACAGCAGCAACCGGATTGGAGATCCCAAAAGTACTGTCGTGATGGGAGCCGTCATCTGGAAGAAGGCTTGCCGTGCGGAGATTGGCAATTTCAAATTGGCCTCCAAAACCAGATATGAAAAATCAACGGCGCATTTCATTGGCAACATGAAAATCAACGAAGGAACAATCATCCGTCTCTTCAACCCTCAAGAGGAAAACGGATCCCCTATCGCTTACGACCTCTCGAATGTCACAGCGGAAGACAAGCTGGAAATAAAGATCGATACATTCGAAGGCAGCATGATACTCGGGACAAAACAGCTCCCCAACAAGGACTTTCCCAGCAGTCCATTCTACAATCTTGCCCTGACATCCGCAGGACGGGATTTCCTTCAGCAGCGGCGCATTGACCTTAACAGCCCCCTGTCCCTTACGCTCTCCCGCACCAGAACCCCCTCCACCAGCGAAGCTGAACGGAAAGAGCTCTGTGAAAATCTGGTCATCACGGAAATTGAAGGCCAACCCACCACTCATGATGGCCCTCCCATAAAAGTGCCAGCCAGAGACTTCATCAGCGCAACACTACAGACAACCCTCACCCCCCAGGGACACTGGCGTGACACCGGCGCCATACACCTGACAACCATCCAAGACCAATCAACAGTCTGATCCGCCCTATCTCCCAGCCTCCCTCACCGCCCCAAGAAAGTCTACGCCATGGATGCCATATCTCCCGACGCCCTGAAGCGCGTATCCTCAGCACTTGCCACCACTGCAGAAACCCTTTCTGCCTGGATGGAGCACAACAAGCCTCATGCAAGGGAAGGGAGAGAGGTGCGTGCTTGCCTGCGTGCTGCGCAGGCAATCGATCACACCGCTGATGCACCCCAGACAATTGCCGTTTATGGAGCCTCCCAGGCGGGAAAATCCTTCCTGACCGGCGCCCTGACCTCTCCCGAGACCGGCCCCCTCATCATCGACTTTTCAACTGACCACCAGCTGGACTTTCTGAGGGAAATCAACCCGCCAGGCGGTAAGGAATCCTCCGGTCTTGTCTCCCGCTTTACCGTAACCCCTCCCTCCCTCCCCACAAACGTGGGTGCGGACACACCGATTTGCGTCAAACTGCTCTCGGCAAGAGATGTGGTCTGTATTTTAGGGAATACCTATTTCAGGGACTTCAAGCTTACCGAAGATGCTGTTAAAACCGCTGACATACTTGAAACCATAAAAAACATCATCCCACGTGAAAAAAACGATCCGCAGCAGGAACCATTTTTTACGAAAAATGATGTTGAAGCATTGCAGGATTATTTTAACAGCTCGTTCCTCTCTGAAAAAAGCTATACACCATTTTCATCAGACGGGACTGATAATGAATATTGGGCTTTTCTCGCAGAGAACATATCTTCATTTGATCTCGATACAGCCATAAAAGCTCTTTCTCCATTATGGGGTGGTCCGAGCTCGCCTTTCACCGATTATGCGCACAAACTGCTCAAAGCCCGCTTCAGTCTCGACAGGGATGAACTGGCTTTTTGTAATCCCGATGCCCTGAACGCCCCCAATAATGGCAGCATACTGAATGTTGAAACCCTGTGGGGTCCGGGAGCCAGCATGAATACCGCCCTGAAATCCCCCAGTGGAAAACTGGTTGGAATGGGGCGTGACGTTGCAGCGGCCCTCATCTCAGAGCTTATTCTCCCCTTGAAGGCAGCACGGTGGGAGTTCCAGAAAAAGCGGATCGATTTACTTGACTTCCCCGGAGCGCGATCCCGTGGGGAATATCCATCACTCAGCAAGGCCACGAACATCCCCGAGCTTTTTCTCCGCGGGAAGGTCGACTATCTGTTCCACCTCTATAAGAGCAACAATGACCTGACATCTGTCCTGTTATGTATTGGCGACAGTAACCAGGAGGTCGTTAGCCTGCCGGCGATGATTGATGGTTGGGTCAACACGACCATTGGCGCTACGCCAGAAGAGCGCAGCACCCAGGATAACTCCTTATTTATCATCCTGACCAAATTCGACACGGCATTAGCCTCCACGCCAGGACGGCCAGATGATGGAGTTGAACGCTGGGACACGCGGCTCGACGCTTCTATCATCAATTATTTCAAAAACTCTCCCTGGCTTAATGCGTGGGAACCCGCCCAGCCAATATTCAATAACATCCAATGGCTGCGCTCCCCCACCTATGGGGATACGATCTACGATCGCGATGCCCAGAAAAATGAAACTACCATGCTCCCTGGCTTCAAGAGCCGGCTGCCAAGCCTCAAAACAGGGTACGACAGTTCAGCAAAAGTCAGAACCTACATCAGGAACCATGACAAAGCCTTCGATGCCGTACTCAAGCCCAATGATGGCGGTGTCAGCTATCTTGCCGAGCGTCTCCTTCCTCTCGCAGAAAAAGATATCAAGACCAGCAAGCTGTATCTGAAGCTGCGCAGGATACTCCAGAACCTGCAGGAGACAGGGAAGAAATTCTACTTTGACAATTCGCAGGAAGCCGTTCACGCCGAAGCAGAGCGCTCCGTGGATAATTTCATCAGGGCAACCTGCCTCCCTCTCGCCCAGAAAGGACGGTTTGGCGTACTGCTCCAGCAACTCTCCCTCAGTGCAGAGCTTGTTACTCGGGAATGGATTGCCTTCAACAAAACCAAACCGCAGACCACTCACCAGGAAATTCAGTTACTTGAAAGTCTCCTCTCACCCTCTCCAGCCGAGAAAAACGTGTCCGCTGACGCTGCACCAGAGGAAGATGATTTTGACCGTTTCGCCGCACATATCCTAAAATATTGGGAAGACCATTGCCGGGAAAAATTCTCTTCTGACAACATGAGTACCGAAAGGGAACGAAACTGGCTTCATGTCAACAACGATGCCTTCTCGCCTTTCCTGGCACAACTTTTCAAGTTGGCTGAAACGAACAATCTGGCTGGAGACATTGCCAACATTTTGCGCAACACATGTAAAAATGTCAGCAAGCTTGTCCAGAATGGCGAAAAACCTGGAATCCTTACGGCCGAGACCATCAGCAATTTTGTGACATGGCTCGGATATCCCCCCGTTGACAGAAAGGACGCCCCAGCAAACCGGCCGGTTTGTGAAAAAACGGGTATGCCAATCTTCCTTCTTCCCGAAGATCCAGCCGGGAAGCTCTATCCAGATCTTCCGAACATAGGCAATAGCGGCGTACTTTTCCTCCTGGACTGGGTCACCGCATTGAAGGCCCGTTTCCGGGAAGCCGGTCCGCAGTATGACGTGGAGGAGAATGCCAAGCTGGGCCAGTACCTGAAGACACTGAGCAGGCTCGACAATGCACATGATAACGGGAAAGACATAAACAGATGAATCAAATTACCCTTGCTGACAAAGCCATTCCATTACAAGAAGAGATGACTCTTGGCCTGGTCATTGCATCGGGTGACGTCTCGACGCAACAGAACGTCACTGTGCAGGTTGACGACACATTCCTGCCAGATTGCGCAATAATCTCGCATGACGGGCATATGGTCATTGCCCTTCTTCCGCGCAAGCAGGCCGAAGCCTGCATTGACCCGCTGGCCGCTTCCGCTGTCAGTATTCCGGCACTCGGCATAACAGAAGCAGAAATCGACTGGGTTGGCTTCCCTGCGAACAGACAGCCCCAGACGGCTTCACAAATCCTGCAAATGGCATCGGAGACAGAAGAAGAGCAATCCCAACAACAGGCAGCCTTCTCTCCGCCTCCTGCCGCCCCCCCCGAAGCCGTGCCTTTTCCACCACCTGATGCAACGGCCACCCAGCATCCTGCCGACGGGACGCCTGAAGACAAAAAGCCGGAGGATGCACCCGAGACAACGCAAGCGATGGATAAAACGCCTTCCTCCTCCAGGAAGAAGGGACTGCTCATCCCGGCAGGGGGGGCAGTGATCGCACTCTGTCTTGCCACGGCAGGAGGGTGGTTCTGGTTTCACAAACCATCTTTTCTCGCAACGCCTGCTTACCAAAACATGAGTCCGGCAGATGCCGTCAAGCAGCTGGTCACCCCGGCTGCCATTGGTCAGGAGGGGTGGCGACGTATCCGTGCAGGCCAGGGTGACGCAGGACTGCGGCTGCTTGGGTATGCAGCAACCAAACATGACCCGGTCTCCCTCCAGAGAATGGGAGAGCTGTATGATCCTGCCAGGTTCCGTACCGACGGCCCCATTCCTCAACCCAATCCCCGGGAGGCAGCACGCTACTACCGCGAGGCCCTTCTCGCAGGAAATCAGGACGTTCGCAGTGAACGGGACAGCCTGCTCGCAGCCCTTCGCAAGAAAGCCGAAAATGGCGACCAGGAGGCCGCTTTCACCCTTCAGGAATACGCACGATGACCCCAACATTTCTTTCTGCCAGCACGCTGTTCTCCTTTTCTTCCAAAAAAGCCAGGATCATCACAAGACTGATGGGGTCCACCCTGTGCGGAATAATCGCCCTCACCGGGCAGCACGGCTTTGCCGCTCCTTTGCTGCAAAGGGCAGGGGGCACTCTTTATCAGCAAATACTTACACAGCCTGGGGCCATCATCACGCCAGATGAACACACCGAACAGGGCACCCCTTCTCCAGGATTTCTGGCCTATTACGTCTTTGCCAGGGCGAATGACAAACTTCAGATTGGCAGTACGAAAGATCATCCCAATGGCTGGATCAAGGCATCCCAGACACTCAGCTGGAATCATCGCCTGAATGCCCAGTTTGCTCCGCTGGCAGGTCGATCGCGCGCCATCTTCATGAGCACCCGGCAGGCCGAAGAGAATCTGCTGAATGGGAATGACCCTGCCGCCGATGCCCGGGCCATCCTCAGCGCCGGAGATCACCAGCCTCCCAACAGCCAGGCTGCCGCACTGGAACCTGATGCCTGGATTGATCAGAAAAAACATTTTTATCTGCTGCCCATCCTGGACGCACATAATAGCGAGCCCGATTATACCGGTGCCATGCTGATGCACGTCGCCGGGGCCACCTTGCCTCCCCCCCACGAACAGAAAAGCGACGCAGCACCCCCATTCCGCGCAGGTCTGGTCTTTGTCATTGATACGACACAAAGCATGCAGCCTTACATCGAGCAAACTCGCAATGCCATCAATGACATTGTCTCACAGATCAACAACGCTCCCCTGGGACACAATTTCCGTTTCGGGCTTGTAGGCTTCAGGGATCAGTCCAGAAAGGATGATCCCAGACTTGAATATGCCTCAAAAATTTTTGCAACTCCCGATTTCACCCAATCGAGCGATGCCATCACCAGTCAGATCGCTTCCGTCAACGAAGCACATGTCTCCTCCTTCGGCTTCGACGAAGACCCCATCGCTGGCCTGAAAACTGCCATAACGGATATTGACTGGTCCTCCATGCAAGGCCGCTATATCATTCTGGTAACCGATGCCGGTGCCCGCGATGAACACAACCCTCTAAGTTCAACCCACCTTGGCATCACCGACCTCAACCGTTTGGCCGAAAAACACGATATTGCCCTCTTCGTGGTCCATCTTCACACACCCGCCGGGAAAAAGTTCAACGATACTGACCGGGCAGAAGCGCAATACCGAACTCTCTCGGCATTCCCGAATACGTCCAGTCTCTATTATCCCGTCGGTAATGGTACATCCGATAATCTGACGAATGATTTCAACCTCGTTGTCCGACAACTGACACAGGCGATTCTGACCCAGGCAAGTCACATTTCCGGTCAACATGGCAGCCAAACGACACCTGAGGGCCCCTCCAATGACCGCATGGCCATTGTAGAGCAGGCCATGCGTCTGCGCTACATAGGCCAACGTGACAATGCCAGCCTTCCGCCCATGATCGAAGGCTATGTTGCAAGCACCGATCCTGTCAGCAATAAAACTGCCTTGCGCGTCAATTTGTTGATGAAGCGCAATGAAATGAGCAATCTCGCCTCTTCGCTTGAAACCATTCTGGACCAGGGTGAACAAAGCCAGCTGGCTCCCGAGCAATTTTTCCAGCGGCTGCAATTTGCCTTCGCAGCCTCGGCCCGTAATCCGGATGCCCTCTCACATGATGGCGATGCCGCCCATGGAACACTGGGCAGCCTGCTGCCGGAATATCTGAATGGCCTTCCTTATCGGTCTCGGATTGCCCAACTCACCCAGGAGCGCTGGAATAGCCTGAGCGCCGGGGAACAGGACGCCATACTCAGCGACCTGCGTGCGCTTATTGAACGCTACAAGCTTTATGAAAGTGATACGGACGGCTGGCATTCCATCAACGGGGGCAATGATGAGGATGAAAAAGTTTATTCCGTAGGGTTGGATGACTTGCCTTGAACACGGCCCCAACCATGGTTCAGAGTGAAAGCTGCCCTGCCGATCCCCCCCTTCTCCACGCCGAAGCCTTGACCTGGCAGGCACCGGGGGGGGATTTTACGCTCGAGATCCCCTCATTGACACTGCACAAGAGAACATGCCTCGGGGTTATCGGACCATCAGGATGCGGGAAAAGTACACTGCTTGGTCTACTTTCGCTCGCCCTTCTTCCAACAAAAGTTCGCTGCCTCTCTTTGCTCGAGAGGCAGCTCGCCCCTTATCTTTCACCCGGGTCACACACCACAAACCGCAAGCGTGAACGGCTATTCACTACATTACGGGCCGAGCATGTCGGTTTCATTCCGCAAACCGGCGGCCTTCTGCCATTCCTGACAGCGCGCGAAAATATTGCCCTCGCTTTGAATGTGCTGGAAACTCCCCCCTCCGGGCAGGGTGTTGGGCACATCGACATGCTTGCCGAGCGGCTCGGGATCATATCCTGCCTTGAAAAACTGCCCTCTCAATTATCTGTCGGTCAAAGGCAGCGTGTTGCCATAGCACGAGCCTTAATTCACACACCCCCTATCCTTCTGGCTGATGAACCAACAGCTCCCCTTCACCCTTCCCAGGCTGCGATCGTCCTGGATTTACTACGCAATTATGCAGAAACACAAAACGCCGGCGTCATTGTAGTAAGTCATGACATAGACGCCCTACAGAAGGCCGAATTTTCACTGGTTCAGGCTCAGATGAAAGGGAATAAAACTATCATCCACAATTAACAATTTTCATATATAACTTTCTCTAAAGGAAACGCTCATGCCGTCCCGGGGTCACACGCACTTTCGTCACCTTCTTCTTGCCTGTCATCTAGCCTGGCGGGACCTTTTTTCCAATAAAATACTTGCCCTGTGTATTGTAAGTGGTCTTGCCAGTACTCTGCTGCCCATGTTGCTCCTTGCAGGATTGAAGGCAGGTCTCGTTGATCATATGCAACAGACTCTGCTGCACGACCCCTCGGCATTGGAAATTTCAAGCGCCCGAAATTATCCTTACTCCGAACAACAACTGGAGGCCTTGAGAACCGACAAGAGAGTGACCTTTCTCCTTCCCAAAACACGCACACTCGCCGCAAGCGTACGGTTACAGGCAACCAACACAACGTCAGTATTCGAGGGAACAGACGCCGAACTCCTTCCATCCTCTCCCGGAGATCCTCTTCTGGGAAAGAGAATTGAAATGCGCCTGGCAAAATTACATGCGCAGATTTCATCTCCAGATATCCCGGTTGTCATGTCCGCCCATCTGGCAGAACACATGCACCTTCAACCCGGGGACACCTTCGTCATGCTCATTGACCGACATGCCGCAGGCGCTGCAAAAATGGCTCGCATACAATTAAACGTTGCTGCTATCGCAGACGAGACCGTTACATCCCGCTTCCAGCTATTCGTGTCACTTCCTGTAGCGCAAGCGGCCGAAGAATGGCGCGAGAACACCAACCTCTCCTCCTGGCAGGAAGCCCTGACCCTGGGCGAACAAAAAGCAGCTGATTTCCTGAAAGCACGTACACCAAAGGCAACATGGCCCGGCTTCAGACTTTATGCGCGTTCACTATCTGACGTCATCACATTGGACAGAGATCTGACACATCAGGGGTTAAGCATAACCAGCGAGCTTCCCCGTGTTAAAACCATTCTTAATATCAATCAGCAAACAACACATCTTTTTCATCTCATGGCTTATATCGGGGCCATAGGCTTTGCCGTTACTTTGGGTACGGCCATCGCAGCGGAAACTGAACGAAAGAAATTCCATCTCGCAAGCCTGACATTTCTTGGACTGAATAACGCTCGTATCATCCCTGTCGTGCAGACCATTCTCCTGGCCACTGGAGGAACCTGCCTCGCCTTTTGCATAGCCTGGGGATTAAGCTGGCCCATGAATCGCATACTTCACAACACGTTTCTACAAGACGAAACGTCAGCATCCTCCATAAATATTACAATCGCCTTTGCCTTGCAGCTAGTTGCTTATATTATCCCAGGATCGACCATCATGGCCTGGGCAACAACACGCTCCCTGCACCGGGTTTCACCATGGCAAGGCATATGCAACTCCTGACAGCCTGTCATCATGATTGACATGCCTTTATAAGCAAAGGACCACCAATGTCTTATTTACATTTCACTACAGCAACAGAATTTTTAGCATTACGGAAACCATCCCTGCGCATCATGGCTCAACTTCGCCCATCAGCGCCCGTCTTTGTCTTGTCAGCCCTGCTCTGTACAGGTCTCTCCAGCCACACAGCACGGGCACAGTGCACAACCTCCACTCCAGCACAGATCAGCTGGAACAAAGCCATCTATGACCCCAAGCCTTCACCAGATTCCGATGCCGAGGAACTGGTTCTTCCCATGCCCTGCGGAGGGGCCATGGTTTTTCGCCGTGTTGAAGTACAACCTACATCAGCCAGCACAGGAGATGCCGCTTTCATGGCAAACCGGCGGATCACAATTGGCCAGGCCATGGATTTGAAAAGTACTCAGGCCTCCCATAGCAATGGCTATAACCTTTTCATACATGAAGCCAATCTTGCCGCTCCCTTTACTGATAAAAATCAGCACCCTGTCTACTATATCGGAAAATATGAGGTAACGGCGGCGCAATATAAACTTGTCATGGAAGGTCAGGGGGCTCCTCCCCCTCAGCGCAGGAATTTTCCTGCCAGCAATATCTCCTTCCTGGAAGCACAGCAGTTTGCAGAGAAATGGACGAGCTGGCTCATGAAGAATGCTCCTGACCGTCTGCCGAAGCGAGGAGACAAGCCCGGCTTTATTCGCCTGCCAACTGATGCTGAATGGGTTTTTGCCGCTAGTGGAGGGATCAAGAACAGTTCCCTGAACACACAACCTGCCCCTTGGCCACAACCGGGCAGCGATTGCCAGAATCAGATTGATGATTGCATTGTTGGCAGCAGTCAGGGGATTTCTACCGATCATGGCGTCATCCCCAAACCGATTGGATCACTCAATATAGCCAATCCCCTCTCCCTGTACGATATAGTCGGCAATGTCAGTGAGATGGTTCTTACACCCTACCAGATGAGGGCTTACCTGCATTACTGGAACCAGGGACTTACAGGCGGGACGCAAGTTTTCGGAGGCAGTGTCCTGAATTCCGCCAGAGACATTTCCAGCGCTTATCGTGCGGAATTTGCCCCTTATGACGACAATGGAGACGCAAAGCGTGCTCCTGAGGTCGGGTTCCGTGTTGTCATCGGTGCCATGACAATGAATAGCCTACAGGAAGCTTTGAAAGCACAAAAAGGGTTCGCTGCGCTGGTCAATGATGCTGCCAACGCTGATACCAGCAAGGTCAAAGAAGAGCATGCCAACGAAAATGATGCTCTCAAAAACCTTCAGTCTGCCCTGAGCCAAAGTGACCAGAACAAAGCTGAGCTACAAGCCCGTCTTACCCAATTGAACCAGGCTATGGAGGCTGCACGGGAGGCACAAAATCAGGCCAATGCAGAACGTAACCAAGCTGACCTGGATAGCGCTGTCGCCAACCTGACTACTCTGTTGACACTCAGCAAGCAGATCGCCTCGAACAGGATTGATATTGTCAATTATACGGCTTTCGTCAATGATCCTGACAATGCCCGTAACCCCAATCTGAGCATCTATAAAACCTCCATCTCGACAGAACAGGTTTCGCTTGATGATACAGTGAACGCTTACCTCGGCCTGTTAAAAACAGTATCCCGTAATAGCCAAAGGGATACCCGTCTGGAGGATGCCAAGACTATCATAGTAAACAATCTCAAAAATAATTATAAAGACCTTCCCCTTTCCAGGCGCCTCGACTGGCTAGACATAGCCATACAAAATACAAAAGACATATCCTCCGGTAAATCCCTTGATGCTGAGCGGGATATTATTGCAAAAATAGAACAGGCGGCTCATATGCATTATTATAACAGATAAAGGAAAAGCACAGGGATACTTCACATCCCTGTGCTTCCATAAGACTAGCAAAAACAATTTAAAATATTTTAAAGTGAATGAGTTTCCGCAGATTTCTTGTTGAGTTCATCAACTTTAGAAGCATATGCTGCATTATCTATTTTAATGCTATAATCGAAATGACTCTTTATCTGAGACACATTCCTGATTTTTTCAATCAACTCTTTCATTTTATCGGAATCGCCATCAGCTTTTGCCTGATCATACTGCTGCTGCAGGGAAGCTTCCTGTCTAAGAAGATCATCACGCTGCGCTTTTTCCTTAGCAATCTTCTGTTGTAGCTGCGCCATTTCCTGACGTAGTACGGCAATCTGCTGATTGATGGACATTAGATGAGCATCTTGTATCTGAACAGCCTGTTCCTGCACGCTACGCTCATTTGTCAAAGCCTTTGTTCTTTTCTGGTAGCCTCCCCCAAACGAACAAGCCATCTGGGTAAACATTTCATCCTGTTTATTCGGGTCACAATCTGCTGCTGAGCAACCAGCCAAAAACAGCATAAGAGATGCTGTTGAGAGAGATACATACAATGAGCGTCTCTTTGATACCTTAACAATCATAACATACCCCCTTTCATACAGAAAAACGCCTAGTAAAAATAATATACTAGGCGTTCTATCAAGAAAGGGAGCATATAAATATATGCTCCCTTCAAGATATATAATTTCAAATATTAATCGCCATTATTCTGAGCATTAGACTTTGCAAGCGCATCGCTCTTGGTCTGCTGCAGTTTGTTAGCCATTGCTTTATATTCCGCTACACGCTGCTTCTCATTTTCCAAAACAGCATTTTTACGAGCAATAACCTGATCCTGGGCTTTCGCAGCATCGCCTTCAAGACCATTTTTCTTGGCGACTGCTTCATCATAAGCCTTCTGGGCTTTCTGCACATTCGCCTGAGCGATACGCAGCTTTTTCTTGGTCGTGGCAATTTCAGCGTTCAAACCATTTTCCACAGCCTTCTGCTGCTCATTATTTCCCTTGGCTTGAGCATGCAACGTCTGAAAGGCCAGGCCAGCACCGGCACCAATCAAGGCACCTTTCTTTCCCCCGGCAACTCCTCCAATGGCGGCACCGTTGGATGCAGTCCCTGCATTTTCGAGATTACTCAAGAATCCCGCATAACTACTCTGTGTCGAAAACACAAAAACGGCACATGCTGTTATCGCAAAAATATAACGACGCATACTCTGAAATCCTTCTTTAATGTTCCTGAAATATCAGGCACAGTCTCATGCTATCATTGTTTTATGTTAACACAAAATTTTATATTTTGACTTAAACAGAAGATTAAATGCAGAATCAGACACTTGATAGAAATTCTCTGGACAAGTCTGAAAGAATGAAGAACAGTGACAACCCACTACGGCGAGGGCATCCTTGCGACGGAAGCCGGTGCCCCCCTTTCATACCGTTCCTCCATATTCAGAAAGAACACGGAGAGAGTATCTCCCTAGGCAACTCTGATTTGGGCAACCAATCAGCCCACTGGCCGAAAGTTACGAAAGCCTGGACATGAAAAAGACACAGTTTTTCGGCTACACAGCCATGACATTGGCTGGCACCGAAGCGCAATCTATGGCGATATCCCTGTTTTCAACGGAGCCTTCAAGGCAAAAGAAAAATACGCCTTAGGATTCCAATCCGATCCCTGACAGGAAAAGCATTTTCCAGAAATGATGGTGAAAAGAATAACCGAACAGCATCTTCCCTAAGGGAAGATTTCATACACGACACGGTTCAATCTAGTTAGAACGGCTGACACTGTTCATGGTTTTCCAAAAGGAGATAGGCCATGGATCACAAAAAAACCCCACTGTTTCGGTCTGCGGCCTAATCTTGAAATCCCATTTCATTCAGTTCCTTGATGACAGGAACAAGCTGCCAGGCATTAACTATTTTAGTTCCAGACCTACGCAGATCATAGTCTTATCCGACAGCCTACCTCAGAAAAGCAGCCTACCTCAGAAAAGCTTACACTTCTCTCAAATGGTGTTGAATGGCCCTTATATGCGCATGATGGCAAGCAATCGCCAAATCAGCCATTCTAGGGAGATTACAAGTTCCCTTTATTCGTGACAGATGGTTGGGGAACGTGTGGACCCACGGGAGGACCATGGCTATGTGGTTGTTTCTGATTTTGTGGGTATGGATGCGGGGGTAGGATTTGAACCTACGACCTTCAGGTT